>NZ_BARF01000078.1 GCF_000367365.1 Streptomyces prunicolor NBRC 13075 | reverse complement strand
AAACGCCGGACGGGCTGATTTTGGCGGCCTGTGTTGGTAAGGCGCCGCACGGGCGGGCTGAGGGATTGCGGCCCGTGTTGGTAAGGCGCCGCGCGGGCTGGATTTCGTTGACCGGTGTTTCCGCCGCATCGCCCGCTGTGTGTTCTTTCGCGGGTTCGTACGCTTGTGCCATTCTGTGTCCCTTGATCCGTGGGGTGAGAGTGGGGGACGTCATGGGTGGACGCGGGTGGTTCAGCGGGCGGAAGTGGTTCAAGCGGGGGGTCGTTCTCGCCGAGCGGGGGCGGCTGGAGGAAGCGCGTGACGCCTATCTCCGGTCGGCGGAGTCGGGCAGTGTGAACGCTCAGTACAACCTTGCGCTCGTCTATGTCGATCTCGGCGTCCGGGACAAGGCGATCCTGTGGTTCCGCCAGGCCGCCGCCGCGGGAGACGCCGGTGCCATGCACGGTCTCGCGGTGCAGCTCGACGACGGGAATCGCAAGGAGGCCGACGAGGCGGTGCAGTGGTACCGCAAGGCGGCCACGCTCGGGCACGCGCCGTCGCAGTACAACCTCGGGCTCCAGTATCAGAAGACAGGTGAACTCCCGCTCGCCGAGCGCTACTTCGAGCAGGCGGCGAAGCAGGGGCACCTCGATGCGGACGTGTCCCTGGCCGGTCTGTGGCTCGGCCGTGGCCGCCGGCCGGAAGCCGAGGAGATCCTGCGCCGGGCGGCGGAGCAGGAGCATCCCGGGGCGCTCGGTTTCCTGGGCGATCTGGCCGGGCAAGCGGGTGACACCGAGCGGGCCGCCGAGCTCTACGCGCGCTCCCATGCTGCGGGATTCAGCGGTGCGGCGGTGAACCTGGGGGTGATGTACGAGGGGCAGCAGCGCTTGGCGGAGGCCGAGGAGTGGTTCCGTAAAGCGGCCGATGCGGGGAACGCCGGCGGCATGTACGCCCTGGGCCGCCTTCTTGTCGGTCTGGACCGCATGGACGAGGCCCTTGAGCTGTTCCGCCAAGCCGCCGATCTGGGGAACGCGTCTGCGCGGCACGCGTTGCAGGTCCTCACCAAGAGAGGGAAGAAAAAGGGATGAAACTCCGGAAAGTGGCTGAGATGTTCGCCGACTCACCGTCGGCAAAGGTGTCCCTGAGGCGGGCGTAGCGTAGAAGCCATGACGACGTACGGATCCTTTCCCGGCTCGCGGCCCCGGCGGTTGCGGACCTCCCCCGTGATGCGGCGCATGGTTGCCGAGACGCGGTTGCATCCTGCCGACTTCATCCTTCCCGCCTTTGTGCGCGAGGGGATCAGTGAGCCGGTGCCGATCTCTGCCATGCCCGGGGTCGTGCAGCACACTCGGGACAGTTTGAAGAAGGCTGCTGCTGAAGCCGTTGCGGCCGGGATTTCCGGGATCATGCTTTTTGGGGTGCCGGAGGAGTCCAAGAAGGACGCCCTGGGGACTCCTGGGACCGATCCCGATGGGATTCTGCAGGTCGCGCTGCGGGATGTGCGGGCCGAGGTCGGGGACGAGTTGCTCGTCATGTCTGATCTTTGTCTTGATGAGACCACTGATCATGGGCACTGTGGCGTGCTGGATGAGCTTGGGCGTGTGGACAATGACGCGACCCTTGAGCGGTATGCCGAGATGGCTCAGGTGCAGGCCGATGCCGGTGCTCATGTCGTCGGGCCCAGCGGGATGATGGACGGGCAGATCGGGGTCATCCGGGACGCGCTCGATCAGATCGGGCGGGAGGATGTGGCGATCCTCGCCTACACCGTCAAGTACGCGTCCGCGTTCTTCGGGCCGTTCCGTGAGGCCGTGGGTTCCTCGCTCACCGGGGACCGCAAGACGTACCAGCAGGACCCGGCCAACGCGCGGGAGTCCATGCGGGAGTTGGCGCTCGACCTGGAGGAGGGTGCCGACATGGTGATGGTCAAGCCGGCGGGGCCCTACCTCGACATCCTGGCCAAGGTCGCCGAGGTCTCGGACGTGCCCGTCGCCGCCTATCAGATCTCCGGCGAGTACTCGATGATCGAGGCCGCCGCCGAGAAGGGCTGGATCGACCGGGACAAGGCGATCTTCGAGGCGCTCACCGGTATCAAGCGGGCCGGGGCGCAGAACATCCTCACGTACTGGGCGGTGGAGGCGGCGCAGAAGCTGCGCTGATCGCCGGAGCCCGCCCCGCTGAACGCCCGTCAATAGGCAACGCTTCGAAGTCGTTCCGGCTTCGGGGCGATCTCGGTTCGGGGCGGTAGTGGGGTTTGGCCCGAAAACGACGGTCGGTGTGGGGGGATGTGGCCCCAATTGGCCTTCTGTGTCCGGCACTTATGTGGATTTGACGCGTGCGCATCAGTGTCCTTACCTTCTGCGCCTGGCCTGATCCGTTCTGGATGGTCTGGACGTCGATCCCTGGGGGACACCATGAGCTATTTCATCGAGGCGTTGAAGAAGTACGCGGTATTCAGCGGGCGCGCGCGCCGCAAGGAGTACTGGATGTTCGGCCTGTTCGCGGCCATCATCGCGATTGTCGTGGGGGGCATCGGCTTCGCGATCAAGTTCCCGCTCCTCGTGGGCCTCTTCTACCTCGCGATCCTGCTGCCCGGCCTGGGTGTCAGCATCCGCCGCCTGCACGACACGGGCCGTTCCGGCTGGTGGCTGCTCATCGGCCTCGTGCCGTTCGTCGGCGGCATCACGCTGCTGGTCTTCACCTGCCTGGACAGCGCCCCCGGCGCCAACGCGTACGGCCCGAACCCGAAGGAAGTCGGCGGGATCCCGGCACACGTCTGATCACGCGCGCGCGTATCCAGGGCCCGTCAGGGCGTCGACCCCGTAGAGGTGGGGGTCACGCCCGACGGGCCCTCGTCGCGTACGCCCATGCCGTCCTTGCACCCCGAGAGCAGCAGCGCCGCGGTGAGCACGGTCGTGGCGACGGCCAGGACGCGGGCACGGGTGCGGGGGCGGGGGCAGGTGGTGCGGGGCGGCATGGGTTCCTCCCGTGGAAGCGGAGCGCGTCATCGGGTGCAGCTTGAGTGGTCGGGTGGGGCGGGGTCTACGGCTGTCGCCGGATTCGGGACGCCGGGGCCGTCCCGACTGCGCTGACCTGGGGGGATGTCGGTCCGCGCGGGCACGTCGTGGGACGTGGGAAGGGGACCGGGCGCCGGTCCCGCGGACTGGGCACCATCAAGTCCCGGCGGGAGTTAGGTTGTTGACCACTGCTCTTGATGAGCATTGCTCCGGTTGTCCTTTGAATGACCGACCTCTTCTGGGAGACGCGCATGCCCGGTGACGCCCTCAGCCAAGACCCCGCCGAGCTGAGAAGGAGGATCGACACCACCAAGGCCCACCCGGCCCGTGTCTACGACGTCTTCCTCGGCGGCAAGGACAACTACCCCGTCGACCGCGAGGCCGCCGCCGCCGCGCTCGCCGCCAACCCGCGCGGCTATCTCGACGTACGGCACAACCGGGACTTCATGCGCCGGGCCGTCACCCGGCTGTCGCAGGAGCACGGGGTGCGCCAGTTCCTCGACATCGGCACCGGGCTGCCCACCGCGGAGAACGTGCACCAGATCGCCCAGGGCATCGAGCCCGAGTCGCGGATCGTCTACGTCGACAACGACCCGGTGGTCCTCGCGCACGCCCGCGCCCTGCTCACCAGCAGCCCCGAGGGGCGTACCGACTACATCGACGCCGACCTGCGCCGCCCGGCCGACATCCTCGAACAGGCCTCCAAGACCCTCGACTTCAACGAGCCGGTCGCCCTGCTGCTGGTGGCGATCCTGCACTTCGTCGAGGCCGAGGAGGCGTACCCGTTGGTGCGTGAGCTGGTGGATGTGCTGCCGTCCGGGAGCCATCTGGTGCTCAGCCATCTCACCGACGAGATGCATCCGATCCCGACCCGTGCGGTCCAACGGACGTACACGGAGCGGGGGTTCACCTTCGTGTTCCGTACCAAGGACGAGGTCGAGCGGTTCTTCACCGAGACCCCGGGCATCACCCTGGACGAGCCCGGTGTGGTCCCGGCCCACCAGTGGCACCCGGGTCCGGCGCCCGCGCCGCCGGTGGTGGAGCAGGCGTACTTCGAGAGTCTCGACGACATCGAGAAGATCACCTATCGGAACATCAATGATGTGACGGACGACGACATCAACGTCTATGGGGCGACCGGCAAGAAGGCCTGAGCCCGGTCGGGGCGGGCGCGTGTCCGGATCGCGGAAACCTGCTTGTAGGCGGCACCTGCATTCCTAGGCTGTCCGGCATGACCGTCATCGAGCCCGCCCCTGTCCCCGCTGCCGTGCCGCCGCTCGCCGCGCGCGCCCGTGCGATCGGGGGTTCGCCGGTGCGGGACATCCTCGCCGTCACCGCCCGCCCCGAGGTGATCAACTTCGCGGGCGGGCTGCCGGCCCCCGAACTCTTCGACACGGCCGGTATCGCCGCCGCGTACCAGGCGGTGCTCACCGAGACGCCCGCGCGGGCGCTCCAGTACGCGACGACCGAGGGCGAGCCGGGGCTGCGGGAGGCGCTCGCCGCGCGGACCTCGGCGCGCGGGCTGCCCACCGGACCCGACGACCTCCTCGTCACCACCGGTTCGCAGCAGGCGCTCTCGCTGCTCGCGACCGCGCTGCTGGAGCCGGGGGACGTCGTCCTCGTCGAAAGTCCCTGTTATCTGGCGGCACTTCAGGTGTTCGCGTTCGCCGGTGCGCGGGTGGTCGGTGTGCCCGGCGACTGTGACGGGCTGGACCCGGAGGCGCTGGACGAACTCGTCGTGCGGGAGCGGCCCAAGCTGCTCTACACCGTGCCTACCTTCCAGAACCCCACCGGCCGCACCCTGCCCGCCGACCGCCGGGCCGCCGTCGCCGCGGTCGCCGCGCGGCGCGGGCTGTGGATCGTGGAGGACGATCCGTACGGCGAACTCCGCTTCGAGGGCGCGCGGTTGTCGTGGATCGCGGCGCAGGAGGGGGCGGCGGACCGTACGGTGCTGCTCGGTTCCTTCTCCAAGGTGATGGCCCCCGCATTGCGGCTCGGGTGGCTGCGCGCGCCGGCGGACCTGCTGCGGGCCTGTGTCGTCGCCAAACAGGCCGCCGACCTGCACACCCCGACCGTCAACCAGCTCGCCGCCGCGCGGTACTTGGCGGACAACGACCTCGACGCGCATGTGACGCGGGTGGCCGGTGTGTACCGGGAGCGGCGGGACGCCATGCTGGAAGGGCTTGCCAACGCCCTTCCCGAGGAGTCCAGTTGGGAGCGGCCCGAGGGCGGCATGTTCCTGTGGGCGCGGCTTCCGGAGTCGTACGACACGACACAACTGCTGGCGCGGGTCGTGCGGCAGGACGTGGCCTACGTGCCGGGGGCGCCCTTCTACGCCGGGGAGCCCGAGCGATCGACGATGCGGCTCTGCTTCGTGACGCAGACGCCGGGGGAGATCCGGGAGGGGCTCAGGAGGCTGGGGGAGGGACTGAGGGAAGGGCTGAGGGACTCCATCTCCGGGTAGGGCGCTTTTGGTGGCCGAAGGTCCTTGGATCGGTGAATCCCCTTGGAAACGCGCCGAGTTGAACCTGGGGAGGAAATGCGATGGCACCGGTGCTCGTCGGACGTGAGGGTCTGCCGGCGGGAGAGCGCATCCTCATGGCGCTCAACTGCCCCGCTCCGTGACCCATCCGGAGGAGAGCGAGGAGGGTTCCCTGCTGCGGGTCACCGTCGTGGGCGGCGGTCCGGTCGGGCTGTCCATGGCTCGGCTGCTTGAGCACTTCCTCGGGGCCCAGGTGAAGATCACCGTCTTCGAGGGCCGGTGGCGCAAGGACGGCCGCAGGGTCGTGTGGAAGAGCCAGGAGGAAGGCAATGTGCGGCGCCAGCAGGTGGTGACCGTGCAGAGCCGGCAGTACCTGGCGTGGCCGCAGTACGTGCAGGAGCGGCTCTTCGACCCCGAGCACTTCACCGAGATGTGGCCGTCGGGCCCGGACTCGATCGGCGACCACCACCCGCGCAACATGCGGATCGCCTACATCGAGGACAAGCTGCTGGAGCCGGCGAACGAGAAGCGGGACCGAATACGGCTCATCCCGGCCCAAGTTCGACCCGGCGGAACAGCGCGACGAACTCGCCTCGCAGCATGTGCTCGCCATCTGTGACGGCGGCCGTTCGCGGACGCGGGAGCACTTCGCGGCGCGGTTCGGCAAGGCCGACGAGTCGATCTACTCCCTCGACGGGGTCCATCTGCGGGACGTGGTCCTCGGGTTGCGGGTGAAGTCGGAGCTGCCCGACCCGATGGCGATCCTGCTGACGGTCGCTCAGAACCGGTTCCTGCTCGACTCGTTGCGCGGCGAGGGCTTCCTCAACATGCGGCTGACCGACGCGGAGTTGGGGGAGGTCATCGGCATCGACCCGGTCCGCCGGGTCTTCGAGGAGTGCATCGCCTCCCGCCCGTGTCTGATGAACCGCGACGAGCACGGCGACTTCCAGTGCTCCACCCACGGCACGCTGTTCCTGCCCGCGCTCATCAAGGGATCGCCCTTGTGGAAGCGTGTGCACGAGGGGCTACGGCTCTTCGACGTCTCGGACCAGGACCTGAGCGCGGTCACCAGTTTCCGGCTGGACATGGTGCAACGCCCGCGCTTCTCCGCCGAGTTGCTCCCCCCGACCGTCAACTCGCCCGGTACCTACGGCTTCCTGCTCGGCGACGCGGCCAACTCGATCCACTTCTGGCCGGGCCGGGGCCTCAACAGCGGCCTGGCGTCGGCGATTTCGCTGGCCCGCTCCCTCAACAGCGCCTGGAACGGCCGCCCCTTCCGGGACGCGGACTTCCTACGGCACGAAGCGGCCATGTCGATGCTCCAGTACCGGCACAAGAGCCGCGCCTGGAAGGCCATGGTCACCACCGACGACCAGGGCGTCACCTGGGCCATCAAGGACATCATCGACCACGGCATCGACGGCATCGACGGCATCGACGGCATCGACGGCATCGACGGCA
Source organism: Streptomyces prunicolor NBRC 13075 (assembly GCF_000367365.1). Taxonomy (GTDB): domain Bacteria; phylum Actinomycetota; class Actinomycetes; order Streptomycetales; family Streptomycetaceae; genus Streptomyces; species Streptomyces prunicolor. The sequence continues at coordinate 45,430 of NZ_BARF01000078.1, read as the reverse complement.
TCGCGGAGGAGCCCGACCGCGAGGCGGACACGGCCACCCTGCTGGCGCGCATGGCGGCCATCCGCGACCGGCTCGCGCCCCGGCTGGCGGGCATGCCGGACGACGAGGCGATCCTGGAGAGGCTCCGGACGCTGGAGCCGCGGACCCTGCGCATGCTCGTCCTCAGCGGCGCGTGGGACACCCTGACGATGGGCGGCGAGGAGGTCGACATCGACATCTTCTACGGCCAGGACTCGACGGCTGCGGCAGCGGCGGTGGAGGCGTTGGAGCCGGCGACGCGGCAGTGATCACTGAGGCAGCAGTTGCTGGCCGCCGTCGATGTCGTACGTCGCGCCCGTCAGCGCTTCGTTGCGCATGATGTGTACGGCCAGGGCGGCGACGTCCTGTGGGCCGACGACCCGGCGGATGGGGAGCGAGGCGCGGAGTTCTTCACGTCGTGCCTCGATCCGGTCGCCCAGGAGCGAGGCCGACAAGGGGGTGTCGACGAATCCGGCGGCGATGAGGTTCACCCGGATCGGCGCGAGTTCGAGGGCCAGGTTCGCGGTGAGGGCGGGAAGGGCGGCGGTCATCGCGGCGGTGACGGACCTGCCGATGCCGGGGCGGCGACCGCCCGTACCGCCGATGAACAGCAGCGTTCCCGCGTCCCGGACCCTGCCCCGGCTGTACTTGGCGATGCCCAGTGTCATGGCGAGGCGTTCGCCGAAGTGCCGGCCGGTCTCCGCGAGGTCCAGGTCGGCCAGGGGTGCGTACAGCGGGCCGCCCGCTGTCGATATGACGTGGTCGACCGGGTGGGGCAGTTCGCCGAAGAACCGCTGGAGCCGGTCCGTGTCCGTGGCGTCGAGGGTCGCGGTGCTCAGCGGCAGGATGTCCGCGGCCGCTCGCTCCAGCCGCTCCGGATCACGGGCGACCATGATCACCTGCCCGCCCGCGGCCCGGACCTGACGCGCGGTTTCGAGTCCCATTCCGGAGCTCGCGCCGATCACGACGACGGTCTGGCCGGCCAAGTCCTGTGCCTGGTCCTGGTGTTGACGTCGGTGTTCGGGTTGGTTCGGCTCGCTTCCGGTCATCAGTGCCTCGCCTCCGATGGGCGGTGTCTCCCGTGCTGTGTCTCCCGTGCTGCTTCGGACCGGCGACGGGGTGCGTCAGACCAGCGATCGCCCACCGCGCAGTTGTGGATACAGCGCGTCCGGTCCCCCGGGCAGTGCGGCCTGGACCTGCCGGCTGACCGCGTCGGCGAGCACCTCGTGGCGTCCGGCCGCCACGCCGTCGAGTGCAGCCCGGGCGACGTCGCCGGGATCCGCTTTCGGGCCGGGCACGTTCGCGGCCATGTCCGTCGCCAGGTAGCTGACATGCAGCGCGGTGACCTGCGTGCCCTGTTCCGCGAGGGCGACGCGCAGGGCGTTGGTCACCGACCACTCGGCGGACTTGGCCGCGGCGTATCCGGCGCTGACGGGGATCGACACCCAGGACAGCACGGAGAGGACGTTGACCAGGGCGCCGCCGCCGTTGCGCGCGAGGACGGGGGCGAAGGCTCTGCTCATGGCCAGCGTGCCGACCACATGGGTCTCGAACTCCGTCCGGAACGAGTCGAGTTCGGACGTGAGGATGCCGGCACGGGTGGTGGACCCGGCGTTGTTGATGAGGAGCGTCACGTCCTGGGCCCGCGCGGCGGCCGCCCGTACCGCCTCGTGGTCCGTGATGTCGACGGCCACCGGGACGGCGTCCGGCACCGTGACCTTCGCGGGGTCGCGGGCGCCCGCGTAGACCTTGGCCGCACCGGCCTCGAAAAGGGCCCGTACGAACTGCTCCCCGAGCCCTCGGTTGGCACCTGTGACGAAGGCGACGGACCCGTCGATCTTCATGGGACACCTCTCCCGCAGGGCGTTCGAAAGGCTGCGGACCGCCCGGTCGCCGTACTCCACCGCACCGTGCGCAGCCTTTTCGAACGTACTCCGCGCGGCTGACCACCACCACTCGGCGTGCGTCGACGGCCTCAGGTCGGCCCCGTCGGCCCCGCCAGCCCCGTCAGCCCGGCCGGGTCCCGGGTCAGTCCCACCAGAAGGACCACGTCCGCTGGCCAAGCACCTGGTGCTGGGCGTACCCGCGCAGCGTGTTGTAGTCGCCCCCGGTGATGTTGTCGGGGCAGAAGGCGAAGTGCTCGGCGGCGATCGCCTCGGCCTCTTCCTGTGTCGTGGGCGGGGCCGCCACCGACACCGTCAAGTGGTCCCGGGCGAGGGCCACGACCCGGATGCCGAAGCGGTCCTCCCAGGAGCGCAGGACGGCACAGAGCCGAGCCACGTCCCCCTCGTAGTTGATCGCGCCGGTCCATCCGATCGCCGCGGGTATGTCCGCGCTGCGGCGGGCCGGTACCAGCGCGAGGCGCGGTTCCTTGAACCAAGTGCCGGTTTCCACAAGGGAGTCGGCGATCTCGGTGGCGTGGGCGTCCGGGTCGGCGGTCGGTGTCTGCTGGGCGGCGGGCGCGAGCCCCGGCCATTCGGGACCGTACGGCGCGATCGTCTCGTCGGACGTCGCCTGCTCGTCGAAGTTCTCCACGACCGCCTCGGCGACGGCTTCCCCGCCGGGGTGGTCCGCGTCCGGGGCGGGTTCGTCCGCCGCGTACTCCGCCCAGAACTCCTCCAGGACCTCTTCGGCGTCGTGGTCACCGGGGTACGACGCCTCGTCGGGCAGCAACTGCCATTCGTCGGGCCTGCCTACCTCGCCGCCGTCCCCCTCCAACAGCACGGGGAGCAGCCCGGCGGCCCGGCGCGCGGGCTGGACCGAGGCCCAGCCTCCGGGCTTCGTCGGCTCGTCCGCACACCACAACAGCGGTTCGTCCGCCGGGCCTTCGGCGGTCACGTCGATCAGTCTCCCGGCAGGGAGTTCAAGCCCGAGCGAGCTGCCGCTCGGGTCTGCCGCCAGTGTCGGCAGCGGGTTGGGAAGGGTCGCCATGCCGGAAACTGTAGAGGCGGGCACTGACAATCGGGGCGCCGAGCAGTCGGGCGAGCGCGGGGAGCATCGAGGGACATGGGGCTCGGGACATACGGGGACAACGCCTTCAACCGTGTCCAACTCATGCGCTTGGTCGAGGAGTTGGAGGCGGTACCTGATGACCGGCGAACACCCGTGGTGAACCAGGTGATCGAACTCTCCAAGGTCGCGATCACGGAGAGTTCCTACCTGCACCTGACCGGAGACTGATGTCGGCCGAGGCCTGCCGGAGGGGGCTACTGGAGAAAGTGTGACACTTTGGCGCGGAGTGTCACACTTCTGGGGCCACCTACTGGGGGGCGGTGAACGCCGCCCAGGCTGCGGGGCCGAGTTGGAGCGTCGGCCCGCTGCCGTCCGGGTTCTTGGAGTCGCGGATGTGGATGGTGTGGGGGCAGGTGGCGACCTCGACGCAGGCGCCGCCCTCGTCGCTGCTGTAGCTGGACTTGCGCCAGGTGTAGGCGACTTCGAGGCATTGGCCGCCTTCGCTGCCGCTGTAGCTCGACTTGAACCACTGAAGTCCGGTGCTCATTGGTCTCCTAGGAGGCTGCCGAGTGTGTTGTGAACGCGGTCCATGCGGTGGGTGAGACCGTGAGGGTGGGGCCGCTGGCTTCGGGGTTTTTGGAGTCGCGGATGTGGATGGTGTGGGGGCAGGCGGCGACCTCGACGCACTGGCCGCCCTCGTCGCCGCTGTAGCTGGACTTGCGCCAGGTGTAAGCGACTTCGAGGCAGGCGCCGCCTTCGCTGTTGCTGTAGCTCGACTTGAACCACTGAAGTCCGGTGCTCATTGATCTCCTAGCAGACGGTCCAGCAGGCTTCGTGAGTCCTCGATGGTGAGTGCCTGCGTCCGCAGCATTGCATATTTACGCGTCAGGTTTGACACCTCATCCGGGTCGGAGACCCACTGGCTGCCACGTGTGGACTCTGCGTAGGCGAGGTGCTGGTGATCGGGCGTCTCCAGGAGGATGAAGGGGCCCGCGTCTCCTGCGTGAGAAGTCCGATTCAGCGGGAGGATCTGAAAGGACAGGCCCGGGAGTTCGGAGTACTCGCGTAGAGCGTGCAGTTGGGTGCGGTGCGTCTCGTGGCCTCCGTTGGGCCACAGCAGCGCGGGCTCCCAGACGACGAAGCTCATCGTCGGCGGAGTCTTGCGCTGCAAGATCTCCTGGCGGCTGATACGGCCCGCAACCTTCGTCTCCAACTCGTCCTCGTCGTACGCCGGAAGGCGACTGCTCAGCAGCGCGCGGGCGTATGCCTCGGTCTGGAGCAACCCCGGAACGACCGCGTTGTCGTACCAGGACAGGGAGATGGCCTCGCGCTCCTGCCGCATGTACTCCTCGGCGTAGAGCGGGAATTGGTCGATCTCCGGCAGATTGTCTACCCCCGCTTCCAACGTCCCCTTCGTGTCGAGGATCCTGTCCAGCGTCTTCGCGAGCGAGGGCATCAGCCGCCGCCTGCCCTGCTCGACCGACGCGATCGTCTCCTCGTCGACCAGCGCCCGCTCGGCGAGCTGGCGTTGTGTCAACCCGGCGGCCCTGCGGGCCGCTTTCACCTGTGAGCCCAGTAGCCGCATCGCCGAGCGGTTCTTCTTGGAGTTCATTCTGTGGTGCTCCCCACATCCACCCGTTTCGGACCCCGCATGAACCCGTACTCCGCCCGTACAAAAAGGCATCCAGGGCTCACGCCCTGTCAACGGTAGTGACGCTACGCAACTCTTGTCCCGTGAACCTGAGTGAGAAGTTCTTCCGGCGCGAACGCCGGTCCGTTCCCGCCGCCAGGGATTTCGCTCACGCGTTTCTGGCCGCCTGGGGACTCGACGGGACCGAGCGCGGCGCCGATGTGCTGCTGTGCGTCAGCGAGTTGGCGACCAACGCGCTGGTGCACGGGGTGCCACCGGGCGTCAGTTCCGGTTGCTGCTGCGGTGCGACGGGCGGGTGCTGCATGCCGAGGTGCATGACAGCGGGGGCGGTGTGCCGCGCGTCGACGCACACCCCGGAGGCACCGACGAGGGCGGGCGCGGCCTGCTGCTCGTAGAGGCCCTCTCCGACAAGTGGGGCGTGCGGGAACGGGACTTCGGCAAGGTGGTGTGGGCCGAGTTCGAGTGCCCGGTGGGGCGCGAAGAGCAGCCGGCTGTCAGCAGAGGTCGCAGTGGGTGCGGGTCAGCTACCGGTATCCAGCCGGAGGGCCAGGTCGTGGGCGGTGGCGCTGGTGAGGTCCCCGACGAAGGCCCCGACGATTTCGAGACGCCCGCCGGTGAGCGAGGAGGCCACGCTGGGGTTGCCCCAGAGCTTGCCGTCGATGACGATGGCGAATTCGTTGCGCGGGGACGGGGCCCCGGCGATGGAGCCGGTGAGGGCGGCGAAACGGGTCCGGTCGGTGGAACCGAGGGTCACCTCGACCTGCCAGGTGCCGCCGGTCGTGCTTTTGCCGGCCTTCGCGGAGGTGACCCGGACGTCGGTCATGCCCCTGGCCCGGTCGGCTTGGATGCAGAACGCCGGGTGGGTCGCGCTCGCGGGCACGGTGTAGCCGCCGCTGCCGCGGGTGCAGGCGGCCTCCGTGGACGAGGTGACCGGCAGGATGGAGAGCAGGGCCACTTTCCCGGTGTTCCCCGTGCCCCCTGCGGCGGGCCGAACCACGTGCGCGTGCTGGGGCGAGCCGACGGCGACCGCGCCGGCGGCGACCACGGCGACGAAGGCGGCGGCGCGGGCCAGCCGCTGCCGCCGCCGGGCGACCCGCAACGCGTCGTCGGCCAGGCCGACCAGCCAGGGACCGGTGGCGTCGATGTCGTTCTCCAGGACGTGGGTGTGCAAGGCATCGTGCAACGACGTTTCACGGAGCGGGTGTTCGGTCGAGTGGTTCATGCGATGACGCCCCTTCCGGAGGCGGGGGCGGACGTGGTGGCCGACCGCTCCGCCTCGGCGAAGGCGGCGCGCAGGGTGGCGAGGGCCTTGTGGGTCTGGCTGCGGACCGTCCCCTGGGCGATGCCCAGGATCGCGGCGATCTCCTGGTCGGGCCGATCCTCGAAGTACCGCAGCACGATCACCGCGCGCTGGCGCTTGGGCAGCCGCCGCAGCGCGGCCATGATGTCCTGCCGCTGGACCACGGTGTCGGCCCAGTCGGCGGCCTGCGCGGACGAGTCCGGCAGCTTGTCGGTGACCGTCTCCTTTCCCCAACTGAGCAGCCGGAAGCGGTCCACATGGGCGTGGTACAACGCCCGGCGCACATAGGTCTCCGGCTGCTGCCGGTCGCGCAGCCGCGACCAGCGCCGGGCGGTGGACGCGAGTGCGGTCTGGAGCAGGTCGCGGCCCTGCTCCCAGTCCCCGGTCAGCAAATAGGCCGTGTGCAGCAGCGATCTCGACCGCGCCGCCACGAACTCGCGGAACTCACGTTCCTCGTCGGCGTTCAAGCGCCCTCCCTCGTTCCCCCGTAAAGACGGGTATGGAAGGGGGTTCTACTGCCCTGCCGGCCAGACTTTCTCGACCACGACGCCGCCGGGCTTCTCGCACGGACCGTCAGAGACCCAACTTCCGCCGCACCCGCAGCACTTGACGGTTGTCCCCCACTGAGTCGAGCAACCGCCGCCCGCTCCCGGCCTCGTACGCCGGACCCTCCAGCCGTAGCACCGTGCCGTCGCGGACGACCGCGTACGCGAGCGGGCCGGACGTCTTCGGGAGGGTGACCGGGTGGCGGCCGGAGGGGAGCTTCAGGCGGGCGGGGAGGCGGAGTTGGGCCGTGGTGGTGTCAGGAGTGGGGAGCAGCTCGGCGGTCACCCCGAGCGTCGCCACGGTGACCTTCACGCGGACCGGGGTGGCGTCCGGCGCCGCCGCCACGTACGGCAGGGGGAGTGAACTGCCCTCGTGGCGCTCGGAGTTGGTCGCGGCTGCCGTGGCCGTGTCCGGGCCCAGCTTGCGCTGGCGCTGGTCGAGGTCGAGGGCGAGCTGGCCCTTGATCGTCCAGTACGGCAGCGCGAGGCGGCCGCCGGTCGACGCCGGGGTCGCGGCCGGGGTGTTGGTGCTGTCGGCGCCGGTCACGCGCACCATCCGGTCCACGCCCAGCAGTTGGACGTACGCCCACACGTCGTGCACGCCGCGCTCCAGCGGCTGGCCACCCGCCAACCGCTCGGGGTCCAGGGCCAGTTGCCCGGAGGCGATCACCTGCGAACGGCCGTCCCCGAGAGGCTTCAGCCGTACCTCCAGGTCGCCCTCCGGGTACCACCAGTCCTCGCGGTCCCGGTCCTTCACCACCAGCTCCGCGTACGCGAGCCGGAAGGGATCGGGGACCTCCCAGCCGTCCTCGGTGCCCGGCACGCCGTCGAGCAACTCCGGGTCCAGGTACTGCTTTCCGTCCCGCTCGACGAGGACGAGGGGCTCGCCGTCGCCGCGCAGGAGGTCCAGCGTGACGTCGGCGATCAGGCGGCCGTCCGCCCAGCGCAGGTCGCTCACCTGGCTGCGGGGCTTGACCTCGCGGATGCGTTCGGCGAGGGTCACGGCGCCGTCGAAGTCACCGGCCTCCAGCAACTCCGCCCGCAGCCGGGACACCGCAGGCAGACCCTCTCGTACGGCTGCGGGGAACTCCTCGCGCGCCACTTCCCGCGCCGCCTCGAAACGCTGCCGCTGCTCCGCCGGGTCCTCGCGGAGGATCTCGGGTTCGCGGGTCCGGGAGAGGATCTCCACGTGGTAGAGGCGGTGGAGGAGCCGGTTCTGGAGTGCGTCGATGTCGTCGGACGCGGGCGTACCGTCCTTGATCTGGCGGACGATCGTGCGGGTGTTTGGCCAGAAACCGTGCTTCGGATTGAAACGGTGCTGGGTGTTGTTGCCGCCGTCGTCCCGCTTCATCCAGTAATAGACGGGATAGTCGGCGAGAATCGAAATGCGCTCGGCCTTGAGATATGCGGCGCTGACGAAGGCGAGATCCTCCAGAATCCAGGGCCCTTCGGGGAATCGCAGCCCGTGTTCCTCGACGAACGCGCGCCGGAACATCTTGTGCGGCGACATGCTCTGCGTCAGCTCGTCGTTCTCGATCGTGCAGGCGTCCACCGTGTGCCGGAACAGCCGCCGGGGCCGCACCATCGTGCTGGACATCTTGCCGAGGACCACGTCCGCGTCGTTGCGCTTCGCGTGCTCGTACAGCCGCTCCAGGGCCTCGGGCCCGAGCGTGTCGTCGTGGTCGACGAACTGGATGTACTCGCCCTTGGCGTGCTTCATGCCGAGGTTGCGGGGAGCGCCGGGCCAGCCGGAGTTGGGCTGGGTGTGCACCTGGACGTTCGGAGCGCCGGCGGCGATCTTCTCCAGGCGGCTGAGGGTGTCGTCGGTCGAACCGTCGTCGACGTAGATGACCTCGTACTCGTCGGCCGGCAGGCTCTGCCCCAGCAGCGACGGCGCGCACTCGTCGACGTACTTCCCGGTGTTGTACACGGGAACGATCACGCTGACCTTGACTCTCGGCATTCCACGGAGCCTACCTTCCGGTGAAGGCCCGGTGAACTGTCGGCTTACTGGCTTGCCGTGAGATGTGAGGGGTGTGGCTTTTCACCCCGGAGGTGAAGATGGTCACACTCTGTGTTATTGCTATGTACAGCCGGTTTCCGGAATGTCCTTGACGGGCTTTATTTAACTCGTATTTAGTCTCCTCTTACGTCATTCACAGGGTGGCCTTACCTGGCCTTACCCGGAAGGCTAACGAGGGGTGGGGTGTGCGTACTCGCACGCATCTGGCCGGGGGGCTGGCCGGTCTGGCCGGTCTGTGCCTGGCCGCTATGGGGGTCGTGACACTGGCATCGCCACCGGCGGTGGCTGCCACGTGCACGGCGGGGACATCGAACGACTTCAACGGCGACGGCGTGACCGACACGGTGCTCGCGGACCCGGACGCCACGGTGAACGGAGCCCAGAAGGCCGGGCTCGTGCGCGTGGTCCTCGGGGGCGGCAAGGGGGTGTCCGAGATATCCCAGGCCACCACCGGAATGCCCGCGACACCGGAGGCGGGTGACGGCTTCGGATCCGCCTACGACACGTACGACGCCGACGGCGACGGCTGCACCGACCTGGTGGTGGGCACGCCGTTCGAGGACGTCGTGAAGGGCGGCGTCAATCTCGTCGACGCCGGGGCGGTCTACGTCGTCCACGGCTCCGCCACCGGTATCGGCGCGGGCTCCGTGATCGACGGATACAGCCAGGCCGTCTTCAACGCGAACAGCACCACAGAGGCGTACGACTGGTTCGGCTTCGCCATCAAGGCGGGCGCGAACGCGAGCGGCACGCCGTACCTGGTCATCGGGGTCCCCGGTGAGAACGTCCCGGTGGGCAGCACCACCTATGCGGACGCGGGCTCCATCGAGTACCGCCAGGGCACCACCACGATCGGCGTGACCGAGAAGGATCCGGGGGTGCCCGGCGAGGTCGAGACGAACGACAAGTTCGGCTACTCGCTGGCCGGTACCAACCGCTACTTCGCGGTCGGCAGCCCCGGGGAGGCCATCGGCACCGCGGAGTTCGCCGGCGGGGTGGCGGTCTTCAGTCACACTCTCTCAAGTGGCATGCCCACGCCACTTCTGGGCCTGGACCAGAACAGCACCGGGATCTCCGGCGCGGCGGAGGCGGGCGACGGCTTCGGCAGCTCGGTCTCCATGACCGGCTACCGGCCGAGCGACCAGACGTACAACTCCGATGTGCTGCTCGCCATCGGGATGCCGGGCGAGGACGTCGGGACGCTGGCGGACGCGGGCGGGATGCTGGTCGTACGCGTCCAGCCGTCCGGCGCCTACACCCAGGTCGCGGCGGCGGACGGCAACGCGACGGACGCCGAGGGCGACGCGGCCGCCGGCGACTTCATGGGCCAGCGGGTGGCGATCGCCAACACCGACAGCACCGTCGTGACCGTCTCGGCCAACGTTCGCCTCGCCGTCGGCGAGCCCGGCAAGGACACGGCCACGGTCAAGGACGCGGGCGCCGTGCACATCTTCCGGCCGCTCGACACGGCCATCGGCGCTGCCGACAAGGAACTGACCCGCGGCTCGGGGCTGCCCGGCACCGCGACGGCCCGGGACTACACGGGCATCGCACTCGGGGCGGGCAACACCAACCTCTATGTGGGCGTGCCGTTCAGCAAGGCCTCGGGCACGTCGAAGGGCGTCCTCTACGTCACGCGCTGGACGGACGTCGACGGCACCACGAGCGTCGGCACCACCACCTACCAGCCCGGCGCGGGCGGACTGCCCGACGCGGGCGCGGCACTCGGAGCGATCCGATGAGCGGAGGACGGAAGAGAAGAGAGCAGAGCGCAATGAGCACGCGTAGAAGACCCGGCCGCCGCCCCCTGATCGTCACCGCCGCCATCGCGGCCCTGCTGACCCCGGGCCTGAACGCCCTCCCCGCCCCCGCCGCCGAGCACACGGCAGCGGCCGACGCGAGCGGCACCGACGCGAGCACCACCACGTCCCTTTCCGCGACCGCCGCCCAGACCAAGGCCAGGAAGTCCGGCAAGGCTGTCGAGATCCAGAGCCTGCGCGACGAGCGCAGCACCACCGTCGCCAACCCCGACGGCACCTTCACGACCACCGAGTACGTCCAGCCGGTCCGCACCCGCGTCGACGGCAAGTGGACGGACATCGACACCACGCTGGTCAAGCGGAAGAACGGGACCTACGCCCCGAAGGCCGCGCTGTCCGCGATGGCGTTCTCCGGGGGCGGTGACACGACGTTCGCCGAGATCGAGAAGGACGGGCGTTCGCTCTCCCTCGACTGGCCCGGGAAACTGCCCGAGCCGACGATCGACGGTTCGACCGCGACGTACAAGAACGTCCTGGACGGAGTCGACCTCAAGGTCACCGCGAGCGCCGAGGGTTTCTCGCACGTGCTCGTGGTCAAGAACGCCGAGGCGGCGGCCGGTTCTGAGCTTCGGAAGCTCCAACTCCCGTTCGATGCAACGTCGTTGGACCTGGCGGAGACCGAGGGTGGCGGGCTGGAAGCCACCGACACCGGGGCCGGGGGCGCCGTGTTCGAGGCACCCCGGCCGTTGATGTGGGACTCCAGTCACGGCACGGCGCAGCAGCCCGCCGCCGAGGAGGTCACGCAGACGCCGCCCGAGGGCGCCCAGGTCGCCGACGTCGCCGTGGATGTCACGTCCGACACGATGACGCTCACCCCCGACGCCGGTCTGCTCGCCGACGACGACACGGTCTACCCGGTCTACATCGACCCGGTGATCAAGACCGCCAACCGCTCCAGCTGGACCATGGTGTCCTCGGACTCCCCGAGCGACTCGTTCTGGAAGTTCGACGACGACGAAGGCGTCGGCCTCTGCCCGTCCAACGTCTCGGCGCGCTGCTCCAGTTCCTCCGACGTGAAGCGGCAGTTCTTCGCGATCCCGACCGGCAGCTTCGCGGACAAGGACATCATCAGCGCGGAGTTCGCGGTGACGCAGGTGTTCACCTACAGCTCCTCGGCCCGCGATGTGCAGCTGGCCCGCGTCAACAGCACGGGCGCCAGCGCGATCAACTCGTCGACGGACTGGGCGAACCAGCCCTCGTCGAAGGCGGTGGTCGACACCCAGTCGACCACGCAGACGGCCGGCTCCTGCACCTCGACCAACCAGAACGTCCGCTTCGACGCGACGAGCACCGTACAGACCGCGGCCGACAAGGGCTGGGACACCACCACGTTCCGTCTCAAGGCCGGAGTCGAGTCCGACACCTCGTACTGGCGCCGCTTCTGCGGCAACGCGCACCTCGAAGTCACGTACAACCGGCCGCCGTTGGAGCCTGCCCAGGACGACCTGCAGATGAAGCCGGGCGGTTCGTGCGAGTACGGCAGTGCCACCGAGCACTACGTGACCCAGGCCCCGCGGGTCACCGCGGTGATCCGGGACTACGACCACGGCGACACCGGCTCCAACTCGGAGACCCTGCAAGCCCAGTTCAAGGTCACCTGGACAGTGGGCTCCACCACGGTCACGCACTACGCGATGACGGCCAAGAAGACCACGGTGGACTCCAGTTGGAGTGAACAGACCGGCGTGGCCACGTTCTTCTACACCATCGGCAGCGATGTCTCGGGCGACGGCGAGGCGGGCTTCACCATTCCGGCGAACACCACCATCGCCTGGGCGGTGCGCGGTTACGACCAGCAGTCGTACGGCGCCTGGTCCACCGACGGGGACCAGACCCGCTGCGAGTTCATCTACGACACCAGCAAGCCCGCCTCGGCCGCGATCACCTCGGCCGCGTACCCGGACGACGAGGCCTGGCACGCGGGCGTCGGCGACTACGGGAACTTCACCATGGACTCGCCGTCGACCGACGTGACGGCGTACTCGTACTACTTCACCGGACCGAAGGCCGACAACACGAAGAAGACGGTGGCCGCCGAGTCCACCGGCGGTCCGGCGACCGTCCGCTGGATGCCGCCGAGCGAGGGCACGTACGCCCTGCACGTGACCGCGGTCGACGGCGCGGGCAACGCGCAGAAGACGCCAACTGTCCATATCTTCCTGGTCAGTGACGGCCGCGCGCCCGTGGCCGGCTGGACCCTCGGCGACGCCAAGGGGTCGACGAAGGCGGCGGGCAGCAGCGACACCCCGGACGCGAGTGCCGGCTCCGGAGTGACCTTCGGCGCGGCGGGCCCGCTCGGCTCCACCGACACCGCCGCCTCCTTCGACGGCACCGAGAACGCCTACCTGGACTCCGGCACGGCCGGCGTCGACACCGGCAAGACCTTCTCCGTGAGCGCCTGGGTCATGCTGCCCACGCTGCCCACCTCGAACGCCACCGTGGTCAGCCAGGACGGCACCGCCGAGCCCGGCTTCGACCTCGGCTACGACGTCGATACCGCGTCCTGGACCTTCCGCATCCCCGTCAGCGACATGGAGTCGCTCGGCACCTGGAAGGTCTCGGGGGCCGCGGCCGTCGCCGGGAGTTGGACCCATCTCATCGGGGTGTACGACGCCGAACTCGGCAAGATGATGCTGTACGTCAACGGCGTCCTCGTCGCCGACGACGTGCAGGCCCGCCACACCACGTGGAGCGCGACCGGCGGTGTGCAGATCGGCCGCAAGCTCGCCCTCGACGGCTACACCAACCAGCTCAAGGGCAGCGTCGCCGACGTCAAGCTGCACGACCGGGTCATCCCGCCCACCGAGGGCCAGGCGCTCGGCGGCATCCAGCCGCACCAACTCGCCTACTGGCAGCTCGACTCGGCCACCGCAGGAGTCTCGCCGGAGACGGCCGGCGGTACCGGACTGACACTGGGCGGCGGCGCCTCCGTCTACCAGCCCGACGACTCCTGCGACCCGGAGGCCGACCCCGACTGCCTGCCGCCGGCCGAACCCCTGTGGGGCGACGGGCACTTGGCCCTCAACGGCACCTCCGCCTACGCCACCCGCGCGGCGACCGGACCGTTCGCCGCGCAGGACAGCTTCACCGTGACCGCCCGCGCCCGGCTCGCCTCGGCCAGCCCGACGGCGGACGAGACGGTGCTGTCACTGACCGGTGTCAACGGCAGTGCGATCAAGGTCAAGTATGTTGCCGCCAGCGCCCGTTGGCAGCTCGTGGTGACCTCCGCCGACTCGGCGACCCCGGTGACCACGTCGCTGCTCGACAACGTCGACCCGCCGAGTTCGGAGGGCGACGGCGACCACCTCTCGCTGGTCTACAACGCGGTCTTCGGGGACGCGCTCCTGTACGTCAACGGCACCGCCGTGGCCGACGCCTCCTGGGACAACACCTGGGACTTCAGCACGACGAGCCTCCAGGTCGGCCGGACGCTGACCGGGACGACGGCGAGCGAGTACTTCTCCGGCGCGGTCGACGAAGTCCGCATGTACCAGGGGCCGTTGGACGCCTCGCTGGTTGCGCTCGTGGCGGTGCTGCCGGGCGGCGACAGCATCGACGAGTCCTCGTCCTGAACCGACCTTGACCTCGGCCTGAACCGACAAAGCCTTTGGCCTGACCGGCCGTTCCCCTTTATCAACTAGGAGAGTTGATGTCCCAGTCTCCCTGGTACCGGTCCACGCGACCGGTCTGGCGGAGCGGTCGCAGACGGGCGGCGCTGGTCCTCGGACTGGCGCTGTCCATCGGTCTGCTCCCGCAGTACGTGCCCGAGGCCACGGCCGACACGGGCCTGACCAAGCCGAAGACCCAGACGAACCTCGACGACCCGGTCCGGGGCGAGAACGCCACGGCCAAGACCTTCAAGAAGACCGACCAGGCGAAGAAGGCGGCCGTCAAGAAGGCCGACACCACGCACTGGCCGGCAGCGGGCAGCGCGGACCTCACCCTGTCCGGCAAGGCGGCCAAGGCCAAGGGGCTGCCGCTCACCGCGAAGGCGGCCGGCGGCACGAAGGCGGCCGACTCCGTCCGCGTCCAGGTCCTCGGCCGTAAGGCGACCGAGGCGGCGGGCGTCGACGGCGTCCTGTTCACCGTGGCCCGCAGCGACGGGGACGCGGCGCAGGGTGCGGCCCAAGTCGCCCTGGACTACTCGGACTTCGCGGACGCCTACGGCGGCGGCTACGGCTCACGCCTCCAGCTCGTCCAGTATCCCGAGTGCGTCCTGACCACGCCCGAGAAGAAGGCGTGCTCGACCCCGACGTATCTGCAGAGCAGCAACAACGCGGCGCGGCAGACGCTTTCGGCGACGGTCCAAGCGGCGGGCGACACCTCGGGTCCCTCCAGCCAACTGCTGGAGGCGTCCGCCGACTCCTCCGCCACCGTCCTCGCGGCCACCGCGAGCAGCGGCGGCGGGGGCGGCGACTACAAGGCGACGAGCCTGGCCGCGTCCTCGCAGTGGGGTGTGGACACCTCGTCGGGCGCGTTCACGTGGAGCTATCCGCTGACGACGCCTCCGGTGCCCGGCGGCCTCCAGCCGACCGTCGGACTGAGCTACAACTCCCAGTCCATAGACGGCCAGACGGCGACCACGAACAACCAGGGCTCGTGGATCGGCCAGGGCTTCACCTACGACCCCGGCTACATCGAGCGCAGCTACAAGGCCTGCGCCGACGACGGCCACGACGACACCAACGGCGACCAGTGCTGGGCGTACGACAACGCCACGATCGCCCTCGCCGGCGGCACCTCGGGCCAGCTGATCAAGGACGACACGACCGGCGCGTGGCGGATCAGCTCCGACGACAACTCCAAGGTCGAGCACCTGACCGGCGCCACCAACGGCGACAACAACGGCGAGTACTGGAAGATCACCACCGGCGACGGCACCCAGTACTTCTTCGGCCTCGACCAACTGCCCGGCTACGCGAGCGGCAACGAGAAGACGGCCTCCACCTGGACGACCCCCGTCTACGGCGACGACTCGGGCGAGCCCTGCTACAACGCGACGTTCGCCGACGCCTACTGCACCCAGGCCTGGCGTTGGAACCTCGACTACGTCGTGGACCCGCACGGTGACGTCATGTCGTACTACTACGGCACCGAGACGAACTACTACACGCAGGGCCTGAAGACCACCGAGAACGGCAAGGCCTACATCCGCGGCGGCTACCTCAAGCGCATCGACTACGGCCAGCGCGCGGGCAAGGTGTACTCCACCAAGCCGGCCGCGCAGGTCGTTTTCACCACGGCCGAGCGCTGCATCGGCTCCCTGACGGACTGCTCCGCAGCTGCGCTCACGGACTCCACGGCCGCCGACTGGCCGGACGTCCCCTGGGACCAGAACTGCAAGGTCGACACGAAGTGCCCCGGCCAGAACTCCCCGACGTTCTGGACCCGCAAGGAACTGACGAAGGTCACGACGCAGATCCGTACCGGTGACGCGACCTACACCCCGGTCGACGAGTGGAGCCTCACCCACGTCTTCACCGACAACGGCGACGGCTCCAAGTCCCTGTGGCTGAGCAAGATCGACCACACGGGCAAGGTCGGCACCGCTGTGTCCGTGCCCTCCGTGGAGTTGTACGGCAGCCAGCTCGCCAACCGGGTGGACACGACCGGCGACAACCTCCAGCCCTTCTACCGCTTCCGCCTCTCCGGCGTGGTCAACGAGACGGGCGGCGCGCTCAGCGTCAACTACGCCGACAGCCAGTGCACGACGAGCAATGTCCCGGCCGAGGACTCCTCCACCAAGCGCTGTTTCCCGGTGAAGTGGGTTCCGCCGGGCGCGACGGACACGATCGTCGACTGGTTCCACAAGTACGTGGTCGCCTCGGTCGTCCAGACCGACCTCACCGGCGACACCGCCGACCAGGTCACCTCGTACACCTACGGCGGTGACGCGGGCTGGCGCAAGAACCCGGCCGACGGCATCACCAAGGACGAGGACCGCACCTGGAGCGACTGGCGCGGCTACGGCAAGGTCACCGTCGTCACCTCCGACGGCACCAACTCCGCCGCCAACACCAAGACCGAGCACGTCTTCTTCCGCGGCCTCGACGGTGACGTCGACAAGGACGGCGACGCCCGCTCGGCGACGGTCACCGACTCCAACGGCGTCTCCTACGACGACTCCGACTGGAAGTCCGGCCAGGAACTGGAGACGATCACCTACAACGGCTCCGCGGTCACCGAGAAGTCGGTGACGGTGCCGTGGACGAGCGTGACCGGCACCCAGACGGAGAGCTGGGGCGCCCGCAAGTCCCGCTATGTCGCGACGAGTTCGACGGACACGTACACGGCCCTCGCGGTGGGCGGCTGGCGCCACACCAAGTCGACGACGTCGTACGACACCGTGACCGGCCGGGCGACCCAGGTCGACGACGACGGTGAGGTCGGTGTCGCCGACAACCAGTGCACCCGCACCGAGTACGCCGACAGCGCGAGCCTGCACCTGTACGCGTACGTGTCGCGGGTGGAGAAGGTCGGCGTCGACTGCTCCTCGACCCCCGACCGCACCAAGGACGTCATCTCCGACGACCTGACGTACTACGACGGTTCGACGACGCTGGGCGCGGCCCCCACCAAGGGCGACGTGACCACGACGAAGCGGCTCTCGGCGTACAGCGGCACGACGGCGACGTACCAGACGACCGCCGTGACGACGTACGACGACTACGGCCGTCCGCTGGTGGCGAAGGACGCGACCACCGCGTCCTCGTCGACGCAGTACACGTCCTCCACCGCCTACACGGACACCTACGGCCTGGCCACCAAGTCGGCGGTCACCAACATCGACGGCTGGACCACCTCGACCGAGTACGCGCCGCAGTGGGGCCTGGCGACCGCCAAGGTCGACATGAACGGCAAGCGCACGGACCTCGCCTACGACGGTCTCGGCCGCCTGGTGTCGGTCTGGCTCCCGGACCGCCCCAAGGCGTCGAGCTTCACCGCCTCCCTCAAGTACGCGTACCTGGTCCGCGGTGACGACGGCCCGACCGCGGTTCAGACGCAGAAGATCCAGGCCGACGGAACGACGTACGGCAGTGAATGGTCGCTGTACGACGGCTACTTGAGGCCCCGTCAGGTGCAGACGCAGGGTGCGGGCGGCGGACGTATGGTCGCCGACACGCTCTACGACGGCTCCGGCCGCGTGGTGCAGGTGAACGACACCTACTACACGTCGGGCGCTCCGTCCTCCACCCTCTTCGATCCGATCCTCGCCGACCTGGACGCGACGACGGTCACGCAGTACGACGGCGCGGGCCGCGCCACGGCCTCCATCTTCAAGGTCCAGGGCACGGAGAAGTACCGCACGACGTACGCGTACGGCGGCGACCGGGTCACGACGACCCCGCCGGCGGGCGGCACGAAGACGACGGTGGTCACGAACGGCCGGGATCTGACGACGACTCAGATCGCGTACCCTACGGACGGCGACGCGGTCACCACGTCGTACGGCTACAACGCGGCCGGCCAGTTGAAGAAGGTCACGGACGACCAGGGCAACAACTGGTCCTACGAATACGACCAGTTGGGCCGCAAGAAGAGTGCGGTCGACCCCGACACGGGCGCGTCGTCGTACACGTACGACGATCTGGACCGCCAGACGTCGGTCACGGTCAACGGCGACAAGACGTCGACGGTCTACGACGAGCTGGGCCGCGCGGTCTCGACCTGGCAGGGCGAGGCGACGACCGGCACCAAGCTCTCGGTGACCAAGTACGACACCGTCGCCAAGGGCGAGTTGTACGGCGTCTACACGTACAAGGACGGCGCGGTCTACTCGTCGGTGACCTATCCGGTCCTCGACGAGACGAACGACTTCAAGCCGACCTCGACGAAGTACTTCCTGTCGAAGACGGCCGAGCCGCAGCTCGGCGGCACCTACGAGTACACGACGCAGTACAACCGCGACGGTTCGGTCCAGGGCGAGGGCCTGCCCGCGGCGGCCGACCTGTCCGGTGAGGCGCTGGGATACGTCTACGACGACCTGCAGCGCCCGGTGGGTCTCAACTCATCGCTGGGAGGCCTGAGTTACGTAACGGACGCGTCGTACTCGCCGACGTCGAACCTGGAGCAACTGGAGCTGTACACCGGTGAGTCCACGGCGAAGAAGACGTGGATCACCAACACCTTCGAGCAGGGCACGGACCGCCTGACCAACTCGCGGGTGGACGTGGAGGGCGCGTCGAGCGTCGCCTACGACGCCGACTACACGTACGACGCCTCCGGCAACGTCCTCTCGATCGCGGACACCCCGACCGGCGGCACGAGCGACGTGCAGTGCTTCACGTACGACGGCCTCCAGCGGCTGTCCGACACCTGGACGTCGTCGGTGACGCCCAACGGCGCGAGCGGCACGGGCAGTTCGGAAGCGGCCTGCTCCTCGGGCGCGTCCTCCTCGACGGTCGGCGGTGTCTCGCCGTTCTGGACGGAGTACGGCTACGACCCGCTCGGCAACCGCAAGAGCGAGACCCGCCACGGCCTCAACGGCGCGGCGACGTCGACCCGTTCGTACATCTACGGCGACGGCTCCGGCCCCAACGGCACGGACTCGGGCCCGCACACGGTGTCGTCGGTGACGACGAAGACCGACGCGACGGCCACGACGCCGCAGGTCACCTCCCAGGACACCTACACCTACGACGCGTCGGGCAACACGGCGACGCGGGTCCTGTCCGGCGACACCCAGTCGCTGGCCTGGGACAAGCAGGGCGAGCTGACCACGGTCACGAACGCCGACGGGACGGTGACGTCGTACAAGTACGACGCGTCCGGTGCGCGGCTTCTCCAGGACGCGCCGACGGAGAAGACGTTCTACCTGCCCGGCATGGAACTCCACTACGACAAGTCCACCGCGAAGGTCACGGCCACCCGGTACTACAGCTTCGGCGGCGCGACGGTCGCGATGCGGGAGGCGGACGGCGTCCACTTCCTCGCCTCGGACCACCAGGGCACGGCGGAGCTGGCGGTCGACGCGAAGACGGGCACGACGACGCGGCGGCGTACGGACCCGTTCGGCAACGCGAGGGACGAGTCGTCGTCCTCTTCTTCGTCCTCCTCGACGGGTTGGGTGAACGACAAGGGCTTCGTGGGCGGCACGATCCAGGCATCCACGGGCCTGACGACACTGGGTGCGCGGGAGTACGACGCGGACACCGGCCGGTTCATCTCGGCGGACCCGGTGGTCGACTACACGGACCCGCAGCAGATCAACGGGTACGCGTACGCCAGCAACAGCCCGGTCACCCTGAGCGACCCGAGCGGCTTGTGCCCGAAGGACATCTGCGACGGCTACGGCCAGAACACCGGGGACACGGCGTACGGGAGTGCGGGGTCGTCCAGCAAGGGGTCCACCAAGAACCAGGGCACCACCGGCTCGACAACCACCTACACGCCGGCCAAGGCGAAGGCGGACGAGGCCCGCGAGAAGGAGGACGCGGCCAAGGCGAAGGCGATCGCCATCGCCAAGGAACTCGGCAAGATCATCGCCGACGAGCTGGGGATCACGGACGCGCTGGACTGCTTCACCACGGGGAGCCTGGGGTCTTGCGGGGCGACCGCGGCGAACGTGGTGGGTTCCCTGATCGGCGGCGGCCCGATGGGCAAGCTGTTCGCGAAGTACTTCTGGCGCGCCGACAAGGCGCTTGCGCTGGGTAAGCGGATCGTCGGGCTGGGCAACAAGCTCTGGGACGACTTCAAGGACTGGAAGAAGAGCAAGAAGGCGGCGGAAGCGGCCGAGGCCGCAGTCAAGGAGTGCAACAGCTTCACGCCTGACACGCAGGTGTTGATGGGCGACGGCTCGACGAAGAAGATCGAGGACGTCGACATCGGCGACAAGGTCCTTGCCGCCGATCCGGATACCGGCAAGACCAAAGCCGAGACTGTCACGGCTGAGATCAAGGGCACGGGACTCAAGCGCCTCGTCAAGGTCACCATCGACACTGACGGCAAGAAGGGTGCCAAGACGGCATCGGTCACCGCGACCGATGGACATCCCTTCTGGGTTCCCGAACTGCATAAGTGGGTTAAGGCAACCGGCCTTGAGTCCGGTGCCTGGCTGAGCACCAGTGCGGGAACGCGGGTCGAGATCACCGAGGTCAAGCGGTGGACGGTACTGACGGCCACCGTGCACAACCTCACCGTCGGTGAACTCCACACGTACTATGTGGTGGCGGGGGCCACGCCGGTACTTGTTCATAACTGCAACTTCGCGCCCGGTAAGGCGGACGAGCATTTCGACAAGCACGTGCTGGGGCTTGACGATGCCGGCCAGGCGACGCGTACGCCAGACATGCCCGAGTACGACATCAAGGATCTCGACAAGGGTTTTGACAACTATGTGGGCGACGCGAAATCTCTGATGTGTTCGGAGACTTGCCCGGCCGGTGCCCGTGAGGCTATTCGAACTGACGGAGTAATTATCCGAATGGACTCGAGCGGGAAAGTTGGAATGAGGAACGGGAACATTATTACGACCTATTTCCGACCAGATGACCCAGCTGCCTATTTTGCAAGGGAAGCAGCCAGGTGACTCGAAACATCGCCGACTTCGGAGAGGCATTCTCCAGCTTCATCAAGGCGTCGGGCCGCTGGCGGGACACCACCCCTGAAGCGCTCCTGGGGCGGTGGTCGAGGTTCGTTGTTGATTGCGAGCAGGGTTACCCGCATGATGCTGAAGATTACTTCAACGACCTCACCTCAAGGGATTCGTTGGAGCGGGCTCTGACTTCTGTAGAGCTACAGGTATTCCCTGAGATGTCCCAACTGCGTGCAAGCGTAGAGGGGATCGATTCAAGGTTTCGCGCACTTCTGATTCCAGACGTTTTCCCTGGGATCCCAGAAGAACTCTGGTGGGCTCGGGGCATGGTGAAGGGTGGAGCGAGGCGTTTTGTAGAGGACGTGCGGCGTGAATATCACATCGACTTGATCGAGATCGAATAGAATTCCGATTTCGCGCTGCCCTTCCGGCTGATACGCAGATGCCGCGCTATGTAGTGCAGCAAATTGGAAGCCCTGCCGGGTGCGCCCTGGCGGGGCTTCTGCGTGGGGTGACGGCAGTAGTTGACGGCAACGTCAGCGGACGGAGGCGGCGCGGGGTGGCGGTTCATAGCCGTCGGAGCGTGCCGCCTCGGTGGCCTATATAAGACGGCCTACCTAGTGTTCGGGCGGGCGTCGTAACCGGAAGCAAGTGAAATCTCGTGAAGTTTGAAAGCGATGTGGAATGACCTTCGAATTCAGCTTGTCGTGTCCGTCTGAAGTCACTGCTTCAAGTCTGGCCTCCGAACCTCTGGAGGAGAGTGATGGGTACGAGTACCTTGTGATGCGAGCCTGTGGAATCTTGTCGGAAATTGGCTGCAGGTTCCACATTGCAGGGTTTGGCAGTGAGGACTGGGGGATTTGATGTGTCATATGACATGTCGACCTTGATGGAGCAGTTGCCGGAGCTGCTGGACGGGCTGGCATCGACTGCCTAGAAACCCTCTCCTGAGGTTGAATACGTCGATTCTTCCAGGATGGAAATCATGCTGACAGAATTGATTTCGAAATTCTTGTCCGGCTTGGAGGCGGCTTCTTCGGAGATTTCCACGCTGGATCCATTTCGCGCTTGGCGCAGCGGGCAGCGGAAGCTCTTCTGCGAGGTCGTTTTCTCCCGTTGTTTCATCCCGGATTGCAGGGTTGAGGGCGTTTTGTGCGCCGCGCCGGCTTGGGGTGGATTCCGCGGTGAGGCGGCGGATCATGAGGTTGATCATTGGGAGGTGGATCATGGCTTCAGGCCCGCCGGGCCACGGCGCTCGTGCCGGCGCTCGAAGCACACGGTGCGTAACCGGCGCCTTGGAATGGGTAGTCTTGACGCCGGGACGAGGTCGCCGATGATCGGCCGCTTTGAGGCTGCGACGGAAATCTATGGAAGAAAGACCGGGTTCACGGGAAAGAGCGGCGGAGAGTACAGGGAATTCCGGCTGGATGTCGATGACGCCAAGGGGACGCACATCAATGTCATGACAGGAAAGGGCGCTTCGGTTCGCAAGTGGGCTATCAGGTGGCCCGGTACGAGCGTCACTCCGTGGTTGAGGCGGAACACATGATGGTCGAAAATCCCTACGGGAGTCGCCCGGACCTCCTCCCTGGATTCGCAACTGCTCGGCATGCCGACGAGACGGACCAGGTCATGAGGCTGGATCTCGCCGCGAGTCGTGAACTGGAAGCGGTGACCTTGAACAGGTTGGCCGCAACCTTCAGCGCGGCTCTCGACTGGGACGGTGCCTCGTATGAGGATCGTCGCTGGTGGGACGACGAGGACGACTGGGCGAGGATGGCGGCGGAACTCCTCGCCCCTTCTTGGTTCGGCCTGCCAGGCTAGTTCACCCGTCCGTCAAAGCACTCCCTCTTCCCCGCCGCCGCCCCCGTTTTCGCCGCTGGCTGGAAGCAGGCCCGGACGACGGTTCCGGGGCGGGTCACGGCCATGAGGGTGTAGATGTACGTGTTCGCCTCCTCGGAGGTCGTGACCTCCGCGCGGCGGACGGAGCCCGCCCGGCCGGTCACGGTCAGTTCGATGCGGTCGCCGATCCGGGCGCCCCACATCCGCACCCAGCTCGTCCTGCACTCCCTGCTGTGCCGCAGTTGCAGCCAGGCCCCGGTGGCCGTCCCGTACATGCCCAGGGAGTCCGCCTGGGCGGCGCAGTGCATGGCCTGCGGGTCTCTGCCCGAGCAGGTCGACCCGGGGCACCACTGCCCGACGGCGGTGGTCGAGGACGCGCGCGGTTCGCGGTGGTGGGGGAGCAACAGCAGGGCGACCACCACACCGGCCACTGCCACCGCACACACGGACCCGAGCGCGGCCAGCGCGGCCACGCCCCGGTGACCGGATTCCGTGACCTTCGGCGTCGGTACTGGCACCGGTACCGGCACCCGTACCGGAGCGGGCGGTGGCGGCGGTGGTGTCTCCTCCCACACGCCGCGTCCGCTCGTCTCCGCCTCCGCGATCTCCCACAGCGCGACGCACCGGCCCTCCGGCTCCCCCGCGAGCCGGCACAGCTCCTCCACCGCCTCCCTCGGGGGCAGGGTCTTGCCGTTGAGGTAGCGCTCCCAGGACGACTTGCTGTACGGCGTCTTCGCGGCGAGGCCCGCCAGGCTCAGGCCGGTGCGCGTCTTCAACTCCCGCAAAGAGGAGTCCAGTTGGTTCATCCTCGGAGGACTTTCCAGGTGTGCGGCCCGACCATCCCGTCCACGTGCAGCCCCGCGTGCTTCTGGAGCGTCTTGACCGCGCCCAAGGTCAGCGGACCGAACTCCCCGTCGATGCCCCCCGGCGAGAAACCCGCCCGACGCAGCAGACACTGCGCCTCGGCCACCTCCACCCCGACGTTGCCGTACACCACGGTGTCCTCCCGGGTGCGGCTGTTGCCCGCGTACCAGAGACCGTCGACACGCTTCAGACGGCAGGTGTACGGCGGCTGCGTCGGCGCCGGCGAGGGGCTCGCCGGCGGGGCGGCGAGCGGGGCCATGGCCGCCGTAGCGCTGCCGCTGTTGTTGTCGTGGTCGCCGTCGTTGTTGTCGTTCATGATCCGTACGGTGATGAGCACCGCCGAGGAGACGGCCAGCACCAGGGTCACCGCGCCTGCCACGAGGGCGATGAGCAGGGAACGCCCGTGCGGGGCGGCCGGGTTCTCGGCTCCGGCCGAGAGGACTTCCATGCCCGGCTCCGACTCCGGCTCCGGCTCCGGCTCCCGGTGTTGTGGGGACCCCCAGCCCTCCGCCGCGACCTCGTGGAGTGCGAGCAGCCGGGTCGGATCGTCGTCGCCCGCGATCCGGGCCAGGGCCTCGACGGCCTCTCGGGGCGGCAGAGTCCGGCCGCCCAGGTAGCGCTCCCAGGACTTCGGGCTGTACCCCGTTCTCGCCGCGAGCTGACGGATGCTCAGCCCGCTGTGGTCCTTCAGCCGACGTAGTCGGATCACCAACTGTCTTGCACACGGGTCGAGTTGTGCAGGCAGCTTCTTCCAACGCGACATGTGTCCCCCACTCGCGTTCACTTCAGGGGATCCGCGGTCAACGGCCCCTGTCCCCGGTGGCATTGTGCATGAGGGTCCACGGAGTGCAGCGGCAAAAGGTTCCCGCGCGGGTCGGGAACCGGCCACCGCGCGCCACAGCCGTCCCGCCGTGCCGTCCCGGCGGACCGCGTCCCCGCAGGCCCTGGGAGGTGACGTCCCGCGAGGCCGTCACTTTCGCGGCAACTGTGGCCGCCCTCGTTGTCTGGCCCGCATTGTCGTGTCGTCACCCGGCGCCGACACCATCAGGCGCCGAATCGCGACCCGAGGGGGAGCAATGCGATCCAACACTGTGGCGAAGGCGCTCGTCAGCGTCACCGCCGTCGTCGGCCTCGCCGCCGGCAGCCTGGCCGGCGCGAGCGGGGCCTTCGCGGCCACGCACACCGCGAAGCCGGCCGCGGTCACGCAGCCTGTCCAGATCCTGGACACGGTCAACCTTGGCCTGAGCACCGCTCAGGCCAAGGGCGTTCAGCACTGGCTGGCGCAGTACTACCAATACACCGACACGATCGACGGGCAGCTCGGCACCCACAGCTGGCAGGCCATGCAGCGTTTCCTGAAGGCGCACCACGGCTACACCGGCAACATCGACGGCATCGTCGGTGGCGGCACGGTATCCGCGCTCCAGCGCTTCCTGCGCGACAACGGCTGGGGCTACACGGGCAAGATCGATGGCATCGCGGGCTCCGGCACCCAGGCGGCGTTCGCGACCTTCGCCAACTGGTGCGTGAGCGTCTACGGAAGCTGACCGACAGACCGTGGCCCGTCCTCCCCGGGGAGGACGGGCCACGGCCGCGTCAGTCGAAACAGCGACTCGAAAGGGCACCCGCATGCGATCGAATGTTCTGGCCCGGACCCTGGTGGGCGTCACCGCCGTCGTGGGGCTCTCCGTGGGAAGCCTGGCGACCGCGGGCACGAGCTTCGCGGCATCCCCGCCCGCTGCCAAGCCGGCGGTGAACGCACCGACCATCGGCATCCCGATCCCGCCGAACAACTTTGGCCTGAGCACGGAACGGGCGAAGGACTGGCAGTGCCGACTGCGCGACAACGGCTACGACCCCGGCCCGATCAACGGGATTCTCGGCTCCGAGAGCTGGCGGGCGGCGCAGACCATGTTCAACGACCTGGGCCTCCGCGCCGGCCCCGTCTACGGAGACCCCGCAACCAACACGCTCGTTCCGCTGCAGCGCTACCTGAACCTCTTCGGCTACGGCCTCACTGTCGACGGGGACGCCGGACTGCGGTTCCAGGCAGCGTTCTCGGACCTCAACTCCACCGGCTGCTGATCCGGCTCGACACGGGACGGTACGGGCCGGTTACCGGTCTCAGAGGCGCTCGGGCGTCCTGATGCCCAGCAGGGCCATCCCCCGCTGCAACGTCCGCGCCGTCAAGTCCACCAGGAACAGGCGGTTCTCGACGACCTCCGGGGCGTTGTCGGGCGACAGCACGTGGCACTGGTCGTAGAACGTCGTGAGCGTGGACGCCAGTTGGTACAGGTACGCCGTCAGCTTGTGCGGGGCGTACTCCTTGGCCGCCTCCGCCACCACCTCGCTGAACTGGTCCAGGTGCAGGCCCAACGCCCGCTCCGCCGGGGCCAGTTCGAGCTCCGGGTGGGCTGAGGGCCGAGCCTCGCCCGCCTTTCGGAGGATCGACTGGATCCGGGCGTACGCGTACTGGAGGTACACCGACGTGTCACCGCTCAGCGACACCATCTGGTCCAGGTCGAACTTGTAGTCCCGCACGGCGGACGTCGACAGGTCGGCGTACTTCACCGCGCCGATGCCGACGTCACGGCCGTTGTCGACGATCTCCTGCTCGGTCAGGCCCACCTTCTCGGCCTTGTCCCGGACGACCGCGGTGGCGCGCTGGACCGCCTCGTCGAGGAGGTCCTCCAGCTTCACCGACACACCCTCACGCGTCTTGAACGGCTTGCCGTCCTTGCCGAGGATCGTGCCGAACGCCAACTGGTACGCCGTCACGTCGTCGTTGAGCCAGCCGGCCCGCTTCGCGGTCTCGAAGACCATCTTGAAGTGCAGGGACTGGCGCACGTCGACGACGTAGAGGAGGCTCGTCGCCTTCAGGTTGAAGACCCGGTCCCTGATCGCCGACAGGTCCGTCGCCGCGTAGCCGTAGCCGCCGTCGGACTTGCGGACGATCAGCGGGGTCCGCTTGCCGTCCGGGCCCTTGATCTCGTCGAAGAACACGCACAGCGCGCCCTCCGAGATCTCCGCCACCCCGGACTCCTCCAGGAGGCGGCACGTCTCGTCCAGCATGTCGTTGTAACCCGACTCGCCGACGATGTCCGCGTCCCGGATCTCCATGTCCAGCTTCTCGAAGACGGAGAAGAAGTAGATCTTCGACTCGTCCACGAACTTCTGCCAGGCGGCGAGGGTTTGGGGTTCGCCGGCCTGGAGGTCTACGACCCTGCGCCGGGCCCGCGTCTTGAACTCCTCGTCGGAGTCGAAGAGTTTGCGCGCGGCCTTGTAGAGGCGGTCGAGGTTCGACATCGCCTCCTCGCCGGAGATCTCCGCGTCGGCGTGGTCCAACTCGCCCGGGTGCTCGTCCAGATACTGGATCAGCATGCCGAACTGCGTTCCCCAGTCGCCGATGTGATGCCGCCGGACCACCGACTCGCCGGTGAACTCCAGGAGTTGGACGAGGGCGTCGCCGATCACCGCGGAACGGAGGTGGCCGACGTGCATCTCCTTCGCCACGTTCGGCTGGGCGTAGTCGATGACCGTCGTGCCGGGGTGTTCGGCGAGGGGGACACCGAGGCGATCCGTGTCGTCGGCGTAGCGCTCCGCGAGGTTCCGGGTGATCGCCCGGTCGGTGATCGTCACGTTCAGGAAGCCGGGGCCGGAGACCTCGATGTCCTTGATCACGTCGCCGGTGACCACGTTCGCCACGACCTGGGTCGCCAGGTCCCGGGGGTTGGCCTTGGCCTTCTTGGCGAGGGCGAGGATGCCGTTCGCCTGGAAGTCGGCACGGTCACTCCGTCGCAGCAGGGGGTCCGCGTCGGCCTCCGGCAGGGTTGCCGTGAGGGCGGTCGCGAGGTGCTGGTGGACTTGGTCGGTGAGTGACGTGACCGAGGTCATGGGGTGGGAGCCGTTCTCCTCGTGGGTTTGGTAGACACGGTCAGTATCCCACGGGGGGTAAAGCGAGTTTTTCGGGTGCGGGCCCGGTGGGGGCTGGTCGCGCAGTTCCCCGCGCCCCTAAAAGACGCCTCCGCCCCCGGGGTGCCTCACAGTCACGGGCTTGGAAAAGGCGTTTTCGTGGATGTGGGCTTGGCTGGGACAATGAAACGGTCAGTCGTGCGACCGTACCGGCTGCCCCGTGCCAGAAAGAAGGACGTGCCGATCGTGGCTCAGAGCACCGAGACCACCGACTGGGTCTCCCGTTTCGCGGATGAGGTCATCGAGGAGTCGGAGCGTCGGGCCCCCGGCAAACCTGTCGTCGTCGCGTCCGGGCTGTCCCCGTCCGGCCCCATCCACCTCGGCAATCTGCGCGAGGTCATGACCCCGCACCTCGTCGCCGACGAGATCCGCCGCCGGGGTCACGAGGTCCGGCACCTCATCTCCTGGGACGACTACGACCGCTACCGCAAGGTGCCCAACGGGGTCGAGGGGACGGACGCCAGCTGGGCCGAGCACATCGGGAAGCCGCTGACCTCCGTACCCGCCCCGGCCGGATCGCCGTACCCGAACTGGGCCGAGCACTTCAAGGCCGCGATGGTCGCCTCCCTCGCCGAGCTGGGCGTGGAGTTCGACGGGATCAGCCAGACCGCGCAGTACACCTCCGGCGTGTACCGCGAGCAGATCCTGCACGCCATGAAGCACCGCGGCGACATCGACGCGATCCTCGAGCAGTACCGCACCAAGAAGGCCCCGCCGAAGAAGCAGCAGCAGAAGGCCGTCGATGCCGCCGAGTTGGAGGCCGAGGAGGGGTCCGGCGCGGCCGAGGAGGACGACGGCAGCTCCGGTTCCGCCGGGTACTTCCCGTACAAGCCCTTCTGCGGCAGCTGCGGCAAGGACCTCACCACCGTCACGGCGTACGACGACGACACCACCGAGCTGACGTACGTCTGCACCGAGGACGGCTTCACCGAGACCGTCCTGCTCAGCGAGTTCAACCGCGGCAAGCTGGTCTGGAAGGTCGACTGGCCGATGCGCTGGGCCTACGAGGGCGTCATCTTCGAGCCGAGCGGTGTCGACCACTCGTCTCCGGGGTCCTCGTTCCAGGTCGGCGGGCAGATCGTCGGGATCTTCGGCGGCGAGCGGCCCATCGGGCCCATGTACGCCTTCGTCGGGATCAGCGGCATGGCCAAGATGTCCAGCAGCAAGGGCGGGGTCCCCACCCCGGCCGACGCGCTCCAGATCATGGAACCGCAGCTGCTGCGCTGGCTCTACGCCCGCCGCCGCCCCAACCAGTCCTTCAAGATCGCCTTCGACCAGGAGATCCAGCGCCTCTACGACGAGTGGGACAAGCTGGACGGGAAGGTCGCGGAGGGCGCAGCCCTGCCCGCCGACCTCGCCGCGCACTCCCGTGCCGTGCGTACCGCCGCCGGTGAACTCCCGCGCACGCCCCGGCCGATGCCGTACCGGACCCTCGCGTCCGTCGCCGACATCACCGCCGGAGCCGAGGACCAGACACTGCGCATCCTCAGCGAACTCGACCCCGCCGACCCGCTGTCCAACCTCGACGAGGTCCGCCCCCGGCTCGACAAGGCCGAGGCCTGGATCAACACGCACGTCCCCGCCGACCAGCGGACCGTCGTACGCGAGGAACCCGACACGGAACTCCTCAAGTCCCTCGACGAGCCCTCCCAGCAGTCCCTACGACTGCTGCGCGACGGCCTCGCCGACCACTGGTCCCTGGACGGCCTGAGCCACCTCGTCTACGGCGTCCCCAAGGTCCAGGCCGGCTTCTCCGCCGACGCGACCGCCAAGGAACTCCCGCCGGAGATCAAGACCGCCCAGCGGACGTTCTTCGCCCTCCTCTACCACCTGCTGGTCGGTCGCGACACCGGGCCGCGTCTGCCCACGCTGCTGCTCGCGGTGGGCCAGGAGCGGGTGCGGAGGCTGCTGGGGGAGTAGGAACACCGCAACGACGAAGGGCCCTCTTGCGAGGGCCCTTCGGTCGTTTCAGGCGATGTGTTCTTCTTCGAGTTGTGCTGCGTGACGGGTGGTGAAGCGGCTGACCATCCGGTCGGCGTCGCGTGACGGGATCGTGATGCCGTAGGTCGCTTCCACGTCGTCCCTGAACTGGCCCGAGGTGGGGTAGCCGCTGCCGTTTATCGACTTCTTGAAGACGAGAAAGAAGTCTTCGTCGGTCGGCTCCGTGCCACCCCCCGCTCCCATCTCCCGCATACGACCGGGACCTGCCGGGATCTGGAAGGTACCGGTGTCCTCCATGGAGGGCTCAGGGGCCGGAGCGGGCTCCTCCTCCTGCTGCTGGAACGCCTCCTCCTGCCGGAATGCCTGCTGCTGCGGGAACGGCTGCTGTTGCCGTTCGAACCGCTGCTGCTCCTCCTCGTACTGCTGGAACTGCTCGGCCTGCTGCTGCTCCGCGTACCACTGGCGGTAGGCCGAGTCCGGGTCGTACGTCGGGTCGTAGCCGCCCTGGTACGCCACCGTCTGCGGGTCCCGCGCCTGGAGCCACTGGCTCTGCGGCTCGGGGCGGTCCGCCGGCTGCTCGGGCTGCTGGTGCGCCTCGACGGCGGGGAGCTGCTCGCGGACCGGTGCCGGGGCGTTCTGGACGGCCGGTGCCGCCGGCTGCTCCGGCTCGCGAGCCGGCTCCAACTGCGGGGCGGGGGGCAGCAGTACGGGTTCGATGCCCGCCGCGGCCAGGCCCGAGGGGGCCGTCTCCGCGAGGGGGACGCCGTAGCGGGCCAGGCGCAGCGGCATCATCGACTCCACCGGGGCCTTGCGGCGCCAGGCGCGGCCGAAGCGGGAGTGCAGGCGGGCCTGGTAGACGAGGCGGTCCTGCTCCAGCTTGATGACCTGCTCGTAGGAGCGCAGCTCCCACAGCTTCATGCGGCGCCAGAGCAGGAACGTCGGGATGGGCGAGAGCAGCCAGCGGGTGAGGCGGACGCCCTCCATGTGCTTGTCGGCCGTGATGTCGGCGATCCGGCCGATCGCGTGCCGGGCCGCCTCGACGGAGACCACGAACAGGATCGGGATCACCGCGTGCATGCCGACACCCAGCGGGTCCGGCCAGGCCGCCGCGCCGTTGAACGCGATCGTCGCGACCGTCAGCAGCCACGCCGTCTGACGCAACAGCGGGAAGGGGATCCTGATCCAGGTCAGAAGCAGATCGAGGGCGAGCAGGACGCAGATACCCGCGTCGATGCCGATCGGGAAGACGTACGCGAAGTTCCCGAAGCCCTTTTTCAGGGCGAGTTCGCGCACGGCGGCGTACGAACCGGCGAAGCCGATACCGGCGATGACGACCGCACCGGAGACCACCACGCCGATGAGCACCCGGTGCATACGTGTGAGCTGAATGGGCGCGGACACCCGGACTCCCCTCCCCTTACATGTTGTTGCGCGCAACAGGGTGGCACATGTGTGCGGCGTCCTGGGTGCCGGTCTGTCAGGAGCCCGGCCCGCGAAGGGGCCGGGCTCCGTCAAAACGCTTCATTGACCTGCGAGTTGAGGCCCGAACGTGATGTGGATGTGACGGTCAGCTCTTCTTCGTGGCCGACGGGGAAGGAGAGGCGCTCGCGGTCTTGGAGGGCGAGGAGGAGGACGGGGAAGAGGGGGAGGCGCCGGTGTCGCTTCCGGTGCCGTTGGCCGACGTGACCGCCGCCACCGCCTCCTTCACGGCCTTCTCCGCCGCCTTCGTCAGCGTGTCCGCGCTCGGCGTCTTCTCGCCCGCGAGGCCCGCGCCGTTGTAGTCGATCGTGACGACCACGTTCTCGACCCGCGCCACCACCGTCTGCTGCTTGAAGGCGCCTTCCTTCTTCTTCAGGTCGTAGCGCACCGCCGTGGCCTCGTCGCCCGCACCCGCGA
Organism: Streptomyces prunicolor NBRC 13075; assembly: GCF_000367365.1. Taxonomy (GTDB): domain Bacteria; phylum Actinomycetota; class Actinomycetes; order Streptomycetales; family Streptomycetaceae; genus Streptomyces; species Streptomyces prunicolor. The sequence goes on along the minus strand of NZ_BARF01000078.1, from coordinate 14,072 downwards.
CCGGCGCCGACTTGGCGTTCTTCGCGCCGGTGACGGCCTGCGCCTCCTGCACCTGCTTCGCGTAGTACGCGGCGGCCAGCTTGTCGCCCTCGCCCTGCGTCTGCGAGGAGTCGAAGCGCAGCAACGACACGTTCAGCCAGCGGAACTGCGAACCCTTGACCCCGTTGTTGTCCAGGCTCGTCCAGGAGCAACTGCCGCGCGACGCAACGTCGCTGGACGTGCCCTCCTTGCCGGACTTGGCGCCCTTCGGCACCAGTTCGGTCAACGTCTTCTTCGACAGCACCGCACACGGCTCGGGCAGCTTCTTGTACGCCGCCGCCTGCACCGTCGGAGCGGCGGTGGCGTCGGCGGAAGTCGTCGCACCGAGGCCCGCCGTCTCCTTGCCCGCGCCGTCGCCGGAGCCGGAGTCCGAGGAGCAGCCGGCCGCGATCAGCATCACCGGGACGGCGGCCGCGCAGACAAGGAGGCGGCTCAGACGCTTCGCCCGCTGCTGGTCACTGTGCTCTCGCTGTGCTGGTTGATGCATGGTTCCTTCACTCATGACGCTCGTGGTTCCTGCCGTCGGATCGGGTCCGAGGGGCCACGGTACGCGGTGAGTCAGCTGTGCGGTCTCCGTTCACGGGCTTTGCGGGACCCCGCGAACGGCCCTCCCGAACGCCCTAACCGTTGAGCGAGTCGGCCAGCTGCGCGGCCAGTTTCCGCGCCCTGTCCTGCATCTTCTGGCTGTCCGGCACGACACCGACGGTCGCCGGCTGCTCCTCGTACTCGATGGTCACAATCACGTTGGACGTGCGAAACACCACAGTCACCGTGCGCTGCCGCGCCGTCGAACCCGAACTGCTCAACGCGTCGTCGAGGAACGCCTCGTCGCCGAGATCGGAGAGGGTGCGGGGCTGGAGTCCGGTGGGGGAGGCGGAGACGGAAGAGGAGGCGGAGGTCGAGCCGGAGGCGGACGTGGAGGACGAGGTCGAGGAGGTGGCGGAGGACGATGGGGTGGCGGAGGCGGAACTGGAGGGCGTCGCGGAATCCGACGCCGATCCGGCCCCGGCCCCGGACGCCGATGCCGAGTCCGACCCCGACGCGGAGTCCGACGCCGTGGCGCTCGCCGTCGGCTCCGGGAGATCCGCCGCCGTCTGCTTCGTCGCGAAGATCGTCTGCGCCTGGTTGTCGTCGCTCACGGCGTTCTCGTAGGACACCACCCGCTCGAAGTCGACCAGCAGATGGTCGGTCGCGTCCGTGGACTCCACCTTCCACCGGCAGCCCACCTTGCGGTCCGTGTCGTACGTCAGCGTCGCCTCGCCCGCGTACGCCGTCTCGCGCTGCTCCGCGTCCGTGATCTGCTTGATACCGGGGAGCAGGGAGTCCAGCGTGCCGTGGCCGACCACGCCGCAGGGCTCCGGAAGCGTGCGGTACTTGCCGGGCTGGGCCACCGCCGTCGCCGTACCGGCCTCGCCCGGGTTCGCGTCGTCCGTCGTACCGCTGTCGGCCGAGCCGCTCGTGCAGCCGGCCAGCAGCGCCACGAGGAGCGCGGCGGTGCCGGGTACGTAGGCCTTCCGCTGCACGGTCGGGCTCCTCTCGACGGGGTGTCGGGTGAGTGTTCGGACGGTTGCGGGGTGGGGGGTGTCGGCTGTGTTCCGCGCCCCTCGACCCCTTCAACGATCCAGGGTCTGCCAGTGTCCCCGCTGGTTAATCGCTTGCCGCACCGGGGGACCCCCTGGAGACAATGTCTATCGCACGTACAGCTGTTGACGCCGGTCCGCTGTCCCTTTCGTTGACCTTGGCGCCGGTTTTGCGATGTATGGCTTTTGAGCTTTTTTGATTACCCACGGGGGAATGAGGACGATATGTCGTACGTGGAAATGCCGGGCGCGAAGGTCCCGATCCGCATGTGGGCCGACCCGGCGTCGGTCGAGGAGGGCGCGCTCCAGCAGCTGCGCAACGTCGCGACCCTGCCGTGGATCAAGGGCCTGGCAGTCATGCCGGACGTGCACTACGGCAAGGGTGCGACGGTCGGTTCGGTCATCGCGATGCAGGGCGCGGTGTGCCCGGCGGCGGTGGGGGTCGACATCGGCTGCGGAATGTCCGCGGTGAAGACGTCACTCACGGCGAACGATCTTCCCGGCGATCTGTCGCGGCTGCGGTCGAAGATCGAGCAGGCGATTCCGGTGGGGCGGGGGATGCATGACAGCCCGGTGGAGCCGGGGCGGTTCTACGGGCTGGCTACTGGGGGGTGGGACGACTTCTGGGGGCGGTTCGACGGGGTTGCCGAAGCGGTCAAATTCCGTCAGGAACGTGCACAAAAGCAGATGGGAACGCTCGGATCCGGAAACCACTTCACAGAAGTGTGCATAGATGGCGACGGTTCGGTCTGGCTCATGCTCCACTCCGGATCCCGGAACATCGGCAAGGAACTGGCCGAGCATCACATCGGTACGGCCCAGAAGCTCCCGCACAACCAGGGCCTGGTCGACCGTGATCTCGCCGTCTTCATCGCGGACACCCCGCAGATGGCGGCGTACCGCAACGACCTGTTCTGGGCGCAGGAGTACGCGAAGTACAACCGCACGATCATGATGGCGCTCCTGAAGGACGTGATCCGCAAGGAGTTCAAGAAGGCGAAGCCGACCTTCGACGCCGAGATCTCGTGCCACCACAACTACGTGAGCGAGGAGCGGTACGAGGGCGTCGACCTGCTGGTCACCCGTAAGGGAGCGATCCGCGCCGGCTCCGGCGAGTACGGGATCATCCCGGGCTCGATGGGCACCGGCTCGTACATCGTGAAGGGCCTCGGCAACGAGAAGTCCTTCAACTCGGCCTCGCACGGCGCCGGTCGGCGCATGAGCCGTAACGCGGCCAAGCGTCGCTTCTCGGTGAAGGACCTGGAGGAGCAGACACGGGGTGTGGAGTGCCGTAAGGACTCCGGCGTCGTGGACGAGATCCCGGGCGCGTACAAGCCGATCGAGCAGGTCATCGATCAGCAGCGGGACCTTGTCGAGGTCGTGGCGAAGCTGAAGCAGGTCGTGTGCGTGAAGGGCTGAGCTCCGCAGCTCCGCAACTCCTCTGAGATCGCTGTGAATTCGCGGCCTATTGCTGTGGATTTCCGTCGCCGTCGCACGTCAAATGCGTTCTCCATTCACGCGCTCGATCAGCGAAAGCATTGGTTGCACGCGCCCCTCATTGCTGGCCTCGAAATTCGCTGTGATGCTGCCCGGGAGTTCATCCAACCCCCACCCGCAGCGTCTCGGAGGACAGCACATGCTTGAGCGGCAGCAGAATCAGAGTGAGTTGAGCCGGCGGACCGTGGTGGCCGCCGGGGCGGTCGGCGTCCTTGCGGCGACCGCCCTCGGCAGTGTCACCTCGGCCCAGGCCGCCACGAAGGCTTCCGGCGGGCTGAAGGTCGGTGTCGGCAAGGCCGCGTTCACGCCCGCCGCCTCGCTGTTGCCGCTGGACAACTTCACCGCCGTGCACGACGACCTGAACGTCCGTGTCCTGCTGGTGGAGTCCGGGTCCCGGAGTATCGCGCTGGCCGTGCTGGACCTGACCTCGATCAGCGCGGAGGCGATCGCGCTGATGCGGGACGCCATCACCGCGGCGACCGGTATCGCCGCCGCGAACATCATGGTCACCGTCACGCACTGCTTCTCCGCGCCGCATGTGCAGGCGAGTTCGTCCTCGGCCGGGGCCGCCGCGTATGTGCAGAACATCGTCGGCGCCACCAAGTCCGCCGTCGCCGACGCCGTGAAGAACCTCCAGGACGCCGAGGTCGGCTACGGCTCCGGTCGAGTTGACGTCAACGTGAACCGCAACGTCCTCACCGCCGACGGCTATTGGCTCGGTGTGAACGAGCAACTGCCCTCGGACAAGGGCGTGTACGTCGCCCGGTTCAACGACCTCGACGGCAACCCGATCGCCATCCTGGCCAACTACAACGTGCAGTCGTGCGTGATGCAGGACTCCGTCATGGCCGACGGCACCCTGCCGATCTCCGCCGACCTCGCCGGTGCGGCCATGACGCACGTCGAGGCGCAGTACCCCGGTGCCGTCGGGTTCTGGCTGGTGGGCGCGTGCGGTGACCAGTTCCCGGCGTACCGCTCGAAGCGGTACACGATCGACAAGGACAAGGGCTGGACCTACGGCGTCGATCTGCACGACGCCGGGTTCGCGCTGCTGACCGCGCAGGGCGAGCGGCTCGGGAACGAGATCGTGCGGGTGGCGCAGGGGATCGGCAAGTACGAGAGCGGCAAGCAGGTCGTGGTGCGGCTGGTCACCGACGACATCACCACCACCCAGGTCACCGGCCCGCAGGCCGGCGCGCCCACCAAGGCCGTCACCTTCACGCCCACCGGCACCGCCCAGGTGCCGCTCTGGGTCTTCCAGGTCGGCAAGGGTGTCTTCGCGGGTGTGGAGCCGGAGTTGTCCACCACGACCGCGACCTCGATCCGTGAGAACTCGTCCTTTTCCAGCACGTTCGTCATGTCGATGTTCGAGGGCGGCGCCAAGAACATGCCCGACAAATGGAATTTCGACCACGTCACCTATGCGGCGGTCGACGGCTTCTATATCGAGGGCACCGCGGAGAAGGCGGCCTCCCGAATCGGGCGCATTATCAAGTCCCTGAACTGAGGTGTGGAAAATGACGACAAGGCGCGCTTTCTTAGCGCGGGTTCTGGGTTCGTCGGCAGTGGTTGTGTCGGGGCTGGCGGCCTGTGACTCGGGTTCGGACGACTCCGGGAGCGGCAGCGGCCATGTCAAAGGTGCCACCGCGATCACCAAGGTCTACGGCGACGGCCAGAAGTTCATCGCGGTGGCCGTCGAGTACGACACCGAGATCGACACGTCCAAGCTCTCGGTGTCCTCCTTCGAGGTCGAGGGTCGTACGGTCACCAAGGTCTACGCCAACTCCCGCGCGGCGACGGCCGATCGGGGCACCGACGGCACGTACGTCATCGTCGAACTGTCTCCCGACGACGACAGCGCCCTGCTGTGGGGAGGCGTGGGGTCGGGCGGCGGGGGCGCGCCGGGGACCGCTCAGCCGTCGGTCTCGGTCTCGGTCTCGGAGTCGAGCGAGCCCTCGGCGTCCTCTTCGAGCAGCCCCTACGTCATCCCCGGTCCGCAGGTGGGCTCGACGGGCGGACCGGCCACCATCAAGGCGGCTAAGGGCACTGTCACCCAGGCCGGCACCGTCACGACCACCGGCGGCACCGGCTACGCCGCGGGTGACACCAAGGTCACCACCAGCAGGACGGTGAACCTGATCGTCGACGACTTCGAGCAGTTCACGTACAAGGACTCGAGGACCGGCAGGTCGCTGCCCTGCAACCTCTACATCCCCAAGGACTACGACCGGACCAAGTCCTATCCGCTCGTCCTCTTCATGCACGACGCGAGCCTGATCACCACCACGGTGCGGGCGACGCTGGTGCAGGGCCTGGGCGCGGTGTGCTGGGCAGCCCCCGAGGACCAGGCCGAGCGCCCGGCGTTCGTGCTGGCGCCCCAGTACCCGGAGGTGGTCGTCGGCGACGACTACAAGCCGACGACGCTCTTCGACACCACGGTCGACCTGGTCAGGTCACTGACCGCGAAGTACAGCATCGACACCGATCGCCTGTACTCCACAGGTCAGTCCATGGGCGCGATGATGACCCTCGGCCTGAACATCAAGTACCCCGACCTCTTCGCGGCCTCATGGGTCGTCGCCGGCCAGTGGCCCGCCGCCCAGGCCGCGCCGCCGGCGAAGAAGAACCTCTGGGTCACCGTCTCGCAGGGCGACACCAAGGCCTGTCCCGGAGAGAACGCCATCATGGCTGTCGTCGAGAAGGCCGGGACGAAGGTCGGCCGCGCGGTTTGGGACGGCCGGTCGACGGCGGCGGAGTTCGCCGCGGACGTCAGGGCCATGGCGGCCAAGGGCACGACGGTCAACTACGCCACGTTCAAGAAGGGTTCGACCCTGGCCGGAGGGAAGGCCAATGCCCACGGCGTCGAGCACAACTCGACGTGGCCGATCGCCTACACCATCGAGGACATCAGGGCGTGGATCTTCCAGCAGCGGAGGGCCAAGTAGTAGTGGAGCGACAACTGGCGGGCCGCGCCTACTTGTTCGGGGCGTGCGTCACCGCGTAGATCATCACGAAGGCGATGAGGTGGATGCCGAAGAGGAAGTAGCCGAGGAAGTACCAGACCTTGCGCTCGTTCCTGGTCTCCTCGGCCAACCGGCGCTTGTCCAGGGCCTCTTGGGAGTTGTCCGGGCCAACTGGACTGGCCGGGCCGCCCGCTTCGTCGGGCATCACAGCTCCCTGTGGACCTTGGTGTTCGAGGCCTGGGCGCGGGGGCGGACCACGAGGAGGTCGATGTTGACGTGGCTGGGGCGGGTGACCGCCCAGGTGATGGTGTCGGCCACGTCGTCGGCGGTGAGGGGCTCGGCGACGCCCGCGTAGACCTTCGCCGCCTTCTCCGCGTCGCCGCCGAAGCGGGTCAGCGCGAACTCGTCCGTCTTGACCATGCCGGGCGCGACCTCGATGACCCGCACCGGGGTGCCGACGATCTCCAGGCGCAGGGTCTCGGCGAGGACGTGCGCGCCGTGCTTGGCGGCGACATAGCCCGCGCCGCCCTCGTACGTGCCGTGTCCCGCCGTGGAGGAGACGACCACGACCGTGCCGTCGCCGCTCGCGGTGAGGGCGGGGAGGAGGGCCTGGGTGATGTTCAGGGTGCCGAGGACGTTCGTCTCGTACATCGTGCGCCAGTCGGCGGGGTCGCCGGTCGCGACGGGGTCGGCGCCGAGTGCACCGCCCGCGTTGTTGATCAGGACGCCGATGGTCTTGAAGGCGGTCGCGAACTCGTCGACGGCAGCGCGGTCGGTGATGTCCAGGGCGTACGCCGTGGCCTGGCCGCCGGTCGCGTTGATCTCCTCGGCGAGCGCTTCGATGCGGTCCTTGCGGCGGGCGGTGACGACGACGCGGTAACCGGCCGAGGCGAGCTGCCGGGCGGTGGCGGCGCCGATTCCACCGCTCGCCCCGGTGACGACCGCGATACGGGAGGCGGCGGACGGTGCGGCGGTGGCCATGAGCTGCTCCTCGGGACGGATCAACGAGATCGATCGTATGGATCAACGAGATCGTGTGAACGAGTTCGTGTGTACGACTCCGTCCAGGATAGGGGGGCCGGTTCCGGGGGCCGGGTCAGTTCCCCCTGGGCGCCCACATGATCACGGCCATCCCGGCCAGGCAGATCAGGGCGCCGGTGATGTCCCAGCGGTCGGGCCGGTAGCCGTCCGCGACCGCGCCCCAGGCCAGCGAGCCGGCGACGAAGATCCCGCCGTAGGCCGCGAGGATGCGGCCGAAGTGGGCGTCGGGCTGGAAGGTGGCGACGAAGCCGTAGACGCCGAGGGCCATGATCCCGCCGCCGATCCAGAGCCAGCCGCGGTGCTCGCGCACCCCCTGCCAGACCAGCCAGGCGCCGCCGATCTCGAAGACGGCGGCGACGACGAAGAGGGCTGCGGAGCGGAGGACGAGCATGGTCGCCATCGAATCACGCGGCCTGTCACCTGATGGACGGCGCCTGTCGCACGCTCCGCGTGGGATACATCCGTACGACCACGGTGGCGTGGTGCAAGGGCGCGGCGTACTACTGAGGAGCGGATGGCATGCGGGTACTACGGGTACTACGGATTCTTGCGGTAGGGGCTGCCGCGCTGGCGGTGACGGGCGCGGCCCCCGGGCCGGCGGGTCACCCGGATGTCCCGGGCCCGGAGGCGGATCTCGCCTATCACGGCTCCGCGTCCATGACCGGCGGCCGGGTCGACGTGCGGTTCACCCCGCGCAACCACGGCCCGTCCGCGGTGCCCGACGCGACCGTACGGCTGCGCTGGTCGAAGCCGCTCGCGGACGCGCAGACGCTGCCGGCGGGGTGCGCGCGGTCGGGGGAGCGGGTGGTGGTGTGCCGGACGGGCGCGCTGGCCGCGGACGCGGTGGGCGAGCGGATCGAGCTGCGGGTACGGCTGCGGGACGCGTCCTCCGAGGTGCTGCTGGAGCTGGACACGGTGTGGGGCGGGGGCGCGGTGGACGGGAACCGGGCCAACGACCAGCAGCGGGTGCTGGTCCTGGACACCGGTGACACGTACTACTTCTGAGCCCCACCCCTAGTACGGCGGAGCCAGGCCCGCGAGCGCGTCGTACGATCTCGATCTCCGCACGGCACCCACGGCACGTACGGAACGGCACAGGCGACGAGGGGTACGACATGTCCGGGAACGCGCGGGCGCGGCTGCTGGACGAGTTGTCCTCCGTATCGCGCCGGTACATGGCGTCGTACGCCCTGTTCAACCAGGCCGTCGCCGACCGGCTGGGGCTGCACCCCACCGATCTGCAGTGCCTGAACCTGCTCGCGCTGGAGGCCGGGCCCGTGACCACGGGCCGGGTCGCCGAGCTGACCGGCCTGACGACGGGGTCGGCGACCCGGCTCGTGGACCGGCTGGAGCGGGCCGGGTACGTCGTCCGGGAGCGGGACGGGGAGGACCGGCGACGGGTCCTGGTGGCGACGGTGCCGGAGAAGATCACCGAGTTCGGACGCATGTGGAACCGGTTGGGCGGCGGCTGGTTCACCCTCTTCGACGAACTGGACGACACCGAACTCGCCGTGATCGTCGGGCACATGAGGCGGACGGTGGAGTTCAGCGGGCGGCAGATCGCGCGGTTGCGGGCGGGCGAGGTCTAGCGGGAGGTCCAGCGCCCTGACGTGCCCCTAGGGGGAGGCTCCACCCTTCGTCTCCACCCGGATTTCCACCCGTGGGTCCGGGAGCTTTTTCGGCTTCGGCGGGAGAGTCGGTCTCAGGAAAACGCGCGGCGGGCTCACCGCCGGAGACCGAGGAGTGGGACGTCATGACGGACATGGAGCAGGCGCTGACGATCAGCGGGGGCATCTTCGCGGTGATGATGCTGACGCAGTACGGGCGCCGGAAGTACGACCTGCACAAAGTGCTGATGCCGATCGGCACGGTGTCGGCGGTCGGGTACTTCTATCTGCGGGGGATGCCCACCCAGCACGTCGACTTGGTCGTCTATCTGGTGGGTGCCGCGATCGGGCTGGCCTGCGGGGTTGTCGCCACCTTCACCACCGGCGTGGAGCGCGACCCGGCCTCGGGGCATGTGCACACCCGGTGCGGTGCGGGGTTCGTGGCGATCTGGACGGCGGTGGTCGCCCTGCGCGTCGCGTTCATCTACCTGGCCGAGCACAACACCTGGTTCCGCGACCACCTCGGCACGTTCATGGTGGAGCACCAGATAGTGCAGGACGCCATCGCACCGTTCTTCGTCATCATGGCGCTGGCCATGGTCCTCACCCGGGTGTTCCTGCTGCTGGCCCGTGTGCGGCTGCTGCCGGCCGGGGTCCAGGGGGCGGCTCTCACCCAGGGGTCTTCACCAGTCCGTGGATGAACGCGTACTTCACGGCATGCGCCCGGTCCCGCAGATGCGCTTTGGAGAAGAGGTTGTTGATATGCGTCTTCACCGTGGCCTCGCTCACCACCAGCCGCCCGGCGATCCCCCGGTTGGTGAGGCCCTCACCGATCAGCGTGAGCACCTCGATCTCCCGGGGGGTGAGATCCGGGGCGAGTCCCGTGCCCGTGCGTTCGACGGGGGCACCGCCCCGCGCGGCGGCGGCGACGAGCCGGTCCCGTACGGCGGGGTCGAGCACGGACTGCCCGGCCGCCGCGACCCGCACCGCGCGGGTGATGTCCTGCCGGCCGGATTCCTTGGTGAGGTAGCCGCGGGCACCGGCACCGAGCGCGGCGAGGATGTACTCCTCGTCGGCGAAGGTGGTGAGCACGACGACGGCGACCTGCGGGAACCGCTCGGTGACCAGCCGGGTGGCCTCGACCCCGTCCATCCGCGGCATGTTGAGATCCATCAGGATCACATCGGGCGAGTACGCCTCGGCGGCCAGCACGGCCTCCCGGCCGTCCTTCGCCGTCGCCACGACCTCCACGCCGGGCTGCAGATCCAGTACGGTCGCCAGCGCCTCGCGGACGGCGGTCTGGTCGTCGGCCACCACCACCCGCACCGTGGGCTGTTGCTCGCCCGGTCCCTGTCCTTGGCCCTGTCCCGGTTCCTGTCGCTCGTCGCTCATCCGGGGATCACCACGCGCACCTGCCATCCTCCTGCGTCGTCGCCGTCCACGATCGGCCCGGCCGTGACCGTGCCGCCCACCAGGTCGAGGCGCTCGCGCATCCCGACCAACCCCATTCCGCTCCCCGCACCGGCCAGTGGCCGCGAACCCTCCGTCGGCGGCGCGGAGTTGACCACCTCGAAGACGGTCTCGTCCGGGCGGTGCTCCAGGCGCATGCGGACCTGGGCGCCGGGTGCGTACTTGTGCGCGTTGGTCAGCGCCTCCTGGGCGCAGCGCACGATCACCTGGGCGAGGCGGACGGGCAGTTCACGCGGCGGCCCGTCGACGGTCAGGGTACCGGCGTCGGAGACGGAGCCGAGCATGGACCGCAGCGTCTCCACCAGCGGCAGCGCGTCCTCCCGCAGGTCCCCGACCGTGCGCTGCACCTCGGTGAGCCCCGAGCGCACCAGGCTCTGTGCCCGCTGGGCGGCCTGCCGGGCCCGTTCGATGTCACCGGACTCCAACAGGGCGTCGGTGACCTCCAGTTGCATGTTCACCCCGGCCAGCGAGTGGGCCAGTACGTCGTGCACGTCCCGGGCGATCCGGGCCCGTTCGGCGAGCGCCTCGGCCCGTGCCTCGGCCCGCGAGGCCAGCTCGGCCTGCTCGGCGGCGGCCCGCGCGGAGCGCAACGCCTCGGTGTGGGCGCGGTTGGAGAGGCCGACCAGCACCGTGATCCCGCTGAAGGCGCCCACCATCCACGAGGTGCCGTGGCCGCCCCACGGCAGGAGCAGCACCCCGGCGCACACGGCGCTGGTGGCCGCCGCGAAGGGCAGCGAGCGGCGGCTGTCGAGCCGGTATCCGGCGTGCCCGGTGACGAAGTACGCGAACAGGGCCGCCGCACCGGAGCGGTCAAGACCCATCAGCGCCGCCGCCCCGGCCGACCAGACGCACAGCACCGCGAGCTGCGGGCCGGGCCCCAGCCGTCCCTCGGGGATCAGCCGCGTGCACATCATCAGTGAGACCAGGACGAGCAGACACAGCACCGCGAGCCCGGTCCCGGACAGGCCGATCGGCCGCACCACGAGCGCGGCCACGGTGATACCGACGACGGTGCCGAGGACCTGGATGGGGTTGTTGTCCGCCGTGAACCACCGGATCGCGGCCTGAGCTCGGTTCATCAGGTCCCAGTCTCCACTGTCGTCCGGCCGCTGCCCACTGTCCTCCGGGCGCTGTCCACTGTCGTCCGGGCGCTGCGAAAGCTACCAGCGTGCGGGTGTGGGCCCGTCGGCGGTGGTCAGCGCGCGCCCGGCGCTCCTTGCACGCCCTGCACACCCTGCACGCCCTGCGCGTACGCCGTCGGTGTCACCCCGACCGTCGCCGTGAAGTCCCGGACCAGGTGGGCCTGGTCGGCATAGCCGAGGTCGGCGGCCAGTCCCGCCCAGTCCACGGGCTCCTCGGCGCCCGCCCGCTCCAGGGCCTCGTGGATGCGGTACCGCAGGATGACCCACTTGGGGCCGACACCGACGTACGCGGCGAAGAGGCGTTGCAGCAGTCGTACGGAGAGGCCTTCGGCGTGGGCGAAGTCGGTCACGCGGCGGATGGTGCGGTCGGCGCGGATGCGGTCGACCAGGGTGGTCGCGAGCTCGGCCTGCGGATCGGGGCGGAGATCGAGGGCGAGGAGGAAGGAGTCCAGGGCGGTGACGCGGGCGGTGTCGTCGGCGGGGTCGAGGATCGTGCCGGGGTCGATGTCCGGGAGCACGTCGGGTTGCCGGACCCGTAGCCCGGTCCACTCCGACACGGGCCGGTCGGGGGCGACGGCACGGAAGGCGCCGGGCCGGAACTTGATCCCGCAGACCCGCCCCTTCCCCTCCAGCTTCTGCGCGAAGAGACCGTGCGGGATGCCCGCGATCTCGACGAAGGCGTCCTCGCCGGCGAGCCGCTGGAAGACGATGTGCACGGCCGGGTGCGGGACGACGTGCGAGACGTAGGGCTCGGTCAGGTCCCAGTCGATGAGCCAGTAGTGCTCGATGTACGGGCGGAGGGGCTCGGCGGGTTCGGGGCGGCGGAAGTGCACGCGGGTGAGGAGCTCGGTGGGGTCGACGATTCCGCGGGTGTCGTCGGCTGTCCTCCGGGTGTCGCGGTGCGGGGCGGCCATGTACGGATCGTAGGTCCGCCCACTGACAGCGCGCGGAATATGTGTGAGGGGGCGGCCGTTGCAGGGTATAGTTGAATAATCAACAACCTGGAGGGTGAACGACCATGCAGTTCGGGATCTTCAGCGTCGGCGATGTCACACCGGACCCGACCACCGGACGGACGCCGACCGAGCGTGAGCGCATCAAGGCCATGGTCGCCATCGCGCTGAAGGCCGAGGAGGTCGGGCTCGACGTCTTCGCGACCGGTGAGCACCACAACCCGCCGTTCGTGCCCTCGTCGCCCACCACGATGCTCGGCTTCATCGCGGCCCAGACCGAGAAGCTGATCCTCTCCACCTCCACCACCCTCATCACCACCAACGACCCGGTGAAGATCGCGGAGGACTTCGCGATGCTCCAGCACCTGGCCGACGGCCGGGTGGACCTGATGATGGGCCGCGGCAACACCGGCCCGGTGTATCCGTGGTTCGGCCAGGACATCCGCCAGGGCATCAACCTGGCGATCGAGAACTACGCTCTCCTGCGCCGCCTGTGGCGCGAGGACGTCGTGAACTGGGAGGGCAAGTTCCGCTCCCCGCTCCAGGGCTTCACCTCGACGCCGCGCCCGCTGGACGACGTACCGCCGTTCGTCTGGCACGGCTCGATCCGCAGCCCCGAGATCGCCGAGCAGGCCGCCTTCTACGGCGACGGCTTCTTCCACAACAACATCTTCTGGCCGGCCGACCACACCAAGCGCATGGTCGAGCTGTACCGGGAGCGGTACGCGCACTACGGCCACGGCACGCCGGAGCAGGCGATCGTCGGGCTCGGCGGCCAGGTCTTCATGCGCAAGAACTCGCAGGACGCGATCCGGGAGTTCCGCCCGTACTTCGACAACGCGCCGGTCTACGGCCACGGGCCCTCCCTGGAGGACTTCACCGACCAGACCCCGCTGACCGTCGGTTCCCCGCAGGAGGTCATCGAGAAGACCCTCGCGTTCCGGGACTACGCCGGTGACTACCAGCGCCAGCTGTTCCTGCTGGACCACGCCGGGCTGCCGCTCAAGACGGTCCTGGAGCAGCTCGACCTGCTGGGCGAGGAGGTCGTACCGGTCCTGCGCAAGGAGTTCGCGGCGAACCGCCCGGCGGACGCACCGGAGGCCCCGACGCACGAGTCGCTGAAGTCCGCCAAGACAGCCGCATCGGAAAAGGCTTCGGAAGGGGTGACCGTCGCATGAAGCTCGTAGTCGTCTCGGCGGGGCTGAGTGTTCCCTCGTCCACCCGTCTGCTGGCCGACCGGCTGGCGGCGGCGGTGGACGGGCGGACCCCCGTCGACATACAGGTCGTGGAGCTGCGTGACCTCGCGGTCGAGATAGCGCACAACTTCACCAACGGCTTCGCCGGCCGTTCGCTCGCCGCCGCGCTGGACGCGGTGACGGAGGCGGACGGGCTGATCGTGGTGACACCGGTGTTCTCGGCGTCGTACAGCGGACTGTTCAAGTCCTTCTTCGACGTACTGGAGAAGGACGCGCTGGCCGGAAAGCCGGTGCTGATCGCGGCGACGGGCGGCAGCGCGAGGCACTCCCTGGTACTGGACCACGCCCTGCGCCCGCTGTTCGCCTACCTGCGCGCAGTGGTCGTCCCGACCGGGGTCTACGCGGCCTCGGAGGACTGGGGCGCGGAGGGCCTGCCGGAGCGGATCGAACGGGCGGCGGGGGAGCTGGGGGCGCTGATGAAGGGTCTGTCGACAGCGAGCCCGGCGAAGCAGCCGACAGTCGTACCGTTCGCGGAACAACTGGCGGCGCTTTCTCCTTCGGCTTCTCAGCGCAGGCCGGCACAA
>NZ_BARF01000079.1 GCF_000367365.1 Streptomyces prunicolor NBRC 13075 | reverse complement strand
CTGCGTTTAGGCTCAGCGGTATGCGCTATGACCTCGTGATCTTCGACAACGACGGTGTCCTCGTCGACAGTGAGCCGATCTCCAACAGGCTCCTGGCCGGCTATCTCACCGAGCTCGGACACCCGACCTCCTATGAGGAGTCCCTCCGTGACTACATGGGTGCCGCGATGCACCGCGTCCACGATCTCGTCGAGGAGCGGACCGGGCAGCGGTTGCCGGACGACTTCGACGAGGTGTTCCACGCCCGGGTGTTCGCCGCGTTCGAGCGGGAGTTGAAGCCGGTCGCCGGGGCCGTCGACGTGCTGGAGAGACTGGTCGCGGACGGGGTGCCGTACTGCGTGGCGTCGTCCGGGAGTCATGAGCGGATCCGGGTGGGGCATCGGACCACAGGGCTGGACGAGTGGTTCGAGGAGGAGTGGGTGTTCAGTTCCGAGGACGTGGGGCGGGGGAAGCCCGCGCCGGATCTGTTCCTGTACGCGGCCGAGCGGATGGGCGTCGCGCCGGAGCGGTGTGTCGTCGTAGAGGACAGTCCGCTTGGGGTGCGGGCCGGTGTTGCCGCTGGGATGGATGTGTATGGGTTCACTGCCATGACTCCGGCCGAGCGGCTTTCGGGGGCCCGTCAACTCTTTGGTGACATGGGGCAGTTGGTTGGGTTGTTGGAATGAGCTGAGGCGCCGTGGGCACTGACATTTGTCATGTCGAGGTCCGGATGATCGGCTCTACTGGCGGGTCGGGGTCTCGCGGCAAGCTGAGGGCATGACGACGAACACGGGGTCCATGAGGAAGAACTTCGGGCCGCTTCTCGCGGATGTGGCGGTGCCGATCGGGTCCTACTACCTGTTGAAGAACGGGTTCGGGATGGGCACCGTGGCGGCGTTGGGGTGGAGCAGTGTCGTGCCGGCGGTGCGGACCGGGTGGGGGGTTGTCGCCGAGCGGACCATCAATGCTTTCGCCGTGCTGATTCTCTTCGTGAATGTCGTCGGGGTGCTGCTCAGTTTCGTGGCCGGTGATCCACGGCTGATGCTCGCCAAGGACAGTGGGATCAGCAGTGTCGTCGGGATCGGGATCCTCGTGTCCGTGGGGATGGGGAAGCCGATGATGACCGCCGGGATGAAGCCCTTTCTGGTGAAGGGCAGTGCGGAGCGGGAGGCCGTGTTCGAGCGGTTGTTGAGTGGGTCGGTGGCCTTTCGTCGGGCTGAGCGGCGGTTCTCGCTGGTGTGGGGTGTGATGTTGCTCGCCGAGTGTGTCGCGCGGATCGTCGGTGTGTACCTGCTGCCCGTGGACACCATGGTGTGGCTCGGCACGGTCGTGATGATCGGGACGATCGTCGTGACGTCCGTGGTCAGTGGGGGTGTCGCCGTCGGGCCGATGGCCCAGATGATCGATGCGGAGCTGAAGGGCGGGGACGCCCTCTCACCTGCGGTTGTGCCCTCGTTGGTCGCCGCTCGGTAAAGGTGAGCCGAATTCATCTTTGGCTGGATCTACCCACGAGTACGCCGGGGCCCTTACGCTCGCCGCCATGACAGATGTGCTGCGGCGCGGTAGGGCCTCTTTGGCGTTCAGCTTCTTCGCTCAGGGCGCCACCTTCGCGCTGCTCGTGACGCGCATCCCGGCGATCCAGGACCGGTACGGGGTCTCGGACGGGTTGCTGCCCGTCTTCCTGGCCGCCGTGCCGATCCTCGCCGGGGTCGGGAGTGTGACCACCGAGCAACTGGTGAAGCGAATACGGCCCAGCGTGCTGCTGCGCTGGTCCCAGCCCGTCGTCCTCCTGGCGCTGCTCGGGGTCGGGGCGGGCGACAGCATGGCCGAACTGGCCGTCGCCCTCGGGGCGTTCGGGCTCGGCGTGGGTGCGCTGGACGCCTCGATGAACATGCTCGGGGTGAGTCTGCAGCGGACGTACGGGCGAAGCATCATGCTCAGCTTTCATGCCGCGTACAGCCTGGGCGGGATCGTGGGGGCCTCGCTGGCGTGGGCGGGGGCGCACTGGCATCTCGCGTTGTGGGTGTCGTATCTGCCGGTTGTGGCTGTGTTGTTGCCGGCCGCCTTTGTGGGGAGTCGGTGGTACGTCGACGGGGGTGCGCCCGGTGCGGAGGTCGAGGGTGAGGGTGCGGAGGCGGGGTCGCTTGTTTTCAAGTTGCTGTTGCCGCTGTGTCTGGTGATGACCTTCGCCTATATCGGGGACTCGACCGTCTCCAACTGGAGTGCGAAGTATCTGAAGGACGTGCTGGGGAGTTCGGAGCAGGTCGCGACCGTTCCGTACAACGTCTACATGGTGATGTGCCTGGTCGGGCGCGGGATCGGGGATCTTGGGGTGCGGCGGTTCGGGGCCGTGGCCGTGGTGCGGCTGGGGGCGGTGGTGGCCGCGGTGGGGTTCGGTGTGGTGGCTGTGGCGCCGGGGGCCGGGGTCGGGATGCTCGGGTTCACCTTGGTGGGGCTCGGGTTGTGTGTGCTGGTGCCGCAGACCTTTGCGGCGGCCGGGCGGTTGTTCCCGGGGGCTTCGGATACGGCTATCGCGCGGCTCAATGTGTTCAATTACGTGGGGTTTCTGATCGGTTCGCCATTGGTGGGGGCGTTGGGTGATGCCTGGAGTTATCGCGGGGCGATGCTCGTGCCGATGGTGTTGGTGCTGGTGACGTTGGTGTACGCCCGCTCGTTCGCGCCGCAGGAGGGCCGGTACGGTGACGGGCATGAGCGGGCGCGCACAGCTGATGTGGGACGAGGCAGTAACGGGCTATGACTTCGGCCGGGACCATCCGATGGACCCGGTTCGGCTCGACCTGACCCGGAGACTTGTCGATGCCTTCGGGCTGGATGAGGTTGTGGATGTCGTAGCGGCGAAGCCTGCTGGTGATTCGACGTTGCGGCTGGTTCATCGGGAGGACTATGTCGAGGCGGTGAAGGCGGCCTCGGCTGATCCGGAGTCCGCGGACGGGGCGTATGGGCTGGGCACGATGGATGATCCCGCCTTTGCTGGGATGCATGAGGTGTCCGCGTTGATTGCGGGGCAGTCGGTGGGGGCTGCTGAGGCTGTGTGGGGCGGGGATGTTCTGCATGCCGTGAACTTCTCGGGTGGGCTGCATCATGCGATGCCTGGGGCTGCTTCCGGGTTCTGTATCTACAACGACGCCTCGTTGGCCATTGCCCGGTTGTTGGAGCTGGGGGCCGAGCGGGTCGCGTATGTCGATGTGGACGTGCATCACGGGGACGGGGTCCAGGCGGCGTTCTGGGAGGACCCCCGGGTGTTGACGATCTCCCTGCATGAGCATCCTCGGACGTTGTTTCCGCAGACCGGGTGGCCGGAGGAGACCGGGGCGGGGAAGGGGGAGGGGTCGGCCGTGAACGTGGCGTTGCCGGCCGGGACCGGGGACGCGGGGTGGTTGCGGGCCTTTCACGCTGTCGTACCGGAGTTGATCGCGGACTTTCGGCCGCAGGTGCTGGTGACTCAGCACGGGGCCGATACGCACTTCGAGGATCCGCTGGCTCATCTCGCCGTGTCGTTGGATGCGCAGCGGGCTGTGCAGGTCGCGTGTCATGAGCTCGCGCACGAGTACGCCGACGGGAAGTGGGTCGCGCTCGGTGGGGGTGGTTATGCCGTGGTGGAGGTGGTGCCGCGGTCTTGGACGCATCTTGTGGCTATCGCTGCGGGGCGGGAGATTGCGCCGGAAGCGGTGATTCCTGAGGGGTGGCGGCAGGAAGTGTTTGCTCGGACGCGGCAGTTGGGGCCGCAGCGGATGACTGATGGGCGGTGGCCGGTGGCCTACGCCGGCTGGGAGTCGGGGTATGACCCTGCCGACCGTCTTGATCAGGCTGTTGTGGCGGCGCGGCGGGCGGTGTTTCCGTTGCGGGGGTTGTTGGCGTAAGCCCCCAGCGGTGGAGCGGGTTGTCGTACGGGTGTGGGTGGGGGTGGTGGCGCGGGGATTTTTCGCCCCCGCCGCCCCTACCCGTCCCATCACTGGGGGCTGCGCCCCCAGACCCCCTCGGCCCTGAACGGCCTCGTCCTCAAACTCCCCCAGAGGGGGGACCCCAACGGGCTGGATTTGCCCGTCCGGCGCTGGATGCGAGGCCTGCTGTGTCAGCCGCAGTGGCCGGAGTCGCCGCCTGTGGCTGTGCCGATGACGCCCTGCCATACGGCGCAGTAGCCGCGGGCGGACATGTAGACGGGGCCGGCGTACGACGTGTACTGGCCGCTGTCGACGACCGGGTTGTGCTCTTCGTCGATGTCGATGTTGAGCTCGACGGCCATGTGGATCTTCGCGCCCGGGGTGTTGCGGATGGTCACGGCGCAGTTCTTGCCGGTCGACTCGTTCCAGGTCAGGAAGACCTTGCCGACGTTGCCGACCGGCGTGGAGTCGATGACCTTGTAGCCGGTGCCGCAGGCGCCGTTGTAGGTGGCGACGGCTGCCGCCTTGGTGGTGGAGGTGGCTGCCGAGGCCGGGGCTGTGGCGGCCACCGTGCCGCCGAGGGCCAGGACGGTGAGTGCGGCCGCGGTTGTCGCGCGACGGGACAGCTTGATCATGACGGTGTTCCCCCAGTTGATGATGACGCCTTGATGTTGCTGGTCAACTTGCTTGGGACGGTTGGTCGTTCCGTCCACGCAAGGTGAGACCCGGGAAGCCGTACGACAGTTGTGGCCCCTTTTGTCACCGTTCTGTCACCGGTGTTACGCCAACCGCGCGGCGTTTCCGGGGTTTTCGTCGTGCCGGGGTGCCGGGTCCGTCAGCATCGCTCCCGTGTTGACCACCGGCGCCCTCCGCGCCCATCTGCTGGCCGCCCGGCTGGCCGGACCCGTGGCGACCTCGCGGGAGGAGAGTCTGCGGAGTTATCGGGCTTTCGCCGCCCGTGATCCCCGGGTGTTGATCGGGCTTGATCCCGAATGGACTTGGGGGCAGGGGGACTTGATCCGGCTGATGGCGGACAAGTGTGGGGTTTCGGCCGACCCGGCGCACACTTCCGGGCATGATGTGATCGATCCGGAGCGGACTTTGGCCGCGTTGGACGCCTTCGCCGATCGGTTGGGGGAGGTAGCGGAACGGAGTGGGGCCGTGCTTCTCGGGACCGGGCATCCGCATCGACTGCTCGGGTTCTACGCCGCGTTGGCGGACGCCTTGTCGGCGGCGGGGTGTGCTGTTCTCACCCCTGCGCATGGTCGCTCTGTCGACATAACGACCCGGTTCGGTCTACGCACGTACAACCTTGACTACGTCCAGGGGGTCGGCCTGGTCCGTGAACCGGGCCCCGAACGCACCGGTTGTGAGCCCGGCGCACACACGCACTCACCGCTGCCGGTTCGTACCGTGCTGGGTGCGGCGGCGGAGGCCGGCGGGGTGCTTCCGGAGCTGGTGATCGGAGACCACGGGTGGGTCTGCGGAGCAGGTCAGCTGGGGTTTGAGGCCATTGGGCTGGCTGACACCGACGACCCCGCACTCTTCGTGGGTGAGGCAGAGGGGTCGGTGTCCGTGGCAGTTCCACTTGATGACGCCGTGCGGTCCGCTTACTACCGCCCGCTTACCCGCTACGTACTCAATCGGGCGTGTCTGTCACAGTAGGCCGCCGATGGGTGCACCTCTTCCCCACTCGCATCACACGCCCCTACATTGGGGAGTGAGCACGCAACGACGAAGAGTCACCGGAAGGGGAAGCCGGTGACCGTCGAGTGCGGAAGGTTCAGGTGTGTCATGGCTGCAGCTGGCGAGAGGCCTCTGAACGAGGTTCAGTTCCTTACCGTGGCGGAGGTCGCCTCGGTGATGCGAGTGTCGAAGATGACCGTGTACCGGTTGGTGCACAGCGGTCATCTGCCCGCTATCCGGGTGGGGCGGTCCTTCCGCGTCCCCGAGCAAGCGGTACACGAGTACCTTCGCGAGAGTTATGTGGGGGTGGAGACAGCCTGAGGCGATACCTCGATTACGACCTCAGCGCTCGGACGGGTAGGCTGGCCCCTTGTAGGTCGTATGGGCCCATGATGCCCAGCACCGAGTGATGAGAAGTGAGCGAGGGTAGTCGTGGGCTCTGTTATCAAGAAGCGGCGCAAGCGGATGGCTAAGAAGAAGCACCGCAAGCTGCTGAAGCGCACGCGCGTTCAGCGTCGTAACAAGAAGTAGGCGACGCGACGCAGCGAGAGCGTCTCCTGTGGCCCCCCACCGAATTCGGTGGGGGGCCACAGTTATGTTCCGGAGTTATGTTCCGGACTTTCGTCGGTCGGGCGGTCATCACAGCGCAACACCTAACCGCTAGGTTGGCCGCACACGGGTAACTCAGAAGGAAGGCGCTGATCTTGGGGAAGGTCGTGCTCGTGACCGGAGCGGCCCGTCAGTTGGGGGGCCGGTTCGTACGACGCATTCAGCGTGACCCGGAGGTCGACCGGGTGATCGCCGTGGACGCGGTCGTGCCCGGGCACCATCTGGGGGGCGCGGAGTTCATCCAGGCCGACATCCGGCAGCCCACCATCGCGCGGGTGCTCGCCGAGTCGGGCGCGGACACGGTCGTCCACATGGACGTGACGGGCACCGCCCTGGGCAGCGGCAGCCGGACCACGGTCAAGGAGACCAACGTCATCGGCACCATGCAGCTGCTCGGCGCCTGCCAGAAGTCGCCGGTGGTGAAGCGCCTGGTGGTGAAGTCCAGTACGAACGTCTACGGCTCCGCCCCGCGCGACCCGGCCGTCTTCACCGAGGGCACCCCGCCGAAGTCCCTGCCGAGCGGCGGCTTCGCGAAGGACACCGTCGAGGTCGAGGGGTACGTGCGCGGCTTCGCCCGCCGCCGCCCCGACGTCGCCGTGTGCGTGCTGCGCTTCGCCAACATCCTTGGTCCTACGGCGGATTCGCCGCTCGCGTCGTACTTCTCGCTGCCGGTCCTGCCGACCGTCTTCGGCTACGACCCGCGGCTGCAGTTCGTGCACGAGGACGACGTGATCGACGTACTGCGGATCGCCTCGCACGATCCGGAGCGGGGCACGCTCAACAGCGGCACCTTCAACATCGCCGGGGACGGCGTCCTGCTGCTCTCCCAGTGCTCGCGGCGCCTGGGCCGCCCGACCGTGCCGCTGCTGCTGCCGGCGGTCACCTGGGCGGGTTCCCTGGTGCGTACGCTGGGGATGACGGACTTCTCCCCGGAACAGATCCGGCTGCTCACCCACGGCCGGGTCGTGTCGACGGTCCAGATGCGCGAGACGCTGGGGTACAAGCCGAAGTACACGACCGCCGAGACCTTCGCGGACTTCGCGCGGAGTCAGGGCCCGGGGCTGCTGCCGCCGGAGGTCCTCTCGGGGGCCGTCGACCGGATCGCCGCGCTGTCCAAGTCGGGCAGTGGCCACCCCCCGACGCCGAGCGCCAACTGAGGAGCGCATCAACGATGGCGGATGCCAAGGTCATTCCGTTCGACGACGACCGGTCCCGCGCGAACGGCGTGCAGCGGCCGCAGCGGCGCCGGAACACGGGGAACCGGCGCAAGAACGGCGAACCCGCGCTGGTCCGTGAGGTCCAGCCCCTGCCGGGGCGGGACTTCGCGCAGGATGATGTTCCTGTGACGCGTGAGGAACAAGAGCCGGAGCAGACACCGGACGAGGACATCCAGCAGGTGCTGGGCGGCCTGGAGCGCCGGGTCGCCCACGGCCTGTCGTTCCTGCGCCGCCGACTGACCGGGGACTACGACGTCGACGACTTCGGCTACGACGAGGAGCTCACCGACGAGGTCCTGATGCCGGCGCTGCGCCCGCTGTACGAGAAGTACTTCCGGGTCGAGGTCAAGGGCATCGAGAACATCCCGGCGGAGGGCGGCGCGCTGATCGTCGCCAACCACTCCGGGACGCTGCCGCTGGACGGCGTGATGCTGCAGATCGCCGTCCACGACAACCACCCCGCGGGCCGCCACCTCCGGCTCCTCGCGGCGGACCTCGTCTTCATGCTCCCGGTGGTCAACGAACTCGCCCGCAAGGCCGGTCACACGCTGGCCTGCGCGGAGGACGCCGAACGGCTGCTGGGCCGGGGCGAGTTGGTCGGTGTGATGCCGGAGGGCTTCAAGGGCATCGGCAAGCCGTTCAGCGAGCGCTACAAACTCCAGCGCTTCGGCCGCGGCGGCTTCGTCTCGACAGCCCTGCGCAAGGGCACGCCGATCATCCCGTGCTCGATCGTGGGCGCGGAGGAGATCTACCCGATGATCGGCAACTCCAAGACGCTGGCACGCGTCCTGGGCTTCCCGTACTTCCCGATCACGCCCACGTTCCCGTGGCTGGGCCCGCTGGGCGCGATCCCGCTCCCCACGAAGTGGACGATCCAGTTCGGCGAGCCGATCCCCACGGCCGGCTACCCGCCGGAGGCCGCCGAGGATCCGATGCTGATGTTCAACCTCACGGACCAGGTGAGGGAGCAGATCCAGCACACGCTGTACAAGTTGCTGGTGCAGCGGCGGTCGGTGTTTTTCTAGTTTTCGGCTGTACGACGATGGGCGCCCCTCCGGCGAGGGGCGCCCATCGTTTTTCAGGGGCGCGGGGAACTGCGCGACCAGCCCCCACCAGCTCGCAGCCAAAAGACCGCAGAACCGACGGAGCTAATTCGCGTCCTCGCTGTCGATGCCGAGGCCGGGCAGCAAGCCCGGCAACAGCGGCGGCAGCGTGACATCCGGCTCAGTGATCGACGGCTTGCTCGCGGACGGCGACTCCGTGCCGGAGGCCTTCGGGGGGTCCAGGAGGCCCCCCGTGTTGCCACCGAGGAGGCCGTCGCCGGTGGTGGCGGACGAACTCGGGGTGCTGGAGTGGCTGGTCTCGGAGGAGTCGTCGGTGGTGCTCGGTGCCGTCGAGCGGTGGGAGCCCGTCGAGCCGCCCGTGGACGTCGTACCCGGAGCGCGGTGCTTGCCGGTGCCGGGGGTCGTCGCCGGGGGCTGGGGGAGCAGCGACTGCAGCGGGGCGACCTCTTCGTCTATGGCGTCGAAGACCGAGGAGACCTGGTCACTGACGTCGCCGAGCTGGACGGGGAGGCGGTCGCGCAGGGCGCCCCATGCCTCGCGGTGCGAGCGGGAGAACGCGGAGAGGGCCTGGATGGGGCCCAGCGAGTTCGGGTCCTGCTCGTACGCCTCGTGCAGCAGGCGGTGGCCCTCGGACGCGTCGTGGGTCATCCCGGCGAGCGTGCGGCGGATCTCGCCGAGCTGCTCGTGGTCGAGGTGGCCGCTGCGGTCCCGCTCGATCAGCCGGCGTGCCTCGCTCAGGCGGTTGGACGCCTGGTCGAGGTAGGTCATACCGCGCTGGTCGTCGCCGTCGGACAGGTAGTTGAGCTTGAAGTCCTCGATGCCGCGCTTCAGGCCGTAGAGCGAGTCACCGGGCAGGGCGCCCGAGCTCGCCGCGGCCACTCCGCCGAAGGCTCCCGCCGCGACCCCGACGCTCAGTCCGCCGGCCGCGAGGCCCTTGGAGAGCCGGGACCGCGGTCGCAGCTTGCCCAGACCGGTGGCCCGGTGCGTACCCCGGGACCGGGGGGAGCGCTGCTCCGGTACCGAGGGTGCGGGTGCCTCGCCTTGCAGCATGGCCTCGAACGCGGCGACCAGCTGAGCCCGCTGGACCACCTTGACCTCGGGGTCCAGCACGGGTTTGGGCAGCTCGCCGAGACCGGTGGCGAAGGCCAGCATGCGGCCCTGCTCGGTCTGTTCCGCAGCAGCCGGGGCCGGGGCCGGTCCTTGAGACTGCTCGGCCGCCGTGCCCTGGTCGGACTGCTCCTCTTCCAGGGCCTGGGCGAAGGCGTTCGCCCGCCGGTGCGCCGATACGTTCGCGATCACTGGCGGCACCTCCTCTCGCGTCATGACGGTCGACTCCCCAGGGGGTCCTGAGGGTTGCACAGCCTGACCACATCCACACGATCGAGTGATCGGGGAGGGTCAGGTCGTGACCACAGGGAGCCTGTATCCCGCACAACGAGTGGCGCGGCACTTGGGTTACGGACGACGGATGATCCGACCGCGAACTCAACGGACTTTCACTGAGCGCGAGTTGGGCGCTACCGAGCGTATGCCGTCAGCGGGCGTCGTCCGGGAGGAGCCGGGCGAGAGTGCGCACGGCCCGGTACTGGAGGGTCTTGATCGCACCCTCGTTCTTGCCCATCACGCGGGCGGTCTCCGCGACGGAGAGGCCCTGCAGGAAGCGGAGCGTGACGCACTCCTGCTGCTGCGGGTTGAGCCGCCGTACGGCGTCGAGCAGTGCGGCGTTCGACAGGGACTCCAGGACGGAGTCCTCGGGGGAGCGCTCGACCTCGTTGGCGTCGAGCATCTCGCCGGTGGTCACTTCCAGCCGGAAGCGGCTCGACTTGAAGTGGTCGGCGACCAGGTTGCGGGCGATCGTCACCAGCCAGGCGCCGAAGTCGCGCCCCTGATAGGTGAACGTGCCGATGCGGCGCAGGGCGCGCAGGAAGGTCTCGCTGGTGAGGTCCTCGGCGGTGGCTTTGCCTCCCACTCGGTAGTAGATGTACCGGTACACAGTGTCGCTGTACTGGTCGTAGAGGCGGCCGAAGGCGTCGGCTTCGCCGGCCTGGGCACGCTCCAC
Source organism: Streptomyces prunicolor NBRC 13075 (assembly GCF_000367365.1). Taxonomy (GTDB): domain Bacteria; phylum Actinomycetota; class Actinomycetes; order Streptomycetales; family Streptomycetaceae; genus Streptomyces; species Streptomyces prunicolor. The sequence goes on along the minus strand of NZ_BARF01000079.1, from coordinate 7,277 downwards.
GAGGTCCATCATCCGGGCGCTGTCGCTGTCAGCGGCCGGACGGCGTGCGGTGGCGGCGCCGGCCGAGCGCCCTCGTCTGCCAACAGCCGCGCCACCATCGGCCAGTGCATAGCACGGGCCTACGGGTGCGGTGGTGGCGAAGGCGGCGGGGACGGCGTACGCGGTGGGGACGAAGCCGCGCAACAGGTCTTGGACCGTTGCGCGCAGCGTAGCCAGGCCCGAGGCGTCAACCCCGACGTGTGGGTACACGGGACTCCCAGAGGCAGAGCTTCCATCACGTGCAGTACCGGAACATTCACCCGTCGTAGCGACGGAGGGGTACCGGATTGCGTCTGAGGAGAATAACGCTTCGTGCAGGCGCTGCTACACCCAGTTGCTCAAATCATCGATTACGTCGCTTCTGTAACCGGTTGACGCCCGATCAAGTACCGCAGAGTGACCGGTTGTTGATCAGAACGGTCCGAATTCAGTCAGGGACCGGGGCGTGTTGTGGCCGTGTGCAGCCAACGTGACTGGACAGGGGGTTACGCGGGTACGACTCGTGGATTGGCTGTGTTTACCGCGTCACCGGCGTCGGCGGTGCAAAGCGATCGCCGCGGCCGTGCCGCCCGCCACCGCGCCCACGCCGGCCGCCGCCGGGATGCCGACCTTGGCCGCCTTGCGGGCCGTTCGGTAGTCGCGCAGCCGCCAGTCCAGCTCGCGCGCGTGCTTGCGCAGCTTGGAGTCCGGGTTGATGGCGTAGGGGTGCCCGACCAGCGAGAGCATCGGGATGTCGTTGTGCGAGTCGCTGTACGCGGCGCAGCGCGAGAGGTCCAGGCCCTCCGCCGCCGCCAACGCCCTTACCGCCTCCGCCTTCGCGGGGCCGTGCAGGGGTTCGCCGACCAACTTGCCGGTGTAGACGCCGTCGACGGACTCGGCGACCGTGCCGAGGGCGCCGGTGAGGCCGAGGCGGCGGGCGATCACGTTGGCGATCTCCACCGGGGCCGCTGTGACGAGCCACACCTTCTGACCCGCGGCCAGGTGCGCCTCGGCGAGGGCGCGGGTGCCGGGCCAGATGCGCTCGGCCATGTACTCGTCGTAGATCTCCTCGCCGATCGACTGGAGTTCGGCGACGCGGTGGCCCTTGACGATGGACAGCGCGGAGTCGCGCGCCTCCTGCATGTGCTCGGGGTCCTCGGAGCCGGCGAGCCTGAACCAGGCCTGCTGCCAGGCGAACTTGAGGAGGTCGCGGGTCTCGAAGAACTTCCGTTTGTGCAGGCCGCGGCCGAAGTGGAAGATCGACGCGCCCTGCATGACGGTGTTGTCGAGGTCGAAGAACGCGGCCGCTCTGTCGTCGCCGAGGACCGGGAACTCCGGTTCCTCGGCTTCCATTTCCGGCGCGAGGGCGTCCTGTATGTCCTGCGCGTCCTGCGACGACTTGCGCGCTGCCTCCGCAGAGGCCTCGCCTGCCAACACACTTCGCGCCGTGGCGGAGCGCCTACGGGGAGTGAGCCATCCGAGAGCGGCCATGTCGTGAGCATAGCCAGTTTGTTCGGTGGTTCCGGAGCCGAGAGGTTCGGAGGCTGTGAACTCTCCGCGACCGGGCCGTTAAAGAAGTGCGCCGGTGGCGCGAGAATGGTGTGCATGAGTCATCTCGTCACCCTCATCCGCAAGCCCGGCTGCCATCTGTGCGAGGACGCGCAGCTCGTCGTCGAGAAGGTCTGCGCCGACCTCGGGGTCCCCTGGGAAGAGAAGGACATCACCGAGGACCAGCGCCTCCACGACGAGTACTGGGAGCAGATCCCGGTCGTCCTCATCAATGGGAAACAGCACACCTTCTGGCGGGTGGACGAGGCCCGTCTGCGCCGGGAACTGACCAGGTAGTTCAACGCGCACCCGAACGTCGCTTAGGATCGACGGCGGTTTGGTCTCGGGGGCGGGAATTACGAGGAGTGTGGCGGTTTTGCCCCCTGGAATACGTCTGGGACGCGTGCGCGTGACCCCGGTCACGTTGCCCGGGCAAATCGGACACCATCTTTGTGCACGCGTTCACAAAGACATAGCCTGCTTTCGACGGGGCGGTCTGGGTACGTGTGACCGCCCACAGCCCCGCTCTACCCGCAGGAGCACCGTGGCAACTGGCCGAACTCACCGACCGGCGAGCCGTAGCCGAGGGATTCCCGAGGCCACCGTCGCCCGTCTCCCGCTGTACCTCCGCGCGCTGACCGGACTCTCGGAGCGCTCGGTACCCACGGTCTCCTCCGAGGAGCTCGCGGCCGCCGCGGGGGTCAACTCCGCGAAGCTGCGCAAGGACTTCTCGTATCTCGGCTCGTACGGCACCCGCGGTGTGGGCTACGACGTCGAGTACCTCGTCTACCAGATCTCCCGCGAGCTGGGTCTGACCCAGGACTGGCCGGTCGTGATCGTCGGTATCGGAAACCTGGGCGCCGCACTCGCCAACTACGGCGGGTTCGCCTCCCGCGGCTTTAGGGTCGCCGCCCTCATCGACGCCGACCCGGCGATGGCCGGCAAGCCCGTCGCGGGCATCCCGGTGCAGCACGCGGACGAGCTGGAGAAGATCGTCAGCGACAACGGCGTCTCCATCGGCGTCATCGCCACCCCCGCCGGTGCCGCCCAGCCGGTCTGCGACCGTCTCGTGGCCGCCGGTGTGACGTCCATCCTGAACTTCGCGCCGACCGTGCTGACCGTCCCGGACGGCGTCGACGTCCGCAAGGTCGACCTCTCGATCGAGCTGCAGATCCTCGCCTTCCACGAGCAGCGCAAGGCCGGCGAGGAGGCCGCCAACCAGGCGGCGCACCCGACCGCCGCGCGCCGTGACGACTCCGCCGAGCAGGGCCCTGACGGGGACGTCCCCGCCGTGATGCCGGCATGAGTCTCCTCGTCGTAGGGCTGAGCCATCGCAGCGCGCCGGTCAGCGTGCTGGAGCGGGCGACGCTGAACGTGGACGCCCAGTTCAAGCTCCTCCAGGACACGGTCGCCGCCGAACCGGCCGCCGAGGCCGCGGTGTTGGCCACCTGCAACCGCATCGAGCTCTACGCCGACGTGGACAAGTTCCACGCGGGTGTCGCGGAGTTGTCCACGCTGCTCGCCCAGCACAGCGGGGTCGGCCTGGACGAGCTCACTCCTTATCTCTACGTGCACTACGAGGACCGGGCCGTCCACCACCTCTTCTCGGTGGCCTGCGGTCTCGACTCGATGGTCGTCGGCGAGGGCCAGATCCTCGGCCAGATCAAGGACTCCCTCGCCAAGGCACAGGAACTGCACTCCGCCGGGCGGCTGTTGAACGAGCTGTTCCAGCAGGCCCTCAGAGTCGGCAAGCGCGCCCACTCCGAGACCGGCATCGACCGCGCGGGCCAGTCCCTGGTCACCTTCGGCCTTCAACAGCTCTCTTCCGGTACGGCAGTTGAGGCCTGGGCCAAGGGGAAACGGGCCCTGGTCATCGGTGCCGGCTCCATGTCGTCGCTGGCCGCCGCGACCCTCGCGCGTGCCGGGGTCGCCGAGATCGTCGTCGCCAACCGCACCTCCGACCGCGCCGAGCGGCTCGCCCAGATCATCACCGAGAGCCCCGAAACGGACGTGTCCGCCCGCGCGGTACCGATGGATTCGGTGCCGTTCGAGCTGACACGTGCCGATGTCGCCGTGTCCTGCACGGGCGCGACGGGGCTTGTCCTGACGGCCGAGACGGTCGCCGCAGCGGTCGAGGGCCGGGTGTCGCAGGACGCCACGGTCGGTCGTACGGCCGTGGCGGAGGTCGTGCGGGAAGAGCTTCCGCCGACGTCCGTCGGGACCGAGGACGGGTGTCCGCTGGACCTCTCCGCGGTGCAGGCGGCGAGTGGCTTCTCCGTGATGGGGGAGGCCGCCGTGGCCGGGATGGACGCGGCGACGCTGGAGCAGCACGCGGCCTGGGCCGGCGGTACGGCGCTCGACCGGCGTGAGGCGGCCCGGCGTACGCCCGAGGCCGAGGCCGAACTCATCACCGAACTTGCCGCCATGGCCGCCACGGTCGGGCGGATCCCCGAGCGGCGCAGGCCCGAACCGGTCGCCCATATCCCGCGCCCCGCGCCGGTGTTGTCGTTCCTCGACCTCGCGATGCCGCGGGACGTGGACGCGGCCGTGCACCGGCTGGCCGGGGTGCGGCTGGTGGACATCGAGTCGCTCGCCGAGGCCTCCGCGGACGCTCCGATGGCGGCGGACGTGGACGCGGTCCGGCGTATCGTCTCCGACGAGGTCGCGGCCTTCGGGGCAGCCCAGCGGGCCGCGCACATCACGCCGACCGTGGTCGCCCTGCGCGCCATGGCCGCCGAGGTCGTCGCGGGTGAGATCGCCCGGCTCGACGGACGGCTGCCCGGCCTCGACGACAAGCACCGCGCGGAGATCACCCAGACCGTGCGACGCGTCGTCGACAAGCTGCTGCACGCGCCGACCGTACGGGTCAAGCAGCTCGCGGCCGAGCCCGGCGGCGCCGGGTACGCGGACGCGCTGCGCACCCTGTTCGACCTGGACCAGGAGACGGTGGCCTCCGTCTCCAGGGCCGTAGAAGACTCTGAGATCAGCAAGAACCGAGGGCCAGCATGAGAAGCAAGGCACCACTGAGGCTCGGGACCAGGCGGAGCAGACTCGCCCTGGCCCAGTCCGGGTTGGTGGCGGACGCCGTGAGCCAGGTGACCGGACGGCCTGTCGAGCTCGTCGAGATCACCACCTACGGCGACACCTCCCGCGAGCACCTCGCCCAGATCGGCGGCACCGGGGTCTTCGTGACCGCGCTGCGGGACGCCCTGCTCGGCGGTGAGGTCGACTTCGCGGTTCATTCGCTCAAGGACCTGCCGACCGCGCAGCACCCGGAGCTGGTGCTCGCCGCGATCCCGGAGCGCGAGGACCCGCGGGACGTGCTCGTCGCCAAGGACGCCCTGAAGTTCACCGACCTGCCCCGCGGGGCGCGCATCGGTACGGGCTCCCCGCGGCGCACGGCCCAGCTGAACGCGTACGCGCGCAGCCACGGCCTCGACATCGAGACGGTCCCGATCCGCGGGAACATCGACACCCGGGTCGGCTTCGTACGGGACGGTGAGCTGGACGCCGTCGTCCTGGCCGCCGCCGGACTGAGCCGGATCGGCCGGCTAGACGACGTGACCGACTTCCTGTCGGTCGACACGGTATTGCCCGCCCCCGGCCAGGGGGCCCTGGCGATCGAATGTGCCGCGGACAACGCGGACTTGATCGCGGCACTCGGTGAGCTCGACGACCCGTTCACGCGGGTCGCCGTGACTGCCGAAAGGTCCCTGCTCGCCGCCCTGGAGGCCGGCTGCTCCGCCCCTGTGGGCGCGCTGGCCGACCTGCTGGCCGACGGGCAGATTGTCAAGGAAATGCGCCTGCGCGGAATAGTCGGCACGACCGACGGTTCGCGTACGGTGCAGCTGTCCACCACCGGTCCCGTGCCCGAGACGCATGACCAAGCACTGGCGCTCGGTCGCGAACTCGCCGCCGAGATGCTTGCCCAGGGCGCGGCCGGTCTGATGGGGGAGCAAGCCAAGTGAGCCCCACCACTCTTCCCGCCGCCGGTTCTGAACACGGGCACGTCACCTTCCTGGGTGCCGGACCCGGAGATCCGGGACTGCTCACACTGCGCGCCGTAGAGGCGCTGGCGAACGCGGACGTTCTCGTCGCCGAGCACGAGGTGCTCGACGTCGTACGTGCGCACGCCCGACCCGGCGTAGCCGTCGTGCATCCGGATCCGAGTCCTTCTTCGGGCTCGCTCCCGGGCACAGGCACGCCTCAACTAACGGTTGTTGACGGTGCGTCAACAACCGTTGGCCTACCCGCTGTGCGGGATGCGGCACATCTTGTCATGGAGGCCGCGCGGGGCGGCAGGCGGGTCGTACGTGCGGTGTCCGGGGACCCCGGACTAGATACGTACGCCGCCGAGGAAATGCTCGCCTGCGTCGCCGCGGGTGTGCCTTTCGAGGTCGTCCCGGGTGTCGCGGCTGCCGTCGGTGTGCCCGCGTACGCCGGTGTTCCGCTGCGGGACGCGCAGGGGGCGGACGTCCGGTTCGTGGACGCCCGTACCGCGTCGGACCGGTGTTGGACGGAGGTGGGGGCGTCGGATGGCACGGTGGTTGTGTCGACGTCGCTGGACTCTGTGGCTTCGGCCGCCGGTGAGCTTGTCGCTGCGGGTCGTAAGCCTGATACGCCTATGACCGTCACAGTGGCTGGTACGACCACTCGTCAGCGGACCTGGTCCGCGACGCTCGGGACGATCGCGCAGACGCTGAAGCAGGCGAAGGTGCTGCCCTCGCCCGAGGGTGGCCGGCCGGTGATAGCCGTGGTCGGTGAGCGGTCCGCCGCCGCGCAGCGCGACCAGTTGTCGTGGTTCGAGTCCAAGCCGTTGTTCGGCTGGAAGGTGCTCGTGCCGCGGACGAAGGAGCAGGCGGCGTCGCTCTCCGACCAACTGCGGTCGTACGGGGCCGTTCCGCACGAGGTGCCGACGATCGCTGTCGAGCCGCCGCGGACGCCTCAGCAGATGGAGCGGGCGGTCAAGGGGCTCGTGACCGGGCGGTATGAGTGGATCGCTTTCACGTCTGTGAACGCGGTCAAGGCCGTTCGGGAGAAGTTCGAGGAGTACGGGCTCGATGCTCGGGCCTTTGCCGGGATCAAGGTCGCGGCTGTGGGGGAGTCGACCGCCAAGGCGTTGATCGCCTTTGGTGTGAAGCCGGATCTTGTGCCGAGTGGGGAGCAGTCCGCTGCTGGGTTGCTGGAGGACTGGCCGCCTTACGATCCCGTTTTCGATCCGATCGACCGGGTGTTTCTGCCTCGTGCGGACATCGCTACGGAGACGCTTGTCGCCGGGTTGATCGAGCTCGGGTGGGAGGTGGATGACGTGACCGCCTACCGGACGGTGCGGGCCTCGCCGCCGCCGGCCGATACGCGGGAGGCGATCAAGGGGGGTGGCTTTGATGCCGTTCTCTTTACGTCGTCTTCCACTGTGCGGAATTTGGTCGGTATCGCCGGGAAGCCGCACAACGTGACTGTGATCGCGTGTATTGGGCCTGCTACGGCGAAGACCGCCGAGGAGCATGGGCTGCGGGTGGATGTGATGGCTCCGGAGCCGTCTGTGCACAAGCTGGCCGAGGCGTTGGCGAACTTTGGGCTTCGGCGGAGAGCTGCCGCTCAGGAGGCGGGGGATCCGGTTACTCGGCCCAGTGAGCGTCGGCCCGGGGCTCGGCGCCGGCGTACGACCTGAGGTTGAGGGTTGAGGGTTCTGTTGCGGTGAGTGGGGGCGG
>NZ_BARF01000080.1 GCF_000367365.1 Streptomyces prunicolor NBRC 13075 | reverse complement strand
GGGGAACCAGACGACGGAGCCAACTCGGAAGCTGAACGCGACCCGTCGGTTGGAGATGGCACCGAGCCGGCGGGAGAGGTGTTCGTCGGCGCCGCACTGGACGAAGCGAGGTCGGGTGCGGCAGCGACAGTCATGTCGGTGGCGGGCGCAGGTGCGGGAAGGGTGGGCGGTGTTGCCGTGCCGGTCCCGAGGAAGCTGTTTGCCGCGACGTTATCGGCGTTGGACAGGAGTTCCGCAGCTGCGGAACTCCTGTCACTACTCCCCCGCCGGCGCCGCGGTCGGCGCACCGCAGCGAAGTCTCCTGCTGGATCTGTCGAGGATCCCTTGCGGGACGTCGGGTTTTCAGGCACCGGCGATCTCCTTCGCAGACTGTGCCGGGATGCTGGTGTTCGACTCAGCAGCATCAAGCAAGTCGTCGGCGCTCGGAGCGATCACCCATTCCTCTTCGGGCGAGTCCATCCTGTCCAGGACCTCTTGGAGGAACTTGGCGTACCGCTTTCCCGGGAGAGCACGGGCGAAGCCAAGGACTGCAGGCATTCCCTTCGCGTAGCTCGCGGAGATGCGTCCGTCCTCCCTTATGTCCGTGACGAAGGGAAGGAGATTGGCGTCGACCATCTGGTTGCGGACGTCGATCTCTTCGGTCTTCCACTCACTCATAGGGTGGGCCATGTTGAGCAGAGCGCCGAGGTACACCGGGTCAGCTAGACCGCGAGTGCGGTCCTTGACATGACGGATCGTCGCGCGCATTGTCACGGCGCCCTCGACAGTCGCTTCCTTCGGCATGCAGAGCGTGAGGGCAAAGTCGCTTGCTGCCAGGGCAACACCGTTGAGGGACTGGACGGCCGGGGGCGTGTCAAAAACGGCGAAGTCGTATTCGTCGTCGAGTTCGTCCAAGAGCGTGCGCAGGATGTGCACCCTCTCCATGCCGGCAGCGTGAAGGATGTGCTGCGCATTGACCATCGTTGCCTGCTCAGATGCGAGCAGGTGGAGGACGCCTTGACTCTTGCGGTGCTCAAGCAGGCTGCTGCGATCGATGATGATGTCGCGGAGGCTTGTGGGAACACCTTGAGCAGCTGCCTGTAGCTTGAAGCCCAGAGACTTTGCTACATCTTCGCCCTTGAGCCGGACACCAAGAGCAACGCCAGCCTGTGCTTGTGGCTCGATGTCGGCCACAAGGACTCGGTACCCCGCCAGGGCCAGGCCAGCAGCCAGATTCACTGTCGTCGTGGTCTTACCGGGTCCGCCCTTCTGGCTCGCTACGGCGATCTTGTCCACGGACGACTCTCTTCCTGCCTGGACACCAGTCGGTGCCCGGATGTCGGGCGGCTTGCGCTGTTTTGTAGTGGCTGAGGCTATGTGTCCCTCGGGTGGGGATCAAGATATGCCCCTGACAGGGGTGTTACGCGGGAGACTTTAACAGCAGGGTGATGCGCTGTGGGGTTACGACGCGGTGCGAGGTTGACAAATCTTCGAAGGGGGCTTTCGTGCGCCGAGCGTCGTGGCCCCGCAGGGGAACTCGATGTACAGGTGCATGAGTGGGGCGGTCTGCGGGTTGGCTGTCGGCATGTTGGTGAAGATGCGCGGCCGACGGTCGTGATGAGGGTGGCTGTGTTGGTAGGGGTGCCAGGGCGTATGGGTGGCTGGAGTTAGGAAGGCGCAGTGGTGCGTCGCCTGCTGAGAGAGCAGATGTACCGGCAGGCCTGCTGGTGATTCCGGGGGATTGGCGAAATGGAAGACCGCCGTTGAGTTGGCCGGTCGGTGAGGCTGGTGGGGCGTCGCTCGTCCGGTCGCAAGGTCGGCTGTTAACAGAGTGGAGCGGTGTAGAGGTCCGTCGCCTGTTCTGGCGGTTGGTCGGAAGGGCTGACGGCGGACATGTCGGTTGGTAGTTCGTAAGAGCGCGCAGTAGCAATAGGAATCGATATAGCTCAATGCCGGTAGGTGCGGCCATAGGTCATTGAGTCGATCCGCAGATACATCTGGGTATCGACATGAATGAAGAGAAGCCTGGCGATCGGTGTGGGTGATTGGCGTTCTATCAATGAGGAGTCAAGTGAGTAGCAGCGTCTTTCGTTTAGCCGGTCTGTAAGGCGGAACAGTAGTAGTTCGTTAATTGGATAGCAGAGAAGAACGGTAGATACATCAGCGATAAGTAATGTGCGTCGTAAGGAGAGTAGACATGATGGAGAGAGCGTCAGTAGTCGGTTAGGTGCGGGTGAAGTAAGACGTGCCGGTGCGTGTGGAGTAATGGAGAACGGTAGTGAGGTCTAAGTAAAGGTTGGAAGGTATGCCCGAAGGTGGATCGGTATAGACGACTCTAAATCCGAATCAAGATAGCAATGAAGAAAGGAGTGAAAGTGTGGCTGACGATAGAGAGTAAGGAACGAAGCAAGGAAGGGCTTAAGAAGGTCATATGGAAGCGCATGAAGGAAGGGTTGGAGACGTATATATGGGTAGGTAGATCGGTAGGAATAAAGGCATGCATGAGTGGCTTCACATCGATATATGTATGGGACTGGGTCAGGGGATGTGTCAAGGTGCATGCTAAGAGATACATCAAAGGACTTACTAAGGTATGTACTAGTGGACTCATCAAGGGATGCACTAGGAAATATTCTAGAGACCTAAGACGAGAACTTGGAACGGCATGTAGTTAGCGATACTTTAAGGCGTTCAGCTGAGAACTTAGATCGGCATGCAGATCGGTGCGTGCGAAGGTAGAAGTTAAGGGATATCTATCGGTATATGTGCAGGTCAGAGGTGATTTTCGGAGGTTGCGTGCCAGCTCTTCGAGACCCTCGCCTGATGTGGAGTGCGTAGAGAACCGTAAGAACTGACGCGCACCAGGCTGAGCACTGAAAAGCTGAGTCGCGCGTGCTCAGTCAACGGAAGCTGTCGGCAGTGGGACGCGCACGGCCAGATGCGCTCCTACTCGCCCCCGCAGATCCGCGCGCCAGGCTGGGTGATGACTTCGGTGCCGATGACGCTGTCGGCGGTGATGCCGTGACGGGCGACGGCGGCCTCTGCGTACTCGATTCCGAGCGCGGCGGCCTCGACGACGCTGTCCGTGCGAACGCTGAGGCGGACTGAGAGGTTGCCATTCGGGGCGGGTCCGACTGCTCCGTGCTTGTCGAGGAGCGCGTCGAAGAGCGCCTCGTACGTCTCGGGGGAAGTGTCTGCCGTGTCGAACTCGACGTACACGCTGAACGCCGGCTCGTCTTCATCGTCCGGCCGCACGTCGGTGGGCGGCGCTCCCAAATGGTCGTCGACCAGCCGTCGGTCGCGCTCGCCATGGGTGATGACTTCGGTGCCGATGACGCTGTCGGCGGTGATGCCGTGACGGGCGACGGCGGCCTCTGCGTACTCGATTCCGAGCGCGGCGGCCTCGACGACGCTGTCCGTGCGAACGCTGAGGCGGACTGAGAGGTTGCCATTCGGGGCGGGTCCGACTGCTCCGTGCTTGTCGAGGAGCGCGTCGAAGAGCGCTGCGTAGATGTCGGGAGAGGCCTCGGTCTCGTCGAACTCGACGTAGACGCTGAACGACCGCACGGATTGTTTTCCTTGTCTGCCGGGAGGGCGGTTATGCCGGGCCGCCGGTGATTCCCGGCGGCCCGGCTGGATCAGGGCTTGCGCTTTGTGGCCCGGCTTTTGGCCCGCTTGGGGTCGGGGTCGTAGCCGAACGCCTTCAGGTAAGGCATGCAGTTTGGCAGAGAGCGGTGGTCGGACGGGGTCTTGGGGAGCCAGGTGACGAACTTGCCGTTCCGTGTGACCTCGTGGTGCTTCTTGCCCTCGCCGTCCACCGAGAAGCCCTGCTTCCGCAGCTTCCGAATCAGCTGGTCGACGTCCTTCTTCGACATGCTCTCCCCTGCCCGGCCCGGGGGCCTCTCCCCCTCTGACTCTTAAAACTATACAGAGAAGATCACGCACGTGCAAGTCTTAAGAGTCACTCAGGGGTGTTGGATTGCAGGTCAGAGGAGAGAGTAGGTCTCGGGTGCGAGGTATGCGAGCCGAGGGCCGGGGTCGGGGAGGCCCAGGGAGAGCAAGGCGTGGCGCAGTTCGTGGTCGAGCAGGGCGAGGCAGTTTGGGCAGAGGAACAGGGGGTCGGCGGGGGTGTCCGCGCACGGTCCTCGGCCGTCGGTGCACGCAGCGCACGGGCCGCCGCCGGCGCGGTGTTCGTAGGCGAGGGACTTGTGCATCGGGTAGCCCTCGGGGTGGCGCAGGACGCGTGCGTGGTCGAGAGCGCTGGCGTTGGCGACGGCCTCCCCGCGGGCGCCGTCCGGGTGCTCGCTGGTCCAGCGCCACTCGGTGCACTGCTGGTGAAGGGAGTCCTGCTCGCAGGCGAGGACCGTGTACACCCAGGTCGGGTCGACGTCGGTCACGGTGGCTCCAGGGATCGGTCGGCGACGTCGTCAGGCCGGGTGGCCGGAGGCGGCCTGCCGGTCGCGGATGGTGTCGATGAGCGCTGCCGCGGCGCCCTCGGGGGAGTGGTAGGGGTCGGTGATGCCCGGTCCGGTCCAGCGGCCGTTGTCCGTACGCCGGATCGGACCGGTCTCGGTGTCGCCGACGAGGAGCGAACGGGTGCCGGCGTCGGTCTCGGGGCCCAGTTCGGCGCCCTGGAGGGTGGTGAGGATCGTGCGGACGCTGCCGTGGCGGCTGGCGTCCCCGAGCAGCAGGGCCGTGGACTCCAGCCGGGTGCTGGTGTCGGTGGCGATGGCGGACAGCTCCTGGGCCAGGGCGCGGACTTCGGCCGCGGTGGCGGGGGCGGAGGCTCCGACGCTGCGGGCCGCGGCGGCCAGCTCGTCCAGGGCGGAGGCGGCCGTACGGCAGTCGGCCCGGTTCTTCGCGCAGGGACCGCTGGGCAGCTGGGCCGCTGCTGCGTCGAGGGCTCCGAGCGTGTGGAGGGCGCTGGTCGGCAGGGAGGGGAGAGCGCGGACGCCGGCCTGGACGTCGCGGTAGGTGCGGAAGGTGGTGGCGAGTGCCTGGTCGGCGGTGTGAGGGTCAGGGAAGGGGCCGTCGAGGTCGGCGGAGGGCTTCGTCGTCGTGGCGCCGAGGCGGGCGAGGGCGAGTTCGGTGAAGGCCAGCAGGCGGGCGAGGGGGTAGGCCATCCATTCACGCTCGTCGCCGGTGACCTGGGCGAGCAGGGCCCGTGCGGGTTCACGGACCTGCTCCAGGAGGCGGATTACACGCAGGCATCCGCCGCGGGTTCCGATGGCGAAGTGCTCCCGCACGATGGCGTCCAGGCCGCCGAGGATCGCGGCCACGTGCGGCTGGCGCAGGGCGTGGAAGAAGTAGGCGCGGGCGGCGGAGTCGACGATCTCCTGACGCTGGAGGGGAATGAGGGCGACCGCGGCCTGGGCCTGGGCGACGCCGGAGTACGGCTGCTGCTCCGCACCGGCCGGGCCATGAAGGGCGATGTGGAACATCGCGACGTCCTCGGCCGCCCGCAGCGCGTCCGTGCGCCGGGGGCCGGCATCCGTTCCGGCGCGTCCTCGGTACGTGCCGCCGGCGGCGTCGACCTGGCCCACGACCAGGTCGTGGACGTTGACGACTTCGGCCGACGCGAAGTCGTCGGCGGGCGGGCGCAGCCGGAATGCCGGGAACATCTGCAGGACCTGGCTGTTCATGGGTCTCCTCGGGCGGTTGCGGCCGGGCCGGCGCGGGCGGGTGCGCCGGCCCTGGGGGAGCGGATGGGTCAGTTCGAGGTGCTCAGGGCCGGGAAGTTGCGGCGGACTTCCTCGCGGGCCCAGGTCTCCAGCGCGTCGGCGTAGGCGGTGCTGGCCGCGCCCTCGACGGTGGTGCGCCAGAGGAACGGCGTCTTGCCTCCGCGCTCGACCAGCTCGGTCCGGATGATGTGGACCACGTCGGTGTAGCGCAGCAGCGGCAGTTCGTCGGGGGCGTTCTCCCGGTGGGCGCTGGCGAGGATCGCGACGACGTCGTTGGCACGCAGGGGGTAGGCGACGGTCATCCGGATCCGCAGGGCGCCGTCGGTCCGGTCGCGGTAGGGGACGAAAGTGGAGGTCACGAAGGAGAGGGCTCCTTGGGTTGGGGAGGCTCGGGGGTCAGGGGCAGCACAGGCCCGAGTGGTCGGTGTCGAGTGCGCAGTAGTCGCGGCACTGGTGGCCGTCGGCGGCCTGGCGGGTGCCGGCGCTCTCGTGGCAGTCGACGCACAGGGCCTGTGCGGTGGGAAGGTCGTCCTCGCGAGCGAGGAATCCTGCAGAGCCGCACTGCTCGCAGGCCTGCGGATCCTGGTGCGCGTGGCAGTTGCAGCGCCGCGCGTGGTGGCGGGCGGGTTCGTCGTCCTCGAAGACGTGGTGGAAGCGGCCCGCCGTGTCGACGACGAGGGTGCCCCGGAAGGGGCCCGGGTCGGATTCCCACGTCGCGTCCGTGTGCAGGGTGCGTTGGTGCTGACTGGCGATCGTTTCCAGCACGGCGAGCACGAGGTCCCACTCCCGGCTGCTTCCCCAGGCGTTGTCCTGGCCGGATGACAGCCCGCGCAGTGCGGTGGCGTCGTCGGAGTAGGTGAGGGTGAAGAGGCGCTCCAGCGGGTGCAGTTCGGCCAGTTCCCGCGTGATGCCTTCGATGGGGACGGGCTCGTTGAAGGTGATGGTGCCTTCGATGTAGGCCTCTGCGCCCATGGCTGGAGTGCTCCTCGGTAGTGGGGGAGGGGTGGGCTGCGTCCCCGGCCGGGACCGGGGCACGGTCGGGGAGGGGCCGCTACTGCGCGAAGCAGCAGGTGGTGGGGATGCCTTCGTACGAGAACCGCTTCACGTCGGTGGGGATGTACTGCATGCCGGTGGCGCGCAGTACGTCGGTGGACTCCTCGTCCAGTTCGACCGTGGCGTAGGTCTTGGTGCGTGCGGTGCGGGTGGCGGTGACCGTCCCGGTCAGGCCGACCAGGTACCTCGGGCGGATCTTGTCGATCCGGATGAGCGCGCCGGTGGTGACGGAGGCTGCACGGGTCGAGCGCAGGGCCTGTGAGCGTTCCTTCGCGGCGGCGTAGATCCGGTCGAGGTCCTCCTGCGTGGCGTGCAGGGATACGAACGAGATCGCGGTTGCCAGCGTGGGGGCGCTGTTCTGGGGCGTGGACGTGGGCAAGTGCTGGACTCCTTGGGTGGAAAAGGCTGAGCGAAACCCGCGATTGACTCTTAAGACTATACATCCAGTGTGGGGGTGAGGCAAGTTTTAAGAGTCGTTTGGAGTGCGGGGCGACGCGTCGTCGATGGACCGCCGCCCCGGCGGACTACGGGCGGTCGACGGCGCGGGTGAGCTGGACGAGCCCGAACAGGAGCCGGACGGACTCGTCCCACAGCGTGAGGTCGATCCGGCCGGACGACAGCCGCGCGAAACCCCTCTCCTCGTCCTCCCGGGTGACGATCTCCAAGTCGTCCGGGTGTGAGCGCAGGTCGTCCACCGACGGCCACGGGGTAGCCGCGCACTCGCACTCAAGGTCGTGCGGGCACTCTTCCAGCTCCAGGACGCGGTCGCGGACGCGCTCGTAGGCGTCGGTGGTCAGCGAGATGAACGCGATCTGTGCCCGGTCGCCGTGCCCGGTCTTCAGCAGGTGGGCCCTGAAGCCGGGCGATGCCACCTGGCACCAGGCGTCCGGGCCCTCACCGCGCCACGCCTGGTGGATGCTGCCCCGGCCGTCTGCGGCGCGGATCAGCACGGTGGCGGAGACATGAGCAGCGGCCGAGCTCGCCGCGCGTGCTGCGTCGATACCAGCGCGCAGGGCATGTGCGAGATCGGCGGGGATATTCGTGGGAGGAGTGCTCATCGACGTGTCCTTCGGGTCGGAGGGGCAATTCAGGCGGCGGACGGTGCCTCGGGGTCAAGGCGGAGCGTCCGGCAGTTCATGCAGCGCTTGCCGTTCTCGACGGGCAGGAAGAATGCGTGACCGCCCTCCAGCGCGCCGGGGGATGCGTTCAGGCACCGTTCGGGGACGGGCAGGCTGTCGAGAAGTTCCAGCGCAACCCGGTGGTCGTCGGCCCGGAGCGTCATGGTCCGGGGGTTCTCGGCTGCGAGCTTTCGGAGGAATGCCGCCAACTGGTCGCGCTGAGCCCGCAGGGACTCCAGGGACTCGGGAGCCACCGCTGCGGCGGCCGGGGTGAGTACCTGGGTGTCCATCGGGGCTCCTGTCGGGAAGCTGGCGACCTCGTCTCTTAAGACTCTACGCGCATGTCGAATGGAGTGCAAGTCTTAAGAGACGGAAGGGGGTGAACTCCCAAGCGGTAGGCCCTCACACCGGGGTGCACCGCAAGCGGCGGTCGTCACCCGCACCCGCGCCTGAACGCTTAGGTCCCGGCTCCTTGAGGTCGACGCGGGGGAGGCGTCCACGCGGCCGTGGATCCGTCGGGCTCGAGCCCGGATCTGCCCACGACGCCGGCTTCGGCCTCTCGGCCGGTCTCCCTGAGCATGGTGATCAGCCGCTCCACCGAATGGCGGTTGCCTGCCACGATGTGCCGGCGCAGCGCCGCCTCGGACTGCTGTCGACGTCCCACTCGCCACCAGAACTCGATCAAAGCCCGCTGATCCGCGTACTCGCTAGCGATCTCACTGTTCAGCTGCTCGGCGGCGGTGTGGAGACCGAATCGCTCGTACAGCTCGGCTGCCGTCTCGAGTTCGTACCTGCCGCCCATGGACGTCAGCTTGTCGACGTCGCTCCAGCGGCCCCTTTGGGCGGCGATCGTCTGCAGACGACGCACGACCTCCCTGGAGGAGGTCCAGCGTCCCAGCAGAACGCGGAGATGCTCCTCGCGCTCACGCATGTTGGCGGGACTGTCGGCGTCAGGCTTGTTCTCCAGAGCCCACACCAGCGCCTCCCGGTTCCGGACTGAGCTGTGCGCGGCGGTCATCGCCCGCAACAGGGAGACGAGCCAGCTGTGCGTCGGGAGCAGCCAGAAGTCTCCGTCAGGCGCCTTGGAGCCGTGGACGCCTTCCATCTCGTCCCACAGGCGGCGGTACAGCGCGCCTCGCTTCTCCGGAGGCAGCCCCAGCACGTCGAAGCCGGAGCTCGTCGGGGTGAGCTCCTCAAGGACGTCCTTGGCCGCGACTCCGAAGTCAGCTTCGAACCAGGCCCCGTCCCCACCGGGGCGGGCGAGCAGTCGAGGGTCGAACGCCCCCTCGATCTCCTCCATCTCAGCCAAAGTTGCTTCGATCGCTGCCATGAAATCGTCGGGATCGTCGTCGGCCTGGACTCCTCCTGCCGCGGCCTTACGGACATCCGCTCCGGCTGTTGTGCCGGCCGCGGAGCGAACCTTCTCCCGTTCACCGACCTGTTGCACCAGCCACGCCACAGCAGTGGCTGCTCCCTGATAGCCGAGGGAGGCCGCCTTGGTGAAGTAGCGGTACGCCCAGCCGTACACGGCACGGCTGTGTGCTTCGTGCCCCAGCCGCACGAGTTGTTCGCCGTCCTCGACGTGGTCATACAGGGCCTGCCACACCGTGACGTCGATGAAGTCGGCCTGTCGCACCCACTGATTGACCAGGTACGGCGACACCTCATAGCCCTCGATCCCGTAAGCCCGGCTCGTGTTCACAGGGAACAGCGCCTGCACCTGTCCGCGTACGGGGCGTTCTGCCTCGGCGAGAGCGGCCCGGAGCCAGCCGTCGTGCGGAACCGCTCGCTGCCGTTCGTCGAGATGGGCAAGCGCGGCGGCCTTGAGTAGAGAATCGGGGAGCGGGCCACCATGGCCCAGGCGCCGGCATTCGCCCGCTGCGGTGACCAGGGCCCGGGCGTGCGGGGAGAGACGCTCATGCCGGTCGACTAGCAGGGGACCGCCGGTCAGCATGGGGAAGAGTCGCCCAGTGCCGTCGCTGGCCGCGAGGGCGTGACGCAGGTAGGGGTCTTCCTGCGCACGCTGACGTGCTTCGCTCAGATCCTGGAGCTCGTCGGGGACCTCGTGAACTGTTCGCGCAACCAGGTCCAGAGCACGCTGTATTCGCCGGTCCTCGACCGGGTCGCCGGTCAGTTCGGTCAGCCGTCCGAGTGTCGCTGGGTCCAGTGTCACCAGGAGCACCACAGGCTCTTGCCGGCCGAGGAGCTCGGCAAGTCCTTGGACCACCTCGTGAAGGTGGGCAGGGCCGAGGTGCTCGGCGGCATCGTCGAGAAAGATGACGGCGCCGTCGGGAACCGGGTGTTGTAAGAGCTCCAGGAGCGCGCGGGCGTCATCGGGCCGGGCCAATGGGCAATTCTCGGGCAGAGTGCTCGTGACCACCCACCAGGCTGACCGGGTCTTCCCAGCCGAGGACCAGCCGGACAGTGTCACGCAGCGCGGTCTGGAGCGGTGACCCTGCTCGACCTGTTGCCGCAGGGCCGTGTCGAAACTGCGGCCGATGTACGGGGACAGATCGGTCTGGCTCTCGCCCGGCAGCGCCATCGGGTGCTGGACACCGAAGGCGTCGGGGGTCCACTCGGCCAGCGGCCGGAACAGCGGGGAAGGACCTGGTGCGGCGGAGGGAGCAGCGGATGCGCCGCGCGGCTCCGGCACTGCATGGCCGGTGTGCTTGAGGACCCCGGCGAGCACCTCGCGTCTGCGCTCCCAGATGGCCAAGTCGTAGCGCTCACCGAGGACTTCACGTCGGGCGTAGGCCTGGCACCGCTGGACGAACAGCTGGACGAAATCCAGGGTCGGAGCCTCGCTCCCGATCCCTCGCTCCTTGTCGGAGATCGTCGTCACGCTGAAGGCCACGAGGGCGTTGGAGGAAATCGGCGTGGACCCTCGGCCGCCTTGGGGTCGTAGTCGTCGCGGATGGCCAGCCCCCGCCGACGGCTGCGAGTCCGAGGCCACTTCCTTTTGCGTGAGCCCGGAATCCACGCGCAGTTCGGCGAGCGCCCGGCCGAATGCCACAAGAGCCGGATCCCGCGTATCCGGCATGTGATTCCCCCTGTCGGGCTACCTGCGTACGGATTCCTGCTCCGGCGGACTCCGGAGCAGCCCCGGCGTCTCGGCGTCCCCACCAGGATGAGTGCTGGCCGGCTCCGGAGCGCACGCAGGATCGTACGCCGGACACACGTGGCATCGGATGGTGATCCCGCTCGTCGACGCTCCGAATTCCGGAGCACGGGCATGTGGGGAGGCCCGGGTGGAGACCGTACTTCTGATCGCTGTCGTCACGGTGACCGCGCTCATGACTCTGCTGGCGGTGGCCGGCGCTGTCGTCGTCGGTCTGCTGGAGAGCAGTGCCGGGACGAGTGCAACCCATGCCGTTCTGCGCGGGATGAAGGCCTTCGCAGTGGCCCTCGGGGCGATGCTGTCGGTTGCCACCTTCATCGCGGGGTGGATCTGGTACTTGTACCTGCGAGGCCGGTAGCCGCCGCTGTGATACCTGGGCCGTAGACACGAGTTGGGGCGCGCTTCTTCAAGAAGCGCGCCCCAACTGCCGTGTGCGCCCGAACGCTGCCGGGCCGCAGGTCAGCCGATGAAGTCGGCGACCAACTCGGCGAAGGCGCCCGGGGTAAGGACCGTAACGCCCAGAGCCGCCGCCTTGACGGCCTTCGTGCTCGGCTTGCCGCCCGTCTCCGCGGCGACGAGGTAGTCCGTCTTGGAGTTGACGCTGCTGCCCGCCCGGCCACCGGCCTTCTCGATCAGCTCGTTCATCTCATTGCGTCCGTACCCGTCGAGCACATCGGTCATCTTGCCGGTGACGACGACCGTCTTGCCCGCCAGCGGCCCTTCGTCCGAACTCTCCGTGTCCTGCTCCGGCTCCTCCATGTTCACGCCTGCGGCGACGAGCTTGGCGATGACCGGGGCCATGTCGGCAACCTGCTCGACGACCACCGGCGCCTTCTCCGGACCGATGCCCTCGACCCAGCGCAGTGCGTCCGCGTCGGCGGCGCGGATGGCGTCCATCGTGCGGAAGTACGCGGCGATACGGCGCGACATGCTCCGGCCAGTGCCCAGGATGCCGAGGGCGCAGAAGATCCGGTTCAGGGGGAGGGACTTGGCGGCGGCGATCTGCTCGGCGAGCTTGGCGCCCCGCTTGTCGCTGCCGGAGGCTGCGCTGAGCTGCTCGACGGTGAGGGTGAAGAGATCGCCGATATCGGAGACGGCTCCGGACTCGACGAGGGCCTTGACGTAGCGGGTACCCAGACCCTCGATGTCGAGCTGGTCGCGGCCTGCGGCGTACTCGATCAGGGCGGGCAGACGGCACGCGCTGCCCTTCGCGCAGCGCCACCGCTCCTTGGCCTTGTTGATCTCGCCGCCGCAGTTCGGGCACACCTCGGGCAGCGGCACGGGCTCGGCGCCGCCCGGGCGCAGGGCCACGACCGGCGCCTGCACCTGCGGGATGACGTCACCTGCCCGTCGCACCGTCACGTGGTCGCCCAGGCGCAGGTCGCGACGGCGGATGTCGGCCGGATTGTGCAGGGTGGCCCGGGTGACGATCGTGCCGCCCACCTCGACGGGCTCCAGCTCCGCGGTGGGTGCGATGACGCCGGTCCGGCCCACCTCCCAGGTCACCCTCTTGAGCGTGGTCATGCGCTCGACGGCGGGGTACTTGTAGGCGATGGCCCAGTGGGGGAAGCGGCTGCCGACGCCGACGGCGCTCTGCTCGGCCGTGTCGTTGGCCCTGATGACCGCGCCGTCGATATCGAACGGCAACGAGGGGCGGCGAGCGGCGATGACGTCGACCTGCTGCTGCACCTCGGCCAGCGTGGTGAAGACGTGGAGCCCGGCCGGGGTGTCCGCGGTGGTCTGCACACCCGCGTCCGCGACCGCCTGGAGGATCTCGGCGTGCGTGGCGCCGTCCGGGAGGAACGTCTCTGCCTCCAGCTCGACCGCGCCGTATGCGAAGAAGGTCATGGGCAGCTCGTAGGGGCGGTTCTTCGCGCGAAGGGTGCCGGAGGTGGCATTACGCGGGTTGGGGAACAGCTTCGCGCCGTGCTCGGCCCGCACCCGGTTGGCGTCCTCGAACTGTTCGTGGGAGAACAGCACTTCGCCGCGGACCTCGACGGTGAGGGGCGCATCGAGGCGGGTCGGCAGGCCGACGATGGTGCCGATGACGTGGCTGACGTCCTCGCCGTGGGTGCCGTTGCCGCGGGTGATGATCCGCTCCAGGCGGCCCGCGCGGTATCGGGCGGCGATCGCGGCGCCGTCGAGCTTCAGATCGATCGCCCACCCGCCGGTGACCGGACGGCCCAGGCGCCGGGCAACCGACGCTCCCCAGGAGAGGAGGTTCTCCGGGCTGAACGCGTTGTCGAGGCTGAGCAGTCGCGTGGTGTGGGCGATGTCGCCGACCGGGGCTGCCCCGGCGCCGACCTTCCCGGTCGGCGAGTCGGCGGCCACGTGCTCGGGGTGGTCCTTCTCCCAGGCCTCGATCGCGCGCAGCAGCTCGTCGTAGCTCGCGTCGTCGAGCGGGCTCCCGCCGTCGCCGTAGTAGGCCGCAGCGGCCTCGCGGGCCCGGCCCACGGCGCCCTCGTACTCGGCAGGGCTGGACGGAGCCGTTTCGGTGGCAGGGGTCGTCATGCAGTGAATCCTTTCGCAGCGGTCTGACAATGGGCGGGCAGCGCGGATCTGCGCTGCCCGCAGGGTTCGATCAGGTGAGAGGGCCCGCCGGTCCGGGGCTATCGGCTACAGGGCGGGAAGGCCTTCGTGCTGGCGCAGCAGGTTGGCCAGAACGATCCGGCGCTCCTCGTCGTTCCAGGGCTTGTCGCGCTCGGTGCGGATGCCTGCCTCTGCGAGGTAGGCGTTCACCGCGGTCATCCGCTGTCTCCGGGCGTGCTGCTCGGGGGTGACGAAGTGCGTGCGGCAGTGGCCCTCGCCGCCGTCATCCTGCGTGTCCCGGCGCAGCTTCCACGTACGCGGCTGGAATCCCTCGCGCGCCGTGACCTCGGTCATCTCCAGCCAGACCGGCGGGGCCTTGGTCACCTCCACCTCGATCGGCTCGCGCGAGGCACTGCGCCAGCGCGCCTCGAAGACCAGCAGGCGAGCGCCCACGAGGACAGGTGCGGACACGGACTGGGACATCCAATCTCCAAGGCGGGAGGGCGCACGGGTCTGCGCAGCGGAACAGTGCCTGGCCGCGCCCGTCGCCCGTGCGAGCTTCGACGAGCACAGAGATTCCCCTCTGGCGGTGCGCGGGAAAACCCCGCATGGCTCTTAAGACTATACGCGCCTGCATGGACTTCGGCAAGTCTTAAGAGCCGTTGCTGGGCTACTCCTCGGGGTCGGGAATCATGGGGGTCGGCCGGACCTCGGGCCGGCCGAGACGGATGCGCTCGCGCTCGCGGCGGTTCCTGCCGAGTCTGAAGACGTAACGGTGGGCACCGCGGTGACGCTGAAGCCGCGCCCCGACCGTGGCCAGCGCCTCGTGCAGCCAGACGGCCGGATCGCACCCGGCACGCGGCACGGGAGCCCCGAGAGAGATCAATTTCTCCTCGACATACCGATGGCCCTGCTCCTGCTTGCGCACCTTCTGCGCCGCGCGGTCGTGAAGGACCGTCCCGTCCGGGAGGAGCCTGATGGTCCGGGCCGTTGCCCGGCCCGTGTACACGCTGTTCGTCGCCTTGTAGATCGTGCCCACGTGCCCCACGGCAATGAGCTTCCCGGCGGCGTCCCGGCGCGGAACCGGATCGGCGAACGACAGCACGCCCAGTACGCCCGCTGCCAGCAGGTCCTCGAAGCAGCGGGCCAGGAACCACGACTCGCTGTTGCCTGGGCACTCGTCGAGGAGCACGAACCGAGAACAGACGAGCGCTTCGCGGTTGGGTTCCAGGTCGGGCAGTGTGCTTGTCAGGACGCGGGCGCCGGCCGGGACTCCGAACACGGCCACGCCGCACAACAGCCGCGACCGTCCGGGCAGCTGGGAGTACAGGCCCAGCCGCCGGGAGGCAGAGGGGTACGAGGCGGAGTAGTGGTGCTCGATCACGAACCGCTTTGCCGTCGTCTCGTCCAGCGGATCCACCTCATATCGGCGTGGATCGAACCCGCCGTCGCTGGTGTGGCGCCAGGACGGCCGGCGCTGGGTCCAACGCCGGCACCAGGGCGAGGCCGTCGGGACTTCGCTCAGGTCCTCCAGCGGCAGCGACTCCTGCACGACGGTGCTCACGACCGCACCCCCGTGAGTCGCGCGGGTCCGTCCGGGCGGACTGTCTGCTGGTCGTAGGCCGCGCCGATCGCCGAGGGCGGGTAGACGTATCCGCCGTGCGCGTCGTACCGGACGCGCGCGGTGGAACCAGGAGTCCAGGTCGCGCCGCCGTCGTTGCTGCGCATGACCGGCCCGACGTAGGTGGCCGGGTGGCCGGCGGGGTCTGTGACGGTGTCGCTCGGCCGGACTTCCTCGCCGGTCGCCGAACGGCGCAGGACGCGGCTGGGCTCGGCGGGATCGTGCGGCTCGCCGCGGAGAGGATTGCGGGTCAGCGAGGTCGGCAGCGCCGCTTCGGCGGAGAGCCGGTCGGTGTAGGCCTCCAGCGCCTGGCGGCCGTCGGCGGTGATGTCCAGGCGTACGGCGTCGTCGCCGTAGGCGAGCCAGCCCGCGGTGAACAAATCGGGCGGGGGAGCGGGAAGGTAGGAGGGCAGAGCGCCGGAGCGGTCGACGAGGTGGCGCACGGCGCCGTACTCGGTGACGACGCTCAGTGCGCCGTGGCGGGCCGCCTCCAGGTAGCCGACGTCCCGGGTGCTGACGGTGTGGTCGGGGATCAGGTCCTCCTGAGTCTGGGGGTCGGTGGCGAGGCGCCCGCGGAGTCCGGGCGCAGCGGACGGTCTGGCGGGGCCTGCGCGGGGGAGCGGTTCACAGCAGCTGGAGCTGGACTGCCGGGGGCCGCCGACGAGGTCGCGGCGGGGGCATCAGGATGGCGGGTGGAGCGGGACGAGGGCCTGCGGATCGCGCGGGTAGGGGCCGGTGAAGTCGGGGTGGTCGACGAAGACGTCGACCTTGCCGTGGCGGCCGGGGGCGGTGTTCGTGACCCTGCGCACGCAGCCCTCCCAGGTGACGAGGTCGCCGTCCATCAGACCCTCGACGGTCCGCAGCGTGTACGCCTTCGGCGCCCAGTCGCCGTCGTAGTAGAGGTCGATATGGCCGCATGTGGCCGGGCCGCCCACCTCGGCCCGGACGGCCGGGTGGAATAGCAGGCTGGGCCCCAGCGGGTCGGTCCAGACGATCCGGCGGGTGCCGGTGTCCACGGCGAAGTGAGCGCCGTTGAGGCCGAGGTAGACGCATCCGTTCCGGTCGTCGAGCAGGCGCGGCAGAGGTGCCACGGGGAAGCCTCCGTGCGTGCGGGGCGTCTTGACGCCGATCGGTCAGACGGACGGAGAGAGCAGGACGGCCGGGATGCTGAGGTCGGGGCAGGGCTCCTCGGAGTGCTCCGGGTGCCAGAACTCGCCGTAGTTGCCGCGGGCGTTCATCGCCGGCACGTACACGCCGGCGTCGAGGCCGGGATACGCAGGGGCGTCCTCGCAGTCGAGGGGGTGGGTCGCCGGGCCGATGAGGACGAGGGTGTCGTCCGGCAGGTCCGGGTTCTCGGCGAGGAAGGCCCGGATCTCGCTCAGGCGCATGCCCGGGACGTCGATCGCGAAGGGGTGGTGCCAGTCGGGGGCGACAGCCGCCTTGCTGACGGTGGCTCCCCCCTTCGACGCGTCCGCTGCTGCGTCGGTGGACAGGACGAAGAGGGTGCGCTGGCCCTCCTCGGGCCGTCCCTGGTAGTGCCCCGCCTGGTAGTGGCCGGCTGCGAGACCCAGGGCGTCGGAGGCGAGGTGGACGATGTGTCCAGTGGGCACGGAGGCCAGTCCGCCGGTCCGGCCTTCGACGGCGAAGGCGCTCGTGCAGACGGTGACGGTGGGACGGTCGTAGTGGAGAGCGATGGAGGACAGAGCAGGCTCCTTGGGTCCGTGGGTGCGAAGTGGTGCTGGCGTACGTGCTGTTGAGGGGCGCTGCCGGGCTACCCGTCGCACTCCTGGGGAGTGCAGGTTGGTCTCCGGGGAGGCAGGCGGTGGTTTGGTGCGGGCGGGTGCAGAGACGGCGCTGCCCCCGGAATGGCCGGGGGCAGCGCCGTCTGCCTAAGCGCCCTGCGACTTCTGCTGGCGCCGCCGCACGAAGAGAATCGCGAGCGCGGCGCTGACGCTGACGATCACGCTCTTGGCGACGTCGCTGAGCGTCAGGTTTCCGGTGAGGGCGCTGTAGGCGGAGCCGCCAGCGATACCGGACACGATCAGGAGCAGGAACTCGGACTTGCGTCGCACCAGATGCACCTTTCGGCGAAGCGGGGCCGTTCCCCGATGACTCTTAAGACTATACATCCAAGGCGGGGGAGATGCAAGCCTTAAGAGTCTCCATGGACTGGGGGCTGGAGCGCACTCCATGAACCAGCCAGGGCCTGCGGCGCCCGCAGGTGAACATGTGCTCGGCCGTAGTGACGGGCGCCTTGGCCAGTGGCTCGGGCCGATCTACCAGGACAGGCGCACAAGATAGGGGCCGGTGGGGGCGAGCCCGTGCTGGGCGAGGTCGCTAAGGATCACGCCAGGGTGGGGGTCGCCGCCGTCTCCCGCGAGCCACAGGTCGAGGTCGGCGCGGTCGTTCGCAGCCAGTCCGGGCCGCTGGACGGGCTGGTCGTTGTCGTCCAGGGCGGTGTGGGTGAGCGAGGCGGTCGCCTCATGCGCGCTGTCGTTGTCACCCTCCAAGCCGGCCACCGCGGAGTACGCGCGGCCGTAGTGCTCCCGTGCGCACTCCTCAAGTGCGTCTCCGTCGAGGAGGTGGAACGCGCCGACCGTCGTGGGCAGTGGTTTCGGGGGTGTGCGGCCGTCGGCGATGGTCGTGTCGCGGTCGGTGGCGTGGTCGTCCGCGAGCGTAGAGCGGCAGGCGTCGAGGGCGTCGAGTACCGCGCGGCCGAGGAGTTCGTTGCCCCCGGTCGTCAGCCACGCCGCCACCGTCGTGCCGGGCGGGAGCGCGGTCAGATGGCGAGCCATGTCCAGGGCGTCGACCAGCGGAGTGCCGTCCTGGTCGCAGCCCGAGTCGAAGCTGCCGATGCCGGGGACGTGCGCGATGTAGTGGCCGACTGAGGCGTCGGGGTCCTGCCAGAGTTCGAAGGTGGCGCTGGGGGCCTCCCGTCGCAGGGCGTCGGCCAGGATGGTGGATTTCCCGACACTGGCGAAGTCGGCACCGTAGAGCTCGCCGAGCTCCAGCGACGGCGGGGGCGTGCGGCCGTACTCCAGGCGGAGATCCGCGTCAGTGATGGCCGTCAGTGCGGCCGCTCGCTCGGTGTCGGCGATTGAGTAGATGAGGAGCTGGAGGGGAGCAGAGGACACATCGTTCCTTCCGGTGGACAAAAGCCGTGGTGCCGAACGCCCGGACCTGGATCGGGTCGGCGCCGGCCCGGGCGCGGTGCCGCCCCCCGGGGTGGCCGGGGGCGGCACCGACCGCCTATGCGTTCGGTGACTTCCGCTGACGGCGGGGCCGCACGAAGACGATCCCGAGCGCAGCGCTGACGCCGACGATCGCGCTGTCGGCAGCGCCGCCGAGGGTCAGGTTTCCGGTGAGAGCGATGTAGGCGGAGCCGCCAGCGGTACCGGACACGGTCAGAATCAGGAACTCGGTCGAGCGTCGCACCAGATGCACCTTTCGGCGGAGCGGGGCTGTCCCGCGTTGACTCTTAAGACTCTACTTCAACAGGGGGGGCTAATGCAAGTCTTAAGAGTCGCCATGGGTGAGGGTTGGCGGGCGATCCGCCGTCGTGCTCACTCGTGATCAGGAAGCCGTACTTGTCGCACGGGTCGCAATTGCGCGCCGCTCGATCACGCCCGTCGCAACGGTGTTCGCCGCAATCGGCGTTTCATCACCGGCCCTGGCAGCCGCCTGCAGACCCTCCCCCGACGTGACCGGCACACGGTCAAGCGGGACCACGCTGCCCGGGATGAACTCCGGGCGCGGCGCGTCGGCCGCTGGCGCCGGGCCCTCTTCGCCCGTGATGTGCCACACCCACAGCGCAATCGCCGCGTCCAGCGTCGTGCACCAGCCGATACGGCGGCCGCCCCGGTGGATCTCCAGACCCATGCAGTTCACGCATATGCAGCACGCCGCGTACTTGCCGCGGTGCTGCGTCGCGATCCCTTTGTACGTGCGCCCCCGCCACTGGCCCCACCGCAGCCGGAACGCGGACCGCTTGGCGTCGGATAACTCGGCATCCGTGACCACCTTCACGCGGTCGATGGACTCGCACAGCCACGACTCACGGTCGGTGCCCTCGTGAGCGACGGCGCGCACCATCCAATTCCCGTTCTTGAACAGGTCGACGACACGGCGCGCGGTCTGCTGCTCGTGGAAGTCCTGAATCACCCAAGCCCCCGGCACGACTTCCGAGCGCAGCTTCCCGCCGTACTCCTGCGGCCGCTCGTTCACGTCGTAGCCCCCGGCGCGGACCTCCCAACCGTCCACCGTGCGCGGGTACTTGGGCTCCTCCTCGGTCCGGTCGCTATCCGTCGCCCCTGAGCCGGCCGGGGCCTGGAAGGTAGTGACGGGCCCGGCGTCGGCGGCCTCCCGCGCGGTCACGATCGCCTCACACGCGGCCCGCGCGTGCTCGTTCGCCTTGTCGGCCCACTCGCGGGCTTCGGTCGCGAACACGCCCGCGTGGTCGGCGGCCTCGGCCGCGTCAAGGGCCCCTATAGCCTGCTCGGACGCCTGCCTGGCCGCCTCCTCGGCCTTGCCCCACTCCCTGGTCTTGGCTGCCTCTACGGCCGTCTCAGCGTCGGTGTGCGCGCACGTCTCGGCGTAGCTCGCAGCGTCTAGCGCGAACGCCCCGGCGACCAGCGCGGCACGGTCGGCGCGTTCCTCGACCGCGCTGGCCACCGCCGCGTCCTGGGCCTTCTTGCCCGCCCCGGGCTTCTCCTTGCGCACTGTCGCGCGGGCGGCACGCTTGGCCCGCTCGTCGCCCATCTCGCATGCCTCGGCGAGCAGCCGCGTCACCACGTCCGCGCACGGCCAGGGGGCCACCTGACCGGCGCTCAGAGCGTCCGCGAGCAGCTGCCCGGCAAGCTCTGATGCGCGGTCGCACCACTGCTGCCAATTGAGCTTGCACAGCTTCGGCGACGGGTCGCCCCCGGCCAGCCGGCCCACGATGTCCAGCGCGGTGCGCCCGTGGCGACGCTCGCCGTCCAGCATCCAGCCGGCCAGGCATCGGCCACACGTGACGATCTCCCCACGCTCCCCGTTCGGGCCCGACACGGCCACCCGGAAGAACTCCCCGGACCGCTTACGGCTGCACTTGCCGACGAACGGCGCCGACGTCGCACAGGTGGGCTTCTCGTCCTCGGCCTCGGTGACGACCGCGAGCACCTCGAACGGCCGCGACGAGAGCGACGTGAGACCGGACGACCACTCACACCACGACCGCGTGTAGAGCGCGTGGTCCACCTGCCGCCGCTCCCACGTCTCCGGCGCCGCACCGTCCATGTCGCCGCCGCGCGCGTGGTCCCAACCCCACCGCGCCTCAACCAGCAGACCGGCCACCCCGAACCGCGAGACGAGCATGACGCCCGCCTCCACCTCGGTGCGCTTCTCGTCGGCCGACCAGTCGAGCTCACCCGTACGGTCGCCGTACCGGGCCCACACGTCGGCGAACCGCGCCCGGGTCTGTGCGTCGCACCGGATACGGCCGAGCAGGGCGGAAAGCGCGCGGTCCTCAAGGCCACCGTTCCACCAGTAGGTGTCCTCCCCGTGCCCGGCCTCCCACAGGTCATCGCTCCCCGACCAGGCACAACGCCGCACCCGGTACACGTAGCCCTCGACCATCGCCAGGCGCCATCCCTCGCCCCCCGCGAACCCGGTAGGCGACAGGGTCTCGCCGGGCTCCAGAACCCCATCAGGGAAGCCGTGCCCGGCCTCGGTGACCGGCGCCGTCTCCTCGTCGCCGGCACGGCCCGGCCGCGGACGGGTCGTGCCGAAGAGCGCCAGTTGGGTGGTGTGCGGGTGATCGGGGGTCATGCTGTCGATGCTCCAGAGATCGAATGTGCAGGAGGGGCACGAGGCGGTGGGCCGCAGTGAAGACCTGGACGATCAGTACGCCGTGGTGGTGTGCCGTACGGCACGACACCGGAAGCCCGTGCACGGGGTGTCAGCTGCCAGGAAGGACCATGCGGCGGGCACGCACGTGCCAGCGGCACTCGGAGTAGAGCCGGTCGAGGCCGGGCACAGCGTCGGCCGAGCAGTTCTCGCGCTCGTGCCGACGGTGACGGTGGGCCTGTCGTAGTGGCGAGCGGGGGAGGGCACGGCGTGCTCCGTGAGTCCGGGAGCTGTGAAGTGGTGCGGACGTAAGGGCTGTTGAGAGGGGCCGGGCTACCCGCTGCAGTCGGAGTGCGGGCAGGCGCGGCGGAGGTGGTAGTACTCGGCGAGCGTGGTGATCTGGGTCTGGACCTCGACGGGAACGGCGTTGTCGGGCTGGAGATGGCCGGTCAGCCAGGCGTGGTCCGGCGCGCCCGCGCCCGGGTCGAGAACGTGGGTATGAACGTCCGGGCCGGTGCCCCTGGTGCCGTTGACGTACACGGTGACGCCGGTCTCGCGGTCCGGGTCGCGGTCGACGACCACGTCGATCCGGACTGCGGGCACGGGGCGGCGCAGCTTGTAGATGAGCTGGCCGTTGACGCGCAGCTCGTACAGGCCCGCGACCGGGTCGAGTTCGCGCACGATCGAGGGCTTGCCGAGAGGTTCGGTGCTGTCCCAGTGCCCCCAGGCCTCGTCGGCGGTGGAGGGAACGCCGTCCACGTCATGGACGCCGGTGTGACGGGTGACTTGGGTGAGCGTGGTGCGCAGCCGGGCGAGCACCCTGGTGTGGTTGCGGGGGATAGTGCGGATGGGGGGAGTTCCCTTCTCGAACCATGGCGGGTGCGCTCACTCGTCGTCGGCGGTGGCCAGCCGGACGGTCTGGCGGATGGCCGGGTCGTAGCGCTCCAGGGCCTCGGTGCAGGCGAAGTAGGAGTCCTCGTCCTCGCCGGTGGCCATGTTGCGGCCGGTCAGGCGCCAGCCCCCGGTGAAGAGGTCGCCGATGAGGCTCGGCCCGTACGGGATGACCTCGGTGGCGATGCCGATGTATGAGGTCGTGCGGCCGTCACGGCCGGTACGGGTGAGCACGATGCGGTCGCCGTCGGTCGGAGAGAACACGTGAGTCTCCTGGAGGGAAGTGGTTCGGGGGGTGTCCGTCTGGGCTCAGAGCTACGGGCGAAGCCGAACTCGAGGTCCTGATGTTCAGGGGAGAGGGACCGGTGCCGCCCCCCGGGGTGGCCGGGGGCGGCACCGACCGCCTATGCGTTCGGTGACTTCCGCTGACGGCGGGGCCGCACGAAGACGATCCCGAGCGCAGCGCTGACGCCGACGATCGCGCTGTCGGCAGCGCCGCCGAGGGTCAGGTTTCCGGTGAGAGCGATGTAGGCGGAGCCGCCAGCGGTACCGGACACGGTCAGAATCAGGAACTCGGTCGAGCGTCGCACCAGATGCACCTTTCGGCGGAGCGGGGCTGTCCCCCGTTGACTCTTAAGACTCTACGTAGGGAAGGGTTTCGATGCAAGTCTTAAGAGGCGGCCTTTGTGGCGGCTGGCGAGGAGTCCTACTCCAGGACTCCCAGTGCCCGCAGCGCGCGCAGGTGGCCGGCTGCCTGCTCCGCGCCGGCGAGGAGCGCGTCGCGGCGGGACTCCGCCCGCGCCCGTACAGCGAGGGCCTGTCCGGTGAGGTCGCCCTCGCTGAGAGTGTTTCCGCAGGCCACGGTCGCATTGGGGCCCAGGTCCCAGACGAGGAAATTGACCGCCGCGCCGGCCACGGCGAGAGGGTCCAGGTCCTGAAGGCTCCAGGTCCAGTCGCGAGGGTCGACGCCGTGGTCGCGCAGGCGCTGCGCGGCGGCACGGAAGATGCCGCCGGTTCCGCCGGCGGGCTCGTTCACGGAGGCGGAGGCCGGGGGGCGGTCACCGATCGCCAGCGCGACGAGCACGTCGGTGGCGTCGTCCGGCGTGTGGTGCTCGGCCAGCCACGACCTGTCCTCGCCGTGGCGGAGGCAGACGATCGACCAGGACATCAGGTCGACCTCCGAGCGCTCGGCGGGATCCGCCGAGCCGGTGTGGAGCAGCACCCCGTGCTTCAGCGCCGTCTCGGCGACCGCCTTGACCGCGTAGAGGGTGTCGGCGTCGTGTTCCTCCTCGGCCCACCGCAGGAGAAGCCCGGCCGCGCCGATCAGGTCGGGACGGTGCAGGTAGTGCACGGCGGCGACTTGCCCGACCGTCGGGGGCCAGCGCAGGGCAGGCTGGGAGGCGAGGTACCGGGCGAGGTCCGCGGCGTGGGAGGCGCCGGGCGTCTTGTGGGGCCACAGGGCGAGCGCGGCGACCACGCCGCAGGGGATGTCCATCCTTCCGCGGCCGTAGGCGCGGTGCCAGGTCTCCGCGACGGCCTCGCCGAAAGCCGCGCCGTCGGAAGCGCGGGTGGGAAAGGGCGGTGATCGCCTCGCCGGGGCGGGCGCACGCTGAGGGGTGGTGGTCAGTGACGGTCTCCAGGATCAGGGCAGGCAGGGGCGACTGCGGGACGGATGCCCGCACGACGGCGGGGTCCTCGGTGGGCGGCCGGTGGCGGAGGGGTCAGGTTGCGGCGGCCAGCTCGCGTGCGCGGAGCTCGGCCAGCGGCAGCGGCCGGCTCGTCCCGCCGCGGCGGTCGCGCAGGATGGCGACGGGGCCGAGGAGCTCGCGCAGCTCCTCCTCCTTGGCCTCCGCGTGGGCGTACTGCTCGGGCAGGGTGACGAGGAGGTGTTTCCACTGGCGCTGTCCCGCCTTGACGCACGATCCGTGGCAGTTGTTGTGCGGGAAGCCGAGCTCGTACAGCAGCGGGGGTCGCACGCCGAGCGCACGGATCTCGTCCAGGAGCTCGTCCTTGGTCGCGTCGGGACCGTCGGCGAGCGGGAACTGGGTGTGCCAGGGCTGCCAGTTGAGGGCGATGGCCGGGATCCGGCGCCGGTCGCGGTCGTTGGGCTCGATGCCGATGTAGGCGATCGTGTCGTCCGGCGGCGCGTGCTCGCTCATCCAGGCCCGGCACGGCTTCTGCTTGAGGATGAAGGTGCAGTGAGCGAGCCGGTTGTTGCCCAGGAAGCGCTGGTCGGCGAAGACCTGCCACGGGTCGCGCCCGTCGCGGACCACCGTGAGCTTGACGCCGAGCAGGTGGGCGATGTCGTCGGAGAAGCGCCACAGGTCGGGGTGTTCGGCGCGGGTGTCGGCGATCAGGAGGGTCAGGTCCTGGGTGCCGTGCTGCTCGGCGACGCGTACAGCGGTGATCGCGGAGCCGATGCCGCCGGAGAACTGCACGACGTGTTGGACCAAGAACAGGTTCCTTTCAGGGGGAGGCGGTGGCGCCCGGCCTGCCGACCGGGCGGTCAGGCCGGGCGCAGGGGAGTCGGCCGGCGTGTGTTAGCGGCTGAAGGCGCCGGTGCGCAGGTCGATGGTGAGGACGTCGCCGCTGGCGGGCTGGTCGAGGCAGGTCAGATCGGGCAGCAGGTCCTCCAGCTCGGTGTGGGCGGCGTCGAAGGGGGAGGTGGAGACGCCGTCGGCGTGACGGAGCCGGAGGTTGCTGGGCGACCAGTGCGGTGGCATGCCCTCGTGGGTACGGGTGCGGATGCCGACGTGCGTGACGGGCGCGGTGCTGTCGGTCTCGCCCTCTTCGAGGGCCTCGGCGACGACCGTGCGCAGTTCGGCGAGGATCGCGGACCTCTTGCGCTGAAGCATGTGCCGATCGACCCGGTGACCGACCTCAAGCAGCTGCTCGTCGGAGAGCACGGACAGCACGCCGTCCATCAGCTCCGGATCGGTCACGGCCGACGGGCACAGCAGCACCGGCTGCTCCGGCTGGTCATGCAGGACGCTGGCAGGGGAGTTGGGCATCATGTCCTTTCCGTTGTCCCGGGGCGGCGCGGCGCCCGGGGACAACCACTGGGCCGGCGGCGGCTGCGCCGCCGGGAAAGCGGAGGACCGGCGGGACTGCCGGCCCGGGGGCGTTCACACGGAGCGCGGGAGCGCGTACAGGTGGCACTCGCGGTCGTGGCGGGGGTTGTGGCTCTCGCGGGCGTAGCAGCAGCAGTGCCGCAGCGGGGCGGACAGGCAGTCCGCGATGAACCGGGCGGCAGCCGAGGAGTCCTGCGCGCAGTCCACCGTCCCGCCGTCGCCGGTGAGGTAGACCGGGTCGCCGACGGCTTCTCCCCGCTCGTCGTGGAGGAAGACGCTCCACCCGGTGTGCTGGGCGGGAACGTGGCGGAGCGAGCCCGCCTGGTCCGCGACGACCAGCGTCCCGTAGGTGTCGCGGCCGAGCTGGATGGTGACGCTGACCGTGTCGCTGTGCCCGCCGTAGGCGACGGACAGCCCGTTGCCCGGCGTGATGCCGTGGACGGCGAGCGCGGACAGGAGCGTGTTGCCGGCGATGCTCGCCGGATGCGACATCCATGCGGCGACCGCCCGCGCGCACACTTCGGCCTCGGCGGCCAGGGGGCCGGGAGCGGCCGTGCTGTGAACGGTGGTGACCTCGTGGTAGTCGGGC
This sequence comes from Streptomyces prunicolor NBRC 13075, assembly GCF_000367365.1. Lineage (GTDB taxonomy): Bacteria > Actinomycetota > Actinomycetes > Streptomycetales > Streptomycetaceae > Streptomyces > Streptomyces prunicolor. The sequence continues at coordinate 8,015 of NZ_BARF01000080.1, read as the reverse complement.
GGACCGTCGGGGATCCACGCCGAGGCGGTGAAGCGGGTCCGGTCCTCGTGCGGCTGCTGCGGACCGGTGGTGTCCCACTGGACCGTGACGTGGGCGCCGTCGAAGGCGTTCGCCTTCGGTACGGCGGCCGGGTAGGCGATGACCACGCCGTCGTCGGGGTCGTAGTGAGCGCCCAGGCCGGCGGCGGTAAGCGCGCCGAGGACCGTGGTCACCGACGGCAGGACAGGTGCTGAGGTGGTGATGGACATCGGGGCCCTTCGAGGTGTCCGGGCGATGGGCGTGCGCTCCCCGCCGGCCCCGGGGCGCCGCAGCACCCCGGGACACCATCTGGGGAGGACAGCGGCTGAGCCGCTGGGGAGGCCGAGGGCCGGGCGGAGTGCCCGGCCCGGGCGGCTGCTACCGACCGACGCCCTGCGCGGCCGCCTGAACGACGACCGCCAGACCCCCGAGGGCGGAGGCGAGCTCGCTCTCGGTGACCTTGACGGCCTGGAGCGGTACGGGCGCGGAGGCGGGGGCGTCGATCCCGTTGAAGACGCGCAGGAGGCTGCGGATCATCTCGCGGGTCTCGTCGCTGGTCGGCGCCTCGACACCGGCCGACCGTGCCGCCGTCGCCATCTGGTGCTGGGCGAGCGAGGCGATGTCGTCGGCGCTGAGCATGCCGTGGTGGGTGATGTGCAGGTAGTAGGCGGTGGCCAGTGCCTTGCGGACCTGGTTGAAGCGCCTGTAGGTGCTGGAGGCGAGGCCGGGCGGCAGGATGTGCTGGGCCAGGGGCAGTTCGACGATGGCGCGCGGGATGACTGTCTCCGATCGACGGGTGTCCGGGCCGGTTCTTCGGCGCCGGTTGCGTGTGAGGCCTTGGGCGGCCGCACGGCGGTCCGCAGTGATCTGCGGGCGTCTCAGGGGGGCGGAGACCCGCCCCCTTTCGACTCTTAAGACTATACATGAAGGAGGGTCGTGACGCAAGTTTTAAGAGTCGAGAGTGGTAGGGGCGGCCTAGCGCGCCGGGCCGGAGCGCTAGGCGCCGTCCTCGCTGAGAACCCACGCGTAGGTCATCGTGCCGAGGACTGAAGCCCGGCGGGCGTACACGCGGTTTGCGGGGCGGTGGAAGGAGACCGTGGCCTGCTCCTCGCCGTCGAGGATCGCCAGCAGCGACGCACGCAGCATGCGGAGGGGCAGGGACGGCCTGCGGCCGGGCGCGGCGAGGCCGTCCCGCTCGGCCAGCCGCCTCGCGGATTCGTGGGCGGGGACGAAGTGGTGCACGCCGTTGCGGTGGCCCTGCGGCAGCAGCACGTACGGGACCGCGCTGCGCCCGGGCGCGAGGACCAGGCCGTCGATGTCGCCCGCCGAGACGGGGGTGCCGGGCAGAGCGCGGTCGTCGGCCGGGGTGTAGGGGATGAACCGGACCGCGTCCGGCTCCTGCGGGTACCACAGGCGCCCGACCGCCGTGCGGTCGGTGAACGGCCGGGTGTCCTCGGCGAACAGGTAGTTGACCCACCGGCCGCCCCACCGCTGCCAGACCTGTGGACCATGCACGGCGGCCAGCCGGTCGTGGTCCCAGAACCGAAGGGGTGCGGGGCAGGTTGGAAGCGGTGTCGCGGGAGAGAGGGTGTCGGTCATGCGGTCCTTATGTCGGAGGGTGTTGGTTGCCGGCCGGGCGGCCGGGGCGTCCTGGCGCGCGGGCAGGGCGCGACGGCGGGGCCGGTCAGTCGGCCGTTCCGCACGGGGTGCAGGTCACTTCGAGGGGTCGGCCGCTGGCCAGGGACTCGGTGGCGAACGGGCCGTTCATCCCGCACTTGGTGCGGGCGTTGCTGATGTTGGCGTACGACCAGCCGGGCTGGATGTCGTGCGTCTTTCCTTTGTGCGTGAACCGCGCGACGTGCTCGGCTTCGCGTGCCACGGGCGCGCCTCCTTCGGGTCGGGGGACGGGGGTGGGGAACGTGCCCGGCGGGGCGGTCGGCGGGCGGCTACAGGCCGAGGGTGTCGGCGCACTTCAGCGCCTCGCCGTACTGCTCTTCCGTGAGCACGCCGACGCCCTTCAGGCCGGTGAGGTAGACGCGCAGACGGCCGTCGGAGGCCAGCCAGCCGTTCACCGACCGGCCGAGCGGGCCGAAGTCGGCCCAGATCAGCAGGTCCTGGCCGGTGATCTCGTGCAGGCGGTGAACGGCCCTGCGGTACGGCGCGCGGGCCTCCTTCAGCGCGTCGACGAGGGCCTGCGCCTGCTCGCGCTGGGCGCGCTCGTCGGCTTCGGCCGCCGTGTACGCACGCTGCCACTCGCCGAAGTCGGGGTGGGAGGTGATACGGGCCCGGATGTCATCCAGGGCGCCGACCCGGGCCATGCGCCGCTTCTCGGTGGTCACGTACATGCGCGCGGGGGAGTGCAGGTCATGCCACGGTTCGCCGAAAACGGCCATGTCCGGCGTCTTGTCCCACGTTCCCTCCGGCACCGCGACGGGCCGCAGGATCACCGTCCGCGTGCTGGAGGAGGCGACGCGCCTCCACGAAGCCCAGCTGAGGGCCCGCTCCAGCGTGAGGGGCTGGTGCGGGCTGTAGATCACCACCAGGTCGTCCCTCCGCAGCTGGCTGCCTTCGGTGACCTCGGCGATGTGAGCGTCCGGCAGCGGCGGCCACAGGTCCGCGAAGATGCTCCTGGCCAGGTGGGCCGCGCGGTCCTGCGCGGCGGTGGTCGTCATCGCCTGCCTCCCGCGCGGACGCGGTCGTAGGGGTCACCGCGGAGCACCTCCGCGATCTCCTCCCAGGTGGTGGAGATGCCCTCCTGCTCGGCAACGCGCAGGATGTCTGCGATGCCGAGGCCCCCGTAGCGCGCGCGGAGAGAGGCGTGCAAGGTGCGGATGCGATCGCGGCGCTCGGCAGTCGCGGCGGCACGGCGGCGGTGTCGGGTCAGGAAGCGCGTGATCATGGTCCACCGGCCCTCATGAGTACGGGATACGGGCGGCGGGCGGGATTGAGACCCACCCGCCGCCCTCTTGACTCTTAAGACTATACATGGAGGGTGCGGTGAATGCAAGCCTTAAGAGTCGTGCGGGTGCAGGGTGAAGCACAGGGAATCGCCGAACTGGGGGGCGAGGAACTCGCTCAGGCTGGCCAGGGCGTCGGCGACGAGCGTGCGGCTGAGCGCGACCGCGTCCTGCAGAGCGTGCCCGTCGCCGCTGATCAGCAACGGCCCGTCCGGGTCCCACACGAGTCCCTCGTCGGTCTCGGCGATACCGAAGGACACGTGGGCCGCGTCGGGGGTGATGGGGGAGCCGACGGCCTCCCACAGTGCGGACAGGACGTCGTCGAGGAGCGCCTTCGGCAGGGCGCGACCGGTGTGGTTGGTGCCGTCGTAGGCGTGGGTGACGACGACCGCCGGAGGGCCGAAGGCGTGAGCGCCGGTGAGGGGCGATCTATGCCGGCGGGCTGCGGGGGACCGGGTGATGGTGTGCTCCTGTCGTTACGGGGCTGCGCCCCGGTCTGCTGGGCGCGGCGGGTTCCTGGCCGGGCTACGCGGCGTCGTGGTCCTGGGCCGGTGCGACCGCCTTGACGTGCAGGACGGTGTGCAGCACGGCCCACGCCGTCGAGGCGGCCATGGTGGTGAACCCGGCGGCGGCGGTCCAGTTCAGATCCGTCTGATAAGCGGCGAAGCTGAGGACGTAGCGGACGGCCAGGAACAGCCCGGCCATGTCGGCGACGACCGCCGCCGCAGCCCATCCCGGCCGTGTGACGAGCGGGGCCGTGTGCGCGCGCTGGGGGTCGAGGCCGCGCAGGTCGGTCCCGGCGGACACGATGACGATCGCGAGCAGGGCGGCGAGCGTCGAGACGACCAGGAGCCACAGGGGCAGGCTGCCGAACGTCATGGCCAGGACCAGGCCGACGACGGTCGTCACCGCGATGGCCCGGTGGAGCTTGCGGCACCAGCGGTGCGGCTGGGCGGAGGTCGGGCGGTAAGCGCGGGACATGGAAGATTCCTGTTCTCGGGGGGCGGGCTTCGGTTCGGCCGTGAGCGGAACGTGCCGCAGGCCCGGGGGTGGTTCTCCGGCGGGTCAGGTGTCCTCGTACTCGTCGCCGCAGTCGGCGCAGGTGCGCACACGGCAGTCGTCGTCGGTGCAGCCGTGGCCGACGCACGGTTCGTAGAGGTGGCCGTGGACCTGGCACGAGGTGAGTTCGTGGACGGGTGTGACGTCGGTGGGCGGGTGCTCCATCGGTGCTCCGGTGTCGGGGGAGCGGCGGCCGGGGACTCCGGCCGCCCTCTCCTGCTGGCTTCAGACGACGCGCATCCCGAACAGCCGGGGGCTGTCGTCGACGCGGCCGCACAGGTCCTCGGAGCACGGGCCGCAGAGGTTGGAGCAGCCGCACTCGTCGAGGTTCAGCACGTGCCAGCCCGCGTCGTGGGTGCCGTCGTCGCCGTCGTCGAGGAAGGGCGAGGCCTTCCCGCACTCGGCGCACTCGATCCGGTCGAACTCCGTGACCTCCAGGTGCAGTTCGGTGATCTCGGGGAGGGTGATCGTCACGGGGTTCACTCCTGCGCTGTGGTGCTTCGGCTGGGGAACCCCCGCCCTCTGCCTCTTAAGACTCTACGTTGACGACATGGTGAATGCAAGTCTTAAGAGACGTTGGGGGTCGGTTGCCGATACGCGGAACCGGTGTGCGCGCCGAGGTGGTCACGGGACCGCTGGGGGCCGGCGCCCCCCGGACGACGAGATCAGGCGAACTGCACCACCGTCGCGGTGGCGTTGTCGCGCCGCGCGGAGGGGAAGGACACCGCCCTGCGCACGAGCGCGGAGGCGGCACCGCGCGGGGTTGCGGCCGCCAGGGGCGCGCTCATGTCGGCGCCGTTGTCCTCGAACGGCGCGTAGGTGCCGTCGGAGACGAGCAGCAGCCGCCCGCCCCGGGCGCTCAGCGGACGCGCCGTGCCGATCTCGCCCGACGCGCCGTCGTAGCGCCGCAGGCTCGACGTGACCATGTGGCGGAAGCTGTACGGAATGTTGGTGAGCCCCCGCGCGCGCCGGGCCTCGGCCTCGTTGTGGTCGACGGTGAGCTGTTCCGGTGTTCCGTTGGTCGGCCTCCAGTAGGCGCGGGCGTCGCCGCACCAGCCGATACGCAGGGCGCCGTCCGCCGTGTGCACGGCGATGACCGCCACGGCGTCAGGCGCGCCGAACACGTCCTCGTAGCCGTCGGAGTCGGACACCGTCCGCGCGGCCGTGACGGCCGCCTCAGGGCTGCGGGTGACCGCGGCGACGCGGGCGAGTACCCCGGCCTTCTCGCGCGTCCAGGCCTGTACCTGAGCCGTGGTGCCGATGCCGTCCAGGAGAACCCAGGCGCGGGCGCCCGACTCGGTCGCCACGGCCGTCGCGTCGCACTGGACGGGGCGGTCTCCGATGGCCTGGGCGGTGGCGTAGGTGATCACGTGGTGAATCTCCAGGGGGTTGAGGGGTGGAACAGGGGGAGCCGGTCCCGCCCGGCGGGACGGGACCGGCGAGGGGTGCTCACATCCACTGGGGGGTGGGGCTCGCGAACGCCGGGACCTGGGTGCAGCCGTACGCGTACGGGCCCAGGTCCTTGAGCGCGTTCAGCTCGCCGTACGCGTCGCACACGACGCAGTGCGCGCCCTGCTTGTCGTCGTTGATGTAGAGGTCGACGACACGAAGGGTGTGGGGCTTGGTCTCCTTCGGCGTGGCGACGGTGGAGATGATCAGGTCCTCGGTGCCGAAGAGGGGCGCGGGGGTCTGGGTCGCCGTCATGTCGTCTGTCCGTCCTTTGCTGGTCTGCCGGTGGGGGGCCGATCCCCCCTTCGTCTCTTAAGACTCTACATTGAGGGTCGACGACGATGCAAGTCTTAAGAGTCAATAGATGGTTTGTGGTGCTGATCACGCCGCGCTGCACGGGCGGCGGCGGATCGCAGGCGCGGTATCCGCGCCTGCGGCGCTACGTGCCCGGCTGCGGGGCGGCCTGCTCGGTCAGCCCCAGGCGGATGGACTGCTCGACGTCGTCCGCGACGCCGACACGGGCGTTGCGCTCCGCCTCCACGGCGGCGTTGTCGCGGTACTGCCCGATGCCGTAGTCGGCATAGTCGACCGGGCGCCGCGCCTCCTCGGCCGCCTCCAGGGCGCCGCGTACCGCCTCGATCAGCTGCTCGCGGGTCGCCGTCGCCAGGAGCGCCTCGATCTCCTGCTGCCTGTTGCTCACCGGTACTCCTCGGGTGTCAGAAGGGGGAGGGGGTGGCCCCCCGCCGGGGCGGGGGGCCACAGGTCGGTCAGAGCCGAGTGCGCTGGACTCGGTAGCGGCGCGCGTCGTGGTGGCCGACCTTGGCCAGCGCGTTGCGGCCGTTGATGGTCTTCTCGCCGCCGAGGGCGTCGGCGTGGTCGCGGGCGATCTGTCGCCAATGGGCGGCGTCCGTCTCGGCGGGCTCGCCCAGCAGGACCCACTCCGTCAGGTCCGCCAGGTTGTCCGACACGGTGAGAACGGTCTCGAAGCCGGGGAGGGAGACGGTGTAGCCGTTCTCGTTCACGAGGCGGAGCTGAAGCACTGGAGGTCCTTCCGGTGGAGTCTCGGCGGGGTTCCCTTCCGCCCTTCTGACTCTTAAGACTATACATGACTGATCCGGTGAATGCAAGTCTTAAGAGTCGACCTCTCTGTGTGGGTCAGAGCTGAGAAAGGCGCTGCATGAGGGAGACGCCGTGCGGTACGCGACGGTCGGACGCGCCGGGCACCTGGACCGTCCGGATGCTGGCCGTGCCGCCGAGCGACTTCAGGAGTCGGCTGGACGCGTCCGCGAGCGGCCAGGGCCCGGAGTACCAGGAGTCATTGGGCGCGCACGCCAGGGTCAGGCCGTAACCCCCGTCCGCGCGCCGCTCGGGAGTGAACCAGTGGCGCAGGTAGAAGCGGTGCCAGTAGTCGGACGCCGCCTCATGGGGATGCCCCGCGTACGGCTCTCGCTTGATCGTTACGTCCGACCGGCCGAGCGCCCACGTCACGCGGTGCGGCTTGTCGTCGAGCCAGGCGAAGACGTCGGCGTCGGCCGTCGTCACCGTCCAGACCTCTTCGTCCGTCCACTCCCCGCCGTCGGCCGCAGGAAGCTGCTTGGGCCCGACGCCGGTGACCACGGCCGTCTGCGTCCCGTCGTTGTTGCCGCGCAGCCACGCGCCGCCCATGACTTCCGCGAAGTCGTCGCCTGGCGACCAGGGAGCCGGTACATCGGCGAACGCCTCACGGGAGAAGACGTGCTCAACCTCGACGAGGTGGGTGAAGGGAGCCTCGGACTCCGGGATGCCTCGCGCCGCGCGGAGGATGTTGCGGGTCAGGCTGCGGTTCACGGTGTCTCCCCGGTTCGTTCCGCTGTGTCTCTTAAGACATTACATGCGGGCGGGAGTGAACGCAAGTCTTAAGAGTCGCACCATCGCTATGCAAGGCGTCTTTCTGCGTCTCTTAAGACTTGCGCATCGCGATCCCATCCGTGTAGAGTCTTAAGAGACAGGGCGGCTCGGACGGGCCGCCTCCACTCGCAAAGGGGCTCGCCATGACCGCCGCCGCCACCGTCACCTCGCAGGACGTCCTGGAGGCGGGCGCGATCGTGCGCTGCCCCCGCTACGTCGCAGGCGAGAGCACCGGACTGCGCAAGGCTGTTGTCCTGGGGCTCTACCGGGAGGGTGACCCCACGGGCGGCTACCGGGTGTACTTCTACACCCTGGGCGCGGCCGGTTTCGTTGAGCGCACGGTCGGCATCGCGTTCCGTCGTGAGATCGACCTGCTGGGAACGGTCGAGGACATGTCCGAGCGCACCCTCGTCCGCATCTGGCGAGGCCTGGGTGACTTCCCCGGCTCCGCCACCGCCCGCTACCGCGTGCAGCGCATGGGTGTACGCCTGCGCAAAGCTCGCCTCGGCAGGTAGGTCGAGCCCCGGATCCGATGTTGCCCGTCCCGCCTCGGGTGGCGTCGGATCGTCACGCGCATGCGTCTCTTAAGACTTGCGTTGCATGTGATCGAGCTGTATAGTTTTAAGAGTCGAGAGGGCGGGGGTG
>NZ_BARF01000081.1 GCF_000367365.1 Streptomyces prunicolor NBRC 13075 | reverse complement strand
CAGTTCAGCGGGTACGCGGCGCACGTTTTCCGGGCACCTCGCGGGGTTCTAAACTGTGGCGGTGACCAGAGGAGAGCCGAGCCCGGCGGACCAGCAGCTGATCGAGCACCTGGCGGCGCTCGGCCTGTACGTGTCGGCGGCGCAGCTGGAGCGGTGGCGCGGGGCCGGGCTGCTGCCCGGGCACGCTCGGGCGTGGCTGGGGCGCGGGCGCGGCTCGGTGTCCGTGCTCGCCGACGGCACGGTCGCCGTCGCGGCGGCGATCGCCGGGCACGCGCGGCCGGGGCGGGACCTGCGCTGGACGGTGATCGCCTGGTACGCCGAGGCCGGACGGCCGGTGATCCCCGGGGAGTCGGCGGTGCCGGAGCCGCCGTGGCCGGCCGTGCACGAGGCCCTGCTGTGGGCCGCGGGCCGCTCCCGGGCGCAGCGCCTGGCCGCCGCCGGGCGAGCCGCGGCCGCCGCCGGCGAGGAGGAGCAGGACGCCTTCTACACCCACGTCACCCGCCTGGTCGGGCGTGCCCCGGGCCCTCTTCCGCACCCGGACGAGCTGCTGCGGGTGGTCCAGGACCCGGACGCCGAGCTGGAGCGCGGCACCGACCGCCGGCTGCGGCGCGGCGCGGTCCGCCTGGCCGCGGCCTCCGGCATGGGCGCCGACGAGGTCGGCGGCGAGGCCTTCGTCGACGCGCTCGCCGCCCTGATGCCCGGCCCCGACTGGGCGCCCGTCGCCGCAGAGGCGCGGCGGGCCGAGGAGGCGGGAACCCTGGGCGACTGGATCCGGGCCGGGACGCTCGACCCGCTCGCCCTCCTCCGGGCCGCCGGCGAACAGGAGGTGGCCGCCGCCCGCCGTACGGCGCAGCTGCTCGCCGGGATCGGCGCCCTCTACGTGATGCACGGTCTGCTGATGCCCGACACTCCCGGCCTCGCCCACCTGCGCGAGCAGCTTGACGCCTCCGGTTTCGGCGTGATCGTCGCCCAGCTCGTCCCCCTCATGATCAACCCGACCGGCGTCCCCCAGGCCCTCGTCATGTGCCTGATGCCCGTCATGGGCGCGCTCGCCGCCCACTTCGAGGACCTGCTCGCCCAGCAGGCCGACACCGGGCGCGGGCTGCTGTGGCTGCCCGGCGACGAACACGGCGGCGCCGAGGCCTACATGGAGGCCTGGACCGGCCGCGTCCACCAGCTCGCCGAGCGCTCCCGCACCCGCCGCACCGCCCAGCAGGCCGGCGGAGCGGACGGGGCGCTCGACGACGACGTCGCCGTCGAGGCCGGCGACCGTCCACACGGCGCCGGCCGCATGATGGAGCCCACTCTGCAGCCGGACGAGGAAGGAACCCGCAGCCGATGACCAGCAACGACCGCCGGACCGGGCCGGGATGTGCCGCATGACCCTCTTGGACGACATCGCGCGCGCCTCCCGGGCCTCCCGGGTGCACACGCCGCAGACCGAACTCCGCTACCACGGCGGCCCGCTCGACGGACAGGCCCACACCTGGCCCCTGACCGCCGTGCCGCCACAGATCCCGCTCGCCCCGTCCGCCGGCCGGCCGGGAGGCCGGTACCTCCTCGCCGGCGGAGCGGACGACCCGGACTTCTCCTACCACTGGACACCCGACGCACCCGAGCTGCGACCGGGTTCCGCCGCCCACGACGCCCCCACTCCGGCCGACCAGCTCATCGAGCTCCCCGCCTGGGCCCTCGCCATCCGCGCCGACTTCCAGGACAGCCGGGGCCGGCATGCCTCCCTCCACCTCGACGTCCCGCCCCTGCCCCACGAGTAGCCGTGCCCCCAACTCCCCGATCGCACCAGGTGGTTGGGACACCGCCGCGGGCGCGGCCGGCCGGGCCGTGCGAGCGCGGCCGGGCAGGGAGCTCGCGGGGGCGACGCCGGCATGACCGTCGAGCAGTACGGGCCGCTGCACTACGGACGGACCCAACGGCACGACGTCGTAAGGGAGTTGCTGGGCAGGCGGCCACCGACGCCGCGCTCGCCGGGGCGTGGCCCGAGCTGGAGGACCCCGGCTGGTTCGGCACCCGGCGCCTGATCGACGCCTACGACCGGGCCGCCGCCCTCCGCGACAACGGACGGCGCGGGTACGGGCACCCCCGACTGGTGACCGCCCATGGATCACCCCCGCGTCGGCGGGGCGTGCCATAGTGGCCGCGAGCTCCTGTCCCCGCCGACGCGGGGGTGGCCCCTTGGCAGCCGCGCGGCCCAAGGCGGCACGCGCTGCTCCCCGCGAACGCGGGGGTGTTGACGCGCCACACGCCCCCACGCCCAGGGAGAGGACCCACCCCGTGCAGCACCCGCTCGCCGCCGTCGTCGACCGCATCGACCCCGACGCCCTCTACCGCATCCCCGACCTCGCCGGCCTCCTCGGCCTGGCCCCCGGCAGCACCCACAGCCTCGCCCTCAGCGGCTGGTTCCCCGGCGCCGAGCGCGAACGGGTACCCGGCGCCGCCGGCGTCCGCCAGGTGTGGACCGGCGCCGCCCTCATCGCCGCCGCCGGCATCGACCCGCCGCCCCTCGACCACACCCGCTACGCCCCCTCCACCCTCTGGCGCCTCGGCTGCGGCTGCGACGACTGCCTGGCCTGGCACAACACCGACTCCCGCGACCGGCGGCGCGCACGCTCCGACGCCGCCTTCCCCCAGCAGAAGCGCCGGCAGGTCCTCGACCTGATCGCGGCCGGCGACGTCACCTCGATCGTGGAGGCCGCGGAGCGCGCCGGCACGTCGCCGGGCCTCGTGTTCGGGCTCGCCAACCGTGACCCCGCCTTCCGGGCCGCCCTGGACGAGGCCGCCAACGCCCTGTGCGTCGGCGGCGACCGGTGCGGCCGGCCCATCGGCTACCAGGCCGGCTGCCGCGGCACCGCATGCCGCCGCGCCCACCGCCCGCTCACCACACCCCAGCCCCCACTCCCCCGCCGGCAGCCGTAGACCGACCCCGCCCGCCCCAGGACGACCTCGGGGCCACCGACCGGTCCAGCCGGGCGCGCCGTACGCCCGAGCCGAGCGCGGCCGGCTCCTCGCGGCCCCTGCCGCCCACGGTCCTCCGGCGCCCTCTCCTCCGGTCACCGCGCGAGAGGAGCACCGCGCTTCAAATTCCCCCGGAATTCACCTCCGAATTGAGTTCTCTATTTCTCTTCAAGTGGATTTGAATAACCCGTTGTGTGGAATATCGTGCACGGCAATTCGGGGGCCTGGTCGAGAGTTGGTGTCAGTGGAAAGTGTGCGACCTGTGTGCGCAGGGGCGTACGGAGTGGATCATGGCGTGATCTGAGCGCTGGAGCGCGTACGCGGGGGCGCGCGAGCCCGCCGGGCACCACCCCGCCGGCGGGCGCCGAGGGCGAGTTATGTAACGCGCAGGATGTACCGGCCGGTTGTGTACCGGCGGAAAATGTAACGGCCGGAAGTATGTAACGGCGGCCCGCTGACGCCCGTCCCGCGGCCGGGGTGTTGAGCATTGCAATATTCAACGCCCCGGCTGCGGGACGGGCGTCAGCGCGATCGCGCCCCTGGTACCTGTACCCTCAACTCCCGCTGCCTGTAGGGGTGTTCACTCCCGGTCGGGGCTGTCGGCGACCCGTCAGGGCCTGCACCCGGGTCCGGCTCGCGCGCGGCGACGGCCCTGCCCGTTCCGCGTCACAGCCGGCAGGACAGCCGGAAGCTCGGTGCACGACGGCGGAGGTGACCGTGACGGAGACAGACCGGCTGAGCCTGGCCCGCCGACTGAGAGATGCCCGCCGGCGAGCCGGGCTGTCCCAGCAGGACACCGCCGGCCTGCTGGGAGTGGCGCGGTCCGCCGTCAGCGACATCGAACGGGGCCGGCGCCGGGTGGACGCCCTCGAACTCGCTTCCCTCGCCAGGGCGACCGGCACCGACGTCGATCAGCTGCTCGACACGCCCGCGGACCCGGTGCAGCAGTATCTGCGGGCGCTGCCGGGATGGCGCGATCTGGACGAGGCCGACCGGCGCAGCGTCGAACTCCACGCGGCGTTCCTGGTGTGGAGGCGCCGGCAGCTCCCGCCGCCGCACCGGTGACGGAGCGGCCGCCGGCAGGGAGACCAGCGCTCCGGGAGGCACCGCGGATCCGGCTCCTAGACTGCCGGGCATGGACCAAAAGACGCGGAATGTACCGCAGTTGATCGCTCAGCCGACCGCGTTCCCCATCGGCCAGGCGCTGACGGCCGCGGTCGTCCTCTCGCCGTACGGCGGCGCCGGCGAGGCCGAGATCGACCGGTTCCCCGCGTACGCCTCGCTCGTGCCGCTCACCGACGAGGCACCGGCCACCGGGCCGTGGAACTTCTGGCGGGACGACGACGGCGCCGTCCTCCTGGCGCTCAACAAACCGGGACGCGAGGGGGAGGTGCACGTCGTGATGGAGCTGGCCGATCCTCCGGGCCTGTGGTGGGACCTGGCCCGCGAGCACGCGCAGTTGATCGTGCTCTGGCTGCCGCACGCCCGTCACCCCACCGGCGAGGAGATCACCGCCGCCCTCAACTCCCGGTCCGGCTGGATCGCCTCGGCACGGCGGGTCCCGCCGGTCGAGCTGCTGTAACCCCGTGCCGACCGGCCCGCCGTTACGGCTGCAGGTGCCGGTCGCGGACCGGGATCCCGAGCGGCCTCGGTCCACGGCGGCGAGACGGGCCGGCACCGCCTCCCGGGGGCCGTCCCGGTACGCGCCCACCGCCGGCTCGCGTACGGCGCGGCGGCGGCCGTACGCGCGGGAGCAGCTGCCCGGCGCCGTCGTACGAGGTTCGGGCTGGACCCGGGCTGCGCCGACGTCGACCGATGCCGTCCTCAACTCCCACAGGGCGCAGGGGTGTTCGTTCCCCGGGCGCGGCCGTCGCGGCATCCAGCAGGGCACCGGCGCGCCGACGGACCATGCGCCGGCGCAGCCGGGCGACCAGGAGTACGACCAGCAGCCGCGCGCCCCTGCCGTCCGGGCGAACGGCGGCGCGCCCGGCGATCGGGCCGCCGCCGGCCAGGGCCGGGACGTGATCGGCGCGCACCCGCATCAGCCGAAGCCGCACCGCCTCCTCGACGGCCGCCTACCGGCACTCCGCGCAGGCCCATGCGCCGCACCCGGGCGCCGTGACGTACGGGCGCCACCGTCGTTGACCATGCGGAGCCCTGCGCCGCTCCCCCGCCGATCCTGCCGCTGGAGCTGCCCGTGCCGGTCCTCGACGCCCCGCCCGCCCTCGCCCCCGGGCCCGCGCTGAGCCCCGCCACCGACCGCCGCCCCGTCGAACAGGCCGTCGTCCGGGACGCGTTGAGCGGTGAGCCGCCCGAGACCCTGGTGGTCACCGACATCCCCCAGCCCGACGGCCTGCTCGTGTACCCCGCCTGGACCGACGGCGGCGACGTCCTCGGCGACCGGATCGACCGCCTCGCGCTCGCCCGCGGGGTGGACGGCTGGTCCTGGATCGAGATCCTCCACCGCCACGCCCGCACCACCCACCGCGGCCGGATCACGATCCGCGCCTACCCCCTGCGCCTCGTCCTCGCCGACGTCGAGCGCGGCTACCGCGGCGACGAGACCCACCGCGCCGGCCTCGCCCGCCTCCTGGCCGACGAAGCCGCCCGCCACGGCCTGCCCCCGCTGCCGGCGCCGGGCATCCCCGAATGGGGCGGCGTCGGCCCCCGGCTGCGCAACCGGCGCAGCCAGTAGGACCCGGCCGATCCACCCCACCGCCCCGGGCTCCACGCCGGCCGCGGAGGCGGGGCTCGCGCCGAACACGTCCTCCCGCACGTCCAGGGACTTCCGCCCCAAATCCCGCCCGGGCCCCCGCCGGTCAACGAGCGACAACCCTCACGCACAGCCGTAACGACAACCCCTCCGCCGCGTGGCGCACATACAGCGAGCCGGGGACCGTCGTACGAGCGGGAGCAGCCGCCCGGCGCCGTCGTACGGCCGTTCAGCCCCGGGCCGCGTCGGCACTGTCCAGCGACGTCCGGCGCCGTCCAGAAACGTCCAGAACCGTCCGGCGACGTCCTCCTCGACTCCGCTGTCCCGGCCGGTTGCCCGTGCCCGGGCGCCGCCGAGGGAAGCGGTCGCGGCACGGCCCCGACCCCCGCTTCCGGCACCGCGAGACGCAGCTTCCGCCGCGCCGCAGCGCGAGAATGCCCCGCCGGGCCCGCCGGCATCCACTACCCTGGTCGAACCGACGCGGGGTGGAGCAGCTCGGTAGCTCGCTGGGCTCATAACCCAGAGGTCGCAGGTTCAAATCCCGCCCCCGCTACGCAAGGCTCAGGCCCCCTCCGAAGGTAGAACTCGGAGGGGGCCTGAGCCGTTGTCGGAGCAGCATTCCCGCGTCGTATGCCATCGCGGGGGCGTACCTGGGTGGCGTCGCGCGTCAACGAGCTGTCCGGCTCCGGCTGTTGGGGCCGCCGCGCGAGCGCATGGCGGTGCCGGCCTCGGTGAGCAGGCGGTGGACGAAGCCGTAGGAACGGCCGCAGCCCTGGGCGAGGGTCCGGACCGAGGCTCCCTTGTCGTACGCCTTCTTCAGCTCGGCGCCGATCTTCTGTCGGGCCGGCCCTTTGATGTGGACGCGGATTCCCAGCATGTCGCCTCCCTTCAGGCGCGTGCTCGTGAACGGCTGCGGCCGACGCCGCGGTGGGCCGGGCGCGGCACCGGGTGGCTCACCGGCGGGCGGCGGCGCCGACGTCGCCGGCATTGACCAGCGCCGTCCTCAGCTCCTGCACCCCGCGGGGGCGTTCGCCGGAGGGCAGGGCGGTTGCGGCGTCCAGCAGGGCGCGGGCGTTGCGTCGTACGGCCGCCTCCCGCCATGTCCCGGGCGCCCGGGCAACCAACTCCGCGGCCAGCAGCAGGGCCTCGGCGCTGTCGGGGTGGGCGGCGGCGCGGTCGGCGACGAGATCGGCGTCGGTCAGGGCCGGGGAGTGCTTGGCGCTCGCCCGCATCAGCTCCAGCCACACCGTCTCCTCCACGGCCGCGTCCGCGAAGGCGCCCGCACCTGCCAGCGCGCCCGCCGGCAGGCCGGCCGCGAGCGCGGCCCGCCACAGGTCCACAGCCGCCCCCACCCGCGTCTGCTCGGCCGACGGGAGCGGGCCGTCGTCGCCGGTGTGCGGCGTGCGGGCGGCGATCGCCTCCAGCAGGCGGGAGACCGCGGCCACGCCGTCGCCGGTGCCGGCCGCCAACTCGGTCCACCAAGAAGCGGGTTCACCCAGGAGAGCGGGGTCGGCCAGGAGGGCGTGCGCGAGGTGCTCGGCGGCGCCGGGCACGGCGGCGCGCAGCGCGGCGAGGAGCTCGGCGCGGTCCAGGGCGGCGAGGAGCTGCCCGTCGGGGCCTCCCCAGCGCAGCCAGGAAGCGGCCGGCGAGGTCCGGCCGGGCTCGATCCCGTAGAGGGCGGTGCGGTGGGCGGCGGCGAACGCGGGCGCGTACCGGTGCAGGGCCGGCAGGTGCACCCCGATCGCGGTGGCCACCGCCTCCTGGCCGGCGTGCGCGGCCAGGACGGCGGCGACCGTGTCCAGGACGCCCTCGGGCATCTCGCCGACGGTACGGTCCCGGTGGACGGCGTACTCCAACAGAGCGCCCAGCGCCCGGACTTCAGGATCCGATCCCACCAGCGTCGGCGCCGTCACCTCCCCTCCGGTTGCCGAAGCAATGGCGCCCGGGCCGCTGGCTGGGGTAGCGGCGGCCGAGGTGGTCGTGCCGTCCTTGGCCTCTGCGGCGGCGGAGCGGGTGAGCGCGGCGACCAGTGCCTTCAGGTACGCCATGGCGTCCTTGTCCTGGTCACCGGCGAGAGCGTCGGCGCGCCAGGCTGCGGTAAGCAGGTCGAACAGCGCCTGGTCGGCGAAGAACACCGCGGCGGGCAGGCGCCGTACGCCGTCGGAGCCGACGGCGGGGGCGATCTCACCGAGGCTGCGGCGTACCGCGAGCGCCGCGGCGACAGCCGCCGGCAGCGCACCGTCCGGAAAGGCGCCGGCCCGATCGGCGTGAGCGGCGGCCGCGGCGAGATAGAACGCGGCGAGCTCAGGCAGCTTGAGGGCGGCCAGGACGGCGGGCACGTCGGTCGTCCAGGCGGCCGGGCCGGCGGCGACGAGACGGTGCAGCACCATCGCGTACCCGTCGTCGCCCGCGTCCGTGGCGCCGGCGATCCGGGCCGCGGTGGCCACCGGCCCGTGTCCGGCCGCCAGTTCCACCAGTTCCTCGGCTTGAAGGGCCGTGGTGGTCGTCGACGGTTCCAGCACGGCCTGGGCGCGCGGGTCGGAGGGGCCGGCGGGCTCAAGGCGGCGCAGCGCCTGAAGCACCGGCTCCCAGCCCTCAAGGACCGTGGAGGTCAGGACGGGCGACCAGTCCCACACCCGCAGCCATGAGGCGAGCGGCTCGGCCCTCCCGTCGGCCTGGTCGGCGGCGGGCAGCACCTCGACCAGGGCGGCGGGCGGCGGGGTGCCCAGGGCCGTACGGACGTCCGTCTCCAGCTGCGCGGTGTGCTCGGGCGGACAGGCGGCGAGGAGCAGTTCGACGAGGCGAGCCGGCTCCGGGGCGGGACCGGCGGCCAGGGCCTGCGGGACGAGCGCGAGGGCCTCCTGCCACCACTCCTGGCCGTCCAGGGCGTCGGCGGCCGGCGGACGGTGGGCGAGGTGCGCGGCCATCAGGCGGGTGTGGAGGCGGGCATCGAGGGCGGCCACCCGCCGGAAGTGGCGGGTGCGCTGGGGCAGGCCGGTGCCGGCGTCCGCGTCCGCCGCGGCGAGATCGAGCACGGCGCGCGCCAGCCGCGGCCCGCCGAACGCCGCGGCGTCATCGACGCGCACCTGGTCCAGGTCGGCGTGGAAGACCACCGGCCGGGAACCCTCGGGGGTCAACTCGACATCGTGGGCGAGGAGTTTGGCCAGGACCGCCCTGACCGCGCCGACGTTGCGGTGCGCGGGGCCGCGGCGGCCGGCCGGGTACGCGGTGTCCGCGAACTCCCGTACCAACAGCCCGACTTCGTGATCGGGCAGGCGGGAGGCGACCTCCCGGGCAACCAGTTCCCGCATCTCCGCCTCGTCGACCAGCCCGGTGAAGGCCACCGGCTCTCCGGCCGCCACCATCTCCTCGGCGGCGGCCACGCGCTCGACAACGGCCCGCAGCGCCAGATGGCCGGCGTACTCGTCCTCGACGGCGCCGGCCAGCAGTCCCTCCACCGCACCGATCCACTGCCCCGTCCGCTCGGCGCGCGGAACCGCGCGGGCCCACCGCGCGGCCAGGCGCAGCGTCGCCCCCACCTCCAGACCGTCTCCGTCCCGGACACCGGGTCCGGCCAACACGGAGTGGAGCTGGGCGGCTTCGACGGCGTCCCAGCGGCATACGGCCACGCCCAGCAGCGCGTCCAGGGCGAGGCGGCCGGTGGCGGCGATCTGCTGGGCCCGCAGGACACCGGGGGCACCCTGGCCGGCAGGCTCGCTCAGCCAGGCGCGGACAGCGTCCGAGTCGGTAGCGGCGATGTGGTCGAGGAACGGGGCGGCCGGCCACCGTCCGTCGGCCGCCTGGTCTGGCATCAGCAGGTGCGGCGCGTGCTCCTGCAGTACGCCGAGCCACGCCGTGGCCGGGCCGGAACGGAAGAAGAAGTCGCTCGCGCGCGGGTCCGCCCAGCCGGCGAGCTCCTTCGCCTCGACGGCACCCGGGTGCTGGAGGGCGACCAGCTCGAGGACGCGGGCCGCTCGGTCCGGGAGCGGCACGAGCAGGTTGCGGGCGGCGCCGAGGATGTCCGCGTACAGGACGGCGGCCTCGCCGGGGTGGGCCGCACGGCCGTGCAGGATCCCCGAGGCCACCGAGTACACGGTCCCCCACACATCCAGCGCCGTCTCCTGCGCCGCACCGAGCTCCACCCCCATCAGCCGCTCCACGATGCCCCGCGCCCGCGCCTGGTGATACCGGCCCGGACGGCTGAGCTCGTCACGCAGCACGTCCGCGGCCGCCGTCACCCGCTCCCACACCGCTCCCGCCCCGGCCAACGCGCCACCAGCCGCGTCGTGGGCGTCGGCGGTGCCGGCTTCGACGGCCGGCCCGTCGGACGGGGAGGCCTCACCGGCCGAGGGCGCGGCGCCCGCCGGTCCGTCCGGCCCGGAGACCTCGGCGGCGGGGGGCGCGACGGCATCCACCGCGGCCAGCACGCCTTCCGCCGCCGCCTTCAGTCCCACCGTGACCGGGGCACCGGGCAGGCCCAGCAGCGCGTCCGCCGCGGACCGCACACACGCCGCGGCCACCTCGGACGGCCGTACGAACCCGTCCCCGGCCAGGACCCGGTGGGCGTCCCGCAGCAGCCCCAGCGCCCGTACGCCCGCCTCCCCCTGCGCCGTCAGGGCGTCCGCGAGGACGTCGTCGACCTCGGGCAGCACGCTCGCGCCGGCCGGCGCCACCTCGTCGCTCATCCCCGCACCGTAGACCCGCCGGCCACCACCGGCGGACCGGCTATGGCGGATCCGCCATAGCCACCCGCCCGACCTGCCGCTTCTCCCCCACGCGCCGGCCGCCGACACCGCCCTGGCCGCCTCGGCGCGCACCGAGGTGAGGAGGTCGTACGACACGGCGCTGCTGCTCGTCACCCGCCGCAGGGGTGAGCGCCCGCACCGGCCGTCGTACGACCGCGGGCGACCACCGCGGTCCTGGCAAGCCTGCGGACGGTGCACGCCGCCCGAGGCCCGGCGGACACCGCCGTACGGCCGCCCGCTGCCGCATGGGCGCGTGCGTGGAAGTGTGTGAATGTGTGAAATCCGCCCGGCTGCACGTCACTCCGGGCGCAGCGGACGACACCGTCGTACGGCCTCGCCACGGTGCGCGGCGGGTGACGAGCAGCAGGCCGGGCGTATTCCAGGACGTCCGGGGACCCGCGCTTCCCTCGTTCCGGGAGCGGGGCGCCGCACGGCGGACGAATCCCCGGGCCGGGATGCCGAGTTGCGACGGGCGCGCTCCCCCGGACCTGGTCGGCACAGTACGGTGCTCGCGCCGCCGGCGCACTCGAAGGCCTCCCCCGCTCCGGCCGGTCACTCATACGCAGATTCCGACCAGAACAGCAGGTCAACCACCGCACAAGGAAGGTCAGTTGACGCCTTGCGGGCGGTCCAGGGCTCAGCCGGGCAGAGAGCAGCACGTCGAACGCGGGGCCGGCCGTTGGCCGGCGTGGGCGTGCCCCCTGTCGGGGGCCGCGTGGGGGTGAGGCCGGGTCCCTTTCGGGACCCTGGCCGGTCGGGTGCGGGGCCGGGGCCGTTGGCCCCGGAGCGGGTGGGGCGGTCGGGCCACGCGCAGGCCTGCACGCTCGACGACGAGGTCGACAGGGGCGACGGCCGGTGCGGACCGCGAGCAGGACGTCGCCCTGGGCCCGCATGCCGGGCTCGGGCACACCAGCCCTAATCGATCAGGCGGCGGGCGGCGCGCTCCCAGTTGGCGGGCAGGCCGTTGAGGGCCCGCTCCCGGGCGGCGAAGCTGTCCGGGGCGGGGCTCCGGGGGGCGCTGATGGCCCGTTCTGCGCCGTAATGGAGCTCGGCACGGTCCAGAACGACGTCGGCGCCGCCGGGGACGTCCTCGTCGGCGAGGTGCAGCAGGTCGGTGATTGCGTCCTCGATCGCGGCGAACGGGTGCTCGGCACCGTAGCGGTCCCAGATGGCCCTGCCGCGGGCCACGCGCTCGGCCGGGGTGCTGCTGCTGGAGTCCTGGGCAATATCGTCCACGGGGGCGATCCTCCGATTCATGGTCGGCCCGGCGAGCTCTCGCAGGGCACTACGCCGTGCGGGCCGGTCGACCGGCCGGGCGCCTCTGCGGGGCGGGAAGCGAGCCTCCGCAGCACTTCGGCCACAGGTCGCGTGTCCCGCCCCGCAGGGAGCGGCGCCGCAGGCCCCCGGGGGGACAAAGGCCTGCGGCCGGTCCCTCCCGCCCCGGGCGGGGGACGAGGAGCGGAAGGAACCCGTGAGCTGGCGGGACTCGAACCCGCTCCTCCCTCTCTCCGAGGGGGTGCACTGCCTACACCGCAGCTCCAGGAGGGGGCGACCCTCCCTTCAACCCGGGACGCTGATCAGGCACCCGAGTCCGAATTGGGGCCACCGGGGAGGGGTGGCATCAGCCTTCCGGCCCGCCACCCCGAACCCACGATGACTCTTAAGACTATACGCACCCCGGGGCGGCATTGCAAGCCATAAGAGGCAGGAAGCGAGTCGGGACATACAGGCACCCACTCGCCGGGTGATGCGGTCGCGGGGGCTGCCGGACGGCGCTCCATGCCCGGCGCAGCGGACGGCACCGCCGTACGGCCTCGCCGCGGCGCGGTTCGGCGCGCGACGGGCGCCGAGCGACAGCCGGCTGCCGGCCCGAGACCGCCACCCGCACCCGGCGCCGCGAGCGCGCCGCACGGCGGACGAATCCCCGGCTCCGGAGGGCTCGGCACCGTACGGCGGCGGACGAACCCTCCGGCCGGGCCGCCGAGTCGCACCGGGGCACGCGTCCGCGAACCCGGCGAGCACCGCGCGACGCCCGCCCGCCGGGGCTCACCGGAATACAACCATGTCGTCTCTTAAGACTTGCCATCATGCCATTCGGTGCGTATAGTCTTAAGAGTCACAAGGTGCGACGGTAGCCATCCGGAGGGACCCCGATGTACAGCGACGAGAGCAGCAGCGACGAACTCGAAGCCATCCGCACCGAGCGCCTGGACGTCGACCTGGAGACGGCGCAGATGCACGCCGAGGCCGACGCCTGGCACGCCGTGCGCGAGCGCGGGTACTGCAACCACGGCTCCGCCGTCGGCTACATCGACCCTCCGGTCCACGAGGTCCAGCGGCTCCTCACGCCCGGCCAGCTCATCTGCACCGCCGGGTGCTCCACGGTCTTCCGCGACGACGAGGACTGGTACGCCCAACTCGACGACCCGATGGCCAACCCCGTCCCCCTGCCCGCCCGCACCCCGGCACCCGCCGGGAAGTGAGCACCGCCCCTGCGGGACCGCCGCTGCCCCGCGGCGCAGCGGCCCGCCCCGCCACCATCCGCCCAGGAGTGCACGTGCCGTCCACGCCCGCCCAGGCCATCTGGCGTTTCGCCGACCACGACACCGTCCGCACCGGCGAGGGCCTCACCTGGCACCGCGGCCTGCGCCGCAGCCTGCAGTGGGCCGTCCCCGGCGGTGACACCTCCTGCGAGATCGACGACAACGCCGTACGCGGCCTGCTGGCCGCCGACCCCCGCGCCGTCTTCGCGCCCGCCGGACCCGGCGCCTACACGCCTCTGCCGGGGCACGCGCTGGACACCCCCGGGGCCCTGCGCCTGCTCGACATCCGCCCGGCCACCGGCGCCACCCTCCACCGCCACCTCCTGGACCGCGTCGGCGCGTTCGCCGGGAACACCACCGGCAGCCGCCGCACCCCCGCCCCCGGACTCCGGCCCGCAGACATCCGCGCCTCCCTGCTGGGCACCGCAGAACGCCACCGCGCCGCCCGGATCACACTCGACCGCGCCCACGGCCGCGTCCACGCCCGCTACGCCATCGCCAGCACCCTCCACACCCACACCTACGTACTCACCACCACCTGACACACCCACCACCGCGGGCCCGGCGGCGAGCAGCAGCCAGGCGCATCGGGAAGACCCGCCGGGCGACGACACCGGGCGCCCGTGCTCCGGGGGCCGGGGCCGGGACGGCCGAATCCCGACCGCACCTCCGCACACTCCCCCTCGGGTGTCGCAGGCCGCCGCTACGATGACGGTGCACCAAGGGCAACCGCGCCACGCCCGGTCCACTCCACCTCGACGCCCACACCGCCGACGGGGACCGCAGACGTCTGAGACTCGCGCGAGCGATGCCGTCATGCCCTCCTCCTGGACGGCCGGCGCGTGTGGGGCAGCAGGCCGGACAAGGACGTGAGACATGACCAACCCTCGCAACCGGGAACAGGACCGCGCCGTACGCCAGTACAAGCGCGACCACCCCGGCATCACCCTGGACCAGGCCCGCCAGGCCGTCGCCGCCCGCTCCGGCCAGCAGAGCCTCCCGGCCCGGATCCCCGCCGCTCCCCTGCCCCGCCCCGCAGAACGGCTGGAGGGCTACATCCAGCGCGTCGCCGCCACGGCCGGCGTCCAGCGGCACCGGGCCATGGAACTCCTCGGCCTCGCGCCCGGCACCTCCGCCACCGAACGTCTCGACGAACTCGCCGCCGGCCCGCTGCCCGACCACGCCGTACAGGCCCTCGTCGCGGCCACCGGCATGACCGCCGACCAGGCCCGCGCCCTCACCACCCCGCTCCCCGCGCGCCCCGACCTGGCGACCGTACGGCGCATGACCGAGACGCCCTTCACCGCCGGGCACTTCCGCCGCGGCGGCGAGGGCAAGACCTCGACCTCCACCGACCTGGCCGCGGCACTGTCGCTCGCCTTCGCCCAGCAGGCGAACATGACCGACCTGGACCCGCTCATCACCCCGGGCGAACCCCCCACCGACGCGCACGAGCTCGCCCGGCTCCTCGCCGAAGCGCGTCAGCGGCCCCTCCTGATCGACACCGACCCGGCCCGCGACCTCACCTGGACCAGCCCCGCGTCCACCCCCGTCCACGAGCTGCTCCAGACCCCCTACACCCCGGTCTTCGTCGATCTGGACCGGCCGACCGATACCGTCCGGCCGCCCATCGACCCCGAGGTCTTCGACGAGGTCGCGAAGGCCCTCGGGATCGAGCAGGACACCGACACGGACGCGCCGCCACGCGAGTAGCGGCCCGCGCGGCCCCAGCGCGGGCGGACCGGGCCCGCAAAGGCCTGAACGACGCCGGCCAGGTCGGGGCGCAGCGGCCGGACCCGTCAACGGCGTACGGAAGGCAAGGACCCGGCCACACGACCGCACGGTCGCCAACCGCGTCCACCCGAAGGCCTCCACCCGCTCCAACCGGTCACACATATGCGAGATCCCGACCAGAGCAGCAGGTAAACAGCCCTGTGCGGCAGGGAAGTTACCTGATGACGACGGGGCGCAGCGGCGGGCGGGGCGGGTGCAGAGCAGCACGTCGACCAGCGGGGCCGGCCGCTGGCCCCGGAGCGAGGTGGACCCCCGGCACCGTCCTCCGGTGCCGGGGGTCCATGTGCGTTTCCTGCGCCGGCCGTGGTTTCGGCCGGCCAGGGGTCAGGTGCGCCGGCGCGGCATGCGCGTCCGGTGCACGAGCGGAATGCCGAGGCGGGCGGCCACGGTCCTTTCCAGGGCGGAGACGACGTGGCCGGGGGTGGCCTCCCGCAGCGGGATCACCCAGTACTCGACCCACTCGTCCCGCTTCGACGCGCTCCGGTTGGTGTGCTGGCCGAGCCGGGTCGCGACGGCCCCCCGGTTCAGGGCCCGGGTGGGGGCGGTCTTTCCGCAGTAGCAGGCGTTGCCGTTGCGGTTGACCGCGATGTAGATGGCCTTGTCCTCGTGGCCGGAGTCCTCGCCGATGGGGATCGGCTCGGGCTGCGGTTCGAGGAGCCACTGGCCGGCGAGGCGGGCGAGCATGGCGTACCGGTCGTCGGTGACGGTGACGAGGCCGGCCCAGGCGGTGTCGGTCATCAGCGCGGCTCGCTCTCGGCGATGCGGGCGAGGTCGCTGCCCATGAAGCTGAGCTGCTTGAAGGACGGCTCCACGACGGTCCAGGAGAGTTCGGTGGTGGTGCCGTTCATCTTGCGCAGGGCGATCAGGTCGTCGAGGTCGGCGCCGGCCGCGGTGAGGGAGGTCTGGAAGGCCGTGAGGGCCTTGTCCTCGAGTTCGGTGGCGGTGGGGTCGTTCTGGTAGCCCTCGGGGACGAACCCGTGGTTGGCGGCGAGGCGCAGGTGGGCGTTGAAGTCGCTGCCCTTCCACTTCTCGCGCTCGACGAGACGGCCGTCGGCCCACCACCGCGGGCGCAGGCCGGCCCGGATCCGCTTGATCGCGTCGGCGAGCACCTGCCGGCCCTCCTTCGTGTCGAGGACGGTCTTGACGACCGTGCCGACGCCGGCGCGCATGACCTTGATGCCCCCGACGATCTGCTCGGCGGAGCCGCCGGGCGCGAGGAGGTAGCCGCTGGTGACGAGGGTGACCATGGCGAGCACGCCGAGGAGCAGCCGGGCGGGGACGTCGCCGTTGTCGGCGCGCTCCAGGAGGTCGTCCACGGCCTGGTCGCTGTCGATGTTCTCGACGGTCCATTCGTGGTCGGCGAGGGCCTGCCACAGGCAGCCGGTGTCCAGCGCGGTGCGCACGGGCGCCAGCTTCTCCCTGGGGAGGCTGGAGTAGGAGCGCAGGCCGAGTTCGACGATCGGGCCGCTGCGGTGGGTGACCTGGAGGCTGCGCTTGTCGAGCTTCGCGGCCATGACCGCGTTCAGCCGGGACTCCTTGCGGGTGAGCTGCTGAACGACGTACGTGAACCGCAGGTCGCGGAAGGCTGGGTTGAGTCCGAGGGCCTTCATGGCGTCGGTGACGTCGGCGCGGCCCAGGAGGACGTCCCGCACGGCCTGGGCGTCGTCGCCGAGCTCGCCGGAGTCGAACAGGGCGGTGACGATCTCCTCGGCGGTGACACCGTTCTTCGAGGGCCCCTTGAACTCCTTCACCCCGATGTTCATCCGCATCAGCAGCGAGCGGACCGCGACAGGGAAGCGCCGCATGCCCATGGACGGGTTGTCGTCGGTGTAGCCGACGATGACCTGCACCGGGACAGTCATCGCGTTGAGGAGCCTGGCGGCCTGGTCGCGCTTGGCACGGGCCGCCCTGCTCGTGCCAGCGGCGCCGTCGATGTCGCGGTGGGCGTTCTTCACGATCTCCCGGACAAGATCCCGCCGCTCGGCCAGGGGAAGCCGCATGAGGTGGGACGGAAGCAGACTGTCGGGGGCCTTGGCGTTGGTGGGGCGGATCGAGCTGGACGGGACCTTGATACCGGCCGTGCAGGACGCCCAACGGCTGTTGCCGTCAACGAGGTTGAGGTCGTCGTCGGGGTGGCGTCCCGGATTGAGGAAGGTGGCGGGGACGGCCGTCAGGGGCCGCTCCACGATGCGCCGGCCGACCTCCTGCGCGTTGACCTCCCGCACGCGCATGGACGCCCGGTCGGTGGCCGCGAGAAGGTCGTCCATGGCGTCGGCGTAGACGAGGGTGGCCTCGGTGTCGTGCCCGGTGGGCATGGACAGGACCCGCTGGTTGTTGCCGGTGTCCGGGTCGGCCGCGTAGTGGGCCTCGTCCAGGAGCCGGTCGTTCTCGATCGCGGGGGACAACAGCAGCGTGTACGCGCGGTAGGAGATGACACTCAGCCAGCCGGTCTCCACCCGGTGGCGCTCCAGGCGGGCACCTTCGAGCAGTCCGGGCTCGACCGCGCCGAACACGATCCGCCGGACGGCGGCGGAGGAGATCTGGACGTCGGGATGGCTCTCAAGGAACTTGATCGCCTTGGTGGTCTTGCTGACCGGCTCGACGCGGTGCACGAACGGCGCCGAGCGGTCGCCGGAGCGGATGTCGATGAGCGCGATGCCGTCGATGTCGTCGGGCTCGTCGGGGATGTCGATGGTGCTCACAGGGCCTCAATCGAATGGGCCGGCGCGAGGCGGGCTCGCGGCCGGTGACCGGCGTACGCGAGCAGAGCGCCATCGGAGCGCAACGCACCCGTGCCCGCCCGGCAAGGACCGCGGTCCGTCGCTGAGCCGACCCGGCGTCGCTTCGGTGACCCGCAGGCGGATCCGGGTACCCGCCCCGTAGCGTGCAGGCGGCGTACTCAGGTCTTGCCGGTGGATACCGCGGTGTCCACCGGCTGCACAACAGGCCGCCCTCGGCGGCGACGATGACACAACGGTACGCCCCTCCGAGCGGGCACAGCACACGAGTTGACGGACTTTCCGACCCGACCTGCCGTGACCTGCACGACCTCGCCCGACGGCCCGTCAGGAGCTGGGTGGGAGTCGCCTACCGTACGGCCGCCGGGACACCTCGACGTCCGCTCCGCCGAGGCGCAGCCGGACGACACCGCCGTACGGCCCCGCCACGGCGCGGTACGGCACGGCACGGCACGGCACGGCACGCGGCAGGTGACGAGCAGCAGACCCGAGCCGTTCCACGACGTCCCGGGACCCGCACTTCCCCCAGCTCCGGGAGCACGGCACCGTACGACGGACGAATCCCCGGGCCAGGACACCGAGTTACGCAGGGACCGCTCCCCGGACCCGGCCGGCACCGTACGACGCTCACCCCGCCGACGCGCACCGCCGGCCGCGTCCACTCGAAGGCCTCCACCCGCTCCAGCCGGACACTCATACCTGAATTTCGGCCAGAACAGCAGGTCAACCACCATACGAGGATGGCCAGTTGACCCCTGCCGGACGACCCGGGCGAAGAGCAACAGAACGCGGGGCCGGCCGTTGGCCGACGCGGGGCGTGCCCCCTGCCGGGGCCGCGTGGGCGTGCGGGCCGGGTCCCTTGCGGGCCCCTCGCCGGACGGGTGCGGGACCAGGGCCGTTGGCCCTGGCGGCGAGCGAGGCCGGGTTCGGCGACGTCGCCCCACCGGGACCGCGCGGAAGCACGCAACCCGCACGCGCAGCCGTAACGCCGCCCCTCGGCGCCGGACGGACACCCTGCGTGCGCCCAACCAACCTCCACGCACAGCCGTAACACGACCACCCGCGCCGAGGCCGGTCAGGACGGGACCCACGGCCCACGGCGGCCAGGACCGGCCGGTCGAGCCGGGGCCGTCCGCGCACCAACAACCCGCACGCACAGCCGTAACACCACCCCCTCGGCGCCGAACGGACCACCGACCCGCGGCGGGACGGCCCACTCTCCGACACGCGATCGCCGAGCACCGCGTACGGAAGGGAACTGCGCACACGGGCGGGACGACCAACCGCACGACACCGAGCGGACACCCGCCCCACGCACCAACCGGCACGCACACCCGTCACAACACCCCAACCCGCCTACAGCAGAAGCGAGTTCACCAGCCCCGCCTGCACACGCACCCGACACCCACAACCACCCCGCCACGGCCGCGCAGCAACCAGGAGGCGAGGCCAGGACGGGCCGACCGACCCGCAACCCGAAGCACGCGTTACGGCTGCGTGTGCCGGTCACGGACCGCACGCAGAGCGGCGCGCAGCCGGCGTCCGTGCTCGCTGTCCGGGATCTTGACACGGTCCGGGTCCATGGACGCGAGACGGTCCAGGGCCAACTGCCGCCCCTGGGGACCAACCCGGTACGCGGTCTCCAGCAGATACAGCGCCCTGTACAGCGGCCGGGAGAGCCCCCTGGCATGCCCGCTGAGGAACGGCTTCATCGCCCGCGTCAACTCATCCACCGGATCCGGGACATCGACCGGGTCGACCGCGTCGGGGACTTCGGGGACTTCGGCTTCCCCCACCGGGCGGGCGACGGCACGGCGGAGGCGGTAGGCCGCCTGCCGGCACGGCGGCCCGCAGTACACCGCATCCGCACGCCCAGCCGTAACAGCCCGCCCACACGCCCCGCACGGCCGACCCGACCCCCTGCCGCCCCTGAGGACCCGCGTGAGGGATGTCCGACAGGCCTGGGAGCACGTCACCCCGTCGAGCAGCGTCTCCGCCCGCCGCACCACCACCACACCGCACCCGACACACGGCGTCGGCGGCAGAACCTCCCCACGACCGACCAACTCCGTCCACCGGACCGCCGCCGACCGCCGGGCGTCATCCGGGCGCGACAGCCCGCTGACCGGATCGGGACACCCCCTGCCGTAACAACCCCCGCAGATCGGGAAACGGCCACCCACCCAACGCCGGCGTCGGCGCACCACACCCACCACCAGAAACACCGGACCACCACCGGACATGTCCGCGGCACACATGGTGCAAGGGCGACAACCATCACGCACAGCCATACCAAGGACAACGATCCACACCCACAACCGGCACGCACAGCCGTAACAGACACCACACCGGCATCAACCCGCATACAGCGCCCGAGAGTTCACCCCGCCCCACCCGTTCACCGGAACCGAGCCGGGACAACAACAACCTCCACGCACAGCCGTCACAACGGACGGCGGCCACGCGACGAGCGGCGACACCCCAGCCACGAGACACGACCGACCAACCATCACCCGGCGCCGACCACGCACCGGCACCATGCACCACCAACCCGCACGCACAGCCGTAACAGACACCCGCACCCCTCCCCGAGCGAACGCCAGACCGCCCACGACCACCAACCGCCACGCACAGCCATAACAACACCCCAACCCGCCTACCGCAGAGGCGAGTTCACCCGACCCGCCTGCACATCCAGCCGACGCCCCCCACGAGGCGGGCCAGGGCCCGCCGGCGCGACGGACGCCGAGCGGGCCCGAGGGACCGAACGACGCGGCGCGGCAACGACCCGCCCAAGGGGATTTCCCTCCCCGTACGCGGGCGCGGACCTAACCGAATAGGTCCAACTTGCCACGTTTTAAAGGCTCTTGACAGAGTTTCAGATGGTCTGTCACGGTCATGTCCGCCCGCTCCGGGCGGACCACCAGAGAGGACGATCCCCATGGCACGACGCACCGAGTACGACGAGAGCCAGGCCGCCGGACGCCTGCGCGTCCCCGTAGCCGCCTTCCGGTGGGCACGGCACACCGGCCTCGTCCCCGCCCCCGACGCCTCCTCCCGGCAGTGGTCACGGGCCACCGTGGAGGCGATCGACGCCGCCGCGATCCGCGCCGCGACGCCCACCCCGCCGATCTCCGGCGGCGAGGCCGCCGACCGGCTCGCCGACGCCCTCGGCACCCCGAACACACCCAGCGAGAAAGCGCACGTGACGTCGTTCGTGGTGCGGCGGTTCGTCGACCGCGGCCTGCTGGCCGACCTCAGCGCGAACCCCGACGGAACACTGCACCACCCCGGCCAGGTCGCGGAGATCTGCCGCCGCGAGGACCTGGCCCGACTGGTCGCCGCCGACACCCCGCTCGGACCCGAGCAGGCCGCCGCACGGCTCGGGGTCCGCAGGACCGACTTCGACTGGATGCTGCGCCTGGACTGGATCAGCCCCGCCGAGTCCATCGAGGTCCGCTTCGGCACCTCCCGCGCCGGAGCCGTCGACATCCCCCTCTACACCACGCAGTCCGTCGACACGCTCGCCGCACGCACCGACATCGACTGGGAGCAACTGCACGCGGTCCCCAAAGGCCGGCGCTCCCCCCTCGCGGCACTGGCCAGGCAGACCGCCACCGCATAACACCAACAGCCCCCACTCGTTGAACGGGACCGCGGAGCAAGGGACAAGCTTCCGGGGACCAGCCGGCCCCCGGAAGCTCCACCGGCTCCGGGCCCACGCCCCCGAAAACCAACCCCCACCGGCCACCACCCAGGCACACGAGCGCACGCCGCCGGAGTGTTGACCCCGCCCCCGCCCACTGCCAACAGCGGCAGGAACCCACACGCACAGCCGTAACAACGGGACAGCAGCACGGCGGGTCCGCGCCGTACGGGGCCTTCGAAACGGAACCAAACCCACACCCGCAGCCGTAACCGGGCGACCGCGCCCGAGGCCGACCGCGCCCGAGGCCGACCCGGGGAGCGGCGGGGCAGACGGCAGCCGGGGCCGTCCGCGCACCAACAACCCGCACGCACAGCCGTAACAACGGGACAGCACCGGCGACGAGCCAGCAGCACCCCCCGAACGCCACACAAGGAGGGCGAGGCCGTCGTACGACCGCGAGCAGCCACCCCGCCACACAACGAGCACAGACCCGCACAGCACCGACGTCACCAGCACCGCCCAGCACCGCCCTCAACTCACATACACCGACGCGGCGTTCACCCCCCGAGCCCGGCCGACCACCACGCACAGCCGTAACAACGGGAGGTGGACCGGCGTCCGAATTCCCTTGTCGAGCGCGCTGATGCCCCGTTGGCAGCCGCTGCTACCTTTTGCAGACGGCGCCGCAGATTTCGGGCACACGGCGCCGGGCCATCCGCCTCGGCGGGGAAGCCGAACCAGCACCTCCGGCTACCGGAGGCAAAGCGCCGTCGGGCGCCCCGATGCAACGGTGTCGCCGCATCAGCGGCGGCGCCGTTCGCAGATCACCATCAGGTGCGGACCCCGTTCGTGGCGCAGCGGTCCGTCGACCGCGGCCTGCTGACCGAGCCGCGACCCGCCCGCCCGAGACAACGGCCGCTACCCTGCACACCGTGCCCGGGTCACGCGCTGTCCTCCGACGCGAGGTCAGGGCGCAGCCGGTACCAGGAGCCGGGGCCGCCACGGCCGGGCCTGCGCACGCTCCCCTACGATGGCGAGTGCACCACGGGCAACCGCGCCGCACCCGGTCCACCACCATCTCGGCGCCCACACCAGACGGCTGCGACTCGCGCGAGTGATGGCGTCATGCCCTCCTCCGGGACGGCCGGCGCGTGTAGGGCAGCAAGCCGGACAAGGACATGAGAGACCATGACCAACCCCCACAACCAGGAACACGACCGCGCCGTACACCAGTACATGCGCAACCACCCCGGCATCACCCTGGAACAGGCCCGCCACGCCATCGCCGCCCACCCCGGCCACCAACACAGCCTCCCCACCCACCTGCACGCCGCCGAGATGCTCCACGCCCCCTACCCCCCGGCCTTCGTCGATCGGTGGCCGACCGACGCCGTCCCGCCGCCCGTCGACCCCGAGGTCCACGACGAGGTCACCAAGGCCCTCGGGGCCGGACCGGACACCGACACACCGCCACACGAGTAGCGCCCCGCGCCGCCCCAGCGCGGACGGACCGAGCCCGCAAAAACCCGCACGACGCCAGCAAGGCCGCAGCACAGCAACCGAACCCGTCAACGACGCACGGAAAGCGCGAACCAGCCGCCTCCACCCGAATGCCTCCACCCGCCCCAACCGGTCACGCATACGTGAGATCTCGACCAGAACAACAGGCCAACTGCCGCTCGTCCGCACCCGCCTTCCAGCACGTCGGCGGGCTGCGGCAACTGTCTACCGCCGGCCGGTGCCCGGACGCGCTCAGGGCTCGCAGGGCACCTCGGCCTCCGGGTCGTAGCCGTGCGCGACAGCGTGACCGTAGAACGCGTCAAGGGCGGCCCCCAGGCCCACCCCCCGGTCCGTATCCGGCAGCGGAGGCCGAACCACCCACTCCTGCAGAACCGCACGCTGCGCCTCGTCCGGCAGGTCCCCGAACTCCAGCCCGGAGAAGTTGTCGGGCATTCCCCTGCACAACTGCCCGAGCCTCTTGATCAGGCCTTCGGGCAGGCCGTCGGGCACCTCCAGCAGGCCTTGGGCCGCATCCTTGAGCGCGTCCACGACCAGGCGGCCCTCGTCCGAGCCGAACACCCTGTCCACGCGGAACTCCGGCCCGATCAGCCGGGCGCGCACCAGGTCGGTACGGATCTCCGCCTCACTCTGCAGGCCGAGATCACACTCGGTCACCCGCACCCGGTCCCGCCGGGCGTTGTAGCCGACATCATCCGCGGCGAAGGTCAGAGCGATCACGACGTCCGGGGCAAGGGCGGAGCGCAAGCCCTCGCCGTCACCATCGCCGGTCTCGGCCACCGCGAGCACCGGCACATCCAGCTCCCGCGCCAGGCGCCGCAGTTCCTGCACCGCCCCGGCACCGGCCTCCACGTCCTGCGCCGGCCGTCGCAGACCGGGCACCGCCTCCAGCCCGTCGACGACGACCAGCCGCAGCCCCTCCAGGTCCCGGGCCAGACGCGCGAGTTCACCGGTCCCGGTGGCGGGCCGGTCCTCGATCAGCAGCCGCGCGGCCTCCGGTCCGGCACTCAGCTCGGCCACGGCAGCCCGGTCCGCCCCTTCCAGCCGTCCCTCGCGCAGCGCCTGGTAGCCGACCCGGAGCTGGCCAGCCATCACCCGCGCGGCAATGTCCCGCGCGGAGGGCCCGAACGCCGCGTACAGAACAGCGCCCCCGTCCCGGAACAGCGCGCCCCGCACCGCGCCAGCAGCCCGCCACCGGCACCGGGCCTGCGGTCACTACCCGCCGGGCCCGTGACGGTGACCAGATACAGCCGGCCCGGGTGCAGACCACCGCCGAGCGCCCCGTCCACCACCCGCACCAACGTCGACACCGGGGACCGCGAGCCCAGCAGGGAACTCAACTTGTCCAGGTCTTGATCTGAGCAGCGACCTCCCGGACCGGGAGCCCGTCCCGGGCGGCGCGGGCCAGTGGAAGAACGGTGTCCAGGCCCGGGCTCACCGGCAGGTCGCACGCCGACAGGTAGGCTGCCGTCACCGTGGCCGCGAACAGCAAGTTCCTCACCTCCAGGCACGGGTTTCGCGCCAGCTCGCACAGCAGCGCCGCGGCCTTGTGATGGGGCTCGGGATAGATCTCATGGTCAAGAATCTCCGCCCGGTGACGTGCTTCCGCCGCAACCGGGACGCCGTAGTCGACCACCTGGGGATCTCCCGGAATCTGCTGTGCTACTGCCAGGATCCACGCGAGATCAATGCGGACGTTCACGCGGCGTCCCTCGACGCCGTTTCCGTCGCCTTGTCCGAGAGGCCGGGATAGCGGTCCTCCCCAACCTCCGCGTCGAACTCCTCCGTATAAGCGGCGAGGAAGGCCGCTGCGCCGGCCATGAAGGCAGCGCGTGTCTGGTTCAGGTCAGCCTCGATCAGGTCGGCCACGTATCCCTGCAAGCTCAGGCCGCGGCGCTTCGCTCGGTCCTCGGCGGCTGCTTTCACGGCATCGTCCAGTCTGATGTTCGTCTGCTTTCCCATACCGACACTGTAGCTACATGCCGGTACCAGTACATAGCAAATGAGCTTGGTCCGAGATTTCGAGCCCTGGCCGAGGAAGATCCAGCGCTTGAGAGGACGTGTGTGATCACAGAGGGCTCCTCGACGAGGGCGCGGCCCGTCGGTCACCGCCCAGCCGTCTCCGGGCCGGACAGCGGCGCCGCCTGGTGGTGACTCTGATCGCCGGCGGGGCTTGTGCGTTGTGGTAGCCGCACGGGCTCTACGAGGCCTCTTCGGAGGTACGGCGAACGGGAAGTAGATCGGATGGCCGCTGTCCAGCGCTCACCTGGTCACTCAGTTTCGCGGATCTGGCAACATCTGATCGTCAGGCGTGGCACGGTCGTGCAGGCGCTGATGCCAACGACCAGGAGGGGGAAGCCAGTGACCACCGTCGTAGACCAGCTTCGCAAGTGGCAGGCCATGGGCGGCCCGGACCTGTGGACACAGGCCTGGGACCACACGGTGCGGGTCGTTGAAGGGCCGCTCAACGGATACTCGATCATCATCGACGGGGTCATCATCGCGGAGGGGGCCGCCGGGCTCGCCGTCGCGCTCTACGTCCTGGCCGCCGAAAACGGCATCGAGTCGACTGCGGTGACGGATGAGCAGGTCCAGGCTCTCTACGCGGGCGACTTGAAGGGCGACGAGCGTCAGGCACAGTGGGAAGAGCGTCTTGCGGCGCTCGGTCACGACCTCACCGACACCAACGACCCCGTGGTCCGTGTGTGGAGGATCGTCTCGTACAACTACGCCCAGCATGGCGATGGCGACGACTTCGACTTCTCCATGACGCGCTGGGGGCGGGGCTACACCGACGGGATGAACCGCCTCCGTTCTCGTTTCGGTATCACCCTCTGAGCGCGGGCTCATGAAGCCCTTCGCGTTCCAGCACGGGACGAAGGCCTGGAAGGCTGAGAGCGTTCTGCACGTCTACGCACTCGTCGACCTCGCTGACCCTCGTCACGAGCCCCTGATCGCACTCATCACCGAAGCCAACAGGTCTCTGATCGACGCGGGGTTTCCACTCTGCCCAGTTGAGCTGCGGTGGCTCCACATCACCGTCGACCAGATCAGCGGCCGGCCGGCGGCTGCAGTGCCGCCCGCTGAACGGCGGGCCCTGGTAGAGGCGTTGATGCAGGCCCTGGCTACTGTCCCGCTGCTGGAGGTGATGGTCGGCTCGTTGCTGAGTTATCACTCCGGGGTCATCGCTGACCTGTGCCCCGACGAGGGGCTGGTGCATCTCCACGACGTCACCCGCCGCACCATCCGGGCGGTGTGCGGTGAGGGCGCGGTTCAATACCCCTGGGGCGTACAGCACTTGACCAGCGCCTACGCCTACGGCCATGCCGACTCCGATGCAGCACAACGTCAGTTGCGCCGTGTCCGACCAAGCCACGCCCCGCTCTACATCTCCGCCGTCCACCTCGTCGACGTCACCGCTACAACCACCGAGCGGTCGAAGACCATTACGTGGACGGAAGTGGCCACGATCCCCCTCGGGGGCCACGACCTCGCGGTGTGAAGCCCATGGTGGTCAATTCATCCCGTCGACGTAGAGGCCGGGTCCTGCCGACACCAACTCGGTCGGTCCGGCCGCGCTGTCCGGCCTGACGCGGCGATGTATCAGGTGAGCCGGAAGGCGCCGTCGCCGATCAGGTGGACCTCGCCGCCGACCATGATGGAGAGCACGGCATCGCGCGTACCGCGAATGGAGGCGTGGAGGGTGGACGGTCGGCCGACCTGGGCGCCCTGAGAGATGATGATCTCCTGTTTGGCCTCAATGAGCCCGTATCGCAGCAAGTGTAGAGCCCGGGCGCGGGCCAGACAGGCGGCACTCCACAAGGCGGGCGAACAGGGCAAATCGACCCAGTACGCCGTGGCCAGCGCCGCGAGCGGCGCCGGCCACGGCAACCGGCGGCCAATCAGCAGGAGTCGGCGTCGGGGGCGCACCAGCGTGGGCAACGGCCGCTCAGGTCCACACCCCCAAGCGCACCATGACGCCAATCATCACCAAGCCGACGCCAACGCCAATCGGAAGACGGTTACGGCCTTCGAAGTGTCCGGCCAGAGCCAGAACAAGACCGCCAACAACGAGTACAGCTGCCAACACATTCCACATCTGGGCTTCAGCCCAGTCAGTGATCATCCCGTCTCCAGCTCAAGCTTCGAGGTCGTCAGCATTATCCCGGACCGGGCGTACGGCACCGCCCCGATAGCTAGAGACCCGCCGCCAGGCAGGTCCAAGGCCGCGCCGTACAACGCTCCGGAAAATAGACGGGGCACATCCGGCCACCCCACCTGGACCAGACACGACCACCCACGGCGCCGAGGGTGTACACGGCCTTCTCCTTGACGCGAGGGCAGCGGCTACCACCAGACGTGCACGAGGTACTCACCACTGTCGATGACGCCGCTGCACGCGAGGTCGTTCATGACCGACGCGAGATGAGGCTCAGGTCCGCCCGCGCGCCACGCGGAAATCTCCTCGGCCTCATGTGGATTCATGGGGACGCCTTCCTCCCACTCGTCCAACGCCTCGACGAGGCGGTACGAGCCATTGGACACGCCGAGCGCCCGAATCACGCTGTACTCCACGCCGTAATGGCGGCGGATGAGGCATTCAAGGGCGGCGAGTTCGACCTGGTGGTGGGCGACGGTTTCCGCCGACAAGCTCATGTGCGGGCCTTTCCGTGACAGTTCGTGAGGCGGGCGGCATCCCGTTCGTCCGCTGCCCCGGCGGCGGATCAGGGCCTGCCGAACATCGGGCGAGCGCTTCTGCGGGGACTCGAACCCCGGTTCGCGGGCTGACAACCCGGCGTCCTACCCCTGGACGGCACGAGCCTGCGTTGAGGCATGCCGTGTTGCGTACCCCCGGCGGGATTTGAACCCGTGATCTCACCATTGAAAGCGGGGCGAGATAGGTCGGACTACTCCCACGAGGGCATAGGTTCCCACCGTCGGCCGGGGATCGGATCAGGTAGGGCCCGCGAAGGGCTTGCTCGTCACCTTCCCCGGCCGGGGCAGGGCCGCCGTTGGCTCCTCCCCAGGAGCCGCAGGCGACGCGTGCCAGCGGGTCAGATCCGCCGGGGGAAGCATCGCCTTCCCGCTGACACGTCGTGGACGGACGGGACTCGAACCCGCAACCAACCCCGCAAGGTTGCTCTGCCCATTGAGCTACCGCCCCAAGGAGAGCGTCCCCTCCTCTTCAACCCGACCAGGTGATCAACCGGCCAGGCCCGAACAACGTGCTGATACGCGCCCGCTCAACGGGGCCGTGCCTCTGGAGGGGCACATATCAGCACTCCGCGGTCCGAGGGGACTCGAACCCCTGACCCTCCCCCGGCGTGGGGGCCGCTCTACCAGCTGAGCTACGGACCTGCCGGTGAGCGCGGACCGGCCGCTCCTTGCTTCCCGGCGTCAACGGGACCAATCACCCCCGTTGACTCTTAAGACTATACATCAACTGCGCAGAGGATGCAAGCCTTAAGAGGCGGATGTGGAGGCGCCACGGACGCGACACGAGGCCGGCCACTGCCGACGGGGGCATGCCCCGTACCGCGTCCGCCCAGCCCGGGCCCAGAGACCGGGGCGGCCGGGACGCCCTCGTACGAACGCTCAGCCGAAAACCGGGCGGTGGTGGGCCTTCGGTCCGGCACCGCGAACACCGGCCCCGACACCCGACTGCCCATCAGCCGGCGTAGCCGACTACCGGCTGCACGGCGGCAAGGGCGGGCAGGACCGCACATATCAGCCCACCGAGTCACTCCCGCGCGCACCGCCTATCGCGTCAGCCTGTCCGCGCAAGCAGGGCGTTGACCGTCGCATCGTCCCGGTGACCATGTCCCCGGTCAACCCGATCAAGAACGTAGAGCTGGCTGGCCTGAGAGCCGGGCCCGCCACTACGGGGGAAAGCGGCGGACCCGGCCAGGACCCACCGTCCCACATCCGCCCTCCCGTACGCAGCAGTTCACGGCCCTGTCGGGGTGCCAGAAGGAACGCTCCGAGCTCCGCACTGGTCGGGGGAATGGAGGAGAAGGTGCTCGACCTTCCGCCGCCCAGGGCATATGCGTCATGTCGGGGGCGACGCCGCGAGATCAAGACCACGTTCCGCGGCCAGGGCGAGCACCGCGGTGACCGTGACACCGTCACGCAGGTACCGCCGCACCTGACGGCCGTCCAGAACAACTTCGAGCGCGGCGGCCGTGATGGACCACCTCATGCAGGCGCTCGCGGTTGCGGTCCCGTCAACGCCCAGGGCCCGCATCCAGATATCCAACTCATCGGGCGCCAGCCCCAGCGACATCCAGGCGTCTGTCCGCTCCCGCAGACGATCGCGGCGAAGCCGCGGCGCCAGTTCCGCGATCAGCCGGCCGATGTCCGAACGACGGGCTGGCCGCGGGGCCGAAGACCCGGGACGCTTCCGGCGCACAACACGCTCAAGCTCGGCTCCCAGATCAAGACCTTCTCGGGCGGCGACGGCCTGGGCATCCGGTGTCCGGCGGCGCACAGCTGACGCCGACGAGGTGGAGGCCATCCGGGCGGAGACCGGACGCAGGTAGTACCAGATCGCGGTGAGCTCGGGGTCGGTGAATCGCGGTTCGTACATGGGACAGCCTCTCGGGTCGACGTGTTTCCGGGCATGCGAAAGGGCCCCGTGCCGGAGGCAACAGGGCCCTGCAGATAGAGGGTGGTGATGTCAGATGGGCGCGGCGGACACACGCCCGCTCCGCCGACGGCTGCGCATGATCGAGGCCGTCCGGTAGAGGCTCCTACTGGGAGGGGCACACGCCGAGCAGAGCGGCCAGCTTAGGCGGATCTCACGGCAAAGAACCGCGTTTCGGCGAAACTCCAGCCCGGCGACGGCGACAGGCCCCATCCAGGAGACGGCCTGCTGCGGGCCTCGGCCACGAGGGCATTGACGATCCTCGTGGGGGGCGGTCAGTTTTCTGCGAGCGGATCGTCCTGGGCAGGTACGAAAACCCAGCCCATGGCCTCCATGGTCTCCGTCTCCCACATCTCGAAGAGCAACGGCAAGTCTCTCTAACGCCGGGCGGGATTGCCGATCCAGCGGATCGGGTCGCTCGCGGCCGGGCGGCCGCTGTCGCAGCCTTCGCACAGTTCCAGCAGCGCTCCCGGCGCCGGCGCTCTCCAGTGCAGCAACAGCGTCCGTGTGCACCGAGAGCACGGCACCGGCGTCTGCCTCTCGCGGCGCCCGCCGACTACGCCGTCCAGGTTCGCGAGTTCCTTATCCGTCACCGAGTCGAGGTGCCCATCAATGTTAGGCGTGCGCCAGAACGTACCGTCGGGACGGACGAAGTAGCGCCACTCGAACGACACAGAGTTCCCCTTCGGGGCAGATTGGTGCAATGCGCCACGATGTGCCCACCCCTGGATCACCGTCAAGAGCCGCACACCTCCAGACAGCGGGTCGGACGAAGTCGAACCTGTTGACGGGGCGCGATCACATTCCGGCTGGAACGCCCGGGAGGGTTGTGCACCGGCTCTCAAGTGGGCGGTCAGCAGAAGGGCGCCCTTCCTACCGGCGCCCCGCCCGGACGCCGGTGCGGTGGCGGGCATGCGCGTCGGTCCGGCGCCGAGGACGGTGCCGGACCGACGCGTCGGCGGACGCGGGTCCAACGCGCCTGCCAGGGTTCCGAGACGGTTCGGGCTTGCGACCAGGAGCCGTCAGGAGGACACCGGCGAAATCGCCGCCTGTGCCGTGCTGTTCACCACCGTCTTGGTGAAGGGGCCTAGACCGCAAATCGGCTGGAACAAACGGTGGGCCACCCCGAGAACGGCGCCCCGACAACTCGCCCTCGACGTACCGGTGTCAACGCCCCGGCCGGGCCGCGGATTCGGTTGCGGAGAGCGGAACACCAGCGGGGCCAGAAATTCCTATAACGGCCAAAAGGGGTGCTGGGTGCGGCGGGGCGGGGCCGTGCGTGGAAGGCTTGTGCCGCGCAGCCCGAGGACCGGCAGGGTCCAACTGCCCCTGGGCCACGCACTCTTGCGACCAGTAACTCGGGCCCCGGCACTCCGCGGGCGGCCCCCGTCAGGACGGGGTCCTGCGCACCATGAGCGACACCTTCGCCTCCCACCCAGCCCCACCGGCTCCGGCCGGCCTGGCTGTGCCCTGCTCCTGCGCCCACGGCGCCGCCGCCGCGGCGGACGGCGGCGAACCGGCCCCGGCCGCGGGGCGGTTCGGCCCCACGCACGCGCTGATTCTGCTGCTGTGCGTGCTGGTGCTGGGCAGCGGGCTGTTCCTCGCCGGGACCCCACTGGACACGGTCTTCACTCTGCTGGGCGGCCTGGTCTCGATCGGCGCAGGCACCCTGGCTGCGGCGGGCGGCGGGCGGCGTCTGCTCGCCGTCCTCGCCGAGGCCGCTGTGCGCGGCGCGGGCAAGTAGGCGGCCCGGGATGACCCGTACCCCCCGCGGCGCCGCAGACCGCCCCTTCGCCCACCTCGCCGAGCACCTGACCGCCCTGCGGCGCACCGCGCGGCTGCCCCAGCGCACCGTGGTCCAGGCCGCCAGTATCTCCCGCGGCGCCGTCCAGCGCGCCGAGTCCGGTACCACCGCCCCCACCCTGGCTGTCCTCGACGCTTACGTCCGTGCCTGCGGAGGCCGGCCGGACGACCTCGCCCGGGCCCGTGCCCTACGCGCTCGCGGCCGCACCGCCCAGCGCGATCGGCTCCGCTGCCTCGACGCCCCCAACCCGGCTCTCATCCACACCGCCGACGACCTCGGCGCCGCCCTGGCCGCCGCGTACGAACGAGCCGGCGCCCCGCCCCTGCGCGACCTTGACCTGCCCGGCCGCGCCCCGGTGCCGCCCACCACCGCTTGGCGGATCGTCAACCGGAAGGGGCTGCCCGCCACCGTGCGGCAGATGCTGACGTTCCTGACCGCCTGCAACGTCCACCCCGCCCAGCAGCGCACCTACATCGACGCCTACCACCGCATCACCGCCAGCCTCCATACCCGTCCTACGCCCCCGCCCGCACAACGCGCGAGCGATGGCCGCAGAGCAGTCGTGCGCCTCGCCAGCGAGGTACATCACGAGCAGCAGCACCTGGCCGCCGCACTCGCCCCCGGCCTCCAGGTCTTCGCCGCCGCACTTGGCCAGATGGACGTCCGCCCCGAAAAGCTCGTCCCCGCCGTCGGAACCCTCATCCCCGCCCTGTCCCGGCTCCTCGGACAGGAGGCGCGCCGCAACGGACGCTCCCTGTCCGACACCCTCGCCGCCGGCGTCGACCCCTTCGCCGCCGCGCTCCCCCACCTGCTCCCGGCCATCCCCCTCAGCCGCGGCCCCCGCCGCACAGAGAACCTCCGTCTCACACACGAACTGGCGCCCCCCGACGAACCGTTCTCCCCGGCGCTGATCACCACCACTCCCCCACCGAACTTCCCCGGCCACCTCGCCCCCACCAGCTGACCACCAGCCACACGTCGACCACGCCGCCGGACACGAGAGAAGCGAGCGAGTAGCAGGCCGGACACGATGACGGCCCCAGCGGACAGCGCATCGCCCCGGCACCTACGCAACCCCACGGCCTTTGCGGCAGTACGCGTGCGGTGCTCACGGGTGAGGCTCTGGAGCCTCACCCATGGGACTGGACTATCGGCGCACAACGGCGTGCATTGTCGTCACGACCTTCCACAACACGCTGATGCCGCCGGCCACACCGGCGCCCAGGGCAACGATCGGGTCGCGGGAGTAGGCCCATGCCCCGGCCGCGGCGGCCACCGCAGCGCCAGCACCGGCACCGGCACCGGCACCGAGTGTTGCGGTGCCGGGTCGGCGAACTGAACGACGACACCGAGGAGTTCGAGCGCCACGGGCATCCCGAGGTTGGCCCAGTGGTCCAGCAGGTCGACGAGCTCCACCCACGCGGCGAGGTCGGCGAACGCACGGCGCGGCTGGGTGCGCACGATGTGCTCGGCGACCACGAGATCGGCCCAGGGGCCACGCCCGGTGCGGGCGGTGAGCAGGACGTCGTCTCCGGTCCGTACGCCGAGTTCGGGCGCGCCC
Source organism: Streptomyces prunicolor NBRC 13075 (assembly GCF_000367365.1). Taxonomy (GTDB): domain Bacteria; phylum Actinomycetota; class Actinomycetes; order Streptomycetales; family Streptomycetaceae; genus Streptomyces; species Streptomyces prunicolor. Next base: position 170,080 of record NZ_BARF01000081.1, on the reverse strand, counting down.
GGGGTCCGTTCGCGCATGACCGGGGTGAGGCGTGGACTGACTGGGGGGGTGACAGCGTCGGAGGCGAAGCGGAGGCACTGAGCGTCCTACTCCGCCACGAGGGACTCCTCATCGAGGTGCTGGTATCGCAGCCATCGGTGTAGTCAGTCCCGGTCGCAGGCAATTTCGGTCATCCCCGAAAGACGCAGTCCGAGAGCAGGCACGAGGCCGTCCCCAGCAGCTACCCGTGCCGAAGGAACCCCACGAGGCGGGCGAGCACCAGCAGTGAAGGGCACGACCAGCCGCATCAACGCGTCCAGGGTGCCGTCCGTCTCCCAGCGCACCCACTGCCGGTGAACCATCTGCCAATCCCCCAACTCACTGGGCATGTTGCACCAGAACTCCCTGGTCCTGAGCTGCCACAGGGCACCGAGTAGGTGACGGCGGAGATCGGGATTCAGCCCTAGGCGTGGGGATCGCAATTCGAGCGGCAATGCCAAGCGCAGCACATCCCACTGGATATCGCTCACATCCTGAACATCCCTACTGGTGGCCTGGGCCTTGACCGCCACGGCCGCGGCCCGTACCTCGTCGAGGACCACTCCGTCGTCGGGCCCGATGTCGGTGACGTCCGTCGTCACCGTCACCGAGCCACGCATGCCTTTCCCCAAGACCAGTGTGTCGGCGACCGCGCGAACGAGCGGCATCTGCCCAGACGCGGAGCCGGTTCCGCGTCTGCGGGAGGTGACGACAGGGATCACCAGGACCGGTGGACGCTCACCGGCCAGAGCCGACAGAGCCATCAACTCAACGGCACTGGCGGCCTGCGCCTGTGTCCATCTTCCCGCGAGGACAACCGCGTCGCCCGACCACACCGGCACCGCGGGGCGGCTGCGTACCTCCGTCAGGCTCGTCGTCAGCATCGACCACGCACCCGGCGCGGCAGTCGCCAACGACGCCCAGGACCTCAGGTGGTACCCGCAGCTCAGCATGCTACTGATGACGCTCACGGCGTCCGGGACGGGCAAGGCTCCGTCGACTGCGGCCAGCGTCGACCGGGCCATGGTGATGTACTTGGTGTAGGCGCGTCCCGTCCGGGGCAACAGCAGCCAGATCCGTCGCGCGTCCAGCGACGCGCGGGCCTTCAGCGCAGTCAGATGGGCCACCGCAACGTCGTCAAGCTGGCCGCCCCCGTCGGCTGCCGCATACCGGTCCGCCAACTCAGGCGTAATGGCCGCCACATGAATCCTCAAATCGCTCATAGAGCGTATATATATCGACTATTTACCAAAAGCCTCAACATCACTCGGGCGAGCTGCATCACGCTCCGGTGCGGGCAAGTAGGCGTACCCCCGCCAGCGGCGCAGTCGCCCCTTCGTCCACCTCGCCGCACTGCGACCGCCCAACGCGCCGAGCCGCAGAGCCAGGCGCCCCCCTCCATCGATCGTGTCCCGCATGGCAGCTCCGACGGAGCCTGCTCTCGACAGACGGCGCGACACAAGTCAGGGCTGCTGGGCGGCCGGTTGAGGACCAGGAACGGAGCGCACGGGCACGGCAGCTGCACGAGCAGCACGCTCTCGTGCCACCTCGGCATCCCATCCCAAACTCGCTTGTCCGCCTTACTTTCCGCGCGGTTGACGGTGAGAACAAGGAGGATTTCCACGGGTTATGGGGCTTCGAGCAGTCGGCGCCACCTGTCGTCGGCGAGCGCGGCCTTGAGTTCCCGCACGAGCTGTCCCCGGGACCGCGAGGTCACGTCTCTCCGGAGGCGGGTCGTTCCGGGCTCGCAGAACGAAGCGAAACCGGCGACAAGAGCGGCGACCTGTTCCGGACGGCGCCGGCCCAGTTCCTCGCGTGCGGCTCGTTCAGCTTCATACCAGGGCTGCTTGAGATCGTCGGATCGCTGCGCGGCCGTACGCCCCAACTGCCTCACGTGCATCTGACACTCGCGCCACCGCTGCGCCAGAGCACGGACGAACCTCCGTCGGTTAATGATGTCCCAGGCATCCTGGTCCGTCATGGCGCGCAGTTCCCGCATGTCGAGCGCGGCAAGGGAGGTGGTGAACTCGGGTCTAATCCCGGCCAGTTCGCAGTGTCGGTCACGCAGGTGCTCCAGAGCTCCGGCCCACCTACGCAGCAACAGCGGATGCCGTAAGTCGTCGCAGCGTTCCTGCTGATGCGTCGCGTCACCCGCCGCCACGGAGGTGACCTCGCGCGGTGAAGCGGCCAGGAGCGCACGTACCTTCTGGCCAGTCGGCGCCGTGATCAGATCCCTTCGTACGGCATCCTCGATGGCCTCGAAGACATCACGGTAGGACGGCGTGTCCAGGGGGTTGAGCTCGGGCAGGCCACGCCGGGTGAGTTCCTCGGCGCGTAGCTGCTTGATCTCCTCCACATGGTGCTTGGCCAGGATCGACAGCGCGCACAGCCGGGCGTCCTTGAGATGGGGTGCGAGCAGTTCCCAGCCCTGCTCGGCGCGCCGTGTCTTCAGGAGCGCATTGGCCTGGCCCATGCGCTGGTGCACCACGCCCGCCCGGCGCTTGACATTGTTCAACCGCGTGTCGCGGCCGTAAGTCATGCGCTCGACGCTGGAGGCTAGCTCCCCCGCCCCGGCGTACAGGGCATCGGCCCACTGCTCAAGCCAGTCGTCACTACATAAAGCCTCCGACACCGTGGCGTGCACATCGCCGGTGGCCTCGGCGACGGCCGTGGTGACCAGCACATCGAAGTCGACTTCCCACCACCTCTCAAGCTCGTGATAGGTCATGCCCCTGATGTCGCTGATCTTCATGTAGCTCGGCATCGCGTGAGTCTCCCCCATAACGGACGGGATGGTCGGCATCGGTGATCGAATGCTTCCCCGACGAATCATGCGGAACGCAGCCACCGGCGTCATAGGCCCGGCCAGATGGCGAGCCGGCCTCCGCAGGGGTCCTCGCCCGTCAGGACGCCCCGGAGAGCGTCATCCAACCACCTTGGGCGAAGGCCACAGTCAGTCTCCCGACGGAGGAGCTTGTGCATGCGTTCGCCAGAGACGCCACCGCCTGCGGTCGTCCGCCGGGGTCCCGCTCCCTCCGGCAGGGGGCCCGCCCAGTTCTCCTCCTGCGCGGGCCTGGCCAAGCACCGCAGCCTGCACGGCCGGCCAGTCCTGCATGCGCCACCAGCGGAACAGATCGCCGGAGGCGAGCACGGGAAACGGGAGCGCGTCGACGACCCTGCGCTGATACACCTCGGGCGGGCGCTCGGCGGGGTCGAGGCGATGCTGGTGGTTGACGATCAAGGCAGCGCAGGTGACAGGCTGACCGGGCCGCAGCTGCGGCCATTTCTCCAGATGGCGTTGAAGCTGCGAGATCAGTTTCTCCCCCGCTGGCCCGGCGACGGCCTTCACCTCGACCAGGCAGGTGGACCCATTCAGCACGGCGAGCAGGTCCGCCGACAGGGTGCCGCCCAATTCCTCGTCCAGATCGGTGACGGCGAATCCGGCGGCACGCAACACCACGGCCACCGCGTCTTCCAGCTCGCTGCCGCCGCCGTACAGGAGACCGGACCGTACGGGCTCGGCCTCGTCCCGCGCCCGCTCCAGATCGTGATCCAGGCGGGCCTTGTCCTCCAGGTAGCGGCGCTCCAACTCCTCAACTGCGCCGCGTGCTTGCGTCTCCGCTGGCGTCTCCAGGGCGGGATCGACGTGGCGGCGCGAGCGGACGCGGCGCAGCGCGGCCGGCACGTGCTCGGGGAGGGCGCGCTGGACGAGCCAGTCGACCACCTGGTTCCAGTCGACCCCGTCAGGGATCACGTACCAGATCTGCTGGCCGTCGCCGGACGTCCAGCGTGCGACGACGGGCTCACCCAGACTGTCGACAAGGATCGGCACCAGGTCGCCTTCGGGCTTGCGCATCGTCGTTCCGCGCTCCCCCTCCAGGGCGGTAGCCGACAAGGTCATCGCCCACCAGGGGGCGTTTGCCGGGCGGTTGCGCAGTCTCAGTCCGAGGTCGTGGTCGGCCGCGTCCAGATCGGGAGCCAGGGAGACCTCCGCCCCCGCGAGCAGCCGCTTGCCGACGATCGCGCCGGTGAAGTGGCGGAAGTCCACGCGGCCGCCGGGCCGACCGAAGACCGACCGCACGCGGTCTTGGTCATCGTCCGCCGTGCCCATCGTCGCGATGATGAGCGCGGGCTCGCGACGTGAGGCCGCCCCGGACAGGAACCTGTCAAACTCGTCGGCGCCTCGACCGGAGAAATGGCTCGGGTTGATGGCTGCGGCGCAGGTGCTGGTGTCCATGTCGAGCCAGCGCGGCTCGGCCCCATGCTCGGTCCAGGAGATGCCCGCGTACTTGGCCGAGGCCGCGAAGAGCTTGCGCGCGTAGTCGGCGGCCTGCGGATCTGGGTTCTCCATCTGGGCGGGGTCGTGGACAGCAATGTGTACGGGGACGAGTCCGTTCGGACCCGAGGTGTGCGCGGACATGGCCGAACCGTAACGGCCCGGTGTGACAACGCCGCCAGGAGGACACAGCCAAACCGGCCCTGCGGACGGTCAGAGCGCCGAGACGGTCTCAGCGAGCCGCGGGAAGGCTCTGGACTTGGTTGGCCACCTCGTCGAGCGCATCCCTGGCCATGTCGAGAAACACCCTGCGCTGCACGATCAACTCCATGCCGGCCTCATGCACCGCACCGCCAGCATCGGGGATGCCATCCGCTGCGGCTGCCTCCGCGTAAGCCCGCACGTCCAGCACCAGGGACGACATCCGGTCGACAAGCCCCTGTGCCGCGGCCGCGATGGTCTCGGGACCCTCCAGGATTGTCACGATCCCAGCGCTCTCAGCGTCCTTGAACTTCACTCTGATCGCGGCGACCCGTGCTTCGTCGAACGGCACCGACGAGCGCCTGACCTGCAGTTCTCGGAAGAGCGACTGGTTGTCTCGGTCTACGGCCCCCAGCGCTTCGAGGAAGGCGACATAGGCGGCCTGCCTGCGTTCACGACGCCAGCGCTGATGCTCGACGCGTAACTCATTCAGCTGGACCCGGTTCTGCGACTCCTCTTGCCATATGTACTGACGCTCCAGAGCGGTGGCCGTTCGCTGCTCCGTACGAGCTGCGACGAAGGCGGTGAGCGCGGCGCCCATGATGGTGCCCAGCACACCCACGACTGATACGACGATGGCGGTCATGCCAACGTACTTTCCCCACGCCTCTACCCGCGCACCCGAGACAGAGCCGCGGCTGTGGATCGGCACGAGGGACGGGCAGCGTCTCATTGCGCGCCACCGCCCCCGGTGTTGCCAGGCACCCGCGTTCCTGTACCGCCACAACCCGGTGCAGCCGACCGCGTTGCCTGACTCCACGGCGGCGAGCGGCCGCGTTAGGCACCTCCCCGGACCCCTTGGTCCTGTCGATGACTCGCACTGATGATTCTCGGCACCGGTGGCGCCGCAGACGTGGATAACCCTGGATAGGTCCCCCACCAGCGACAACAGAAGCCCCTGGCAAGCCAGTTGACCGGCGGTACGCGACGAGGCGCGTACCCGACGGCGTCGGGCCGTCTGAAATCCTCGGCGCGGTCCGACGGCCTCCTGCGAAGCTGTCGCGTCGGATCAGCCCGGTACGAGACCAGGACGCGCACCATGACCACGAACACGCCCGTCACCTCCGCAACACACCGCCGCGTGGACTGGAAGGTCCTCGACCGGGCCCTGGCCGCGTACTCCACCGACTCCCTGCTCGTACTGCTCCAGGCGGCCCTCACCTCGCCGGACTTCCAACGTCTTGAGGACCACCTGCTGCTGGTGCTCACCCGCGTGTTGCGCACCCCATCCCGCCCTGGCATGCCCGTCGGCGCCGACGACCTGCCCGGTCTGATCGACGCCATCGTGCGAGCCGCCCCCGGACGCGGAGTCCGCACTGGCCGCGACCCCAGTGACCTGCGCGCGGGAGTCGGCAGCACCGTTTCGGGGGAGCGGCTGCTGGTCCACCCCGGACAGCTCGACCACACCCTGCTCGTGCTGCGCAGCCTGGAGCTCACCGCTCTGGCCGTCGACCAACCGCTGCGCGAGGCAGTCGGTTTCGGGATCGGAGACGTCCTCGACCTGGCCCTGCGAATCACCGACCGGGCGCTCAGCGCGCTTACCCCCGCGTGGCCCGAACCCTATGTCAGCCCGGACGACGCCCCAGAACATCGGCTCGCCTGCCGCATCACCTCCGCCGAGGTCGACGCCGCCACCGCGATCGCGACGGCCGACCCGGTCGACCTCGTCCCCTCCTGCCGGCACCCGGAACATGCCAGGCGCGCCCTGACGTGGCTGACCAGCCCGATCAAGGACCTCCCGCTGCGCTACCGACCCCACGCACCACTGCTCGGCCCCGTCCTGGCCGTCACCGCGCACGGCCGACGTCTGCCCGTCCCCGCTGGCGCGGCAACGGACGCCATCGCCCCGGCCGCCACCCGGCTGTTCGCCCTCCTGCCACCGGCCGAACTTGCCGCGGCCGAGGAGCGGTTGCAGGAGGTGACCGTCGCCCGGCTCGCCCAACTCCTCGGCGTGGACCACTTCCCCGCAATCCCCGGACGGGTGTGCCGGATGACCTCGCCCACCCACCGCTACGACATCGCCGTCGTCAGCGCGCTGGCCGATGGCGCCCTGAGCGGCCGCGTCGAGGAAGGCCGCGCCGCCCTCGCCGACACACCGCCGGGCCACGGCCGCCTCGTCGTCTACGGCGGCCCCCGCGTCCTGACACGCGAGCTGATCCGCGACACCGCCTTCCTCCACGTGGAGGAACTCGCCGAGATCCTCCACCAGAGCAACGGCGACCCGACCCTCGCGGCCCTGTTCATCCTGGAACTCACCGAGCACCCAGGCGTCCACGGCGTGGCCTACCTCGATGCCCTCGACGCGTGGTCGCTTTGGCACCGCAACGCCACACTGCTGCTGCCCGGCCCCGACCGGGACGGCATCGCATTCGTCCCCGTCACGCCGTGCGACGAGGTCTGGGAGCACGCCGCCGTGCACGCAGCCACCGACCGTGTGCTGAGCGCTGCCGGCCTGCCGTGCGTACGGGACTTCACGCGCGTCACGCCGGTTGCACCCGAGCGCGGGGCCCGCGGGACGCGAGCCTGTCTGGAGTACCGCAGCTCCGAGGGCACCTTGCTGATCCGTACGTCGACCGTCCCGCCGATGGTGATTGTCGCTGTCCCCTCCCAACAGCGCGGCGGCCCACTGGACGCACGGGGCATGGACGACCTGGCCGACTCCCTTCACACCACGCTCACCACCATCGAGCCGGTCGTCGCGCACGCCACGCTCCCCGACGGCGCACCCCTCATCGTGGACATGACGGTCTCCGCCGAGCCCCACCAACTGCCCACCGGAGCAATGGATTCGGCCGATGACGCCGACGCGGAAGAGAGGCTCCTCGTGCTCGCCGGCTCCGACCCCGAGACCGCGCGGATCGGACTCGTCGTCGACCCTCCGCTCCTTGCCGCCTTCGCCGGCGACGGCCAACAGGGGCACCGCATCCTGGGCCGCCTCGTCCACGAACTCATCACCCAAGTCCGCACCGGCCGCGCCGCCGGGCCCGGTACCGACATCGACACCTTCACCGACGCATGGAACAACGCCCATCCTCTGCTGCTCCTGGCCGGCATCACCAACTCCTGGCCCGCTGCCCGCCCCGCCTTCACGCTGCCGCGCACTCCGCACCTGCACGCACGCGCCCTGCGCGCCGCGGCCGCGGCTGTACGCCGCGCCAGCGTGCCGGTCGGCACGTGGCACGGAGCCGACGCATGCCGCCCCGGCGGACCCGCCGAGCAGCTCCTCCATGCACTGGAAACCGAACTCGCCGACCAGATCAGCGCCCACCAGCCGGCCCTGTTCGGCGAACTCGCCCGGCATCTGAACGCCGCGTGGTCCCACCGCACTCGCTCGCACACCACCATCACGGTCAACCTCGCTGCCCCCTGGGCGGACAACTGGGCGGAGGAGTCCCGTCGCCAGCAGCAGGACGCGATGACCGCCACCAGCGCGCTGCACCTGCTACTGCAGCAGGCGCTCGTCACACCGCCCGCCGGTGACCGGCCCGTTGATGTCCTTGCCGTCGCCGAGCTCGTCGCGCTCGCCGAAGTCGTCTACACCACCGGCATTGCCGCGGTCTCAGCCGCGCGCCGTCTGCACGACCTTGTCCTGACCATCGACCCCAGCGGCCTGTTCAACCTAAGCGCCGACCCCAACACCTCCGCCCCGGCCCAGGGCACGGCGAACGCGGACCATCTCGGTTTCGACGCCGAGGCCTACCAACACGCCCGCCACCAGCGGATGATCGAGGCCGCCGCCGATACAGAACTCAAATCCTTCGACGCGGCCGACGTGCTCGCCCGGGCGCAGGTGCGCACGCCCGTCGGCTTCACGGCAGCGGCCCTTCCCACTGGTAGCGAGCTCGCCAAGGCCGACCAGCTCCTCATCAAGGACTGGGGGTGCGGTCTGGACGCGATCGTCGCGGTCCTCGCCACCGCGTCCGACTGGGCCACCGGCGAGCGCGGCACCATCACCGTGACCAGCGAGGAACTCGTCGCTGAGAGCGCCGCCTGGTCCGGGCTTCCCGCCGAACAGCTCCACGCCGCCGTCGACCGTCTGCGCCTGCATCCCGGCAACGCCGAAGGCCCCGGCGAGCACGCCTACACCGAGGTCGAGCGCCGTATCCGGCCGCTGACCCACCCTCTCATCGCCCACGGCGAGCAGCTGCTCGTCCTGCCCTGGCTCGCCCACGTCTCCCTGGAGACGTGGGCGGCCAACCTCGACGATGGCCACCTCCCGCACCCCGAACTTCCCGCACCCGTCGACAAAGCACTCTTTCGCTACCGCCAGCAACTCGACCAGCGTCTGGAGAAGGACGTGCGGGACGCCGCCCGCCGTGCCGGTCTGCCGCACCGCTTCCGCCTCTTGGAGAAGACCGCCGCCACACTCGGTATCCCCGGCCTGATCGGAGAGATCGACCTCCTGGTCGCCGACTCTGACACCCACCGCCTGTGGGTGATCGAGGCGAAGAACCCCACCCGGGCCGTCGCTGTCCACGCCCTGCAGCAGCACATGAAGAGGTTCACCACCCGCTACCGGGACAAGCTGCTCAGCAAAGCCGCCACCGTCGCCCAGCACGCGGTCCAGGCTGCGGCGGCCTGCGGTGTCGACGGCGAATACCCCTGGCGGGTGCAGCCGTTGATGGTCACCCGCACCATCGAGCCAGCCGCGTTCCTCGTCGATCCCCGCGTCCCCTACACCACGGTCGATCACCTCGCGGCGATCCTCAGCCAGCCCCACGACCCCGGGTCCGGCTGGGCCCCAGCCGGACCGTCCGAGACCCCGTGACCACACGCCGCGCCTGATATTTCACTGGTCCAACTGCAGGAGGTTCTACGCCTACGAACCAGCCCATCAGGCCAGGGTCGTGGCATACCGTGTCGGCGAGGACTGGCACCTCGACGTGTGCACGAGCGGCGGGCGGCTGCTCGTGTACGGGACCGTGCCGGAGGGTGAAGTCGCCGACCTCACACCGGAACTCGTCGCCCGCGCCGCCGCATGGGCCACCGACTCCTCCGGCTACGCCTGACAGCGGTTCACCACCACCGCGGAGGACATCAGGAATCGCTGAGCGCCGGCCGTCAGGACGTCATGCGACCGCGCGAGCTACTGCTCCTTGCCGGACACGGGGACGTGGCGGTGTACCAGTCTCCGGGCCGCTAGGCTGCGCGGAGCCTTGCAATATACGAAGTCTCCGGCGGTGGAAAATGCCTCGCGGCGCGGTGCACTCGATCTGGATCGCGGTCGACGACGAAGTCCCACAGAACGTCCGGGACGTCACGGAGACACACAAGAGGCTGCGCGCCCGGCGATCGGCCGACCCCTGCTGGAGCACGCTCGGGCTGCGTGGTGCGGATGCCAAGAACCGTCGCGCGCAATGGCGGACCGAGGTCCACCGCCAGCGTCTCGCAGGTGAGCTGCTGGACACCGTCGACGTCCTCGTCGAGTGGGGCGTTCGCGAGGAACTCTCCGCCCGAGGCTGGGACCATGAATGGGACCCGGCGCCCGAGGAGGCGTGGGAGCAGGGCCGGTGGCCCGGCTCGCGAGACCGCGGTCTCGGCGGTTACCCCGAGCGCCTCTCCGCCCGCCTCGACGGCGACCTCGTCGCCCTTGCCGTCGCAGCCTGCTGGTGGACGTCCGCGCCGGCAATCGAACTTCTGCAGGCCTGGCGCGACCTCCACCCCGGCATCATTCCACCCCGCTACAAGCTCGACGCCGAAGGTCGCGAACTCCTTGCCGGTCCGCTCGCCGAGTACGTTCGCCTTTCCGACCGAGTCACCACCACTGGAGCCATCTGGCGCTCCGGCGTCACGCGCGGACTCGCCCAGGCCCGCGCTCTCGTCCCCGCGGCGCAGACTGCCGACGGATCAACCACGGCACACTGAACCGGACAGGCAACAGCGCTGCCGCATAGGTTCCTTCATACGCGCGAACCTCACGGTCGCATCGTCTTCACGTGCAACAGAAACCCCAGTCGACTCTTAAGACTTGCATTCATCCACCCCAAGCTATATAGTCTTAAGAGACGCAGATGTTGAGGTCTGCGCCGCCCCCAACAACCCGTACAGGAGAACCCCACCGCATGGCCCTGCCCCTTCCCGCCGGATTCACCCTTTACGACTGGATGGAACTCCGCGGCTTCACCTGGAAGATCGAAAACGAGGGCTACGAGTACGCCGCCGAGGAATATGCACCGGAGTTCGAGACCGCAGAGCTGAAGGCCATCGCCGAGGACGACGACCCGCGCCCCCTGAGGCGGCTGGTCGACGACCACGAGCAGGCGATGGACACCTGGCAGGAACAGACCGGCTGGGATGAGGTCGACCGGCTGTGGACCGCACACCAGCGCGAGCAGAAGGAACGCGGCGAGCAGCACCTGCTCTGGGCCCTGCACCCGGGCGTCGACTGGGACGGCGGCGCGTACTCCACCGCCTACGAGAGCCGCGAGAAGGCCCTGGACGGCATCAAGCAGCAGAACGAACTCGCCGAGAAGTACGACCATTTCACCCCGTTCACCGGTCGGCTGATGCACCGCCGCGAGCCCGGCGGCGACTGGACCGTGGTACCCATCGAGCACTCCCCCTGAGGGTCACGCAGGTCCGGCCGGTACGACGGGACATGCCGTCGGCCTGGCCGCGGCCGAGGTCCCGGCGTTCCTGGACGGCAACTCCGAGGCAGACCTGACCGTCCCCGTACTCGGCAGCGTGGCCAGCTTCGGCATCAAGTCGTGGCCGACCTGGTCATCGGCGCACGCTGATCGAGCCTGGGCCCACCGGAGCGGGGAGGAACACTGATGGACCTCTCTGCGCGACCCTGTTCAGTTGGCGACGGCGTGGAAGGCGGCTGGCATCAAGCCCTGAGCGCACCCAGCCGCACACACGGGCGGCCGGGTGCACCCAGGAGCCGACACGCGGGCCTGCTTCACGAGTCCCGGTGTTCCAGGGCGTCGAGCGTAGCTTCGGCCAGCGTCCAGCCGATCGCCAGTGCGGGAGGTTCGACGCGGCCGGTCCGCACCCACGATCGCAGCGCCATGTGCCGCGGGATGACGGTGAGGGCGTCGATCCCCTGCTCCCGCTGCAGAGCGATTCCCACCTGTTCCAGCAGGTGCCGGTCGAGGTCCTCACGTGGCTGGGTCACCGCATATACGATCGGTCGGCCTAAGGGGGCGCTTCGTACCAGGCTGCGAAGTTCCGCGGCCACTTCCACCGACGGCCGCGGGTGGTGCAGCGTCCAGATCTGGTCGTCCTCGGCATGGCCGACGTCGTCCCGAAGCTCGGCGTTGGCTGCCAGCCACGCCGCACTTTCCCGTTGCCACAGCTCCTCGTCCCAGCGCTGGAGCGACTTCTCGGTGTCCGCCGCGACCATCTGCTCCTGAGCGGCGGCCTGCTCCGCGCGGCTCAGGAATCCAGCAGGAACGCGTTGGAGGTTCCGCACTCGGCTTCGTTCAGCCCAGTCAGCCATGACGTCCGGCCATGCCTCTGGGTGGCGCCGCTCGCCTTCCGGCGCGAGGATCTGCAGGAAGTCGGTCCGCCACGTGCCGAGGTGGGGGGCCTTGTCCTCTGGCGGCAACGTGGTCCAGGCGCTTCCGCCAACGGAACCGAAGGCCCAGAAGTCCTCGACGTCGTCGCTGGCTTCAGGGTCGTACGGCTCGACCCACCCGTCCTCTTCCTCATCCTCACCATCAAGGTCGAGTTCGTCGTCCCAATCGTCCCCGACCTGGTCGGCGTCCATCTCCGGCTCGTTCTCGTTCTCCGGATCGGCCGTGCTGCCGCCCGGCCGGTCGGCTTCGCCGTCCCACGGTCTGGCGTCGGCATCACCTTCCCGCGGCAGGGTGATGCCCTCCTGGTCGGCGCGCCACACGACGTACTGGGCGAAAGCCTCGTCAAGGGAGACGAACAACTCTGGCCCAGGGCGGCGTGAGGACCACTCCTGCTGATTGAGGCTCGTGAGGTGAGACCAGATCTGTACCCGGGGCGAGCGCTCGTCGATGATCTCGTCGTCGTACCAGGGGACCTGGTCCGGAGCCAGGACGACGACGGCATCGGCCTGAGCGGCCAGGCCGGGATGTTGGAAGGCGTTGCCGACGTCGACCACCAGGACGTCGAACTCGGCGCGCGCGGCGGCAAGTTGCTCTGCGGCCCCGGTCGTGCTCTCCGCCAGGACCGCTACCTGAAGGTGATGGTCGCCACCCAGCTGGCTGGAGGCATCGCGCCAACCCGTGAAGGGAGCATGGCCCAGACCGAGCAGGCGTGGAAGGTTCGAAGGGTCGTCGCCGGCAAAGATCCCCACCCTTGCGCCGCCGACGGCCGCAGCCGCGGCGAGCATGTAGCTGGCTGTGGTGCAGCCACGTCCGCCGCGGCCGTCACTGGAGAGCACCGCCACCACGCCCCGCAACGCGACCGTGGGCCCGCTCGGCCTCGCGGCGATGCGTGTGGGGTGCGGGCCTTCGAGTTCCGCCTCGATCGGGTCCCTTTGCCGCCAGGCGGCGAAGGCGTCGCGTGCCAGGCCCAAGCGCCGCAGGGCACGGCTCCAGAGCACGGTCTGGGAGACAGACAGCTCGGACAGGATGCTGCTGAGTGCCTCGCTCTCTGTTCGAGAGGCGGTATCCGCGTCCCACAGAACGTCGAGTCCCGCGCCGCGCACGAGGTCAGCGGCTTCCTGGAGGGCATGAGGCTCTGCCCGAAGCTCGACATGGGCGCGCTGGCCGGCGAGTGCGAGGGTGAGAGTGTCCCGGGGCCGTGCCGAGAGCGCGGCGGCCCGTAGTCCAGGGATGCCGCCCAAGTCTCCGGCCCGGGTGCGGATGGGCAACCAGCGTGCGAGGAGACTGGCTGCCTGTCCGGGCGCCGGCCACAGCGTAAGGCGGTCCGGGTACGGACTGGCGCCGGAGAGTCCCCACACCGAGCCGGGGTCGGCGGATCCCTCGACGAACAGGCCGGGGTGCGCCAGCGTTTGGAACAGTAGCGCCTCCAGACTCTGCTGACCGGTATCGACGGCGTCCGGGACTAGGCCGAAGCGCATGCCGGCCTGCCGGTAGAAGTGGAGAGCGGCCGCTTTCGGCTCGCCGGTGTAGGCCCTGCGCATACGCGCGGCCTTGCCCTCGGCGGACATCATGATCGGACCTATCCGCGGCGCGACACCCCGGACCGGCACGCCGGCAGACGACGAAAGCTGTGTACACGACCGGGAGGTCGTGTTGCCTGACGGGGTGATGCACCACCTTTCCGCCGTACACGCTTCCGGGTCCGGGCCGGTCAACGCGGGGCAGGGGGCAGCAGGTACTGCCGGGCGACACCATACCCGCCTGCACCCGCCGAACGGTACGAAACCGGTTCCCGCGTATACAGGTCGTTCGAGCGTGGCAGAACAGCAGGGCGATGCCTCGTGCGGGCTGTTCTGAGCCGGTCCGGCTTGCGCTCTGTGGGACAGTTCACCGGGGTGCGGCGACGGCGGCACGGAGGCCCATGGAGACATGGCGATCACGATGACCATCGAGGTCGGAGTGGTCTGTGTGCCGTGATGGCCAGCCCGGCCACGGAGGAACATCGTGTCCGTCTCCGTCATCTGAGGGGCACGACCTGCGCGCTGTGCGCGACGACTACACCGAGGCCCTGGACCAGTTGGTTGCAGCTCTGACCGAAGGCAGACAGCTAGAGACCCTGGAGGGGCCCGGGAGTGAGCCTCCGCGGGATCTGATGGCGGCCTTGGAGGCGAGCATCCGTGCATCACGGCGCGGCGAGGGGACCCCAAGGCGACGGCCAAGGCTCTATGCGAGGCGATGCCCCTGCGCCCCGGATCGCCACTCCCTGTCACTGGTTTCGTACCGTTCGGCGGGTGCAGGCGGGTATGGTGTCGCCCGGCAGTACCTGCTGCCCCCTGCCCCGCGTTGACCGGCCCGGACCCGGAAGCGTGTACGGCGGAAAGGTGGTGCATCACCCCGTCAGGCAACACGACCTCCCGGTCGTGTACACAGCTTTCGTCGTCTGCCGGCGTGCCGGTCCGGGGTGTCGCGCCGCGGATAGGTCCGACATGGTTCACCGCTCCCCGTTTCATCCTGCGGGGCGGGCCCCGCAGGGCTGGGCGGCTGGCGATTGGCTCAGCTCACAGGACGCACGCGCACTCGTTGCCGGCGCGCAGATCGCACCAGAGGCGCTGCGGGCCTACATGTCGGCGTACATCGTCTCGGACGCGACCGGCGACCGGCAGATCCGCCAGTTCCTTGAGCGCATCCTGATGACGGGCAGGCTCTCCCGCTCCCCCGACGGCGGCAGCCTCGTGGCCCTCAGCCACCACCACGACGGGTCCTACGCCTTCCTCCTCGCCATGCCGGACGCGCGCGTCGTCGCTTACCGCGGGCCGCGGACCTCCTGGTACGACCGGCCAAGCCGGACTCCGCTCGAGGAACTGCTGGAGGATGTCTCCGAACGTCGCCAACGCCAGCAAGATGTCGCCGAGCGTCGCCGACTCCAGGAGCTGGCTGAGGAGCGCCGGAAGCAGGAGCGCTCCCCGAAGCCGCCGCCGGAGCCGACCTGGCCGTTGCTCCCCGGTGACCGGGCCTACGACTGGGAGGGGCGTGCCGTCCCCGTGCCACGCCTCCGGCGCCTCATCACTGACGAGGACGTCATCCGGCGGACGGGGCGACGTCCCTACGTGGTCTTCCACGCCGATGCGCTGAACTCACCTTTCTTCCGGGAGGTCCCCCCTGAGAAGCGGGCTGCGGCGATGCGCGGTGTCGTCGACAAACTGCTGCGCGCCCCGACCAAGGGGACTGTGAGCATCGGTCCCGGCGCGATCACGGTGACCGGCCAGAAGGTGACGCTGACCTTCACGCCCGACTGCGCCATGGTCCGGACCCTCAACCCGCCGCGGCCCGGATACAACACGCCAGCCCGGTACCGGGCCGGCCGCTGGCGCCTTCCCCGCCCAAGGCCGCGGGACCCGTCATCGGAGCAGAGCCAGCACGTCGGGGAGGACGCCCATCGCCACGCCGCCCCCAGCTCGCCCCGGTGAGTCCCTCGGGTGTGCGCTTGCGGAGGCCAGTGACGGATCGGCGGTATCTATGCGGCGGCGCGGTCAGGGTGATCAGGGTGGCCGTCCCAGTCGGCCGCGACCTCTCGCAGTCGCAGCAGGACGTGAGCGGCCTGATCGTCGTCGCCGCACGCGACCCCGTGGGCATGGTCTTGCACGAGGGAGTGGGCGGCGCGCCAGTCGGCCTGGTAGGCGTCGAGACCCTCCGGATACTGCGCGCGCATCCGCTCGTCGAGCCGGTCGTCGATAAACGCCCACCACCGGGCTGCGGTCTGCAAACTCACCAGAGGACGCTCCTCTTCCTCAACCGCGCGAAGCGCCGGCAACGAACCGGCAGGCATCCGGGCCACTGTAGCGAGGACGGCGGCGCCGCCATAGCGGGTCCGCCCATGGCCAAGAGACGGACGGTCGGTCCCTGCTCGCACTCGTGCGGCGATCGAGGCAACCCGGTCGTCCCAAGCACGGATGTCGCCGGCAGTGCCAGCTGGCAGGGCTACCGGCGAGCGTCAGGCAGACGGTCGACATACGCCGCCTTCGTTCGCCACGCCGCGCTACAGGCCGGTGAGGTGCACTCCACCCGAGAGTAGGGCGAAGGCGTGAACCGGTACCCATTGAACGCCGAGTGGTGGCACTTGCGCTGGACTACGACCCAGAGAGGCCGGTGGGAGGGGGTCTTGCAGGCGGGCACGAGGTTCTCCAGAGAGTCGGGATCCGTCCCTCCCTTCCAGGCGGCGGGACGATGGCGGCGGGCGCGTGTCCGCCGGTCGGGCACTCAGCGCGAAAGGGGCCATCTCCCCGGCGCCATGGATGGCCAGAGCGGGGCCAGAGGCCTACGCCAGCTGGAGATGCGTGCGGCAGACCCAGGCTTGGACCCAGCCCTCGGTCACACGGTCGACCATGACGTTGTGGCTGTTGGTGCCGGGCTCACACACGGTGCAGTCGATGCGGTCGGGGCGCAGAAGCTGCTGCGGGGTGAGGCGGGTCGTCGCAGGGAGAGTCCACCGCTCGGAGCGGACGGTCTCGCTGCCGTACGGGTGGTAGCTGACGGGGAGGCGTGCCATGCCCGGGAGGTCGTGGTCTTCGGTTCCGGTCACGGTGACCGTGGTGCCGCCGATGGAGAGGAGGTCGCCATCGTGCAGTTCGCGGGCCTCGACGGCGGTGACAACGGAGCCGGTCATGATGACGGTTCCCGGAGGCAAGTCAGCAAGGCGCATCAGGAGCGACCGTCCATGGCGAGGGGCAGCTCGCATCCTGCGTCCTCTTCGGCCACATCGGCCCAAATTACGGCCTCATGGTCGTGCCCCGGCGCGCACGGCGGGGCCTGCTCACCCGGCGCGAGGTCGAAGTAGGGCTCGCTCTCTCCCGGGGAGGAAGGACTGACCAGCGCCCGCCGACAGAACTTGCAGAAGGGCAGGGTGATTGCGGGTGATGACACGAAAGGGGGCTCCTCGTCGATGGGAGTGGGTTCTGCTCTGGAGCAGCGCGCTGCGGACTGCGGCGTGGCTGGCGCAGGTGATGAACTAAGGCGACGGCGCCCGGCAAGGGCGCCGTCGGGCGGCTACTGCACCTGCGCCCGGGCACGGATGATGCCTGCCGACAAGTGGCCAACCCGGGCGTAGAGGGACTCAACCATCTGGGCCTGGTCCTCCGCCACCAGCCCAACAGCGGCCGTAAACGTCCCGGCCATCAGCCGGTCGATCATCCCCAGCAGGGACTCGATCTGCCCGGTCGCGTCCGCCATGTCCAACTCCGGCTCGCCGGTCTTCTGCTTCATGAAACGGTCCCTTCCCAACAACCTTGATGACTCTTAAGACTATACACACAGGGCGCGAGGATCGCAAGTCTTAAGAGACGATCAGGGAATGGGCAGCATCCACGTCAGTGGGTGGGACTAAGCACCAGCGCCAACAGGTGGGGCGGGATGCCGCCATCCTCCCCGAAGTCGATAGGCCCGCCGAACGCCCAGCCCGAGGTACCGCTGGCGGGGTCAGGCTGGTAGTAGCCGGCCTCGACGCGGACAGACGCAGGTGAACCGATGCCGGAACTGGGGTAGTCGGCGGCCCGGATGGCGACGATCGCGTCGGCGGGCAGATCAATGTCGGCGAGGATCTCGCGCAGCTCGCTCAGGCGCAGGCCCTGGACGAGGACGGGGAAGTCGCCGCGCCAGTCGGGCGCGCGGCGGGCGTCGTGAACGGGCGTTCCCCCGGCGATGAGGGTCTCGACGCTGTCGAGCTCCACGGGCTCCAGGTCCCGCAGCGTGCAGGGGTAGGACCCCTTGCCGTACGTCCAACCAGTGCGCAGCATCCCGGCCTCCATCCCGAGGGTGTCCTCTTCAAGGCGCAGCAGGTGGTCTCTGGGGACCTGTGCGAGGCCGGCGTGGCCGTCGATCTCCAGGGCCCGGACGTCCACGGCCACGGTGGGCCTGTCGTCATACACGAGCGACATTCTCCTTTGTTCGGTGAGCAGTTGAGGACAGATTGGCTGCAAGCCGGTTCCGCGTGCGGGGACCGACCGCTCCCGGCGGAGCACGGCAGTCACGACGATCGGCAGGCCGCGGTCTCGTACTCGGCATCGAGGGTCGCGTCGCGTCGCCACTCGCGCTCCTCACGAGCGCGTTCGCGCCCGTGCTTGTAGGAACGCGGATTGTGGCCCGGGCAGCAGTCGAAGCGGCGCAGGCCCTGACACGTCATCATCTTGGTGTGCACGACGTCGTCCTCACATACGCGGGATAGGAACAGGGTGGGCGATGGGTCCGTCACCAGAAGTCGGCTTCGACGAGGAGCTGGCGGCGGGGGCTCTTGCCCAGGAGGAGTTCGACCAGGACATCGGCCTCGATGGCGATCAGCGCGACGTCGAGCGAGCTCGGCTCGCGGGTGCCGTCGAGGATCGCAGCAAGGTGCTGATGGGCGAGGGGGCGGCCGAGCGTCGCCCGGCGCGCGGCCAGATCCCGGATCCGGTCGGCCGTCGTACACCTGGACGCCAAAGTGAGGGGCGTGGTAGTCACAAGGTCTCCTCATGGTGATGCACGACGGTCGGGCTTCCGTACGGACCAGAGTCAGTTCTGCTGGTTTGGACGGTAGGGACCGCGGAATCGGGCGGGGATGCCGACAGCCGAGGTGTTCCGGACGGGCAGGCCCTCACGCGGGCCGTTCTTCTGCGACAGCCAGGCGCCGAGGGCGAGTTCGTCGGTCGCGGCGTCGCGGGCCGCGCGGGAGCCGAAAGCTCGAACGGTGACGTCACCTTCGACGTAGAGGGCGAGGCCCCAGATGATGTCCAGGACGTCGTCGAGGTGTGCGACGACCTCGTACGGCACGCTGCCGAGGTCCCAGCCCTCCGTTCCCCACGAGTAGACGGCGTGCCACCCGACGGGCAGTTCCCGCGCCCAGTCGGTGCCGTCGCCGGTGTAGTCGTCCTCGGGCCAGCTGGGCAGCGCGGCAAAGGGGAACTCCTCGTCGGGGAACAGCAGGTGCGGCACGGTGGGCGTCTCCTCAAACCTAGATGACTCTTAAGACTATACATTCGCGGCATGTGAGCGGCAAGTTATAAGAGGCGATCAAATAGGGCGCAGTCAGGTCACCCGCACGACGGCGATTCGACGCGGCACGAACCGACCGCAAGGCCCGCCCCGACCCGCTCACGCCATAGCCACGCAAGATCAGTCACCGAGCCCGCCGAAAGCTCCGACTCTTAAGACTTGCGAAGCCTGCCTCTCGAATGTATAGTCTTAAGAGACAGCTCGGGGGCGCTCCTCCCGAACATCCCGCACGCAGGGGCTGCGGCAGTGTCGCAGCCTGTGGAAAGGACTTGTGTGATCAGCACCGTCAGCACGACCGTCTCCCCCCGCTCGAACGCGTCGGCGTCCGCCGCGTCATACCTGGAGCCCGCGGACCAGCGCAACCTCAGTGGCGGCGCCGGTAACCCGCTTCTGGAGCTGCCGACCTGGAGCGCCGTGCGGGCCCACTACGGCCTGACGTGGGAGCCGGTGGCGGCGTCGGTCCCGGCCTCCGGTCCCGACGGGCTCCCGATCCTGGTCAGCATCGACGAGTCGGGCAGCCCGGTCTACCAGACGGAAGACGACCACAAGAAGATCGTGCGCAACGACTCGTGGGCGACCCTCGGCATTCCGCGCTCCGGGTACGAGGTCCTCGACCACGCACTGCTCGGCCGGATCATCGCCCCGGTCATGGAAGCCCCCGGCGCGCAGGTCCGCATGCTGCGTGAACTCCGGGGCGGCCGTTCGGTAATGGGACTGATCGAACTGACCAGGGAGGCGAGGGGCTTCGCGGGCGACCCCTCACCGTGGACTCTGACCGTCGGCTTCCAGGCCTCGCACGACGGCAAGGGGTCCCTGCGGGTATGGGGCAGCGCTGAGCGTCTGTGGTGCACGAATCAGTGGAATGCCGCCATGAGGCGCTCCCGCGCGGCCGGGCACTTCTACACGATCAAGCACACCAAGAGCGCCCTTGACCAGATCGAGGAGGCCCGGCACCTGGTGAGCGTGCTGCGCCGCGACTTCGACGGCTTCCTCAAGGACCGCGAGGCCCTCCACCGCATGCCCGTCACGCAGACCCAGCGTGAACAGTTCATCGAGCGCATGGTGCAGCTGCCGGAGCAGGCAGCGGACCTGAAGGAGGACGACTACCGCATCCGGCGCGTCCACGAGCGCCGGGGCGTCCTGCGGGGCATCTTCGCCAGCTCCACCATGACGGGCGTCGGCCTGACGGCGGGCGCGCTGGTGGAGGCGGCCGGGGAGCTGTCGGACTGGGGCGGCCGTCAGACGGTGGACGGCCGTATCCGCCGGTCGCTGCTGGAACAGAGCACCTTCAAGGTGCGCGCCCTGCACGAGGCCCTCGCGTTGGCCGCGTGACCTCCTGCCCGGGGTCCGCCCCGGGCAGTTTCCGGCCGGTCCGCCGCGACTCGGCGGACCGGCCCCGCCCGAATCCATCCCACGCTCCCCTGCGCCCGCAGGCTCCCTCGACCGAGAAAGATCCACGACCTCTACATGACCGCAACGCACGTGAAGGGCGTCACCGTCGTCGCCGACGAGCCCGCCCGATCCCCGATCAGCCGCCCCGGTGTCAACGTGGTCTTCGACCAGATCAGGCACCTGTTGCTCGCCGACGGGAGCGAGTGGTATGGATGCCTCCACTGCGACTACGTGTCGCAGAACCAGAACTCCATCCGGCCGCACCTCAAGGCACACAAGCCCAAGGCCGCACCCGAGGTCCGCAAGCCGCACAAGCCTTCGGGACCGGCCGGGCGGACCGGCACGGCCCTGGCAAACCGCTCCGAGCCCGGGCCCCGGCGTCGCCAGCCGAGCAGGTCGACGCCGGCTCCGAGCAGGGACCTGGGGGCACTGAATCTGGGAGAACTCGTTCAGCGAGCGCGTCTCACCGAACAGATGCATGCCCAGCGTGACGAGGCCCTTCGCAAGGCCGAAGACGCCCAGCGCATCGCGAATGACTGGAAGTCTCGGGCGGACGACTGGCGGTTGCGGTTCGAGGGCATGAAGGCGCGGATGGAGCAGGCGGAGGGCACGCTCTCCAAGGTCCGCGCCATGGTGAAGTAGCGACTGGCGGGGGCCGAGGAAGCGCCCCCAATTCCCCTTCGTCTCTTAAGGCTTGCATTCACCCAACCTTGCGCGTATAGTCTTAAGAGTCACCGAGGCGGTTAGGGCCGCTCCTCGACCACGAGATGGATCGGATGAGCCACATGCGTAAGCACAAGCCGCACAGCACCTCGGGCAACCCCGCCCGGGTCGAAGCAGTCCAGAACCGCCGCCGTTCCGGCGCCAGCGGAACTCACGTTGCCGGTCCCCGCCGCGCCCGGGACCGCCGCAACGGACAGCGCGCGGCCATCCGCTTCTCCGTCGATGCCAACTGACCGGCCCTCCCGATCCTGTGCCCGTTCGAAAGATCCTTGCTGTGCGCGTCACCGTCTTCCACAACATGGCGGCCGACCTCGCCGATGCCGACACGTCGCCCGCGTTGATGCCAGCGCCCGACCTGCCCGAGCAGCTTCCCGGCATCCCGGGAATCAAGCTCGGCCGCGAGGACGGCCGCACCGTGATCCGGTGCAACGACGGCACCACCCGTATCGGGTTGGGCGTCCCGGCCGACGGCGCCGTCGTGACCGCCCTGGCCGCTCACCTCGTGCGCCTCACCCGAACCCACTGAACCCTCCTCCCCATAGGATCGGAGCCCGAATGGCCCTCGCAGAGCTGAGCAACATCCCGGACCCGGCGGACCACGACGCCTTCCGGCAGTGCATGGACAGCATCGTCCGTACCGGAGACACCGCCTCGCTGGCCGACCTCATGCGTCGCGCCGCGGCACTCTTCGCCGGCCTTGATGGACACCCGGCTGTTTCCGCGGCACCGGAGGCCTTCGCCGCGACGCTCACCGCGGCTGGCGCCACCACGCATCTCCCCGCCCTGTCCGCGCTCGCGTGGCGCGCCGGACAGCTGTGGGCCGAGCCGGCCTCCGTCGACGACGACCGGCGGGCCGGGTTCGTCGGATGCCTGCCCGAGTACGCCCATCACCCGCGGGTCGCCGCAGCGTCCTCGGCTCTCCGCCGTGCCGGGATTCCCCTCGCCGTGTTCCTTCACGATTGGCACTACTGCTACGGCGAGCACGGCGCCCAGGGCGTGTACCTGGCACCCAATGGTGAACGTACCGTCGAGGCCTCCTGGTTCATCGACGGCCGGGACAACGAGCGATCGCTGCGGCGGCCGCGTCTCGACCGAGTCCGCGAGGCCCGCAACGCGGCACTCACTCGCGTGCGCGACGTCCTCTCCACGGCCGGATGGAACGCATACACGAAGGCCAGTACGAACACCCAGTCGCGGCGGGTCCTGAGCATCGTGGCCAGCCTCCCCCTGTGATGAGCCGACCCTCCGCCCGCACTCACGGGTCACCGCACCGCGTCACCATGGCCGGTGTCGGTCTGCAATCGCCGACCGTGGTGGTGCGCGCGCCACAGACCGGTGAACTGCACGGCGTCGCGCCGGACGAGGTTCCCCCCGACGGCCTGGCCACTGGCGTACGGCTCCTGTGCAGCGACCACGGAACCCATGTCCCCGTGGTGCGGCCGTACGCCGGTGAGTTCGACGTCCACAGGGCCTGCCGTGCCTGCCTCGCGGTCGCCCGGGGCGAGCCACCCGGCACACCGGCTGCGGCCGAGGCGTTGCCCGGCAGCGAGCCGGTGCTGCCCGACCGCCCCGCTGTCATCCACCTGCCGGAGGAACATCGGGGGCGAGCGGTGAGCTGGGGCGATTGGGAGGACATGCCGTGGATGACGCATGTCCCCCAGGTCTGCGAGGTGTGCGGCGACGTGGGCCCGGTGCAGTGGGCGAAGGGCACCAGCAGCGAACCACCCGCGCGGTACTTCGCCGTCTGCTGTAACGCGTGCGGAGACGCCCGGGCGTTCGCTTATGGACTTGACGGCGCCCCAGTGGTGATCTGGGCACGCCGGGGATGGTGACCGGCTGCACAGGGTGGTAGGAAGCCGTGACCGCGGCCTCCGGACGATCCCGCCCGCCGCCGGCGAGGGTCGGCCTCACCCGTTCGGGGCCGCGGGGACCTGGGCGTACGTGGTGAAGATCAGGCCAGCCGTCAGCTTGTGCTGGGCCAACTGCTCGGCGACGACGTGCGGGTCCCTCCAGCGCTGTTGTCCATGCGTGAGCGCTTCGGCCCAGTTTCGTACGGCAGCGGCGAGCGCCTCCCACTTCTGCTGCGTGACCACGCGCATCCCGTCGACGGTGATCGCCTGCCGGTGCGGCGTACGGCTCTGGTGGACGATCACCGGGATCTGCTGGGTGACGTCGGGATACACCTGCTGGTCCCAGCGAACGCTTCCGCCGAGTTGGTCCAGGTCGTGCTTGATGATCGTGTCCGTGGTTCGTCCGGTCTTCAGCTCGATGACCGCGTGCCGCCCGGGCCCGAGGACCCATAGGTTGTCCGGGCCCTTGTCGTACTGCTTGTCGGGGCGCGTGCTGACGAACCCGAGGTGCTCGCCCAGCCGCTCCCAAGCGCGCTCCGCGTCGTCGCTGCGTTCCTCGTCTCCCCAGATGACGTCCTCGGTGAGGGCCTGGACGGCCAGGACCAGCGCGGTGCCGTCGGAGTAGGCGCCGCCGAGGAACTCGGCCGCGGCCTGCGCCTGGACGGCGGCGGGACGCAGTTGCGCCGGGGTGACGCCGCCCGCTGGTCGCAGGACGAACGGGTTGTCGTCCAGCGCCTTGGCCAGGAGACGCTGGGCGGCCGCGTGGTCGACGCGATGAAGGTAGGCGGCCCGTTGTTCGGTCAGCCAGCCTCGTACGGCCCGGTCGGTCACCGTGCCGATGGCTTGCTGGAGTCGGTCGGAGGCATCGTTGTATCTGCCCGTGGCGGCGAGGTTGAAGGCCTCGCGGACACCGATGGCCTCGGGTCGCACGGTGCCGCCGACGGCGTAGTGGACGCCGGCGAGGGCTTGGCGGCTCAGCGCCCGCCATCCCGGGTCCTTGTCCAGGCACAGGCCGACCGCTTCACGGATGCCGTCGAGTCCCTTGCCGGTGAGTTGCTCGGCGAGGCTGCTGCTGAGGTCGATCTGCGCGCGGGTGGCCGGCGAGAACAGCGCCCGCTGCTTGCGGTCGTGGAGCGCTACGGCCAGCTGGCTGCCGAGCAGCAGCACGGCGCAGTGATCCTCGCTGTCGCGTACTCCGCGTCCCATACCCTGCTCGATCCGTTGGATCTGCCGGGCGAGCAGTGTCGGGCTTCCGGAGAGCACCGCGGCCTCGCGGCGCTCGGTGGCGTCCATGGGCCGCGGGACCCCGTCGAGGATGAGCAACTCGCAGGCCTCGCGCGGCAGGTCGATTCCGTCGTACTTGTTGACCATGACGACGAGACCGACCCGTCCGCTCTTGAGAGCGCCCACCCCGGCTGGGAGGTCGGGGGCGTGCAGGACCCGGTCGGCGTACGGTCGCCACGGTGCGGCTGCGGGGGTGCTGGGCACGAGGACGACGACGTTGACCGGTCTTGCTTCGGGTGTGCCATCTCCGTCCCGGTCGCCGTCGGCGAACTGGCGGGCCATCTGCCGGATGGCCTCCGGGTCGAGGTGGGAGTTGAGGGCGAGGGGAGCGAGGATCATCCGGTCGCCGAGGTCTGCCGCGCTCCCCGGGGTGACCGGTTGCTGTACGTCCCGGGGGCCGGCATCAAGGTCGGTGACGAGGACGCTGTCGTCGGCGAGCGTGGCGGTGAGGTAGACGCGGCGGCGTGCGTTGGCGAAGGCGGGGATCATCGAGATCGGCGGGCACGGCGGGCTGATCTGAATATCCCGGCTGGAGACGGTGACCGAGCAGAGTTCGAGAACGCCGGCGATCAGGGGCCACGTGAACTTGAAGGCGTCCGTGTCCGCGTGCGGGTGCAGGACGGCCATGACGTCGTCCTGCCGACTGTTCCAGGACCAGAAGGGGACGGGCACCGTAGCGGTGTAGTCAGACGCCTGGACGTCCGCCCACCCCTTGGGGGACTGAGCCTTGAGATCGGAGGCGAACAGGTCGGTCAGGGCCTCGTAGGCGGGATGGCCGACAGGGATCGTGAGCCGGAACTGGGCCTCGGTCGTGGCGAGCGCGGCGTGCGCGTCGTCGACGATGACGATCCCGGCGTCGAGCTTGTCCCGGCTGTCGCCGACCACGCCGAACACCGACTGGCCGTTGATCAGTTTCTGGAAGGTGGCCACGAGGATGGCACGGCCCCCGCGGAAGGCCAGGTCGTCCACCGAGTCGGTCACGGCGAGCCCCATTCTGTGGGCCTCTGCGCGGACCTGGGCGGCCAAGTACCGGTCGGGGGCGAGGTAGACCGCGACGCCGATGCCCTCGTTCAGGGTGCTCTGTGCCATCAGCAGACCGACGGCGGTCTTCCCGCCGCCCGTGTTCTGCTTGATCACCACGTCCCGGCCGTCGCGGTGTTTGTCGAACCACGCTTCAAGGACTTCACCCTGTTCGTGCCGCAAGTAGGGCCAGGGCCGGTTCGCCAGAGCGGCATAGATCTCGCGAGGCCTCAGGAGCGGTTCCCTGCGGCCGGTCCCTACGAGGCTCAGGTCGAGCGACACGGCGGTGTCCTTCCTCATGGCGGGGCCGACGGCCGGTGTTCGGCCGTCGGCCCCGCCATCATCCCGTGGAAGCAGACGGGCCATCAGCGTTCCCAGCCTCGAGTCGCGAAGGGTGTTCAGTACAGGTGCGTAAGGACGCCGACGACGAGCCAGATCGCCCAGAGGGCCGGGACGAGTGCGGCCAGTGAGCTCCGTCGACGCAGGACCGGTGTCCCAGGCGTCCAGCTCGCCGGCCCGCCGGGCGCCGGTTCGGGCTCGGTCAGCTTGTTCACGCGAGCGAGCGCGCAGCGGTTGCTGATGAGTACGACGGGGTTGATGACGAGGGAGAACGGCGACCACCAGCCCTGCCAGAGGCTTCGGCTGGTGAACTCTCGGAATACCGCGGTGCCGCAGGTGCGGCAGAACGGTCCGGTCAAGCTGGAGAAGCCCAGCCAGATCAGCAGGCCCTGGTGCCTGCGGAAGGTGACCGGCGCAGCGGGGGACGCCGCGCAGATTCTGCACATCGGCTGACCTGTGAGCTCGGTCGGGGCTGTCGCCGGCCACGGAAGCGCATACTGCTGCGGCGCGGGCGGAGGCTGCGGCGGTGGGCTGGTCATGGTGGTGGATCCTCATGTCGCGGGGAAGGCGGACGGTTGGCCTGCGCCGTCATGGGGCGCCTCAGGCCATGGGGATACCGAGCCGGAGCGGGATCAGGGCTTTGCTGTTGGTCTCGCTGGGCGGTGAACCAGGCGTGCAGAGCTGGTCGTTCCACCAACACGGTCATGAACCTTGGCGGCCCGGTGGTTTCGTATCTCACGGTTAGTGGCGCTGGTGGAGCGGGTGCCGCTTCAAGGACGCCGCGGGCCGAGGCGGCGACGGATTGTTCGGCGTGCGCGCGCTCCCGCCGGCGGGCTACTTGGGGATGTCCGGCTTCGGGGCGGGATTCGTCTTGTAGGGGTTCGCGCAGTCATACAGCATGTACCCGCGGATCTTGACGCCGTCGGACTTCCTGGTGACGGTGCCCCTCGTGTACCAGGTCTTCTCGCTCTTCTTGTAGGCCCACTGGTCGTAGACGACCTTGTCCTTCCGGTAGGCGATGCCCACCGTGGTCGAGCTCTTGGACGGAGCCTTGTGGACCTTCACGGCGCTGCAGGAGATGGTCGTGGTGCTCGAAGTCGCCGCCTGCGCCGTGGGCGCAAGGGCAACTGCCGAGCCGGCCACGGACAGGCCGATCGCGCCGACGGCGGCGCGGCCGAGCCGTGTGCGTATGAGCATGGTGCTCCCTATCGACAGGGGTGGGGTGTTGCGTCGCGCTCGCG
Source organism: Streptomyces prunicolor NBRC 13075 (assembly GCF_000367365.1). GTDB lineage: Bacteria > Actinomycetota > Actinomycetes > Streptomycetales > Streptomycetaceae > Streptomyces > Streptomyces prunicolor. Next base: position 143,136 of record NZ_BARF01000081.1, on the reverse strand, counting down.
ACGTCAGCAGACGCTAGGACGAGCCGCCTGTGGATAGATTTCGCTGGCTCGGCGGCAGCTCACATCTGTCCTGGCTGCGACCGAGATTCATGGTTGGCGAACGGAGCACGCTAGTTGGCGAATCTTGATGCGCGATCGATGGCCAACGCGCTCACCTGCGGCGATGCCCTCGTCCTCGGAGAGGGCGTGGCACGATCCGCCAACTATCACCCTCAAGATTCGCCAACTGCCCTTCTCTACAGGTCCCTGACCTGCACCGGAGCGAGCATGATTCGCCAACAACGACGCTCGGTCCACACTGGCCGCCGCGAGCCCCGGACGTCGACCACTCCACAGATTCGACTCTTAAGACTTGCATCGCCACTTTGCATGCAGTATAGTCTTAAGAGTCATCGGGTGATGTTCGCCCCTTACTGGAAGGAGTCGGCGTGACGACCACGCTCCGCCTCAGGGCCCACGTGGCCGACGGTCGCTACACCGTCTCCACGATCGAGTTGATCGACTCCACACCGGACGGCATGACGTTCGAGACGATGGTGTTCGACACCACCGTGGACGACGAAGTCGACTGCCGCCGCTACACGACCTCGGACGAGGCTGTCGCCGGTCACGCGGCTTGCGTGCGTGAGATCCAGCTCATCGAGGATGCGCTGACGCTCTGACCCGCCGAGCCGACCGCGCCCCCGCTCCCCAGGGCGCGGCACTCCGGCCAGCCCTCGCTCCCCCTCCCAGGCCGACCGATGAGCGTCGGTCCGCACTGGACCCGGCCGCGAAGGACAGCTACCCGCCCGCCGCCCACGCCCAGCGCATGGTTGGAAATCTATCCACAGGCAGGCCACCTTACGGTCGCTCAACGCGCTACGCCTGGCTGCACCAGTCCAGGCACGTCGGCTCATCTCCCGTTTGCCGCCCCGCCGTTGACTCCGTGACCCCGAGGAGGGGTGCAGCACCATGCGACAAGCCGCACACAGTTCCCGCAGCCGGCGACCGGGCCGGCGGGCCGCAATCGTCCTGAATGTCGTTGCGGCCCTCGCCCTCGCGGGCTGCGGGACTGCCGGCACCGACTCGGCGCTCGCCACGAGTTCGCCTGGCCCTACTGGTGAGGACCGCTACGCCCTGCCCTCGGCGTCGGGGATGGCCTCGATCGCGTCCTTCGTCAACCGTCACACGGCCTGTCGGGAATTCACGTCGGGCCAGAAGTACGACGCGTCTGGCCGGAACACTGCGTGGGGTAGGGCCGAGGTGCGGGACCCGTCGTGGGGTATAGCCGAGCGCGCCGTGTGCGAGGACACGTTCGCCGACGCCATCGCCCTGCTCGCGGTGCCCAACATGAAGACCTTCGAGGCCGCCGTCAGGGAGAAGGACGGACATGCCGACTTCCTCGTCGGCCGGGACTTCGCGGTCGTTCCGGTCAACGACCGCACGTTTCGCGACCTGACGGGATCCGGCCTCAAGTTCCTGACCTGCGACCCGAACTTCAGCGTGCCGAGCGGCTTCAGCACCAGGCCTGCCCTCGCCCACGGGTGCGTGCTTAGCAACTACGCCCCCGCGGGTTAGGCCCCGCGCCGCGACGTTGCGATGACAGCCGGCCCGGCCCGTTATCTCCACGGGCCGGGCCGGCTGTTCGGCGCCTGAACTACTCAGCGTGGCGCCTCTTAAGACTTGCACAACCCAGTCGACCACTGTAGAGTCATAAGAGTCAAGGGGTCGTTGTAGCGGCTCTTCGGCAACCGGCAACGCCACGCGCCGGTACCTCCCGACGACTCGACAGTGAAGGCTCGCATTGGACCACAGCTACGCCCAGCTCGAACTCGGCGGCTTCGGCACACTCCGGATGACCTTCCTGGCCGACCCGTCCACCGGTGCCGTGCGCTACAGGCTCACGGCACCGCACGTGCGCGGCAGCGTCGTCCTGGTCCCCGCTCTGTTCTTCGCGGACCCGAGCGTCCCGGAAACGCCCGCTCGGGGAACCGACCTGTACATCTTCGCGCGCCTCGACAACGTCCCGACCGGAGTCGGTCGCCACGAACGCCCGCTGACCGTCCACGGAATCGAACTCGCCGGCCGCAGCGTCGTCAACACCCAGGCTGTCGACGCCATCAAGGCCTACCGCATGGGCCGGTCTGGTCGGACCGAACTCCTGCCCAGCCGATCGGGCAATCTCGCTCGCGTCGTGCTCGGCGCCGCTGCGGAGCACTGGAGCCAGCGCGACGACCGGCCCGTGCTCGACGACCTCGCGCGACGAGCCTCCGCGCAGCACTTCCTGAGCGAGTACGAGAACGAACTCGACCAGCGCGAAGAGGCTGTTCGTCGCGCCCAGGTCGCCCGGGACGAGACGCAGCAGCGGATCAGCGTCTTGCGCGACCTCGTGAACCCTGCCGTTCCCGCCTGCGCATAGCCGACAGGCGCCTTCATCACGCCCGCCCGCTCACGGAAAGAGACATGCGAACCGACTTCCAGCACTATGCCATCCAGCACGACGACGGTCGCTGGCTGTACTACCTGCCGCACCCGCCCGGGCTCCCGGCCTCCCTGCGCACGTCGGTCCTGGCCGACGGCGAGCCGATGCAGCCGCTGGGCGACGGCACCGGCGTGTGGTGGGTGACCGGCCATCGGGCCGAGTGCCTCACCGCGGTCTACCAGCCCCGTCCGACGGTCACCGGCTACCGGCTGACCGACCTCTCTGCCCTCTCGGAGCGGTTCCCCGGGTACCTCAGCGTCGAGGAGTGGCACCAGTCGCTGGGAGACAGCAGCCGCAGTGAGGCCTACTACTCCCTCTACGAGGAGGTGACCCAGGACAGGGACGCACAGGAGTACGCGTACGAGGGCCGGACCGTCGTCCTGACGGGCGGGGAGCCGCCTGCGCCCGGAGGCCCGCCGTGGGTTGCGTCCATGCCGGAGTCGCTGGTGCAGCGTCCGGAGTACCACCATTGCTTCCGGGGCTACATCCCGGGCCTGCGTGACCACCTGCGCGATCTGGTCCGGCGCCTGGGACATGTCGAGCACTGCTTCAACGGCCGCTCGGGCAAGCCGAACGGGCTCTACGTCACGGTCGCGGTCCCGTTCGAGGAGCCGGTCTCGCGCTGGCTGCCGTACATCGGCGCCAACGGACGGCCGCTGAAGTCGGGGCGCAATGAGCCGGTGCTGGTCCGGCGGGAGATGTACCTCCCGGTCGCCGATCACGTCAGTGGACCCGACTACCGTACGGCGCTCGCCGAGTGGGAGCAGCAGGTCGCCTTCTGGCTGGACCTGGTCCGTAAGGCCGCTGTCCGGGCCTGCAACGCCTGTGAGGGGACCGGACACGTGATGGATGTCCCCGAAGGCGTCCATGCCCCCGGCCCGATCAGCGCCCTCGCGGCGTCACGCTAACCCCTTCCGAGTTCACCTGGCGGTACCGCCAGGCGAACTGCCCCGTAGCCCCTTGGAGTTCCTTGTCCCCCACCGCTTTGACGACCCGCACAGAGCTGCCGCTGGCCCACCACGGCACGCTCGTCGCCCATGTGACCGCGCTTCCGCACGGTCGCGTCCGTTACGTCGTACGCGCTCCTCACGTCCGGGGCACGTTCGTCGTCGTCCCCGAGCACCTCCGGGACGGCACCGTCGTTCCCTCCGCGGTCAGCGTGCAGTACGGCGACGGCGCTGAGCCCGTCGGCTACTACGAGCACCGGCCCGACGAACCGGTCGTCTACGGCGTCCGGTTGCACGGCTGGACCGGAGATCTCGACCCGGCCGCGGTGCCCGACGGGTACTTCCTCGGTCAGTACGCCACCAGTCTCCGTGACAACCGCGTGCACCGGCAGCTCACTTCCGCCGTCCGTCGCCGTACCGAGGCCGTGATCCGGGCGATCGTCGGTCACTGGTACACGCTGCCGCACCGTGAAGCCCTGCTCACGTCTGCGGCCCGGGTCAAGGCGTCGGCGTTCGCCGACCACGAGGCCGAGAAGGCCGCGCGGGCCGAGACCGAGTGCGCCGACCTCCAGCAGCAGCGAGTCCTCGCCCGGCGCAAGCTCAACGTCATCCTCGGCATCGCCCGTCGCACCCCCCGCCCGGCCCTGCGTCCCGACCTCGCGCCCGTACGGCTCCCGCTCGTCGACGGCCGCGGCCGGCCTATGGGGTCGGTCCTCGTACAGGAGGTCGCTGTGGACGGCGCCGTCCGGGGAAGCGTGGTGTACGAGGTCACGGGCGCACGTGTGCGCGGCCAGTTCACCGTCGGACGGGACATCTACCGACCGCTTCCCATGCCCGAGGGCATCTGGGTGGCCTACGGGCACGCACGCCGGCGCCACTTCGAGGACGAACGAGACCACGAGCCCACCGTCAACGGTGTCCGGCTCAACGGAGCGTGGAACAGCGACACGATCGAAGACCTCACCGCAACCACGCCGAAGGAAACGTCGGCCCGGGTGCGCACGAGCAGGACGACCGGGCACTCCGCCCCGTCCGCCACCGCCCGCCGTGCCTCGGCCGTACTGCGGGCCCTGGCCCTTCACTACCTCGCCCGCCCCGACGTCGAGGCGCTGCAGCTGGCCGCCGCTCAAGACGACGTGCTCGGCCAGCGTGGGGATGCCCGTCGGGAGCTGCGCGAACTGCGTGAACGCCATCGCGCAGCCGAGCAGCGAGCCCGAACCCACCGCCGCAGGGAGCGTCAGTACCGCTCGCTGGCCGTCTCCGGCACCCAATTGCGGGAGGCCCTGGCAGCCCTCGCCTCCTGAACACCCGCCCATCGCCCTCCCCCAGTCAGCAAGGAGAACGTGCTCCCTTCCGAAGAGATGCAGTTGGTCAGTGACCACTACGACGCCCTCGGCCGCGCCCTGGTCGATGCGCTCAACTACCGTGACATCCAGGGTGGCGGCTGGACCCACGAGCCGGGCTGGAACGTGCAGGGCTCGGTACTCCTTCGCCATCCCGCCGGCCTTGGCGTCAGCCTCGTCCGCATGAACACCCACCGCAAGGGCGATGCCGGGCGGCGCCTGACGATCGACGGTGTCTATCCGAGTTGCTGGGGCGGTGCCAGGGCGGATTCGATCACTGTCGGGATGGACCGCCCGGCCCTGCGTATCGCGGACGAGATCGTGCGCCGGTTTCTGCCCGACTACCTGGAGACCCTCGTGGAGGCGCTCAAGCAAACCCGTATCGCGGAGGAGAGGCGCCAGGCCAGGATCGTCATGAACCGGCGTCTGGAACATGCTCTTCCCGGGCTGTCGGCCGCGGGCAGCCCTCGCCACCCGGAACCGGCGCGCTCGCGCTCCTACTGGTACGGCGGCGAGTACAGCCAGGGCCCGACGCCGGTGCTGGCGTCGGGCAACGTGACTCTGCGCGCCGACGCCACGCACATGGACCTCAAGCTCACCGACGTGCCGGCCGAGCTGGCCCTGAAGATCCTGGAGATGCTCCACCCTTCCCGCGTGCTTGAGGGCGTCGTCACCGGACGGGCCATCGAGCAGGAACAGGCCGCGCTGCCGCGGGCCAAGCGGCTCATCCTTGGGGAGCTCGTGGACCGGACTCGGCCGCATGAGGCCGAGACTCTGTCGGGCTGACCGTAACGCGGTCCAGGGCCTCGACACAGGCACGAACGAGAACGGCCTGAACTTCCCTGGGGTGCTGAGTGGGTAGCCGATGTCCGGCCCGGGGCACGAGGTGGACCACAGCACCGGGAATCTGAGCAGCCAGCCGTACGGCGTGGACGGGTGGGATGTGGCGGTCGGCCTCGCCGACGAGAAGGTGCACCGTCACCCGTCTCAGCGCGTCCAGGCGGGTGGTGACGTCGTGCGTCATCAGGGCCCGGTACCAGCGTGCCGCGATGTCAATCGGCGGCTGTGGGTAGGGGCGAGGCCGCAGCAGGTCGCGCACGCGCTCGGCCGGGCGGGGCGCTCGCAGGCACAGTTCGGCCATCGCATGGCGGGTCAGTCCGAGCAGCCGCCGGTGGACGGGGTTGAGTCGGGCGGCCATGTCGAGGGCTCCGCCGGTGGTGGCGGCGAGGACGACTCCCACCACCTGGTCGTCGATGAGGTGCGGGTGGTCGGCCGCGAGCGTGAGTACAGCCATGCCGCCCATCGAGTGGCCGACGAGGATCACCGGAAGGTCGTCAGGCGCTTGGTGGCGGATGATCGCCCGCAGGTCGTCGGCGAGGAGGGAGATGGACGGCTCCTCCGCACCTGGGGTGGAGTCGCCGTGGCCCCGCTGGTCGTATCGGACTACGCGTATGTCCGGGTGACGGCCAAGGAGCTCGTGGGCGTGCCGTTCCCAGATGGAGGCTGCGGCCTGCCAGCCGTGCGCGAAGACGACGGCGAGGTGGGGCGTAGCGGGTCCGTCGGTGTAGAGCGCCAGCCGGGCGCCGTCCGGACGGGTCAAGTGGGCGGACGGCGCCTTCGCCGGGCGTGAGACGGGCGTACTCTGCTGGGCACTCACTACTCAAGTCCCCACAGGCACAACAATGTTGACGGTTGTCCCGCGTGCTGGGGGCAGTACGGCTCCAAGCCGCCGGAGGATGGACTGCATCCTCCGGTTGTCCGAGCCGACCAGGAGGGTGAGCTCGCGGACCGACGTGGTCCTGGCGACGGCGAGGACGTTACGGGCCAGGGCGGACCCGAGGCCCTGGCCCTGCCACGAGTCGTCGACAAGCAGGGCCAGTTCGTGTACGCCTTCGTCCTCTGTGTGCATCAGGTGAGTAAGGGCGACGACATCGGCTTCGGCGGGATCGCCGGCCGGGCGCGTGGCCCAGGTGATCCCTCGGTCTGGGTTCGTCAGGTGTTCCCATTCGGCCCGCGACAAGGTGCGGCGTGCGGCACCGTAGCGGGCGAACCTCGTTTCCAGCGAGCACCTGGCGTGCAGGGCGTTCGCGTCCTGGATGTCGTCTGGGGTCGCCGGAGATGTCAGCGTGCGCACACTTCGTTGTGTGTGAATCACCCAGGGGGATATCGGGGCTTCTGATGGCCTGGCTTGAGTGGCTCGGGAGCGCGAGAGCATGCTGAACCGGCCCTTCTGTCGGGGGAGTTGATCAGGCCGCAACCGGGGCTGACGAGCCTGCCACTGGTTGCCTGTGGATAGATTTCGCGGCACGGGAGGGGGTCGATGCCCTGCCGACGAGTCGCCCCTGGGCGGCTGGTAACCGCATGTCCGTTCTCATAGAGGTGCCGAGTCGCGGAATCCCGAGGGATGCGGAACCTGCTGGGTCGCGTCGTGGATCTGCGGCAACGGTGCGCGGGCCTGCGTTCTTCGTTCCTGGCCAAGGAGGTGGTGGCCGAGGCCTCGGCGTCGACCCGAAGTGGCCCCGCCTACCCGCCTGACTGTGCAGTTTGGAGCGTGGGGGCCGCTTCACGCCGTCGTTGAACCGGTTGTCATCCGGAGCCAGTTGTGGCCGCTTTACGGGACCGCCGATGGTCACCACAGCCACTCGGACCATGAGCGTCCTCGCATCTGGCCCGAGGGTTTTACCATGCACGCTCTGGTCGTTCGGTACCTTCGCGTGAGTGTCGGCCCCACCACCAGCTCCGGAGAACAACGTCTAGGAGCAGATGTCCGGCTCGCTGATCGGCTGGGGCCGTGGCCTCGGAGGCTCTGCTGCCTTCGTCAGTTGGACTGGTGTTTGGTGTGAGAGCGGTTCGACTGGAGCGGTCGGAGCACTCCCCCACGCCGTACCGACCGACCGACAACTTGATGCTGGCCAATCGGCACGGCCGTGATCGAACCTGTCTTCCCACGCTCCGCGCAGAGGCCTCGTGGGTGATATCCGCCAGCGTTTGAATCTAGGCCTTGCGAGCTACGCCCACGTATAGCGCGAGTTCGTCGGGCTTGGCCAGCGTTTGGCCAATGCCGGGCTGCCATTGAGTGGCCACCACAACGCCAGGGTCGAGCACTTCAAGACCAGCGAAGAACTGGGCGACCTCATCCCGCGACCGCACCTGGGCAGGAGTTCCCCCGTTGCGATAGACCTGAACGATCTGTTCCCACGCTTCGGGATCGAAGTCGCCCGTGGCGTGCGAGATCACCAGATGACTTCCCGCCGCCATTGGCTCCAGCAACTGTCGAACAATTCCTTGTGGATCATAGTCATCAGAGACGAAGTGCAGCAGCGCCACTAGCGAGAGCGCAATCGGCTCGCTGAAATCGAGAACCTCCTTCGCCGCCTGGAGGATTTTCTCGGGCTCCCTGAAATCGGCCGAAATGTACTCCGTGCACCCTTCATCGGTTCCGTAAAGGAGAGCCTCGGCGTGCCTTAGGACGATGGGGTCATTGTCCACGTATACGACACGAGAGCCTGAGTTTATCTCCTGGACAACCTGATGCAGGTTCGGCACCGTGGGGATTCCAGTACCGATATCAAGGAACTGCCGAATCCCTTGCCGGGCGAGCATCCGGGAGGCGCAATGCATGAAATCTCGGTTCGTCACCGATGCAGCTTTGATGTCGGGGTACAGTAACTCGACCTGCTCTGCCGCCGCCCAGTCTGCGGGATAGTTATCCTTGCCACCGAGGTAGAAGTCATACAGGCGAGCCGGGTGTGGTCGGCTTGTATCTATTTTCCCCGCATCGAAAACGTCATCGGTCATTTCCGTCCTCCATTGATGGCATGCATACAGTTACTACGGGACCTGAAAGAATTAGCCAGCAACCGACAAGCCCGGGGTGATCAAGTAGTCGGCCTTCCCGGCCTTTGCCCCGCTCACGAACGCGCCCAGCTCGGCCTTCGTGAAGATGAGAGCTGGGCCGTGAGGGTCAGTGGACTGGCGCAGAGCGATGCGGCCGTCGCCAAGGTCCATCGCTTCTAGGCACTGTCCGCCATTGGTACCGCTCCAGGGGCACTCCCACCCCTCGACGCCAAGGTCAACGGCGGCATTAAGGACGTGACTCATTTAGTAGCTCCTTGCGCACATCACCGAGGAACTCCACGGTGCGCCTTTTCGATATTGCCTGCGCACTCATCCGGTCCAGGACCTCGCGGTAGAGAGCGACCTCTACTCGGTCTTCGATATAGGTCGCACTGCTGACGCTGTCGTTGCAGACTACGTCCGGAAATTCCGAGACCTGGAAGCGGAAGTGAGTGAAAGGACCGAATGCTCCTGGATGCAGGCCGTCACTGAACCGGGCGACTTGCAGGGTTACATTCGGTAGTTGAGACGCCTCAAGCAGATGGTCGATCTGCGCTTGCATGACGTCCGCGTCACTGGCGCGTCGCCGCAGCACCGTCTCGTCCATGACCACCCACAACTGCGGCGCATCGGGGCGAGTGAGGAGCGCCCGGCGCTCCATGCGGAGGGCCACACGCCGTTCCAGCTCATCGGACGAGACCCGGGGGAAACCCACTCTCAGAACGTCACGGGCGTAGTCCTCGGTTTGCAAGAGCCCTGGAATCACCTGCGGTTCGTAGAGACGGATCTGAGTAGCCGAGGTCTCCAAGCTCACATATACGGCGAACCAACTTGGCAGCGCATCACGGTAGCTCTGCCACCAACCAGGAGCGTTGGCCTGCTCCGTAAGGTCGAGAAACTCCTTCGCCTCTGCCTCCCCGACCCCGTAGGTCTCCAGGAGCGCCTTGACCGTCGCCCACTTCAGGGTGACCTCGGCTCGTTCCATCCGGGTCACGGTCGTAGAAGCCTGGCGAATCCGCTTGCCGGCCTCCTGCGCCGTCAGATTCGCGGCCACCCGAAGGTCTTGGAGCCGTCTACCGAGCACCATCTGCAAGACGGTTGGGGCAGACCGCGGCTCGCTCACGTCGCCTCCTCTGCTTCCTCGAACACCCGACCTCGGATGCAGTGTGCCATGGCACCGACGCGCCGAACAGACTGCATCACCTGACTATGCAACCTGCATAGTGGGGCTTGCCAATTGCTCGATGTGACGAGCATAGTGTCGCGGGTGACCAAGCTCACCCGTGTACGACGGCTGACGCTGGCCTCGCGCGACCGGGGCTCTCGGCGCTATGTGGCCCGCTCCGCAGACGCCGCGCCGCGCGCCTACGGCAAGAGTCATCACCCCGGCACGGCGTCGCGTAGTGCTCCCCGACGCGATGCGCCCGAACTCTTCGGCTGCCGAGGCTGGTTGGCCTCTCAACGTCCCAAGGCCGAGTTACAGACGCAGTCCTCACAGCTCGCGGTCACGTGCAACCGTCCCCCCACCGCTAGGAACTGGCCGTGACCATGACCTACGACGCACCCGCTTTGGGAACAACACCCCCCGACCTCGGCGCCGAAGCGCGTTGCGCCGCCTTCCTCCTGCCGGCCGACGGCCTGGCCGTGCGCGAAGCCCGCCGGAACGTGCGGGAGCAGTTCGGCAAGTGGGGCATCGGCCTCGATGACTGCGACACCGCGGCCCTGGTGATGAGCGAGTTGTTCACCAACGCGCTCATCCATACGACGAGCGAGGAGATCACCTGCGGTCTGGGCGTTGCGCCGGATCTGCTGTTGATCAAAGTCTCGGATGAGGGGGGCGGCCATTCCACCCCCAGCGCGCGAAAGGCAACGCTCGATGAGGGGGGCGGCCGCGGGCTGATGCTCGTGAAGGGTGTGTCGGATCGCTGGGGGGTCGGTCCGGCCAAGGACGGTGGCGGCAGAATCGTGTGGGCGGTTCTGCGCCTGACTCAACCGTGAACGGGTCGCGGATGGTCGTCGCCTCCACCGACGTTCGCCAGCTGGCCTCTTGGAGTGCCGTCAGCCGGAGTATGCACAGCGGACGCGTCTGCCCCTCAGGCCACGAGGTCGCGACGTACGTTCGCGAGTTCCTCGTGGATCTGGCTCCATGGGAAGGTGCTGGCCCCGCTCTGTCCCGATCCCGGCTCCGGCAGACTCTCGTAGTCCAGGATGAGAGAGACACCTTCACGGCTGAGGGTCTCGACGCTGTTTCGGAACGGGAGTCGCTGCGCCAGTACCCGGTTGGGCCAGGGCACGGCGATCACCGGCTTCCCGAACCCGATGGCCTCGTTGACGAGGCCGAGGGCCAACGTGTCCGAAATGCCGGCGGCGAGCTTGTTGGTGCTGTTGAAGGTGCCAGGGGCAATCACGAACGCGTCTGCCTGCGGAAGCACATCGGGCTCGTCCGGCTGTTTGTAGTCGTACCGGACCGGATGGCCAGTCAGCTCGCGCAACCTCGGTATGTCGAGGAAATCAAGCCCTTTGGGCGTTGCGATCACGCAGACCTCCCAGCCCTCGCCCTGGGCCCACTCCACCAGCGTGGGAAGGTCCTGGGCCGGGTAGCCGCCGCACGCCACGATGTACAGCACGAGTCGCTTGACCTCCACCGAACCCACGTTGCCTTCTCCGCTCTCTCCGGAACCACGGTCACGCCCGGCCAGATGCCTCGCAACCACCTGAGCGCGACAAAGCCGGGCCCTGATTCTTTCACGGGGGTGGAGGCGGATGCCGGAGTCTGCTGGTGACGACCTCGCCGGGCTGATCGGCACCAGAGTGGAGTGGCACCGGCGCCGACGCGGGCTGTCTCGGCGGGAACTGTCCACACTGGTGGGCCATACCGAACGGTGGCTGAGCCTGCTCGAACAGGAGGGGCGCGGGGCCCTTCGCCTGGACAACCTGATCGATCTCGCCAGGGCTCTACGGATCGCCGACCTCAGTTCGCTCGTTGGGCGCCGTTTCAGTGCCACTGCCCTGGACATGCCCGAACACCCCGCTGTCCCGGAAGTACGCAAGGCACTGACCAACGCCCTGCTGGCGTCGGCCCCGGAAGAACCACCGGGTTCGGCTGCAAGTCTGGAGCGCCGAATCCGGCACGCCTGGGATGCCTGGCACGTGTCGCGCACGCAGAATACGCAACTCGGGTTGCTACTTCCGGGCCTGCTGCGGGACGCCACCGCCTTGACCCGGACGTCTTCCGGCACGCAGCGCCGCAGGGCGTACGCGATCGCGACTAGCGTCCACCTGCTCGGCCAGCGCTACGCCTACGGAGTGCGGGCAATGGAACTGGCCGCGAAATTCACGGACCGAGCGTTGTCGGCCGCGGTCACATCGGAGGACGCATACCTCATGGCGCTGGCCGGCTGGGGCTCGGCGATGACTTCTCTCACGGCTCAGCAGCCGCAGGATGCAGAAGAGACAGCCCTCGCCGCGCTCCATCACGTCGCGCGGCCTGTCTCCGTCGACGAGCAGTCACTGCGCGGAGCTCTCCTCCTTTTCGCCGCCATGGGTGCTGCGGGCGACCGCCGAGCCGGGGACGCCTGGCGCCACTGGGAAGCGGCAGACCGGATTGCGACGAATATTGGCGGGCACGTCGATATGCAAACCATGTTCGGCGCGACCAACGTCGGTATTTATGCCGTAGCAGTGAATGTCGAGTGTGGTAGAAGTTCTGCTGCTGTTGCCAGTGCCGCCCAGTTGAACCCCCGGGATATTCCGTCCACCAACCGTCGAGCGCAACACTTCATTGATCTAGCGCGCAGCCATTTTCAGGCAGGGGATCACGAATCTGTCCGTGGAGCTCTGCTGGCATCGGAGAGGGCTTCTAAGGAAACGATTGCCTTCAATCCAGAAGGACGACAGATCGTTTCGGACATCATCCGGACAAACCGCTCCGTGGATGACGGCATCGCCGGCCTGGCGGAGCGACTCGGCTTGAGGTAGTCACCTACCCCGCCTCGCGATACCGCTGATCCCCGGCCGCACGGGGTCATGACCTCTGCAGCGACAGGTGTAAGCGACCTGCTCCTTGCGCTCCCGGATCCCGTCCGAGCTCGTTGCGGAACAGGCCTGAGCACTGACTGACGATCCCCTGCCTTGCGTTCCCGCGAAACTCCACCGGTTCCGGCCAGGGCCCCGGCATCGGGCGTGGGCAGGCCACCCTCGCAGCCCGTGGACCTACCGGGTAATTGCTTCAGATTTCAGCACGCGCCGTGAGCCCCGGCCGCCCGGCAGGATATCCGGGCCATTTCACCCCCAGCGCTTGCCTCGTGGGTCCGAGTTGTTCGACGCGTCCGTCTGGACATCCGCCGACAGCGGAGAACGCGTCACCACGCGAAGGCACCCACTTCCGGCATACCGGGCTGGAGGTCATCGGCGATGCGCACTCCCTGCCCACCTTCCGGTTCGTTGCCGGCACGGCATGCCAGCAGCCAAGGAGCGAAGTCCGCTGGGCCCTCAACGAGGTGGAACATTTTGTTCCATCCGTCCACCGAACGGCACCTACGGTTGCCACACGCACACCGACGGTTCCACTCGGAGCGGCGCGTGCGGCCATGCCGCCCAGAATCCGGCCTCGCATCAAAAAGAGTAGGGGGACGAATGCCAGAGGGCCTGCACCACCTCGATACCCCGACTCTCATGCGGATCTACCGGGAAGTCCTGGGCTGGTCACTCGGATATCTAGCCAGCGGCGATTCGACTGAGATGGCCCTGCCCGGAGGGTTGGTCACTCCCGTATCCGACGAAGTGCTCGGCGCTCTCAACATTGAGCAACATCCTGCAATTGCCTGCCGTTGCGTGGACTTCGACGCCGTGACGCTGCCAGGCCCACTGGGTCACGCGGCACTAACTGCGTTCGAAGGGGGTCCGGACACCCCGTCGTTCACCGCCTCTGCACCAAACACGGTCACGCTACTGGTCGCCCCGGGAAGCGGGCCGGCCCTCGCCACGTGCGACGAGCGTCTCAGTGTCCACGCAGGCAGCGACTCCTGGTTGGTGATCCCGCCTTCCCCCGGCACACGCTGGGACACGGCTCCCTGGGTCCGCGGGCAAGTGCAGCCCATCGCCCTGCGCCGCGGAGAGGACCTTGTGCCCGCCCTGCGGCAGGGCCTGCGTGTCCGGCGCGTGGCCAAGTCCCGGGAGCGGTTCGTGCCAGATGGCACAAGCGGGTCTCAGACACCACGCGCCTCCGAGGGCCTAGCTTCCCGCGACGAGGAGGGCCTCTGACATGCCTGGCCTTCCCCTCTTCGCCCTGACGTTCGGATCCGCGCCTGCGTCCCGCGTGAGCCCGGGGCTACTGCGGGCATGCGGCACCACGCGGGCGATGTCCCGCTGCACGACCGGGGCCACGCACGTTTCGTGTGCAACTCGCGAGCACTGTCGCCGGAGCACGGGACGTCCACCGAGGCCTCGTCGCGCCTGCGGCCCGATCGACCGCCCGGGACGCCGGGCGTCCATGCGCGGTGGTTGTCCGCTGCTGCTCGGCACGCGCCAGATGTTGAGCGCTGCCGCCTTCCGACTGGTCGCCGGGGCGAGCCCGGGTTCTACCGGTTTCCCCCGATCCGGAGATCCGACCTCCGCCCCGGCGACCTCGCCTTCCCGTCCTGCTGCCGTTTCACATGAAGGTTTTGATGACACGAGAGATAGCCATCGCACTGTGCCTGGGTGTCATGTGCCTGATGCTGCTGGTGCTTTTGGTACGTCAGCAGCAGATCAGCAAGCGTGCCCGTGCCCAGGTGGAGTCCCTCAAGGCGGGCATCAGGAGCCGCGAAGACGAACTTCGATATTTGATTTCGGATCGTCTTCCCGCACTTACGGAGAGCCTGCTGGTGCAGTCACGTGCAGTGCCGGGTCTGCGAGACCAGCAGTTGTTGGGTACCCCGTTCGCCGACAGCGCCGAGAGCGTCCTCCGGGCCTTCGAGAACATGCTCGTCGAGAGCCGCCGGAAGGCGGACCACGCCGTCCGCGACACGCTGGCTGGGATCATCGGCAAGGTCCAGAGCCTGATCGGCGAGCAGGAGATCGAACTGCGCCGGATGCAGGATGACCACGAGCATCCGGACGTGCTCGGAGACCTATTCACGCTGGATCATCTCAATGCTCAGATGGCCCGCAAGACACAGGCGATCTTGGTGTTGTGCGGTAAGTGGGTCGGGCGGCAGCGGAATGTGGCCACACTGACCGAGGTGGTCCGCGGTGCCATCACCAAGATCGGCGACTACACCCGTGTGCGTTACGCCGAGAACGAGGAGATCGCGGTAACCGCGCAGGCCGTCGAGGCCGTGGTGATCTCACTTGCTGAGATCCTGGAGAACGCGCTCAACAAGTCGGAGCCGAACGCACCGGTATGGGTCGACATCCTGACCGCCTACAACGGCGTGTCCATCACCGTCAGCGACGCCGGCATCGGCATGACTGACCATCAACTCGCCTCGGCCGGTGCGACTCTCAGAGGAGATCGGCCGGTGGACATCACCCGGCTGGGAGACCCGCCTCGGATTGGCTTCGCCGCCATCGCCGCGCTGTCCGAGAGCTACGGGTTTTCCGCCCACCTCAACGGTCAGTCCTCCTCAGGTGGCCTGAGCGCCACGGTCTTCGTGCCCACCAATCTGCTGACGCGGCCCGAGAAACGCGACCCCCGGGTCATCCGGCAGACGGCGGTCCTCCCTCCGCCTCCCACCTCATCCGCGACTGGGCTACCGCAGCGCACCCGGGCAACGGCAATCAGCGGACCTGCTGTCCAACAGGTCGGGCAGCAGGAACCCCCGCGCATCGACGCCCAGGAAGCCGGAAGCCGCTTGGGCGCTTTCCAGAGCGGCACTCGCGCCGGGCGGCGTGCCGGCGTCTCCTCCCCACTCTCTGACAGCAACGACAGGTGACGTGACATGGACACTGGCATCCGGCTCAACCCTGGACTGGTCGACTTCGGCAAGGTCGACTTCCTCCTCGACCAAGCACTGCAGCGTGTCCCGCACGTAAGCGGGGTGATCCTCCTGACGGCGGACGGGCTGCTGCGGGCACGGACAGAGGGACTTCCTCTGGACATGGCTCAGCGGATGGCGGCGGCCTGCACCGCGGTGCAGTCCAGTAGCCGCGGCACCAGCGAATTCGTTGTCCCGGAGGGAGACGCAGTCGCCCGAAATGGGAATCCCGTAGCCCCGGAGCATTTCGACGGCGGACACTGGCGCCGGACACTGGTCGAGTTCGACGAGGGGTACGTACTGGTCGAAAGTGCCGGTCAAGGCACCTTCTTGGGGATCGCAACAGGCTTCGACGTCAACCTCCAGCAGGTAGGTACCTGGAGCCAGGACCTGGTGCAGTCGGTCGGCAACGTGCTGGGCACCACAGCGCGCCAGGACGTCGGCGGCAGCGTGTCATGACCGAACCCCGGCGCAGGCCGCCGCTAATCCGTCCCTACATGGCAACAGGCGGACGGACGCGCGCCAGTCGTCACTTGTTCGACGTGCTGACGGTCCTGCATGCGCCGGGCGAACTGCCGGTCGAAGGGCTGAGTCCGGAACAGCGACAGCTGGTGGACCTGTGTGAGAACGGCCTGCTGGCGTTGGTGGACGCCGCCAACGCGCTGCAGCTGCCGATCGGCGTCACCAAGGTCTTGGTCGCCGACCTCGTAGCCAGCGGGCACCTGATGACCCGAAAGCCCATTCCGAGAGCTGTTCGACCGGAAGACCATCTGCTGGAGAGAGTGAGAGATGCCCTCAGAGCCCTCTGACCGCCGCTACCTCGCCACGGGTACGCAGTTGGTCAAGATCGTGGTGGCCGGACCGTTCGGCGTTGGGAAGACCACCTTGGTCTCCGCCATCTCGGAGGTCAGGCCGCTGCGTACAGAGGAGTTGATGACGGAGGCAAGCGTCGGGGTGGACGACCTGCGCGGCCGGCCGGGTAAGTCCACGACGACGGTCGGACTGGACTGGGGCCGACTGACCATCGGCGAGGACCTGGTTCTTTTCCTGTTCGGCGCCCCGGGACAGGAGCGGTTCCGCAACGTCTGGCGCGAGACCGCGGTGGGGGCGTTGGGCGCCCTCGTGCTGGCCGACACACGCTTCCTCGCCGAGTCGTTCGAATCTCTCACCTTGGTCGAGGAGATGGGGCTGCGCTACGCGGTGGCCATCAACGCCTTCCCCGACTCCCCCTTCCACCCCGAGCCTGACCTGCGCGAAGCCCTCGACCTGGCCCCGAAGACGCCGCTGGTCACCTGCGACGCCCGGGACCGGCACTCGGCCGCCCAGGCCCTGGCTGACCTTGTGGAGTACCTGATGACCTCCGACGCATTGGAGTCCGCATGACCCATCCGACGCAGCAGGGCACGGTGCCCCCGCCCGGCTGCCCTGCGCATGAAGCCGGGCCTCGACCACCTGCTCCAGGCGGGCGGCCGGTGCCTCTGTACGGACCGCAGTTCTCCGCCCGTCCGCAGGACACCTACAGGGTGTTGCGTTCGATGGGATCGATCGCTCCGATAGAGCTCTCTCCTGGCGTGTTCGGACTGATCACGACGACGTACGCCGCGGCGCTACACCTGCTGCGCAATACTCCGCATCACTTCGCCAAGAACCCCCGCTGGTGGCGGGCGCTGGCCGAGGGACAAGTCCCTCTGGACAGCCCCGCGTTGATGATGATGCAGGCACGCGACAACGCGTTGTGGAAGGACGGCCCGGAACACACTCGCCTGCGCACCGCGATCATCGACAGCCTGGCCCACATCAATCCGCACGCGCTTCGGGCTCGCGTCAAGCGCATCGCCGACGCCCTCATCGACGCCCTTGCTCCCCATGGCAAGGCCGACTTGGTCGGGAGTTACGCGGCTGAGTTGCCGATGCGGGTGTTGTTCGAACTGTTCGACTGTCCGCCCGAAATCGGGCTCCGCATCGTCGGCAGTCTGATCAGGCTCTTCGACACTGACCAGGATGCGGCCGCGGCCAACGCCGACCTGGAAGCGGCATGTCTAGACCTGACCCACCTCAAGCGCAGTTCCCCGGGGTCGGACGTCACCTCGTGGCTGATCGCGCATCCGGCTCGCCTGACCGACGCAGAGATGGTTCAGACGATCCTGCTGGTCATCGGCGCAGGGACCGAGCCGAGCACGAACCTGATCGGCAACGCCCTCAAGCTCATGCTCACGGACGAACGGTTTTCCGGGTCGGTCATCGACGGGGCGCAGAGCGTGGTTGGAGCCCTGGACTACGTCCTGTGGACGGATCCTCCCATGGCCAACTACTGCCCGCTGTACGCGTATCAGGACACCGTCTACGACGGGATTCTGTTGCGCGCCGGCGTGCCCATCCTGGTCTCGTTCGCGGCGGCCAACACCGATCCGACGCTGAACCTCACCGACGCCCATCTCGCCGGTAACGACGCGCACCTGGCCTTCTCCGCCGGCGCCCACGGGTGCCCCTCACCCGACATTGCCCGCGTCATCACCGAGGTAGCAGTCGAGCGCGTCCTGGACCGGCTGCCAGGTATGGAACTCGCATGCCCCGTCGACCAGTTGGAACGACGCCCCGGCACCTTCCACAGCGGCTGGACCGCAGTTCCCGTCATATTCCCGCCCATCGCCACGTCTGGAGAATCATGGACACCGCCTCCTCGGCCCGCTGCCCCTACCGCCTCGACGGCACCGCATCCGACCTTCACGCCGAGGCCGCCCTCCTCCGCGCCCAAGGCCCGGCGACGACCGTGGAACTTCCTGGTCAAGTGGTGGCGTGGGCAGTAACCGACGCCGGCCTGATCAAGCGGCTGCTGAGGCACCCGAAGATCAGCAAGGACGCCCACGAACACGGCACTGACTTTGTCAACGAGCACATGCCGGAACAGTGGCCGTTGCGTACCTGGATACAGGTACGCAACGCGCTCACCGCCTACGGCGAGGAACACACGCGTCTGCGTCGCCTGCTGCAGAAGGCGTTCACTCCCGGCCGCGTCGCGGATCTGCAACCCACCATCGAGCAGATCACGACACGCCTCCTGGACCAGCTCGCCGCCGCCCCAGGCCGCGCCGCCGACCTGCGCGCCGAATTCGCCTACCTGCTACCGCTGCTGGTCATCAGCGAGCTCTTCGGTCTCCCCTCACGGATGCACGACGGCTTCCGCCGCTGTGTCGGCGGACTGTTCGCCACCAACATCAGCGAGACCGAAGCCGAAGCGCACGCACAAGGGATCTACGCGCTGCTCAGCGAGTTGGTTGCCGAAAAGCGCGCAACGCCGGGTGATGACCTCACCAGCGCCCTGATCGCCGCCCGCGACCAGGACGGCACACGCCTGTCGGAGCAGGAACTCATCGACACACTCCTGCTGTTCATCGGCGCCGGACACGAAACCACCGTCAACGCCCTCGACCACGCGATCGTCAACCTGCTCACCCACCCCGAACAGCTCCGCCTCATCCTGGCCGGTCCCGCCACATGGGACGACGCCATCCAGGAAACGTTGCGGCACCAGCCCCCGATCTTCTACCTGATCATGCGGTTCCCCACCGAGGACATCGAGGACGAACCGAGTGGGCTGACCTTCCGGAAGGGCACACCGATCATGATCAGCTACGGTGCTGCCGGCCGCGATCCGGAGATCCATGAGAACGCCGACGCTTTCGACATCACGCGAGAGACCCGACGAGCTCACCTCTCCTTCGGCCACGGCACCCACTACTGCCTGGGAGCCCCACTTGCAGTCTTGGAGGCCCAGATCGCGCTTCCCGCCTTGTTCAGCCGCTTCCCCGAACTGGCCCTCGCCGTCCCTGCTCACCAGTTGGAGCCGGTGGCGTCGTTTATCTCCAACGGCCACACCGAACTGCCTGTCTACCTCGACCAGGTAGCTGCGGCCTAGCAGAGTCCCCGACGAAGCCGGTGCCGTTCGCTGGCCGGAGCACGTACACCCCAGTCATCCGCACGGTGTTCGTACTCCGGCCGGAGGTGGGCCGCTACCGCCTCATAGGTATCGGAGCTCCCTGACGGCTGGCCCGCGCCGTCACATTCGTCGACGGGGCCATCGCCGCCGTCGGCCCCGAACGATTTGACCCCGTGTGGACCACGCCCGGTCTGGTTCCCACCCTCGAAGAACTCCGCCGACCCCGGCGCTGGATCACGCGTCTGCCCGCCGCTTGACCGCCGGAACCGACTGAACGGCACGCCATGCTTTTGACTTTCCACCGCCTTGCCGAACGACGGCCCGCTGCCCGTCCCGCCGATCCTTTACGAACCGCGTGGGATATCCCCGTTCTTCCCCTGATGGAAGGCGACCGCAGCAGCGAGGGATACGCCTTGCTCGGCCGAGCCTGGCAGAGCACCGTCCCCGCCCAGGTCCGTACCGGTGAATGCTTCGCCGCCGTACTGACCCAGCAGGCATACGGCGCCGCAGCTCTCGCTCGTCTGCGCCGGGTCAGCGAACGACGCCGGGGCGCTGTGATCGCCGACGGCGGCACATACACCTTCTTCGTCCCGCTGAATTCCGACTCCCTCCCCTGGCCGCCCTGCGCCACATACCTCCACGGTCCCGAAGTACGAGTACCGCCCCGCGGCGCACGCGCCGACCATCTGAGCCTGCGCTGGGCTTCCCGCGAGCCCATCGGACACTTGATCACCGCGCCCATGGTGCTGTCGCCGCTGCTTCGCGCGCTGTACGACGAGGGCGGCCTCGATGACTCGCCGACAGAGGTGAGATGACGCCAGCGACCTAGAACGAGGAAGTCGCAACGGTCGTCTCGCTCAATCTGGAGAGCGTTGGCCGTCGCGACACACCCGTCGGAGGGTTCCCAGAGCGGTGGTGCCACGCCCGCGATACAGGACGTGTGACCGTCACCTCGCCCGGTGGGAACCGCTGACCGCTCACTTCTTACGACGCAGTCCACGGACCGCATGTATTCGGATAAGGCACACGCATGAACGTTGGCACGGCGCGGGACCGGCAGCGGACGTCCGCTGCACCGAGCATCAGAGACACCGTGCTGGACATTGCGCTCGGCAAGCGAGCTGATGGTACGTGGGACCGAATCTCGATGACGGAAATAGCGTCTGCCGCAGGCGTGTCACGGCAGACCCTCTACACCCACTTCCGCAGCCGGACCGGCATCGCCCAGGCTCTGCTGTCGCGGGAGATCGACCGACTGCTGGACGGAATGGACCTGCGGTGGCGTCAAGCCCGCAGGCGGGGTACGGAACCCAGCGACTGCCTCGCGGCAGCGGTGAACTGGATGCTCGCAGCGAGCCGCAACCACCCGCTACTCCACGACGTGCTCACCGGCCATGGAGACGAGGCAGTCGGCGCGAGCCCTCTCACATCACAGCTCGCCCCGGCCGATCAGCAGGTCGCCCGCGGCCGAGGGCTGGCCAGTGTTGTGGGCGCCGTAACGGAGCTCTGTCACCGCTTGGATGCTTCCGGATCCGGCGGCCAACCCTGCCGGCTCCGGGGCATCGAGGCCGTCGTACGCCTGACGGTCTCCTACCTCCTCGTTCCTGAGGCGACCGCTCAGGCTCGATTACAGATCGCACACGCCGCGCGGAGCCTTGTGCCTGATTGCCCATCACGCGCCCACGCATCCGGAAGCGTCGCAGCATGCCAGCGGCGCTGAGGCTCCCTCACGCGCCACGGCTTTCGTCCGGTCACCGACGGCGATCCCCACGGAGCGGAGAGCCTCTTGCGCAGTAGCTGGGAGGTCCGCCCCATGGACAGCCACCAACAGCCCCAGTCCTGACGAAGACCCAGTCGACGCGGAGATCACGTGAAGCGCGGACCTTACGCCGAGCCCGGCCACCCGACACCGGGCTGCACAAGCGATGAGCCGAGCCAGAAGACGAGCACTGCGCCCGGCCCGCAATGGCAGAAGCACCTGAAAGACCTTCCGGAGCACTACGAGCCGGGCAGCAGGATTAGCATCAGCGACCGCGCGAAATACCGGAAGGCGATTTCTCGCGCCCGCCAGGACGGTGGAACGGTCCGTGCGATTGCGGACTTCCTGGGGCGTTCATACGGATTCGTCTATCGGTATGGCGGCGATCTGCGCGAGGTGCGTCCAGGCATCGCATCCGACGCAAGTCGGGTAGCAGAAATAATCCGGTCTCGCATCGCGGACGGAACCTACAAAGCGTACGAGGTGATTCCGGACAGACGGACGCTCAGCACGGAACTTCAAGTTTCCAAGGACACCCTCGACATCGCTGTCGACAGGCTATCCGAGGAAGGATTTCTGCTCCGCATTTCCAGAGCCGGAACGGTGAGTACAGACCCTCAGAACCTTCCGATCGGCCCCTTCATTGAGGTCCGCGCCCGATCCGGGCAATGGAAAATGTGCAGAACTCCCAGAAAAGCGGCCGTCCGAGATATTCGCAACACAATCATAGACAGAATAAAAAAGGGCACCTACCCCACGGGAAACAAATTTCCCACAGTTAGGGAGCTCGCAGGGGAATTCGACGTCCCGGTGGCGACGATCCACGAGACCCTTGAACCGTTGAAGGAGAGTGGAGTCCTTGCGTGTACCAATATAGCGAGGCACGGAACACAGGTTAATCCCTCGGCTCTCATTCTCCTGAAGGAGACAGCCGAGTGAGCGTCGACGTGATTGTTGCCGTGTCGTGGAACGCGGAGAAGAACGCGCTGGGCCTGGCGCACGAGATCCTCCGGAAGTACCGGCCGCACATCGTGTTCCGGCAGGAATTGACCGGGGCGGGCGCGGACGGCGGGCGCGCCCTGTATGCGGAGGCGAACGCTCTCGGGCTGTTCCCGTTCATGGCCAGCGTGCACGAGGGCCGCAGCAAGAACCCAGTCGGCGTGATGATCGACCTGGATCTTTTCGAGGTCGTCGCCCGGACCGATCACGACCTGCCGTGGAAACCCATCTGTCACGTCCAGGTCCGCCGCAAGGGCCTGCCCAGAACACTCCATTTGGGATCTTCGCATTTATGCCATTTCGACCCCACTCTACGCGCTGTCGAGGCCCGCAGGGCGACCACGATCGCCGACCACAACCGCACCGTTCTGATGGGGTTGGACGGCAACAGCTACGGCCATCGCCGGCGCGACGAAATCAGCAAGAGGCTCAGAGTGCGGATGATCAAGGACCGTGTCCACGTCCAGCACCGCACGATCAAACGGTTCGGTCGGCGCGTCTTGGACACTCGGCCGAGCGAAATCCTCACTGGCGGGCGGAGACCGGTTTTCATCGACCTCGGCCACTACGCGGGGACCGTCCTGGGACAGCGGCGGGCGCTGACTCCCACCGCAAGCCTGCGCCGTACGGACCAGGGGCCGCCGCAGCGGATCGACTGGATGCTCAGCACTCCGGACCTGGTACCGGCCCTTCTCAGCTTCGAGGTCATCGACGACCAGGACGTACGCAAGCGGAGCGATCACGGCCTGACCATCGGCAGGTTTCACGGCGGCAGGTTCGACCACGTCATGAGCACGCCCGGGTGACCGGAGCACTTCATAGCCGCTTACGCAGTGGCCTGCACCTATTTGGTGCTGCCCGAACAACCCACCTTTACACAGACGCACCGAGGAGAAGCAGATGACTACAGCGGTTTCCCCGCTCACGCTCGTCGCGCAGCAGGCGGCATTGCTCAGGGAGATCAACGAGGTGCTGGAACGGCATCCCGTCGCGGGTGCCTTCCGGCTCTTGTACGCGCCTGAGACGCTGGAGGTTTCCCACGACACGGTGTTCGTCCAGGTGGTCGACGCCGAGCGAGGCGTCGTGGAGCTTCACCCGCGGCACCTGTTCGAGATCGCCAGCGGCGATGTCCTCCACGCTACCCAGACGTTCGATCTGGGGGACGACGCCCTCAGTGACTACGCCTCGGAAGCGCGCGCGTCCGATTGCAAATCATCCAATCGCCTCAACGGCTCCCGTGGCCACATCTACGTCATATAGGGAGCCACCTTCAATGACCGCACAGCCTGTGCCCCTGCCGCTCGTCACGGCGGCTGACTTCATGGCACGACTCGGGCCAGCCGCCTTGCCGGCGATCGGGATGACGCCCGGCAACCTGCATCATGTGCCGGGAGCGTTCGACACCGCGTGGATCGAGGCCGCTCCCCTGCCGTTGGCCGCCAGCAAGGCACCGGAGCAGACGGTTGCCCTCGTAGACGGAACAGAGTTCCGGCGTGACACCGGTCTGGGGGCGCTTGCCAACGCCTATCAGGAGCGGGCGAGGACGCGCGTGTACGAGAGCCTGGACGTCCGCAGCGACGGATGGTTCAGCCTCGTCTCGCTTCATCTCGCCGGAATACTGCGCCGCCGCGTGATCTGCACTGCCTACGAATCACAGGCCGGAGACCGTAACCTCGGCGCGCACGATGACCACTGGCTCGGTGTCATCGTGCAAATGCGTGGCGCGAAGCAATGGCAGATCTGGACGAGCGCGGACAGTCGTCCCGTCGACCTGCTCACGTCGGCCGGAGACGTGCTGGTCCTTCCGCGAGGAATGACGCACGCCGTTAGCACTCCCGAATATTCGGCTCATCTCGTCTTCGCTGTCACCGACCAGCCGATGCACGCTCGGCCGGGGCCTGAACGCGAACTCCCGCCCACTCGAACTGACTTCACGACTGAAGGGTCTTCATGACAACGCGCGCCGTGGCCTGGAACCTCTACAACGGAGGCGTGGACGATTCCTCGGAGAAACGGCTCCGCAGACAGGCGGATATCCTCTCCGGCCTGGAACCTGACATTCTCGCTCTCTCGGAATGCACAGGTTGGGACGCGGAAGGCCGCCGACGCTTGTTATGGATAGCCCACGTCCTGGGTCTGACGCCGGTGACCATGGAGCGATCGCGCATGGGCCTCATGCCCAACTACACCGCCATGCTCTATCGCTCCTCGAAACTCCACCTGGTCAGCTGGGACAGACCAGCAGAGGGCGTGTTCCACCACGCCCTCATCCGCGCTCGCCTGCGGCCCCTCGAAGCGGAGAACGACGACGCCGATTTCCTGGCGCTCGCCACCCACCTGAGCTACACCGACGGTGACACTCGTCTGCGTGAAGCGCGGTGGATGACCGACTACGCAGGCGATTTCCCCGGCGCACCGTCACGGGGACTGATCCTGGGCGACCTGAACTGTCCCAGCCCCGAGGACCGACTCGATTGGGACAAGGTGCCGCGCAATCTGCAGTCGCGCTACCGACTCGTTAAGGAGGACGGAACGTTCGGCGACGCGGATGTCCGGGCCATCCAGGTCCTCCTGGAGTCCGGATGGCAGGACCCGGAGACCTTGACCGGCAGGCCCCGAGACGCGACCGTCGGCTACTTCTACGCGAACGAGCCCGTTCCTCTGCGGCTGGACCACCTCCTCACGTACGGACTGAGGGTGCTCGACTACCGCACCTACGACACGGCCGAGGCTCGGCGCTGTTCCGACCACCTCCCCGTCGTGGGGGAGTTCGACACCGCCCCGTAGCGGGATCACCCGCGGTTGCGCCACCCCTTGTGCGCGGCGTCTCGCGATCTCCGTCTGAGCACAGGCTCGCCCCCTGTCGCCAATGCCATTCCCCGCTCTCGGCGGCAGGAGCGCGGGACAGCCCTGACTCCGGGCTTGGCGAAGGGCACCCGGACCCCTTCGTTCCCCGGGAACAGTCAGTGGCCCTCAGAAGCAAACGGCCACCGAAGCCGACCAAGACCGATCACTTCTCGACAGGACCATCTGTGACCCACACCAGCTTCACCGTGCTGGACGACACCCAGCGCCACCCCGACCTGGCCGAGCGAATCGACCAGATCCTTCGCCGGGTGGCACCAACGGTGAGCGAGATAACCGGCCTTCCGCTTCCCGCGAAGGTCCGCTTCCGCCTGCTGACGCCGAAGGCGTGGCGGGAAGAGACCCGACAGCACCGTATGCGCATCCTCGCCCGCGACATCGCCGACCTGGACCTGCTGCCAGCGGAGATCAGCGCCATGCGCCTCGCGCTCAAACTCGGGTCCTTCGTCCCGGTCCTGCTCTGGCCCCTGGTGCCCGCCACGACCCAGGAGGCCGCTGACAGCCAGTGGGAGACGACCACTATCCCGCAGACCCTGCGTCACTGCGGCGTGCTGACCGAGGAACCCTTCCTCGTCCAGGTCGTGGCACATGAACTGGTCCACCACATGCAGGAGGAAGCCGCCGGCGGCACGGTCTGGACCAGCTTCTTCCTGCCGAAACGGGGAGTCCTCGCGTCACCGAAGAGTGTCTCGGCCATCGTGGAGGGGCACGCCACCTGGGCCGAACGTCAGACGCTCAAGCGGTTGTTCGGCACAGCGGCCGATTTCCGGGAAGGACCCAAGTCCTGGCGTTATCGCCTGCACAACCGGGGCATCGTCCGCCGCTTCGGCCCGAGCCGCGAAGCGTACGAGCAGGGTTCCCGCCTCATTGCGCAGGCCGTCGCCGCACTCGGCACCGGCCTGGTCAACCAGGTCTGGAAGGACGCCACGCACCTCCCCACCGAGTCCGAGATCGCGGACCCCCCGTCCTGGATCCGCCGCATCGAGCGGGGGCTCCCTGGTGTTTGATCTCCTGTCCCGTCTCACCGGTCCCGGTGCCTCGGGCCGTACGGGCAGCATCGCAGGCATCGCGCTGAACCTGTTGTTCGACGTAGCCCAGCAAGCCGTCTGTGTCGGCGCCGGCACGCAGTCATGGGCATCGCTCGCCGTGTACGACGCCGACGAGTTCGCGTCCTTCGCCACCGGAGAATCGGAATGAAGTTACTTCACCTCGCGCTGCCCGAGCTCTTCCACCAGCCAGTTCCTGAGCCCCCGCCGCTGAGTGACGCGCCCGCCCGCCGTGTGGTGCGGCACGTGATCGGGCTCCTCGTTCTTGCCTGCTGGTTCCCCCTGATCGTCACCGCGGTGACATCCGGCCACCTGTACGGCCTGCCGTTCTCCTTAACGACACGGACCAGATACGTGGTGATCTGGACTCAGTTCACCGTCGCGGCAGTCGTGTTCTGGTGGCTGTGCTGGCTGGTGTTTGCCCGGACCCCGCTCAGCCAGGTCACGCCCCGGCAGCGTCTCCTCCAGCGCGGCGCCGCCGTCCTGGCCGGAGCGGCGGGCATGTACGCAACCGCGCCGTTCCCCATCGCGCTCGCGCAAGTCGTTGGCGCCGGCGTGTTCGGCTGCGTCCTGGCGTGGCTGGCCCTCGAAGTGTGCCGAGCGCACCGGGTCTCCCTGCGAGTCACCGTTCCCCGTACTCCAGTTGAACGGTTGCGTGACTGGGAGATCACGCAACTAGTCCTCGCTGTATGCATCGCTGGCGGCGCTCTCAGCTTCCTGCTGCTCCAGCTCATCCGCTGGACCGGGGCCGGCGTGCCGGTCATGAAGGGCGGCCAGATGGCCACCCTCGGCGTCGACAACATCGGGACCCTCGCCATCGGACTGGTGTCGACGGTGGCGCTGGAGGACGTGGTGATCGTCGCCACCACGACCGCCCTGCTCACCGCGGTACGCCGACCCGCATGGCAGATCTACACCCTGGTCTGCGTCCCCGAAGTCCTTCTGCACGCCTACCTCGGACTCCCCGCCATCGGCATGCTCCTCTTCGCTGCGGGCCGCGTCTGGCTGTACCGGCAGTACGGACGCCTCCTCCCCTTCATGGCCGCCCACTTCACCTTCGACCTTGTCGGCGGCGGCCTCATGTTCCTGCAGGGGCTCCCCTTCTGGTACCGGCCCGCCCTGGGTCTCCTCTTCAGCCTGCTGGTCTCGTGGTTCGGATCCCGGTTGGAGAAAGCGGCGAAGGCGGCTCACCCGGATACACAACCCCCGCCCGTCACCCCCGACGGTGACACGCCGCAGCCGACGGACGATCCGGAGCCGGTGAGCATCCCATGATCCCCGTCTCGGTGCCCGCTTCCACAGCGGGGCCGGGGCGGGCCCCCGGCGTGGAGGGCCAAGCGGCCTCCGACTCCCCTCGGACGGCAGGGCAACCCTCCGCGCCGGACGTTCCAGCCGAGAAGCGGCGCGCTTCTTGAACGCGAGGTCACACCAATCCGCCTGAAGTGCCAGGCAGTTCAACCCATCTGTTGGAGCATCATGGCAACTGACCTCCGGGTCGAAGAGACCTCCCGTCTCCGATCGGGACAGGCCGAGCAGGCTCAGCGGCTCTACCGCAGCCTGCACGAGGCCATCGTCGCTGGTGACGTACCAGCTGGCACGATCATCACCTCCGCGGACTTGGCCCTCAGTTTCCAGACCGACTCTCGTGTCGTGGCAGCCGCCCTACGGGGGCTCGCCCATGAGGGACTGATATCGATCGAGCGGGGCCGCCCCAAACGTGTGCTCGGTCCACCCCTCCAGACCGATCCGGGCTCCACCGCAGACCCGCGCGTCGTCCAGGTCGAGCACACCCTCCGCGAGCGCTTGGCCGATCTCATCTACAAGCCCGGCCAACTCCTACCTGAACGGCAGGACTTGGCCGACGAGCTGGGTGTCCCGCAGAGCGTGGTCGACGCGGCTCTTGGCCCGCTCTTCATCGCCGGGTACCTGGCCCACTCCCTCCTGCCGATCGGCACCCGGGTCACGCGCCTCGTCCTGGAAAGCTCCCCAGTGTGAAGGGCCGACACACGTCATGATCATCGGAGCATGCAGCCGGGGCGAGTTGTACGACCTCGCCCGCGGGCTTCCGCCCGGTATCCGACTGGACCCCTCGGACGAGAAGACCGTCAAGGTGTGTCACTCCGGTGTGGTCGCCCGGTGCGGGCCGAGGCGCAGGCCCTCCATGAGATCAGTGCAAACCCACCTCGCGGCAGACCGCGGCGCGGACGCGAGCCCTTTCTCCATCGGTAGTTCTCGGTGACTTCCATGCCCCGGGATCAGAGGGCCGCCCACACCACCGAAAGGAACGCATGTCCAGACAGAGCCTTCTGAAAGGCATTCGGGATGGCCGAATACGTGATCTCGCCAAAGCCGCGCGGAAGAACAAGTTCGAGCTCGGGACCACCAGGTCGGATCACCTCTTTCTGCGCTGCCCGACCTGCCGGCAGCGCATTACCTTCTCCAGAACAGTGGCCGGATCGGACACCGTCGCGTACCCCGACTTGTTGAAGCGGCTACGCAACCACGGGCTTGAGTACGAGGGCCGCGGCGGCACCCATGTGGGCGACCCTGTGGCTACGGGCGTCACGAACACGGCCTCTACGGTGAGGCAGGGCCAGCCTGCGGTGGAGGATGACTCACGGGCGCAGTACCCGCCCATAGCCACGCGGCCGCGTGGTGGCAGGCAGGCCGTGTCGCGGGGTACTCGGCGCCGCGACCATCGGGCGACTTGACGAGACCCCAGGAAGCATGCGGGCGTGAAGGTCGCAGCGCGCGTGCCGCGACCTTCACGCCCGGGCCGGGTGCTCCCGTGGAACCGAGCCCGTATGACCGACCATCAGCCAGCCCGTCCTCCACGGCTGCGCCCGAGCCCGTGAGCAGACCGCGTAGGCGCACATGTCACCGGCGGTCCCCCGCCGAGTGCCGCACCGGCCTCCCATCGGTCTCGCCTGACGGCACCCGGACTCGTCGAACGCACGATGCGTCAGCGTCTCACGGACGGGGTCTACCAGCCCGGGAAACTGCTCCCAATCCAGGCGACCCTCGCCAAGGAATTCGGCATGCGCGTCCCCTCTTTCCGCCACCATCTATCCGCTGTATCGGGAGGGATACGTCGCCGTCTCCGTGAAGCCGAGGTGCACGCTGGTCACACATCGCGTCCTCGAAACGCTGCGGGACCAACTTCTGACGGTCAGGGCACCGGTCCGGAATCAGCGTCGGCAGTTACACACGGCGTTCGGGGAGAGCAAGACCCTCAGCGACTGGTGCAAGGACGAACGCTGCGCCGTGGCCTTCAGCGTGCTGCGGAACAGGGTCATCGACCACGGATAGGCTTTCGCGAGAGCCGTCACTACGCATCGGGTGCGGTGGCCAGTCCGACATGGGCGAGGCGCCTGCGGTGGTCTCGCGGATCCGGCGAGCGCAGGCGCCTCTGCTCTGCCCTGGACAGTGTGCGGGGGTTCAGTGACTGCAACCCAGGGCTTACAAAGATCATTTTATAGGCTGACTTGTTTTACTCCAAGTGGTTTTACCGTAGTTGTAGCGGTCTGGCACGGTGCGGCGGATCCTCGGTCGGGGTCAGCGTGCGGACGCGGGGGCGAGTCGGGCGTCGGCAATGCGGGCGGTCTCCGTAACGAGCGCCCGGTCCCATCCGGCGGCGCCCGGAAGTGAGCGGATATAGCTGCGGAGGTCACGGGCCTGGATGACGGTGACGCCGTCGAGATAGATGCGCCCTCCGGGGACACGAGCGCCGTGGACGGCGATCACCGCGCGGACCGGCCAGCCGAGGACTCGCTGGACCTGGTCGGCTTCCCAGCGCACGGTGGAGACTGCGGGGCCTTGGGGGTAGTCGCCGTACCAGAGCTGCCCGTCGCTCTTAACACGCACCTTCGAGGTGATTGACATCCAATTCTTGGTATCTACATAGATAAGCCCGGATCGCCCAACTATGAGGTGATCAAGGTTCGCACGAGATTTCGGAACGCCTCGGTCGTGAAGGACGGCGTACCGCCGCGACCAGGCCAGAGGGCGGAGCAGCCGTGCTGTGCGGCGCTCACCGGCCGCGCCGACGGCCCAGGAGTTCCGTCCGGGAGAGGTGCGGCGGCGGCCGACGATGAGCGCTACGGCTGCCGCTGCCGCGCCCGCGGTGATGCCGAGGATCTGCGCCATGATGAACGCGAGCGCGGCCGCGAATCCCAGGGTGACGGGCAGGGGCAGCGCTCGTCGGCGCTGTCGTGCTGCCATCTGCTGTGCGCTGGCTCCTGCGCGGTTGCGGCGGCGTGCCGGGCTCAACGGTCGATCCCCTCGTTCGATGGCGTGCCGTCGGACCGTATGGCGGCTTGCCTGTGGACAGATTTCGCGCGGCCGTGGGCGTCGCGCCGCCGACAGGCAGGCGGCGCGACGCTCGCGGAATGTGACGCTCTCCCCACCGGGGAGGAGCAGGTTCTCGGGGAAGGCCGAGGTCAGCAGCCGTTCGCGACGGGCGTGAACTTGATGCTGTCGCCCTCGCGTACGGCGAGGGCTTTCGTATAGGCGGCGTGGGTGACCTGGAACCACACGTCTCTGCGGCGCTGGTCGCCGTTGACGGCGTCGAGCTCCACGCACCAGCGCTCGCGGCGGGCCACCCGGGTGTGGGACTCGGTGCCGTTGCGGACCTTGCGGCAGGTGGTGATGGGCCTGTTCTCGTACCAGGTGCTGGTCAACGTGCGCTTGCCGGTGCGCGTGCGCGACGTGTGCTTGATCTTCTTGGTGGTGGTCGTGCACCGGTTGACCATGCGGGGCCGGACGGCGGGCGTGGCCTTCCGGGTGATGTGGCGGACATCGTCGCGGAGTCCGGAGACGGTGTCGGCGTGGCGGGCTTCCGCAGGGGTGTCGCCCCGATGGGTGCCGGAGGCGGGACCGCAGGCACTCAGGCCCACACTGACGATGAGGGCCACTCCGGACAGCAGCATCTGCCGCTTCTTCGTCATCAACTCTCTTTCTTCGGGGCCTTGTTGCAGGCCTCCTGCGCGGGCGAGGCGTTCCCGCACTCCCACGCCTTGACTCTTAAGACTATACATCAACGGCAATGGAGGGGCAAGCCTTAAGAGACGGCCATCAGGGGCGGCACATGACGGCGACGACGCGCCCGAGGATCGCGGCCCGGTCGCCCGGGATGGACTGGTGCGCCGCGCCGCGCGGAACCAGCCAGACGTGGCCCCCGTCGAGCCGGAGGCGCTTCACCGTGGCCTCGCCGTCGATCACGGCGGCAACGATGTCGCCGTTGACCGCCTCGGGCTACCGACGAACGGCGACCCATCCGGCCCCCATGAATCGACGTGTTCGATTTTTGTTCGATACGGTGATGGAATCCAGCCACGTGGCTGGACGGGCAGGGGGGCGTGCTGGAACGGAGGTGCCGGATGCCTGGTGGTGTGCACCTGCGGGTCGCGAGCGGCTACTCCGCGCGGTTCGGCGCCTCCTTGCCGCAGGACCTCGTCCGGCGTGCCGCCGAGCGCGGGATCACCACGCTCGCGCTGACCGACCGGGACACCGTGGCCGGCACGGTGCGCTTCGCGCACGCCGCCGCCTCCGCCGGCATCAACCCGGTGTTCGGCGTGGACGTCGCCGTCGCCGCCCTCCAGCCGCCGCCACCGCGTGAGCGGCCCCGAACGCCGGTGCGCGGCGGTGCCCACGTGGTGGAGCCGACGTTTCGGGTGACGCTGCTGGCGAAGAACGCGCAGGGGTGGGCCCGGCTGTGCCGACTGCTGTCGGCTGCGCACGTGCAACCGTCCGGTGGATCGCCGGTGGTCACGTGGCCGGTCCTGCGCCAGTACGCCGACGACGACCTGGTGGTGCTGCTCGGTCCGACATCCGAACCCGCGCGAGCGCTGTCGGCCGGGCGGCCGGATCTTGCGGTCCGGCTGCTCGCGCCGTGGCGAGAGCTGGCCGGAACGAACGTACGGCTCGAAGCCGTGTGGCTGGGCCTGTCCGGAACGGGGCCCGGCTCGCTGCGGCTGGCGGCGCGGACCCTCGGACTGGCCGACCAGGAACAGATGGGTGTGGTTCTGACGAACGCGGTGCGGTACAGCGATCACGGCCAGCACCGGCTGGCCGACGTGCTCGACTCCGCGCGGCTTCTGCGCCCGATCGACCGCCGGCGCCTGGACGGCGGGGAGCGCTGGCTGAAGGGCCCGGATGCCATGGCGGACGTCGCGGACCGGATCGCCGGTGCCGCCGGCGGAGGGCCGGGTCGCGCTGCGGCCCTGCTTGCCGAGACGGCGGCGACCGGGGAGCTGTGCGTGATCGACCCGGTACGGGACCTGGAAATGGGCCGGCCGCATTTTCCCGAGGCTCAGGTGGTGGGGGCGGGCCCGCGGGACGGGGACGGGATGCGTCTGCTGCGTCAGCGGTGCGAGGCGGGCATGGTCGCCCGGAGTCTGGACGACGACCGGCCTGCCATGGACCAGCTGGAGTACGAGCTCGGAGTCATCGAGCGGATGGGCTATCAGGCGTACCACCTTGCCGTGGCTCAGGTCGTGAGCGATGTCAGGGCGATGGGGATCCGGGTGGCCGCGCGCGGCTCGGGCGCCGGGTCCATGGTCAATCACAGCCTTTTCGTGGCCAGCGCGAATCCGGTCTCGCACCGGCTCCTCTTCGAGCGGTACCTATCGGAGCGGAGGACCTCGCTGCCTGATATCGACCTGGACGTCGAGTCGGCGCGGAGGCTGGAGGTCTACGACAGGATCTTCGAGCGGTTCGGCGGCGAGCGGGTCGCTGTCACTGGCATGCCGGAGACGTGGAGGGCCCGGCACGCCCTTCGGGATACCGGGCTTGCGCTCGGCCTGGCGCCCCAGGTCGTCGACGAGATCGCCAAGGCCTTCCCTCACATCCGGGCCCGGGATATCCGTTCCGCGCTCAAGGAGCTTCCTGAGCTGCGTGATCTGGCCCGCCGGGCGGACGGCTTCGGGCGGTTGTGGGAGCTCGCGGAGGGGCTCGACGGTCTGCCGCGGGGCTACGCGATGCATCCGTGCGGGGTGATCCTGTCCGACGCGAGTCTGCTGGACCGGGTACCGGTGCAGCCCACTCCCGGCGGCCAGTATCCGATGATCATGGCCGACAAGATCGATATCGACGTGGAGGGCGACTGGCAGGGCTGGGGCCTCCTGAAACTGGACGTCATCGGGGTTCGGATGCAGAGCGCCATGGCGCACGCGGTCGCGGAGATCCGCCGTGTCACCGGCCGGCAGATCGACCTGGACAACCCGGACCATGTTCCTCTCGACGACCCGGCGACGTTCGAACTGATCCGCCGCGGCGCCGTGTTGGGCTGCTGGCAAATTGAGTCAAGCGGTCAGCAGGACCTCATCGGAAGGCTCCAGCCGCAGACCCTGGCGGATGTCATCGCCGATATCAGCCTGTTCAGACCCGGACCCGTTGCGGGTGGCCTTCCCGCCAGGTTCATCGCCGCGCGGCACGGGATAGAGGTGCCCCGGTATGCCCACCCTGACCTGGAGCCGATCCTGGACGACACGTACGGGGTCATCATCTGGCACGAGCAGATCATCGCGACCTTCGCCCGCTTGACGGGGTGCGACCGGGCCGCCGGCGATGTGGCACGCCGGGCGCTGGCCGACTCCGACCGGCTGCCGCGCGTCGAGACGTGGTTCCGGAACGCCGCCGCGGAACGCGGCTACAGCACGGAGGTCATCAGCGAAGTCTGGTCGACCGTCAAGGAGTTCGGCGCATACGGATTCTGTCGCGCCCACGCGACAGCATGTGCCGTTCCCGCAGTTCAGAGTGCCTGGCTGAAGACCCACTACCCGGCTGCGTTCTTCGCTGGCCTGTACCAGCACGACCCCGGAATGTGGAGTCTCCGTGTCCTGGTCTCCGACGCGCGCCGCTTGGGCGTCCCCGTCCTGCCGGTCGACGTCAACGCCTCACGGGCCGCCCACAGCGTCGAGGAGACCCCCGAAGGGTGGGGAGTTCGCCTCGCGCTGTCCACCGTGAAGGGCATTAACGAGGCGGAGGTCGCCAGGATCGCCGCCGGCCAGCCCTACGGCAGTGTGCAGGACCTGTGGCAACGCGCCCGGCCCTCTCTGCCCACCGCGCAGCGCCTGATCCAGATCGGCGCCCTCGCCGCTGTCCAGGGCAGCCTCACCCGGCGGGACCTGCTGCTCCAGGCCACCGAACTGCACCGGCACTCACGCAACCGGACGGCCACCGACGGACAGCTCCCGCTCGGCGGCGAGCTGGTCACCGCGGGCCCCGCCGGGCTGCCCGAGATGACCAGCCGCGAGCGGATGAGTGCCGAGCTGGAGGTGCTGTCCGTCGACGTGTCCCAGCACCTCATGGACCATCACCACCGGCTGATGCGGGAGTTGGGCGCGACCGACGCCGCGCACCTGCGCGCGCTGCACCGCGGGCAGCGGGTCTTGGTTGCCGGCGTGAGGGCGGCCACCCAAACTCCCCCGATCCCGTCGGGCAAGCGGGTGATCTTCTGCTCGCTCGAGGACGGGTCGGGTCTGGTCGACGTCGCGTTCTTCGAGGACTCCCACGACGCGTGCGCGCACACCGTGTTCCACAGCGGCCTCCTTCTGGTCCGGGGCACAGTGGAACGACGAGGCACACGCAACACGGTCGTCGGCGAGATGGCGTGGGACCTGGAGGACGTCGCGGCCGCCCGCCGCGACCACGGCCCGCAGGCAGCGCTGGACATGCTCGGCCGGGAAGCACCGGCCCGCACCCCGGCCCAGTCCGCCGACGAGACGACCACTGCGGCGCCGCGGACGCTGACCGACGGAACGGCCGGCTCCCGGCTACACCCCTACGCAGACCTTCAGCCCGCAGGGACGCGCGCCGCCGACCTGCGCCGTTTGGGGCACCGCAGCCCGGGAAGCGCGGGGTGACCAGATGACCGACGTCATCCATATCCGGTTCGAGTTCCCGGCGGAGGCCGAGGACCTGGTGCCGGTCCTTCGGCGCCTTCTGGAGGACTTCACCCCCCGCGTCCAGTTCTTGCACCCGGACAGTGCCAGGCTCGACGTCACGGGGGCCCGACGCTTCTGGGGGCGGGACGCCCGAGGAATCGCGCAGGTCATCCAGTTGCGGACGGCCGCGCTGTACGGCGTACGCAGCGCGGCAGGCACGGCGTCGTCTCCGATGCTGGCCGCGATGGCGGCTGCCCTCGCCCCCGTCGGCCAGGTCCTCGCCGTGGGGCACGCCCCCGACGAGATCCGTACGTTCCTTCATCCCCGGCCGGCCGGGGAGCTGCCGGGCGTCGGCGCCGCGACGTCCGCCACGCTCGCCCGGTTCGGTCTGTACGCCGTCGGGGACGTCGCCGCCATCCCCCTGCCCACGCTCCAGCGACTGCTCGGCGCCCGCGCGGGCCGGGCACTGTACGACCGGGCCCGCGGACACGATGTCTCCGCGGTCGACTCCGCGCCGCCGGCCCGCAGCATCAGCGCGCAGCACCGGTTCGGCCGCGACGAGCTCGACGGCGCGCGGCACCGCCGGGTGCTCCTGGCCCTTGCCATGGAACTCGGTGCGCGACTGCGCGCGGCCGGGCAGATCGCCGAGGGGGTGTCCGTCACGGTGGCCTACGCCGACCGGTCCGCCACCACGCGCAGCCGGGTCCTGCCCGAGGCGAGTCACCACACGGTCTTCCTGGGCCGGGGCGCGTACGCGGCGTACGAGACGCTCGGGCTTCAGCGGGCTCGGGTGCGGGGCATCACGGTGCGCGCTGACGGGTTGCGGGCGGCGGACCGGGCCACGCGGCAGCTCACCCTGGACGCGCAGGACGACAAGCAGCTGCTGATCGAGGCGGTCGCCGATCGTGCGCGGGCCCGGTTCGGGGGCGACGTGCTGTATCCGGCGGCCCTGGCACCGGCGCCGGCCGACCGGTATCGCTCAGCGGACGGGAGCGGGTGACGTCCAGCCGGGCGGGGCGACCTCGGGAAGGATTTCGAAGAGGGCGTCGGTCGTCCACACCATGCCCAGGTCGGCGTTCGGGTCCAGCCGTCCGCTGTAGACGCCGACCAGGGCGGTGGCCGACTCGTCGTGCGTGAAGACGTCGCCGCCAGCGACGACGGGCTCGCCGGGCCGGATGTGCATCACGACCGGCGACCCGGACTGGCCGGGGCGGGTGCGGGAGTCGAGGAGGAATCCGGGCAGTTGGTCCCATCTGGCGAGGGGCTCGCTCGCGACCGGTGCTGCCGTCCAGACGGCGAACGGCCAACTGCCCGTGTGACCGAAGGGGAAGCCGAGGACGAACAGGCGGTCGGTGATCCGCAGGGGGATGTCGACGTCCACCTCGCTGCCCTGCTGGGCGCGGTGTTCGGGCGCAAACAGGTCGCGCAGGGTGGGCCAGGTGTTGGGCATGAACGCCTCCACCACGCTCTCC
Organism: Streptomyces prunicolor NBRC 13075; assembly: GCF_000367365.1. GTDB lineage: Bacteria > Actinomycetota > Actinomycetes > Streptomycetales > Streptomycetaceae > Streptomyces > Streptomyces prunicolor. Next base: position 106,629 of record NZ_BARF01000081.1, on the reverse strand, counting down.
GGGACGGCGCCGATGTGCAGGGCGGCGACGTCGATCCGTCGTTCGCTGTGGCTGCGCCACCGGGGGCCGACCTGGAATTTCTCGTCGTACAGCTCGAAGTCCCGGTTGACGGGCTGAAAGCCGTCGTCACCTTCGCCGGCGAAACGGACCCGGAGGTAGTCCGGGCGAAGGCCGTCGGCGCGCATGGCCGCGCCGTTGTCCGAGCGCCGTCCGCTGAGGACGTGCCAGGCGGTGACAAGCCAGAAGTCTCCGGGGATCCCGATCAGAAAGCCGGTGGCCGGCCCGAGGAGTGTGTCCTCGGCCTCTCCGAGGGAGCGATTCCATGCCTCGATGTACAGGGCGCCGAAGGACAGAGTGTGGATGCTGCGGACTCCTCGCATGCGCAGGAGCCTATGCGCCGACCGACGGTGTGGGGTCGGCCTGTTCCTACGGTGGATCGAAGACGGAGCCCACGACGGTGACCGAGCAGCCGATGGCCGCCGGCCGTTCCAGCCGGGGCGTGCGGACCAGCATCGTCCACAGGGAGGCGGCGTCGGCCCGCCACATGATCTCCAGTTGATCGCCGTCCGGCCACACCGAGCGGAGGGCGTTCTCGCAACGCCCTTGGGCCTCCGCCAGGTCACCGCACGGCAGCCCGAGAGGTGTGTAGGACTCAGCGGTGCTGCAGTCCGCACGGTACTGCACAACGCTCTTACTGGCAGGGGGTGTTGAGGGTGTGCGGTCCATGAGGACATCGTGTCACGGGGTCCTGGGCAAGGTGCTCTCCGCGCCGGTCAGCTCGGAGGGCTTGGAGACGAGAAGTCCGGGCCGGGTGGTGGTGACTTCCCTGACTGTCCAGCCGTCTTCACGCAGCAGGTCCGCGTAGGTCACGACGAGAACGAACTCCTCAGCCGCATTGCCTGAGAACGTGCGGTCGTTGTCGGCTCTCGGGAACTGGGCGCGGTGGCTGACGCGGGCCTGCTCCGAGCCCGGCCAGCCGGGAGAGCACAGGAAGCCTGCCGTGGCGACGGCACCGGTCGTGTCGAATGTCGCCGCGGGGTGGTGTGCCAGCAGAAGCGCAGTGGCGGCCGCGGCCACAGCCGCAGTTTTGTCCTCGGTCAGGTCCGTGGTGTCCATGGGCTTCCCCATTCGGCGGGCAGTCGGTCGATGCCGTGCGGCTGCGTGCTGGTCCAAGACGGCCCGGGCGGCGCATACGGGGGGTTCGGCCCGCCAGGAGAAGGGCTTCGAGAGACGCCCGGGTGGCCCGAGTCGCGTAGTGGCGGCTCTCGTTGAGGAGGAGGAGCACGGCCGTCCGGTGCTGGCAAGCGGTCAATGCGGACTCCAGTGTTCTCGTCGCCGCCCGTGGCCCGGGCGGATTCGAGTTGGTGGTCGCGGGTGGCCTGGCGGGGTGCATCGGCTTCGGGTGATGGGCGACCGCCAGGCCAGGGTCAGGATCGCACGTCCCCGTGCCCAGGCCTGCCGGGGGATGTGAGGTCAGTCTCCGGGTTTCCATCCCCGGAGTTCGATGTGGCTGATCTTGGTTCCTTCGGCGATGCGGCCGGTCTCCTCCATCCAGTTGGTGATGGCTGCGGTGACGTCGCCGTCGGCGTGGGTGACTCGCTGGTGCCATTCCTGCGCGTCCATGCCCGCGCCACCGCGGCCGTAGCTGCGTTCCTCGGTGCCGTCGGGACGTTGGACGACGTGGGTGCGTACGCGCGGGCTGTCCTCGTCGCGGCCGGAGTCGATGAGAAAGCGTCCCTTCGACGCGCGGACGGTGAAGGCGATGACACCACCGACCGCGGCGGCTTCGTCGATGACGGGCTTTAGTCGGGAGGCGCCGGACGCAATGTGCGTGCGTCCGGCGCGGGCGAACCCCGAGCTCCACTCGTCATCGACGGCGTGCTGGAGTGCGTCCTTCTGCCGTACGCGGGCCAGTCGCCCGGACTTCGTACGACGGCGCTGGACGTACCGGTCGGCGAGGGCCTTGAGTGACGCGAGGTCGCGGGGGCCCCCTGCCTGTACCTCCTGGACGACGGCCTGGAGAGCGGCGACGTACGCCTGCCCGGCGCCGGCTCCGCGGGTGAAGAAGTGCGAGACGATGGCGGAGTTGCGCCCAATGATCTTGGCGACCTCGCTCTTCGCGAAGCCCGCGGCCAGCAGGTCGTTGGTCAGGCGCGCGGCCTCGCTGGGTGGCGGGCTGGTTCGGCGCCTACGCGGCGGCATGGTCCCCGTTCTCCTCTCTTGTGGCGTCGGTTAGATGTTGGCGGAGGCGGTGTCCTGCTGTTCCTCCAGGTAGACCCGGCCGAGCGACTGCAGGGTGTAGAAGTCGTTCTCGACGACGGGGGCCGTGGAGGGATAGGGCAGGACTCCCTTGAGGAGGTAGTCCCCAGGGTCACCGTTGTAGGGCCAGTCGGGCCGGACCGTGGTGTAGAGGGCGTCGGTCCGGATGGCCACGATGCTTCCGCCCGGAAGGTGAAGGGCTCCGATGCGAGTCTTCTTGCCCTCGGCAGTTTTCACACTCGTGGAGAGCAGGGCGGCGCGGGCGGCGGACCATACGCCGGAGGCCCACTCGGGGTGTGCGTTGGGATTGCGGCGCATCTGGGTGCGCTCCCAGAAGACGGTCTGGCCCTCGATCGTCTTGATCCTCGCACCGCTGGGAATCTGGCTCTCCTGCCCGAGCTGGACGGCGCCCGTGGTAATAGTCGGCCGCTGTGCGAAGCCGCCGATGCCGTACAGCAGGATGCTCCGGACCGCGCGGGAGGCCAGCCGGTAGGCTGTGCGCAGGTCGTCGTCTCCGGCGACCTGCGCGGCTGCGCCCAGTTCCGCCCAGGCGTTCTTCAGCTTCTCGGACCATTCCCTCAGCGGGGTGCCGCTCTCCCACAGCAGGCCGTCGAGGATCTCGATCCGCCACGGCTGGAGGGGGTTGCGCAGCGCGAGGTTGATCTCGGCGCCGCCGGCCCAGGTCGTGAAGGTCCTGCCGCCTTCGTGCGGGTAGACCCACGCGCGCTCGCCTTCGACGGCGAAGGGGAGGATGCCGACGTGGTTCCAGTCGTCGGGGATGGTGACCTTCACACGCCAGTGGGACGGCTTGAAGAGGGTGTCGGTCTGCTGCTTCTCCGACCAGCTCGCGAACTTCTGCGCGGTGACGCGTTCGGGTTCACCGACACCGGAGGTCCAGGTGTGCTTGCCGTAGGCGAGGGTGCGGTCGAGCTCGTAGAGGGCGGGCAGCGGGTCCGGGACACGGGGCGGGGTGATGAGTTCGGTGCGGCCCTGGCCGGAGGTGGCGTGCAGCAGCTGGCGGATCTCGTCGGACATGACGGGATAGCCGTCGGACCAGCGGGAGCCCTCCCTCGTAGGGAGGGTGCGCTGCCACAGGTCGCGGCCGGTCTGGCTGGGCGAGCCCAAGAGGACGACGTCCGGCCAGATCCGCTTGAGGGCCTGTCCGAGCAGGACGAACGCGTGGCGGATGGTGGCGACGTCGGTGCCGTCGCAGGCGAACCACTCGGCGACGCTGCGAATTTCGACGTGCTGCTTCCCGCGCTCCCAGCGCCCGACGGGGTTGCGCTCGTGGAGGAAGTGGCCGGCGAGGGCGTCCTTGCCGCGGCGGGACTCGACCTTCCACCCGTCGGGCATGGGGGCTTCGAGCCAGGCGCCGACTGCGTCCCTCAGGTAGGGGTAGCGATCGGCGTCCCGGTGCCACGGGGCGCCGGCGGTGATGAAGATCCGTTCGGTGGTGTCGGGGGCGTTGGCGAACACCGCGGTGACGATCTCGCCGGCGCTGGCGCTTCCCAGGTCGAGCCGGATCCGCTGGTCGCCGAAGAGGAGGTCGCCGGTGCTGGCGTCGAGGAAGACGGTACGCCGGGACTGCTGCGTGAAGTCGGGCCGCTTGGAGCGGAGGTCGGGGTCCACGCTGAACCAGCGGTCGCCTTCCGCTCCCTCGGGGATCACGGGCAGTTCACGGGGGACGACGTCGGTCGCGGTGCCGGCATCGGGTTCCGGCGCGGAGGCGACGGGGGTGACGGCGGCCTCCTCGGTGATGTCGGCGGGCGGCTGCTCGACACGGGTGTCGCGCTCGTCGACGGCTTCGTCCTTTTCGGGCGCGGGGGCCTCGGGAGGCTGATGGGCTGCGACGGGCTGCATGTGCGGTGCAGCGGCGCCGCTCTCCTCGGCGGCCGGCTGCGGGGAGGGCCTGCTGTCCGCTGCCGTGTTCCCGGGAGTTTCGAGGGGGGCGGGGCGCAGGTGCGGGGCGAGTTCGACGATGTCCTTCACGGAGCGTCCAGCTGCGGGTGCCAACTGGTCGGCCTTGGCCTTCGAGTAGCCCGCCACCTCGGTGATCTTGCGGTCGCGTCGTGCGACCAGCCTGCCCAGGGCCGTCTCCGCCTTTTTGATCTCTCCGCGCAGTTCGCGCAGTTCGGCGAGGCCGTCCTTGTACTGCTTGGCGTCCATGGGCTCAGCTGCTCCTGTCCTGCGCGGCGCGGGGCGTGATGGTGACGCTGTAGTGCGGGGGGATGGAGACGGTCAGGTTCTGGGTGCCGCTGAGGGTGATCACGGCCTGACCGACGACAGCTTGGCGCTGCTCCGACTCGTCTTGGCCCTCGGGTTGTTCGCCCTGGAGGAGGTCGTCCAGGGCGAGGAGTTTCAGCGGGGTGCCCTCCCCTTGCGTCCACGTGGGGGCCGGCGCACCGAGTTGCGCGGCGTACCGGGCGGACGGGCGGCCGTGGAAGACAAGGCGACGGCGTGGCCCGTCGCCGGTCCAGTGGTACCGCTGCCCCCTACCGTCAGGGACGATCTCGTAGACGGCCTTCGTCTCCCCGCGCCGGCACGCGATGATCACTGCGATGCGGTCGGGGTCGAAGTGCCGGATGGTCGTGGAGCGGCCCACCCAGGGCGACCAGTCCCCAAGGACGACGTCGGCCTCCGTCGACATGCCGGCCTCGATCTCGCTCCAACGCCTGTTGACGTTGACGGCGAGGACCTGGTCCGGTTCACCGTGGCCATCCGTCGGCATCGCTGCCCCTCTCAATCGCGTACGGGCGTGCCCTCCACCCTAGAATACTTCCAAATGCTTCCGCAACTAGCATTCCTAAGTATTCAATCGGGGCTGTTCACGGGCGTCGCAGCCGAGCGGCCGCTCGGGGCGTCCAGCGCCCCTCGGCGTACGCGCCCTCCGGCGGTCTAACGAGATGCCCAAGCCGGCGGTGCGCGGACTCCACGACGGGTTCAGACCACCATCGGGTGTTCACACCGCCGAGTGCCGATCACTCAACTTCTCTTTCATTCGGGCGAGTTCGGCATAGAGCAGGTCCAGGACCGCGTCGGTGATCGTCGACGCGGTAGGCCCCGAGCGGGCACTCGCCATCGATGTGCGGACAGGACCGTCGTCGACAGTGTCCTTGCCCGGGGGCTCGTGATTGAGCGTGCACAGGGTACGGATGGCCGAAGCGCGGGAGACCCCGAACCACCGGATGATCATGTCCTCGGTGAGCGCCGCCGGATCCAACCAGAGATGGCCTCCCTCGATCTGGAGGCGCAGGACGCGAACTACGAGCTGCTCCAACGGGTCGTACGTGTCAGTCACAGGTTGCTCCTTCGGTCTGCGGGCCGCTCTCGCGGCGGTTTCGCTCGGCCCGTTCGCGTCGTGCCCTGCGGATGGCAAGGGCACGGGTGCGGGCTGCCGGGTCCGGCTCGGGCTGGTCGGGATCGGGCGTGCGGCCGATACCGAGGACCGCCTCGCGCATCGGTGTGCGGAGAGACGATCCTTCTGCACGGTTCCCGTCGGCATGGTTGAGCGGGGCGTCGCCCTGGGACAGGGTCCGGTGGGACACCGTGCTCCGTGGTTCCGGCCGAGTCCGCAGGACGGTCTCAGCGCGCGGCGGAGGCTGTTCTCCGGAGAGATCGCCGGGCGCGGTGCCGGGGCGGGAGCGGACGAGATCCTTCACGACGCCCGTCCCGAGTCTCTCGGCGAACCGCGCCAAGAGGGCGGGTTTCTCAAGCCGGAGCTGGGTGAACCACGCCGGTGAGTCGACCTGTACCTCCAGTTCGCCGGTGGCCGCGCGGAACTTCAGGGCCCGCACGTGGGCGGCCAGCCGGGGCCCGGCGACCTCCGTCCACTCGTCGACGGCACTGCCGCCGGCTGTCGGGGCCTCCCAGGCCCGGTCGGTGATCAGACGTTGGATCACCGCACCGAGTCCCCGCGGGTCGCGGCCTTCTGACGCTGAGCGGGTGCCCTGGCTGGGGCGCGTCCGCGGGGTCCGGCTCTCGGTGGCGCCTCTCTTGCGTGCGTTCTCCTTCGCCGCGAGGAGTGCGACGCGCGCCAGGTCCACGCCGGAGAGCTGTGGGGTGGTGGTCCTATCGGTCATCGGTGCTCCTACCGGTGTCCCAGGGACATCAGGGTGCTGCGGCGAGAGAGCCTCAGCGCGCGGTGGACGAGGGCAGGGCCGTACATGGACTCGGCGGTGTCCCGGCCGAACGCCTCGACAGCGGAGGTGACGAGGGCGGTGTCGCCGCGCATGAACTCGGCCCTTGCCGTCTGGCGCATGACCTGCAGTTCCTCGGCGGACAGTTCCTGCGGGCCAGCGAGGTCGGGTAGGGCTTCGCCCGCCGCAGCAGGGGCGGCGGTCGCGGCGATCGCTTCGGCGACCAGGCGCTGAACCGCAGCGCTGCGGGGTGCCTCCCAGTCGCCGTCGAAGCGCTCGCCGCGACCCCGGACGGACTGAATTCGGTGGCGGCGCGCCATTTCGGCGGCCGTGTGCCACTGGTCGACGGCCAGGTCTCGCTTCTCCTGGGTGTCCAGGAGCTCGTGAGCGCGGTGCAGCAGCACGGCCAGGAGGCCGGAGGCGCGGCGGACGTGGGTCGTTTCGCCCCGGAAGTGGAGCCATGCGCGTACTTCGTGCGCGCTGAAGCCGGCGTCGGCGACTCCGCGGACCACCCAGGCGATACGCGGCACCGAGCAGCCGCGCAGCCAGCTGACCTGATCGATGAGCTCGCGAGCCAGCTGGAATCGGCGACCGGTCTGGTTGAGGGTCTGGCGGACCTTCGCCTTGGGATTCTTCTGGGTGGGGGACGTGCGCTTCCCGACTTCGAGCTTGCTCTCAGGGGGGAGAGAAGTACTACCCGCGGACGAAGAGCTATCTGAACTACCCCCCATTGGGGTGCAACGCGATGACCTGGACGAGCGGGTTCGCGAGCGGCGGGGCTGGCGCATGAGCTTCTGCGCCATCTTCGCCAGCCGCTTCATGAGCGCCCGTCCCTCGTCGCCGATGCCTTTCAGGGCGCGGACGAGCTGCTCACTGGCACGGGTGACGAGGTGCAGTGCGGCGTCGAAGGCTCGGGGGATGACCCAGACGAACTCCGAGGCCTGCCCGCCCTCGCCGGACACACGGGTCCCCTGGGACCGGTAGGCGAGCAGCCCGCTCTCCCGCAGGATCGAGAGGTGGTACTGGATGGTTCGCTCGCTCAGTTTCAGGACGCCCATGAGGTAGTCGACACCCGGTCGGCAGGGTGCAAGGCGGGCGAGTTCGGCGGCGACACGCAGGGTGGTCTCGCCGACCTTCCGAGGACCGTGGCCGCGGGTGCGGTAGTAGGCGTCTTCGAGGTGCGCCCAGCAGACGGCCTGCATCCAGGAGAAGCCGTCGGGGGCGAATCGGCCGGAGGTCGTGGTGGCCCACTGGTCGGCGGGCGCGACGCGAAGCCGTTCGGGGACGGTGGGGGCGGGCGTCGCGCACGGGGTTTGCAGGGGCTGAGCGGAGAGCACGTGGATCCGTTTCCGGGTAGCGCGAAATAGACCCGTGGCGCGCAATCGCGCGGCGGGCCTCATGGCCTGGGTGGTGCCGCCGGCCGGCGGCTAGGGAAGTGTCAGAGACACATCAGGGAGAGCTGCTCCGGCGCGGCGGCCGGCGCGCAGTCCTCCTCCCTGGGAGCCTCCTGCTCGGGGAGCAGGTTCAACTGCTCCGTGGTGTCGGTGGACGGCGGGTCGTCCGCGGGCGCCTGTGCGGGCGGGCGGGGAACGACGCGGATTCGTGCCGCCCGGTGCGGGCGCGCGTCGCGGAGCACGTTGCGGGGCGGGGGCGTCTTGGCGTCCTCGGCAACCAGCTCGGCAAGCGCGCGTACCTGAGGCCAGGTCAGCTGGGTGCGCAGTTTCACGGTGCGCAGCGACGCCCCGTCGCAGAGCATCCGCATCGCGGAGAGCTCCTTGCGGGCGTGGTCGGATTCGTAGTTGGGCCACGCGGCAGCCGGTTGAACTGTCGCTGTCGTCTCGTCGGTCGTCGGTTGCTCGTCGGTCGTCATGTGGCACCGCCCCTTGAGGTGGTGGGGTCGGCTTTCGAGGACGCCTTCGCCGGGGTGGCCTGCTGGCCGGTGGGCCAGGGCGTCGACTTGGCCTTCGTGAGTGGGGAGTTGAGGTCGCGTACGAGTGGGGGTGCGCAGGCGCCGGCGAGCGTGTGCCGTACGTCCGCGCCAACGAGGTGGTCGGTCCAGGCGCGGGTGTACGCAGGGATCTCAGCGGCTGCGTGGTGGCGAGCGACGCGCGTGGCAGACGACGCTGTACTTCCGCTGAGGCCGTATGCGGTATGCGAGCTCAGCGCGGCATGGACACAGCCGGGAGCGGTTACCGCTCCCGGGCCGAGGATGTGCCGTGTGCTGGTGGACAGTTCGATCACCCTGGAGGTTGTCCGGCGTGGAGTTGCACGGCGAAGGGCCGGGGCCGGGCGCGTCAGGTTCGCCCGACCCCGGAGCGCGGGGTAGCGGAGGAGACGATCGAAGCTGGTTTCGGACAGCTTGGTGATCGCCTAGGAGCGCCGATGGGGCTGCGCCCGGCCGGGGCGGCCGGCGTTTGCCTTGCTCACACCCGTCGTCGGTGGACAGCCCACGACCCCTGCGACCTGCGCGGCAGGCGCGAAAAGGCGACTTTTTTCCTTCACGTGATGCACTTGAGGCGCAGGTGATGCCACACTCATCCAGATCGATCTCCGTTACTCGGGGAACTCGTACGGGCCCGGCCATCGCATGGCCTCGCAAACCTGAATGGCCGGGTCCGCCCCCGCTCCCGTGACGGGAGCGGGTGTTTTACGGTGAAGCAAAGGGCAGTTGAGCTGGCGACACCACCCCGTAGATCACTAGAAGATGAAACTATCCCCTTCTTGTGATCTGATCAAGTGGCTAGAGTGTCTGCGCCCGCCAACCTGATGGAGTACCCGCATGCCCGAGCGCCTCTTCGACGGCAGCAAGCTGCGCGAGCACCGCGTGGTCAAGCGCAAGTCGCAGACCAACGTGGGGGACGCAATCGGCGTGACGACCAACCAGGTCTCCAAGTGGGAGAAGGGGCAGGCCACGCCGCCGCAGGAGCGACTCCCCGGGATCGCGCGCGCGGTGGAAGCCGACCTCGACGCGCTGTTCCCGCGGCGCGAGCCTCCCAACCTCACGGACCTGAGGTGTGACGCCGGCATGACGCGGGCCGACACCATGGCGTTCACCGCGACGAAGTCCTCGATGGCGGTCCGTGCAGCCGAGGACGGGAAACGGCCTCTGCCGCTGGAGCACGAACTCGCCCTCGCGCAGGCGTACGGCGTCTCCCTCGCCGAGCTGCGCGCGGCACAGAAGCGATCGTTCGGACAAGTCGTTCCGCTGTTCACGCCGTTGCCGACCGCTCCGGCACCGGCGAGGAGCGCCATCACCGACAGGATCGCCTCGGTGCGCGACGAGGTGTACGGAGGCAGCCTCCCGTCGGACGCAGAGATCGCCGCGGCGGGCAACAGCAAGAGCGGCCGGCCGTTGCTGACCGAGGACCTGGTGGCCGCCCTTCGCGAGGGCACACAGACGGAGGCCCCGGACGCCGTACGAGACGCCCTCGCCCTGGCCTTCGACCTGCCGCCGGTCTACTTCCATACACAGGATCAGCAGGTCGCGCGCCTGGTCGTGTCGGCGCGAGCCGTGCACAACCGCTACGCGGCCGCGACCGCCAGCGGCGGTGAAAGCGGGATGCCGACCGAGGCCCGCGAGGAGCTGGCGTGCTTCGTCAGCGACACGGTGACCGCGATCCTCGGCCCGAAGCTCGGCGGCGGAACGAAGTAGCCCGACCCGACTGCGGATCACGGATCGCGGCGCAGCACGTGCTGGCGAACGGCGATTCCGGCGGGCACGGCGTGACGGCGCCGGCGATGATGCAACACTCATCCACATCTCCCATCGAGGTGATGTCGCCGGGCCCGGTCAACAGGTTCCAAGGCCGGAGTGACCCGACCCGGCGCCAACGTCACGCTAAGTAACGCAATACGGCTGTGAGTGATCGCGCATGACATCGACCCTGCCGGGCAGATGGAGGTCGATCACCGGATAGCGATCATGCTGCACCCGGGCACAGGTGTCAACAATTGTCGCCACCTCTTCCCGGGCGAGGGTCTAGTGAGCTACAAATGTGATCACCCGCCGGGCTTGGCCGCGCGCGTGAGCGCTACTCTTTTGTCCGCCGCGCGTGCAGCTTTACCGACAAAGAGCAGGAGACCGCCCGTTTATGGACAACGCCACCTGGGTGGAGGACGTGACGGCGGCCCTGGCCGCAGTGAAAGCGGAGCTCGAACATCTGGGACACAGCCTCGAAGTGATCAACTTCTCGAACATCACGCACGAGACCGGCATTTCAGAAGTTACCCTCCGTAAGCTGTTCGCCGGTGAGGATGTCGCGTCCGAAGCCGTCAACCTGCCCTTCAAGGACCGGCTGACCTTCCTGGTCGCAACACGTCCGGGAGACGACGGCAAAGAGCGCAGGCCTTCCGAAATCGCGGCCGCGGTGGGGGTCTCGAAGGCGACGATCAACGCCCTGCTGAGCGGCGCGCGCAATCCGGGCTTTGAGGTCAGCAGGGATCTGGCGGAGTACTTCCGAGTGGACCCGGGATTCTTCAGCGTCCGCGGAGACAAGGCACTCCTCAAGGCCCTTGAGCCGGCCATGCGTCAGGCGCGTCTCCTCGCCTCGCTCAAGGGCGAGAAGGTCGAGTTGCTGGCGCTCCGCGGAAGCCTGGCCGGCGGCAGTCCTCAACTGGCCCAAGAACTACAGGAAGTACTTGAGGCGGTCGTCGCAACGGCGCGGGGATCGAGAACACCGCAACCGGTGGACACAGCCGACGATGACCCGGATCTGCGTGAATTCGCCGACACGATGAGGTCCTTGCCGCTGAAGAAACGCCGCGGCGTTCTAAAGGTTCTGCGCACCGTCGTGGGCATGGACAAGGACACCTAGAGAAGGACGTCACGCGTCCCTGAAGCGCCATCGTCTCCCAGTCAAGCCGGAGACGCGGCCCTGCCGCGCAAGCGGCAGGGCCGTCGTGCTGTCACCGTCGGCGTTTCTGGCCCCGCGCCGCGCGGTACTCGCGCCCCAGGATGCGCAGGGCTGCTGGAGTCGCGGGGCTGGCTCCGCTCTGGAGGATGGAGGCGCTGTTGCGCTTCACGGCCTCAACTCTCAGCACCTGCACGGAGATCAGGGCGTTCAGGAACGGCCAGTACGGCGGTTCCACGAGGTCCGGCAAGTCCCGGCACTGGGCGAGCACGGCATTTGCGTTTTCTGCCTGTTCGTTGACGAGTCGTTCTACCGCCGGCGCGCACTCCCGTGGCCGTTCGCGCAGGCTTGTGAGGTCCAGTCCGTGCCTGTCCAGCTCGTTCTTGGCGATTCCGACGCGGCCCTGTTCGGCGTCCTCGGCCAGGTCGGCCAGGAAATCGGTCCGTTGCATCGCCTCGATGAGCTGGCGGCAGCCGCGCACGAACGCGTCGTGGTGCTCGGCGTACGGCTCCGGGCCGATCAACGAGGCCGTCAGCATCAAGGCGGGCAGGGAGTAGCTGTCGACGTAGTCCTGGAAGTCAGCCTCGGTTGCGAAGCCGGACCAAGTGGCTTCGACGAGTGCTCCGTCCAGGAAGGCGCGCACACGCGCCCCCATGTGCGGGTGACGCCGAGTCGTATCGGCAAGTGCTCGGAGGGTTTCGTCCTCGGCTGATCCGCTGGCCAGGGCCGCCGTCGCCTGTTGGTCCCAGGAGCGCAGATGGTCTTGTCGTGTGGGGATGTCGCCGATGTCGATGCGTTTGTCGGTTTCATCCATGAAGGCGACCGCGGCGATGACGGCCGGGCGGATCCCGGCGGGGAGCAGCAGCCGGGCGGCCAGATACTCTTCGCGGCGATTGCGCCGTACGCGCTTTCGCTGGACGTCGTAGGCATGCCGCAGCTGCGGATCGGTGATGGCGGCCTGGGTCAGGGCGGCGGACCAACGGGTCACTGCTCTCCTTGGGTCTGTGCGTTGTTGCCGGGTCACACCGAGTTCGTCAACGGTCCAGGAGGACGCGGGCAGTTCGCAGGAGGACTCGGGGGCGGGTGAGGGTCCGGGGGTGTTGCCGCATGTGAAGGACGTTCATGAACGCGCGGTTGATCACGGGGTCCTTGACGGAGGCCTCCGTGATCCTGTCGCCTGCCCACCGAATGACGTTGTAGGCGCGGGGATAGGGGCCCGTGACATGTGGCTGGGCCAGGTCCGCAGTAGTGGACAAGGACCAGGCGGCGTCGACTACCCGGTCGGTTCGCCGGAAGTATCCCCAAGCCGGCTCGCGAGGAGACGCACCGGAACGCAGGTGGGCCGACAGGCAGGACGCCTGAAGGGTGGCAAGCGTGAGCCCCTGCCCGTAGATGGGGTTCACCGAGGCCATCGCATCGCCCGAGACGGCGAGGCCTGCGGGAAACCGCTCCAGCCCGGTGAAGCGCAGTCGTCGGCTCTCACGGAAGTGGAAGGTGTCGATCTCGCCTTCCAGTGCGCAGTGATTGGCCACCTGTTGTAGCGGGGCGACGCAACGCCGAAGCCTGGCACGGAACTGGTCGGGATCCGCCGTGGGCCGGTAGTCGTGGTAGCCGGCGACGACGACGGACCACCGGTTTCCCTCCACCGCGGCGAGCGCGCCGGGCTCGCACGCGCTGGCGAGGTAGTTGCTGGCCGGCCCGGGCGCCGAGTGGACGATCACGGTGGCGGGGAGCTCGTCCCCCCTACGGAACGTGGCAGTGGCGTATCCGAGGTCGATCCGCATGCGGTCGACAGGAGCTGCCGGCCATCCGTGTTGAGTGAGCCAGGTGGTCAGACGGCTGGAGCGTCCCATTGCGTCGACGACGAAGTCGGCTTCGATCTCGGTCGCGGTCGTCTCGGTGCCGGCGGTGTAGCGGACGCCGCGGACACGGTCGTGGTGTAGGAGAAGTCCTTGAGCACGCCCTGTCACGAATCGGATGTTGGATACAGCCCGGGTACGCCGGAGAACACTGTTCTCGATGAACGGGCGGGTAGCGCCGATCATCTGCAGGTCGTTCATGGCGGGTCTGCGGCGGCCGTCCACATAGAACTGAACGGCTGAGCCCCTGCCGAGGTGTGCACCGTCGTTGGCCATCTCCTCGACGATGCCGGGAAACCACCGCTCCAGTTGGAGCTGCCCCATGGCCAACAGGGCGTGCAGCTGCCGTCGGTGAGGCGCACCTGGGCGGTTTCCCTCAGCGGTCAGGAGATTCGGCTCCAGGACGACGACGTCCTCCGCGAAGTCGCTCAGCACCCGAGCTATGAGCAGCCCGGAAAAGCTGCCTCCAAGAACTACAGCCCGCTGCACGGGTCTCCAATCCGAGCCCGTGTCGGCTCAGGCTCATCCGGTGGTCTGTGACGGCCGGCGGTGGCCGGGCCGACGCTACTGGACCCGTGCAACGGTGTGAGGTGACTGGTCGGCGCGGCGGGCGGTGTGGACGATCAGGAGGGATGCGTCGACGAGCGGGTGGCTGAGGGATCGGGCCACGCGGACCAGCCGGGCCCTCTCTAGCGCTGCGGCCGTCTTATTCCCCGGCATTGCGGCGGCGGGCCCGCGAGACACCGGCGGCGCCGGCTCCGCGTCGGCGACGCTGCGCGTGCGGGCCTCCTGGAGGCGTACGACGGCGTGCTGCAGAACGGCGGCTGTGGCGAGGGCCTCCAGGTCGTGCTGCGGCAGGCCCCCCTTGGGGATGGCGAACTTGGTGCGGGTGGACTCGTCCTCAAGGCACTTGTCGTGCAGGGCCTTGACCACCTGGGCCGGCTCGTCGCTCACCCACTTTTGAAGGGCCCGGATCCCGTCGAGGATCTCGATGATCCTGCGGTGGAGAGTCCAGCGAACGTTGACGGTGCGGTTCGGGCGGGCGCCGGACGAGCCGAACGACAGGTTCTTGTCAACGCTGGCGACGACGAGGTCCCACAACGGCTGAAGGACCGCGATGTCGCGGCGCTCGCGGAGCCAAGCGGTCGCGGCAGCACCGGACATCCCGTAGCCGGTGAGCAGGCAGCCCACGACGCCGAACACGGAGCCCAGAACACCCACGCCGTCGAGCTGATGATGTCCTGCGGCTGCCGCAACGACCGCCGGCGCCGAGCAGACGACATAGCCGGCAGTGACGGCCATACTGGTGCCGAACCAGCGCATCGCGTGCTGCATCTGCTCATCTTCGAGCTTCGCGCGTCGAGACCGACGCCATGTGCCCACAGTTGCGCAGGCCAGTGCGGACAGGAACACGCCGAGGAAGACCAGGACGCGTGGCTCGTCGGCCTGAGCGGTGTTGAACTTCAGCGGCTCGGCAGGGCCGGTCAGGTGTGCGCCGAGGAACATCACCGTCATGATCACGGCCGCCACGGTGTAGCCCACCGTCCACGCCGCGATCGTGCGGCGCGTTCGCCGAGGCTCCTCTGGGTGTGTGGGCACCCAGATCAGGGTCAGGATGTGATCGATTGCGAAACACGTGAGGATGCAGAGGTAGATCGGCAGCGTGGCGATCCATGGCTGGTCGAAGGCCTCGCCCATGCGCCGGTAGCCAGCTGGCGAAGCTTCTATGTAGTTGAGTCCGCCCACGAAGAACGAACCGGCAATGAGGGCGAGAGTGAGGGTCGGCTCGCGTAGGAAGGCAAATCCCTTCCAGCAGCCGATCGTCACGTAGAAGGCCGCCATGAAGAGGTAGATAGGGGTGGCGACTGTCTCAGACACCGGTTCTCCTGTGGGTGAGGATGGCAGTTAGGCCTTCGAAATCGGTGCGCCGCAGTTCCAGGTGCCGCTCCAACAGCACGGTGGCCAATGCCTCGACGCGGCGTTCGGTCTTCGAGGCGTAGTGGGAGCGCTTGAAGTACCTGGTGACCTCGTCCGGGTTGAGGTTGGGCACGAGTTGCTGTGCGAGCTCCCTGGGAAGGAACTCGTCGGCGTCCAGTGTGTCCGTGTGCCCGTCTGCGTCGTCCAGGAGGAAGTGGCCCAACTCGTGAAGAATCGCGTGAAGTTGGGTTAGCTCACTCGCGTTGGTGTCAACAACAACGAAGTCCTGCTCGGGAGTCGATATGCAGAACGCGCTGACCTTCGAGGGCAAGGCCAGGTAGAGCACGGTGATGGGTGTGCCGCGTCGGCGGGCGACCAGCTCAACCATGTCGTCGATACTCCGGACATCCGAGAGGCCGATGTCCTTGCGGATGAGCTTGGCGGCGTTGTGGGTCTCGACGCGTATGGCGATCTGTTCCCGGAGTGAAGAGGTCCAACGCGGCGTCGAAGCTCTTCGGCGTCTGATCGGCTCTGTCGGCGTCACGCTCACGTCGCCCTCTGGCTGATGGCGGCGCGACGGCGCACGGAACCAGTCGTACGGCAGGCCGTCCATGGGGCGGGTGATGCCAGAGGTCGTCCGGGCGTCGAGAGCTGTCGCGCTGCCGCCCTCGCGGCCCGGCGTACCGGGGGCCGGGCCGGATCGCGCAGCCGGATCCGGCATCCAGGCCAAGGCGAAGCCGCACTGTGGAGCAGGGCGGTCGGCGAGCCGGGGGCGCACCTGCCCTTCGAGTGAGCGACAGCAGAAGGGAAGTCAGCGACCCGGCTCAGGGCGTTCGTTCCGCGTTCGGCCCTTGTACGGACCGCAGATCGTCCACCTTCGTCGAGGTGCGGGGCCGGCAGGGAAGCCGCGACACTCTCTGGCTCGTGCCCACCCAGGTGAGGGCGGCGCCGGGTCTTCGGCGACTGGGGAACGGAAACCGGGTTACCGAGGTGACGCCGAAGCTCTTTCGTCCTGTTCATGCTTGCCCTTAGCCCCCTGCGTCCCGCACGGCCCGCCAAACATCGAATCAAACTCATGTTCTATCAGCATGTCGCGCCGTGCACCCCGTATGAACGCCCCGCTCAAGGTCCGCGCCACGCCGCAACGCAACGTGATCACGCGGCCACCCTCATCGCGGGAGCGGGCTCCATACGACCCGACTTTACAAGCAAACGCAACATGCAATTCCGCTTCTCACGGGGCGAGAAAGTGTGCCATACATTTACTCACAGGGTGAGAAAGCAGAGAGTCCTTTTCTCACGTGACGAGAAAGAGGACGATTGGTCTAGCACAGTCCATGTGGCCTGATGAGACGTGGTCTAGCCTGTGCCCGCTCGCGAAAATATTGAGGAGAAACATGCACGCCATCGTTATGACCGAATTCGGCGGACCCGAGGTACTGAAGTACACCGAGGTCCCCGACCCGCAGAGGCGCGGTCGGCAACTCCTCGTGGATGTGACGCTTGCAGGAGTAAATTACGCAGACAGGCACGTAGCCGAAAATTCATACCTCAAAGCGGTCGATCTGCCCTACATCCCGGGCAACGAAGTCGTGGGGGTCACCCAGGACGGCCGGCGGGTCATCGGCCTGACCCAGGGCGGAGGCTACGCCGAGAAGGCGATCATCCACCCGAGTCTGGCCTGGGAGATCCCGGACGGCGTGACGGACGAGCAGGCCGTTCCGCTGGCCTTGCAGGGCAACAGCGCCTTCCACATCCTGTTCACCGTTGCCCGCGTCGAGGCCGGCGAGAAGATCCTCGTCCCCGCCGCGGCCGGCGGCGTCGGCAGCCTCGCCGTCCAGCTCGCCGCCCAGAACGGCGCTCAGGTGATCGCGCTCGCCTCGACCGAGGAGAAGCGGCAACTCGCGCTCGACCTCGGCGCGCAGGCTGCAGTCGACTCGTCCACGATCGATGGCCTGGCCGACCGGGTGAAGGAAGCCGCCGGAGGCCCGGTGAACGTGGCCCTGGAGATGACCGGCGGTCAGATGCTCCAGGAGACGATCGCCACGCTCGCGCCTCGCGGCCGACTCGTGCTGTACGGCTTCGCCGGCGGTCAGCTGGAGGACATCCCCGTGCGCACCCTGCTCCAGAACTCCATCACGGCATCGGGATTCTGGCTGCCCAGCCTCTACACCGACCGCCGGGTCTCCCTCGAACTGTCGACCATGCAGTTGTTCGCCTCCGTGGTCAACGGTGCCCTGAAGACCGTCTCTGGAGGATCCTTCCCGCTGGAGCAGGCCGCGGACGCTCACCGGCTCCTCGCCTCACGCTCGGCGACCGGCAAGATCTCGCTCGTGACCGGCAAGTAATATCCCTGGAGGTTGGCAATTGCCGGAGGCACGCACGCCTCCGGCGCGCAGGGACGATACGCCTACGGCAGTGTGGGCAAGGGGCAGGAGAATGGGATGAGCTCAAGCCGCGGACGGGCCGGCAACTCGCACACAGACCGCGTCATTCTGGTCCAGCAGACGCTGGCCGAAATGGGCCCCGGGAAGCACCAACTGTCCGAGATCACCGCAAGGACAAAACTGGATGACTCAACCGTGGGTCGCATACTGGCCCGGCTCGTCTACCTGGGCCTCGCGGTCCGACCTGAGCGTGGCCGGTACGCGCCGGGCATCGGGACCGCCGAGATCGGCCTCCACCCCCTCGCCAACAAGCAGCTCAGCGACGACAGGCGTGTCAAGCAGATCCTCGACACCCTGCGCCTGAAGACCGATCTCGGCCTGGTCTTCCTCTACACGAAGACGCAGCTCTTCCCGTCCCGCAACTGCCTGGCGATGTCGGTCGGTGACTCCGGCCTGGACGAACTCGGCATGTCCGCCCGCGACGTCCTGATGGTGAACCGGAGCCTGCGCACCGGCGCTTCCGGCCGGACGATCCTCGCCTACCTCTCCTCAGAGGTCCAGGAAACGGTTCTGCAGGAACAGCTTCCCGATGAGGCAGGGCCCGGCGCCATCACGGATGTCGCAGAGTTGCGGGCCTCGCTCGCCGAAGTACGCGACCAGGGTTTCGCCTTGGGCTATCAGGAGTGCATGGCGCGCTGGAACTCAGTCGCAGCCCCGATCGTCTGGGAGGACTCCATCGTGGGTGCCGTCCTCCTGCTCAAGCCCTTCGACGTGATGCCGCACGCGCCGGAGGAGTACATCGAAGCAACGGTCGAGGCCGCGGCCCAGCTGAGTCTTGAGATCTCCGGCTGGTACTAGGCCGCCACAAGCTGGCCGAACTTGACGATGGCCGGGCCCTGGACAACTCCAGGGCCCGGCCTCGCTGTTGTGGTGCCTCGTCAGGCACAGTGTGCGCCCCAGGCACTGGCCACATCGGCCACCCACACCTCGGGCAACTCCCCCTGAAGGGTCCCAAGGAGCAGTTGGGGCACCGCGTCCAGCCGTTCGAACAGCGCGACGCTGACCGGCTCGCCCACCAGCGTGTACCGCCCGTGGCCGGCGAGTGGGCTTCCGGGACCGAACTCTCGGTAGACCTGCCGGAGACGCTCCCCCTGCTGCTCGGCGAACAACGCCAGGCGTTCGGGATAGCCAGCGGTCTCCTCCTCCGCCATGGTCGCCAGCACCAGGACCATCGCGTCCCAGCACAGGTCGCTGTCGTACTCCGTCAACCCGGTGGCAGAGCGGAAAGTGCTCACGGCGGCCATCAGTAGATGGGAGACGGCTGTGCTGTCGGCGTCGCCGGCATGCCAGGTGCGGTCCGCACTGCCCACGGTCACCTCGTGCAGGACGCCTTCGAGGTCGGCGATCTGATGGGCAAGGGTGACCGCCTCCCCCCGGGTGAGGGTGTAGGCGGCCCTGCCCCCGACCTCGCTGACCCGGCGCCACGTACCGTCGATCCACACCTGAAGTCCCGTTGCGGCGCCGTAGGTGATGGCCCACCGGTCGCCATGGCGGTCGGGACGTACGACAACCTCTCCATAGACGCCGACCGCGCGGTTCGGAATCGGGACACGGAACTCCGTGGCCAGTGCGAGCAGTTCCTCGTCCGAGAGTGCACCGGGATGTTCCGCACATCCGTAGAGGGCACGTGCCTCGATCGCCACCGGCGTGGGATTGCCGTTGTCGGTCAGCTCCCACAGTTCCTCGGACCGCTGCCGCCATGTCAGGACGCCGACCGAGTCGAGGTCCTCGGTGTACGTCCCCTCGGTGATCTTCTGGGCGGTGGCGAGGTCGGCAAACGGCCGACCGCCCCGCCAGGTCGGATGGTCGTCCCAACTGGCCTCGAACACCCTTCCGACCTGGCGCGCCTCCTCAACCTCGCTCATCACATGCCCCCCGAGGCGTCCGGTAGTGTCCGGGCAATCGCAGGTATCCGCCGACGGTCAGGATCAGGACACGTTCGCAGGCCTCTCGCGGGACTCCGCCGTCCTGGCCGCGCTCCTGTCGAGTGTCTTCACGCGGGGGCCGCCTCACAGCGCCCTGCCGTCCGGACCGTAGAGATCCCCGTCGGGCCCGCGCCGGGCCTCGAACTCCCCGCGGTCGGCCTCCTCTTCCTCGGCTTCGCGCCAATCGAGGTACTCCTGCCGGACATACGCCCGAGCTCCCCCGGGGCCATTCCACAACGTGCTGTCGGCGCGGATGCTGCCGTTCGTGTGCTGCCCGAGGTGGCTGGTGTCGAACGCGAGGAGCCCCACTGCGGCCGCGACCGCATGCATGTTTGCCTGGTCGACCTCCTCATCATTGAACGCCCGGCGGTACCAGTCGAGTTCGATCCTGTGAGCCGCTCGGTCCAGCCACGCGGACTTCCGCAGCAGCACCTCCCGGTGCTCCCACCTCTCTACAGCCGGTCTGGCACCGGTCCACGTGCCGTGGGCGCGTTCCTTGACGTTCTCGGTCAGCACGAGCAGCGCGTACTCCTCGTCGAACAGGTCGGGGGCGGCATCGTAGGCCTCCCTGTAGTTGGGTCCCGCGTGGGCGGGCGTCTCGAATGCGTCCCAGGTGGCGGCGCAGCGGGTGCAGGCCAGCGAGCCCACGTCCGTGGCGCCGCAGGGGTAGCGGATGAGGTTGGCGACCAAGTGCGCGCCCTGGCAGCGCGGGCAGCGGATGGCAGGGGTTTGGAGCATCGGATCCATTTCGTTGTGGTGGTGGCGGTTGAAGGGCGTTGGTTGTCGGGTCGGGGTGGTTCCTGTTGTTGTCGGCGATCTCTTCCTGAGAGGGCTCGTGATAGAGCGGCGGGACTCGGGCCCGTGCTCGTGCACGGGGCTCTACGTCGCAACGGACTCCGCGCTCTGGCTGTTCACGGGCTCCGTGAGTTCCACGATGACGAGCGACAGGCGTGCGAATCCGGTCGTGACCGGGGATCCCATCACGGGATTGGGGCCCAGCAGATGCTCGTGGTTGTCGTCCGGCAGGAGTCCTCCGTCGGAGACCAGGCCGTCGACGTACGCCTTGGCCGTGGGCGCCCAGTTGCCCGGGTCGCGTTTGCGAGTGATCGGCCGGGCGTGCAACACGTAGAAGATCGCCGCACGCTGGAGACGGGGGAGGCGCTTGGCCATGGCCAAGCGGGCGGCGTCCGTACGAAGTTGCCTCCGAAGCCGGTGATAGGCCATGTGGTGAAGCCGCTGATTGCTGGTCAGCAGGTCCTCGGAGTACGGCATGAGAAGTGTTTCGACGTAGCCGACTCCAGAGAGCCCGGCGAGCAACGGACCAACAGCGGGCGGCTCGGGGAAGGAGGGCGGCCCCGGGTGCACGGGAGCCTTCTTCCGGGCCGGCTTCTCCCGTGGCACTTCCGCCGCTGCCGGCTGGACGGCCTGGGCCCCGCCGCGGCGCCCAATCAGCGCCTGATACTGGGCGATAGTCATCCTGGCAACCACGCTCAGGCCTCCAGAGCCGCAGTGCCAGCATCAGTCAACCACCAGCGGTGCCCGTACTGACCGGTGTCCGTCTTGCTGGGCTTCTCATCCTCCTGAGCCCACCCCTTCGCCTGGAGCTTCGTGACGGCGGTGTCGACCTTCCGGCCGAGGTGCCCCCAGGCCACTCCGTGGCTGCGCCGGCTGGTGTCGCGAATCGTCGGCTGGCCACGTGCCGGCCGCAGCGTGAGCACGACGCCGGAGTCGATGAGCTTGAGCAGCCTCGCTTCCACTGCGGTGGGCGGGGCGGGTGCATCGAGAGTGCGTACCTTGGCGACGAACTCCTGGCAACGCCCGCAGGTGGGCGGGAGGTCGACCGCGCCGCCCAGGTGCAGGGGGTTGGACCGCTCCGGCGTCTCGCACAAGCCCATGTCCGCCGTGTGCCTTCGGCTACGGCCGGAGAGGAGGTCAACCGCGGCCACGATGTGCCGCAGCGCCCCATCGGCTCCGGTGTGGCGGGTGTTTTCGTGGACGGTGAGCGGAACCGGGGCCTTCACAGCGAGCTGGCGCCATGCCTCCTTGGCCATGTTCAGTTCGGCCACGGCCGCCCGCTCGCGCCCGACTCGCCGCTCCTCCGCCGCCTGACGCTCCTTGACGATCCGGGGCGGAAGGGGCGGCTCAAGCCCCCGCTCGTCCGCGACTATCAGCATCCACCCATCCACGGTGGAGACGTGCCGGATGCCGGGGAAGCCGCGGCCCAGGACGGCCGTGCACCAGTCGCCGCCCCGACGAGCGGCGACCTCCTCCATGCGACCGATGGTGTCCATGCCGAGAGGCCCACGGCCGCTGCGCCGCGCCTGCTCACGTACCTCCTCGAACTCGGGGTACGCGGGCTCTGCGCCGAGCTCGGGCAGAAGGCCGGTGACCGCACGCCGTCGCATCAGGCCCCCCTTCCGGATGCAGCGTCCGCAACGCCGACGAAGTAGACCTCGGCGAACCCCTCCCGGCGCAGACGCGCGGCTGACCGAGGCGTCTGGCGGTGCTGCCAGGCAACGCGGTCGTCGGGCACGCGGGTGTTCGCGGGGCGCAGCGCATTGCGTGCGAGGCAGGTTTCCAGGGGGGTGAGGAAGACGACGGCTACCGTACGCCGACCGTGGGCGAGGGCAGGCTTGAGCACGGTGGCCCGCACACGCTCCTCCACGTTGGTGGAGTCGACGCCCGTGGTCAGGCCGAGTTCCATCCGTGTACGCAGGATGAGGTTCTGCATCCGCACGGCCTGCGGGGTGACGCGCTGGTTGCCAGCATCGTCAGCCAGACGCAATCTGAGTTCGTCGAGGCAGACGATCGAACTCTCCGGCATCGTCGAGAAGAGCGTGGACTTGCCGGAACCGGCCGCGCCAACAGCACAGACGAGTGTTCCAGCGTCGAAGGACGAAAGGTCGGGGATCACCGCTTCACCGCCATCCGGATAGCGGCGACAGCGGCGGCGATGGTGGTCGCGGCCAGGAACAGGGTGACGGGGCTGAAGCCTCCGAACACGGATGGTCTCCCAATGGATTGAGGATGTCGCGAAGGTCGTCGCGCCAGCGCTCAGCGCGGCGGACATGCGGTGTGGTGTTGCTGCCGAGTCGGCCAGGTGTGCCGAGCGGAGTCAGTACGTGGGGACGGTGCCGTAGCGGTTGCGGGCGTCGACGTAAAGGTCGTAGCGGCCACGCACGCCGTGGAGAGTGACGGCGCCCTGGTAGGAGCGTGCTTCGATACGGCCTCTGGCCGTACGGGCGACAGTGAGCCCGATGCTGCCGTTGTGGCTGATGATCCTGGCGTCGCTGCCGCTGTAGGTCGTGATGGTCGTCCGGCCGTTATGCGTCTCGATGTCGGCCGACTCCTGGACCGCGGAGATGGTGAGGGAGCCGTTGTGGCCACGGACCGTGACGGATCCGAGGACGCCAGCAGTCAGGCCGCCATTGAGTGTGGTCAGGTCGAGCTCGGCGAGTGCACCGTGAATGATCAGGTCCGCGTTGCGGGTCGTCATGGTGACGCCCGAGCCCAAGGGGAGGGTCACGTTGACTTCAAGCCGACTGCTTCCGTCTTCCCCAGCGTTCATGCGGCCGACGTTCGTGACGCGGTCGCCGACGTGGAAATCACCGGCGACGGTCACCCGGTCGCCGAAGTAGTACGAGCTGCCGTACGCGGAGTGAAAGGTCGTGCCGTGGCTGATGAGGGGTTCCGGCTCCGGGACGACGACGGTGACACGGTTGCCGACCAGACGGATGGTGGCGCGGCGGGCGGCATCGGCCCAGCGGCCAGTGCTCTCGGTGCTGCGCACCGTGGCGCGCGCGACGGTTGCGGCCGGATCGACGGTCACGGTCACACGGCCGTTGGGGCAGGTGATGTTCGCGAGGAACGGCGTGTGGCGCTGGTCGCCCTCGCCGGTCGTGCTGTTCGTGGCGGCAGAGACATGGTCCGATGCGGACGGGCGCAGCTCGGCGATCTTGCAGACCATCTCTGCGGCCCAGGGCTCGTTGTGGGCGATCCGCTGGAGCGCCTGAGCAAACTCCTGCTGTGCCTCGACATGGTCCTTCGTGGCCTTGATAGCCAGGTAGAGGTTGGCGGCCATTGACGCAGCGTGCTCGGACACCCCGAGGAGGCTGACGTACTGGCGGCTGAGCTCGTCGGCGGTGTTCACGTGTCTCCCCTTGCTCCAATGCGACTCTTAAGACTATACAACACAAAGGTAAACGTCCGCAAGCCTTAAGAGTCAACGCGGTGAGTGCGGGGCGTCCTGGACTGCTCGCTCGGCCGCGCTCTTCATGATCGCGATGCCGTCGGGGCGGGCGTGAACCGCAGCGAGGATGCTGTCCGTCCACCACCTCAGCCCGCGGTAGTCGCGCCGCGCCGTATCCCTCGCCCGCCGCACGGCGGACAGCTCTTCCGCGAGCACCGGACAGTCGCAGCGCTCGATATCAGGGTCGTGCATGCGGGACATGCAGCCCGGAACGAGCCAGCGCGTGCCGCCCTCCTCCTCAACCCAGTAGCAGACCGGCGGAATCACCGGCGGCTGTCCGTCGAGCGAGTTCATCATCATGGTCCTTTCCGTGCCGACCGTTCTCCGCCCCGTCCCGCGATGGCGCTGGGGCGGGACAGACAGCGGTCAGTGCGAGAGGAGGAGAGAGCGGCCCTCCGGGCTGGAGGTCGCGTGGGATACGGGCTGCGCCGCGGCCGACCCGGCGACCGCGATTGCGTACAGGACGAGGGCGGCGACGGCGACCGTCGCGATTCCTGCGGTGGCCAGGCTCCAGGACGGCGTCCCGTTCCACGCGACCAGGACGGTGGCCGCGGCCGCGGCCAGGAGGGCGACACCGAGGCCGGCGGCGCCGAACGTGTCCTCGACGGTGATCAGGATCGCGCGCGCAGGCGCGATCACGATCGTCAAGACGGCTGCGAAGAAGGCGAGTTGGACGGTGCGTAGGACGAATCCGGACGCGGCGAGCGCGCCGAGGGCGCGGCAGAGGAGGCACATGAGGGTCCTTTGAGGTGAGGGTCTGTCCGCCGCGTCGGGCGGTCGGTCACAGCAGGGCTTTGGTCCAGCTGGCGGTGAGGGCGAGGGCCAGGCCGACGAGCGTGAGGGCGATTGAGGCGTTGATGCGCCGGTACTTGGTGCGCAGCAGGCGGGAGAGGGCGCCGACGTCCTCGGCGCGCCGGTCGTCGGCGAGGACGTCGCGGATCTGGCCGGCGGGCAGCAGGGCCCAGAAGGGCCACGCCGTACGGCCGGAGGGGCGTGTCCGTGCCCAGACGGCCAGCAGCACGAAGCTGATCGCCGCCAGCAGTCCGCAGGCGCTCAGCGCCTGGAAGACGAGGACCAGACGACCCTTCCCTCCGGCGGGCGTTCCGCCGACGAGGAGGACGGCGCCGTTGAAGGCGAGGAGGAGATTCGCCTTGCCGTCGCAGCGGCTCAGCTGACCTTCGAGGCTGGTGATGGTGGCGTCCAATCGCTGGTCCAGGCGCGTGGCGCGGTCCCTCGCGGCCCGGACGCGCCGGGCGGACAGCCTGGGGCGCCGAGTGCGTAAGGGGCGGCGATGTGGGATGGGTCGGGTGCGCAATGTGGTCTCCTGCCTGACGCTACGGCGGCGTGGCTGTGGACAGATTTCGCGAGGCGGGACCGGCCTTTTGGGGCCCGGCCCCCCGCGCTGTTCGCCGTGGGTGGGCGGCGCCGGCGCTCAGGTGTTCGGGTGGCTGCGGGCTTCGGTGGAGGCCGTGGCCGGCGGCAGGTGCACCGTGATGTGGGGCTGGTAGACGGCGACGGTGCCGTAGGGCGTGGAGGTGCGGCGCCGGGGCAGGCCGCGCAGGGCGAGGGTGGAGGCCAGGCACCAGGCCAGGGCTGCGGCGCCGGCCGCGACCGGACGCCCGCTGTCCGGGGTCGCCGACCAGATCATCGCGACGGATACGGCCCCCCATCCGACCCAGGTCATGTGCAGTGCGTTGTTGCGCGTGAGGCACCCGCCGGCGAGCGCGGTCAGCCCGGTTGCCTGCCACAGCGCGTACGCAACCGGCTCGGTCAGGGGCAGGGCCTTGCTGTGGTCGGCCAGGTAGGAGTGCACCGGGTCGGTGAGGGTGGCGCGGACGGCGGCGACGACGTGGCCGGGGCCATCAACGGCCGGGACGGCGCCGAGCATCTGCTGCACGGCCGTGAACACGGCCGTTCCGGCGTGGGACATGAGCAGGACGAAGACGGCTGTCACGGTCGCGGCGAGGACGGCCTTGATCCAGTTGGCCATCCCGTGCCAGCCCGCTTGGGGTGCGGCACGCAGGTCCTCCCACCGGCGGTGCAGAACGCCGCCGTCGGACCATGCCGCGGTCCACCGCCGGCGTAACGCTGCTCGTCGGCTTCCGCGGTTCCCGGACATCGGGGGCTTCTTCAGTTCGAGCTCTTGGGTCGGCACGGGTGTTGTCCGATCGGTTTGAGTGGTGGTGGTTCAGGTCCGGATGGCCTGTCCCGCCCCCGAGGTCCCGCAGGGCGGGTCCGGGCGCGAGGCAGGTCACCCGGACGTCAGCCCTTGAAGCGGTTCCGCTTGAAGACCGCCTTGCGGATGTTGATCACCGAACCGCCGGTGCTCTTGCTGCTGCCGCGCCCGAACACGACCAGTCCGAGGGCGACGGCCAGGACGGCGAGCCACATGACGAACTGGCCGGCGGCGGTGAGGATGTCGTCGACGACGGCCAGGCCGGGGGCGGCTGCGCCGACGCCGTACCCAGCGAGGGCGATTCCGCCGCCCGTCGACAGGGCGATCACGCTGTACTTCCACACGAACGCCGGCACGGCCGCCGCCGGCGCCTTCTGCGGCGGAGCGGTGGAGGCTGGCAGTTCGAGGTACTGCGGCGCCGCGGCGAGCTGTCCACGCTGCTGCTGGAGGCGCTGCTCCTCCAGGAGCGTCAGGTCGCGGACACGGGCCATGTACATCTGGTCCGCCAGCAGGCGCTGGACATCCGGCGTCAGCCGCAGGTACGGCGCGGGCACGCGGGAATCCGGATGCGGGCCCTGGGGGTCGGTGAACACCCGCAGGATGCGCTCCAGTTCCTCGTACGGCAGTGCGTCGAGGTCGCTGTGAGCCCGCGTCGGCGCCTCGTCGACGGCCGGCTGCTGCTGGTCAGGGGACAGGGGGTGGATCTCCACGGGGGCTCCTTGCCGGGTGCGGACAAACGAAAGACCCGCCCGGCCGAAGAGGCCGGGCGGGTCGGGCGGGGTGGTCGCCACGGAGACGACCGGTGGGGCTATCCGAGGCTGAGGAAGGCGAAGGAACCGGCGAGCAGGACGAGGAGCGCCTTGGCCCACCACGGCCCGACCTCGAGCGCGCCCCACGCGCCGAGGAGTGTGGCAGCGCGCAGGCCCCATCGGGCGAAGAACCCGAGGGGCGTGAGCTGCTGCAGCTCGACGATGCGATCCGTGCGCCGGTCCATCTCGCGCTGGAGGTGGGCCCGGGTCACCGGATCGGTCTCCGAGGTGTTGGCGAACGTCACGCTGTAGGTGTGCCGTTCGCCCTCCAGCCGGGCGATCTCTTCCTCCGGTGTCTCCACCCTCGCATCACTCCCCTGCCGCTCCCGAGGTGGCGACGGCCAGCCCCATGGACTCCAAATCTGCCTGCTCAACGCCGAGTTCGCCGGAGAGCCTACTGAGCGCCTCCGGCCAGTCCGCGGGCGCCACCAGCACTGTGCGGGCCAGAGAGCCCTTGCTCGGGCCGACGACGCCGAGCGCGTGCAGGACCTCCATCACTGCGCCGGATTCGGCGAGGGTGGTCCGCAGCTTGCGCTGGAGCATGGACGTCGAGCCGAACTGAGTGGAGACCACGAGCTCGGCCGCGGTGAGCACGAGCGGTCCGTCCAGCCCATCGGGCAGTTCCAGGACGTTCTCCTCGGCTCCGCTCTCCCCCGTACCCTGCGGGGCAGCGGGAGTCGTACGGGCGAAGTAGCGGGTGTACTGCCCGCTGGTGTCCGCGAGGGCCTTGCCCTCCTGGGCCCACTTGGTCAGCCATCCGCCGACGGTCCGGGACGCGGGAACGTTCGCTCCGTCGCCGAGCATCTTGTCCATCATGTCGGCCAGCACGGCGTGCAGTTGCTTGGGCTCGTAGCCGTCGGAGCCAGCGGCGACGAGGAGTTCCCAGCCCAGGTCCCGGGGATCGATCCGGGGCGCGGGAACAGGGACGGCCGGTGCAGCGACCCCAGTCGGCGCCAGCCTGACCGGATCGGCGGCCGGGTCCGCTCCGGCGACCGCGCCGTTGATGTTCGCCTGGACGGCGGCGAACAGCTCGGCGGTTCCGCCGCCGAACGCCTCGTAGCCCGACGGCATACCCGCAGGTGCAGCGACCGCGGCAGGGGCGCCCGCGGCGGCCGACACGGGAAGGTCGGCGAGCAGGGCGGCCGCCGCCTCGACGATCTCTCCAGCCTCGTCGATGGCCCGCTGTGCCGCCTCGGTGAGCTGCTGTCCCTTGTACAGAACGGGGAGCGTGCGTGCCCACCGGCCCGGGTAGGCCGCGCCGGCGGGCACGTCCAGGGTGACCGCGTCGAGCGTCGGACGCCGGCCTGCGGTCGCCGCGCACACCTTGTCGGTGAGTTCGTCGTGGATGTGCCAGCCCTTGAACGGCGACGGCTTCCTCGGGCCGAGGCGCGTGTGCATGTTCCAGCCCGACCCGGCGACCGGGGCGTCTTTGGGGTCGATCTTGATGTAGCCGGGGAAGAGGTAGGCCAGCTCCTCCGGGTCGCTGACGGTCATGCCGATGCGCCACTTGGCCTGGAGCTTCATGGCGGCCGTGATGACGTCCTGCGTGGCGCGCAGACCGCAGATCAAGGTACGGACGCGCATGGCGCGGCCTTCGTTGACGATGCGGTCGAGGTTCTCCTTGACGTCTTGCGGGAGGGAGGCGGTCTCGTCGACGAGGATGACGACGGCGGGGATCTTGTGGCTGACGGGGAGCTTGTTGTCGGTCTTCTTCTCCCTCATCAGCTGCTGGTAGCCGGCCTTTCGGGCGGCGATGCCCTCGATGGCCAGGTTGGTCATCAGGCGGGCTTCGTCGTCGTCCTTGGCGATCCAGTCGACGATCGGCGCGACGGCAGTGCCCTCGGTGGCCCAGGGGGTGATCCACGGGAGGGCGACGCCGCCGCCGGTGGTGTCGATCGCCCAGATCAGCACGTCGGGCATCCGGGCGAGTTGTGCGGTGACGACGCGCAGCTGGTTCGTCTTGCCGGCGTCCGTCTCCCCGATCAGTACCCCGCAGTCGTTGCACAGCGCGCCGAGGGCGTACTGGCCGTTGCGGTGCAGTCCGATCGGGAACCGCTCGGTGATGGTGAGTTCGCTGAAGTCCTCCGGGTACGGGATGTCCTTGGACATGACGTCCTCGATGGTGACCTCGACGAGGATCGTCCCGCGGTTGGCGCCGGGGTAGATGTCGACGCCGCAGCCGTCGGGCAGGCGCATGTCGGAGGCCAGCTTCGGCCCGTATCCGTTGAGGTCGTCGACGGTGGTTCCGCCGGCGGGCAGATTGATCTCGACGGTGTAGCCGACCTTGGCGGGCCACCAGCTGATGTCGATGCCCTCGCAGCCCTCGATCCGGGCGACCCGGTTGAGGCGGTCCTCCCAGGCGCGGAGGATGCCCACCGATGCACGGCGCAGCTTCAGGAGCGTCTTGCGCTCCTGGCGGGTGGGCTCGCTGCGGCTCGCGCCGGCGTTCAGCGCGAGGCCGATCGCGCCCAGTCCGGCGCCGAAGGCCCAGCCGGTCGTGCCGAGCGGCGCAGACGCCAACGCCCAGGAGGTCCACATCGTCGCGGTGAACCATGAGGCGACACGGGTGACGAGGGTGGTGGTGGTCGTTCCCTGGCGCGCGTCGTACGCAACGCCGGCGAGGGCGGCGCTGGACAGGGTGATGGCGGAGGCGTACCAGGGCAGGCCGGTGAGCGGAGCGAGCATGACCATCGACGCCGCGGTCTCGGTGGCGTAGCCGAGGAACGCGGGGTGTCCGCCGCTGGGCACGGACCAGTCCCAGTGACGCATCGACATGAAGTTCTCCATCCAGTTCCGCGCGGGGCACGGCGGGGTGCGGGGCGAGTAGGTGATGAGCACGCGGTGGAGGCGCCCCCAGGTCCTGGGGGCGCCTCCACCGCGTGCGGGGGTACGTAGCGAGCGGGTCAGCGCGAGGCGTTCCACATGCCTTCGGCCGCCGGGCCCTTGCGCGGGTGGGTGTTGTGACTGATCTCCCGGCTGTGGTCCTCCAGGAACAGCTTTCCGGCCATCTCCGCGTGCTGGGCCGCCGTCTGCAGACGGGTCGTGACGCGGCCGATGTCGTCGGTGACCCGATCGTCGACCGGGTAGAAGGCGTTGGTGCGCTTCCACAGAGCGTCGACGGCGTCGGCGAGGGCCTTCAGGCCGTAGCCCATGCCCTCGATCTCGCTGCCCCGCTGCATCATGTGCACCGGCTGGTAGGAGCGGTACAGGACAGCCGTGAGCACGCAGCCGGCCTCGATCCGGCCGGGCTGGAACATGGCGGTCTCCGCGCCTTCGCCGCCCGTCGGGGTGACGTTCCACATCCACTCGTTCGTACGCGGGTTGAGGATCCGCTGGATATCGAAGCGGTGGAGGGTCTGGAAGAGGGTGACCATGGTGTCCGCGGTCTTGGCGGCGAGCAGCGCCTCCTGGTACGCCTCCAAGAGTTTGTGGACGACGCGCTTGGACAGCGGCAGCGTCTGATCGCCGGTGATGGCCGTGCTCTGGACGATTGCCGCTACGGCACGGATGCCGTTGGGCAGGCCGGCGTACTCGGCGGCGACGTGCATCATGCTGGTCGGCTTGAAGCCGAGGTAGCCGTCGGCTGCCGCCTTCATCGAGAGGGCGAACTTGCTGTTCTGGCCGTCGAGCACGGTGGCGCCGGGGGCGATGGAGGTTCCGCTCACGGGGTCGGAGTCCTTTCGGGGGTCGTTCACGTTGAGGTTCAGGGCGTCCGCCTGGGCGTCGTTGTCGTGACGGGCGCGGGAGCGGCGGAGGAAGAAGCGCCAGATACGGCCGGCGATCCGGACCGGGAAGGCGAACCCGCCCAGCGGGTCGCGGTGGTTGGTCAGCAGGCGCAGGACTCCCCAGAGGAACCCGACCGGCAGCGTGGCTAGGCCGCCGAGGGCGGCGAGGGCGCCCGCGCCGGCGCAGCGGGCCCAGTGGGCAATCCTGCGGGCAAGACGTCGGCGCAACAGGTAGAGCCGGTTGGCCGACGGGTTGGCGGGGGTGCCAGCGCCTTGTCCGGTGCCTGCGAGTCGTCGGCGCAGCCGTGTGGCGGCACCGCGGAGACGCTGCAACAGCCGGCGGCCACGCCCGGGCGCCGTCGGCGTCGGGGTGCCGCCACCGGCATTGCCGCCGCCGGGGGTTGTGGAGCCGGAGTTCCCAGACCCTGAGCCCGGGGTTCCGCCTCCGGCATTCCGGCGGCGAGCCTTGTTCGCCCAGCCCCGGAGAGTCTGCCACGCCTTTCCGGATGCTGACCGAGTGCCCGCCGGCCGCTTGGAGGCACCGGAGCCGGCACCGCCGGACGCGCCGCCGGAGCCTCCTCGGGAGCCGGGTCCGGATCCGGAAGGGCCGCGGCCCGGGCCGGGGTTGGAGGAGCCAGCGCCTCCGGGCGCGGTCGACCGTCCGTCCTTCTGGCGGCGTCCCGCCCCTCCTCCGCTGCCGGAGGACGGGCGGCTGCCCGAGGACGAACTGCCCGTTGCGCCGGCCCGGTTGCCACGGCCTCCGCGGCCGCTCAGGCCGCGGCCTCCGCCCAGGCCACCACCGTGGCCGCCGCCACCGGGGCGCCGGGCGCCGCCGCCCGCCGACCGGTTCGCCCCGTCGGTCGCCCGGCGTGCGGCGGCTGCCGTGTTCCGTCGTCGCCCGGCCAGGCACGCGGCACCGACAGCGGCTCCGGCAATGCCTGCCGCAGCCAGTCCGGGCATGCCGACCGCCGCGTACAGGGCGCCGACCCCAACTCCGGTTACGTTCACGCCGTGGATGATCAGGGGGAGCGCGCGGGGGCGTCCACGGCGCTCAGAGCGGGGCGTGGAGGCCGGTTCGGCGGCCTCGTCCGGGGTGGTGTCGACGGTGGTCTCGCGGCGCTTGGCGTCGTCGTTCTCGTTGGTGCTGGGGGCGGTTTCGCGCTCTGCGGTCTCAGTGTCCGCCACGACGAGCAGCCTCACTTTCAGTAGCGGAGAGGAGAGGCGAGGAGAAGCGAGGGGCGGGCGCGAG
Organism: Streptomyces prunicolor NBRC 13075; assembly: GCF_000367365.1. GTDB lineage: Bacteria > Actinomycetota > Actinomycetes > Streptomycetales > Streptomycetaceae > Streptomyces > Streptomyces prunicolor. The sequence goes on along the minus strand of NZ_BARF01000081.1, from coordinate 75,028 downwards.
CCCCCATATCCCCTGCTAGGAGGCCCTGCAGGGAGCGTGGGCGGGGGATTTCCACTCGCGTCGCGTCGCCTCTCCTCGCCTCGCCGCTACTTTCCGTAGCAGGGTTCAAGGGGGTGTTTTCGATGTACTCAAGGGGTCGCCGAGGGCGCCGGGAAGACCGGTCCAAGGCCTTGGACGAGTACTGCCAGAGGTCCTGGGCCGGGCGGACGGGCAGCCCTGGGAGGGGCTGCCCGTCCGCCCGGCCCAGGACCTCCCCGCAGGGGGTGCACCGCGATTCCGCTTACGCGAGAACGGGCAGCAGTTCCCTGGCCTGGGGGTCGCTGAGGATCCTCAGCGCGCGCTGGATCCGGTCGTGCGCGGTGCCGGTGGACACCTCGAGCTCGGTCTTGACGACCTCGATCTTGACCTCGTCCTCGCCGCGCGCGTGGATCATCGACGCGACCCGGAAGGCCTGCCATTCAGGCACCGACAGCTTGGCGTGGGAGAGGGCTTCAGACGCTCGGGCCTCGTATTCAGCGGCTCGGGCGTTCCGTTCAGCCGCTCCCTCGGTCGCCGTCGCCGTACGGAGTGCCGAGGCGGCGATCTCCTCGCTGGCTCGCTGGGCGTCCAGGTCGGCGTTCAGCTCCTTCTGGCGCTGTTCAGCCACTCGTGCGGCGCTTTCGGCGGCCTCCTCTTCGGCTTTCAGGCGGGCCTTGTCGTGCTCGGCCGCCCGGCGCTCCTGCTCGGCGGTCGCCTCCTTGAGGTCGGCCGCCTCCTGGGCTGCGCGAAGCTGACTTTCAACCGCGGCCCGTCGCTCTTCCTCGCGGGCCGCGTTGCGCAGCCGCTGGTGCTCCACGGCCCACGCGGCCTGGGACTTCTCCGTCTCGATCTGGGCCAGGGCCTGGCGCCGCTCGGCCTCCTGGACCAGCTCCGCCTCCCGGGCGCGGGCGCCCTCCTGAACGAGCTTGAGCTCCGCCTGACGCTCCGCCTCGGTCAGTTGAAAGGCTGCCTCGGCCTTCTGAATCTCGGCGCGGGCCTCACGCTCGGCGGCATCCCTCGCGATCGTCAGTTCGCCCTCCGCCTTGATCCGGCGAACCTCCGCCTGAATCTTCGCGTGGAGCGTCTGAACGTCGGCCTCGACCGTCTGAATCTCCGCCTCGGCCCGCTGAAGGGCCGCCGAGGCCAGGCGCTGCCGCTCGCGGACTTCCTCCATGAGCGGCACGGCCAGGGCCTCATCGACTGAAAGTCCGACCTTGGCCAGCTGAAAAGGAGCGAGCTCCTCCTGAGTGGCCTTCCGGCGCCACCATCGGGTCTGGTACTTCGAGGCGAGCCTCTGGGAGTAGACCATCCACTCCTGGTGGTGGGCGCGGGCCTGTTCGAAGTCTGTGACCTCGTCGCGCCGCATGAGCTTCCAGATCCGGAAGCTGGTGATCGGGTTGACCATCCAGCGCGACAACCGGATCTTGCCCATGCGCCGTACACCGTGGGCCTCGCCGATGTGCGCGGCGTACAGGTGGGCGGCGATCTCGGAGAACACGACCCAGAGTGCAGCCAGGGCCGCGTGCCCGATCTGGGCCGGGACGGTGTTCGCCGCCTCCCAGTTGAGGTAGATCGTGATGACGGTGCCGGCGCGCGGCACCCACTTGACCCACCACAGCTGTCGGCGCACCCGGATCAGCAAGAGGTTGACGATGCCGAAGGCGAGGATCGACGAGTCGATGCCCACCGGGAGCATCCAGGGGTCCGTCCACTCCCAGCCGCCCTCGGCGGCCGGCTGGGCGGCCTTGTTGTAGAGGGCGCCGAAGCTGGAGTAGAGGCCGATGGTGGCAACGCCGGTGCCGAGGAGGATGCCGAAGAACGCGAGGACGATCTCCCACTTGGCGTACTTCTGCACCGGCTGCTCCGTCGGCGCGGCTGCCGACGGCTGCGCGGGGACGTCGTGCCTGGAGGCATGGTCGATGGCCTCGGCGGGGGCATCGGCGTGGGACGGCTGCTCGACGACCTCCGGCTCGCGGGTGTCGACGGGGGTACTCATGTGCTGGTCTCCGTGACGTCGTCGGGCAGGGGAGGTCGGTAGGGATCGAGAGCGAGGCCGACGCACATCCGGACGGCGCCGAAGACGGCCAGCCCTACGGCCAGGTGCGTGAAGGTTTCTGCAAGACCGTTAACAAAGAGGTCGATGAGGGCGAGCACCGTCGCGGCCAGCGCGATGAGCGTGGCGAGCAGCGGCGCGAGCGAACCGCGCGGAGGGTAGGTCTCGGGCGTCGACTTGCTCAGGTCGGGGGTGGCGGTGGCGCTACTCACTGGGCGCCTCCGCTGATACGGTTGAGCATGCGATTCGCTCCTTCGCAGCGGTCGCGGGCAAGAACAAAGAAGGAGGCCCTGCCGGGGGCCTTCTTTCTTTTTGTGTGGGCGCCGTCAGCGGCGCGGACGAGCTATGGAGACTGGCCGTACGTCCTATCCGTCTCGGTGCTCGCGCAGGTAACTGGCGAGCAGGATCATGGCGGTGGCCCGGCTGGCGAGCGCGTTTTCCGCGGGCCAGAGCCCCTCGTGCTTGGGGAGATGCACGGTGAGCAGGTGGTGGGCGTCGGCGACCAGGTCGTCGGGCTTCGCGTCGATGTGGCGCAGGGGCGACCGCATTCGGGCGAGGCTGGCGCGGAGCTTCATCGGGGTGTTCCTCCGGGTCTGGGTGGCCTGAGAAGAGGGGAAGGCGTCGTCAGGCGGTGGCCAGCCGGAGGCGGTTGCGGGCTGCGCGGCGCTTCATCGCGCGGCGCTCGTCCTCGCTCAGGCCACCCCAGACGCCGGAGTCCTGGCCGGTGCTGAGCGCCCACTGCAAGCACTCCTCGACCACGGGGCAGCGTCCGTTGCAGACGGCCTTGGCCTCTTCGATCTGCAGGAGCGCCGGGCCCATGTTGCCGATGGGGAAGAAGAGCTCAGGGTCCTCATCCGCGCACGCGGCCTGGTGCCGGAAGTCGTTCAAGGGAAGTGCCTCTCGTTCGTGGGTGAAGTCGGTTGTGGGAGGCCCGAGTTGGGCCTCCCACGGTGGTGATCAGAGGGGCAGGGATCGGCGATCCCGACCGTTGGCTGCGGTTGACCTGCTCCCTCCCGCCCCTCGCAGAAGTGGACAGGGGCTACGGGAGGGGGATGGTGCAGAGGACCCGTTTACTGAAGGGCGTGACCTCGGTGGTGATATCCACGCCGAGGAGTTCGAGCATTGCCAGGCCCCGGCCGGAGTCGGCGTCCGCGTTGTCCAGGGGGACATCGGACGGCGACGGCAGCCGTGAAGGCTCGGGGTCGGTGATTCCGACGACGACGCCCTCGTTGCCCACGCGGGCGTCGATGATGACCGGGACGCCCTCGCCACAGGCACGGACGGCGTTGCCGACGAGCTCCGAGACGGCGAGCACAGCGATCTCGGCGACGTCGGAGTCGATGCCTGCCGACTTGAGGAACTCGGCGGTACGCACCCGCAGTTCACTCAGGGCGGCCTGGCTGGGGATCAAGTGGCCGAGCAGCATGCCAGCGTGCTCCCGCAGGTACACCTCGGCGAACTCGTCGGGTGCCGCATCACTCTCGTGGACCATGGTTCCGGTTCCGAAGGAGGTCGGGTCGGTCACCGGTTCCCACCGCCCTTGCCGCCCTGCACTCGGCGCAGCGCCTCGTCGATGATCGGGTCGTGCGGCTGGTCGTCGCCCTGCGCGGCGGTGATCTGCGGGGATGCCATGATGGGGCGCATGGTCGTGGTCCTCTCTCGCGATGGATGTACGACTGACAGCGGCCCCGGGAGGCACCCCGGGGCCGTCGCCGTTTTCGGCCTGGATGGATCTGGCGGTCTGTCTGTGTCACGAGTGGCCGCGGCCGTCGGCGCTCGTCGCGGTGACGGGCGGCGGCGACCGCGGTTACTGGTAACCGAGTGAGTGCGCGTTTCCAGCGCGCGTTGATCTCAGTGGATGCGGACCGCTCGCGCCCGGGGAAATCAGTCCCAGGCGGTCTTCGCAGCGAATGTCTGCCGCACCTTCTCTGAAGCCGGTTGCGCGATACGTCGTGGGCTTACGCCCTTTCTCGGCCGGCTGGTCTCCACGCGCCTCGACCGGAATGGTCACGGCCTTCATCAGCGGTGGATCGCTCTGTGGAGTTATTAAGGAACAGCCGCTTCCATCGACCCCACGCCTTGCGAGCCTGAGATCTCCGGGCGGAACAGAAGACCGCTACCGAACTGGAGTGCGAATAGATGCACGTCCGGCATGCAGCGCAACTGGCTCTTCTCGGGGTGAATCACTCGTTCCATCACAACCTGACATGTCAGGTTGCCAACGATCAAGACGTTAGGGGGCAGTCGGTCGCCAAGTCAAGAGCTGACATGTCAGGTTGGGGAATTCGAGTGCCCTGAGGCCACAATCAGGACGGGTATGCGCTGCACCTTGGCCAATCCGCTCGAACCGCCGGATCTGACCTGACGTGTCAGGTTGTATGGTGCGGCCATGACGACGATGCGCTCGCGAGAAGGGGACAGTGGGTGGACGGTGGAAACCGCCACCGGCGATCTCCGCGATCGGATCCGCGCCAACGAGTTCCGGAAACCCGACGGTGCGCAGGGCCAGCTGCCGCCGGCCAGCGCGCTGGGGCAGCAGTACGGCCTCAGCCGCAACGCCATCAACCGGGTGATTGCCAAGCTCCGCGGTGAGGGTCTGCTCGAGACCCGGCCAGGAACCAGGGGGGCGACGGTCCGGGGCTGGGCGCCGCTGGTGTATCTCCCTCAGCAGGAGTTCGGGGCGGAAACGGGTCCAGCCACCGACCTGCTCACCCGGCTAGTTGAAGCGCTGGCTCGCAAGGGTGAGTCGCGCATCGACGAGGTCACGGGCGAGCCAGTCGACGACCGTATCGCCAACAAGCTCGGCCTGAAGCCCGGAGAGTATGTCGGCGTGCGCCGGCGCACGAGCATCGTCGATGGCGTGCCGGCCATGACTGACGACTCCTACGTGCCACTTCGCTTGGTCGACGGCACCGACTGGATGACCCCCGGCAACGTCGCGCGCGGTACCAACAAGGTGCTCGCCGAGCTCGGTCACGAGCTGGTCCGAGCGGTCGACGAATTGCGCCCGCGGTACACCAGTGAAGAAGAGAACGAGCGCCTGGGCCTGGGTGTCGGCGGATCAGTACACGCCATCGAGCTCATCAGCACCGGCTTCGACCAAGACGCTATGCCTGTGCAGGTCACCGTCCTGACCTTGCCGGGGCCACGCAATACGGTGGTGTACGAGCGCCACAGACCCCAGGCCAAGGCGGCCGAGTGAAGATCACTAGAGCCACGCTCGACGATGTCGCCCGCCTCCAGCAGTTCCGTACGGATGCCGCCGCCTGGCTCGCCGCCCAGGGGAGTGACCAATGGTCCACTCCGTACCCCGAGGACCTGCTGCTGAACAGCGTCCGGGCCGGTGAGGTCTTCCTGTTCTACGCCCCCGAGACGCTTAATCCGGTGGCCACGGTGACCTTGGATACCAAAGCGGACCCGGTCCTCTGGCGCGCGGAAGAATTCCGGGAACCTGCCCTTTACGTCCACAAGCTGACCTTGGCGCAACCTGGAAACCGTAGTGGTCTCGGACGCCGAATCCTCGACTGGTGCGGCGACCGGGCAGCCCGCAGCGGAGCGCTCTGGTTGCGGCTCGACGCTTGGACCAGCAACAGCAAGCTCCAGGCCTACTACCAAACTCAGGGCTTTACCCACGTGAGGACGGTGTACGACGTCGAGGCCTACGGTTCAGGCTGGGTCGCTCAGCGCCCAGCGAGGACGAGCGACATCGCGCTCTTCGCTGAACCGGTGTAGATCGTCCGGCCCTCGCCCCACAGGCAGTTCATCTACGGTCCGGGGCTGATGTCGTGTCCGACATGACTACGACATCGAGTCGCGGATTCCGGCATGGAATTCAGGATTCCGCAACGTACGGCATTGCGGAGCGGCTCAGGGACCTGCGCGTCAGTGCGTAGCCCAGCCACCTGGCAGCTAGGCCACCCGGATTGCCGAAACGGGCCTGTTAGTTGCTGGGTTCGACCCAGTAGTCCTTGAGCATCGCGCCGGGCCAGGCCGGCTCGCTGACTTCGCCGCGCGGCCCCATTTCTGCGAAGTATGGGGCCAGGTCGTAAATGGGAGTGCCGTCGACCGCGTCAAGGTCGGTCACGTGCAGGTCCAAGCCGTCGACCTTAAGGAGTCGCGGGAAGCTGGTGGCGAGCTGGTTGGGGCGGCGGTGATTTCGGTGCGCGAACGTACCCGAGGGCTCCCAGCGTGGGTCGTTCCTCGGGCTGCGCGCGTGCAGCGCAACGTCGTCTGGGGAGGCCTGGCTGAAGTTCCATGTGACAACGAGGTGGGAGAACTCGTCGAGCCCCTTCACGACGTCGGCAGGGAACTCCGGACTCAGGCGGATGATGGACTCGACTCCGCCCCAAAAGTCGTCTGCGACCTCAGTTCGGCCTCCGATGACCGTTCCGATGGGCTCAATCTTCAACGTCACGTTGCTCCCCTTGTCCCTCGTCGATGTGATCAATCTACGGCGCGCAGGTAGTCGGCTGCTCGGGTCTCCAGCTCAACTGCCGTAGAGATGCGCATGCGCCGATAGGGAGACAGAAGCTGGCGCATCTCGACCACGCGTTGCCGGGCCCTCCCCGAGTAGATGCCCTCCTCCATCGCGTCCAGTGCCCTGGACCAGGTGGCGCACGCCTCTTCAACTCCGCCCCCCGACAGCTGGGTGGCACCGAGGTATCCGAGCGTGACCGCGTGAGTCCGCTTGAACGCGGCTCCACGAGTTCGCACACTGCGGCCGAACTCTCGGACTGCGCCTCGATGGTCTTGGAGATCTCGTAGAGTGCAGGCCGTTTCGTGGGCCAGCGATGCCTCCCCGAAGAAGAAAGTGCGGACTGGTTCTTCGATTCCGTCGTGCGCGCTGCCCAGATCGTCCTCGGCTCGGAGTAGCGTCTTGGCCGCTGCCGTGTCCTGCCCGGCCGCGGCGAGGCATCGGGCGTGCACGACCCCAAGGAGTGCCCGTTCACGCGGTGTCGCCGACGCATAGCGCTTTCCCGCGATCGACGCGGTGGACAGCTGGAGTGCGTCGTTGTAGAGACCAAGGTCAAGGGCCTGGTGTGCCATGGCACGCAGGATGTGACCTGAGAGGGGTGCGTCGCCAGCGCGAGCGGCGAGCTTGAGGGCGAGCGTGAAGTAGGGCTCAGCGATGTCGTGTTCACCGTTGTCGAAGGCCATCCATCCGCTGAGGTAGGTTGCTTCGGCGGCCGCAGAGAACATGTCGCGACGGACCTTGTCGTGGGGGAACTTGCCCACCAGATAGCCGGCAACGTCATCACGGAGGTATTGGACAAGTGCTCGGCGGCCGTGACCGCCGCCCCTCCGCTGATCCATGCGCGAGAACGCCAGGGTCATCTCGCGCACACTTTCAACGTCGCCACGACCGACTCGCTGTGCTCCCTTGATTTCACCGACTGCCGGCTCTTGCGCCATCTCGGCCCACCAGGCATCCGAGGGAAGGGCGAGGGCTGCGGCTGAGTACACGCCGCTGCGCAGCAGACTCCTCCGGTCCGGATCCAAGTCGGTGCTCCCCAAGTCATTCAGCGCGATCAGTGGATCGACGCGCCAGTCCAGCGCCCCCTGCGCAGGTGAGGTGAGCGCTGTGAACCCGGCATCGGTGGGCGTGACGACGCGTCGCAGACGGCGGGTCAGTGCCTCGCACATGATTATGGGCGACTGCCCAGACGGATCGTGGCCCTCCACCCAGTGCTGAACGTGCTGCCGCGCGATGTGGCCGTAGTCGATCAGGTTGTTCTCTTTGGCAACTCGTACACAGGCGCTGGCCGCCATAGCCCGTGACCAGCGCGCTTCCTTCAGTAGAGCCTCAAGCCGAGTGTTCCGCTCGCGCGCCATATTGCGCCCCCGCACTGCCGATGATCTTGTGGCACGTTTGTCAGCCGGAGCTCGCGGTTACAGCCCGCAGCGTGCCAGTTGAACGAATCTAGTGCCCAACTACTGTGCGCGTTTGGGGAACTGGCCGGGAGTCACCTGCTTGAGTCTCTGGATCCAGCATGAAAACGATCTTGTGGCACGTTTGGCAGTCAGCTTCCCCTGGGCCCGTACCCACGACGAGCTCGACGCGGTTCGCTCTACGTACTCACCGAGCGACTCGTGCAAGGGGATTCGATGACCGAGCTGCGCAGCCCCGCCGGGGTATGCGGTGTCGCGGATACCTCGTGCTCCTCTGAGACTGTGTGGCTCGGGAGCGTGGGCTCCCTATCGGCATGCAGCAGCAATGCGGGACTGGCCTCTCAGTACGGCGAGAACAGTACGAAGGTGCCCGACCTTCTGAACTTCCCGCTTGCTCGCGCCCGATCGCAGGCCAGAGTCGCCCGGCACATGGTGGGGGATTGGCTCTTGCACAGGTGCCACATGCCCGGCGATCGAGTGGAGATGGCCGAGTTCATCGTTTCCGAGCTCGTCACCAACGCCATCTTGTACGGCAAGACCCCAACAGTTGCGGTACGCGCCCATGTAATCAGCGACGCGTCCATCCGCGTGGAGATCGACAACTTCACGCTCACGGACGCGCCACACCCGGAGCGTGCCGGCCAGGAAGCGGAGAGCGGGCGTGGCCTGTTTCTAGTCGACTGCCTCATCACGCAACTCGGCGGTTCATGGGGCTACGTAAACGGGGGGACCGTCGTTCGATGCGATCTGCCAATCCAATCCGCATTAGAGGTGGCCGATTCCGTCATGGAGACACGATGAGCGCCCTCATCGTTCAACCGGAGCCCCTCGCAGACGCCACCCTCTTGAAACCAGCAGAGAGACGCGTGATCGTTTTATCGGCCCTCGGGTGTCGTAGCGCCGCAATCGCGGGAGTAGATGGAGTGAACGTTTCTCCACCACGTCTTCGACCACTCTGGTACGCGATAACGAAGAAGTTCGGCTTCCAGGGCCGAAATCCTCGGCACACCCAGGTGGAACTCGTCATCCGTGCGCGCATGTTGGGTCTCCTCGATGAGGTCGACCTTGGCTCACTCTCATGCGACGTGTGGGCCTTGGTGCAGGTTCTCGCGCTCGGCAAGACCTTAAACCAGCACGCGTTAGACCTTAAGCCCCCAATTTGGCAACCGTGCGCACCCCCTGCTCACGCGTCGGTTTGTTGCTGGCATGGCATGCCATCTGCCAGGAGCGAAGTCCACTGGGCCCTCAACGAGGTGGAACATTTTGTTCCATCCGTCCGCCGACCGGCATCTACGGTTGCCGCACGCGCACCGACGGTTGCGCTCGGAGGCGCGTGCGGCCATGCCGCCAAGAATCCGGCCTCGCGTCAAAGAGATCAGGGGGACGAATACAAAAGGGCCTGTACCACTGACCAGAAGGTGCCTCAGTAACGCATACACCCAGCCGAACACCGTCTTCCGCGCCTTGCCTCAGCTCCTGACTCTGGCCTGTACGCCCTTGGTTCCGCCAGAGAATGGACTGAATTGACCCTCCCCGGCCCACCTCGCGGCGGCTACTCATGCTCCAATTCCTACCGCTGGGCGAGAGATCCGCGCTGTCAAACAGCTGATACTCGAGTTCAGATTCAGGAGGCCTTTCTTGCAGCGCCTCAGCGTCTCACCCTTACCGGCCTTGGCTGCCGACTGCATCAGTATTCCCGCTGGAGAACCCCAGGCCCCGAGAAGGGCCGCGATGTGACAACCGCTACCAAGATTCACCTCACGGATCGTGAAGAGCAGGTGGTTCAGTGCCTCGCAGAGGGGTTGCGCCCCCGCCAAATCGCCCTGCAGCTCACCATCCGCGAGGGCACCGTGCATTCCTACGTGGCCCTGGCGAAACGGAAGTTGGGTGCCAGCGGGACGGCTGCCGCAGTGGAAGCTGCCTATGCCGCCAGAGTCCTCCTGCCGCCTGAATCCGAGGTGGGCAAGGTTGATCTGCCGGTCGAACAGCGCGAGTTGATTCCCCTCATCGCTCGGAGCATGACCGGAGTTCAGATGGCAGCCCATGTGAAAAGGCCGCTCAAGGACGTCCGATCCGACGTGCTCGCCCTGCTGAAGGCCCTTGGGGCGGGGACCCGTGCTCACGTTCCGACCCGGGCTCGCCAACTCGGCCTCGCCACACAGGAGAAGCAGGGGGAGACGAAGGAGTGACGATCAACCGCCCTCTCTACATCGCCCCATACGAGGGTGAGTCCGCGTGTGACGTCACCGTGGTATTCGATGACGCCGGCCATGTCTACTACGCCGACGAACGGCCGGACGACCGTGACGTCGACGGCATCCTCTGGGAACGGTGGGACGGGGCGCCGTTGGGCCCCCTTCAGATGGCCCTGCACCACCCCGCCCGACAACGTGAGGTCATGGACGGGGAGTTGCTGTGCGGCGTCTGTAAGGGCGAGCCGGATCGCGACGACCGGGGAGTGCTCTGGCTCCTGAATGCCGACGCAGACGTACGGGAGAACCTGGCCTTCCCCGCGGACATCGTGACCGCGACTCCTGCCGTTTGTCGTACGGACGCCCGCCGAGCTCTGCGCGCGTGCAGCGTCCTTCAGGACGGGTTCATCGCGGTCCGCGCCCGGGAGGCAGAACTCGTCGGCGTACGTGGCACCGTCTACTCGCCGACAGCGCCTCCCCTGATCAACCAGGTCGTACGGTTCGACGATCCGGACATCCACCGGGTGGTCGCCCGCCAGCTCATGCGCGAGCTGTGCAACGCAGTGTTGGACGAGGACACGCTCCCCTCGTCCGCCCTGGCCGGCCGGCGCGGCATCTCAGGACCGACCACGGCCGGCGGCAGTGCACATTCGGTGTGGGGGTGATCGCGATGCCGGCCAACACGCAGGTCGCGCTGTTCGACCTGGACAACACCCTCACCGATCACGCGGCAGCATTCGCGTTGTGGGCCGCCGAGTTCTCCAGGGAATCCGGCATCCCGCTCCCGTGGCTCATGAAGGCTGAGGAGCGACACGCCGGCGTGAGGCACGTCTTCTTCGAGGAGGTCAAGGAGACCTTCGGCATTCGGCAGTCCGTCGCTGCTCTCCATGGCGCCTACCGCGGTCGTTGTGCCGAGCTTGTCCCGTACCGCCCAGAAGTGTGCACCGCCGTTCAAGCACTGGCGGAGGACGGATGGGCTCTGGGCGTGGTGACCAACGGCGCGCCGGAAGCGCAGCGACGCAAGCTCGACGTGTCGCAGCTCGCTCGGTACTTCAGCTCGGTGATCATCTCTGGCGAGTACGGCGTACGCAAACCCGATTCGGCGCTGTTCCGACTTGCGATGGACGACCTCCAGGTCGAAGACGCCACACGGGCAGTCATGGTCGGCGACTGCCTGGCTACCGATGTCGCAGGGGGCCTGCGGGCGGGACTGCGCACCGTGTGGGTCTCGGGAGGGCGGACGCTCCACCCCGATGCCCCCGTCCCCACGTACATCGTCCGGGATGTGGTCGAGGCCAGCGGCCTGCTTCGCGACCTCAGTCTCGCTTCAGTCGGTGGCCCTTCACACCCCACGTAGAGCCTGGAACGGAGTCCGAAGGTGAGGAGGAAAAACGTCTGGCGTGCGGCCGTGTTCGTGCTCGCCATCGCCGTGCTGATCCTCGCGGCCGAACTGCGAACCCCGCTGTGAACAGCGGGGCCGCGCGAGACACCACCCGCACCACCACGCTCAACACGCAGTTGTGGAGTCTTCCGCACGCGCGTCGATCGGCAGACAACGACCCAATGACCCGGTGGCTGTCCCCCGCTGGACGGGACCACCCGCACAGGACGGACATTCATGGCTGGGCGCATCGAGGACTACGCACTCATCGGCGATCTGCAAACAGGCGCTTTGGTCAGCCGCGACGGAACGGTCGACTGGCTTTGTCTGCCTCGCTTCGACTCCGGCGCGGTCTTCTCCGCTCTACTCGGCACGGAAGCCCACGGCTTCTGGCGTATCGGCCCAGCCGGCCCGCTTCCTGTGCCTGCTGACCGGCGCGCCTACCGCGGCGAGTCGCTGATTCTGGAATCCGAATGGGACACCCCCACGGGCACGTTGCGGGTGACGGACTTCATGCCCCCGCACGTGTCCACGCCGCGGTTGATCCGACTGGTTGAGGTCGTCCACGGCGTCGTGCCCGTGGCCTCCACGCTCCTCCCGCGCTTCGGTTACGGACGGGTCATACCGTGGGTCCACAAGGTCGACGGCCGCGCCGTCTCCGAGGCCGGCCCTGATTCCGTGTGGCTCGACTCGTCACTTGGTACGAACGCTGCCGACCCGAACTGCACCGAGTTCACCCTCACCGCCGGCGAGTGCGTCGGGTTCACCTTGAGCTGGCAGCCGAGTCACATCACGCCGCCGCCCCCTGCCGACTACGGCGAGGCCTTGGAGGCCACTGAGCGCTTCTGGAGCGGTTGGGTCTCCCAGTGCACGTACAACGGCCCGTACCGCGATGCCGTCGTCCGATCTCTGATCACCCTCAAGGCGCTCACGTTCGCTCCGACCGGAGGAATCGTCGCCGCTCCGACCACCTCCTTGCCCGAGGACATCGGCGGCGTTCGCAACTGGGACTACCGCTTCGTCTGGCTGCGGGATGCCGCCATCGCCATGTCCTCTCTCCTGCGTACCGGTTATCGCGAGGAGGCTCGGGCCTGGCGCAGGTGGCTTCTGCGCGCGGTCGCCGGCGACCCGGAGAACCTGCAGATCATGTACGGCCTCGCCGGGGAACGTGATGTGCCGGAGAGTGAGCTCGGGTGGCTCCCGGGCTACGAGAAATCCACGCCCGTCAGGATCGGCAACGCCGCGTCCACCCAGTTCCAACTCGACGTGTACGGCGAGGTCACCGAAGCCCTGCACCTTGCCTCCACGCTCGGCCTGGGGCCTGATCGGGCCAGCGGTCGGCTTCTCACCAAGTTCGTCCGCTACCTGAAGGACCACTGGTTTGAGCCGGATGAGGGGATCTGGGAAGTGCGCGGCCCGCGTCGTCACTTCGTCCACTCCAAGGTCATGGCCTGGGTCGCCGTCGATCGCGCCGTCAAGCTCGTCGAGGCGGGTGACGTCGACGGGCCAGTCCAAGAGTGGCGCGGTCTGCGGGACACGATCCATCGCGACGTCTGCGAGCAGGGATACGACCACGAGCGCAACACCTTCACCCAGTCGTACGGGTCCAGGGAACTCGATGCCTCCCTCCTGCTGATCCCACGCTTCGGGTTCCTGCCGCCGGACGACAAGCGGGTCATCGGCACCATCGAAGCGGTTCAGCGGGAACTGTCCACGAAGGACGGATTCGTCCTGCGGTATCCAACCGCTGGCGAGAACACCGGCCTGGATGGCCTGAAGGGTGACGAAGGGGCCTTCCTGGCCTGCTCGTTCTGGCTCGTTGACGCACTCACACTGATCGGCCGGCGGGAGGAAGGGCGCGGGCTGTTCGAGAGACTGCTGGAACTGAGCAACGACGTGGGACTGCTCGCTGAGGAGTGGGACTCCGCAGAGGGTCGCCAACTCGGCAACTTCCCGCAGGCGTTCAGCCACGTCGCCCTCGCCGACAGCGCCGGGATCTTGGACTCGGTAGAGACGGCGAGGAGGGCGTGACGGGCGGCGCCGAGTTGTGGGTCTCCGCCTCGGAGCAGCAGCTCGACCGAAAGAACCTGACCGTCGCGACATGGGCCTACGGTTTTCAGGGCGGGCACATGCCGACCGCCGCGGCCCGGCTATCCGGGTTCTGGCCCCTTGGCCAAATCCTGGGCAGCCAGGTGGAGTTAGGCGCTCTCGGCGACGCCGTGCACGTCGATGGCGGGGCGCAGGAGGCGCACCCTCTCGCGCAGATCTGCGACGCCGGCAGCCGTCACCTCGGCCAGCGCGCCGTCGAGCTGTACAAGCCGCGTACGCGTGGTGGAGCGAAGTCTGGCGGGCGGGATCTCCTCCAGGACGCTGAGCGCCCGTTGGGCTGCGTCATCCGGACGGCCTGGAGCCTCTGCTTGAGCCAGGGTCAGAGAGGCTGCTGCCCAGCTCGGGGTTCCGGTGACGCAGATCCTCAGGGACGCCTCCGCGGCGGCGATGGCCTTGTCCGCGCGGACGAGTACCCGGTCGGCCTCGGCCTGGTGGAGGCGGTGCTCGGCCTCGTCGTACCCGAAGCGGCCCGGAGCGTAGCCGATCGGGTCCGATTCCAGTGCGCGAGCGGCGTCAGCCATTGCGCGGTCGGCGTCCCGAGGGCGTTGGAGCGCTGCGAGGGTGGGCAGTTGTGCCCAGCCGTGGAGTTGGGCGCGGGGCAGTCCGCGGGGAGCGCATGCGAGCCCGCGGTCGGCGTAGTCCAGCGCCTCGGTGAGTTCACCTCGGGCGCGCGCAACCATGGCCTGGGCGCCGCACGCCCAGGCGGCGAGCCGATTGTCGCGGCAGCGCTCGCCGAGGGCGTAGGCGGTCGCCAGGTGGACGCGCGCTCCCGTTTGATCATTGAGGTGGTGGGCGAGGTTTCCGAGGAGGGCGCTCAGCCAGCCGATGCTGCGGCGCATGTCGACCTGTACGCCCTCCGCCGTCTCTCCGGTTGTGACGGCCTTCGCGAGTCGGCCTCGAACTCGGTGGACTTCGTCGAACAGGGTTGCTGGCGGGTGCTTGCTGTACCCGAGGGCATAGAACTCGATCGCGGACTCGGCGGCCTCCACTACCGTTCGGCTGCCGGTCGGGTCGATGAGCAGCGCGAGGTCGAGGGATTCACGGACGGCCGGAAGCCCAGCGGCTGTGGTCATGGTGGTCCCACTTTCTCCTTCGGGGGCATCACGCGCCTCAACGGCATCGGCACTGTACCGACCGGCAGCCGGGATCGGGCCGACCCTCCAGCGATCGAGGTCGAGTTGCTCGGGGCGGGCCCCGTACACCGTGCACAGTGCTTCCGCGTATTCGTCGCTGGGCCACCGGACGCGCCCGTGTTCCCACCGGCACAGCATCGGCTGGGTCATGGCGGGAGGCATCAGGCCACGAGAGAGGTAGAAGTCGCCGACGCGGGCGATGGTCTCGGCTCGGGACCATCCCAGAGCCAGTCGCCACGCCTCAAGGCGGCTCACTTCGGGCAGTTCGTCCGCGATGGCGTTGGCCGTGTTCTCCGTGCTCTGCCCGGTGCACAGGCAGCGTTCGCGGATCTGCGCGGCGGACCTCCGGATGGCCTCGCGCCGCGAGCGACTGACGGTGATCATCTGCGCACCCCCCGTGAAAGGAACGGCTGTCCAGCACGGTATCCGAGCCGGACGCTGGGCGGCAGACCCGCTGTTCGGCCACGTGCTCGCTTTGCCTCGCACTGGCAATGCGGGTGCTCAACACAGGCAATGACGTTCGGTCAGCCGCCACTGACGATGGAGCCACCTCGCGGCCGTACGGCCCGGCCGTTGACCCGGCCGAGCGGGTGCGGCACCCGCGAGTCCGTGCCCGTGCACGTCGCGTGCCTCGGACCAGTGATCGGAGGTGGAGCCCGATGGTGAGACTCTTCCGGCCAAGCAGGTCTCTTCCGCTCTCGTCCTGTCGACGGATCAGACCGACCGGGGGTACCACCCGCGCGATGCGCGTCCTGGTTGACGGTGTCGATATGGCGGGCAAGACCACGCTCGTAGAGGCGCTCGTGGCCGAGTTGGAGGGCCGTGGCCGTCCGGCCGTGCGTCACCGGGGCATGCTCTGCCCGCATCATCCCCTCGCCTGGGCACTTCGTGGGCTCTCTCAGGCTCGCCAGCCGGACAGCTGGTGGACGACCACCGCCTACGTGTTCGGCGGGTTCCTCCTCGACAGCCTCCTCGTACGCGTCGACCCGCCCCGACCGCGCAACAAGGTGATCGTTCAGGACGCGTACGGCGATCGCATGGTCGCCTTCGGCATGGCCGGCGGCCCCTACCTGGCTGCGGCGCTGATCCTGCGCTGGCCCCGCCTCCTGGCGCCCTTCGACCTGGCCGTCTACCTCCACGCCTCACCAGAGGCCCGCGCGAGACGGCTTCTGCAAGGACGTGGGCACATCGACGTCCGGGATGAACGCACCGTTAAGGACACGAAGTTCACCGAGCGCTTCCACGCCTTCCACGTGCACGGCGTGGGACGCCGGCACCGCCGCCTGCTGGTGCTCGACAGCAGCAAGCGCGCACCGGACGACATGGCCAGGGAGATCGCCGATCTGCTGCTCAACGGCCCACGTCAGCAAGGTCCTGAGCGGCAGAGCACCCTGCGCGGCCAGTCGTGAATCTGCGGGCGGGGCCACCTCCAAGGAAGAGATTACGATCATGAACAAGGCAACTGCCGTACGGGAAGCGGACCTCCAGCACTTATGGCACCCCTGGAGCCCGCTCAACAGCGCCGGAGAGCGCCTGGTGCTCACCGACGGGCGCGGCTCCCATGTTCGCGACGACCACGGCCGCACGTTCCTCGACCTGCGCGCCGGCACCTTGAACGCGACCGTCGGCTACAGCCACCCTCGGGTCGTTCAGGCGTTGGCCGAGCAGGCAGGTCGCCTGATGACCTGGGACCTCGCCGAGGTCACGACGCCACCGCCAGCCGAACTGGCCCAGCGGATCGCGTCGTTGCTTCCGCCGCCGCTGGGGCGCACCTTGTTCTGCAACTCCGGCTCCGAGGCGACCGAGGCGGCGTTGAAGATCGCCCGGATGTGGCACGGCATCGAGGGCAGCGTGGAGCGGACCGTCGTTCTGTCGTACGCCGATGGCTATCACGGAGCGACGGCTGCGGCGATCGCCACCACCGCGTCGTCCTTCCGCCGGGAGGGCAGCGGCCCTCTCCCCGACGGCTACGCCCACCTGGCCACCCCCCGTTGCGCCGCGTGCGCGTCCGGAACGGGGCACACGCACTGTCGGGTGCCCGGGTCCGCGGAGTGGGAGGAGCAGATCCTCGCCATCGGCCCGGAGAACATTGCCGCCATCCTGGTGGAGCCGGTGCTGAGCGTCGGCGGTGTCATCGTGCCACCGCCGGGCAGGCTGCTCGATCTGCGCAGGCTGTGCAACCGCTACGGCATGCTCCTCATCGTCGACGAGGTCGCGACCGGCTTCGGTCGGACCGGCCGCACTTTCGGTTTCGAGCACGACCTCGACCCTCAGGCCGCCCCCGACATCGTCACCACGTCCAAGGGCCTCGCCGGCGGGTACGCGCCCTTGGCCGCCGTGACCGTACGCGAGGACATCTACGCCGTCTTCGCCCGCGACCGGCTGCTCGGCGGGCTGCGGCACGGCCACACGACCGGCGGCCACACGACCGCGTGCGCCGCCGCACTCGCCGTCCTGGACGTGATCGAGGAGGAGAGCCTCGTCGCGGCCGCCGCCGACCGCGGCTCGCAACTCCTCTCCCTGCTGTCGGTGTTGAGCGAGTGCGCGCAGGTGCGTGAGGTGCGGGGCTGCGGCCTGATCATCGGCGTGGAGATGGCCTCTGTCGAGATGGCCGCGAGGGTCTCCCGGGTCGCGCAGGACGCCGGCGTTCTGGTGCGCGGCTTCGGGCCCGTGCTCACCGTCGCCCCGCCGCTGACGATCAGCAAGGACGAGGCCGCGCACGGCGCAGGCGTCCTCATCGAGGCGGTCCGCGCAACGAGCCGGACGGTGGTGCGGTCATGAACGCCGAGCGGGACACCGTCGTCCTGCCGCTCGCAGGTGCCGGCTCACGGCTGGGTTTGCCGACGCCGAAGGAGTTGCTGCCGACCGGCGATGGCCGGGTGGCGCTGGATGTCACCCTCGACCTTCTCGCGCCGCATGCCTCCAGGATCCGGCTGGTTGCGGTCATCGGGGACGGCCGCGAATCCACGGTGCGCCACCTTCGGTCCCGCTGCACCGCACTGGGCCTCCCGCTCGCCGTCGCCTTCCAGGACCCGGGCCTGCCCGAGTCGACCGGCGCCGTACTGAGCGCTGAGCCCTGGTTCGGGCCGGCCACCCTGGTCCTCCTGGCGGACCAGGTCCTGCTCGCGCCCGAGCCGGAAGCGGTCGGCGACATCCTCGACCTCATCCACGCGGGCCACCCGGCGGCGTTCCTCGCCGCCCGCGAAACCGATCCCGAGCGGCTGGCCGTCGACGGGGCTCTCAACCTGGACGACTCACCCGACCGTCCCCGGGTCGTCGGCTTCGCCGACAAACCCGGTCTGCGGGCGGCTGGGCGGTTCAACGCGGTCTGGTTCGGCTACGCCGTCGCCCGCCCGTCCGCATCGCGGTTCCTCGCTGCTCTGCACCACGCCACGCTTCACCGTCCCGCCCAACAGGACGCCCTCACCGCCCTGTTGGGGGCGTCCGTGGTCGAGGTCGGACCCTTTTGCGACCTGGGCACCTGGCCCGCCGTCACCGCCTATTGGAAGGCCGAGCACCCATGAGCCGCCACATCGCCATCCTCAGCGGTCCCTACCGTGTTGACGACCGGCTCGGCGGGATCGGGCTGCGGCTGTGGGAGATCGCCCAGGTCCTCGCCGACGCCGGCCACCGCGTCACCATCGCCGCTCCGTACCCGTCCGACTTCGCCCATCCCGGTGTGCGGATCGTCACCGGCGCCGAGAGCGAGGTTCTCGACGCCTGCGACGTCGTGTTCACCACGGACCTGCCCGACACGCGGCTGCTGCTGAAGGCCTACGAGCGGGGCGCGTTGATCGTGGCCGAGAACGCGCCTCCGATCGAGCACCTCCACTTCGACGCTCTCGCCGGCCCCGAAGCCCAGGACTTGTACGAGGACACGGTCGCCCGGTGGCGGCTGCAGCTGATGCTCGCCGATCACCTCCTGGTCCGCTCCGAGGCCGAACTCGCCTCCACCCTGGGCGCGTTGGTCGCCACCGGCCGCATGTCCGCCGCCCACCACCGCACCGACCCGGGCCTGTCGCACCTGGTGAGCCTCGTGCCGATCGGTTACAACCGGCACTCCCTCGCCACCGCTGCCGTGTCGCCACAGGTGGCGGCCGGGGCCTGTGACCTGCTGTGGAACGGCGGCGTGTGGGACTACTGCCACCCTTCCCCCGTCCTGGACGCGCTCGCCCACCTCCGCGAGAACGCCCCCACGCTGCGCCTGCTGTACGCGCCGGACGAGGTACGGGGGGCCGCGCTTGAGGAGCGGGCCGAGGATCTCCACGTCGCCGACCGGGTCCTGTGGCCGACCACGGCGGTTGCGCACCGCGACCGGGACGGCTGGGTGAAGGCGGCACGCGCGCTGGTCATCACCGGCGAGCGGACCGCGGAGAACATGACGTGCCACCGGCTGCGGCTGCGGGACGCCGGCCTGTACCGGCTGCCCGTCGTCTCCGACGGCTACGGCGCCACCGGCCATCTGGTCCGCGCCCTCGGTATCGGCCCCGTGGTCGACCCGGCCGACACCGCGGCGCTTGCCGCCGCCCTGCGCCAGGCCACTACCGAGGGCCCCGCCCGGACCCAGTACCTCGCCTCCCTGGCTGCCGTGCAGGACCGCTTCACCCTCGAACACCACCTCATCGGGCTGCTCGAATTCCTGGAAGTCGGCCGCCCGGCGCCCGACCGCAGCGCTCACCGCGCCGCGATCCAGGACCTGCTCGCCCAGCGCCCGGCTCTTCGCCACCAGTCCCCCGCCGTCATCTGAGTTCCGGAGGCCCGCCATGCCCACCCCGTTGATCGACACCCCCGTGTCCGCCACCACCGAGCTGCCCGACTTCAGCACCGGGCCCGCCGCAGTGGTTGAGACCAGCAGCTGGTCGCTCCCGGACACCGGCGTACGCCGCCGCGTCGCGGCCGAGTACCGCCGGCGCGGCTACGTGATCGTGGACGTCCCCGGCTCGACGCCCACTCACGACGACCTGGCCGCCCTGTCCGGGGCGCTCGGCCTGGGCCGGCCGTTCACCCCGCCGCTGTACGCCGGCAGCGCCCACACCGTGGGCGGGGTCAGCCGCCTGACCGCCGTACCCGACGCCGCCCACCCGTTCCAGGGCGCTGCCGGGCAGAACGTTCACTGCGACGGCACGCTTCAGCAGCTCGGCGAGATCCCCACCACGGTCATGATGTGCGCCGCCGAGGCCGCCGACGGCGGGCTGTCGTACCTGGTCGACCTGGTCGACGCCTATGCCGAACTGCGCCGTCTGGACCCCGAGGCCGCCGCTCAACTCGCCCACCCCGAGGCGCTGGTGCGCACCTCGACCCTCGTCGACGGGCAGTCCGTGACGGCGCCGGCGTTCGCCGAGGAACACCCGGGGACGTGGATCACCCGCTTCAGCCGCACCGCCACAGACGCCTACCGGCACCTGCCCGGGCAGAGGGACGCGCTCGACCGGGCGTTGGCCATGATGGACGCCGCCGCGATGCCGGGCAGCTCCTACCGCGTCTGCTTCACCCTCCACGCGGGGCAGGCGCTGGTCCTGGCCAACGACCGGCTCGGGCACGGGCGCACCGCCTACCGCGACGACCCGGCCTGCCCGCGGCTGCTGCTGCGTGGCCTGTTCACCCGTCGGCCGCTCGCGTGACCGGCTTACTCGCCCGTCGTTTCCGTCCCCCGTTAGGAGCCACCGCCATGCCGCAATCCGTGCCCAGCGGAGCCGTGCTGCTGGCCGAAGGACTCAGCGTGCTCCGTGCCCACCAGGCCCGGGCGTCGCGCACCCTCAGCCTCATCCCCGCCGAGGGCATCATGGCGCCGGTCACCCGTCTGCCCCTGATCAGCGACCTGTACGCCCGGTACATGTTCGACGAGGACCCCGACCCGCAGGCGGGCGAGTGGCGGTTCCCGTCGGCGAAGGACGCGGCCTGGCTGGAGACCGGCCTCACGGTCCCGCTGCTCGCCCGCCTCACAGGCGCGGACCACGTGAACGTACGGCCTCTGTCGGGGCTGCACGCCATGGAGATGGTCATCACCGCGCTCGGCGGGCCGCCTGGGAGCACGATCGCCTGTCTCGCTCCAGCCCAGGGCGGGCACTACGCCACTGCGGACGTGGCCCGCCGGCTCGGGCACCAGGTGGCCTTCCTGCCAGGCAGTTCGATGCACGAGCTGGAGTGCGACCTACTTCCCGGCTTCGTGGCCGAGCACCGTCCGACGCTGGTCTACCTCGACCAGTGCCACGCCCTGCACCCCCTGGACGTGACTCCGCTCGTGAAGGCCGTGCGGGAGGCCAGCACCAACACGCTGGTGCACGCGGACATCTCGCACACCCTGGGCCTGGTGCTGGGCGGCGCGCTCCCCAACCCGCTCGCGGCCGGCGCGGACAGCCTGTCCGCGTCTACCCACAAGAGTTTTCCCGGCCCGCAGAAGGGCATCATCGCCACCCGGTACGCCGCGGTCGCGCGGCAGATCAAGGCGATCCAGCCCCAGCTGGTGTCCAACCACCACGTCGCCGCTGTCGCCGCGCTCGGCATGTCGCTGGCCGCGTTCGCCGACCACGCCGCTCCGTACGCGCACACCGTCGTGGCCAACGCGCAGATGTTGGGCAAGGAGCTCGCGCACGCCGGATGGGACGTCGTCGGCGCCGAGTTCGGCTACACCCGCACCCACCAACTGTGGGTAGCCTCCCCCGGGCAGACGAGTGCCGAGACCGCAGCCTCGCGCCTGTACGAGGCGGGCCTGCACGTCAATTGGCTCACCGATCTGCCGTTCGACAAGCCGGGCCTGCGTCTGGGGCTGGCCGAGGCGACCTGGATCGGCCTGACCCCAGGGGACATGCCGCGCCTCGCTCAGATCATGACCGCCGCGGTGGCCGGGAGCCGCCCGGTGGGCGAACTCGCCGAGGAGACCGCCGCGTTGCGTCCGCGCGCCCTGTACCCGTACGTACGCCCGCTCGACGCGGACGCGGTCCAGGACGCCGCAGCCGTCGTCCACGCCGTGCTCGGGGAGGTGGCGCGATGACCCAGTTGATCGCACCCGTCACCGAGGACGCCCCGTGTGTCGCGGTCTACCGGGACCTACGCGACGGTGTCTCCCGCGCCAGCGCGCAGATCGGTTTCGGCTACAACCTGTACCCGGCCGCCGCAGCCGTCCACCGGTTCCTTCACCGGGCCCTGGCGGCCAGTGCCCGCGCGGGCCGGCTGCACGAGTACGGCACGGTGCACGACGCCCACGACCGCGCTCTGGCCGCGACCTTGGCCGGCGCCTACCTCGGGCTCGACCTCGACGAGGCACAGATCGTCTTTACGGCCGGCGCGACCGAGGGAATCGGTCTGGTCACGCGCTGGCTGGCGGCGTGCGATGCCGGCCTGCTGCTGCCCGCGCCCTGCTACTACGCCTTCGAGCAGACCCCGCGCCGCTGGGGCGGTGCCGTCGTGGGCCGCTACTGGCACGACGGCACCGTGCACGCGACCGGGGACACGGCCTCCCGCACCGCGCTCGTGGAGATCTTCCCCAACGGGGTCACCGGCACCCTCTACACCCCGCCGCCGCGGACGGCGGACTTCCACCTGGTCGACATCGTCTTCCTCGCTGGCGGCTCCGGGCCGCACCCGCATCAGGTCACCCACCGGGTCCGTGCCGCGCTCAACGGCCGCTTCACGGACACGGCGGTGCTGATGACACCATCCAAGGACCTGTGCATCCCCGGCCTCCGCCCCGGCCTGCTGATCAGCGGTTCGCCGTCCCTGGCCGAGGCCGCGCGCGACGACATCTTCGACCGCACAGCCTCCGCCAGCCCGCTCGCCGGCCAGCTCGTCCTGCTCTACCTGAGCGTCCTTCTGCTCGCCGAAGCCGCTCACGAGCCGAACCCACACGCCTTCGACCGCCGGTACCGGTGGATCGTCCAGCAGTACGCCCGCCACACCGTGGAGCCCGTCCCCTCCGAAGCGGTCTGCCGCTCGATCGTCGACCATCTCGACGCGATGAGTCGCCATTTCGCCGACGGCTTCGACCTGCTCACCCAGCACGCCGACGACCTGCTGGAGAGCGGCGACCACCTGCGGCCCGTCTCCGGGTACTCGCTCCTGCCCCGTCTGAACGTCGACCTCGCCGACCCCGGTGAGAGCATCGCCTGGGTCAACGCGGTCGGGCGCCAGTTCCAGCTCAAGCTCAACCCGCAGCTCCTGTTCGGCGGCACACGGCAGTCCTGGCACGCGCTCTCCCCGGGGCCGCCGCGCATCCGCGTGAATCTGTCCGTCCCGCACGACGGACTGCTCACCACCCTGGCCCTGCTGCGCGAGGCGCACCGCGGCGTGGTGCTGCCCCAGTCCCGGACGGAGGCCGCCTGAATGAGCACGCTGACCAAGGTGCTGGCCCGCGCCGCCGCCGGACACCCGGACGCGATCGCTGCCGCCGAAGCGCACCGGCACGTCACCTACGGCCAGTTGTGGGAGGCGGCCGGGCGCACCGCGCAGGCGCTGCGTGACGCGGACCTCATCCGCCGGGCCGTCGTGCTGGCCCTTCCCCCCGGAACCGGATGGATCACCGCGCTGATCGCCGCATGGCGAGCGGGCGCCATTGCCGTTCCCGTCGACGTCGCCCATCCGCCCGCCCGGCTCGCCCAGATCGCGGCGGCGTGCCGGGCGTCCGGGGCCATCACAGCGGATGCCCAGGCTCCCGCCTGGGCGAGACACCTCACCTCCCTCGCCCCCGCCGACGGCGCAACGACCGCGCCGCCCTCCACGACCGGCGTACCGCCCGATCCCTGGGACGACGACGTCGCCTGTATCTGGCACACCAGCGGCAGCAGCGGCAGCCCCAAGCCCGTCCTCATCAGCCACCGAGCTCTTGCCGCCCGCGCCACGGCTCTCCCCGGCCTGTACGGCCTCACCCCCACCGACCGCATCGCCCAGCTGACGTCGCCGGCCTTCGACGCCGTGCTGTGGGAGGTGCTGGGCGCATTGTCCTCCGGCGCCCGGCTGCAGATCGCCGGGCCTACCGAACGGCTGCCCGGGCCGCTGCTCACGCAATTCCTTGGCGAGCAGCGGATCACGGCGTTCACCTGCACGCCCACCCATCTGGCGGCCACCGAGTTCGCCGAGCTGCCCGAGCTGCGCCGCATCGTTGTCGGCGGCGAGGCACTGCGTGCCGAGCCGCTCGCCCCGTGGTTGCGCGCGTACGAGGTCGCCAACGCCTACGGCCCAACCGAGGCGTGCGTGGAGGCGGTGGTCGCCGAGCGCGTGAGCAGCGGCGAGGGACCCGTCCCGATCGGCCGCCCGCTCCCCGGGGTCACCGCCTGGATACTCGATGAGGGCCAGCGGCCCGTGCCTCACGGGTATCCGGGCGAGCTGTATCTGGGGGGCGCGGGACTAGCGGACGGCTACCTTGCTCTGGACGCCGAGACCCGGCAGGCTTTCCCGCTCCTCGAACTCCCTCTCCCGGAGGGCGGTGTGGGGCGTGTGCGCGTCTACCGGACGGGCGACCGCGTGTGGCAGCGGCCGGACGGCCAGTACGTCTTCGTCGGCCGCGTCGACGACCAGCTCAACGTCGGTGGCGTCCGGCTCGAACCCGGTGAGGTCGAAGCCGCGGCGTGCCAGCTGCCGGGAGTGCGGGCCGCCGTACTGCACGCCGAGCAACCGGACGGCGAAGCCCGCCGCCGTCTCGTCCTGCATGTGGAGGCGGACGATGTCGACCTGGCGCCGCACCTGCGTCGCCACCTGGCGGGCGTGTTGCCCCCGTCGGCCGTGCCCGCGCTGATCATTGTCCGGGCGAGCCTGCCCCGTACCGCATCCGGCAAGATCGACCGGCTCGCTCTGGCCCATTCGGACGCCCCGGCCGACCGCACCGCCTCGGCTGCGGCGCCGACGGGGCGCCTTCCGGACGACGTCGCCCGGTGGTGGCAGGAGACCACTGGCACGCCGGCTGACGGGAGCGCCGACTTCTTCGCGTGCGGCGGCGAGTCGCTTTCCGCGCTGCTCCTGGTGCAGAAGGTGAACGAGACCTACGGCACCGAAATCACCATCGGTGACTTCCACGCCGATCCCACCACGACGTTCCTGTCCGCTGCGCTGTCCTCCAGGAGCTCCTCATGACCACCTCGATCCGCGGGCTGCTCGTCGACCTGGACGGCGTCGTACGGCTGTGGAAGAACCGCAGTGCCGTCGCGGCGGCGATCGCCTGCGGTCTCCCCGAACAGGCCGTCCGCGGCGTCGCGTACGGAGGGGTCTTCGACCTGGCCCACCACGGGATCTTCACCCACGAGGAATGGGTCGCGTCCGTTCGCGCCGACCTGACCGTCCAGTTCGGGCCCGAGGGCGGCAAGGCCGCCGATCTGTGGGCTGCCGACCGAGGCGAGCCCGACCCTCAGATGGTCGCGCTGCTGCGGCGCGCCCGCAGCGCCGGTCTGACGACCGGCGTCCTGACCAACAACACCACCGCGGTCGCCGCCGACCTGCTCTTGCACGGACTGGACGATCTCTTCGACCATGTCGCCAACAGCGCCGACCTCGGCGTGACCAAACCCTCGCCCGCCGCCTACCACCAGGCCCTCAGGCTCATGGACCTGCCCGCCGGGGTGGTGGCCTTCACCGACGACAACGCGACCAATGTGGCTGCCGCTCTCCATGTGGGCCTGCGCTCCACCCACTACACGAGCGCCGGTGCCTTCGAGACGTTCCTGTCCAGTCTCGGCGTCGTTCTTCCCACCTCCGCGGACGCCGTCCCGACGCGGGCCGGGGCCCCGGCCGGCGTCGCGCCGCCCGACGGCCATGCGGAAGCCGATGCCGGCTCCCGACAGGCCGTCCGTTACCTGAGCACCTCCTTGACCGCTGCCGGTCTGGCCGCGCGGCTGACCGAGCACAACGAGCCCCTGACGGCCGTCCCGCTCGGTCCCGACGCCGTCGCATCGATCACGCCGGCGGGCCGACTGACGACGTGGCGCCTGCTGCCGCACGGCGCCGACACCGCAGCCGCGGCCGGCCAGTTGTCCGCGTGGACGAGCACGTCGTGCGACGTGGAGGCCGAGCACCTTCCGCCCTGGCTTTGCGAGGTCCGTACCGCGGCCGCGCCCCGTGCCGAAGCGCTCCTGCACGACGTCGGCTGGTCGCTGCACCAGATCGCCGCCGCCGCGCACACGGGCGACCTCCTGGCGGCCGTCACGCATCTGGACCTCGCCCGTCACCAACTCACCGCTCTGGCCTCCCTCCTGGCTCGCCACCAGCAGGCGCCGTGGCCCGGCGCGACGGCCTCCCGGTATCTGCCGCCGACCGCCCGGAGTGCTCTCACGGCGTCCCACAGGGTCGGCGTCACGAACGTGGAAGGGCTGGCAGAAAGCCTCGCCCCGCTGCTCGCCCTTCTGCGCCAACTGCGCCACGGCGCCCAGGCCGTGCTGAACACCAACAGCTCGTGGCCCTGGCAGCACACCACGGCCGCGCTCGCCGACCTGCTCGGCACCGCCCCCGACCTCAGCCCGCACCCGGCCGACGACCCCCTCTACACCCCCGCCCTGGCCTGCGTGTACGACCGCCACCGTCCCCTCACCGAGGCCATGACCGACGCGTTGCGGACCTTCGCCGCCGAACAGCTCGCGGGACGTGACGTGGTGGAGATCGGCGCCGGCACCGGACGCATCACCCGGCACCTCGCCGACGGGAACGCGGCGTCGTACCGCGGCGTCGAACCCTCCGCCGCAATGGCCACCCTCCTGACCCGGCATCAACTGCCGGGCGTGGACGTGGTGTCCGCGGACGCACTGATGCTCCCCTTCGCCGTCAACAGCGCGGACGTTGTCATCGAGCACGAGGTCCAGATGTTCACCGCCGATCCCCTGCTCGCCGTCGACGAGGCGCTGCGGATCCTGCGCCCCGGAGGCCTGCTGGTCCGACTGCTGCTGCACCCCACCGGTCCCGACCCGCTCGCCGGCATCGACGCGGCTTACCGCACCGCCGCCTTCGCCGACGGCCCGCTTCCCCTCTTCCAGGGCAAGGGCACCGACCAGCGCGTCACCGCCCATCTCGCCGTCCGCGGCCTGGACACCACCACCCGCACGCTCGTCACATTCGCCCGCCACCGCGAGCCCGCGGAAAGCGTGGAGGCGCTCGCCGACCGGGCCTGGCCGTATCAGCACCAGCTCACCGACGCCGCACACGAGCGCGGCATGACCGCCGCCCGGGCGGCTGCGGCGCGGGTCGCCGAGGCCGTCCCCGTCGAATGCGTCCTGCGGGCGCTCACCACGTCCGACCGCCCCGAGGTGCCCTGATGTCTCTGCCCCCTCAACTACCGCCCCGATACCAGTGGGTTGAAAGCGTCGACGACGACGGCCCACCGCCGCAGGCGACGACCATTCCCCTCCTGCTCCCCGCCGAAGCGGAACGCGCCCGGCGCTGGGCATGCGTCCTGCACGGTTACGGCGTTGCTGACGAACGGCGCCCGCCTGCACGAGCCGGAGCGCGGGTGGCGAGCCTGCCCGGCCACGAACGCCTCGGCCAGTTGGTAGCGCACGCCCTCGGCCGCGCCCATCACGTCCTCGACCCCCACCGGCCCCTCGCCGTCGGTGACCGGGGCGGCAGCGTTCTGGTCGTCGCGCCGGCCGACGCGCTGCCGTTTCGCGTCCTGACGGCGATCGTGACCGCCTTCGGAGAACAGGACACCGAGACCGGGTTTCTCACCGGCCGCGACGCAGCTGGCGTCACCTTCTCCCTGGCCAAGCTCCTCGCCGCCACCGGGCCGGGCCCGGGCCCGGCCCGCAGCGGCCTGCTCGACGGCACGACCGGCCTCGCCCACGTCCTGACCGCTGGCGAGAGCGACGAACGCAGCACCGTCGCCGACGTTCTCGGCCGGCAGTGGACCAGCCTCATCGTCGACGCCGACGGATCCGCCGCGCACGCCCCGCTCGGCGCACTCACCCTGTGCGGGCTCACCGGCACCGCCGAACACACCTTCGACGGGAGCGTCCTTCCCGGCGGCTGTAGGCCCACCAGGTGCAAGACCGACCCGTCCGGACGGATCGGCCCCTTCGCCCTCCACAAGCTCACGACCCGCGCTCTGGGGATCTTCGTCTGCAACGGCATCACCCTTGGGCCAACGGAGCAGTACCCCTCCGACCTCAGCCTCGCGCTCGATGCCCTGGAGGGCGTCCCCCAGGCCGTCTTCGGCCTCATCCGCGGAGACCTGGACACCAGCGGCCACGAGCCCCGCCTCGCCGCCGCGAGCCTGCACGCCGGCGACCGCCTCGGCCAGTGCGTCACGCTCCTCAACACCGACGGTGCCCGTCGGGGAATCCGCGGTCCCTCCGCCGTCCTGCTCGGCGACCCCGAACAGCGCCTCCACACCCCGGGTGCCACTGCATCCCCGCGCCCCCGTCCCCGGACCGGCCGACACGTCACCGACGACCAATTGCTCGGCACATGGCAACAACGCCTCGCCGACGCACACGCCGTCGAGCGCGGCCTGCACGACTCACTGCAGCGCCGACCCGACCAGGACCTGGCCACCTGTCTAAAAGAGATGGCGGCCCACCGGGGTGCCGCGGGCGAGCTCCTGCTCGCGGCCGTACGCGACCACTCCCCCGCCGAAACGTGGGGCCCTGCCCTCGACACCAAGAGCACCGCGTGGGCTCACGCAGCCCTCTCGATTCTCAGCCGGACCCGTGGTGGCGCCTTCGCCCGCCAACTCACCGCTTCCCGTGCCCATCACCGCACCACACGCTGGTCCTCCGCCAGCCCCTGCCCGTACTGCCACACCCCGCGCGAGACCGAGCACCTGACCAGCCCACTCGGCCTCACCGACCGCCGCACCATCCGTTGCCCCAAGTGCGGGCCCGCGCTCAGCCTGCCCGCCGCTCTCCCCGAGCTCCAGGTCGATCCCCCGGCCGCTCTCCACGCCGGCAAGTCCGCCGACATCGCTCTGTATTTGCCCAACGCAGCCGACGGCCTGGTGGCGGTTCACCTGCGACCACGCTCAACCCGGCGAGGCTCATACGATCACCAGGTCATCGCCGCCCGCCCCGGCCCGCACACGATCACCCTCACCATGCCCGAGGAATCGATCCCCGAACTGGACCGACTCTGGGTGGTCCACGCCCACCGCTTCCACATCGGCTACTACCAGCAGCGCCTTCCTGGCCTTCCCTCAAGCACCTCGTACGGCCGCAACGCGTAACTCCGGAGCGGACCTGACGGTTCGCCGACCAACACGACCACGCACCTGAGGAACCACATGCTTGTCTGGATCAACGGCCCCTTCGGGGGCGGCAAGACCACCACGGCCACTCTGCTCCACCAGCAGCTGGCGGGCAGCATCATTACCGATCCCGAGGAAGTCGGGTTCCTGCTGCGCGGCAGCCTCGGCGACCACCCCAGCCGTCAACGCGACTTCCAGGACTACCCGATGTGGCGCACGCTGGTCGCCGCCGTGTGCGCAGAACTCGACCGCCATACGAACGGCGGCCCGGTGATCGCCCCCATGACGCTCCTGCGCCGCGAGTACGCCGACGAGATCTTCGACGCCCTGGGCAAGGCCGGCACCGAGGTGCACCACATCCTGTTGCACGCCGAACCCGAGGTCATCCAAGCTCGCATCAACGAGAGCATGGAGTTCCCCGGCGACGAGGAGCGTAGTGAGAAGGTCCGGGCCTTCCGGCGCCGCAAGGTCACCGCTTACGAGGACGCGTATGCGACCTGGCTCAGCGCCCGGGCCGAGGTGATCGACACCACCTCGCTCGCCCCCGATCAGGTCGCCGAACGGGCCCTCGGCCTCCTGCGAAGGCCATGACGAGCACCCCAGTAGCCGCGATACCCCGCCTCGCCGGGCCGGCCACCGTGGTCACCGACCACAGCTGGCCCGGAACGTCGACGACGGTACTGCGCCTTCTGGACCCGGCGGGCCGGCAGATGATCCACAAACGGAACACCAGCACCGGCAGCTTCCAGCGCGAGCACGCAGCCCTCGCCCTCTGGGCCCCTGCCCTTGGAGCGGCTGCGCCGCAACTCCTCGCCGTCGACGAGGCTGAGCAGGAACTCGTCATGACCGCCGTCGCCGGACACCCCCTGGCCCAAGTGCACTTGACCCGGCGCCAAGAGCACGTCGCCTATGGCCACGCGGGCGCGCTGTTGGCCCGCTTCCACCATGCGGCCGAACCGAAGACGCTGTCCTCCTTCGGCGCGGAACGCGCCGCGTACATTGGCGCACAGCTGTCGGAGGGCACCGCACCGCTGACCGGTTCCGAAACCCACGTCCTCCACGAGGCCCTCGACCAGCTCGCCCTCATGCCACCCCAGCGCGCCCAGCCGTCCCACCTCGACTTCACCAGCCGTAACGTCCTCGTCCATCCGGACGGCAGGCTCGCTGGCGTGGTCGACTTCGAAACCAGCCGCTACGAGGCTCGCGGCCGCGACTTCCTACGCATCACCCAGCGCACCCTTCTCCAACGGCCCGACCTCCGCAGGGAGTTCTATCGCGGGTACGGCCGCGAGCCGGACGAGACCGAAGGTGAACTCATGCGTATCTGCACGATCACCGACGCAGCCGCCATCGTCGTCACAGCCACCGCACAGGGCCGCAGCGCCTTCGCCACGGAAGCCAGCCGCGTCCTAACAGCCGCCTTGCGCACCTGGCCAGACCCCGCCCCGGGCACCTCTGTCCCGCACGCCCAAAGGCCCCTGTGACCGTGCCCACGCGTGGCAGGACAAGTCACGCCGTCGAGGACTTACCGACTTCCAATCCCTTCCAGAGCGGGCCGGCGGCCCGGTTCCGTGATTTCGCCGATCCGGCCGAACAAGTCCTTGGCCTGGGGCCGTAGATCCTCCGAGATGTCGCCGTGCTCGGCGATCTCCGCAGCTGTAAACCACCGGACCTCGTGCGCCGCCTCGCTGACCGGGCCATCGCCTTCCGCCACGGCGAGAAAGAGGTGGTCAATGTGGACGTGCGGACCTCGGGTGTGGTTGTCGGGGTGCACGTCCAGCTCCTGGACCCACCACGGCGCGGGCACCAACGGGTGGGGCGCCCCGGCGGGGAGCGCGTTGGAGGGGCCGAAGATCAGCCGTGCTCTCCAGCCGGTCTCCTCGGAGATCTCCCGCTGCACCGCTTCGGCCGCATTCTCGAAGGTCTCAACATGCCCGCCGGCGAGCATCCAGCACTCCAGGCGGGGGTGCCAGATCAGGCCGAGCCGCCATTCATCCGGGCACGGCCGGAAGAGGAAAGCGCTGGCCGTCGACTCCTTGATTCGTGCAGAACTCATGTGCTTGAACGGTCCCGTCGGTCGATCTCGTGCGGCCACCGACCCGGCCCTCTGTTCACCCCTGAGCCTTCCAGAACCGCTTCGGCGACAGGACCAACTCGAGTCATGTTCCCCAACTACGTTGGGCACAAGTTCAGGTCCGAGCCGGCTGACCCGTTGAGGGCACGTGCGGTCCGACGTCTCGCGCCAGCCGCCCGCGGCCCGGGGCACCGCGGCCGACTCCGGCGCGTGGGCCAGGGCCGCCGAGACGACATAGTGACCGTGGACTCAGCATCTCGCGCGGGCAGCGCACCGGTGCCGGACTGCAGGCTGCGCCTCACCGGATCCCCCTGAGCCCGCGACGGTCGAGAACATCCATTCTGGCGACTCTTAAGGCTTGCATTCGCATCGCGTCACCTATAGAGTCTTAAGAGTCACACTCGGTCAGTCCGCGGAGGACCTTCACGACGGCCGCCGCTCCTCGTCCCTGGAGAGCCGTATAGATGAGCACAAACACCAAGATCAGCGAGTACACCCGGGCCGCCGACCAGGCCCTCACCCAGAGGCGCGCCTGGGAGACCCTGGCGATGTACGCCGGCCAGACCCCAGAGCTCGCCGACGCCCTGGCGGTCATCGACTTCACGGAACTCGGCGGGTCCCTCGACGACACCGCCATCGAACTCGGCCTGAGCGAAGCACGCACGGAGTTCGAGCGCAACCACGCTCTGGCGGAGGTCGAGACGCGTCGCATGAATGCCGGCGCCGCCCCGGACTCCCGCTGCACGTGCAGCCACCTCGGCGCCGTCCACGCCCGCCGTGTCGTCGACGGCCGGCTCCCCTGCGGATCGAGCGGCTGCCGCTGCGAGGACCTCGCGTTCAGCTCCTGACCACCGAACCCACAACGCGAAGGAGGACGACCGCCATGACAAGCAGCCTGGCACTGGCGATCGCGTATGAGGACGCGCTGGAGGAGGCGGGCATGCACGCAGACGAGCGGACCACCTGCTATACCCACCAGACCTGGGCCGTCGAGTGCGCCGACCGGCACCTGCCGCTCACGGCTGGGCGAGCGCTCGCGTCACTGCGCGAGGTCGGCCGCGTCCGGTGGCGGGCCGCCGGCGCCTACGGCCGGCCGTAGCGGACGAGCGCTCGGCCGGCCCGCAGCGCCGTCCGACGCCGGCGTCCGCCGAGCGGGCGCAGGACCCTTGGCGGGCGAGGCCCGCGTCGACCGCCTCCGGCGCACCGGCATCACCACGCTGGGCAGCTTTCGGACACCAGCCGGGAGAGACCTCATCGACGGGGCAAACGGTCCCCTGACCTGCGGCCCCAGCCAGTCCCCGTACCGCCGGCGGAACCCTACGGCGGGCCGCGGTCGGCATCCCGCCTCGCGCAGGCCGCACCGACGGCGGCCTACCGGCAACGAAGACCTCGCAGTCTGCCGTATCCTCAACCCCCGACGAAAGCCATAAGAGACAGGATCTTGAAGATGAGCAGTACGGACGCCACCGAGGTCATCGACCTGACCAAGCGCACGGAACCGCTAAGCCTAAGCGAGATCAGCCGGGCGCTGGGGATGAAGTCGCGCGGCAACGCACAGAAGATGCACAAGCCGCCGCTGCAGAAGGCCATGGAGGGCAAGCCGCCGACCAACAGGCCGCCCCTTCACGCGGTGGCCGAGGCGCTGGAGGTCGACCTAGGTGACGACATCCTCACAACCTCGACCCCGCGGTTCCCGGTGGAGGTCGTCCTCGCTCTTGGCAAGGCCCTCGGCTACCTCGACCAATCCGGTCAGATCGTCCCGGAGATCGCGAACAAGGGTCGCGGACGCTGGCTACCGGTCGCCCCGACGATCTATCCCGCCACAGGTGAGCGCCGGGTCTACATCAACCACCTGGCCGCGAAGCTGAGCACCAGCAAAGAGTCGATCGAAATGGCACTCCACCGGAAGGCCTTCACGGAGCCAGACGATACGGACGAGATCGGCCGCGTCGTTTGGTGGGTGCAGACCGCGAACGAGATCCTCAGGACCAGGAATATCGAGGAACGGTTCTGATCGCCCTTTCAAGCATCCGCCCAACTGAGGCGGGGTCGGTGCTGGAGGTGGCGGCGATGCACACCGAGGAGCGGACCACGCACTGCGTTCACCAGACCCGGGCCGTCGAGTGCGTCAACCAGTACCTGCCGCTTACAGCTGGGTGAGCACTCGCGGCGCCATGCGAGGCCGAGCGCACCGCCGGGCACCGTAACACCCGCAGATACCAGCACAGGCCCGCGACCCGTAGCTGAGCTTCCACTGGACGGAACCACCAGCTGGAAACGAAGACCTCGTGGTCTGTCGTATCCTCAACCTCCACGCAAGCCATAAGAGACAGAATGGACCTTAGGTATGAGCATCACCGACGATGCAAGCGTTATCGACCTGACCGAGCGGACAGAACCGCTCAGCCTAAGCGAGATCAGCCGGGCGCTAGGGATGAAGTCGCGCGGCAACGCACAGAAGATGCACAAGCCGCCCACGCAGAAGTCGATGGGTGGCAAGGAGCCGGCCAACAAGCCGGCGCTGCACGCGGTCGCCGAAGCACTGAATATTGACCTGGGCGACGACATTCTCGAAACCTCGACGCCCCGCTTCCCGGTAGAGGTCGTCCTGGCTCTGGGCAAGGCCCTGGGGTACCTCGACCACACAGGCCACATCATCCCGGAGATCGTGAACAAGGGCCGCGGCCGTTGGCTTCCCGTCGCCCCGACGATCGACCCGGCTTCGGGCCGGCGCCGTGTCTACACCAACCACCTGGCCGCGAAGATGGACATCAAGAACTCGTCGATCGAAATGGCGCTCTCCCGGGAGCAGTTTACGGAGCCGGATGAGAGGGACGAGCTCGGTCGGATTTTCTGGTGGGTACCGACCGCCAACAAGATCCTTGCGGACAAGAACATCACGGATCTGTTCGCGTTCCCTCACGAGTACCCTCGTTCTTCCGAGTCGGAGGCGACAGCTGAAACGAGCGTTCCGCCCTCGGAGTGACGGGCCCTGGCAGCCACCCCGGGTTTCAAGGTCACCTACTCGCAAGGCACACACCCCTCGGCTGCGGCCGACCGACCTCACCCGTCCCAGAACATCTGGGACGGGTGCTGGCATGTTCACCACGGCGTGGAAATGGGCGGAGGGCAGGCCCGAATTGCACCTGAGCACAACCAGAGGTTGGTGACCCTGTGACCACAGCATTAAAATCTCGGCAGCAGCCCTGAAGAACGCCCTGAAACGAATCGTGCGCTACTGAAATATTCAGCGCAGCCCGACACACAAAACCCGTTCTGAGCTGCGAGAAGGCCAATTTGGTGATATAGTCTTAAGAGTCAGAGAGCGTTGATCCCGACACTGGTCGGACTGGACATCGTGTGCCGATGTCGGGACTCGCTGGAATACTCCACCGACTGATTCCGGAGGAACCTTGACGGATACCACCACTCATCCGGCGGAGGCGTCCGGGCCGCAGCCTAGCCGCAACGAACGCTTCCACTTCACCACCGCCGTACGCCAGCAGCGTCCTGCGCGCATCCTTCTCGACGGTCCGCCCGGAGCGGGAACCACCTACACGGCCCTGGCCCTGGCCGCCTCGATCGGCAAGCGCGTCGCCGTCATCGACACCCAGCGCGGCCGGGTGAGCGCCTACGCGGACGACTTCCCCTTCGATGTGTGCCCGCCGCTCAGCTACTACTCCCCCGAGACCCTGGTGACGGCGTTGGCCCACTGCGCCGACCAGCGCTACGACACGGTCGTGGTCGCGACCGCATCTCCGTTCTGGAACGGAGCAGGCGGGGTGCGCGAACAGGTTGACCGGGCCTCCAAGAGAGCCTCGTCCGGCAGTACTTGGAGCGGCTGGCGCGAGGTGCGCCCGGTAGAGCAGAACATGCTCGACGCACTGCTCGGGTACCCCGGCCACATCGTGGCCACCGTGCGCGACAAGCTCGACTACGTCGCCGAGGTCGACGAGTCCGGCCGGGTCCATCGCAGGATCGTCGGTCTGGCCCCGGTCGCCCGCGAGGGCATGGAGTACGACTTCGACCTCGTCGCCACGATGGACCACACGCACACCCTCGTGGTCGTCAAGGCTCCCACGGATGATCTGTCCGGCGCCGTCGAGACCAAGCCCGGTGCACGGTTCGCCGCGCGCATCACGGACTGGCTGATGCAGGGCGAGGCCGTCGAGCTGCCGTTCGACCTCGCCGCCGAAGCCGTCCTGCCGGACCTGTCGTTCGAGGAACTCGGCGACCTGATGCACCGCGTGCGCCTGCGCCAGGCGGAGGGCCACCCGTTGCTGCTGCCCAACGGCATCGGCATCACCCTGGGCGCCCACATCACCAAGCGCGGCAACGAGCTGCGCCGGGACTGAGCCCTGCCGCTCCGGTCCCTTCTCCGCCGCTCGGGCGCTGCGCACCTTCCGCGCCGCCCATGAGCGAGCTTTCTTCCTGAACTCTCCCTGTCCATGCGGCGGTCCGGCCTGCCCATATCCGGGCCGGACCTGCCGCGCCTATGAAAGGCCACGATGCCGCAGACCCTCAACCAGGACGACCCGCTCGTCCGCCTCCTCTCCGCCTATCGGTCTATGTCCGACCGGCACAAGGCCGCGCTGGACCGCTTCCTTGACGCGGACGGCTTCGTCGACGACGACCACCGCCGCACCTACAGCAGGCGCGAGCGCTCCGCCGCCGTGGAGGCCCGCGACCTCCTGGAGCAGGCCATGGACCTGCTGACCGGGCGCTTCGCGCTCCCCGACGGCATGACCGTAACCGTCCCCGGCAGCAACCACGACTCCTACACCGTAACCACGGGGCGCCTCGACGATCGCGTCCGCGCGGCCTTCCTGCGCGGCCAGTGCCACGCGTTCGCCCGCGCCTTGTGCGACGAGACCGGATGGGAGATGGCCGCCATCATCTCCGACACGTGCAGCTTCGATCCCGACCTCTGCGGCATGGAGTCGGTAGCCCGCGACGTGTGCGGATGCCAGCTGGAGCACGTGGTCGCTGTACGCCCGGACGGCGCTCACGTCGACATCACCGGCGTCCACCTGCCCGGCACGCTCCACGACTTCGAGGACCAGGAGGCCATCACGGTCAACGACACCGTGTGGTCCTTCATCCTGCGCTCCCCCGCATGGCGTCGTCCGGCGGTCGACGTGGCCCGCACCTTTGTCGCCCCGCTGTTGGCGAATCTGCACGGCCGGGCTGAGGTGAGCGTATGACCTGGCTTCGTGCCACGGCACTCAGGGCGCTGGACGGCGTCGCCCGCCTCTTGGTCCGCTTGGCCGACAGCGTGACGTCCCGCTCGGCCACCGTCCCCAACCCGGTGGTTGCGGTGCGCACCGTGCAGCTGCTGCTCGCCGAGACGGGCGGCGGTGACTTCTACGAGGCCGTCCAGGAGCGGCTGACGGCGCTCGGCTTCCCGCCGGTGGGCTGCGGGGGCTGCAACGGCTACTCGTGCACCTGTGACGACAACGCCCTGGCCGAACTGGTCCAGGCCCTCGGTCCGCTCGCCGTGCGCGGCCTCGTCCGCTCGGCCGTCGAGCTGTTCGGGACCTACGGCGACCACCACGACGTTCTCAGCATCACGCAGGTTGACCAGCTGTGTGCGGCGGCCACCCTCTTCGACGCCGAGTGACTCTTAAAACTTGCATCGAATCATACCCGTGATGTATAGTCTTAAGAGTCACATGGTGATGCTGGTCTCTCCCCCACGACCAGCAGGGTGCGTCCGTAGCTCAACTGCGGAGAGCCCGGCCGCAAAGCCGGAGACGCGGGATGGAGACCCGCCGGACGCCCCCCTCCCCATTCCCTTCCCCTGAGCACGGCCGCCGTGCCGTGCTCTGCCCCACGCCCCCGTACTGACAGGACCTCTGTGCCCACCATCGAACTCGCTGCTCTCCTCAACCACTCCGATACGGCCGGCCGCCCGGTGATCCTCAAGGCCGCCGTCGCGGCCGGCGTGCTGTGGAAGTGCCGCAAGTCCGCCTGCAGCCATCACAACGACGCAGGCGAGGAGCTTTGCCGGGGGTGCGGCCGCAACAGCAACGGACAGCCTCTTTCCGACTCCCAGCCTGGCCCCTACGTCGCCCCGCACGAGATCTGGGAGATGCTCCGCGAAGAGGTCAGGGACCACTTCCTCGCCCAGGAGATCACGCCGCTGCCGGACGCAGTCACCTTCCCGTGGCGGAGCGACGACCCTACGTCGACCTGGTCGCTCACGGACCTGGTCGTGCACCACGGCGGTCGTCAGGAGCCCTATTCCAGCGACCTCCAGAACACCGAGATCGAGTCGGCCCTGGAGGAGGTCGCCCGCGCTGTTGAGCCGGGCTACCTCGAAGACCTCCGCATCACTCTCCAGCCCTGACCCATAGCCGCCGTTCCGCAGCGTCCCGACACCCGAGACCTTCAAGGAGGACTGCGATGCCCGGGTCCGTACGCACCACGTCCCTGCCGTTCCATCTCACGCTCGGCCTTCCGGGCCGTCCCTCGGTGTCGGTGACGTCCACCGTGCTGGGCCAGGGGCAGGTCCGCTACGCCGTACAGGGCCGACGGCTCCAGGGCACTCTGGTCGTCGTCCCGGAAACGCCCATCGGCGGACCGCTCGAACCGCGCGCCGTGCGCGTCCACTTCGGCGACGGCACGGACGAGGTCAAGGCGTTCACGCCCCGCCCGGACGAGCCGGTCGTCAACGGCGCGCGGATCCACGGCGCCACCGAGTCCATCAACCCCGCAACCATCCAGCGCTCGCACTACTTCCTCGCCTCCCGCGCGGTCGTCCTGCGCCACGGGTACGACACCCGGCGCATTCCGGACGGGGCCCGCATCGTGACGGAGGCCCTGGTCGTAGCGGTCGTCCGCCACTGGCGACAGCGTCCCGACCGCAGAGCCCTCGTCCACGCCGCCGTCCGCCACCGTGCCGCCACCCATGCGGCACACGAGCGGCTCAAAGCCCGCGCCCTGGAAGAGGATTTGGCCGCAGTCCACGCCGACCGGGCCACCGTCCGGCAGCACAGCCGCCAACTGGCCGGCCTGGTGCGCCGCCGCCAGCCGCCCGTCCAAGCCCCCCGCACCGAGCCCGTCCGCCTTCCGATCACCGCGAGCGACAGCACGGACCTGGGCGCCCTGACCGTACGGGAATTGGAGGTCGACGTGCTCCCGGGCCGGGTGGTGTACGAGATCAGCGGCCCGCGTGTGGGTCGCGGCCAGGTCACCCTCGGCCCGGACATCTACGGCAGCGCCCCGCTGCCCGGAGGGCTCTACGCCTGTTGGGGCAGGCCCACCAACCCGTCCTGGTTCACCAAGGACCGCATCAACATGCCCACGGTCAACGGCGTCACCGTGCACGGCGGTTGGAGCCACCCCGGACGAACCGTGACCGCAACCTCCCCCAATACCTCCAAGGCCCAGGTACCCGCCGGACCTGGCAGGTGGGTCTCGGCCTCCCCCCTGACTCACCGCCGTGCCGCAGCCGTACTGCGCGCCCTCGCCGTCCACTTCACCTCCCGCCACGACCTGGAGGCACTGCGCATCTCCGCCGGCAAGCAGAACGCC
This sequence comes from Streptomyces prunicolor NBRC 13075, assembly GCF_000367365.1. Taxonomy (GTDB): domain Bacteria; phylum Actinomycetota; class Actinomycetes; order Streptomycetales; family Streptomycetaceae; genus Streptomyces; species Streptomyces prunicolor. Next base: position 36,494 of record NZ_BARF01000081.1, on the reverse strand, counting down.
GAGCGCACCCGCGCCCGCGTCGCCGAGGAACTGGACCGCCTGCGCAGACGCGAGGCGAAACTCACCCGCCGACTGCGCCAACACCGCGCCCGCGAGGCCTACTTCACGGCCCACCTCACGCCCGCCCCCTCCCCCGCAACTTCCTCGCGCGCCGCCTGACCCCGCCGTCGACTGCCGCGGACGCTGCATCGCCATGCCCGCCCGACCGCACAGCACAGCACAGCACAGCACAGCACAGCACCTACCACCGTGCCGCCCGAGCCCGAGCGGACTCCCCCGGCCCCGGACGCCCTCCGCGCTCCCAGCCCTACGAAAGGAATCTGTTGACCCTCAGCCCCACCGGCGCCAAGATCCTCGCCGCGCACGAGAACGGCGTCGTCACCGGTCACCCGGCTGCCCTGGACCGTCTCGAAGGCTCCCGCCTAATCCGGCGTGCTCATGGCGTACGGGTGATGACGGAAGCCGGACGCGAGGCCTTGAAGTCCTGGCAGGAAGAGCACGGGGAGCCGGCTCAGGACACCGTTTTCGGTGTGCTGCCCAAGCTGCCGCCCAAGCCCCACGAAGCGGTCATCACTGCTGCCCTGCGTCCCGACCAGCTCGTCGCCGGCCGGGACGACCCGGCGTACCACCGCGGCGAGACGTGGTTCCGTACGCCCACGCTGAGGGTCGTCAATGCGGCGGGATACGCCGACGTCCGCCCTGCCTCGTGGAGGGCTGGGACCAGGACCTGGGAGAAGTCCGGGGCATCCTTGTACCTGACCACTGCCGGCCGCGAGTACGCTCGCCAGCGGGGGAGCGTCGACGTGCGCCGCCGACGCCTCGTCATCGTCCAGTGCGGGGATAAAAAGGCCGAGCCGAGCTGGGAGAAGTACCACTACCGCGACGTGATTCCCGCAGGTCAGCTGTACGTTGGCCAGTACCACCAGTCCCTGAGGCAGGCGGCGGACGCACTGACCGACGTCTCCCTGATCAACATCCTGTCAGCGCTCCACGGAATTGTGACGCTTGCCCAGCCGCTGCCCCCGTACAACGTGACGATCGGCGACGAACGAGCCATCACTGCCGAAAAGGTCACCCTCCACACGGCCGCGCTGGGCACCGACGACGCCGACGTGATCTTCCTCGGCGGCCGAAACTACGCCGCCCTGCTCCGCCACTCCGTCCCACACCTGTTCACGCCGCTCTCCGGAGGAATCGGCGAGCACCGCGGACTGTGCCGGCAGGCGACTGACAACGCGGCACTCCGGGAGTCCTGGTGGGCGGAAGCCGCCGAACTCTTCAACCGGCACCACCGCCTGCCACCGAGCTGACCGCTCCCGCACGACAAGCACCCGGTCTCCGCCACTGGCAATGTCCCCGTCCTCCGTCGGCCGGTCGAGGACACGGGGCCACTGGGTACTCGACACCCGTCCTTTCACAAGACTCCAATGCGCCCCACGCCCGCAGTCGACACGCTCCCCGGCCTCTGCCCCGCGGGTACACGGACACGTCGAGGACGGCCCGGACTGGGTCGTACAGGTCGATGTTTCCGAGTCCGGACGCAAGAGCCGTTGCGGCAGCGGCAGGGCCCCCGACAACCAGCTGGCGCTCGGCGCGCAGGAAGCCCCACAGGGCCAGCACCGCACCGGCAGCCGCGCCAACCGGGATGGCGGCCTCCGCCACGTCGCGCCCCTTCCTCCTACCTGTCCGTACGCGGGCTGGGCAATGGAATCAGGCCGCGGCGGTCCCGAGCCTCTCCAGCAGGAGCCGCTTCTGGCGGGCGCCCAGTCCTTGGACCCGCCGGCTGGAGGCGATGTCGAATTCGGTCATGAGCTGCCCGGCGCGGACCTTTCCGATTCCGGGAAGCGACTCCAGCATCTTGCGCACGTGGGTCCGTCGGACGGTAGGGCTGTCGCTGTCCAGAAGTTCGCGCAGCGAGCGGCGTCCCTGCTTGAGCTCGGTGAGCACGAGAGCTCGCTCTCTGCGCGAGGCCGCGGCCTTCTCCAGGGCGGCGGCCCGCTGTTCTGGCGTCAGCGAAGGCAAGGACATGACGGCTTCCTTTCATCGGGTGATGCAGGCAGGTTGTCAGCTGCGTGGGGTGTCGTACGAACAGCATGCTGGGCTGCCCATGTCCGACGGGCTGGTCGCAGGGTGCTGGTGGCGGTCAGGGGCCCGAGCGCCGGGCTGGACGGCGGCGGATGGCTCGTTCCGCCTGCTCTTCCTCCCACGCCTGGGCGTACTCGGCAGCGACGGCCGGGTCGGTGTAGGCGGGTTCCAGGAAGATGCGGTGCGGGTCGGGCTGGGGCGCGAGGGGCCGACGGCGGCGGGTCGCCACGGTCTCGACGCGCCGCGGGCGGAGGGGCGGGGGCAAAGGAACTCCTGCTGAGGGACTTCGGGAAAGTGAGGCAGGCGCAGGCCGCTCGGTGTCACCGGGCGCGGTTCAGCCTGCCGTGTTGGGTCGGGTCGGGTCAGCCACCGGATGCCGACGCTCACCGTATGCCCACACGCGTCCCGGGGTCGGTGTGGTGGACCGGATTGAGGGCGTCGGCAAAGGCCGAGACCCGGTCAGCGGCGGTGCGCAGGCCGTGGGAGGCGCCGAGTTCCAGCAGCGGTCGTACGACGGGGGTCCCGATGACGACGCCACTGACGAGGTTGCGGACCTGAGCAGCCTTCTCGGGCGTGGAGATGCCGATGCCGGTGACGACCGGGGTGGGGCCTGCCGCGTGCAGGCGCTCGGTGAACGCGGTGAGCGAGGGGATGTCGAGTTCTCCGGTGTAGCCGGTGAGTGCGTTGGCGGCCGGCGCGTAGACCCAACCGGTCGCGGCTGCGGCGACCTGGTGCAGTTCGGCGTCGCTGGCCTGCCGGGAGACGAGTTGCGGGGTGTGGATGCCGGCTGTCCGTGCGGCGGCCAGCCACAGGTCGGCCTGCTCGGCGGGCAGGTCGACGATCATCGCTCCGGCGGCTCCGGCGGCGGCGAGGTCATGGGCGAAGTGCCGCGGCCCCCAGTCGCGCACGGGGCCCCAGTAGGTCATCACGACGACGGACGCCTCGGTTGTCGACGCCACTCGGTTCACGGTTCGGAGGGCGTCCAGCACTCCGATGCCCTGGCGCAGAGCCTGCTGGTAGGCGGCTGTGATGAGGGGGCCGTCGTAGACGGCCTCGTGGTAGGGGATGCCGACCTCGAGGAGGCCGGCGCCGCGGTCGGCGAACAGTCTCAGGGCGGCGCTGTCGTTGCTCGCTGAAGGGAAGCCGGCCGGGAGGAAGACACCCAGTTGGGGCGCGTGTTGGGTGAGGCGCTGGGTGAGCCAGTTGGAGGCAGGGGTGAGGGGGGTCATAGGGGGCGCCTTTCGCGATGCGGGTGGGCAGCGGTCGCGGGCCTGCGGTGGCGGGCGGTTTCAAGGAACCGCCCGCCACCGCTTCTCGTGCCGCGTCGGTCGCCGGAGCCGCTGCTCGGGCTGACCGCTGATCGGGTCCCGTTCGGTGTCCGTGTCCTCTGCTCGACGCCGCACCTGGCTCGGCAAGGGCGTTCACCTGCGGAGTCCGGAGCCGATGTCGTGTCCGACACGGCTACGGCAGTGCGGCGCGGATTCCGACAGGGGATTCGGGATTCCGCAGACGGGTCGGGACGCGGCGGTCAGCCGGCGAGGGAGAGCAGCATGTCGGAACGGATCCATCCGTAGGTTCCGGTGGACAGGCCGCTCTTCGAGCGGTGCGTCAGCTTCGTGTAGTACCAGGTGCTCTTGCCGCAGTAGACCCGCAAGCTGTCGCCGGTGTAGAGGAATCCCTTGCTGGCATAGGTGACGGACGGGCCCGTGCGGTAGTTGACGCCGGCGCCGTCGACCTTGGCGTCGTGGTCGGCGATGTTGTAGGTGCACGTGCTCGACGTGGCGGCCGACGCGGTCGGCGCGAGAGCCGCCGCAGTCCCGGCGAGCAGGGATACGGACAGGGCGACGGTGGACAGGCGAAGTGCGAAGTTCATGACGTTCTGAAGCCTTTCAATAGGATTTGATGTGAATTACGCTCGCGCCCAGCGCGCTCTGCGCGGACACGGAGACCGGGCGGGCTGGCCGTGGCGAATGGAGCGCCCCGAACGTCGTCAAGGGCTCCTCGGCCCGGTCGTGTACCGGTCGGCTGCGCGATCGACGGAGCTGACGACGGTCTTCGCCGCCGGGAGCTCGGCGGGCCGGTGACCGGCCGCGGCGCAGTGGTACGCAGTGGTGCGGCTCACGCGGCGCTGATCATCGTGGGGCGGACCTCGACCTGGGCGCGGCCGAGGACGCTGTCGAGGTGACGGCGCACGTCGGCTGCGGTGTCGCCGGTAACGATCGCGAAGCCGCCGCGGATGTTGTTCGGTTCGGTGGACGACGGTGTGAGGGTGACGTGGTCGCCGACGTCGCACAGCCACTGGAGTTCCTGCAGGTGATGGGCGTCGAACGGGTGGGGATGCAGGGCGAGCCCGGTCACGGTGCCGTCGGTGGGCGGGTAGATCATGCCGATCGCGGCGCTGCGCGCGCGGGTGGTCGTGAGGTCCGGGGTTCGGCCGATGGCGAGGTCGGCGGCGGCTGCCGCGAGGTCTACGCCCGTTGCGTGGTGCACGAGTTGGCCGATGCGGTCGCCGCCGAGGCGGGCGTTGACCTCGATGAGGCGGGGGCCTGAGGCCGTGAGCTTCATTTCGACGTGGGAGACGCCGTGGGTGATGCCCACGGCGCGCAGGGCGGCTGCGGCGATGGGGGCTACGTCGTCGAGCAGCGGGTCACCGGCGATGACGAGATGGGCACGCTCCATGAAGAAGGGCTCGAAGCCGACCGCCTTGTGGGTGACGGCGACGGCGGTGGTGACGCCGTTCTCGGTGATGGTCTCGACGGACACTTCCGGGCCGTCGAGGAACTCCTCCAGGAGGATTCCCCCCTGACCTTCGGGGCCCTGGTGGGCGGCGCCGGCGGAGGCGATGTCCCAGAGGGCGGGCAGGTCGGTGATGCTGTCGACGCGGACGACGCCGATGCTGCCGGCGTGCGCGGCGGGCTTGAGGACGACGGGGTATCCGCCGATGCGCTCTGCGGCGGAGGCGGCTGCGGCGAGGCTGTGGACCCAGGTGGAGGCGGCCGAGGGGACGTCGGAGGCGGCGAACAGTTGCCTGCTGGTGGCCTTGTCGCGGGCGGCGGCGACGGCGGTCGGCGTGTTGCCGGGCAGTTGGAGATGTTCGGCGACCTTGGCCGTCGTCATGAGCAGGTACTCGTTGTAAGTCAGGACTCCGGCGATGGTCCAGTGGCGGGCCAGGGCCTCGGCGGCCGCGATCACGCGGGCCGGGTCGTTGAGGTCGGTCTTCTCGAAGTCGACGATGTAGGGCAGTTGCCAGGTGGGCGCCTCGTCGTCGATGAGGAGGAGGGAGTGCTCGGCGGCGGCGGACTCCAGCATGTACCGGCGCATCAGTTCGGGTGCCGAGCCGATGACGAGCAGCTTGGGTTGGGACATGGAGCAACTCCTGGGATGGGACGCGGTGTTGGTTCAGGAGGCGTCCGCGGCTGCGAGGGCCGCGGGAGCCGGTTCGGTGCCCGCCGTCTGCTCGGCAGGGGTGTGCGGCGCGGCGTATGAGGCGCGGTGGCGCCACAGGCCGCGGAAGGCCAGTGCCATCGCGAGGCCCTGGGCCGCGGAGCAGATCAGCAGGAGGGCGGGGAGCCGGCCGGCGGGCAGCGCGGCGACCAGGGCGCCGGCGACGGGCATCGGGATGACGATCAGGACGATGGTGACGCTCAGCGTGCCGCCGAAGACGGCCGCCGGGATCAGCCGGGCGCGCAGGGTGCGCAGGACGACGGTGAGCGCGCCTTCACCGGCCATGAGAACGGCGATCGTCAGGGCGTAGCTGCTCAGTCCGGGGGCGAGAGCGGTGGCCAGACAGGCCAGACAGGCAGTGGCGGCCGCAGCGGCACCTACCGGCCACAGGCCGTGGTGGTCGATGAGGCGGCGGCTGGCCGCGACGGCGCCCAGCGCGACGACGCCTGCCGCGCTCCAGACGGCGCCGACGGCGAGAGAGGAGGCACCGTACGTGTGGAGCACGGTGATCGGAGCGCTGACCTGGGCGACGGCGACGGCGAGGTTGCTGGCGATCAGGCCGGTGACGAGCCAGCCCAGGGCGGGGATGGCGCGCACGGTGTGCCATCCGGTGCGCAGGCTCGCGACAACTGACTGCCGGTCCGGCTCACTCCCGGCAACGGCAGGTCCGGGCAGGGACTCGGTGAGGAGCGCGGCGCTGACGGAGAGGACCGCGACGACGGCGAGGAGGGTGGAGGGTCCGGCCAGGAGCAGCAGTCCGCCGAGCAGCGGGCCGATGAGCAGGGCGCCTTGGTCGATGCTGATCTGAACGGACTGGACGCGGTGGGCATGGGCGCCGGCGGCCCGGCTGGCCTGGGCACCGAGGGTTTCGACGGCAACGAAGGAGGTCTGTGCGAGGAGGCCGCTCAGGGCGCCGACGGCCATGACCGTGCCGGTGGCGGTGGTGCCGCCGGCGGGAAGCGCGAGGAGTGTGAGGGCAGCGGCGGCCAGCAGCAGTCCACGGCCCGTGGTGGCGGCGCGGAAGACGCGGTCGGCGCGGTAGCGGTCGACGAGGGGGCCGCCGATGGTGAACGCGGCGAGGCGGGGCAGCCACTCCAGGAGGAAGGCGATGCCGGTCAGGGCGGTGGAGCCGGTGGTTGTCAGCACCAGGAGCGGTACGGCGTACGTGGTGACGGCGGTGGCCACCGCGTCGGCGGCGCGCATGAGCGGCGGTCGTCGCAGGACGGCCCGGCGGTGCGGGAACAACGGCATGAGGGATCACCTGGGGTGAGGACTGGAGTGGAGGCCGCGGCGCGAAGAGGCAGGCCGGGCGGGCGGGGTGTCCCGGGCCGGGCGGCCCGGGACACCGACAGGAGGTGGTTCCTCAGTCCGTGCACATACGGACGTCGCGGTAGACGTACCGACCGCTGACCCAGCCCGTCTTCTTGGTGTTCTTGTCGGTGATGTAGACCCACTTCGCACCCGAGGTGGTCTTGTGCACCGTGAACCGGTGCGACTTGTAGAGGATCCCGACGGCCGTCGACGTGGTGGTGGCCTTCGAGCGGATGGTCACCGCGGTGGTGCCGTGGACCGCCCACGGGAGGTACGGGTTGGTGGTGCAGGACGAGGCGGGCATCGCGGTGGCGACCGACTGCGGCGCTGCGGTCGCCGCCGGGGCGGACAGCAGCGGCAAGGAGACGGCGGCCGCAGCGGCCCCCAGCACGGCTATTCGGCGTGCATACATGTTCAAACCTCCATAAAAAGGGTGCTGTTGGGTAGGGGTGTGCCACGGCGAGGGGTCGGTGGGCAGGCACTGGACGCGATGTCGGACACCGACGTCGCCGAGGCTTGGAAGGTGGGCCTGGCCGTCGTAGTCACGGCGCTTGGGCCCGGTCGCTCCGTGCGGGAGCGGTCTGGTGGCGCGTCGCGGCGGCGGCGCGCGGTGGTACTAGAACCAGCTGGCGGCGACCCAGCCCTTCATGCCGTAGGTGCTGCTGGAGAGGGATTCGCCGTAGTACCAGCGGTTGCCGTACTTGTTCTTGGCGGAGCACTCCACCCAGAACTCGCCGGCGGAGTCGAGGTGGCCCTTGGCCTTGTAGGCCACGCCGGGACCGGTGCGGATAGCCGGCCATTCCAAGTTGGGGCCCCGGACGCTGTGGTTCTTGTCATTCCGGGTGCACGTGCTGGAGCCGACCGCGGAGGCCGGGGTGGCCGTCGCGGCGATCCCGCCGAGCAGGACCGCGGTGGCCGTCGTCGTCATGACGGCGTTGCGGAGCGCTGGTCGCATGAGAAACGTTCCTTCGTTGGGTGAGGTGTTCGTTCGGGTTTCGGGCTGGCCCGGCCGGCTGCTCGGGATCCCCCATCGGCGCAGAGAGGCGCCAATGCGTCTGTGGTCAGCCCTGCGGTGAAGGCTGCTCGTCTGGTCCCGTGCGGCGGCGGGTGTAGTGGGCGGCGCCGACGGCGGAGATACCTACCGCGAGCAGTCCCCCGGCGGCGAGCGCCAGGGTGCCGTCCCCCGACGCGCCGGTGTGTGCCAGCGAGGCGTCGGCCGCGGGCTCGAAGGTGTTGGACTTCGCTGCCGAGGCGCGATCCTCGCTCGACGACGTCGCTCCGCTTCCGCTCCCTGAACCGCTGCTGCCGCTGCCGTTGGCGCCTCCGGAATCCGAGTTCCCGCCGGAGCCGCCACCGCTCTGGCCTGGATCCGTCGGGGTCGGGGTGGGAGTCGTGGGGTCCGTTCCGGGGTCCGTGGGGTCGGTCCCCGGGTCGGTCGGAGTCCCCGGGTCGGTGGGGGTACCGGGATCGCTCGGGGTGCCCGGGTCCGTCGGAGTCCCCGGGTCGGTGGGAGTTCCCGGGTCGGTGGGAGTTCCCGGGTCCGTCGGCGTCCCGGGATCGGTGGGGTCCGTTCCCGGGTCCGTCGGGTCGGTGCCCGGGTCGGTGGGCGTACCCGGGTCTGTCGGGTCCGTGCCGGGCTCGGTGGGATCTGTGCTCGGGTCGGTACCGTCGCCCGGATCGGTCGGGTCGGTGGTCGGGTCGGTCGTGGCACCGACGCTCACCTCGGCCGATGCGGATATCCCCAGGTCCAGGAGCGGTTCATCCGAGGCGCTGGCCGTGGGCTGGTCCGGGGTGGGCTCGTCGACGGCCGAGGCTGCCGGAGCCGCGAAGAGGCCGGCCGCTGCCACCACGGCGGCCGTCGCGGCAGCTCTCCGCAGCAGGCCTGGTCGAGTTCTGAGCATGAAGATGGTGCCTCTCTATATAGGGGACAAGAAGGCGTCAGTTCGGGCTTTACGGGGCGGTGCCCCGTGCCGTGAGCAATCGTCATCCGGATTGCCTGTGGATAGATTTCGCGGCCGCCGACGGGCTCTACGTCAGCCGGTCAGCAGCTGGCTGTCGGTGCTGCACCGGACGGTCGCGGCCGGGGCCTGCGGGAGGTGGCGGGCGAGGGCGGCCGGGTCACCGGTGTAGTGGAGGGTGCGCAGGCCCAGACGTGCGGCGGCTTCGCAGTTGTCCGTGCGGTCGTCGACAAACAGGACGCGCCCGGGGTCGTCGACGCCCGTGGCCTCCAGCGCGTGGAGGTAGGCGGCCGGGTCCGGCTTGCACAGTCCTAGACGGGCTGAGTAGAGGGCATCGGTCATCAGATCGCGCCGCCAGTCGGTGGCGTCGAGGGCGTCGCTCAGGAAGTGCGGGGCATTGGACAAGAGCACCATGCGCAGGTCAGGCCGACGGGCGCGGTACAGGAGGTCAAGGACGCGGTCGTCGGTGCGGATCCACATCGCGGTGTCGGCGGCGCGCAGGGCGCGCAGGGCCCGTGCTCCGGGGTGATAGCCGAGGACTTTCGCCCAGTAGGCGAGGTCGCTCAGTTCTCCGGCGTCGTAGGCGTCCCGAGCGGCCCAGAAGGCGTCCTGGAAGGCGTTGAGGTGCCCGGGCCACTCGGCGACCTCGGCGAGGCGGGTCCACAGGAGGGTGTCGGGCTGCCGACCCTTGACGCCGTTGTAGTCGAGGATCAGGGCGTCAATTCCGGTGTCGGTGGGGGTGGTTGGGGCGGGGACGGTCATCGTGTCTCCAGAGCTCGGTGGGCGGCGAGGGCGACGGCTGCCGCCAGGAGGACGGGCAGCGCCAGGGCGGTGGGCACGCTCGTGAGTGAGGCGAGCGCCCCGATGGCGGCGGGGCCGGTGAGCAGGCCGAGGTAGCCGGTGGACGCGACCGCGGCGACGGCGCGCGGTCCTCCTCGTCCGGCTGCGGAGATCAGTGAAGGAACGGCGGTGGACAGGCCCAGGCCGAGCGCCGTCCATCCGAGTAGAGCAGCCGGCACGGTGCCGACGGCCAGGCCGGCGCCAAGCCCGGCGGCAGCCAGCGCGGCTCCGGTTCGTACGACGGCGGGCGCCCCGAAGCGGGTGGTCAGCCGGTCGCCGAAAATCCTGCCGGTGGCCATGGCCGCGCTGTAGAGCGCGTACGCGGTGGCCGCGGTCGCCTCGCTGGAATGCAGTGAGTGCAGGTGAACTGCACTCCAGTCCACTGCGGCCCCCTCGCCCAGGAGACAGCCGGCCGCAAGGGCACCCAGTACCCATACGGTGACGCGTGATGAGGACGGACTGGCCTCATCTTCCGTACTGGGCTGACCGGTTGCGTCGTCGAGGTGCTGTGCCGCGCGGACGGCCGGCACGGCGCCGAGAGCGCCGAGGACGGTGACTGCACCGACCGCGGTGAACAGCACGTCGTACGGCATCCACGTGGTGGTGGCCGCGAGTGCTGCACCACAGAGGGCTCCGACCGAGTACGCGGCATGGAGGGACTGCATGATCTTCCGGCGGTAGGCCCGCTCAACGTGGACAGCACAGGTGTTTGCGCCGACGTCCAGCAGTCCGTGTGCGACTCCCATGACCGCTGCGCCCAGGGCAAGGGACGGCAGCGTGCGGCACTGGCCGAGCACCACCAGCGCGACGCCGAAGAGGACCATGGGGCTGACCAGCAGCCGTGAGGGTCCATGACGCTCAGCCAGTCGGCCGGCAACCTGGAGCCCGGCGACCAGGCCGGCCGCGGCGCCGAGCAGGACGACTGCGAGCTCGCCCGAGGTGAGATGCGCGGCAGCCTGGACAGCGGGCATCCTTGCTCCCCACACCGCCATCACGATGCCCAGGGCGGCGAAGATGCCGGTCAGCAGCCTCCGGTCTGTCGTCGGGAGTGCGGTGCTCTCGGCGGAGGCAATGGCAGTCATCTCGCCTCCCGCAGGGCCACGGGACGTGCATGCCGGGGAATGCGGGCCGGCGCGGCACCGCGGGGACGGCCCATCTGACGAGCGGGCGGCAAGGGCAGGGCGAAGTGCATGACGTCCTCACGCGTTGGCGACAGGGGAGACGGCGCGGCATGCGGGCGAGTCGGCATTCGCCTTACGCCGAAGGGGAGTTGGTCACCGGACAACGGATGAGCCCCACTCGTCGCCCGGATCACCGTGCGACGCTCAAGGACAGCGCGAACCGGGCCTGCGGGTCCGTCCACCAGTGCGTCAAGTCCAGCCCCGCGGCGGCGAGTTCAGTGCGGACGCCGTCCCTGCGGAACTTCGCGGAGATCTCCGTACGCAGGTCCTCTCCCTCGGTGAAGTGCACGGTGAGGTCCAGTTCGGGGATTTTCACGGTCTGGTCCGTACGCGAGCGCAGTCGCATCTCCACCCATTCGCTGTTCGGGTTCCAGAGAGCGACGTGGTCGAAGGCGTCGGTGTCGAAGTCGGCACCGAGTTCGCGATTAACGACTGCCAGCACGTTTTTGTTGAAAAGCGAAGTGGTCGGGTCGTCGTAGGCCGCCACCAGCACGGATTCGTCCTTGACCAGGTCCGTGCCGAGCAGCAGCGCGTCCCCGGGATCCAGCAGATCCCGCACGCCGGACAGGAACGCGGTCCGTTCGACGGGCAGCAGGTTGCCGATGGTGCTGCCCAGGAACGCGACCAGCCGCGGCCCGACGGAGACCGGCAGGGTGAAGTCGGCGGTGAAGTCGGCGATCAGGGCGTGCACGCTCAGCTGAGGCCGCTCGGTGCTGAGCGCCTGGCCGGTCAGTGTGAGTGCGCTCTCGCTGACGTCGACGGGGATGTAAGTGTGCAGGTCGGGCAGCGCGTCCAGCAGGTGCCGGCTCTTCGTGGAGAGGGAGCCCGAGCCGAGCTCGACCAGGGTGCGCGCGCCGGTGGCCGAGGCGATCTCCGTCGAGTGGGCGGCCAGGCAGGCGCGCTCGGCAGCCGTCGGGTAGTAACTGGGGAGCTCGGTGATCCGAGTGAACAGCTCGCTGCCGACGGCGTCGTAGAACCACTTCGGCGGCAGCGTCTTCGGGCTGTGGGTCAGGCCTGCGAGGACATCGCGACGCAGAGCTGCGTATGTCGAGTCCGGGGCAACGGCACGGGTGAGTTGGAAAGACGGACTCATGACGTGGCTTCCTTCGAGGGAGAGGCGGTGGGGCGGGCAGAAGGGGATGCGGGCGGGCGGCGTACGGCGGCGGCGAGGGGCCAGCACAGGGCGGCACCGAGGAGGCCGCAGCTGAAGGTGGCGGCGCCGACCAGGGCGTCGCCGCCGTGGGTGAGCGCCCAGGTGGCGAGCGCCGGCGCGAGGATGACGGCGCCGGCCAGGGTGGTCCCCCAGATGCCGGCGTAGGTTCCCTGGGCCGCGGGAGGTGCGATCCGGTTGAGGATGTCGGCCGCGGCCACGAAGATGACGACCTCGCCGGGTACGGCCAGGGCCGCCGCGGTGGCGTAGCCGAGGGTGGAGGAGACGAACCCGGTGGCGCCGACGGTGACGGCCAGGCCCACGGAACTGGCGGCGAACAGTCCGGTCATCGCGTGGGGGCGGCTGGCACGGCGGCTCAGCCAGCCGTTCAGCGCGGGTGACAGCGCCAGGACCGCGCCGGCGTTCGCGGCCTGGGCCCAGCCGTAGTCCGCGGCCGACAGGCCGTGGCGTTCCATCAGCAGCGGCAAGCCGGAGAAGAGACTGCCGGTGCAGGTGAGGGCGGTGAGGCTGGCGGCGAGCAGCCACCACAGGCGCGAGTCGGCCAGCGCGGCGGCCACGCCCGGAGAGCTGGTGGGGCGTGCGGGCTCCTGGGAGTCGACCAGCTTCCAGGCGATTAGCGCGAACGTGCCGCAGACGGCCGCGTTGATGCAGATCAGTGTGCCGATCCCGAGGGGCGCCGCGAGCAGACCGCCGATGGTTCCGGCGAAGGCGGCACCGACGTTCACCGCGAGGTTGCGCCAGCCGTTGACCGCGACGCGGGCGGCGTTGTCGGGGAAGGCGGCGGCGATCGCCGCGGTGACGACCGGCCGTGGGGCGTCGTACACGAAGCCGGCCAGGAAGGACGTGGTGACCAGCGCCGGCGTGGTGTGCGCGAGGGCGAGCGGCGGGAGGACGGCTGCGGCGAGCAGCATGGTCGCCACGAGGGTGGCGCGGTGGCCCCAGCGGTCGGCGAGCCAGCCGCACAGAGCGGAACCTGCCAGCCAGCCGGTCCCGAAGACCGCCAGGAGGACGCCCACGAGGCCTGTCGCCAGGTGAAGGTCGGTGAGGAGGTAGGGCAGGTAGGGGAAGGTGAAGCCGAAGGCCCTCACGGTGAACGTGCCGACGAGCAGGGTCCAGATCGACGCCGGCCATGAGCGCGTGTATTCCGTTGCCTGCGCGTCCGGTGTTCTGCCCGGTGCGGCAGTGGTGGTCACAGGGGCTCCTGCGGGTGGAACAGCGCGCGCCGGACGGGCGTACGCCGGTACGGAGGAGAGGGGTGGGGTGCCGCCGAGGGCGGGGGCTCTCGGCGGCACCCCCGGGGCCGAGGGCCCTCGGCGGTGGCCGGGGCTCGGGCGCCGGGTGCGGTCCGGCGCTCTCGGCCGACCCGGCCAGGCTCGGGGGTGAGGCCTGGCCGGGAGTCATCGGTGGTGCCGCGACGGGGCGGCGGGCAGTGACACGGCTGGCGATGCGCCGTTCCCGGGTCCACGTTGCGCGGTGGGCGTCCGATATCTCGCGCCGATCAGGTCGCGTCGGCGTTTACCACCAGTTGTTGTAGCCCGAGCGCACCCAGCCCTTGACGTTCTTGTTGGGGCCGGAGGTGACCTTGATGTAATCCCAGGACCGGCTATTGGCGCCGGAGGCTTCGCGGTAGCAGTACACGTAGGTTCGGGTCCCCTTGGACAGCAGGCCCTTGGAGACGTACGACGTTCCCGGCCCGTTCCTCAGATTGACGCCGTTGGTGTTGATGTGGCCGTTGAAGTAATACCAGGCGGAATTGCAGCCCTTCGAGTCCACGGCCGAAGCCGTGGGTGCCGTCGCGATCGTCGTGCCGACGGCCGCGAAGAGGGCTACGGCCGAGGCGACGGCCACCCGTCCGACGAGGTGGGATCGGGTCCGCCGGGAGGTGGGTGGGGTGGCCTGCGCCGCTTCGGGTGTGCCGTCGCGCGTGGTCTGCATGTCGTCCTCCCGTTGAAATCCGCATGTGGAATACGCCGTTGCACGGGGTGGCGGCGTTTGTTTCGCGGCCTGCGATCCGATGCGCTGACTTCGGAAAGGTAGAACGGATAGCCTGTGGATAGATTCTGGGAAATCGGGGACGCCCGGTTATTCGTGTCCGTTTTCATCCGGCCTTGGGGAAATATGGTGGCGTCCATCCCACGTATTTGGCTTTCCAGGTCCTTTCTATGAAGTCGGCCTTGACGATGTCGATGTAGCCCAGTCGTTTCACGTCGTTGCTGGCGATCTCGCCGTTGCCGAGGTAGACGGCGATGTGGCCGGCACGGTGGCCGGTGTCCCAGTACATGAGGGCGCCCGGGGGCGGGTGGCGGTCGCCGTCGTGCCGCATGTCTGCGGGCACGACCTTGTAGTGGTCGATGGCGTAGGAGACGCCGCTGAAGTTCCAGCCGTAGACGTTCGCGACGAAGGCGAGGCACCTGCGGTACCAGCCGTTGGTCGACATGGGTCCGGAGTGGGTGCGGGCCCAGGCGATGGCGTCCTCGATCGAGCGGGGGTTGGTCAGCTTCCAGGTGGCCGTGCCGTCGGTGAAGGTGCCGCCTGCACCGCTGTCGGAGGTGTCGGTGGCGCTGTCTGCGCACTGGCTGGGCACGTCGCCGGATGCGGTGTCGGAGTCCGCCGTGCTCCCGGCGCCGGAGTCGGTGCCGCCGTGGCCGAGGTCGATGCCGGCTTCCTTGGCGAGCGTGCGTACCTCTGACTCGCGCCCGGCGTACAGCTCGGGGTGGGCGCTGCCCTGGACTGCCTGGGCGACGTCGCCGGGCGGCTTGGTCTGCCAGTTGGCGACGTCGACGAGACCTTTATTGGTGCCGCGCCCGTAGAGGAAGGATTCGGTGGCGTATGCGGGGTCCATGATCTGGGCCTTGGTGCCCCAGTCCATCGTGGGCCGCTGCTGGAAGAGTCCGACCGAGTCCAGGTTGCCGTCCGGCCGGTTGATCATCGACGACTCCTGCATGGCCGTCATCAGGGCGATGAGCGTGGCCCTGCCCGGGAGCTTCTGGGCGGCCTTGGCGATGGCCTTGGCGTTGGCGATCTGCTGCTGGTGCACACTGCCTTGGGCGGGCGGGCTGTTGTTGCTGTCGGGAGCTGCGGCCCCGGTACCGGGGCCGGTGTCCTCGCAGGTGGAGGCCACGGCGGTGGAGCCCATGGGCATGGCGCCCAGGACGAGCAGGCCCGCGAGAAAGACGACGGCGCCGACCGCGCCGAGCTTGAGCATCAGGCCCTTCTTCGCGAGGCCGGCCGCCCGCATCGCGATCTGGGTGAGGTCGTCCTGGTCCACGGCTACTTCTCCAGGCCCAGGACGCGGGTGACCATCCAGGGCTGGCCGACGTCGGCGCGGGAAACCTCGAGCGTGAGGCGCCGGCTGTAGGTGTAGTCGTCGGTGCCCTTGACCTCGATGCGTGCGGTGGCGTCCCGGTAGACCCGCACGGGGGTGTCTGGGGCGAACTCCTCTTTGGCGGCAGGGGCGTTGATGCTCACCTGGGTGGGGGTGGCGGACGTGGCCTGGGCGGCGACGAGCTTGTTCCAGTCGAAGTCGTCGTGCCGGTTGAGGTTGTCAACCAGGGCGGTGGACGCGTACGGCGCCGCCCGTTCGACGGCCGCGGAGTGGGTGCCGTCCTGCAGCAGGATCCGGGTGGTGTAGGCGAGGACGAAGGCCTTGGCGATGCCGTCGGGGGTGGCGGGGCGCCGGGCGGCGCTGCTCGCCGAGGCGGCGGGGGACGGAGAGTCGTCGTGCGGAGACGGGGCCGCCGAACGCGTGGCCGGAGGCTTGGCCTGCACGGTGTCGCGGTCGCGGTGCGAGGTCAGCCAGGAGGCGCCGGCGACGAGGCCGGCGACGACAAGCAGGATGATCGGCACGCTCAGCGGCGTGGGAACCTTCCTGCGTTCCTCCTTGATCCAGCGGGCGCGGGCATCACGGCGGGCCGACCGCCAGGCCCGTGTGGCGCGGCGCCGCCTGCGGAAGGGCAGGTCGGCGATCTGCTCGGGCGGTTCGTCGGCGCGCAGGAGCTCGCGCCACCCTTCGGGGGTGCGGGGGGACGGTGCGTCCTTCTTCGGGGGCGGTGTCGAGGTCTGCCGGTCGTTGTGGTCGCGGTCGGGCATGGGGCACTCCGGGGAGGGGCGGCCCGCGTGCGGGCAGGCGGGCATGACGAGATGGCCCCGGGGCGGTCCGGCCGCACTGCGGCCGGACCGCGGGGATCTCACGCGTGGGAAGGGGTGGAAGGTCCGGGCGAGCCGGACGGCGGACTAGGAACTACCGCGGCCCAGGGGGCAGTTCGGGCCGGCGTACGACCTCGCCGCGGATGACCGGCCTGCGGCTGGCGGGAGGTGCGTGCGTCCGTGAGCCGGGCGGGCGCGGTGCGGGCGCGGGCGGGTAGGCCCGGAACCGGGCGCCGACCGGGTTGTTCGTGTCGACGATCTGTCCGGCGATCGGCTGTGAGCCGTTGCGCCGCGGGTGCGGCGGTAGACCGGTGCGCTCGGGCGAGCCGGGCCGGACCCTGTAGCCGCTGCCGGGTACGTAGCCCCGCTCACGGGCGGCTGCCGCGCGGGCCGCGCGGGCGGCAGCCGCGTCGGCGGGCTGTCCCGGGCCGCCCGGCAGGGGACGAGGTCCTGGTCCGCGAGTGCGGCCGGGCGGTCCGCCGGGTCCGCCGGGCAGGCCGGGCCGGGTGGCGGCGTGGTCACCGTAGGAGCCTCCGGGCAGCTGCGGGAAGCTGGGCGGCTGGGGATAGGTACGCGCACGGGTGACGCGGATGGTGGTCTCGCCCGGGTCACTGCCGGCGGCGCCCCCTGCTCCTCCTCCCCCGCCGCCCCTTCCTCCCCAGCCGCCGATTCCTCCGATGCCGCCGAGGACGCCGCCGACCCGGCCTCCGCCGCGGCGCAGTGACCCGATCAGACCGCCGCCGCCACCGCCTCCGCCGGAGTTGTTCCGGCCCAGCGAGCGCAGGCGCCGGGCGGTCGCGAGGGTACCGAGCGTGCTCAGCACACCGCGGCCGGCCAGCTGGGCGCCGCCTCCGGAGACGATCCCGTCGAGCTGGCCCTTGAGCTTGAGTGCGGTAGCGGCGGCGGCGATGTTGAGCAGAGAGACGATGAGCCAGCCGTAGACGTTCAGCAGGCTGATCATCGCCATGTTGACGATCATGACGCTGCCGAGGAGCATCATCGCGGTCATCGAGACGAGGACGGTTCCGGCCAGTGCCTCGGCCCAGGCCACGCCCCACTGCCGGGGTCGGCCGGGGATGCACCACAGGCACGCGAAGACGACGCCGCAGACCAGGAGCATGAGGGCGCCGAGGAGGCTGGCGAGGGTGGCCGCGGCCAGGATGACCACCAGGGCGCAGAAAATGACGGCGGTGATGACGGCGGCAATCAGGACACCGAGGCGGCCGGAGGGAGTGTGGCCCTGGCGCCATTGGACGGCCTCGTGCCCGGCGTTGTCGGTGGTCATGTTCTCGGAGAGGTAGTCCTCGCGCTTGTCCATGTCGTCGCCGAGCTTGACGACGTCGGGCCCCCACCGCTTGCACGCCTCGATGCTGCCCAGGTCAGCGACGCACCAGGGGACGACGACGTAGGTGCGCCACACGGCGTCCGAGGCCTTGCGGACGGCGTTGTCGCGGTCGTTGTCCGACCAGGTGGGGGTGGCCGTTTTGAACGGCAGTGCGTCCGAGGTGTCGCCCGCGAGGCCGCCCGCGAGGGTGGTCATGGCGACGGTGGAACCGGCCTGCCGAGCCTGGTCGACGCCTTTGACCCAGGTCTGCGACGACGTCAGCAGCGTGGTGGCGATGGCCGCGCTGGCGGCCACCCACACGAGTTGGCCGAGCATGCTCTGGTCGGAGCGCCGGGCCCAGGCGAGGAACATGCCCACCGCGAGCGCGGCCGGCAGGAACATCGTGACCATCGGCTGGGCGGCGGCGGCGATGGCGCGGGAGATGGCCGGCTCGATCTCGGGCAGGGAGACCGCTTTGAAGGTCCACTGCATGATGGTGACCGCGGCGCGCCCGATCATTGCCAGGATCGCCATGAGGAGCGAGGCGAGCTGGTGCATGCTGCCGTCGATCAGGTCGCCGCCGGTGAGGTCGGCGCTGAGCTGCTTGTCCAGCTGGAAGGTGCTGGCCGGGTAGCTCTCGAAGAGAGTGCCTTGGCCCGAGGGCGGGGTGATCGGGGACGGCATCAGATCGCCGATGCCGGCCGGGTTGTACTTGCTGTCACCGTCGGCGGCGGCTGCGGCCGGCGCGGTCACCATGATGGTGGTGAGCAGGCCGACTACCCACAGCAGCAGGGTGCGCAGCCGCGGCAGCCGCCATGTGCAGGTGCGGATCCTGCGGGCCGCGCGGAGTATCAGTCCGTTCCGGCCAGGACCGGTGCGACGGGGTCGGCGGTGTGCGCGAAGCGGTCGCCGACGTCGCTCGTCTGCTCGATGAGCCATGTGTCACCCTCCTTCACGAGGCGTACGACGTAGCGGAATTGGTCCTCTCCGGACCGGTGCATGGTGGCCAGGGCTCCCTTGCCGGCCGGGTGGGTGGCGGAGGCCGGGACGTCCTGCACGTTGCTGATCTTGATGTCGAGCGGGGCGCGGGTGGTGTCGGTGTCCTCGGCGCCGATGGTCTTGCGCTCCTTGACGCAGCCGGCGAGGGTGCCGCCGTCCTCGTCGAAGTTGGGGCGCGACGCCTTCGTCGACAGCTCGCACATCGTCGTGGCGTCGGCGGGCTTGACCGCCATCCACGCGTGCATGTAGGCGCCTGCGGCCTTCGTCACCAGCTGCTCGGCGCTCGGCCCCTTCTTCTGCGGCTTGTCGGAGCCGGAGTTGGAGTCGGAGCAGGCGGCGAGAGTGGTCAGGACGGCTGCCGTCGCAACGGCGGCCGATGCGTGGCGGATACGCGGGTTCACGGGCTCTCCTTGATCGGGTACGGGTGATCACTCAACCCTCCGATCCTGCCTTGCCGAAGCCGGCGCGGTGATCCACCCCCTCGTCCTCGGACTCCAACTCCCCTTCACTGCGACCGCTTTGGTCGCGTTCGGCGTCTTCTGCCTGGTCCCTGGGGTTGGTGGACAGGGCCCGCAGGAGTTCGTAACTGGGCGAGTCCCACTGCATGGTGGCGACGCGGTCGAAGCGGTCCCTCACGATGCAGTGGCCGTGACGGATGACGCCGTGGGCCGTCTTCCCGACGCCGTGGATCAGCGCCCGGCTCGCGTCGCCGACGGGCAGACGCAGCAGTTCGGCGAGCGCGTCCTGCTGCACCCTCGTGGCCTGCTCGAAACCGTAGACGGTCGTGATGGCCTCCAGGACACCGTCCAGGCCGAGCAGGGAGTTGGGGTCCTGGCTGTCGATCGCCAGGCTCGTGTCGAGAGCGCGGCCCATGCGGGCGACGAGGTCGAGGAAGCGTTTGCCGTCGTCCGTGCCCGTGAGCACGTGGACTTCCGGAACGCTGATCACCTTGGGCAGGTTGCGCAGGTCGGCACGGGAGGAGGTGTTGAGGGCGTACGCGATCAGTCCGCGCATCAGGGCGAGGCTGACGCGCTCGTTCATCGTCATGTCCGCCGGGCGGGTGCCGGCCTGCGGCATCGTCAGGCCGGGGACCTGGACGAGCCACAGGCCCGCCTCGGGCTGCAGCGGGCTGGCGCCGTCGCGGGGCTTGCCGAGGACCGGCGCTCCGAGCTGGGTGCGGGCGACCTCGGCGAGTGCGTGGCCGGCGTCGCGGGCCAGTTCGTTGTTGCTGTCCTTGAGCAGGTCGACCACTCGCCACGAGGCCGGGTCGTGGTGCTCGGCTATCTCGTTGACCGCGCGCAGCAGGTGGGTCTCGACGCCCTGGTTGCGCATCCGTTCCGGCAACATGATCAACATCTGGCTGACGACCTGAAGGGCCGCCTCGCCGCGCTGGAGCATGCGGAACAGGTCGGCGACGCCCGGGGTGTCGATGCCGCAGGTGACGTGGTGGGAGGGCAGGCCGAGGTATTCGCCGGCCCGGATGAGTCCGATCTCGTCGCCCTTGAACCCGAGCATCAGGGCGTAGGCGCCGCGCATCGCGGCGGTCAGGGTCGCCAGCATCATCGCGGTCGTCTTGCCGCGCCCGGAGCGGCCCAGGAAGGCGGTGGTCGTGGCGTCGCCGCGGGCGCTGCCGGCGGTGATGTCGAATCGCACGACACCCGGGGTGGTCCCGGTGAGGAGCCCGGCGATGGGCCCGGTGTCGTCACCGGCTTCGGAGCCGCCCCAGAACATGCTTGCGGCGAGGGCGTCGGTCTCGCGGATGTGCCCGAGGTCGGCGACGCGCAGCATGTCGCCGACGAGGCTCTCCAGCCACATCTCGCGCTGCTCGTCGGCGGCGACAATGACGTCGATCGACAGCCCGGCGTAGTGCGAGATGACAGCGTCGCACCGGGCGCGCAGGTCCTCCAGCGACTCGACGGAGGACACCAGCAGGCGTGGGTGGTCGTGCAGGAGGGTCATGCTGTCGCGGGACATCCGCTGGCGCAGGGCCTCCATGACGAGTTCGGTCTCCTCGATCTCGGCCAGGGTCTCGCCGGCCGAGTTCTCCGAGGCGGAGCGGCGCTGCTCCTTCGCCGACTGCCGCACCTTGTCGACGGCCTTGATCGCCGCACCCTTGCGCCAGACGTTGAACCGGACACTCGCCTCGGGGCACACCAGAACCTCGTCGCCGGATTCGTGGGTGTAGCGGATCTCCGACAGGCACCTGAGCCACTCCTGCTCGCCGGGGGTGTGCATCGCCTCCGGGAAGGCGGGCATGGCCAGCAGCGCGACCCAGGCGGCGGTCTCACCGCGAGCGTCGAGGAGCTGGAGGTGGTCGGCGTGCGGAATCGCCCTGGACTGGCTCAGGCGGACCAGGGAGGCTCCGGTGACGACGGGGAGGTGGGGCGGGGCCGGCTGCGGACGGTAGGACTCCCGGGAGATCGCCCACGCGAGGAGCTCGACCGGCGCGATCCGCGCCCGCCACGGCGTCGCCTCCAGCCTGCGCTCCAGACGCCGTACGGCGGCATCCAGCTGGGCGAGTTCCCCTTCCGTCAACCCGGTGTGGCGCAGGCCGAGCGCGGAGGCGGTGGTGTCCTTGACCGTCGCGTTCGTCGCGGTGGCCCGCTCGGCGATCTTGATGCCGAGCAGCAGGTGCCGCTGCGGCAGGTCCAGGCCGTCGAGGCGCTGCGCCCACATGTCGGCGAACGCCTCCACGTCGCCGGCGGTGAACATCTCGTGCGCCTCGGCCCGGTAGACCTCCCCGTCCAGCGGCGACCACACGACCTTCAGATGGGCGTCGTAGCCGGGCAGCACCTTAGCCAGAGCGAGCGCGGCCGCATCCTGCTCGGCGTCCTGCGCCGGCTCCGGCATCAAGTCCGTGTTCGCGCTGGACAGAACGAACCAGGCCTCCGCGCCCGTGGCGGTCACGACCAGGCCGTCGGCGACGGCGACCAGCTGGGGCACCGGCATGAACCGCTCGGCGCCGAGCCCGAGGAGGCGGCCGACCCGGGAGACGCCCTTCTTCGCCGTCTTCGTCTTCGTCGCGCTGCTCATCGGAACTCCTTGGGTACGGTGCCCCGGGCCCAGGCGCGTGCCTCGGACTCGGACAGGTGCAGGGCCTGCATGCGGGTCGTGGTGCCGTCCTGGACGGCGTGCATCCGGCCGGGGATGACGGAGTACGGAGGGACGGGCCACACCTCGGGCGCGACCCGGGCCCACAGGGTCTGACCGCCGTACGCCAGGACGCGGGTGGTGAACACGTCGCCGACCTGGGTGCCGAGGTAGGGCGGGATACCGCGAGTGCTGCCAGCGACGATCTGGATGCCGTTGTGGCGACCCGCGGCCAGCAGCATGCCCAGCGCCTCGACGCCGGGTGCATCCTCCAGCTGGCTGTCGGGGCGGGTCAGCATCCAGTGCTGGCGCAGCCCGACCAGCAGGCGCTCGGCGTGTTCGATGACGACGAAGCGGCGCCGGTGCCAGGCCTCGGGGTCGGCGGTGTACTCGTGGCGCAGCCGGTCGAGCATCTCGATCAGGAAGGCGTGGATGGCGTCGATCCGGCTGTAGACGACCGCGTTGTCCAGCGAAACCGCCCAGGCGTGGGAGGAGCGGCTGGCGTCGAGGTCGAGGACGTCGACGTGCGCTCCGTGATGCAGGGCCTGCGCGGCGATCGAGCGGAGCACGGTGCTCGTGCCTCCTCCCCCGCCGGTGGCGACCAGCACGTTGGACGGCACGGCCGTCAGGTGGACCGGCTGGTCGCCGTCGGCCAGGCCGAGCAGGATCCGGTCACTGCCGCGCAGGGCCCGCACGGTGTGCGGGTCGGTGAGGCGGACCACGTCGCGCAGGGCCTCGATCGGCATACGGGTCTGGGCGGTCATGGTGAGGTCTCCAGGGGGGCGGCCGTACGGCGCTTGCGGCGAAGGCGCCGCCGGGAGCGGGCCACGGCGTCCGGCCCGTACAGCCGCACCCGGGGCCGGATGAGCGCCGGCGTCCCGACGGTGTGGGCCGGGTCCGGGCCGCGTGCGGCGAAGAACGCACCGAACAGGGGCATGTGGGCCAGGTGGGGCAGGCGCTCGCCGATCCGGCGAGTCCGCAGCCGCAGTCCGAGCCGGCGTGCCGGAACGCGGCCTCGGCCGATGACCGGGCGGACGCCGCGCACCAGGTATTGCAGGTGAACGCTCCACACCAGGAGGTTGGTGCGCCGCCAATAGACGAGGGAGCGTTTGGAACCGGCGTAGGTCAAGGCCAGTGGCGGCAGCAGGAAGAACGGCACGGCCGGCTGAGGAGGGAAGCCGAACAGGCTGAACCAGAGGGTCCACCAGGTGCCGAAGCACACGAGCCCGTAGCGCAGCGTGGTGCGGGGGATGCCCTCGCCGAGGTCGACGCCGAGCAGTTCGTGCTGCCGTGTCTCCAGGTCCCAGTGGCGGCTGAAGGTGCGGGATTCTCGCATCGTCGATACCGCCGCTCACACCTGGAAGGTGGAGACGATCTTCGTCCCCACCACGCTGAGGATGCTGATGGCCTGATCGGTCTTGATGATGCAGAACGCCGCGACCGCGGCGCCGGCGAGGCAGGTTCCGAACTTGCCCCACTGACTCCGGCTGAAATACATGAAGACCTGCACAACAAACACGGCACCGAACAGCGACGAGACGATGGTGATGATGTACGAGGCCAGCGGGTTGGTGCCCATGACTCTCCTTGGCGTGCGGGTATGAGGGCGGGTTCGAAGGCGCTCGGTGCGGGCACCGGATGGAGCGCGTGCTCACTGCGACGTCACCAGCCAGACCTGCCAGCGGGACGCGCCGTCGGCGCTGACCTGCGTGAGGGTGACGCGGTAGGTCTGTTGCAGCTCGGCGCCGGCCAGCTCCCACCGGACGGTGGCCAGGCCGGTGCGCCGCGAGCCGGATCCGGTCTGGAGGGCCCAGGTGTCCAGGGAGTGCCACGCGAGGCCGTCGCTGAGCGGCGCGATCTTCGCCCCGGGGGCGGCCGACTGGTCGGCGGTTCCGTCGACCCAGGCCTCGAAGAAGTTCGCGACCGTCGTGCGGGTGCGCTCGGACAGCGCGGCGTCGGTGTCGGGCGAGCCCGGTTCCTCCCAGGTGACCGGTTGCGCGAGGCCGACCAGGGCGGGCTGCCCGGTGACGATGACGCGTGCGCCGGCCTCGGCGACGGGCACCTCCAGGCCGACCCACGAGGAGACTGACTTGGCCTTGGAGCCGGCGCCTTGCGTGGAGGACACCCGTACGTCGACGGAGACCCTCGCCTGGTGCGCGCTGGTCTGGGTGACCTCGCCGGGGATGGTCTGTGCGACGAGCTGGAGGCCATGGCCGTCCCAGCCGGCCTTGGTATCCGCGCCCTTGGGCAGGTCCCGGGCGAGTTCCGTCGCCCGGGAGGCGGGGTCGTCCTGGGACCACGTGAGGTAGGAGCGGGCGAACCGGGCGGCGACCTGCTGGGCGGCGGCGTCGGGCACGTCGTCCTTGGCCGCTTCCGTCTGAGGGCTGGTTTTGGGAGTGGCTGTCGGCTGCTGCGGGGCGATGACGCTGCGTACGCCGATGAAGGCGAACAGGCCGATCACGGCCCAGACCGCGATCCGTCCGGTCCGCCGGGCGAACACGCTGCCCGACCCTTCGTCCTCCTCCGCCCACGCCGAGGTGTCCGGCCGTCGCGCCGGCGCGTGCGCCTGCGCGGTCGCAGCGTCCTCGGTCGTGTCGGCTTCCGGCTGTTCACCGGCCTTCCGGCGGGAGCGGCTGGCGAGGGCGTCGGCGAATTCTTCACCCCCCGCCTTCTTTTTTTTGGGAAGGCCGAACACCTTCCGCAGCAACTTCATGGGAACTCCTCGGCCGTATCGCGGTCCGGTCGTTGTGCGCATGCGGACGCAATGACTGATCGGCTTCACCGCGAGATACGGGAAGCGCACACCAAGAAAGCTATGCCGAAATGCCTGTGGATAAATTTCGCTGCCGCCAGAGCTGTGCGGTCGGCATGTCGGAGAACCGCGAAAAGGGCCCGCACGAGGTGCGGGCCCTGGGGTGGTCGGGGTGAAAGTCAGAGGACGGACACGTCTTCCTCTTCGGAGATTTCTTCCTCGTCGAACTCGCCGTTCTCTGCGGCGAGGCGGTTGCGTGCCCAGCGTTCCAGGTCACTCAGCCGGTAGAGGCTTTCCCTTCCTCGCTTGTCCGCAGGGTCGGGGAATTCGGGGTCGCGGGCGCGGGCATTGCGCAGGGAGTTCAGGTCGACGTCGTCAAGGAGGTCCTCGGCCTCGCGCAGCCCGACGAGCGGATCCGCCTCGTCCTCGTCGCCCTGCTGCTCGTCGCCGGCCGTGAGCTCCGAGACTTCGTCGTCGCTCTCCTCGTCCGCTCCGGCGTCCTCCTGCCAATTCCCCGCAACAGAAGCGAGAGCGTGAACAGCGCGGCCGTGAACAGGCCCATCTGTGTCATCGACACCCTGTTTCCCCAGGTGGACACTGTCATCTGTGTCACTGTTCAGCTGTGTCACTCTGTCATCCGCCGCGGGGATGTTCTTGGTGAGGGAGACGGCAGGCACCGGGGCGGAGCCGGCCATGGCCCAGGCCCGCGCCTCGGCGTCGGTCATGAACAGGACCTGGGTCTCGTGGGCCATGCCGCCGAGCACGACCTGGGCGCGGCCGATGTGGCGGGTGCTCTTAGGGGCGGGCTGGACCTCGGGGACGAGCATCTTCCAGGCGTTCTGCGTGTAGCGGGCGAGAATTCGGGTGGCGAAGTTCTCACGCATTTCAGGGCCGCCCAGGGCGCGGGCGGTCGCCGACTGGGCGACCAGGAGCACGTGGAGCCGAACAGCCCGCCCCATGAAGAGGATTTCAGCGAGTGCGTCGACCGCTGGCGATATCTTCGGGTCGCCTTTTTCCTTGATCTTCTCCCAGTAGCGGGTCAGCTGTTTCATCGTCGCATTGATCTCCTCCAGCAGGATCACCATGCGCGGCCCGATCTCGGACGGGTCGGCGTCGTCGCCGAGGTGCTCCGCAACGTGAATACGGCGCTGCCCTTCGGCGCCGAGCCGGACCAGAGCGTCGTGAATGTCGGAGATATCACGGCAGTATTCGACGTTCTTCACGCCGCGGGCCCACATATGGGATACGCGTTTGAAGTCGAGAATGTATCCGTGCGCGCCGTGGTGAATGAGCTGGGAGGCAATGGTGCGCAGGATGACGCTCTTGCCGCCGCCGGTACCCGCGGACACCAGGACATGCGGGGACTCGGCATCCAAGTCCACCGACACGATCTTCTGTCCGCGCTCCAGGCCGATCAGAGGCGCCGATTCGGGCACCTTCTTGACGAGCTCCCTGACCTTGGGATCGCTGAAGACGACCTTCGACGGCGGACGGTGGACCTTCTTCACCGTCACGTAGGGGCTGCGGCCGTCGTATTTCCAGCTGAAGGACACCCCTTGCAGGGCGAGCTTCTTGACGATCATCTCGGCGACGTCGGTCTCCTTGAACTTCAAGGCGACCGGCAGGTCAATACGGATCTCCGCGTCGTCGTCGCTGAAGTTCTTGGGAACGTGCAGATAGGAGCGCGGCCGGGTCGCCTCGGGAATGCCCAGCGGGCCGACCAGCGCCAGGTGCAGCGGCTCGACCCACTCCCGCATCAGTTCGCGCTGGCCACGGTGGCGCACGGCGTGCACCGCGGCGCCGGTCAGCAGCAGTCCGCCGGCCCCGGCCCCGCCGTACTCCACCGCCCTGAGCGTCTGTTCGGGCTCGGTCCAGTAGAACCAACCGCCGGTGCCCAGGGATCCGAGCGTGGTCAGCCGGGACACCACCCGCTGCCAGCCAGGCCGGTAGGACCACGGACCGACCCGTCCCTCGACACCGTCGAGGACGCGTCGGCCGCCCTTGAAGAACGTCGCGTCCGTACGGCGCTCACCGTCCATGTCCCGCCCGGACAGCAGCCGGCCAACGCCCATGAGGAAGGCCTCGACACTCTCTTCGAGCTGCCGGTCGAACTCGCTGCGCCCCATCGCCTGCCTCGCCTCCAGTGCGCACAGTGCCGTCCGCGTACCGCGGACGTTGATCTCCATGGACGCTAAGCCGATTCGCCTGTGGACAGATTTCGCTGCTCGCGGCCCGGGCCGTACTGCACGTACTGCACCGTGGCGGCCGACCCGCTGCTCCGAGCAGTACGGCGCGCACTGGACCCGGCTGCTCGCTGCTCTTCGGCGTCCTGCTCCACTGCACGAGCAGCGACTGCTCCCGCGCTGCACGGTCGCGTGCAGGACTGCACGGGCACTGCACGCAGCAGGGCGGAAGCAGCAGATCGGCGCCGGGAACAGGACGTCGCGCTGCACCGGTCGCTGCCCGAGCAGGAGTTCATACCGCCGACGGCAGTCCAGCCGATCCCCTGGCCCGGGCTTCACGGGGCAGGGGGCGCAGGGCCGCTCGCGCGCAGCGGCTGCACGAGGTCCTGCTACGGAGTCCCGGACTGGAGCAGTACGCCGAGCAGCACATTGTGTGCCCGCGCGACGGACGGGGAGTGCAGCGGCGGGTCACCCCTGCTGCTGCTCCTGCTGCTGCTTCGTACGGTCGTACTGCTGCTGCACCGCTCCACTGGTCCGGCGTGCGCCGCCCCCGCTGCTGCCGGCCGGGCGCGCCCGTTCAGAGGAGAGGGACGCCGGATTCGACCCGGACGGCCACCATCGCCCAGAGCATCCGGCCTTCGGCGCGGCAGCGGTCCAGGACCGTGTGATGGGTGGCGAGGGTCCCGGGGTCGTCGATCTCCTCGGCCTGCATCGGCAAGTCCTCGCTCCAGGTCCCGGGAGGCACCACCATCACCACCGCGACTCAGGTCTCGAGCGCGGCCTTCAGCCATGCCGAGGACAGCGGCAGCGGTTCGTCCGGCGCCAGGGTCGTGCTCAGCCCGTCGAGCGCGAGTCCGGTGAAGCAGCCATCGAGGATCCGTACGGCCGCATCGGCCTTCGGCGGCACATCGGCCGCCCGGACCAGGCCGACCGCCTGGGCGTCATCCACGAGCCGCTCGTACAGACGGGGGTCGGGCTGGATCACGACTTCGGCGAAGCGGCGGCTGGGGGTGACGGCGGTCGAGAACGTCCACGTCCGGCGTGCCGCGCCCGCAGGTGTGTCCGCGGTCCCCGCGTTCGTCGGCGCCTTGCGGGGCTTGCGCGCCTTCTGCCGTCCCATGGGCTGCCCAACGACCGCGGACCGGGAGAGTGGCGGGCGGCCTCGGCCACATCGGGAGCAGGAGGCGACGGGGCACCTTCGTGCGGTGGAACGGCGTCCTACGCGGCAGCCGCCTCCTTCTCCGTCTCCTTCTCTGTCTCCTGCGTGCTCGGGGCCGGCACGGTGGCGGCCTGCTTGGTGGCGTTGGTGGCGATCCGCCATATCTGGCCGCCGTTAACGGTCTTTCCGTGCTCCTTCAACCACCGGGACAGCGCGGGGGCGTCGTAGCTCGCCAGTTGGGCGATGGCGTACCGGACCGCGTCGGCGTTCCTCATCGAGGCGATGACCTTCGTGTGGTCGGTGGCGTCGGTACGGCCTGGCTTGCCGTCCTCCTCTTCTCCCTCTCCCCCCTCCGCGGCGCCGTCCTGGTCGTCCTGGTCGCCTGGGCCGTCGTGCTCGTCGGGTTCCGGCTCCTCGTCCTCACCGCCGTCGGCATCCGGCTCTTCGCCCGGTGGGGCCGGGTCCACTTCCGTGTCGGTCGGGGCGGGCTGCTCCTCGCCCGGCACGGGCGACTGCGGAACGGGCCGGACGGTGTCGGGCTCGGCGCACGCCGGGCCCGCTGCGTCTGCGGAGTCCGTGCCGGAGACGGCTTCCGCTGGTACGGGGGCCGGGTCGATCGCGGCGGGGGTCGGGTGGGCGTCGATGTCGGCGGCGGCGAGGCCGGCCGACGCGGTCTGTGCGAGGGGGACGCCGTACCGGGCGAGCCGCAACGGCATCAGCGACTCCACCGGTGCCTTGCGGCGCCACGCCCGGCCGAAGCGGGAGCGCAGGCGGGACTGGTAGACCAGGCGTTCCTGCTCCAGCTTGATGACCTCCTCGTAGGAGCGCAGCTCCCAGAGCTTCATCCGCCGCCACAGCAGGAACGTCGGCAGCGGGGAGAGCAGCCAGCGCGTGAGGCGCACGCCTTCCATGTGCTTGTCGGCGGTGAGGTCGGCGATCCGCCCCACGGCGTGGCGGGCGGCCTCGACGGTGACGACGAACAGGACCGGGATGACGGCGTGCATGCCCATGCCCAGCGGGTCGTCAGCCGCGGCGGCGTTGAACGTGATGGTCGCGACGGTCAGGAGCCAGGCCGTTTGCCGCAGGAGCGGGAAAGGGATACGGATCCACGTCAGCAGCAGGTCGAGCGCGAGCAGGACGCAGATGCCCGCGTCGATGCCGATCGGGAAGAAGTAGGAGAAGTTGTTGAAGCCCTTCCTGGCGGCCAGCTCGCGTACGGCTGTGTAGGACCCGGCGAAGCCGATCGCGGCCACGAGGACCGCGCCGAGGACCACGACCGCGATCAGGACGCGGTGGGTGCGCGTGAGCTGGACGCGGCTGGGTGACACACCGACTCCTTCCATTGTTGAGCCGTGAGTGTCACCCGGATCACCTGTGGATAGATTTCGCGCCCTCCGCCGGCTGCGGCTTCCACCACCGCCGGCCCCGATCGGGTCACGCGCGGGGCAAGCGGCCCGTGAAGTCCCATGCGACGAGCGCGCCCAGGCGGATCTGCCGGACGAGGGCCTGGACCTGACCGGCTCGCGGGGCACGCTGGGTGAAGTGCCGCAGGGCGCCGGCCACCGCCTCGAACACATCGGCGTCCGTCTTCGATCACGTACATGGTGGTCGTCCTTCCGGCGGGCCCGGTCATCTCCCGTGCGGAGATGGGCGTGCCGGACCCCTGATCGTGCGGACGGTAGGAGGCGGGTACCGCTTGTGTCGCGTCGCCTGTCGCCTGCCGCGAGGATCAGTGCGGCGGAGACGGCAAGGAGGGGGTCGGCCAGGCCGGGTCGCGGCGCCAGGCCGCCCACCGGTCGGCCTCGGCGAAGGGTCCGGCCCGCTCGGCCAGGAGGGCGAGAGCCTCCTCGCGGGCGGCGTCGACATGCGCGTGCTCGACGTCGTCGATGATGCCCAGCCGGCGGGCGTGTGCGTATTCGGCCTCGTCCTTCCACCGCCAACGGGACAGGTCCGCGTCGACGAGGAGGTCGACGAGCAGGTCGAAGGTGTCGAAGCCGCGGGGTCGGCGGACGTTGGGGCGTTCGAAGTTGATGTACCAGGTGAGGAGCCGGTGGTCAGCGTCGCCGCTGAAGTGCGCACCGGGCGGCTTCCACAGCAGCAGCACCGTGTCCTGCCACTCCCCCGCGCTCAGCGTCCAGGTGCCGGCGGCGAGTTGCCGCACCGCCTCCTCGCGCAAGACCGTGGTCTCACCGCGGCGGGCCCGCACGTACGCCGCGGGCACCCGTACGCCGGCTCCCGGCCAGGCGCAGGTGACCAGGGCCGCGGGCGTGTCCTCGACCACCCGCAGGGCCTGGGCGCTCCACACGCGTCCGCGGAAAACATCACGCCGCTGCACCGTCTGACCAACGTCGAAGAACTCCACCGAACCACCCCCCGCACGCTCAACGCGCAGCCCCTGGGACGGGGTACGCCCGCCGGACACCATCGCGTACGCACAGGTGTCCGGCGGACCAGCGACTACGTCGAGTCCTCCCGCCCCGGCCGGATACGGCGGCTGCGCCTCTTGCGGGCGAGGCACGCCACGGCCGTGACCGTCAGCGCGGCGGCGACGCCCGCGATGTACTCGGCCACGACCTGGCCGAGGAGGTTCACGCCCCGCTCCCGAAGACCCCGTCCTGCGAACGCCCGTACGTGGCGCGGGCGGACGCCGCCCGCTGCTCGTAACGGCGCCCCAAGCGGCGGAGCTTACGGCGGACGCTGTCGGCCTCGGCCGCGCTGACCCCGCCCAGGCCGGCCAGCTCGGCCCACGAGGTCCGCCCGGACTGCGCCCAGACGCGGGCCACCTGCTGCTCGCCGGGCGACAGGCCGGCGAACACGGCCGCCGCGCCCGGCGTCTCCGGCTCCCACAACCCCGGGGACTGCGTGGGGGCGGCCCGGTCGGCGAGCACGTCGACGAGCGTGCCGCCGCCGGGGACGGGGTGGTCGAGCGACAGGAGACGGCCGCCGGCCGTCTTGCGCCGCCACAGCGGCCGCAACTGGCGGTGCACCACGGACGACTCCCGCTTCAGCTGCTTCAGGCCGAGCGCGCCGGCGTCGTCGACGAGGTGCTCGCCCAACAGGTCCACCCAGTCCCCCAGCAGCGCCGTCGATACCGCCTCCAGCCACTCCTCGTCGGGGTGCGCGATACCGAGCCACATGCTGGCGAACTCGGCGACCGCCGGCTTCCACCCGTCCACGGTCCGCGTCTCGAGGATCGCCCGACGGGCGTTGAGGGCGGCGAAGACGCCCAGCCGGGCCCGCTCAGCCTCGGCATCGTAGGGCGACCACTTCGCCTGGACCGCCAGCGTCCGCAGCTGCCCGTCGACCTGCTGAACCCAGATGTAGTCGGCTCCGCGCTCCCGGGGTTCCGGCTTCGCGACGCCGCCCAGGAAGGCGATCGAGCACATCTTCTCCGCCAGCGTCGTCCCGAAGTCGCCCTCGGCAGGCCTGCGGCCAGCGAGCGCGCGCCGGGCCTCGGCGAGTTCGGCCCGTACGTGGACGGGAAGCGGCGCCACCCGGAAGCGGGGGAAGGCGACGAGGTCGGCCGACGGCTGAGCGCCGCTTCCGCCGGACGGCTCCGAGGGAGCACCGTCGTGGATGGTCATCGGGGTTGTACTCCTTGCTGATCGGTACGAGCGTTCACCCCTCGGCACCGGCAGGACGCCCGTCCGACAAAGAATTTTCCGACCGGCATGTGGTCTGCCTCACACACCCGTGGCGGTGGGCTCGTGGCGGCACGAGCGGTGTCAGACCCGCCGCCTACGAGCCCGACCAGAACGCCTTCGAATTTCCAGACGACCTTTTCGACGCCGGCGGGAGCTGCACGAGATCCACGCCGAGCTCCGCACGATGCATGCGGTCCGGCCCTGGTCGGTCGAGCCGAACGACGGCTGGGACGACTCCGCCAAGTGGTATCCCTCCGTCCGCCCCGCGACCGACGGCTGGAGCGCCGAGGACACCTCGGCATACACGTCTCGCTAGGAACGCGCCCGGGATCTGAGCGCGTTCGTGATCACCCACCGGTTCTGGGGCGAGGTCGAGGTCGCCGCCGCCGAACGCGCCGAAGCGCGCTCCAAGCTGATCCACGCCACCCAGCCGGCCCCGGCCGAGCCCGCGGCAACCAGCTGAGGCGAGGACCGGGCCCCGTCGAGCAGCGCACCGCGATAGCTGCGGCGCCATGACGGTCACGGCCAGCCCTGCACAACGCCCGCCCAGCACCGCCGGCACGACCCGCGCCAGCCGTAGCAGTTCGACTCCGTGCGGTGCCGACTGCATCACGCCAGCCCCGCGCCGACCGCGACCGTGTCCTCGTCCAACGGACGGGCCGCCAGGTCGGGGCACCGCTCGCTCCACGCCGGCGGCCTCTCGCGCGGCACCGCCGCGGCCCGCACCCGGGCCAGGTCGCCGAGGAACTCGCGCAACAGGTCGTGAGCGACCCGCTCCCGCGCCTTCGAGGCCGCCTTCTCGGCGCGCTCGCGGTTCTTGTCCGTCAGGAACATGCCGTGCAGAGTCATCCGCCGGACATGAGCGGCCTCCATCTCGGCCGGCCCGGACTCCAGCAGCCGCCGAAGCGCCCGCCGCCTGCGCTGTTCGAGAAGTTTCGTGGCCAGGTCCTTCTCGGCGAACGCCCGGCACACCGGATCATCGGCGCCGTCCGGCGCCCCGGCGCCCCTTACGACCACCCACGTGTCCTCGGCGACCTGTGCGGTCAGCATGGCCACCGCCTGCGGATCGTCGACGTCAGCCCGTACGGCCACGGCAATGTCGACCGCCTGGTCGACCAAGGCCTTCGTGGACCGGCGCAGCGAGCACACCGGGCACAGCCCGGCAGCCTCGGCGCGACCGCAGTCCTCACACGGCCGTGCCGCCCGCCGCACCTCCTCCTCCGCCAGCTGCGCCCTCTGCTCTTCGATCGCCGCGTGGAAGGCAACCTGACGTTCGGCCGCCCGTTCCCGGCGCACCGCATCAATCGCGCTCTGGTAGTCGAACTTCGCGCGCAGCGCGTCCTCGTAGACCCCACGCCACTCCCCCGCAGCCACGTGCGGGTGCTGGGCCGCAACCTCGGTGGCCACGATCTGGCGCAGGCCACGTCGATCACCGATGAGACAGTCGCAACTGGGGCAGGTGCCACCGGAGTCGATGCGGATCCCGTCGTCGCACAGGTTCGACCAGCACCCGCTGTCCTGCGGCAGCCCCCGCCGGATCAGCCACGCCGCCAAGTCCTGCACCGGGGTCCGCTGCCGGGCCAGCCGTCGCTTGAGCCGCTCAGCCAGCCGACGCTCGGCCACCCCCTCGCCGTCACCCACGAACGTGCGCAGCCGCACCAGCTCCCGACGAACGTTCTTTGCCAGCCACGCCCCGGTCGACGCGCGCCCCAGCCCGGCCCACAGCCAGGCCACCGGAGCTAGAGCCACCGTCAGGTCCTTCGGCACCCCAACCGGCCCAACGATCCCGCCAGTTCGCACCGGCGGGTCCCACCCTGATCTCGTCGACGCGCTTTGCTGTTCCCCGCGAAGCGGGCCCGTCCCACCAGCCGCACCGGCAAGAACTTCCGTCGTCTCCGGGAGATCCCCGTCCGCGCCCGCGCATTCCCGCAGCGGGTCCTCACCCAAGACGGCAGAGCCGGAAAAACAGTCCAGATCACCGGTAGAAGAAGTACAGAGAGAGACCACAGGTGAGTGGGCCGCGTGGGGGCCTGCACCAACGGCCTCCCCTGATCCACCGTCAAAACCCGCATCTACCTGTGACGATGCGTCGAGATCCGTCTCCTGAACCCCACATGCAACAGGAACCTCGACCGGAACATCCTCGAAGCTCAGCTGCGCCCAGCCATCCCCGGCCAGGACTAGGCCCTCGCACTCCCCCTCCTCACCGCACCGCGCGCACCCGGCATCCGGTTCCTGGGGGGCCGCGGGAGCTGGTGAAGCCGACGCATCGTCAACCTGCGGCGCGGGCGCAGGCTTCGACGCTGCCCGAGCACGCTCGTACGCGTCCCGGATCGCCGGCACCAGCAGTCGATCCTCCCCGTACCGCTCCGGGCGGTCCCATGCCACACCCTCTAGCGCCAACAGCTGCTTCAGCACCGGACGGGCCTCCTCGACGGAGCAGCCCAACAGCTTGGCCACCGTCGCCTCAGACCGGTTGTAGCCCTTGGGAAGACGGCCCGGAGCCATCGGCACCGAACCATCCGGACGAGCATTCAGCGCGAGCAACAGCATCGCCAACCGGTCGGTCGCCGACCCCCTCCCCCGCCGCTTCGCGAGAAACCCGGCTGGCGTCGCGGCCTTGTCCTTCGGCGCCCAGCCAGGGCACAACACGGCCTCGCAGAAGTGCAGCAACGTGGCAAGGTCCCGTTTGTTCAAGAGCGACAACGGGTTCAATCCCTGCTGCGCGCGTGCTTCCTTCAACGGCAGCAGCTCGAAGTCCAGCGCGTGCGTCCAACCAGCGGCGTCCCGCGCGCTATCGCATGTCGCGATCCCGCTCGCCCGGACAAGAGGAACAACCGTGTGAGCCACATGAGAGACCCCGTAACCCAGCCATCCGCCCAGGTCCCGGGACATCGTGATCACGTGCGAGGACGCGACCGGGGCCTTCGCGATGAGCAAAACGGACGTGAGGCGCACGGAGTTGCACACCCCATCCAGCCGCGGGTCATCAAGGACGGTCCGCACGGACGAGAGAAACGCGCTGCGCATGGTCCGCGTGAGGACGAGAGGTTCGGTGGAAGCGAGTACAGATCCCCCGCGGCCTCCCGCACCTTGGGACGCAGGCGGCGCGGTCGAGGACGACGAGGACGGAGGAACCGGTGGACGGGCGGACGCACGATTTCGGTCTGCTTCGGGCACGACTGCGCCAGCCCTCGGACGGGTAGCTATGATGTGCTCCAGTCGAGGAGGTTCTAGGGAAACTCGCATCGCCAACCGGCACCGCCTGGGGAGGTTGGGAGGCCGGCCATGCGACAGGTATTCAGCTAGGGATGTTGAGTAACGCTCACCTCCTCGACGTGACTGGCCCGGGATTGTGGAGTCCCGGGCCAGTGGGCTGTTCTGGCCGAACTGGGATGCTCGGCCCTACTGGTGGCTGGAGCGGGCCGGGGCGCTCGTACGGCGCCTACCGGTGGACGCCGAAGCGCGAGTCGCCTTCTTCCGGGGCTCGCGCTTCTTGATCCTGGTGAGGATTGCTGGGAGTTCGTCGATCCACCGACCGATCGGAAGCCGAAGCGCGACTTGGTCGTCAAGGAACGACGGCTCTTGGCCATCGGGTGACGGTGATTCAACGGCCGCGCGCTCTTCGCGAGAGTGAGCGACGCGAACTCCCGTCGGCGTGACCCACAAAGTGGTTTCTGGGGTGGTGGTGGGGTCCGTGACCGCATCCCGTGCCGCGTGAAGTGCCGAAAGGAGCCACGTGTCGAGGTCTTGCTTCTTCGAGCGCTGAGCTGGCCTGTCGGGCCAGACGAACGTCGAGAGAAGCCGGTAGACCTTGATGACGATGATGTCGGAGACGTAGTGCTCTTCGGGCAGGACACCGTTCGCCTCAGCCTTGTAGACCCAGTTGCTGTCCAAGCCTGCGGCGGTCGCCACGGCGTTTGCGCTGAGGCGTTCTGTCAACGACATGGGGGCTCCAGTGACGCTATTTAGCTGACCCCGTCACCCTACCGCAAGTTCCAAAGTTATTACCCTGTCAGGGGTATAGATGCGTAGCGGGGTGTGCCCGTGGAAGGGTGCGCCGGACGCAGGGGCGTTTGATCGGTAGGTAGATCGGTAGGAAGCAAGGACGGCTGATCGATAGCCACTTAGTGATAGTCCAAGCAACATGGATCGATATAACTACCTGGTCAAGGTTGCTTTGAGAGTCATTGGGAGCCTCACTTCACGCGCGTCGCAGAGGTCGGCGGAGGCGTCGGCGGGGCGAGGTGGGCCTGTGGCTCGTGACAGGGCCCAGCCGCCCGACAGTGGCACGTGACGTCTAGGTCGTCGAGACGTTCGCGTAGAAACTGGTCTGCCACCATGAGGATTTGAGGGAAGAACGATGAGCGTGCCGCGCGTGTCGCGCCAGCAAACGAGGAAGGCCGCCCCCTTGGTAGGGGGCGGCCTTCAGATCGACGAGATCAGATCAGCGGTGGCATCTCAGGCTTCGGCAGCGGCCCTTCGGCCTCCAAGGCTCGGAGTAGCTGCTGGACCAAGGCCGAGACCACAGCCTTGCCCTTGCGGGCATACCCGACTTCCTCCAGCAGTTGCAGAATGTCGCCGACGTTCTCGATGGCTGCGGGGCTGAGGCTGAGAGTCGTCTTCTTGCCCTTCGGTAGCCCCATCTGCTCTTCTTCGATCTTGTCCGCCATTGCGACCAGTTCATCTTGGTCAAGTGGGGCCGTACGCAACGCGGCGTCGAGGTAGTGCCCCAGGTTCAGGGTGGGTCGCCCTGAGGACTTCCGGTCCCGCCCCATGCGGGAGCGCAGAAGAGTCCACAGACCAGGGATGAGGTTGACCCCCTGTGAGTCCCAGTTGCGTGAGTGCACTTGGGAGTCAATGAAGCTATTCCAGACCTCTTGCTGAACTGGGCCGTACTGCGGGCGACGCTTGCGCGATGCGCCTGCTCCGTCGGGCTTCTTCTTCGCCGTGGGCGTGCGTCCGGTCCCGGTGGTTTCACCCTTGGCCTCGGCGTCGGGCTCGGCTTCGGCCTCAGGCTCGGCTTCGGCCTCGGCTTCGGCTTCGGCTTCGGCCTCAGGCTCGGCTTCGGCTTCGGCTTCGGCTTCGGCCTCAGGCTCGGCTTCGGCCTCGACCTCGGCTTCGGCTTCGGCCTCAGGCTCGGCTTCGGCCTCGACCTCGGCTTCGGCTTCGGCTTCGGCCTCAGGCTCGGCTTCGGCCTCGGCCTC
>NZ_BARF01000082.1 GCF_000367365.1 Streptomyces prunicolor NBRC 13075 | reverse complement strand
GTTCGGCGGCGTCCTACTCTCCCACAGGGTCCCCCCTGCAGTACCATCGGCGCTGTAAGGCTTAGCTTCCGGGTTCGGAATGTAACCGGGCGTTTCCCTCACGCTATGACCACCGAAACACTATGAAACAGACAACCGCACCATCACCGTGACCATGGCAATGGGGTTGTTCGTGGTTTCAGAACCAACACAGTGGACGCGAGCAACTGAGGACAAGCCCTCGGCCTATTAGTACCGGTCACCTCCAGCGGTTACCCGCCTTCCAGATCCGGCCTATCAACCCAGTCGTCTACTGGGAGCCTTAACCCATCTAGTGGGTGGGAACACTCATCTCGAAGCAGGCTTCCCGCTTAGATGCTTTCAGCGGTTATCCCTCCCGAACGTAGCCAACCAGCCATGCCCTTGGCAGAACAACTGGCACACCAGAGGTTCGTCCGTCCCGGTCCTCTCGTACTAGGGACAGCCCTTCTCAATGTTCCTGCGCGCGCAGCGGATAGGGACCGAACTGTCTCACGACGTTCTAAACCCAGCTCGCGTACCGCTTTAATGGGCGAACAGCCCAACCCTTGGGACCGACTCCAGCCCCAGGATGCGACGAGCCGACATCGAGGTGCCAAACCATCCCGTCGATATGGACTCTTGGGGAAGATCAGCCTGTTATCCCCGGGGTACCTTTTATCCGTTGAGCGACGGCGCTTCCACAAGCCACCGCCGGATCACTAGTCCCGACTTTCGTCCCTGCTCGACCCGTCGGTCTCACAGTCAAGCTCCCTTGTGCACTTACACTCAACACCTGATTGCCAACCAGGCTGAGGGAACCTTTGGGCGCCTCCGTTACTCTTTAGGAGGCAACCGCCCCAGTTAAACTACCCATCAGACACTGTCCCTGATCCGGATCACGGACCCAGGTTAGACATCCAGCACGACCAGACTGGTATTTCAACGACGACTCCACCTGAACTGGCGTCCAAGCTTCACAGTCTCCCAGCTATCCTACACAAGCCGAACCGAACACCAATATCAAACTGTAGTAAAGGTCCCGGGGTCTTTCCGTCCTGCTGCGCGAAACGAGCATCTTTACTCGTAGTGCAATTTCACCGGGCCTATGGTTGAGACAGTCGAGAAGTCGTTACGCCATTCGTGCAGGTCGGAACTTACCCGACAAGGAATTTCGCTACCTTAGGATGGTTATAGTTACCACCGCCGTTTACTGGCGCTTAAGTTCTCAGCTTCGCCCAACCGAAGTTGGACTAACCGGTCCCCTTAACGTTCCAGCACCGGGCAGGCGTCAGTCCGTATACATCGCCTTACGGCTTCGCACGGACCTGTGTTTTTAGTAAACAGTCGCTTCTCGCTGGTCTCTGCGGCCACCCCCAGCTCACGGAGTAAATCCGATCACCGGTGATGGCCCCCCTTCTCCCGAAGTTACGGGGGCATTTTGCCGAGTTCCTTAACCATAGTTCACCCGAACGCCTCGGTATTCTCTACCTGACCACCTGAGTCGGTTTAGGGTACGGGCCGCCATGAAACTCGCTAGAGGCTTTTCTCGACAGCATAGGATCATCCACTTCACCACAATCGGCTCGGCATCAGGTCTCACCCTTGTGTCATCCGGATTTGCCTGGATGACGGGCTACACCCTTACCCCGGGACAACCACCGCCCGGGATGGACTACCTTCCTGCGTCACCCCATCACTCACCTACTGCAGGTCTGGTCCGTCGGCTCCACCACTTTCCATTCCCCGAAGGGTCCGGAACGGCTTCACGGACTTAGCATCGCCTGGTTCAATGTTTGACGCTTCACAGCGGGTACCGGAATATCAACCGGTTATCCATCGACTACGCCTGTCGGCCTCGCCTTAGGTCCCGACTTACCCTGGGCAGATCAGCTTGACCCAGGAACCCTTAGTCAATCGGCGCACACGTTTCTCACGTGTGTATCGCTACTCATGCCTGCATTCTCACTCGTGAACCGTCCACCACTAGCTTCCGCTGCGGCTTCACCCGGCACACGACGCTCCCCTACCCATCCATACAGGCGTTGGCCCTGTTGTATGAATGACACGACTTCGGCGGTACGCTTGAGCCCCGCTACATTGTCGGCGCGGAATCACTAGACCAGTGAGCTATTACGCACTCTTTCAAGGGTGGCTGCTTCTAAGCCAACCTCCTGGTTGTCTCTGCGACTCCACATCCTTTCCCACTTAGCGTACGCTTAGGGGCCTTAGTCGATGCTCTGGGCTGTTTCCCTCTCGACCATGGAGCTTATCCCCCACAGTCTCACTGCCGCGCTCTCACTTACCGGCATTCGGAGTTTGGCTAAGGTCAGTAACCCGGTAGGGCCCATCGCCTATCCAGTGCTCTACCTCCGGCAAGAAACACACGACGCTGCACCTAAATGCATTTCGGGGAGAACCAGCTATCACGGAGTTTGATTGGCCTTTCACCCCTAACCACAGGTCATCCCCCAGGTTTTCAACCCTGGTGGGTTCGGTCCTCCACGAAGTCTTACCTCCGCTTCAACCTGCCCATGGCTAGATCACTCCGCTTCGGGTCTTGAGCGCGCTACTAAACCGCCCTATTCGGACTCGCTTTCGCTACGGCTTCCCCACACGGGTTAACCTCGCAACACACCGCAAACTCGCAGGCTCATTCTTCAAAAGGCACGCAGTCACGACCGTATGTGCAAGCACATACAGCGACGCTCCCACGGCTTGTAGGCACACGGTTTCAGGTACTATTTCACTCCGCTCCCGCGGTACTTTTCACCATTCCCTCACGGTACTATCCGCTATCGGTCACCAGGGAATATTTAGGCTTAGCGGGTGGTCCCGCCAGATTCACACGGGATTTCTCGGGCCCCGTGCTACTTGGGTGTCTCTCAAACGAGCCGTTGATGTTTCGACTACGGGGGTCTTACCCTCTACGCCGGACCTTTCGCATGTCCTTCGCCTACATCAACGGTTTCTGACTCGCCTCACAGCCGGCAGACTGTGAAAGAGAGATCCCACAACCCCGTATACGCAACCCCTGCCGGGTCTCACACGCATACGGTTTGGCCTCATCCGGTTTCGCTCGCCACTACTCCCGGAATCACGGTTGTTTTCTCTTCCTGCGGGTACTGAGATGTTTCACTTCCCCGCGTTCCCTCCACATACCCTATGTGTTCAGGTATGGGTGACAGCCCATGACGACTGCCGGGTTTCCCCATTCGGAAACCCCCGGATCAAAGCCTGGTTGACGACTCCCCGGGGACTATCGTGGCCTCCCACGTCCTTCATCGGTTCCTGGTGCCAAGGCATCCACCGTGCGCCCTTAAAAACTTGGCCACAGATGCTCGCGTCCACTGTGCAGTTCTCAAACAACGACCAACCACCCATCACCCCCGGCCTGTACCGGAGTTCACTGGGGTCGGCACTGAAGGCAGCCTCACGGCCATACCCTCAGACACCCAACAGCGTGCCCGGCCCTGCCGTCACTCGTGGTCAGCTTTCCACGCTCCGAAGAGCAGTACTTGCAGCCCGAGATGACGGACAGTGCCGAATAATCAACGTTCCACCCTTGAGCAACCACCGTCGAACATCTGCCGACGTAATGGCCCTGGACCACCAAGCAAGCTTGGCGGCCTAGATGCTCCTTAGAAAGGAGGTGATCCAGCCGCACCTTCCGGTACGGCTACCTTGTTACGACTTCGTCCCAATCGCCAGTCCCACCTTCGACAGCTCCCTCCCCACAAGGGGGTTGGGCCACCGGCTTCGGGTGTTACCGACTTTCGTGACGTGACGGGCGGTGTGTACAAGGCCCGGGAACGTATTCACCGCAGCAATGCTGATCTGCGATTACTAGCAACTCCGACTTCATGGGGTCGAGTTGCAGACCCCAATCCGAACTGAGACCGGCTTTTTGAGATTCGCTCCACCTCACGGTATCGCAGCTCATTGTACCGGCCATTGTAGCACGTGTGCAGCCCAAGACATAAGGGGCATGATGACTTGACGTCGTCCCCACCTTCCTCCGAGTTGACCCCGGCGGTCTCCTGTGAGTCCCCGTCACCCCGAAGGGCACGCTGGCAACACAGGACAAGGGTTGCGCTCGTTGCGGGACTTAACCCAACATCTCACGACACGAGCTGACGACAGCCATGCACCACCTGTACACCGACCACAAGGGGGGCACTATCTCTAATGCTTTCCGGTGTATGTCAAGCCTTGGTAAGGTTCTTCGCGTTGCGTCGAATTAAGCCACATGCTCCGCTGCTTGTGCGGGCCCCCGTCAATTCCTTTGAGTTTTAGCCTTGCGGCCGTACTCCCCAGGCGGGGAACTTAATGCGTTAGCTGCGGCACCGACGACGTGGAATGTCGCCAACACCTAGTTCCCACCGTTTACGGCGTGGACTACCAGGGTATCTAATCCTGTTCGCTCCCCACGCTTTCGCTCCTCAGCGTCAGTAATGGCCCAGAGATCCGCCTTCGCCACCGGTGTTCCTCCTGATATCTGCGCATTTCACCGCTACACCAGGAATTCCGATCTCCCCTACCACACTCTAGCTAGCCCGTATCGAATGCAGACCCGGGGTTAAGCCCCGGGCTTTCACACCCGACGTGACAAGCCGCCTACGAGCTCTTTACGCCCAATAATTCCGGACAACGCTTGCGCCCTACGTATTACCGCGGCTGCTGGCACGTAGTTAGCCGGCGCTTCTTCTGCAGGTACCGTCACTTGCGCTTCTTCCCTGCTGAAAGAGGTTTACAACCCGAAGGCCGTCATCCCTCACGCGGCGTCGCTGCATCAGGCTTTCGCCCATTGTGCAATATTCCCCACTGCTGCCTCCCGTAGGAGTCTGGGCCGTGTCTCAGTCCC
This sequence comes from Streptomyces prunicolor NBRC 13075, assembly GCF_000367365.1. GTDB lineage: Bacteria > Actinomycetota > Actinomycetes > Streptomycetales > Streptomycetaceae > Streptomyces > Streptomyces prunicolor. The sequence continues at coordinate 314 of NZ_BARF01000082.1, read as the reverse complement.
AGTGTGGCCGGTCGCCCTCTCAGGCCGGCTACCCGTCGTCGCCTTGGTGAGCCATTACCTCACCAACAAGCTGATAGGCCGCGGGCTCATCCTGCACCGCCGGAGCTTTTAACCCCCACACATGAGTGCAGGAGTATTATCCGGTATTAGACCCCGTTTCCAGGGCTTGTCCCAGAGTGCAGGGCAGATTGCCCACGTGTTACTCACCCGTTCGCCACTAATCCCCACCGAAGTGGTTCATCGTTCGACTTGCATGTGTTAAGCACGCCGCCAGCGTTCGTCCTGAGCCAGGATCAAACTCTCCGTGAATGTTT
>NZ_BARF01000083.1 GCF_000367365.1 Streptomyces prunicolor NBRC 13075 | reverse complement strand
ACAAAATCCTGGGCAACACCCGGGCGGAAGACGAACACGGCACCGGCGTACCCCTCGGCGGTGCGCGTATCCGCGCCCTGCTCGCCGCGCTCGCCCTGCACCCGGGCCGGATCGTCCCCTCCGGCACCCTGATCGACGAGGTGTGGGCGGAGGAACCTCCCCAGGACGCCCCGGCCGCCCTCCAGGCCCTGGTCGGCCGCCTCCGCCGCACCCTCGGTAAAGATGCGATCGCCTCCGACCCCGGCGGCTACCGCCTCATGGCGACCCGGGACGACGTGGACCTGTTCGTCTTCGAACACCTCGTACGCCAGGGCACGGCCGCCCTCGACCGGGGCGACGCGACCACCGCCGCCCGCGACCTGGCCGCCGCGCTCGCCCTGTGGCGCGGCCCCGCCCTCGCCGACCTCCCCGACCGATCCGCCGCCGCCCGCCCGGACGCGCTGCGCCAGGAGGCGACCCGCGCGCGGATCGAGGCCGACCTGCTGCTGGGCCGCGCCGCCGACGCCGTACCGGAACTGAAGGAGCTGACCGCGGCCCACCCCTACGACGAACCGCTGCACGCCCTCCTCATCCGCGCCCTGCGCGATGCGGGCCGCGGGGCCGACGCCCTCGCCGCGTACGAGACGGCCCGGCGCGCACTCGCCGAGGGACTGGGCACCGACCCGGGGCCGGAACTCCGCGCCCTGCACGGGGAGTTGCTCGCCTCGACGGCACCGGCGAACACGGCGCCCGCTGCCCCCGGGCGGCCCGAGCGCAACGGCAACCTGCGTCCACGGCTTACCTCTTTCGTGGGCCGGGAACCCGAGATCGCCGCCATCCGTTCCGAATTGCACAGGGCCCGCCTGGTCACGCTCACCGGACCGGGCGGCTCCGGAAAGACCCGTCTCGCCGAGGAAGCCGCCGCCGGGCTCCCGCAGGCGTGGCTGGTCGAGCTGGCCCGGCTCGACCGGCCGGAGGCGGTGCCGGGCGCGGTGGTCAGTGCCCTCGGTCTGCGCGAGACCGCGCTGCTGACCACCGAGTTGTTGACCACGCAGGACGACCCGGTCGCCCTGCTGGTGGAGTACTGCGCCTCACACAGCCGACTCCTGATCCTTGACAACTGCGAACATGTCATCGGCGCGGTGGCCGACCTCGCCGAGATCCTCCTGACCCGCTGCCCCGGGCTCACGATCCTCGCCACCAGCCGTGAACCCCTGGGCGTCCCCGGCGAGTCCGTGCGCCCGGTCGAGCCCCTCGTCCCCGACCAGGCGCACCGCCTGTTCACGGAGCGCGCCACCGCCGTCCGCCCCGACGCGGAGACCGTGCTCCAGGACACCGAGGCCGTCGCGGAGATCTGCCGACGCCTGGACGGCCTGCCCCTGGCCATCGAACTGGCCGCCGCCCGGCTCCGGTTGCTCACCCCGCGCCAGATCGCCGACCGCCTCGACGACCGCTTCCGCCTCCTCACCTCCGGAAGCCGCACGGTCCTGCCCCGCCAGCAGACCCTCCGTGCCGTCGTCGACTGGTCCTGGGAGCTGCTCGACGAGCCGGAGCGGACGGTGCTGCGCGAGGTCTCCGTGTTCGCCGGCGGCTGGGACCTCGCGGCGGCGGAAGCCGTGTGCACCGGCCCCGCGGCCCACCTCATCGGCTCCCTGGTCGACAAGTCCCTGATCGTGGCCACCCCGGGGGAGACGGACGGGGGCATGCGCTACCGCACGCTGGAGACCATCCACGAGTACGCAGTGGAGCGCGCGGCCGAGACCCCCGAACTGCGCGCCGCGGCCGAGCGCCGGCACCGTGCGTGGGTGCTCGCCCTCGTGGAGACGGCCGAGCCCCTGCTCCGCTCCGGCGACCAACTCCCGTGGATCGCCCGCCTGGAGACCGAGCTCGACAACATCCGGGCGGCCCTGGCCTGTTCCGTCGCCGCGCGCGACGAGGCGGAGGCGGGCGCCCTGGCCCTCGCCGTCGGCTGGTTCTGGTGGCTGCGCAACTACCGCACCGAGGGCGCGGATTGGGTGATCCGCGTCCTCGCCCTGGCCGCACCGGCCGGGTCCGCCCAGGACCCGTACGAGGCCTACGTCGCCGACCCGGAGGCGGACGCCCGACACCCCCTGCACACCCGGCGGATGGACCTCCGGCTCCTGAACCTCTTCCTCAGGGCCGAGTCCGAGATCCTGGGCCGGACGACGGACGGCCTGATGGACGAGCGCATGCGGCAGTACATGAATCTGATCCAGGGCTACTTCGCCGCGGGCGGCCCCCGGGCGGCCCGTATGCCGGGGCTCATCTGGCCGCTCACCGCCTACTTCCTCACCGAGTCGATGGACATCCGGCCCGCGATGGAGGCGGCGGTCGTCAACGTCCGTGCCCACGGCGGCGACTGGGAGAACGCCGTCATGCTGATGTTCCGCACCCACCTGCTCGTCGACTCGCCGGGCGGCATGGCGGGCATCGACGAGGACCTGAAGGCGCTGCAGGCGCTGTGCAGACGCGTCGGCGACCGCTGGGTGCGCGCCCAGGTGTCCAGCGCGGTCGGCGAGGCCGCCATGGTCCGCGGCCGCTTCGAGGAGGCGAGGACGGCGTACGAGGAGGCGCTGAAGCTCGCCTACGAGGTCGGCGCCAACACCGAGGCCCCGTTCCTCATCGCCCGCCTCGCCGAACTCGCCTTCCGCGAGGGCGACCGGGACGCCGCCCTCGCCGGCCTGGACGAGGCGAGCGAGGAGTCCGATCGGCACGGCGTACAGGACGCCCGCGCGTTCGTCCTGATGCTGCGCGCGCACATCGCCCTGGAGGACGGAGACGTCGCCCGCGCGCGTGACCTGAGCGACCAGGCCTGGGCGGAGAGCGAGAAGGGCACGCCCCCACCGCAGTTCAGGGCCGGCCTGAACGCGGTCGCCGCCCTGGTCACCGCCGCCGAGTCCGGCCCGGAGCGCGGGCTGGCCATGATGACCGCGACCCTGCGCGAGGCCGTGGAGCAGCGCTGCGCCGACGTGCTGATCGCGATGCTGGTGGACCAGACGGCACTGCTCTCCGCGGAACTCGGCGAACTACCGCGCGCGGTACGCCTGTTGGCCGCGGCCGACCACGGACGCGGCGGCCATCCGCGCCCCATGCCGGAGCGCGCCCGGGTCGAACAGGCCGAGACCACGGCCCGCACCGAACTGGGCCCCGAGCGCTACGCGGCCGAACGCGCCCGAGGCGAAACACTCACCATGGACGAGGTCCTGGCCGAACTACCCGCCCCGGCACCGTCCCCGACACAACACCTGGCACAGCGCCCTACTTGCACGTGAACTTCGACTCCGCCCAGTCCGCCAGCGTCAAGTCGTCGAAGGAGCTGTGCGGTTCGACCACCAGCCGTACGGTCTTGCGCCCGGCGAGGTTCACATGGACGGGCACCGCCGGGTCCCCGCCGTCGATCTCCCCGGACTGCCACAGCCGGACCCCGTCGGCGTACACCGCGAAGTACACCTTGCCGATCCCCAGCATCATGTCGTCGACGCCGACGGTCGCGTCGTAGGAGACGCACTGGCGGTTGAGGTCGATGGTGACGGAGGAGCGGCCGTGCACGGTCGCGCCGTGGGTGTAGCGCGTGCCGCCGATCGAGACGCCGTAGCGCTGCCACACCCAGCTGCTCTCGCCGAGTTGGATCTCCGGGGCGGTGCCGTCGCCGTTGACGTCGTAGGAGAGTTCGCTGACCTGGAAGATCGTCGGCGCGGGTGGGGGCGTCGGGGTCGGGGTGGGGGTGGGTGTCGGGGTGGGTCTGGGGGTCGGCTTCGGGGTCGGGGTGGGCTTGGGCGTCGGTGTGGGTGTCGCCCGGGGTGTGGGTGTCGGGGTCGGAGTGGGTGTCGGCTCGGGTTTCAACACCGCTGGTTCCGGGGCCGGTTGCTTCTTCGGGGGTGCCGGGGGCGCCGGGGGCGTCGACTCGGGCTTGGCGATGGGGGAGGACGAGGGCGCCGGTTTGGCCTCGGGCTTCTTCGCGGGGGTGTGGGTGCCGCCGGCCAGCGCGAGGGCGATCGCCGCCGCTGCCGCCGTGGCGACCACACCGGCCGCGATGCCCGCCTTCACCGGCGCGCCGAGCCCCTCGGAGGCCGCGGCGCCACCGGCACCGGCCCCGCCGGACGAACTCCCGCTCGCAGCGGCGGCGGCACCCGCGGCACCGGCCGCACCCGCTCCCGCGCCACCGGCGATGAGCGCGATCGCCTTCGCGTACCCGGCGGCGCCGAACCAGCCGATGACCGCGATCGGGACGACCGCCGGGATACCGCTGGCGACCTCCTCGATCTGCAACGCGGCCAGCCGGCACTTGGCGCACTCCTCCAGGTGCTTGCGCAGCCCGCGTTCGGCACGCGTGCGCAGCCGGCGGCGGGCGTAGGTGCCGAGCTGGTCGGCGTAGCGCGCGCACTCCTCGTCGTCGGTGAGGGTGGCGCTGACGTGGGCCTGGAGATAGGCCTGCTTGAGCCCCTCGCGGGCCCGACTGGCCAGCACGCGCGTGCCGTTGGCGTCGAGCCCGAAGAGCGTGGCGACCTCGCTCGGCGACTCGTCCTCGACCTCGGTGTGCCACAGCACGGCCTGCCACCGCTCGGGCAACGACCGGAAGGCCTGCATCGCCATCGACTGCTCGGCCACGTGCATGGCGCGTACGTCGGCGCCCAGGTCAATGGTGTCGTCGTCGGACACTTCCGACACCCGCGCGGACTGCGCGGCGAACACCGCGAAGTCGTCGACGAGTTGCTCCCGCTTCGCCGACTTCGTCCAGTTCGCGGCGACGCGCCGGACGGAGGTCAGCAGATAGGCGCGTACGGCGTGCTCGGGCCCGGATCCACCGCGCACCGCCTGGAGCATGCGGGCGAAGACCTCGGCGGTCAGGTCGTCGGCGGTGTGCCCGTCCCGGCAACAAGTCCGGGCATACCGGCGCACGGCATCCGCATGGCGCCGGTACAGCTCCTCGTACGCCGTGTCGTCACCGGCACGCATCCGCTCGATCAACGAGGCGTCGGCCGCCGGCATCTCCCGGGGCGGCAGCGGCGGCGGCAGCACACTGCCCTCGCGCTGTGGCGGGACGCTGCCCTCGCCGGGTTCGAAACCCGGGGGGAGACCACTGGGCCCACCCTGGGTCGGTACCTGTGGTGAGGTCAGCCCACCGGCCTCCGGGTCACCGTCACCCAGTGACTCGTCACGCCCGTCAACGCTCATCGCGGAAAGCCCCCGCCGCCTGCCAAGCCAGTCCAACCGGTACCGAACACCGGGTCAGCGTAGCCATATTGGCTTTTGTTCAGGACCCCGTCGTACGGACCATCCACTCATCCGTGGGGACTTCCCGCACCGCAGTACTAGCGTTCACCCCTCCGGGGAAGGCTCAACTGTCGCGCCCGAAACGGGAGTTGGCGACGATGACAGAAATGCCCGGAACGTTCCCGGGCGTCACGAGGGGCGAGGGCACCACGGCACCCCCGCCCCACAGTCACCTATTCGAGTCACCGGGGAGCGGGCTGTCCGTCCGGCACCTTTTCAGCGCAGGCCGACAAAGATCAGCCCGTCCGGCAACTTTCCGGCACAGGCCCACACAATCAGCCCGTCCGGCACCTCTCAACGCAGGCCGGCATTGTTCAGCCCGTCCGGCGTTTGAGGACGAGGCCGTCCAGGCCGATGGGGGCCTGGGGGCGCAGCCCCCAGAAGACGCCCACACCAACACCGGACGCCAAACCACCGGGCGCCGAACCACCGAGGGCCGCATCACCCCGCCCTACCGCCGAGTCACCCCGCCACCGCCACCCTCACAGAGGCCGAGACCGCAACCCCTCCAACAAAATATCCAGCAACCGAGCCGACGCCGCCGCCTGCTGCGCAGCATCCGGCAACGAGGGCGCCGCCGTAGCAATCACCAGCAGCACATCCGACACCGAAACATCCGCCCGCAACTGCCCCGCAGCCCGCGCCCGATCGACAAGCTGCCCCACGACCTCCAGCAGCGCGGTCGCCCCGGCGTCATAGTCCCCGGAGCCCAAAGACCCCGCCGACTCCTCCGGAACCAGCCGCAGTTCACCCGCACCCGGCTGCGTCCGCTGCTGCGGCACCCGCGCCTCGTCGAGGAGGGCAGCACCCTCACCCTCGTCGGCGACGCCAACCCGCAGCACCTGCGGCGGCAGCAGCCGCCCCGCGCCCGAGGCCACCGACGTCCGCAGGAAGCGCGACAGCGCCGACCACGGCTCGTCCTCCTGGCCGAGCGCCGAACGCGCCTGGTCGGTCAGCCGGGAGGTCTCCTCCTCGGCTATCCGGCGCACCAGGACGTCCTTGCTCGGGAAGCGCCGGTACACCGTGCCGACACCGACCCGCGCGCGTCGCGCCACGTCCTCCATCGGCGCGCCGTAGCCCAGCTCGCCGAAGACCTCACGCGCCGCCCGCAGCACGTGTTCCAGATTGCGCTGTGCGTCCACGCGCAGCGGCGTCGTCCGCGAGGAGTCCCCGCGTCCGTTTCCCGCCGCTCCGACCGCGCCGCCGGATGCGATGGCTGACGCGGATGTCCAATGCGAATCCTGAATATGCATACACGTTCCCCCGGTTAATGACGTCTCCCCCCGGAGACTCCCCGCCATCGGCAGCCGGAGCATCGTGAGACAAGCCCGGTTCGCGAGCCTCGCTCTTCGCGGACCCGCTGAGCGCATCCCCCTTCACCCCGTCGACACACGAACATAGTTGAGAGGGGGTCAATTCAGAAGGGGCAGGTTCCGCACGGAGCGCCCCCCGATCGGAGTACGGGTCACATACGTCCCGATTGCGCCCCCGAGTGCCACCCCGATCACCCCCACTGACCTGCGCACCTGCCCCGCACTCCGGCAATTCCGGCGGCCCCGCGCGCGCTCCGCCGCCGGTCACACAATTTGTCGAGGCTGTGGACAAACTCCAGCGCCGGGTGCGTCATGGGATGGTGAAGGAACGCGCGCGCATTCTCGTTGTCGGTGGCGGCTACGTCGGGATGTACACAGCCCTGCGCCTTCAGAAGAAGTTGAAACGTGAAATCAAGCGCGGGCAGGTCGAGATCACCGTCGTCAGTCCCGACCCTTACATGACGTATCAGCCGTTTCTCCCCGAGGCCGCCGCCGGTTCGATCTCCCCCCGCCACGTCGTCGTCCCCCTGCGCCGCGTCCTCGACCGCTGCCGCGTCGTCATCGGCGAGGCCACCGCCATCGACCACGGCAAGCGCACCGCGACCCTCAGCACCCTCGCCACCGAGGAAGAGGGCACAGGTACCGAGGAGTTGGCGTACGACGAACTCGTCCTGGCCCCCGGCTCGATCGCGCGCACCCTCCCGATCCCCGGTCTCGCCGAGCACGGCGTCGGCTTCAAGACCGTCGAGGAGGCCATCGGCCTGCGCAACCACGTCATCGAGCAGATGGACATCGCCTCCTCCACCCGCGACCCCGCGATCCGCGACGCGGCCCTGACCTTCGTCTTCGTAGGAGGCGGTTACGCCGGTGTCGAGGCGCTCGGCGAGCTGGAGGACATGGCCCGCTACGCCGTGCGCTACTACCACAACGTCGACGCCGACGACATGAAGTGGATCCTCGTGGAGGCCACGAACCGCATCCTCCCGGAGGTCGGCGAGGAGATGGGCACCTACACCGTCACCCAGCTGCGCCGCCGCAACATCCAGGTCCTCCTGGAGACCCGCCTCGAATCCTGCGCCGACCGCGTCGCCGTACTCAGCGACGGCCAGCGCTTCCCGACCCGCACGCTCGTGTGGACGGCCGGCGTGAAACCCCACCCGGTCCTCGCCGCCACCGACCTCCCCCTCACTCCGCACGGCCGCCTCAAGTGCACCGCCGAGCTGACGATCGAGGGCGCCACGCACGCGTGGGCAGCGGGAGACGCGGCAGCCGTCCCCGACGTCACGGCCGGCGAACCCGGCACCCTGACCGCCCCCAACGCCCAACACGCCGTACGCCAGGCCAAGATCCTCGGCGACAACATCGCGCACTCCCTGCGCGGCGAGCCCCTCCAGACGTACGCCCACAAGTACGTCGGCTCGGTCGCCTCCCTGGGACTGCACAAAGGCGTCGCGCAGGTCTACGGACGGAAGCTGAAGGGCTACCCTGCCTGGTTCATGCACCGCGTCTACCACCTCAGCAGGGTGCCCACCTTCAACCGCAAGGCCCGTGTGCTCGCCGAATGGACGCTGGCGGGGCTCTTCAAGAGGGAGATCGTTTCTCTCGGTTCACTCGAACATCCCCGGGCGGAGTTCGAACTCGCGGCCGGTGGAAAGCCTCCACACGACCCGAAGGGGTCGAACTGACCGGACCGAGGAACTCCACCGGCGGCCCCGGCGTCTGACGAATATCGACCGGGTCCGCCACACTGCCAGACTGGTCCACGAACCGGACTGGTCCACGACGTCGGGCGGGCCCGTGCCCTCCCGTCCCACCCAAGAGGCTCTCCCCACTGTGCTGCACCCGGGGGCCGCGACCGATGTGCGGCTCCCGCCGCGCGGCCCCGGCCCCCCGGCAGGGTCCGGAACCGGCCGACGACATCTACACGAGGCAAGGATTCGTGAACTTCACGCGTTGGAGCGCCCGGCTCCCCGGAACGCAGCGCCGCGCCGCAGCGCGGACCGACCACCCGGTCACCCCGGACCGGCGGGGAGAAGGTTCCGTGCCCGCGGCCCGCGCCGAGCAGCTCACCGACGAGCCGCCGGTCCCCGCCGTCGAGGACCTGCCCGTCCGCGAGGTCCTCGACCGCGTCCCGGCCCTCGTCGCCCTCGTGCACGGCCCCGACCAGCGCATCGCGTACGTCAACGACGCCTACGCAGCCGCCTTCGGCACCCGCCCGCTGGGCGCACCGGCCCGCGAGGCCCTCCCCGAGCTCGACGAACTCGGCCTGCTCCCGCTCCTCGACCAGGTCCTGCGCAGCGGCAAGCCCCGCACCCTCAAGTCCCGCAAGGCCCCCGGCGGCCGCTCGTACACGTTCACCTGCACCCCGGTCGCCGAGAGCGCCGACAGCGCAGAGGGCGGCGTCCTGATCTTCGCCACCGACGTCACCGACCACGCCGAGGCCGCCGAACGCCTCCGCGCCAGCGAACGCCGCCAACGCGAAACAGCCGTGACGCTCCAGCGCTCCCTGCTCCCCCAGGAACTCGAAGAACCCGACGACCTGCGCATCGCCGCCACCTACCAGCCCGGCGGCACCGAAGCAGCGGTCGGCGGCGACTGGTACGACGTGATCACCCTCGGCGGCGGCCGCACCGCCCTGGTCATCGGCGACGTCATGGGCCGAGGAGTCCGAGCGGCAGCGGTCATGGGCCAACTCCGCACCGCCGTCCGCGCGTACGCCCGCCTCGACCTGCCACCGCACGAGGTACTCCAGCTCCTGGACGGCCTCGCCACGGAGATCGACGCCAACCAGATCGCCACCTGCGTGTACGCCATCTTCGACCCGAACGAGGGCCGCCTGGTCTACGCCTCGGCAGGCCACCTTCCGATCCTCGTCCGCGACGAGACGGGCGCGGTCCAACGCGCCGACGAACCCACCGGCCCCCCGCTCGGCACCGGCGGCTGGATCCACTCCTCGGGCTCGATCCCCCTCAGCCCCGGCTCTACAGCGGTCCTCTACACGGACGGCCTGGTGGAACGCCGGGACGAGGACCTCGACGAGGGAATCGCCTCCCTGGAGCGCGCCCTGGCCGGCGCCACCGGCACCCCCCAGGTGGTCTGCGACCGTCTGGTCCGCTCCCTCGGCGTCACCGCGGACCACGACGACGACGTCGCCGTCCTGGTCCTCCAGCACCCGGCCCGCACCGGCCCGGCCGGCGACCTCTTCCGCAACGCGGCCCTGGAGCTGCTCGGCGGAGTGGAAGCGGCCCCACGCGCGCGTGCGTTCGCCTCAGGCGTCCTCACCAGCTGGCGCTTCCCCACCGAACTCCACGACCTCGGCGTCCTGGCCGCAAGCGAACTGGTCGCCAACAGCCTCCAGCACGGCACCCCACCCATGCGCCTACGCCTGCGCCGCACCGACCGCCGCCTCATCGTCGAGGTCACGGACGGCGACGACCACCTCCCCCGCCGCCGCCGCGCGGAACCGGCCGACGAGTCGGGCAGAGGCATCGCGATCGTGGCGACGATCGCCTCGAACTGGGGCTCCCGCCGCACCCCGGGCGGCGGCAAGGCCGTCTGGTGCGAGTTCGTACTCCCCAAGACGGCCCCGGCGTGACCTACGCCTCGACCCCTACCGGCTCGACACTCCCGCGAGCGACGACCAGACTCCCCTTCGCCCGCCAAGGCTGATCCTGCACGGCGGTCAACTGCCGCCCCAGCTTCACCGCGAGCAGGCTTATCCCCAGCGAGAACAAGAAAAACGTCACGACATACGCCCCCGGCAGCGAAGCCCCGAGCGGCCCGCCCACCGCGGGCCCAACGGCCAACGCGAGCTGCTTGACGAGGGCGAAGGCCGAGTTGTACTGCCCGGCCATCCCCTCCGGCGCCAGATCGGCGACAAGGGGAGCAACGGTCGGCGACAACATCGCCTCCCCAAGCCCGAACAGCGCATACGTCGACACAAAGGCAGCGGTAGCCATCTCCTGACTCCCATGCCCGAGCCCCGCGAACCCGGCCGTGACCCAAGCCAGCGCCCAGATCATCCCTACGGCCGCGATCACCCGCGAGCGCCGACGCCGCTCGACGAACTTCAGCACCGCGAACTGCGCGACGACGATCATCGCGGTGTTGGCGGCCAGCGCCGTACCGAGCGCGGACGTCGAGATACCGGCGGCCTCGACCCCGTACGCACTCAGCCCCGACTCGAACTGCCCGTAGCAGGCGAAGAACAGCACGAAGCCGAGCACGCTCAGCTGCACCATGGCCCGGTTGCCGAGCAGCTGCTTCCAGGCACCCTTGCCGGACGACCGCGCGGGAGCGTCACCGATGGCCGGCGAATGCGGCATCCGCACGGTTGCCATCACCCCGGCGAGCACCAGGAACATCGCCGACTCGATCCCGAAGAGCAGCGTGAACGAGGACGCGCTGGTCGTGTCGACCAGATGACCGCCGATGAGCCCGCCGACACCGAGCCCGAGGTTCTGCAGAAAGAACTGCACGGCAAAGGCACGCGAGCGCGTATCCGCCGTAGAACAGTCCACGATCATCGTGGCGAGCGCCGGCTGCATCACAGCCTGCCCGGCCCCGAGCGCGGCAGCCGACAGCAACACAGCGGTCGCACTCCCCGCCAGCCCCAGACTCATCGACCCTACGGCGGCCAGAACCAGGGCGACGATGAGAACCGGTCGGGGACCGCGCCGGACGATGGCCCGCCCGGCGAACGGCAGCACGATCAGCGCGGCCACGGCGAAGACGGCGAGTACGAGACCCGCCGTCATGGCTCCCAGTCCCCGCACCTGCGCCACATAGACGTACAGGTAGGGGACCGTGAAGCCGAGCCCGAACGCGCTGAGTGCGTTTCCCACGTGGATCCGGCGCATCGCTGCGCCCATCGCCCTGGTCACGGTCACCTCAATCAGGTAGTTGGTCGCCATCGGTACTTCTTAGCGCCGAAGACTTCGAAGCTAAACAGTACATCTAGAAGGACTTCAACGCCAAGCGACCCCGTGCGATACTGCCGTCCATGGGCGAACCGACACTCGACGAGCAGATCGCCGCCTACCAGCGCGAGTTCAAGGACCTCGACCCCCAGGTCGAGAAGATCGTCTCGGCCCTGGGCCGCCTGAACCGCCGCATGAACGTCGCCTACGGCCGCCAGACCGCGAACCTCGGCATGAGCAGCGCCGAGTGGGAGGTCCTCAAGGCCCTCGTCCTCGCGGGTGCCCCCTATCGGATGGGCCCGAGCGACCTCGCCAAGCGCCTCGGCCTGACTCCGGCCGCAATGACCCACCGGATCGACCGCATGGTCGCCGAGGGTCTGGTCACCAGGGAGCGGGACGAGTCCAACCGCGTCCGCGTGATCGTGGAGCTGACGCCTGAGGGCCGAGGCAAGTGGCTGGAGGCGATGCGCATGGCGACGGTCTTCGAGGAGGACCTCCTCCAGGACCTCTCCCCGGTGGAGCGCACAGTCCTCGGTGAGGTCCTGACTCGCCTGCTGCGTAGGGTGGAGCACGCCCAGCCGGATGCCGGCGGTCGGCTCAGCGACCTCGAATAAAAGATCTTGACAGAGGGTGCTTGACAGCCCCTTGCTCGATCCGTAAAGTTCTTCGGGTTGCCGCCGAGCCGTAACGGTTCTCCGGCAGCACCTCCGCCGCGACAGCGGCAACCCAAACCAACCGCACGATCTCCCAACGGGATTGATTTCGGCGTGCCCGAATTCAATTCGATTTGGGCTCGGCTGTTGTTCGATCAGGTCCCTGGGCCTCGATTGGAACTCCGCCGGGGGAATCGGCTAAGGTTTGAGACGTCGGAACGGCCCAACGGCCGGGATGGCAGCCCACTCTGACTGGGAGTCAGGCCCGAAAGGATCTGATAGAGTCGGAACCGCCGGAAAGGGAAACGCGGAAGCGGAAACCTGGAAAGCACCGAGGAAATCGGAACCGGAAACGGTCTGATAGAGTCGGAAACGCAAGACCGAAGGGAAAAGCCCGGAGGAAAGCCCGAGAGGGTGAGTACAAAGGAAGCGTCCGTTCCTTGAGAACTCAACAGCGTGCCAAAAATCAACGCCAGATATGTTGATACCCCGTCTCCAAACATCATCTGATGGTTGGGACGAGGTTCCTTTGAAGAAAACATACAGCGAGGACGCTGTGAACGGTCGGGCTTATTCCGCCTGACTGTTCCGCTCTCGTGTATGCGATCCCGATCACGGGA
>NZ_BARF01000084.1 GCF_000367365.1 Streptomyces prunicolor NBRC 13075 | reverse complement strand
CGCACCACCAACCAACCCCGCTCCCAACCCCCACCCCGACCACCCCCACCCTCACCGTGACCTAGGCTGACCCCGTGAAGGTCCTCGTCATCGGTACCGGCGCCCGCGAACACGCCCTCTGCCATTCCCTGTCCAACGACCCCGACGTCACCGCGCTGCACTGCGCCCCCGGCAACGCAGGCATCGCCGAGGTCGCCGAGCTGCACCAGGTCGACCCCCTCGACGGCGCAGCCGTAGCAGCGCTGGCCACCGAACTCGGTGCCGAGCTGGTCGTGGTCGGCCCGGAGGCACCCCTCGTCGCCGGGGTCGCCGACGCCGTGCGCGAGGCGGGCATCCCGGTCTTCGGCCCCTCCGGGGAGGCCGCGCAGCTGGAGGGCTCCAAGGCCTTCGCCAAGGAAGTGATGGCGGCGGCCGGTGTGCCGACCGCCCGCTCCTACGTCTGCACGAACCCGGAAGAGGTCGCGGAGGCTCTCGACGCCTTCGGTGCGCCGTACGTCGTGAAGGACGACGGACTCGCCGCCGGCAAGGGCGTCGTCGTCACCGACGACCTCGATGCGGCGAAGGCGCACGCAGGCGCCTGCGAGCGGGTCGTCATCGAGGAGTTCCTCGACGGCCCCGAGGTCTCGCTCTTCGCGATCACCGACGGCGTCACCGTCGTCCCCCTCCAGCCCGCCCAGGACTTCAAGCGCGCGCTGGACGGCGACGAGGGCCCGAACACCGGCGGCATGGGCGCGTACTCTCCGCTGCCGTGGGCCGACCCGAAGCTGGTGGAGGAGGTCATGCAGACCGTCCTCCAGCCCACCGTCGACGAGATGCGCCGCCGCGGCACCCCCTTCTCCGGCCTCCTCTACGCCGGTCTCGCGATCACGAGTCGCGGTGTGCGGGTCATCGAGTTCAACGCCCGTTTCGGCGACCCGGAGACCCAGGTGGTCCTGGCCCGCCTGAAGACCCCGCTGGCCGGCGTCCTGCTCGCCGCCGCCGACGGCACCCTCGACGACCTGGCCCCCCTGCGCTGGAGCGAGGACGCGGCGGTCACCGTGGTCATCGCCTCGCACAACTACCCCGGCACCCCCCGCACCGGCGACCCGATCACCGGCCTCGACGAGGTGGCCGCGCAGGACGCCCCGCACGCGTACGTGCTGCACGCCGGTACCAAGTACGACGGCGACACGGTCGTCAGCGCGGGTGGCCGCGTCCTCTCCGTCACGGCGATCGGCGCGGATCTCACCCAGGCCCGCGAGCGCGCGTACGCGGCCGTGGCCCGGGTCCGTCTCGACGGCTCCGAGCACCGCACGGACATCGCGGCGAAGGCGGCGTCGGGCGAGTGACCCCAAGCGCTTCCGCGCACCGATAAACCCGACAGGCCCCGATTCCGTCTCAGGATTCGGGGCCTGAACCTTGCCCTCACCCTCGCCCTCTGTCATCCACCTTTCCCCTGAGCCATTCCATCGAGTGACCGATGCCCCAACCGGCTGACGGGGACCGGGGCCCCAACTATGGTGCGGCGCAAGCGTTCCGGCACTTGGCCCACCGGCATTGCGATGTCAGTGGTGGGTGCCACAGTGGGGGAGTGAGCAACACCAGCGGAGTGGGACAGCACGGAGGGGGCGAGGTCCGGTCGTGACCGGTATGGGTGTGGGTGTGGAGGCGGGCGCGCAGGCGGCGCGTTCCCGGGCCTTGGCCGTGCTGCGGATCCGCAGCCGGGCGCTGGCCGTCGCCCTGCTGCCCGCCGCCGTCGCGGTGATCCTGCTCGCCGGGGGTTCCTCCGGCCATCTCATGGGCCGGAGCTGGGATCTCGCCCGCTGGATCATGGGCGTGGCCGCGATCGTCGTGCTGCTCGCCGCCGGCGCCATCGCGCTGGTCGTCGCGCGGGCCCGCCCGGCCGTGAGTCCTACGGTCGCGATCGCCGAGGAATCGGCCCCGGACCTGTACCGCATGGTGCGCGACCTCGCCGACCGCCTCGACGTCCCCGCACCGTCCGCGATAGCGCTCACCCCGGACTGCGACAGCTGGCTGGAGGACCGCACCCACCCGTCCCACGGCCCGCCCCCGCAGGAGAGCGGCGACGAGATCACCGGCGTCCGCAGCCTCACCCCGGGGCGTTCCCGGCGTACGGCCGCCGCGCCCGTCCTCGTCATCGGCTCGCCGTTCCTGTGGTGGATGCGGGTTGGCGAGCTGCGCGCGGTGCTCGCCCCGGTCGTCGCCGGTACGGGACCCTCGGCGCACCCGGACATAGCCGCGGCCCGCCGTTTCGTACGGGGCCTGGACGCGGCGGTGGCCGTGACCTCGGCACCGCGCGGTCCGGTGTTCCGTTCGGTGCTCGCCGGTGTCGGCTGGGTCGCCCGGCTGCTGCTGCGCAGTTGCCGGGGTCACGCGGCCGAGATGGAGCGGGGCGTGGCCGCCGCTGCCGCCGAGCGTGCACAGGCTGTGGACTACGGCCTGCGGATCGTCGCGCAGGAACAGGTGGGCCTGGCGTACGCGGGCTGGGACCGGCTGCTGACCAGGGTCGCGCTGCCCGCGTGGCGGATGGGCCGCTGGCCGTCCCGACTGGACGCGGGCGTCGTCGCGGCGCTCACGGAGCTGTCCCGCCGCGACCGCCTGGCCGAGGGTTTCGCCTCCCGCCTGGGCGAGCGCCCCGCCTGCGACCTGCTCGAAGAGCCCGGCACGATCGACGAGGCGACCTCACTCCTCGCCGCCCGCCTCTTCCACGGCGGCCCCGCCGAGACCGGTCCCGACTGGGCACCGGTGGCCTGGCAGGAGTACCCGGAGGAGGTCGTCGACCGCAAATGGCGCACGGACGCGGCCCGCCTCCACCGCGTCCTGGACACCCTTGGCGTCCGCCGTGCCCCCGACCCGACCCCGCCCCACCACGACCCCCCGACCCTGGCCCGAGTGGTGGACCACCTGACGGACCCGACGACGACGGACGGCCGTGCGGATGACCGTACGGACGGCCGTGCGGACGACCGGTACGGGGAGGCCGACGCCGTAGATCCGTACGCGCCGGACGCCACCCTCACCGACCCGTCCACCCCCGCACAACCGGAAGCCCCAGCCCCCCACCCAGAGGCAGCCCCCCACCCAGAGGCACCCCCGGAGCCCGAGCCCTACAAGGCGATGGCCGCCGACGATGACGACGAAGAGCTCGGCGAAAGCGGCTCCCCGCACAGCGCGGCCCTCGCCGCAGGGCTGACCGCGGAGTTGGCGCGCGAGGAGGCGGCCACCCCGCCGATCAGCGCGGCCCCGCCCGGGCAAGGCCCCGACACCGGACTCTGGGACGACACCGGGCTCCCCCTCTTCCCGCTCCAACCACCGCGCACCGGCCGGGAGTTGCTCGCCGATCACGTCACGGCGATGGTGTGCTGCGCCGCGATGGACACGGCCGGAGCGCTGCCCGGCCTGGACTGGCTCGACGGCCCGACCCTGCTCGTCAACGGCGAAAGGGCGGCCGACCTCGCCCCGAGGGTGCTCAGCCTGGTGGAGGACGGCGACCCGGCACCCCTGCGCGCGTGGCTGATGGACCTGGGCATACGCCCGGAGAAGCCGGTACGGCTCGTCTGAATCCCGCAAGACCCTGGCGGAATCCGCACTTCCACTTTTGGTCAATTAGCAACGACCAGTGACAGAGTGAGTGCTTAATGTGATGTGCTGAGGCCGATCCCGTACGCCGTCCCGTATCTGGCAAAGGCTTACGGCATACGACAGTTGGACGAAGGAACACCACGGGGGCACGAGGGAGGGGAGCGACCATGGGGTCGGAGCAGATCCGCCGCTGGGAGTCCGGAGCGCTGGCGCACGCCGTCACGGACCCCTTCGGACAGGGCCCCGTCCCCTGGCTCCGGGGCAGCGAGACCTACTTCGACGACACCGGCCACGTCGTCCCCTGGTACGTGGACCCCACACCGCCCCGCGCGACCACCGACCGGCACACCCCTCACGTCCCCGCCCCGCGCGCGTCGGACGGCGGCGGCCCGCGCTCCGCCGACGACGTCCGCCGCCAGATCAAGGGCTTCACCTCGGCGAGCGCGGTCGCCCCCGGCGAGGCACTCGACTTCCACGTCACGGTCGACCCGCCCCAGGAGTTCGCCGTCGACATCTACCGCATCGGCCACTACGGCGGTGACGGCGCCGCCAAGATCACCACCAGCCCCCGCCTCTCGGGCATCGTGCAGCCCCCGCCGCTCACCGCCGACCGCACGGTCTCCTGCCACCACTGGTGGCTGTCCTGGCGCCTGCAGATCCCGAGTTACTGGAGCATCGGCGCGTACGTCGCCGTCCTCACCACCGCCGACGGCTACCGCTCGCACATCCCGTTCACGGTCCGCGACAACCACCCCGCCGACCTGCTCCTCCTCCTGCCCGACATCACCTGGCAGGCCTACAACCTCTACCCGGAGGACGGCCACACCGGCGCGAGCCTCTACCACGCCTGGGACGGCGACGGCCGCCTCCTCGGCGAGTCCGAGGCCGCGACGACGGTCTCCTTCGACCGCCCGTACGCGGGCGCGGGCCTGCCCCTCCACGTGGGCCACGCCTACGACTTCATCCGCTGGGCCGAGCGCTACGGCTACGACCTCGCCTACGCCGACGCCCGCGACCTGCACTCCGGCCGCGTGGACCCCACCCGTTACCGGGGGTTGGTGTTCCCCGGCCACGACGAGTACTGGTCGACACAGATGCGCCGTACCGTCGAACGTGCCCGCGACCACGGCACGTCCCTCGTCTTCCTCTCCGCCAACACCATGTACTGGCAAGTGGAGTTGGGGCCCTCCCCGTCCGGCGTCCCCGACCGCCTGCTCACCTGCCGCAAGCGCCGGGGCCCGGGCAAGCCGGTGCTGTGGCGCGAAGTCGACCGCCCCGAGCAGCAGTTGGTCGGCATCCAGTACGCGGGCCGGGTGCCCGAGCCGTACCCCCTGATCGTCCGCAACGCCGACCACTGGCTGTGGGAGGCGACCGGCGCCGGTGACGGCGACCCGATCGAGGGCCTGGTCGCGGGCGAGGCCGACCGGTACTTCCCGCGCACCCAGCTCCCCCGGCACGAGGAGCGCATCCTGCTCGCCCACTCCCCGTACGCGGACAGCGAGGGCGCCCTCCGCCACCAGGAGACCTCCCTCTACCGCGCCCCCTCCGGCTCTCTTGTCTTCGCCTCCGGCACCTTCGCCTGGTCACCGGCCCTGGACCGCCCCGGCCACGTGGACGCCCGCGTCCAGCGCGCCACGGCCAACCTCCTGGACCGCATCTGCAAGCACGACTGACCCCGCGACCGGAGGGCAGCCGCGCATACGGGACAATCGAGCCAGTTGGAGAGACTTACTGGAGGAACCCGTGTCCGGATTCGTAGAAAAGCCCGAGCCGCTCCAGGTTCCGGGCCTGACGCACCTCCACACCGGCAAGGTGCGCGAGCTGTACCAGAACGAGGCGGGCGATCTCGTGATGGTCGCCAGCGACCGCATCTCCGCCTACGACTGGGTACTGCCGACCGAGATCCCCGACAAGGGACGGGTCCTCACCCAGCTCTCCCTCTGGTGGTTCGACCAGCTCGCCGACCTGATCCCCAACCACGTCCTCGGCACCGACCTCCCGCCCGGCGCCCCCGCAGACTGGGCGGGCCGCACCCTCATCTGCAAGTCCCTCCAGATGGTCCCGGTGGAGTGCGTGGCCCGCGGCTACCTCACCGGCTCCGGCCTGGTCGAGTACAACGCCTCCCGCACGGTCTGCGGCCTCGCCCTCCCCGAGGGCCTGGTCGACGGCAGTGAACTCCCCGCCCCGATCTTCACCCCGGCCACGAAGGCCGCCGTAGGGGAGCACGACGAGAACGTGTCGTACGAGGAGGTCGCCCGGCAGGTCGGAGCCGACACCGCCGCGCAGCTGCGCCAGGCGACCCTCGCCGTCTACGGCCGTGCCCGGGACATCGCCCGTGACCGGGGCATCATCCTCGCGGACACCAAGTTCGAGTTCGGCTTCGACGGCGAGACGCTGATCGCCGCCGACGAGGTCCTGACCCCGGACTCGTCCCGCTTCTGGCCGGCCGAGACCTGGCAGCCGGGCCGCGCGCAGCCGTCGTACGACAAGCAGTTCGTGCGCGACTGGCTGACCGGCCCGGAGTCCGGCTGGGACCGCAAGAGCGAGCAGCCGCCGCCGGCGCTTCCGCAGCAGGTGGTGGACGCGACGCGCGCGAAGTACATCGAGGCGTACGAGCGCCTGACGGGCCTGAACTGGGGCTAGAGGGCACGAAAAACCCCGGTCCACCCGGACCGGGGTTTTTGCTGGAGCGGACGACCAGGTTCGAACTGGCGACCTCAACCTTGGCAAGGTTGCGCTCTACCAACTGAGCTACGTCCGCGTTGCGCCGTGGCGCGAGAGCAACTATACCCAACCTCGCTCGCGTGCGAGACGCACTGCCGCATGCCGGTTCTCGGCCCCGAGTTTCGAGACGGCGGAGGAGAGATAGTTCCGTACGGTCCCCTGCGAGAGCGCGGCACGTTCGGCGATCTCCGCGACCGGCGCCCCATCAGCGGCCAACTCCAGCACCTCGGCCTCACGGGCGGTCAGCGGCGAGTCCCCGGCGGAGATCGCGTCGGCGGCCAACTCGGGGTCGACATAACGGTTTCCGGCATGCACGGTACGAATGATCTCGGCAAGCCGCTGCGCACTGACGGTCTTGGGCACGAACCCCCGCACCCCAGCCGCAAGCGCCCGCTTCAGATGCCCGGGCCGACCGTGCCCGGTCACGATCAACACCCGGCACCCCGGCAACTCGGCCCGCAACGATGTGGCCACCTTCACACCGTCGGCCCCCGGCATCTGAAGATCCAGCACAGCCACATCAGGCTCATGAGCCCGAGCCATAGCCAACGCCTCGTGCCCGGTAGCCGCCTCGGCCACGACGACGAGGTCATCCTCCAGCCCGAGCAAGGCGGCGAGCGCACCCCGGATGAGGTGCTCGTCATCGGCGAGCAGGAGTCTTACGACGGGGGCGGTCATGGGGTGCTCCTGGTCGAGGCGGGGAGGTGGTGAGGGTGGCGGAGTGGCCGAATGGTGAGGCGATCTCGCTCGCGGTCGGCAGAGGCTGTCCGACGTGCCCGGTCACCAGGCACCTCGCCCCGCTCGCAGCGCCCGGCAACCAGCGGACGTACGGCGCACAGCGCGATCATGAGGCCCCGCCTCCCATCCCCGTCCCCGTCGCCGAAGGCAATGGCACCGTGGCCACCACCCGGAACCGGTCACCGTCCACAGCCCCCGCCTCCAGCTTCCCGCCGACGGCGGTCAGCCGCTCCCGCAACCCCACGAGCCCCGCCCCGCCCGTACCGTCGCCCCCGTCTCCCTCTCCCACCTTCGCCCCATCGTTCTCAACGGTCAGCACAACCCGCCCCTCAGCCACCCGCACCCCCACCACACACCGCCCCGCATCCCCATGCCGCAGCACATTGGTGGTCGCCTCGCGCACCACCCACCCGAGCGCCGACTGCACCTCGACCGGCAGCCCGGCCGCGTCGCCGGTCACCTCGCAGTCGATGCCCGCAGCCGCCAACACGCCCTGCGCACCGGCCAGTTCGAGCCGGAGGTCCGCCTCGCGATAACCCCGTACGACATCCCGCACCTCCCGCTGTGACTCCCGCGCGATCCGCTGAACCTCGATCATCTGCTCCACGGCCTCGGCCCGCCCCCGCCGGGCGAGCTGCACAGCGAGTTCGCTCTTCAGCGCGATCACCGACAGGTTGCGGCCCATCACGTCGTGCAGGTCGCGCCCGAACCGCAGCCGTTCCTCGGCGACGGCGAGGCGGGCCCGGGTCTCGCGGGCCTCGTCGAGTTCGTACACGGCGTCGAGGAGCCAGACGGAGAAGGCGGCGGTGAAGGCGAGACAGCCGGCGGTGAAGAGGACGGCGACCGCGGTGCCGAGCGCGGCGGGCGCGGCCACGCCCAGCGGGAGCTGTACGACCAGCGCCCCGCCCACGGCACTCGCCACCACGGCGAGGAGGGGCCGCCGGCCGCGGACCCCGAGCGTGAGCGTGCCGGTGCCGAAGCCCAGCACGCACACGAAGACCGTGTTCGTGGCGGCCCGCAGGTCGTCGCCGCCGGGACCCCGTTCCCGCAGGACGAGCGCGACGACGGAGATCAGCACGGTGACCGTACCGAGGGCCCACAGGAGCCGTACGGGCTGCGCCCGCCGGTCGCGCGTCCAGTCGAGTGCCCGGGAGGCGGTGGCGGAGCAGAGCAGGGCGTGCACGACGACCACCGCCGTCATCCAGCCCGCGAGACCCGCCCGGACCTGGGCGAACAGCGGCAGCCCGACCGCCGCGACCTCGAAGACCGCGAAGAAGTGGAAGGACCACCGGGTGTACGTCTCGACCTTTCCGGGTGTGCTCTTCCGCCCCCACCAGCCGCCCGAACCTCCAGGTGTCCGCATGTCCAGGTGCTCCCCGTACCTCAACGCCGCGGTTCCCACCGGAACCACCGCCGTACAGCAAACACCCCGAGGACGGTCCAGGCCAGCGCGGTCAGGACGGCGCCCAGCGCGTCGTAGCCGGACAGGTCGCCGTTCCAGCCGCCGCTGATCAGCCGGATCGCGGGGGAGAGCGGGAGGAATTCACAGACGGCGGCGACACGATCGGGCAGGAGCTGCAGCGGGATGATGATCCCGGAGCCGAGCATGGACGCGAACAGCACCGGCAGCGCGGTCACCTGCGCGCTCTCCGCGGTCTTGGTCACACTCGCCGTGAGGGCTGCCAGCGCGGCGCTCAGGAAGAGGCCGAACAGCAGCCCCAGGACGACGAGTTGGGGCATCGCAGGCGCCCCCGCGTCCAGCAGCAGCACACACGCCACCGCCAGCAGCACGGACTGCACGAACCCGACACACACCGCCGGCAGCCCCGTCCCCGCGAGGATCTCGGCGTCACCCAGCTCCCCGGTGCGCAACCGCTTGAGGACCAGTTCCTCCCGCCGCGCGACGAACGCACTCACCAGCGACGAGTACACGGCGAAGAGCAACGAGAACCCGATCGCGGCGGTGAGCATCACCGAACCGACCGACAACCCCTCCCCCTTGAGGTCCATCTGATCAACGGCCGGCCGCACACTGAACGGCAACGCCAACGGCACCAGCAGCGCCGTGACGACCGCACTCCGATTCCGCCCCAGCAACGCCAACTCGGCCCGCCCGAGCGCCCGTAGCCGCCCGACCGGCGTAGTCATCACGGCACTCATACGGTCACCCCCTGCTGCTCCCGAGCGATCCCCAAGAACGCCTCTTCCAACGAGGCCGACCGCACCTCAAGCCGCCGCAATTCGATCCCCGCCCCTTCCGCCCACACCAACAACCCGGTGGCCGCCCGCTGCAACTCCCGCGTCTCCAGCCGTACGACCCTCCCCGCCACCTCATGCCCGACAACCCCCAGCGGGCCGAGCGGCGGCAGGTCCCCCACGAAGTAACCCGAGGGCAGTTCGAACGAGATCCGCGACGGCCGTCCCGCCGTCACCTCGGCCGGTGTCCCGGTGACCGCGATCCGCCCCTCGCTGAGGATCGCGAGCCGGTCGGCGAGCCCCTCCGCCTCCTCCAGGTAGTGCGTGGTGAGCAGCACGGTCGTCCCCCCGTCGCGCAGCGCCCGCACCAACTCCCAGGTGTCCCGCCGCCCTTCGGCATCCAGCCCAGTGGTCGGCTCATCGAGGAACAGCACCTCCGGCGACCCGAGCAGCGCGAGCGCGAGATCGAGCCGCCGCCGTTCACCCCCGGACAACTGCTTCACCCGTACGTCCGCCCGCCGCGCGAGCCCGACCAGCGCGAGCGCCTCCGCCTCGGGCCGCGCCCCGCTCGTACAGCCCGCCCACATCCGCGCGGTCTCGGCGACGGTCAGCTCGGACGGAAACCCGCCCTCCTGCAACATCACCCCGGTCCGCGGCCGTACGGCGGCCCGCTCGCTGTAGGGATCGTGCCCGAGGACGCGCACCCGCCCGCCGGACGCCGGCGCGAGGCCCTCCAGAAGTTCGACCGTGGACGTCTTGCCCGCCCCATTGGTGCCCAGGAGCGCGAAGACCTCCCCGCGCCGCACGGAGAACGTGATCCCCCGCACAGCCTCGAACCCGCCCCCGTACACACGGCGTAGGTCAGTGACCTCAATCACGTGTTCGTGTTCGTTGGTGTCCATGACTTCAGCGTCCCGGCGATCGGCGGCCGGCAGCAGTGCGCGCTGTCATCACTCGGCATGACAAATGTCAGACGGGGACGATCTGTTGATGCGGATCGGGCACACAAAAAACCCCGGTCCACCCGGACCGGGGTTTTTGCTGGAGCGGACGACCAGGTTCGAACTGGCGACCTCAACCTTGGCAAGGTTGCGCTCTACCAACTGAGCTACGTCCGCATTGCCTCCGACCAGCTCTCACTGATCGGCGCGAGCACCAGCCTACCCGATCCACAAGAGTGGTCCGAACGGTGATGCTGCAGAGCGGGTGACAGGAATTGCACACTGCGCCTTCCCCCTGGAAGGGGGATGTTCTGCTACTGAACTACACCCGCATGTACTCCGTGAGCTGGGCCTTTCGGCCTCGCCCCTCGGCGTGCTCCGAACTCTAGCTGACCAGGAGGGGTGCAGCGCAAGTCGGTTGCCCCGAGGGGCCGATGACCGGCCGTCGGCCCGACTCATCGGCCCGACTCACACGGGACTGCTCACTGCGCGGCGGTGAACGCCTCGTAGATCTTCTTGGGGATGCGTCCGCGCGCCGGCACGTCCATCTTGTTCGCCTGGGCCCAGGCCCGGACGGCCGCCGGGTCGGGGGCGACCTCGGTCTGGCGGTAGGCCTTGCCCGACCTCGACCGCTTGCGACCTGCGTCCACGTAGGGCTCGAGCGCCTTACGCAGTTTCTTGGCATTGGCTTGATTCAGGTCGATCTCGTACGACTTGCCGTCGAGCCCGAAGGCGATCGTTTCCGCCGCTTCCGAGCCGTCGATGTCGTCAAAGAGAGTGACCACGACCTTCTGCGCCACGAATATCGGTCCCTTCGTGCGACACCTGAAACCGCACTATCCGCGGGGACGCACGGAGACGTCACGGAGGTGCGGAGATGTCGACTGTCCGCCTGTTATTGGGCAAAGTATCGGCTATTACCAATTCATTTGTACAGTGCCCGGCAATGCAATGTGAAGCCCGACTAAATCTTCCCGCGTGTCTCCGCGCAATAGGGAACCGGGATCGATCCGGGATCTTTCCCTGAACTTTTCGTGAAGACCCCCGCTCGACACCGGATCGTGATGGTCCTCACGTAGATTCCTACAACTCTACTCGCGTAGAAATTTTGTGCAGGTAGTCTGAAGTCACCTGTCGAAGACCCGCAGGAACACGCTCAGCACCACAACACCGGGAGTGCCAGTGGCACGCGTCGTAGTCGACGTCATGCTCAAGCCGGAGATCCTCGACCCCCAGGGCCAGGCGGTCCAGCGTGCGCTGCCACGCCTGGGTTTCGAAGGCATCTCCGACGTACGTCAGGGAAAGCGATTCGAACTGGAAGTTGACGGCCCGGTCGACGAGGCCGCGCTCGCCCGCATCCACGATCTTGCGGAATCCTTCCTCGCCAACACGGTGATCGAGGACTTCACCGTCAAGGTGGAAGAAGTGGCGGAGGCCGCCAAGTGACCGCTCGTATTGGCGTCGTCACTTTCCCCGGCAGCCTCGACGACCGCGACACCCAGCGCGCGATCCGCCTCGCCGGCGCCGAACCGGTAGCCCTCTGGCACAAGGACAAGAACCTCCACCAGGTCGACGCGGTCGTCCTCCCGGGCGGTTTTTCCTACGGCGACTATCTGCGCGCGGGCGCCATCTCCCGTTTCTCGCCGGTGATGGAGACGGTCATCGAGCAGGCGAAGTCGGGACTCCCCGTCCTCGGTATCTGCAACGGCTTCCAGATCCTCACCGAGGCGCACCTCCTCCCCGGCGCGATGCTCGGCAACAACCACCTGCACTTCATCTGCCGTGACCAGAAACTGCGGGTGGAGAACGCGGACACCGCCTGGACCAGCGACTACGTGTCCGGCCAGGAGATCCACATCCCGCTGAAGAACATGGACGGCCGCTACGTCGCCGACGAGCACACGCTCGACGAGCTGGAGGCGGAGGGCCGCGTGGTCTTCAGGTACCTGGCCCGTGGCGGAGCCACTAATGAGCCCGGTAACCCGAACGGTTCCCTGCGCGACATCGCGGGCATCACGAACGCCGCCGGAAACGTCGTAGGCCTCATGCCGCACCCGGAGCACGCCGTCGAGGCGCTCGTCGGGTCCGGTCGCACCGATGGCCTCCCCTTCTTCACCTCGATCCTCAAGAAGCTGGTCAACGCATGAGCCGGACGCCTCTGGACACGGTCGAGCACGCGGCCGAGACCCCCGACGTCGAGCTGCCCTGGGCCGAACTGGGCCTGAAGAAGGACGAGTACGAGAAGGTCGTGGAGATCCTCGGCCGCCGCCCGACCGGCGCCGAGCTCGCCATGTACTCGGTCATGTGGTCCGAGCACTGCAGCTACAAGTCCTCCAAGGTCCACCTCCGCCAGTTCGGCGAGAAGGCCCCCCAGTCCGACGCCCTCCTCGTCGGTATTGGCGAGAACGCGGGCGTCGTCGACGTCGGCCAGGGCTACGCGGTCACCTTCAAGGTCGAGTCGCACAACCACCCGTCCTACGTCGAGCCCTACCAGGGCGCGGCCACGGGCGTCGGCGGCATCGTCCGCGACATCATCGCGATGGGCGCCCGCCCAGTAGCGGTCGTAGACCCCCTGCGCTTCGGCGCGGCGGACCACCCGGACACCAAGCGCGTCCTCCCGGGCGTCGTCGCGGGCATTGGCGGCTACGGCAACTGCCTGGGCCTCCCGAACATCGGCGGCGAGGTCGTCTTCGACGCCTGCTACCAGGGCAACCCGCTGGTCAACGCGGGCGCCATCGGCGTCATGCGGCACGAGGACATCCACCTCGCGAAGGCCTCCGGCACGGGCAACAAGGTCATCCTCTACGGCGCCCGGACGGGCGGCGACGGCATCGGCGGCGCGTCGATCCTGGCGAGCGAGACCTTCGACGACGCCAAGCCGAGCAAGCGCCCCGCGGTCCAGGTCGGCGACCCCTTCCAGGAGAAGCTCCTCATCGAGTGCACCCTGGAGGCCTTCAAGGAGAAGCTGGTCGTCGGCATCCAGGACCTGGGCGCGGCCGGACTCTCCTGCGCCACAAGCGAGTTGGCGTCCAACGGCTCCGGCGGCATGACGGTGACGCTCGACGACGTCCCCCTCCGCGACTCCACGCTCTCGCCCGAGGAAATCCTCATGAGCGAGTCGCAGGAGCGGATGTGCGCGGTCGTGGAGCCGTCGAAGGTCGACCGCTTCCTGGAGATCTGCGACAAGTGGGACGTCATCGCCACGGTCATCGGTGAGGTGACCGACGGCGACCGCCTCGAAATCTTCTGGCACGGCGGCAAGATCGTGGACGTCGACCCGCGCACGGTCGCGCACGACGGCCCGGTCTACGAGCGCCCGTACGCGCGCCCGTCCTGGCAGGACGCGCTCCAGGCGGACGACGCCAACAAGCTTGCCCGCCCCGGGACTTCGGAGGAACTCAAGTCCCAGGTCCTGGCGCTGGTGTCGTCCCCGAACCAGGCGTCCAAGAAGTGGATCACGTCTCAGTACGACCACTTCGTACAGGGCAACACGGTGCTGGCGCAGCCCGAGGACTCGGGCATGATCCGCATCGACGAGGAGACCGGCCTCGGGGTCGCCATCGCGACGGACGGCAACGGCCGTTACGCGAAGCTGGACCCGTACGCGGGCGCGCAGTTGGCGCTCTCGGAGGCCTACCGCAACGTGGCGACGACGGGCGCGAAGCCCCTCGCGGTGTCGGACTGCCTGAACTTCGGTTCGCCCGAGGACCCGGCGGTGATGTGGCAGTTCGCGGAGGCGATCCGTGGACTGGCGGACGCCTGCCAGCAGTTGGGCACGCCGGTGACGGGCGGCAACGTCTCCCTCTACAACCAGACGGGCGACGTCGCGATCCACCCGACCCCGGTCGTCGCGGTGTTGGGCGTCATCGACGACGTGGCGCGCCGCACGCCGGTCGCCTTCCAGGAAGAGGGCCAGCTCCTCTACCTCCTTGGCGAAACGCGTGAGGAGTTCGGGGGCTCGGCCTGGTCGCAGGTCGTCCACGACCACCTCGGTGGCCTGCCCCCGAAGGTCGACCTGGAGCGGGAACGGCTGCTGGCCGAGATCCTGATCTCCGCGTCCCGCGACGGAATGATCGACTCGGCGCACGACCTGTCCGACGGCGGTCTGATCCAAGCGGTAGTGGAATCGGCCCTGTTGGGGGAGAAGGGCGCGCGCCTGATCGTGCCCGACGGTCTGGACGCGTTCACGTTCCTGTTCTCGGAGTCGGCGGGCCGCGCGGTCGTGGCGATCCCGCGCTCGGAGGAACTCCGCTTCAACGACATGTGCGGAGCAAGGGGCCTCCCGGTCACGCGCATCGGCGTTGTAGACGGCGAATCCGTCGAGATCCAGGGCGAGTTCGCGCTCTCCCTGGAGGAACTGCGTGAGGCGCACGAGGGCACGATCCCGGCGCTGCTGGCGTAGGCCGAGTCGTAGGGTGCCGTAGTCCGTCGTAGAAACGCATGCATGCATGTGAAGGCCCTGTCCGGGATCCGGGCAGGGCCTTCGCTCGTGCTAACTTCGACGGTTCGTGGGTGTGGAACGGGGGAGCGGGAACGTGGAAATACCGGTGGGTATAGGCGAGTTCGGCGGCGGCGGCCGGAGGTGCCCGTGAGTTTCGACAGTGAACACACGCCTGAATCCTCCTCATCCTCCTCATCCTCCGAGCGTGCCCGGGTGCCCTTTCCGCGCTCGCGCTGGCTGACTCCCGACCGAGGGAACCGTCGGCGTAACGCCTTCAACCAACTCGTGGCTGTGGCAGCGGTGTTCGGGGTCGGTGCTGGGGGCTGGGGGCTGTGGCTGGAGACGAAGGACTACTTCGACCGGTCCGCCAGCCGGGACCGGATCGCGAAGGCCTGCGCCGGGCTCGTCGACCCCGACCAGGTGCTGGACCTCGACGGCGGTACGACGAGGGCGAAGGCGGGCAGCGAAGCGAACGACTCGATCGACGAGCTCGGTCCGGGCTTCATGCCCGCGCGGTGTGAGATCTACCGGGTCGGGAAGCCGGGCACCACGTACGGCCACTTCCTGCTCTCGGTGTGGTCGAACCCGAGCGACGACTTCGCGCAGTTGGTGAGCGGGTGGGACGACCCGTTCCCGACAATGGGCAGGAAGTCGAACGCCGACGTCACGCGGGAGACCAGGCAGACGGGCGCGTACCCGATCGGTGACGGGCGGCTCGGTGTGTACTACGGCAACGCCGCCGTCGTGAAGGCCGAGTGCGCCGACAAGTCCGGCGGGACGACCTCCGTCAACGCCATGACCGTGGCCAAGTACTTCGAGCGCGACCCCGTCACGGACGCCGACCGCAGAACGCTCGCCGGGCTGGCCCGCACCGCGGCCGTACGGGCGGCGAAGAAGCTGGGCTGCAAGGCCACGCTGCCCGCGCTTCCGGCCGAACTGCCCACGCCCAGCACGAAGTTGGTGAACGCGAAGTCGGCCGGCGGGACGTGCGGCTGGTACGCCGGACACATTGCGGCGAAGGGCCGCTGGCGGCTCCCCGACCGCGCCCTGGGCACCCCCGTTGCCGCCCACGCGCAGGAGGAGAGCTGCCTGCTCGGCGTGAGCAGCAAGGAGGTGCGCAGGATGTGGCCCGACCTCACCAAGGACGAACACAGCGGCAACAGCCTCGACGACGTGATCCGGCTCGCCCCCTTCTGGCTGCGGACCGAGTCCTACTTCGGCGACGAGGCACGCGAGGTCGCGACGGACCACTTCGGCAGGGAACACAGGTCGTTGGACCCCGGCACCGCGGGCTACGACGACGAGGAAAACGTCTGGTGGGCCTCCTCCACCTGCGCCGGACAGCCGGCCGTCCACACGCTGAGCAGCGACTATCCGTACGACAAGATCGTCGAGACGAGGCTCCAGGCCCTCTTCAAGGCGTACGTCACGGATGTCGCCGCCCGCCGAGGCTGCACCGACCTGAAGTTCCCGGCGGCGGCGACGTTCCGGCTGTCCAAGGCCTAGCCGTCCGTCATGCGCTCCGCTCGCCCCGCTCGCCGTGGTCGAGGCCGTCGATCAGCATCTGCCCCATGGCTTCGTTGACGGCCACGGCCGCGGTGGCCGCGTCGGCGCTACGGGGGAACAGCACTTCCTCGTACGAGGTGAGCGCGCCCTCGATGTCGTCGGGGTGCGCCGCGATGGCCAGGGCGAGTTCGGCACCGTCCTGCATGGCCAGGTTGGCGCCTTCGCCGTCCGGCGGTGAGAGATGGGCGGCGTCGCCCAGGAGAGTCACTCCCGGCACCCGGTCCCAACGGTGGCCGATCGGGAGCCAGTTGAGGGGCCGTAGGACGGGAGTGGTGTCGGTGTCGGTGATCAGGGCGGTGATCTCCGGGGCCCAGCCGTCGAACTCGGCGGCGATGCGTGCGGTGGCGGCGGCGGCGGAGTCGGTGAAGTCGATGGACGCGAACCACTCCTCCGGCTTGGCGAGGATCACGTAGGCGTGCAGCGTCTCGCCGCGCTCCCGGTGCGCTCCTATCCACTTCCCGTTCGCTTCCTCGCCAGGGGCGAGCACGAACAGCGAACCCCCACCGACCGTCCTGGCGGCGACCGGATGCCGGCTCTCACTCTCGTACAGATAGGTCTCGACGAACGACCGCCCGAAGTACTCGGGAGTGGCATCGGACAACAACGGCCGTACGCGCGACCAGGCACCGTCGGCGCCGACGAGGAGGTCCGTGACGACGATGCTCTCGTCGCCGAAGGTGACTTCGTGCCGGCCGTCGTCGAGGGTGCGGGTGCCGCTGACCTTGTGCCCCCACCGCACGGTCCCGTCCGGGAGCGAGTCGAGCAGAATCTGCCGCAACTCCCCGCGCTGCACCTCGGGTCGGCCCCCGGTACCGTCGTCGGGCTCCTCCATCAGGACGGTTCCGTCCCAGTTGATGACGCGGGTCGCCTGGCGGCCCTCCAGGATGATGGAGCGGAACTCGTCCATCAAGTCGGCTGCTTTCAGGGCGAGTTGGCCGTTGTAGTCGTGGATGTCGAGCATCCCGCCCTGGAGCCGGGCCATCGGCGAGGCCTCCGCTTCGTAGACCGTGGACGGGATGCCGTTCACATGCAGGACGCGGGCGAGGGTCAGTCCGCCGAGTCCGGCGCCGATGATCGTGACGTGTGTGGTCATGACGACTCCTTGCGTGTCTTGTGTGCCTTGCGCGGCGCGGGCCCGCCGGACGGTCGCCCGGCGGGTACTCCGGAACGGAACGGTTCCAGCGCGCACCGACAAGTCGCCGACGCGAGACCGACACGGCCGACAGCGGACCGACATGGTGAGGTGGGGCGGGGCGTCATCGGCGTTGTTGCGCGGGAGGGGCGGCGCTTGCATCATCCGTGGATGGATGACGACACCCCGATCACCACCCCAACTACCCTCCCCTCCCTGCGCGTTGCGGCCCAGGAGGCAGGCTTCACCAGGTCGTGCGAGGAGCGGACCGGCAGCCTGTTGTCCGTGCTCGCGGCAACCCGTCCAGGTGGCCGCGTCCTCGAACTCGGCACCGGCGTGGGCGAGGGCACGGCCTGGCTCCTGAGCGGGATGGACGAAACCTCCCGCCTGATCACCGTCGAACGTGACGCCACGGTCCAGGCGATCGCCCGCGAGGAGTCGGGGTCGGATGCGCGGGTGACTTTCGTGGCGGCCGATGCCGGGCCATGGCTGGAGGAGTACGCCGGGCCGCCCTTCGACCTGGTCTTCGCGGACACCTGGCCCGGCAAATTCACCCACCTCGAACGGGCCTTGGACCTCGTGGCTCCGGGCGGTACCTACATGATCGACGACCTGCTCCCACAGCCGGACTGGCCGGCGTCCCACAAGTCCGCCGTGAAACACCTGTTGACCGAACTGGAGGGGCGCTCGGATTTCCGCTCCGTGCGGCTGGCGTGGTCGAGCGGGCTGGTCATGGCGGTACGGGCCGCCGGTTGAGGGGCGGCGGGGTGGCAACGTCCGCCGCAGTAGGTGACGGGGGGCCAGGGGCCGCCGAGGCCCGTGGTGATGAACGGGACTGTAGGGGTGGGGAGTTCGGGGGCGTGGGGTTGTTCGGCTTCGGTCGGGGGCTGCGGTGGCGGCGCGTTGTCCGGCTTGACCAGTAAGCAGAGGGCGAGCAGGGCGAGCAGACCGGCGAGGGTACTGAGGACGAGGTTCACTCCTCGACCAACTCGGTGTCGGCGACCAGCGCCTGCCGCTCGGTGTGATCCTTCAACTTCACCCAGAGAAACGCCTGCTCGGCGTCAACACCGGCATACCCGGAACCGACCTGTACGACGACACCCTCGAAGTTTTCCGGTGCCTCCCGCCGGTGGGGTCCCGGTGGCACGTAGCTGGTGCCTTTGACTCGGTCGCCGACGAGGAAGGGGGCGTCGGTGCGGGGACGGGGGTTGGGGGTTGGGGTGGGGGTGGGGTTGTTGCGTGGAGTGGTCATGGGATCACGGTCACGCAGGTGCCATGCGCGAGGCAATCGAACGTAGAAATTCCACGAGAACTGGCAAATGCCAGAAGGTTGGCATGTGCCCGCGCGAGGTGGGCAGGAGCTGTCAGACTCGGGGCACGTGCAGTGAGGAGCCGGGCACGGGGCGTCAAGTGCCGGGCATCGGCATACTGTTGGCGGGCATGACCGCAGGAGGGGCGGGCAGGGTGGCAACGAAGACGGGGCCGACGATCCGGCGTATGCAACTGGGGCAGGAGCTGCGGAGGCTTCGCCAGAATGCGACGAGCGAGGACGGCGAGGGCCGGGGTCTGACGCTGGCGCAGGCGGTGAAGGGCCTGGCGTTCACGGAGTCGAAGTTGTACCGGGTGGAGAACGGGCTGACGGGCCTGCCCAAGGTCCAGGACCTCAAGGTGTTGCTCGACCGGTACGGGGTGACCGACCGCGAGGATGTGGATTTTCTGCTGGAGGTCCACAAGAACTCGTTGCAGCGGGGGTGGTGGTCCCCGTACCGGAGTCTCATGCCGTCCGGGTTCGGGATGAGCGTGGGGCTGGAGGGAGACGCCAAGATCTTGCGCGTCTACCAACCGCACGTGATGTTCGGGCTGTTCCAGACTGAGGCGTACACACGAGCCCAGTTCGAGATCGCCAAGGCCGTTGACGAGCGCACTACCGAGTTCGTCGAGCGGAGCATCGAGATCCGGATGCGACGGCAGGATGCGATCACCCGCAGCGAACGCCCGGTCGAGGTGCATGCGATCCTCGAAGAGGCCGCCGTGCGACGAGTGTTCGGCGGTCCGCAAGTGATGCAGGAGCAGTACGAGCGCCTTGCTGAGTTCGCCGCGCTGGATCATGTGACCGTGCAGATCCTCCCGATGTCCGAGCCGGTCTATCGCGCCTCCGACAACTTCATCCTCATGGAGTTCGAACCGCCGCTGCCGCAGGTGGTCAGCGTGGACGTCCAAGACACGGTGAGCCTGACGGACAAGGACACGGACATCTGGAGGTATGCCCGCAGGTTCGATGCCATGCGGGCCGGCGCTCCCGGGCCTCGGGAGACCCCCGGGTTCCTGGAACGACTATCGCGAGAGATGGAACAGAGATGAGCACCCGTCGAGACGTCCGTGAGTCGGTTTCCGAATCCGCTTGGTTCAAGTCTTCGTACAGCAGCGATGCGGGCGGCAGTTGCGTCGAGGTCGCCGACCTCATCCCTACCCACGTCCGGGTAGCTGTCCGCGACTCGAAGTTCCCCCATGGCCCCACCCTCGTCCTCCCGCCGCAGGCGTTCGCCGCGCTCATTGACGATGTGAAGGAGGGTCGGCCGTGAACCCGACCTGGTTCAAGTCCTCGTACAGCGACCAGACTGGCGGAAGTTGCGTCGAGGTAGCCAACCTCATCCCCACCCAAGCCCTGGTCGCCGTCCGAGACTCAAAGCTCCCCCATGGCCCCGCCCTCACACTCCCCCCAGAAGCCTTCGCCGCGTTCGTGACTCACGTGCGTACATAGGCGGCGCGATCGCCACCGACAACCGAACGACCCTCCCCCTCCCCCTCCGCCTCCCCGGACTTGGGCAACCGCCAGGCCAACACCGCGGCCACCCCCATCAACCCGGCCCCACCCCAGAACACCACCTGCGTCGCATCCACAAAGGCCTGTACGCCGGCCACGCGCGCCGAACCCGTCAGACGAGCCAGCCCCGTGATGTCCCCACCGGGCCCGTGCCCGGCGTAGAAACGGGCCAGCACCGTGCCGAACACCGCCGTCCCCAGCGCGTTGCCCAGGGTCTGGAAGAAGCGGATCGACGTCGTGGCCACCCCCAACTGGTGGCGCGGCGCGGAGTCCTGGACCAACAGGATCAGTTGGCCGACGAGCTGCCCGAACCCCGCCCCCGCCAGGAACAGTTCCCCTCGAATCAGCCACAGGGACGTGTCCGGTCCGATCGTCGTGGCCAGCAGCGCGAACGCGAGGGCCGTCGTCGCCGTACCGCTGAGCGTGAACGTCCGTGCCGACCAACCCCGTGCCCCCAGCGGCCCGGTGAGCAGACCAGCCACCCCCAACCCCACCGCCAACGGCACCAGGAACAACCCCGCCGACGAACTGGCGATGCCACGCGCGACCTGCAGATAGATCAGGACGTAGTAGATCGCGCACATCATCGCGCCACCGAGAATCGCCTGCACCGCGAAGCCCAGCCGCAGTTCGCGCACCTTGAACAACGACAGCGGCAACACCGGCTCGGGCGCCCGGAGTTGGCGCCACAGGAACAGGCCGAGCGTCGCCGCCGTAGCGAACCCCAAACCCACGATCTCCGGCGAAGCCCACCCGTACCGCTTACCGCCCCAGTCCGTCATGAGCAGCAGCGCGCTGGAGAACCCGGCCGCCAACCCCGCCCCCAAGTAGTCCAACGGGCGCCGGACATGCTGCTCGGGCAGCTTCAAGACGAAGGCGACGGTCACCAACACAACAACCCCCACCGGCAGGTTGACGTAGAAGATCCACCGCCAACTCGCATGGTCGGCGAGCAGACCCCCGATCCACGGCCCGATCGCCATCGCGCCACCGGCCACCAGCCCACCGGCATTCGCGCCCCTGCCGGAGTCCTTCTCGCCCGGTCCCTGCAGGTGCGCGATCACCACCATCGTGATGCTCATCAGGCCGCCCCCGCCCAGCCCCTGTAACGCCCGCGCCGCGATGAGCTGGTCCATCGACCGCGCGGCACCGCACAACGCCGAACCCAGCAGGAACGTACCGATCGCCGCGGCGAAGACCCGCTTGGGACCGTGGACGTCACACAGCTTCCCGTACAGCGGCAACATCGCCGCCGACGCGAGCGCATACGCACTGACCAGCCACGGAATCTTGTCGATGCCGTGGGCGGGGTCCAGATCCCGGACGATCGGGACGGTGGCCGCGGACACGATCTGCATGTCGAGCAGCGCCAACACGATCGTGACGAGGCAGACGACGAAGCCGATTTTTCGCTGGGTCTCGGTCATGGCACCCACCATGAAGGAACTTCATATACCGAGTCAATGTTTCATCCAGGATCAAATTTCGCCTTGGTACAGTGAACGCGTGACCGAAGTGATGGGACTCCGCGAGCGCAAGAAACTGGAGACGGCTCGGCGGATCGTCCGGACCGCCATCGCCCTTTTCGTCGAGCGCGGCTTCGACAACGTGTCCGTGCAGGAGATCGCCGACGCGGCCGACGTCTCCAAGATGACCGTCTTCAACTACTTCGGTACCAAAGAGGACTTGGTCTTCCGGCCGATGGAGGACCACTTCGGCGACGCGGCCCGCGCGGTGCGCGAGCGCAGGCCCGACGAGTCCCCGGTGGACGCCGTACGACGGCAGTTCCTGGAGTTGGTCGAGACGCGCGACCCATCGGTCGGCCTGGCCAACGAGGTGTTCGTCCGCCAACTGCGCGAACTCGTCCTGGGGACCCCGGCCCTACGGGACCGTGTCTTCCTGGCCGCCCAGAAGGGCACCCGGGACCTGGCCGCCCACCTCGCCGAGGAGACCGGCGACCTGATGCTCGCCACGATCGCCGCAGCCATGATCAGCGCCGCCCGCAACGCCCTCATCGAGGAGCACTGGCGCCGTGCCGACGCGGGCGACCAGGTCGACACGATCGTCGCCGACGCCTCCGAACGCACGGCGTGCGCCTTCGCCCTGGTCGAACAAGGCCTAGGGGACTACGCCCGCAAAGCCCAGTGACCAGCCAGAGCCCCGCACTCCCCACAGGCCCGCAGCCGCCGAACAACGGGAGCGGGTCGTGGCGGTACGGCGCAGCCCGCCGCGTACCCGGCACCAACCCGTTCAACCGTGGTGACAAACAGTGGGGCCCGAGTGCGGCGGGCTCGCCGTACCGCCACGACCCCGACCCCACCCACCAACCGCGGGCGCCCACCCACCGCAGGCGCCCACCCACCACCCCCGCACGGGCAAAAACACCATGTGCCTCCCACGCCCGAGGATTAGGCTCCCCGCCATGCCCCCGGCCAAGAAGCGCGCCCGTACGTACGACCCCGTCAAGACCCGCACCGCGGTCCTGGCCCAGTTCGGGAACGTACGAAAAGCCGTAGGGACCCTCACCCCCGACCAACTCGCCCTCCCCACCCGCCTGGACGACTGGACCGTACGCGAACTCGTCGCCCACATCGGCATGGCGATCACCGCGGTCCACCGCGCCCTGGCTCACCCGGCCCCGCCCGCCCAGAACGCCGTGATTCTCGACTGGCCCTTCGCCACCGCGGCCAACGCCTCCGCCATCGCCGACTTCACCCACACCCTCGCCACCCAACACCCCGACCTCGACACCTACCTCGGCGAAATCGAGCAGACCCTCACCGAACACCTCGACACCAACCCCGGCACCCGCCTCCTCGAAACCAACGCCGGCGCCATGCCCCTCGCCGACTACCTGGTCACCCGTACCGTCGAACTGGTCGTCCACACCGACGACTTGAACGCCGCCGTCCCCGGCCTCGACATCCCGTACGACCGCCAGGCCCTCGCCGCCTGCACCCGCCTCCTCGCCGACGCCCTCGCCACGAAGGTCCCCGGCGGCTCGACCGAGGTCCGCATCCCGCCGTACGCCGTGGTCCAGTGCGTCGAAGGCCCCCGCCACACCCGCGGCACCCCACCCAACGTCGTGGAGACCGACCCCCTGACCTGGCTCCGCCTCGCGACCGGGAGGACGCGCTGGAAGGACGCCGTAGAAGAGGCGAAGGTCAGCGCGAGCGGCGAGCGAGCGGATCTGAGCGGACTGCTGCCGATCATGGGGTGACCCGCGCAACCTCAAAGGCCGCCAGGGAACCCGCAAGGCAACCCGCCAGGGAACCGCTCCTCCGCCCCTCCCGTCCCACCCCCATGGACAAACAGCGATTCACCCTCGCCGTCCTGACCATCGTCCCGCTCGTCGTGGCGTGCGGCAGCGAAAAGGCGACCAGCGGCAGCGGCTCCGGCTCCGGCTCCGGCTCCGGCTCCGGCGCAAGCTCGGTAGCAGCGCAGCGCCCCGTCACCGGCGTCGACTGGCAGGTCCAGAGCATCACCGTGAACGGCGCCACCAAGAACGTGCACGGCAAGCCATACCTCGCCTTCGACGCCAAGACCGGCAAGGTCGGCGGCCACCTCGGCTGCAACGCCGTCAACGCGACGGCCACCGTACGCGCCGGACACATCACGCTGGGCCGCCCGTCCACCACCCGAATGATGTGCGACGCCTCACTCATGGGCACCGAACGAGCCCTGCTCGGCCTCTTCAACGGCCAGGTCGACTACCGAGTCGATCAAGACACCGCCACGCTGACCAGCGCAAACGGCACGATCGTCCACGCACGAGCCGACAAGTGATCCACTACCGACGAGTAACCCGAATTCGGACCAGTGGTCGATCTCGCCTACACTCGGTGCCGTGCCACGTGGTGACGGTCGACTCAGTCATGATCTGCTCCCCGGCGAGAAAGGACCCCAGGACGCTTGTGGCGTCTTCGGAGTCTGGGCTCCCGGTGAAGAGGTCGCCAAGCTCACTTACTTCGGGCTCTACGCCCTCCAGCATCGAGGCCAGGAATCCGCGGGAATCGCGGTCAGCAACGGCTCACAGATCCTCGTCTTCAAGGACATGGGACTGGTCTCCCAGGTGTTCGACGAGACCTCGCTCGGTTCGCTCCTGGGTCATATCGCGGTCGGTCACGCCCGCTACTCGACCACCGGCGCCTCCGTGTGGGAGAACGCCCAGCCGACGTTCCGCGCCACCGCGCACGGATCCATCGCGCTCGGCCACAACGGCAACCTGGTCAACACCGCGCAGCTCGCGGAGATGGTCGCCGACCTCCCCAAGCAGGAAGGCCGTACGCCCCGCGTGGCGGCCACCAACGACACCGACCTCCTGACCGCGCTGCTCGCGGCCCAGGTCGACTCCGACGGCAAGCCGCTGACCATCGAGGAAGCCGCCCACGCGGTGCTTCCGCAGGTCAAGGGCGCCTTCTCGCTCGTCTTCATGAACGAGCACACCCTCTACGCGGCCCGCGACCCCCAGGGCATCCGCCCGCTGGTCCTCGGCCGCCTGGAGCGCGGCTGGGTCGTCGCCTCGGAGTCCGCCGCCCTCGACATCTGCGGTGCTGCGTACGTCCGCGAGATCGAGCCGGGCGAGTTCGTCGCCATCGACGAGAACGGCCTGCGCACCTCCCGATTCGCGGAAGCGAAGCCCAAGGGCTGCGTCTTCGAGTACGTCTATCTGGCCCGCCCGGACACCGACATCGCCGGTCGGAACGTGTACCTCTCCCGGGTCGAGATGGGTCGGAAACTCGCCAAAGAAGCTCCGGTCGACGCCGATCTGGTCATAGCGACTCCGGAGTCCGGCACCCCGGCCGCGATCGGCTACGCGGAGGCCTCGGGCATCCCGTTCGGTGCGGGTCTGGTGAAGAACGCCTATGTCGGCCGTACGTTCATCCAGCCTTCGCAGACCATCCGGCAGCTCGGCATCCGCCTGAAGCTGAATCCGCTGAAGGAAGTCATCAAGGGCAAGCGCCTGGTCGTCGTCGACGACTCGATCGTGCGCGGCAACACCCAGCGCGCGCTGGTGCGCATGCTCCGCGAGGCCGGCGCCGCCGAGGTCCACATCCGGATCTCCTCGCCGCCCGTGAAGTGGCCCTGCTTCTTCGGCATCGACTTCGCCACCCGCGCGGAACTCATCGCCAACGGGATGACCATCGACGAGATCGGCACCTCGCTGGGCGCCGACTCCCTGTCGTACATCTCCCTCGACGGCATGATCGAGGCGACCACCATCGCCAAGCCGAACCTCTGCCGCGCCTGCTTCGACGGCGAGTACCCGATGGACCTCCCGGACCCCGAACTGCTCGGCAAGCAGCTCCTGGAGACCGAGCTGGCCGCGGGTCCCGCAGCCACGGCAGCGGCCGACGCGATCCGTCGCCCGTAACCGCATATCTCTCAACGCGAAAGATCCCAGGCAATGTCTGAGACCCCCGCTTCCGGTGCATCCGGTGCATCCGGTGCTTCCTACGCCGCTGCCGGCGTCGACATCGACGCGGGCGACCGCGCCGTAGAACTCATGAAGGAGTGGGTGAAGAAGACCCAGCGCCCCGAGGTCCTCGGCGGCCTCGGCGGCTTCGCCGGGCTCTTCGACGCCTCCGCCCTGAAGCGGTTCGAGCGCCCCCTGCTCGCCTCCGCCACGGACGGCGTCGGCACGAAGGTCGACATCGCGCGGCAACTCGGCGTCTACGACACGATCGGCCACGACCTGGTCGCGATGGTCATGGACGACATCGTGGTGTGCGGCGCCGAGCCGCTCTTCATGACCGACTACATCTGCGTCGGCAAGGTGCATCCCGAGCGTGTCGCGGCCATCGTCAAGGGCATTGCCGAAGGCTGTGTGCTGGCCGGCTGCGCCCTGGTCGGCGGCGAGACCGCCGAACACCCCGGTCTGCTGGGCCCGGACGACTTCGACGTCGCGGGCGCCGGTACGGGCGTCGTGGAGGCCGACCGGCTGCTCGGCGCCGATCGCATCCGGACGGGTGACGCGGTCATCGCGATGGCGTCCTCGGGACTTCACTCGAACGGGTACTCGCTCGTCCGGCATGTGCTCCTGAACCAGGCCGGTCTCGACCTGGACGCACGGATCGACGAGCTGGGCCGCACCCTCGGCGAGGAACTTCTCGTGCCCACGAAGATCTACTCGCTGGACTGCCTGGCGCTGACCCGTACGACCGACGTGCACGCCTACTCGCACGTCACCGGCGGCGGACTCGCGGCGAACCTCGCCCGGGTCATCCCGGACGGCCTGCACGCGATCGTGGACCGTTCCACCTGGACCCCGGCCCCGATCTTCGACCTCGTCGGCAGGACGGGCCAGGTCGAACGCCTGGAGCTGGAGAAGACCCTGAACATGGGCGTCGGCATGATCGCGATCGTCCCGGAGGAGTCCGCGGACGTGGCCCTGGAAACCCTGGCCGACCGCGGGGTCGAGGCGTGGGTCGCGGGCGAGATCACCGAGCGGGGAGATCACGCGACGGGCGCGGAGATGGTCGGCGACTACGCGTAAATCAACCGCTACGGGACGCGCGAGGCAGCGGCTTCCGGACGCAAAATCAGCCTCTCCGGCGTTTGAGGAGCGGGGTCCGGGGCGGAGCCCCGTGACGGCAGCACAAAACCCGGTCCGGTGCTTAGTGCCCCGGACCGGGCGAGGTGCAGTCAGCTAACGGGAAGTTTTTACCGCTCAGCGCGCTGCAAGCGTTACGCGCCGCGACGTTGAGACTGGGGACCGGACTCGTCGTCCTCGTCCTCGTCATCGTCGTTATAGAGATCCGCGTACTGAGCGTACGGGTCGTCTTCTTCCTCGTCGTCGTCCTCGAACGGCTCGCCATTCGGCGGCTGGCTCGAAGTCGAAGCGCCCAGCTCATTGGCCAGACGCGAGAGGTCAGTCCCGCCGCTGCTGTACTTCAGCTGGCGGGCGACCTTCGTCTGCTTGGCCTTTGCCCGGCCGCGCCCCATGGCTCGACCCCCTCGGATACGAGGCTCGGTGGCCTCAGAGTCTTGACACGCGTTCATGTTCTGGAACGGACTCTCCGTGGAGAGACCGGTCCGTAGGGCTTCCACGGTACCTGAGCCCGCGCCCATACGGTACGTCGCCCGCAGCACGTGCCGGGCTCCAGGACCGGCGAGGTGCCCTGTACTCGCTGGTCAACCGCGATTTTAACCACTTCTTGGCGGGCGACCCGCCGACGAACGTGAGAGTTCTCTCTAAGTCTTCGTCGGCGGGTACCGGAGACGCGTGCCGAGGAGCCAAGCGGAACCTCAGCGTCCGCGCGCTCCGGCGGCCTCGTGCATCCGCTGCTCGGCGATCCGGTCGGCCGCGGCGGCCGGCGGAATACCGTCTTCCTTCGCACGTGCGAATATTGCCAGCGTGGTGTCGAAGATCTTCGCGGCCTTCGCCTTGCACCGCTCGAAGTCGAACCCGTGCAGCTCGTCGGCGACCTGGATCACGCCACCGGCGTTCACCACGTAGTCCGGCGCGTAGAGGATCCCGCGGTCGGCGAGGTCCTTCTCGACGCCCGGGTGCTCCAGCTGGTTGTTGGCCGCGCCGCACACCACCTTGGCGGTCAGCACCGGCACGGTCGCGTCGTTCAGGGCACCGCCCAGCGCGCAGGGGGCGTAGATGTCGAGCCCCTCGACCCGGATCAACGCCTCCGTGTCGGCAACGGCCGTAACGCCTGCCGAATGCTTGGCCAGAATCCGCCGTACGGACTCCTCGCGCACGTCCGTGATCACGACCTCGGCGCCCTCGTCCCGCAGGTGCTCCACCAGGTGGTGCCCGACCTTGCCGACGCCCGCGATGCCGACCGTACGGCCGCGCAGCGACGGGTCGCCCCACAGGTGCTGGGCGCTGGCCCGCATACCCTGGAAGACGCCGAAGGCGGTCAGTACGGAGGAGTCGCCCGCGCCGCCGTTCTCGGGGGAACGCCCGGTCGTCCAGCGGCACTCGCGCGCCACGACGTCCATGTCGGCGACATACGTACCGACGTCGCACGCGGTGACGTACCGCCCGCCTAGCGAGGCCACGAACCGGCCGTAGGCGAGCAGCAGTTCCTCGGTCTTGTCGCGCTCCGGGTCACCGATGATCACGGCCTTGCCGCCGCCGTGGTCAAGTCCGGCCATGGCGTTCTTGTACGACATCCCGCGCGCGAGGTTGAGCGCGTCGGCGACGGCCTCTTCCTCGCTGGCGTACGGGTAGAAGCGCGTGCCGCCCAGAGCGGGGCCCAGCGCGGTGTTGTGGATGGCGATGACGGCCTTGAGGCCGCTGGCCCGGTCCTGACAGAGCACGACTTGCTCATGACCGCCCTGGTCCGAGTGGAACAGGGTGTGCAGGACGCCGTTGTCTACGTCGGTCACGGTGGTGACTCCTGGGTGAGTGGCGGCGGTTGGAGACAGGCTCCCGTAGGGGTGGCGGGTGCCGTGGCACGAGCGTAGAGCTTGTGTCCGACCGCCATCGGTGCAGTGTTCAGGATCACCTACCGAAGGGGGGGTCCGTGCGACGATTTGCATAGTTTTCCCGCCCGTTTGTGAGCGGGTCCGAAGGTTTTCCCGACGGCCGGCGGGGGAGGGAGCAGGCGTGCCCAAGAAGGTGTCCTCGGTGATCGTCCCGTACGCGACCTATCTACGGGTCTACGAGCCGCTGGCCGCTTTCCCCGAGCCGGAGCGCGGCCACTGGACGCGCTACGCCCGCCGCCCGGACCGGCCGTCGTACCAGGACGAACTGCGCCGGGCGCTGGCCGACCTGCTGCCCACCCCGCCGGTCCCGGTGCCGGTGCACGAGAGCGCCGACGCCTTCGTGGTGGAGGTCGACGGCGTGGTCTGCGTCTGCCCCTGGCGCACCCGGCTGCGCGGCTGGCAGGCCCTGGGTGACCTCGCGGAGGAGCTTCCGCCGCCGGTCCTGGACGCCGTACTCCCGCCGCTCGTACGGCACCAGGCCACCCAGGACTACGAGCGCTGGCTGGCCCGGAATCCGGATGCCCGGCCGTGGATCCGGACGGCGACCTGGCAGGTGCCGCTGAACTGGTTCGTGCTCGTCGGTGACGAGGAGCGGCGCTACGACAAGGCCTCCGGGGACGATCCGCCGATGCTGCGGTACCGGACGCCGATGGTGCAGGCGCGGCGGCGGGTGGCGCGGG
The DNA here is from genome assembly GCF_000367365.1 of Streptomyces prunicolor NBRC 13075. GTDB lineage: Bacteria > Actinomycetota > Actinomycetes > Streptomycetales > Streptomycetaceae > Streptomyces > Streptomyces prunicolor. Next base: position 183,034 of record NZ_BARF01000084.1, on the reverse strand, counting down.
CGCTGCGGGCCCTGAAGGACGCGATGGACGACGGGCCGCTGATCGAGGGTCTGGTGGACGTGGGGCGCTGGCTGGAGGAGTTCCATCCGCGGTCCCTGGTGGAGTTGGACTACGGCGGGCTCGTGCACGTCGTCCCGGCCGGCGAACTGGAGGACGACCACTCGGCGGCGGACGTGGCCGCCGGCATCGAGGCGCTGCGGACCGGGGACGGGGCGGCGGCGGGCGAGGCGTACGGGCGGCTCGTGGAGCGCTGGCGGTCGGTCAGGGACCGGCGCTCGGCGAACTGAGCACGACGGCCGTCCTTGTGCGTACCTTCCATGTGCGCACCTTCGAACGTGGCTGACAGGTTCGAACAGATGCGCATAGGATTCTTACGGTTCGTCAACACGGGACGTAGGTCCCGATCCGGACGTTTGATGCCAAGCGTGACGGACCGCACGTGCAGATGCCTTGCGCCGCTTGCCCCTCCTCATGCCAAAATAGGACAAGGAGTCCGGGGAGGACTCCATCCGTCATGCTTTGGGCGGAATCTCGGCATTGCGCGCTTTGGGGGGTCTGGATGACTCCTGATCGCCCCTGTGACTGATCGTCACAGTGGTGTGACTGTCCGCTATGGCATGGTCCATCGGCTTCCGTCGCTGATGGACACCTGGGAGGGCAATTCCATCGGTTTGGCCTACGCGGTTGGACAGATGGTGTAGTTGTAGTGCCGAGGACAAGCCGTTCGTCCTATAACCGACTCGACCCGCACACGCCATTTCGGGCAACGCGGGTCAAGGTGCAGAATTTAGAGGAAAGAACCGAGAAGGTTCGGTTCTCCCGAGGAGGCCGCTCATGACCGCTCGCACCCCTGATGCCGAGCCGCTGCTGACCCCGGCTGAGGTCGCCACGATGTTCCGTGTTGACCCCAAGACGGTCACGCGGTGGGCGAAGGCCGGCAAGCTCACTTCGATTCGCACGCTCGGCGGACACCGCCGTTACCGCGAGGCGGAGGTCCGTGCCCTGCTCGCGGGCATTCCGCAGCAGCGCAGCGAAGCCTGACCAACTGAATAAGGGCACGACGGCTAGTCCCCCAACCGGCCAAGGTGCCCGACAGCACAGCTCCAAGCGACGCGGGTTCTGCCCCAACAGGGCCCACGCCCAACGCTTTTGAAGTAACTGAACAGGGTGCGTCGTAGATCGCGCTGGACTCCGCCGGGTCCAGCGCGATCTTTTTTGTGCCTGGTCGTGGGTCCGTGCGCGGCCGACAGGCCCTGAGCGCAAGGTCCTGTGAGGGACCTTGTCGGAGTCTGGGGAGGGCTGTCGGATCTCCTGTGGACCATCCCTCGTAGGGGTGCAATTGCACATATTAAATTGACCAGTTGTAGGCGAGTCGTAAGTTCCGCCGTTTCAAAAACTTATGCGGTGACACCCGTCACATGCCGGATGGCTTGTTGCCTCTGGTCTATCTGCGCTAGGAGGGTTGGCCCTCGGGTTCGTCGCCCGGTTCCGGTGCCGCGGGCGCGTCCATGGCCAGCCGCAGCAGGCGGTGGCAGATCGAGCAGTGCCGGGTCACGTGGTGGTAGGAGCTGGCGGCCGACAGGTGCGCACGGAGCAGGGCCCGCGTCTCATGCCTGACCGAAGCCGCCATGTGCCACCTCCGTGGCCCTGCGTGGAACGGGGCCTGGTTTCTGGGTACCGGGTGGTTGGGCGGGCGTCAAGGGAGCCGTAGCGGCCATGAGGGCAACGGCGCGCACGAAAGCCCGGGTCCGAAGACCCGGGCTCTTGTTTGATCTACTGCGGTCCTGACGGGATTTGCTGTATCCGATTGCGGCTGCGCCGCGGGCGCGGCCTCCACCTTGACAGGGTGGCGAGCGCGGTTGTCGTGGGCGGCAGCGGCACGAGTAAGGCCCGCGTCTCCGAAGAGATGCGGGCCTCTGTCGATCACATGCGGTCCTGACGGGATTTGAACCCGCGGCCTCCACCTTGACAGGGTGGCGAGCACTCCAAGCTGCTCCACAGGACCTTGACTCGCGGCATTTGATGGTGCGTTGTGCCGCGAGATGAGACTGTACAGGAGGCGGGCCCGCCTGGTCGAACTCACTCGGTGTGCAGGCGTTGTTACGGTGCGGCGGCGTCGATCGCCTTCACGATCCGCTTGTCGGAGACGGGGTACGCCGTGCCGAGCGCGTGGGCGAAATAGCTGACCCGGAGCTCCTCGATCATCCAGCGGATGTCCAGGACGGACGAGGGAATCGGGCGGCCCTGCGGGAGTTGCTCCAGGAGCCACGCGTACTCGTCCTGCATCTCGTGGACCTTCTCCATGCGGGTCGTGTCCCGCTGGACCCCCGTCGGCATCTGCTGGAGGCGGCGGTCGGCGGCCACCAGGTAGCGCATCAGGTCGGGCAGGCGACGTATCCCCGCCGCCGTGACGAAGCCCGGCTTCACGAGGGCGTCCAACTGGGCGCGTACGTCCGCGAGGTTCGGGAGCAGCGCGGGGCTGTGCGCGCCCTTCAGGCGGCGCTCACAGGCCTGCCAGGCGGCCAGCACCTGCTGGACCTGGCTCACCGCCCGGACCGTCGTGTCGACGATCTCGGCGCGCACCTTCTCGTAGAGCTTCCGGTACGACTCCTCGTCCCACGCCGGGCCGCCGAAGTCGCCGATCAGTTTGTCCGCCGCCGCCAGCGCGCAGTCGTCGAACAGCGCCTGGATCGAGCCGTGCGGATTCGCGGACAGGGCCAACTTCTGCGCGTTCGTGAGCTTTTCGGACGCGAACTTCGCCGGATTGACCGGGATGTTGCGCACGATGAGCCGGCGCGTGCCCTTCCACATCGCCTCCGCCTGTTCCTCCTCCGTGTCGAAGAGCCGTACGGAGACGGTGTCGCCGTCGTCGACCAGCGCCGGGTACGCCTTCACCGGCTGGCCGGCCCTGCGGGTCTCGAAGACGCGGGTCAGGGAGCCGATCGTCCAGTCGGTGAGGCCCTTGCGTTCCAGGGACTCCCCGCCCTCGCGCTCGGCGGTCGCCGCGGCCGCCTGTGAGATGGCCTGGCGCGCCTTCGGCTTCAGCCGAACCTTCAGCGCCTCCAGGTCCTTGTCCTCGGCGATCTTGCGGCGCCGTTCGTCCACGATCCGGAAGGTGATGAGCAGGTGGTCCGGGACCTTCGACCAGTCGAAGTCGTCGGCGGTGAAGGGGACTCCGACCATGCGCTTCAACTCGCGGGCCATGGTGGTGGGGAGGGGTTCTTGGAGGGACTGTGTTTGATTGCGCCCCTCCGGGGACGACGCCGTCGCCAGGAAGCGCTGCGCGAAGTTCGGGGCCGGGACGTAGTTGCGGCGGATCGGCTTCGGGAGGGAGCGGATCAGCTCCGTCACCACCTCTTCCCGCAATCCGGGGATCTGCCAGTCGAAGCCCTCGTCCGTGACCTGGTTCAGGACCTGGAGCGGGATGTGGATCGTGACACCGTCCGCGTCCGCGCCCGGCTCGAACTGGTACGTCACCCGGAACTTGAGCTGCCCCTGCTGCCAGGAGTCCGGATAGTCGGCCTTGCTGATGTCTCCCGCGCGCTCGTTGATGAGCATCGAGCGCTCGAAGTCCAGGAGTTCGGGCTCTCTGCCTTCTTCGGTCCGCTTGTGCTTCCACCAGGAGTCGAAGTGGGCGCCGGAGACGACGTGTTCGGGCACTCGCTGATCGTAGAAGTCGTAGAGCGTCTCGTCGTCGACCAGAATGTCCCGGCGCCGCGCGCGATGCTCCAACTCCTCGACCTCGGTGAGGAGTCTGCGGTTGTCGGCGAAGAACTTGTGGTGCGTGCGCCAGTCGCCCTCGACCAGCGCGTTGCGGATGAACAGCTCGCGGGACGCCTCCGGGTCGATCCGGCCGTAGTTCACCTTGCGCTGGGCGATGATCGGGACGCCGTAGAGCGTGACCTTCTCGAAGGCCATCACGGCCGCCTGGTCCTTCTCCCAGTGCGGTTCGCTGTACGTCCGCTTGAGGAGGTGGCCGGCGAGGGGCTCGACCCACTCTGGCTCGATCTTGGCGTTGACGCGGGCCCAGAGGCGTGAAGTCTCCACCAGTTCCGCCGACATGACGAAGCGCGGGGTCTTCTTGAAGAGGGCCGAGCCGGGGAAGATCGCGAACTTGGCGCTGCGGGCGCCGAGATACTCGTTCTTCGCTGTGTTTTTCCCACCCTCCCCCCCGGCGTTCTTCACGTCCTTCATGCCGATGTGGGACAGCAGGCCCGCGAGGAGGGAGACGTGGACGCTGTGCTCGGCGGCATCCTCCTCGTTGAACTGGATGCCCATCTGCTTTGCCACCGTGCGGAGTTGGCTGTAGATGTCCTGCCACTCACGGATCCGGAGGAAGTTCAGGTACTCCTGCTTGCACATGCGACGGAACGCGGACGAGCCGCGCTCCTTCTGCTGCTCGCGGATGTACCGCCACATGTTCAGGAACGCTAGGAAGTCGCTCGACTCGTCGCGGAAACGGGCGTGTTGCTGGTCCGCCTGCGTCTGCTTGTCCACCGGGCGTTCGCGCGGGTCCTGGATGGAGAGCGCGGCGGCGATCACCATGACCTCGCGCACGCAGCCGTTCTTGTCGGCCTCCAGGACCATGCGGGCCAGGCGTGGGTCCACGGGGAGCTGGGCGAGCTTGCGGCCGGTCTGCGTGAGGCGCTTGCGCGGGTCCTTCTCGTCCGGGTCCAACGCGCCCAGTTCCTGGAGAAGTTGGACGCCGTCGCGGATGTTGCGGTGGTCCGGCGGGTCGATGAACGGGAACTTCTCGATCTCACCGAGACCGGCCGCGGTCATCTGCAGGATCACGGAGGCGAGGTTCGTCCGCAGGATCTCCGCGTCCGTGAACTCCGGACGGGCGAGGAAGTCGTCCTCGGAGTACAGGCGGATGCAGATGCCGTCCGACGTACGGCCACAACGCCCCTTGCGCTGATTGGCACTTGCCTGGCTGACCGCCTCGATGGGCAGCCGCTGCACCTTCGTACGGTGGCTGTAGCGGCTGATCCGGGCGAAGCCGGGGTCGATGACGTACTTGATGCCCGGGACGGTGAGGGAGGTCTCGGCGACGTTCGTGGCCAGAACGATCCTGCGGCCGGTGTGCTGCTGGAACACGCGGTGCTGCTCGGCGTGCGAGAGGCGGGCGTAGAGGGGGAGGACCTCGGTGAAGCGGTAGTTCTTCTTCGTCAGGGCGTCGGCGGTGTCGCGGATCTCCCGCTCGCCGGAGAGGAAGACGAGGATGTCGCCCTTGCCCTCGCCCTGAAGCTCCTCCACGGCGTCGCAGATCGCGGTGATCTGATCGCGGTCGGAGTCCTCGGACTCGTCCTCCAGGAGCGGGCGGTAGCGCACCTCCACCGGATACGTCCGGCCGCTGACCTCGATGACCGGGGCGTCGCCGAAGTGCCGGGAGAAACGCTCCGGGTCGATGGTCGCCGAGGTGATGACGACCTTCAAGTCCGGTCGCTTGGGCAGCAGTTGGGCGAGATAGCCGAGCAGGAAGTCGATGTTGAGGGACCGCTCGTGGGCCTCGTCGATGATGATCGTGTCGTAGGCGCGCAGTTCGCGGTCGGTCTGGATCTCGGCGAGCAGGATGCCGTCCGTCATCAGCTTGATGAACGTCGACTCCTGGTTCACCTGGTCCGTGAAACGGACCTTCCAGCCGACGGCCTCGCCGAGCGGGGTGTCCATCTCCTCCGCGATGCGCTCCGCGACGGTGCGCGCGGCGATACGGCGGGGCTGGGTGTGCCCGATCATCCCGCGGACGCCGCGGCCGAGTTCGAGACAGATCTTGGGGATCTGGGTCGTCTTGCCGGAGCCGGTCTCACCGGCGACGATCACGACCTGGTGATCGCGGATCGCGGCCGCGATGTCGGCCTTCTTCTGGCTGACCGGCAGCTGTTCCGGATACGAGATCGCCGGGATGCGGGTGCGCCGCGCGGCCATCCGCTCCTCGCCGCGGGCGACCTCGGTCTCGATCTCGGCGAGTGCGGCGGCGCGGGCCTCCGGCTTGCGGATCTTGCGCGCGCCTTCGAGCCTGCGCCCGAGCCGGTGCGCGTCGCGCAGGGTCAGCTCGGTCAGGCGGGGGGCGAGGTCGCCGAGGGCGGGGGCGGAAGTGCCGGGCGCGGAGGCGGGGTGCGTAGACATACGCCGTCCAGGATCTCACCTCGGCGAAATTCCTGGCGAATGGTTTGCCGGCGGGGGTTGTGCGGGTGGGTCAGGGTGCCGTTCCTGGGGGCTCCGCCCCCAGACCCCCGATCGGCCCTGAAGGGGCCTCGTCCTCAAACGCCGGACGGGCTGGTTATTGCTGGCCTGTACCTGATTTGGTGCCGGCGTCTTGCTGCTGGCGGTCGGCGTCCTGCTGCCTGCCCGCCTCCTTGGACATCGACTGAGCCGTGTTGGACACCGCCTTGATGCCGAGGTACGCCGTCGTCAGCCCCGCCATCGCGGTGAACGCCGAGGTCAGGACGCCCACGATCACCGCGCGGTCGCCGTTCAGCTGCCACACGCCGAAGATCGCCACCGCTGTGATCGCGATGTTGCTGCCGACCACCGCGAGCAGTCCGTACCGCGCCCGTATCTTCTCCAGGTCCGTGTCCCGGATGCCTCTGGCCTCGTCCTGACCCATCGCGCCCCGCCTTGTGTCGTCCGGTCACGACGAAAGCCCCGTCCCGGGTGGGACAGGGCTTTCGATCCGGTGGCTGGGGCCGGGGTCGAACCGGCGACCTATCGCTTTTCAGGCGATCGCTCGTACCAACTGAGCTACCCAGCCACGAGATTCCTTGCGGAACCTCAGCGGTCCTGACGGGATTTGAACCCGCGGCCTCCACCTTGACAGGGTGGCGAGCACTCCAAGCTGCTCCACAGGACCTTGTTGTTGTGCGAACCAGTGACCTCAGTGTCGCACACCGTTTTGCGTGTCCCCACCGGGTTTCCACCGCTCGTACCGGTGAGTACGGAGGGGCTTGTCAGCTGGGGTGACGTCGCTGCGGAAGCGTATCAGAGGATGAGCGGTGCCCTGAAAACGAGCAGCGTCCGGGCTCGGCCGCGGACTTGAGGGCGGCTGGAGGCTTGCTCGGGGAGCGGTCCAGGGGCGTCGCCCGCCGACTGCGGGGTCTGCAACGCTCGGCCGGGAGATCTCGAATGTCTCGACACTCGTGACGGGGAGTTCCGCATGCCTGATTCCACCTCGACCCTGCTGCGGCAACTGGTGCTGGCGGCCGGACCGCTCAATGTGCTCCAGGCCGGCTGCCCGGACGAGTCGTCCACCGCGTGGATCGCGGCGGCGCTGCGGGAGAACGGGCGGGGCCGGGTCCTGTGCTGCGAGCCGGACACCGTACGCGCTGATCTGGCCGCGGCGGCGGTGGAGAAGGCCGGGCTCGGGCGGCACGCACAGGTGCGGGTGGGCAGTCCGGAGCGGCTGCTGCCGGCCGTGCCCGGACCGGTCGATCTGCTGCTGCTCGGGGGGCCGCCGGAGTCCTTCCTGACCCTGCTGAAGCTGATGGAGCCCAGGATGCTGCCGGGTGCGGTGATCGTGGCGTACGGCGTCCGGGACGTGCCGGGAGGGTGTGCGGAGTTCCTGGCCCACATCCGGGTTCCGGGCAGCGGTTACGTCTCGCTGCCCCTTCCCTTCGACGGTGGCGTGGAGATGGCGGTCTGCGCCGCCTGACCGTGCCGAGGACTCATGCCGAGGAGCGCGCTGTGGCTGTTCGTCCGTTCGACCCCCGGCTACTGCCGGAGGGGCATCCCGACAAGATCGCCGTCCCGGCGCGCGGCACCGTCCTGGACGGTCTGTGGCGGGGGTTGGTGCGGTACTGCCTGTGGCCGTCCTACCGGGGCTTGGTGGCGCTCGGGTCCACGCACGTGGCCGCGCTCTGGCACCCGGAGTTCGGCGCCCACCTACAGGACGTCTCGAGCGCGTCTCCAGAGCGGGCCGGAAGGCTGACCGCACCGTCCCACTTCCCGATCCCGAGGAGAACCGTGATGAGCGACGCACGTCTGGTCGGCACCTGGACCACGCACCTGGACGACGACGGAAAGGCCGTACCCGGACTGGTCTCCTTCTCCGCGGACGGCTCGGTCGTCTCCACCCAGCTCAATACGAAGAACATCGGCCTCGGTACCTGGCGGGTCACGGGCTCCGGCACCTTCGAGTACGGCTTCCACATCCTGGCCGCCGACCCCGAGGGAAAGCATGTCGGTGAGGCGCATGTCCGGGTGTCGGGCGAGTTCGTCTCGGACACCGAGTGGCAGGGCACCGGCGGCGCCGAGTTCTTCGACCCGCAGGGCACCAAGTTGCGCGGGCATGCGGGCTCCAAGGTGACCGCCGGCAAGTTCGGCATCGACGACTGATGCGGGCGGCAGCGCTGCGGGACCGGATCGGTGGGGAGCTGGTCCTGCCGGACGATGCGGGCTACGCCCTGGCCATACAGCTGCAGAACACCGAGTACGACACCGTCGAGCCGTACGCCGTCGCGTACTGCGCCTCCGAGGAGGACGTCGCCCGCTGCGTGCGCCATGCCCGGGACCGGGGGCTGCGGCTGCACGTCCGTGGCGGTGGACACAGCTTCAACGGCTGGTCGACCGGTGAGGGGCTGGTCGTCGACCTGTCCCGGATGAGCCATACGGTGGCCGAGGAGGCCGTGGTGCGTCTCGGGGCGGGTGTCCGGTCGCTGGACGCGCTGGACGTCCTGCGGACCCGGGGCCGCCAGATCGTCACCGGCACCTTTCCCACGGTCGGTGCGGGCGGGTTTCTGACCGGCGGCGGGATCGGCTGGCAGACCAGGCGGTTCGGGCTGGGCAGCGACCTGGTCACCGCCGCGCGCGTGGTGCTCGCGGACGGCAGGACCGTCCGCTGCTCGGCCGCCGAGGAGCCCGATCTGTACTGGGCGCTGCGCGGCGGTGGCGGCGGCACCTTCGGGGTCGTCACGGAGTTCGAGGTGCGGCCGGTCGAGGCGCCCACGTTGGTCGCGTTCGAGACGCTCTGGGCGTACGACGACGCCGTGGAGGTGCTGACGGCCTGGCAGGAGTGGGCCGTCGAGGGGCCGGACGAGCTCGGCACCTCGCTGGTGGTGCTGCCGGGTATGTTCGGGCCCGGCGGGCGTCCGGTGGTCCGGGTCTGGGGTGTGCACCTGGGCACGGCCGAAGAGGTGCGGGCCGGCCTGGACGAACTGGCGGAGCGGGCCGGGAGCAAGCCGCTGAGCAGGACCGTCGGCCCGCCGGGCGGATATGCCGAGGTGATGCACGAGGCGCTGTGCGGCTCGAAGACGGTGGCTCAGTGCCATCGCACCGGGACCGGCCCCGAGGCCGAGGGCCACCGGCATCCGTACACCCGGCAGAGTTACCGGCTGACCGGCCGGGCCGCGACCCGTGCGGAGTCGGCGGCGCTGCTCGACGCCTGGGATCCCGCGCTGGACGCGGTGGGCCAGGAACGCTATCTGCTGTGCATCGCGCTGGGCGGCGCGGCGAACCGGGTGCCGAGGACCGCGACGGCCTACGCCCACCGCGACGCGCGGTTCCTGATCGGCTATCAGTTCGCCTGCCGTGACGTGGCGGGAGACGCGGCGGCCCCGGCGCGGCTGACCGCCCTGGCCGACCGCGCGGCGACGGCACTCGCGCCGCTCGCCTGCGGCTCGTACATCAACTTCCCCAGTTCCCGGGTGGGCGGGGACTGGGAGACGGAGTACTTCGGCGAGAACCGGAGCCGGCTGCGTGCGGTGAAGCGGGCCTACGACCCGGAGGACTTCTTCCGGCACGCGCAGAGCATCGGCCACAGTGCCCCGACCACCGAGGTGGAGTCATGAAGACGGATCTGCGGGACAAGGTGGTGCTGGTCACCGGCGCCTCCTCCGGCATCGGCCGGGCGACGGCCGTGGCGTACGCGGAGGAGGGGGCCAGGGTCGCGATCACCTTCCACACGAACGAGGCCGGCGCCCGGGAGACGGCCCGGCTGGTGACCGAGGCCGGTGGCACGCCTCTGGTGGTGCGGTACGACCTCGCGGACGAGAGCTGCGTACGGGACGCGGTGGGGAGGGTCGCCGAGGAGTGGGGCGGCATCGACGTGCTGGTGGCCAACGCGGTGGTCTGGAGCGAGGCGATACCGCGTCCGGGGCAGCCCGTGCCGCGCTTCGAGGACGTGCCGGCGAAGCAGTGGCAGGAGGTGCTGCGCAACTCCGTCGAGGCGGTGTTCCACACCCTGCAGGCGGCGCTGCCGTGGATGCGCGGGCGTCCGTGGGGCCGGGTGGTGCTGCTCGGCGCGGGCCTCGCGGACACGGGCAAGGCGGGCGCGGGAGCGTACGGCGCGGGCAAGTCCGGGCTGTTCGGGCTGATGCGGAGCCTGGCCTGGGAGCTGGGGCCCGACGGGATCCTGGTCAACATGGTGGTGCCGGGGCAGACCAGCACCGAGACCGTGCGGGCCCATGTCCCGCCCGGGTTCCTGGAGGAGAAGGGCAGGAGCCTGCCGTCGGGGCGGATGTCCGCGCCTCAGGACGTGGCGAACGCCGTCGTCTTCCTCGGCTCCGCCGCCAACGGCAACACCAACGGCGAGACCCTCCGGGTGACGGGCGGGGCCTGACGGGTCCGCCCGCGCACGCCGCCGTACCGGGCCCCGTGGCCTTCCGGGACTTCGACGTCCTGGAGGGGCACGGGGCCCAGGTGTGCCCGTGTTCCTGGTGTCGAGTTGTCCTCGACGGTGTTTCGAGGGGTGCCCGACACCGTGTGGGGCATGGAGATTCGTAGCCTCGACGGTGATGAGCCGGCGACCATCGCCGCTCTGCTTCCCGGGTTCCGGGAGACCATGACGCTGGAGCTGCCCGGTGATCCGCCGGTGACGGAGGCGCTCCTCGCGCGGCTCTTCCAGCGGCGGCACGGGACGGAGCGGATCGTGCTCGTCGTGTACGACGACGACACCCCGGCCGGTGTGCTGAAGCTCGGGCTCGACCTGGGGGATCCGGCCGGGCCGGGGCACGGTTCGCTGTGGGTGTTCCCCGGCTTCCGGCGGCGCGGTGCCGGACGGGCCCTGGCGGCGGCGGGGCTGGCGGCCCTGCGGGAGCGGGGACGGGAGCTGCTGCTGGCCGACGCTCCCAGGGCGATGGCCGGTGAGCGCTTCGCGGCGGAGCTCGGCGCGGAGCTCGTCGGCGAGACCGTGCGCAACCGGCTGCGGCTCGCCGGACCCGCCCGTGCGGTGCTGGAGTCCGCGGTGGCCCGGCCGGTGCCCGGCTACCGGCTGGTGTCGTGGCACGGGCCCTGCCCCGATGATCTGGTGGAGTCCTACGCGCGGGCCTGGAGCGCTCTGGAGGAGCGCGTCAACGGCCAGGCCCGGGTACGGCGTCCGAGTGCCGACGACGTACGGGCGCGGGAGGCCGAGGCGGAGCGGGCCGGGCATCTGCCCCACGTGGTGGCCGCGATGCCCGGGCAGGGCGCCGAAATCGTCGCGTACAGCACCTTGTTCGTGCGGGACAGCCCGATGGCGGACGCCGGCGAGACGCTGGTGCTGCCGCGGCACCGGCGGCGCGGACTCGCCACCTGGCTCAAGGCCGCACTGCTGCTCGGGGCGGCCCGGGAGAACGGGCGGCTTCAACTGGTCCAGGTCTTCGACGACTCCGCCAACACCGCTGTGCTCGCGCTCGACGAGCGGCTCGGCTTCGAGGCCGACTCCCACTGGTCGACGTACGCGCTCAAGGCCGCCTGAGCGGACGTACCCCACTGATCAGAGAGGAACCCATGACCACTGTGATGCCCATCGGGCAGCGCACGCGCAACGCCGAGCTGGTCCGCGATCTGTACGGGACGTTGTACCGCGAGCACCGCTTCGAAGAGGCCGGTCGCTTCTTCCACGCCTACCACGTCGAGCACGCCCCGATCGAGTGGATGATGCCGGACCGGCGTGGGCTGTCGGCGGACATCGACCATCTGGTGGCCGACAACGACCGGGTGATGCTCTTCGCGACCTGGACCGGGCGCACCCCTGCCGGGGCCGAACTCCGGCTGCACACCGCCGAGTTGTACCGGCTGTGGGACGGCAGGGTCACCGAGCACTGGAACGTGGTGGACCGGGACCTGCTCGTCGCGCACGGTGTGGACGGCGGGCCGGAGCGGAGTGGTCAGCCGTCCGCTCCCGGGCTGCACGGTCCGCACAGCGACACCGAGCGCGCCAACGCGGAGCTGGTGCTCGGCGCGTACCGGGACGTCTTCAGCGAGCACCGGCTGGAGCTCGCCGAGCGCTACTACCACCAGGACTACCGGCACCACAACATGCGTACGGACGCGGTGCCGAACGGGCTCGACGCCTTCAAGGCGTTCTTCGCGGACAACATCGCCGCCTTCCCCGACCTGGTCACCACCGTGGACCACATCGTCGCCGCCGACGACCGGGTGATGGTCTTCGTGACCTGGACCGGCACGCTCACCGGGGCCTGGAGCGGGGGCGGTCCGTCCGGGCTGCCGCTGGAGATGCGTACCTGCGACCAGTTCCGGATCGAGCGGGGGAAGGTCGCCGAGCACTGGGAGGTCGTCGACTACCTGGCGCTGGGCAAGGCGGGGCTGCCGACGCCGTGAGCAGCATCCACAACCGTTCCGAGAGGGGCTTGGCGATGACTTCCCATTCCGACAGCGCACCCGTACTGGTGGTGGGCGGCAGCCTCGTAGGGCTGTCAACCGCTCTGTTTCTCGCCCGTCACGGCGTCCGCTGCGCCCTGGTGGAGCGGCATCCGGGCACCTCCGTCCATCCGCGGGCCGTCGGTTACTACCCCCGGACCGGGGAGCTGCTGCGTCAGGCGGGGGTCGAGGACGCCGCCGTACAGGACGCCTCGGGGTTCGCGACGCACCGCACCCGGGCCGGGGTGACCTCCCTGGCGGGTGAAGTGCTGTTCAGCAAGGAGGAGTTGGAGGGCGACGACGAGCTGGGCGACCTCACCCCGTCCCGGCTGCTCCTGCTTCCCCAGGACCGGCTGGAGCCGCTGCTGCGGGACCGTGCGGTGGAGCTCGGCGCCGATCTCAGGTTCGGTACCGAGCTGCTGTCCTTCGCGGAGGACCCGGACGGTGTCACGGCCGTCCTCGGTGACGGGGCCGGCGGGACCAGCACCTTCCGCAGCTCCTACCTGGTCGCCTGCGACGGGCCGCGCAGCATCGTGCGGGAGGCGCTGAAGGTTCCCCGGCAGGGGCGCGGGGTGCTGTCCCGGCATGTGAGCATCGCGTTCGGCGCGGATCTGCGGCCCGTGCTGGGGGAGCGCCGCTACAGCGTGGTCCATGTGAAGAATCCCCAGGTCACGGGGATCCTCGTGCATGACGACCGGCTGACCGGGGGCACGCTGATCGTCGGGTACCGGCCCGAGGACGGCGAGAGCCTGGAGGACTTCACCGACGCCCGCTGTGCCGAGCTGGTGGGTGCCGCGATCGGGGCGCCGGGGGTCGAGGTGACGATCCGGTCCCGCTTCCCCTGGGACATGGCGGAGCAGGTCGCCGAGGGCTTCGTGCACGGGCGGGTGCTGCTCGCCGGGGACGCGGCCCATGTGGTGCCGCCGACCGGGGGCTACGGCGCCAACACCGGGATCGCCGACGCCCACAACCTCGCCTGGAAGCTCGCGCTGGTCGTCGACGGGGTCGCGGGGGCCGGCCTGGTGGAGACGTACGACGCCGAGCGGCGGCCGGTGGCGGTCTACACGGCCGGGCAGGGGTCGCTGCAGCTCGCGGTGCGGTCCGGCACGGCCACCCCGGAACAGACGGCGGACGCGGCGGACGCGGTGACGGTGACGTCGGGGCAGGCCTACCGTTCCGCCGCGGTCGTCGAGGAGGCGGGGAGCGCTGCCCTGCCGGTCGCCTCCGATCCGCGGGCGCTGCGCGGCGCGCCGGGGACTCGGGCGCCGTACGTGATGCTGTCGCGCGGCGGTCGACCCGTCTCCACGCTCGACCTGTTCGGGCGCGACTTCGTGCTGCTGACCGGGGCGCTCGGCGGGGAGTGGCTGTCCGCCGCGGTCGCGGCCTCCGCCGAGCTGGGGCTGAGGATCACCGCGCGCCGGGTGGTGTCGGGCGCGGGTGGTGCCGCCGGTTCACTGGCCGACCCGGACGGCCGCTGGTCCGAGCGCTACGGCGGCCTGCTCCCCGAAGGCGCCGTGCTGGTACGGCCGGACGGTGTCGTCGCCTGGCGGTCGGCGGGTGCGGATCCCGGGGGTGCGGAGACCGCGGTGCTGACGGCGGTTCTGCGGAGGGTTCTCGCCCGGGGGTGAGGACGCGGAAACGGGCCCCGGCTGTCTGCCGGCGCCCGTGTCCGCGGGTGTCCGGTCAGGAGTCAGGCGGAGTCCGGTTCCTGCTGCAACTCGCCCACGGAGTCGACGTACTTGATGAGCAGTCGGGCGAAATCGAGCCGCTCCTGCTCCGGCCAGTCCTGGGTGATGCGCTCGAAGGCGGCGCGCTGGTGGCGGCGGAAGCGGGCGAGCGTCCGGTGGCCCTCCGGGGTGAGCTGGAGGATCGTGCGGCGGCCGTCTCGCTGGGAGGCCGCGCGGATCAGATAGCCGGCGGTGATGCAGTCGGAGACCATCCGGCTCGCCACGGAGGGGTCGACGGCCAGCCGCTCGCCCACCACTCCGACGGTGATCTCCTGGCCTTCCGCCTCCGGCCCGTCCTGGACGATGTTGAGCACCAGGGTCCTGGTGATGTCCTTGCGGGACACCTGCTTCTCGACGTTCAGCGCCTGGGCGCGCCGCAGTCGGGAGAAGGCGGGGCCGACCGCGTCGAGCAGATCCACTGCCTGCGGTGAGGGCTGAGTCGAAGTCTCCATGTCCGCATTCTAAGCGAGTTGATTGCGACAGACGAGCATCTGTATGCTCTCAATCCAATGCATGACGTAAAGCATGTACCTGTTGACCCACATATACCTCGACCTCCTTCAGGAAGGGGCCCCACATGGCCACCGAGACGACCGACCGCGACTTCCGGATCGACTACGACCCCGCCTACGACTTCGACGTGCTCGTCGTCGGCGGCGGCCCCGTCGGCATGCTGCTCGCCGCCGAGCTCCGCATCTCCCGGGTCCGGGCCGTGGTGCTGGAGCGGCTGCCCGAACGCACCCCGCACTCCAAGGCCTTCGGCCTGCACGCCCGCTCCCTGGAGTCGCTCGACCGGCGCGGCCTGCTCAAACGGTTCCGCGAGGGCGCCCGCTCCTGGAACAACGGCCACTTCGCCGGGCTCGACGAGTGGGTCGACTTCTCCACCCTCGACAGCGCCCACGGCTACGCCCTGCTCTCCGAGCAGACCAGGACCGAGCGGCTGCTGGAGGAGCGCGCCGCCGAGTTCGGCGCCGACATCCGTCGCGGCCACGAGGTCACCGCCGTACGCCAGGACGCCGATGGCGTCGAGGCCGAGGTGACCGGCCCCGACGGCGTCTACACCCTGCGCGCCCGGTACGCCGTGGGCTGCGACGGCGGCCGCAGCCTGGTCCGCCGGGCGGCCGGCATCGACTTCCCCGGCACCGGCGGCCGGGTCACCGCCCGTCTCGGCGACGTCATCCTCGACGACCGCGAGAACGCCCCCATGGGCATGGAGCGCACCGAACGCGGCCTGCTGTTCTGCGTGCCGCTGGACGACACCTACCACCGGGTGTCCACGTTCGACTTCCAGGCCGACCGGGAGCCGGGCGCGGAACTCACCCTGGACGAGCTGACCGCGAGCCTGCGCGAGGTCTGGGGCAGCGACCTCGGGGCGCACTCGCCGCGCTGGCTCTCCGTCTTCACCGACTCCGCCTGCCAGGCCGACCGTTACCGCGAGGGCCGGCTGCTGATCGCGGGCGACGCCGCCCACACCCACTTCCCGGTGGGCGGCCAGGGCGTCAACCTCGGCCTCCAGGACGTCTTCAATCTCGGCTGGAAGCTCGCCGCGAGCGTCCACGGCTGGGCTCCCGAGGACCTGCTCGACAGCTACGACCGTGAGCGCCAGGCCCCGGCCCGCAAGGTGCTGGCCAACACCCGTGCGCAGATCGCGCTGATGAACCCCGACCCGTACGTCACCCCGCTGCGCGAGCTCTTCACCGACCTCATGCGCAAGGAGCAGGTGAACCGACACCTCGCCGAGATGCTCAGCGGCGTCACCGTGCGCTACGCGATCGACGGTCCCGAGCACCGGCTGCTCGGCGACTTCGCCCGCGACCTGGAACTGACCACCGAGGAGGGCGCCAGGCCCCTCCCCAAGTATCTGAAGCGCGGCACCGGTCTGCTGCTCGACCTGACCGACGGCTCGCAGATCGGCCAGGTGTACGAGAAGTGGGCCGCGGGCGTCGGCTGGGCCGGACGGCTCCAGCACGTTCGGGCGCAGTGCGCCCAGGAGCCGGAGCTGGCCGGTCTGCTGGTCCGCCCCGACGGCTACGTCGCCTGGGCCGCGGACCGGGACATGCCGGAGGCGGAGCGGCGGGAGTCGCTGGCCACCGCCCTCACCACCTGGTTCGGCACGGTCTGACGCGGGCGCGTGACACTCGTTCCCTGAGTGTCACCATGGATATGCACATTGACAAGCACATGCTTTTTAGCATGTAATTGTCTTCAGTAACCCCGTAACCCGGATCCCTGGGCGGAGCCGCGACGACCATCCGCGGCTCGAAAACACCTCCTAGTTGGGAGAACACCATGCGCATCGTCCGTCACTACGAGCACGGGGCCCCCTCGGTGCTGCGTGTCGAAGAGGCGGAGAAGCCGCAGCCCGGACCGGGCGAAGTGCTGATCCGCTCCGAAGCCGTCGGCGTCACGTTCGCCGAGGTCCAGCGCCGCCAGGGCATCCCGATCGGCGGCCACGCCACCCTGCCCGGCGCCCCCGGCGGCGATGTCGCCGGCGTGGTCGAGGCCCTCGGCGAGGGCGTCACCACCCTCCGCGTCGGGGACCGCATCGTCGTCGACGTCGACCACAGCGCCTACGCCGACTACGTCACCGCCGAAGCGGCCTGGGCCATCGCCATCCCGGACACCATGGACGCCGCCGAGGCGACCCTGCTGCCCAGCCCGGCCCAGACCGCGTACCACGCCATCAAGGAAGCCGGCCAGCTCCAGCCGGGCGAGTCGATCCTGATCGACGCCGCCTCCGGGGGAGTCGGCCACCTCGCCGTGCAGATCGCCAAGGCGATGGGCGCCGGCAAGGTGATCGCCACCGCGAGCACGCAGGCCAAGCTGGACTTCGTCCGCGAGCTCGGTGCCGATGTCACCGTCAACTACACCGACGAGGACTGGGACGAGCAGGTCAAGGAAGCGACCGGCGGCCGGGGCGTGGACGTGGTCCTGGAGACCGTAGGCGGGGACATCCTCACCAAGAGCGTCGCCCTCACCGCCCAGTTCGGCCGGCTGGTCTTCTACGGCTCGGCCAGCGGCGACATCCAGCCGATCCACCCGCTGATGCTCAGCCGCATGAAGACCGTGGCCGGATTCGCCCTGTACGCGATGCTCTACAACAAGCCCGAGGCCATCGCGGCCGGTCAGCGCGACCTGCTCGACATGATCGCCACCGGCAAGGTGCGCCCGGTCGTGCACGAGCGGCTCGGGCTGGAGGACGCGGTCAAGGCGCACGAACTGATGGAGGCGCGCGCCCAGCTGGGCAAGGTCGTGCTCGTCCCCTGACCCGGGATCGGCAACCCGCCGCCTCCCGACCGACGTGGCCGGTCACGGTCGTCCCCCGTACGTGACCGGTCACCCGCCGTACGGCACGAGAGGCAC
The DNA here is from genome assembly GCF_000367365.1 of Streptomyces prunicolor NBRC 13075. GTDB lineage: Bacteria > Actinomycetota > Actinomycetes > Streptomycetales > Streptomycetaceae > Streptomyces > Streptomyces prunicolor. The sequence goes on along the minus strand of NZ_BARF01000084.1, from coordinate 165,371 downwards.
TCGTGCCGTACGGCGACACTCCACGGCAATCCCCTGACGGACCCCGGTCCGCAGACGACGCCGGCCACCGTGGCCGGTGGGACGGGGATGGCACCCGCTCCAGCCCGAAAGGCGAATCACCGTGCCCTCCCGGACCACAGGGACAGGCGGCCCGCTCACCGCCGCCGGCCCCGCACCCCAGACCCGCGTCAAACCCGTCATCGCCGCCTGTCTGCTGGCCGTCTTCCTGGCCATGCTGGACTCGCAGGTCGTGGCCACCGCGCTGCCCCGCATCGTCGGGGACCTCGGAGGTCTCGACGTGTTCGCCTGGGTGACGACCGCGTACATCATCGCCGCCAGTGTCACCACGCCCGTCTACGGCAAGCTCGGCGACCTCTTCGGCCGGAAGAAGATCTTCCTGATCGCCGTGACGGTGTTCCTCGTCGGCTCCGCGCTGAGCGGCGCGGCCCAGTCGATGGATCAGCTCATCCTGTTCCGCACCGTGCAGGGCATCGGGGCCGGCGGCCTGTTCGTCTCCGTGCTCGCGATCATCGGGGAGCTGTTCAACCCGCGCGAAGCCGCCAAGTACTTCAACCTCTTCGGCATCGTCTTCGCCCTCGCCGCGCTCTCCGGTCCCGCCGTCGGCGGTGCGCTCACCGACCTGCTCAGCTGGCACTGGGTCTTCCTGGTCAACCTGCCCGTGGGCATCGTGATCCTGGCGCTGGTCGCCACCTGTCTGCACCTGCCCCGGGCCGACCGGCCCGCGCACATCGACTACACCGGCTTCGTCCTGCTCAGCGCCTCGATCGTCACGCTCACCCTGGCTGCCAGCTGGGGCGGGGTGAAGTACGACTGGCTCGACTGGCGGATCCTCGCGCTCGGCGCGGCCGCGGTGCTGCTCGCCGTGCTGTTCGTCGGCGCCGAGCGCCGGACCACCGAACCCGTCATCCCGCTGCACCTCTTCCGCGACTCCACCTTCAGCGTCAGCGTGCTGGTGAGCGTCGCGGCGGGCATCGTCTTCCTCGGCTCGGTCAACTTCCTGGCGATCTACATCCAGGTGGTGACCGGAGCCAGCCCGACCATGTCCGGTGTGGTGCTGCTGCCCATGATGTTCGGCCTGGTCGCCTCCTCCGTGGTCAGTGGAGCGGCGATCACCAGGACCGGGCGCTACAAGTGGTATCCCGTGCTCAGCATGGCCGTCGGCATCGTCGGGGCGCTGCTGCTGGCCACCATGGACACCGGGACGTCCCGGGCCGTGGTCATCGCCTACATGCTGGTCTTCGGCATCGCGGCGGGCCTGAACATGCAGGTCCTCACGATGGCGGCGCAGAACACCGCACCCCGCGACGACATCGGTGCCGTCCACGCCACCGTGGCCTTCGCCCGGCAACTCGGCACCACCATCGGCATCTCCCTCTTCGCCTCGATCTTCTACAACCGGCTCACCGAGGAGATCGCCGACCGGACGCCCGCGGACGCGCTGCGCGGCATCGACCACGACGCGCTGTCCTCGACCGAGACGCTCGACAGACTCACCGAGCCCGTGCGGCACGCCGTGGAGCAGTCCTACGCCGCCGCCCTCACCCCCGTGTTCCTCACCGCCGTACCGGTCCTCGTCCTGGGGCTGCTGGCCGCCCTGGCGATGAAGAACCTCCCGCTGCGCGGCGGGGACCACCAGGGGCAGGAAGCAGCGGCCGAGGAGAACTGACCACACTCCTCATCCGCAAAGAGCCGCCCTTCCCGCACGGGGAGGGCGGCTCTTTCGTACGTCCGCGTTCCGCACCCCGTCCCCTTCAGCGCCCTTCGAGCCCGAATCGACGGTTCGCGGACATCGTCGGCACTGCACAGCCGTACGACGCAGGACGCAGGCCGAAGAAGAGGCAGAGGCAGACCAGGAGGCTCGTGTGACAACGACCGAAGACCCGCAGACGGCACCGGCGGTCGATCCCGGACCACTGATCCGGCTGACCATCGCCGACTGCGCCGCCAAAGTGCTGCACAGCGCCGTGTCCCTCGGTGTGTTCGGCGCGCTCGCCGAGGGCCGCCCCGCGGACTCGGCCGAACTGGCCCGGCGTACCGGGCTGCACCACCGGATGGTCCCGGACTTCCTGGACGCGCTGGCCGGACTCGGGCTGCTGGAGCGCACGGAGGGCGGCCGCTACCGCAACTCCCCGCTGGCGCAGACCTATCTGGTGCCGGACTCCTCCTCCTACCTCGGCGGTTTCGTCGAGCTCACCAACGAGACGCTGTACGGGACCTGGGGCCGGCTCACCGAGGCGCTGCGCTCCGGCGAGCCCCAGCACCTCGACCCGGACAAGGGCGGCTTCGTCGGGGACCGGCACAAGGACCCCGCCAAGATGAAGCGGTTCCTCGCCGGACTGGACGCCTACAGCGACCGCATGGGCGCGGAGCTCGCCAGGCGTCTCGACTGGGGCCGCCACTCCTCGTTCGTCGACCTCGGCGGGGCGCGCGGCAACCTCGCGGCCGTGCTGGTGCGGGCACACCCCCATCTCAAGGCCACCTGCTTCGACCTGGAGCGGACCCGGCCGCTGTTCACCGAGCACATCGGCGGCCTGGGCCTGGCCGACCGGATCGCCTTCGCCGGCGGCGACTTCTTCGCCGACCCCCTCCCGCCGGCCGACGTCGTCGTCCTCGGCCACATCCTGCACGGCTTCGACACCGGGCGGCGGCGCGAGCTGCTGGGCCGGGTCTTCGAGGCGGTACGGCCCGGCGGCACGGTCCTCGTCTACGACCGGATGGTCGACGACGACCGCAGCGACCCGGAGCGGCTTCTCAGCAGCCTGCACATGCGTCTGGTCAGCCCCGACGGCTCCGAGTACCGGGTGGCGGACTGCCGGTCCTGGCTGCGTGAGGCGGGGTTCACGGACGGGACCGCCGAGCCGCTGCTCGGTACACACACCCTGGTCAGCGCGCACAAGGAGGCAGCATGAAGCAGGACCGGACACCCGTGCTCATCGTCGGCGGCGGGCTGACCGGACTGTCCGCGGCCGTCTTCCTCGCCCATCACGGCGTCCGCGCCACGGTGGTGGAGCGCCACCCGGACACGTCCACGCATCCCAAGGCCCGGGCCATCAACCCGCGGACGATGGAGCTGTACCGCGCGGTCGGCATGGAGGAGCGGGTACGGGCCGGGCGTTCCCCCATCTCCGGGAACACCGATCTCGTGCACGTGGAGAGCCTCGCGGGCAAGGAACGCATGCGGATGCCGAACGCCTCTCCCGAGGACATCGGCCGGATCAGCCCCACCCAGTGGACGCTGATCGACCAGAACCAGTTGGAGCCGATCCTGCGGGAGCGGGCGGTGGAGGCGGGGGCGGACGTCCGCTTCTCCACTCGCGTCGACGGTGTGGAGGAGGACGCGGAAGGAGTGTCGGTCCGCGTCACCGACCTTTCCACCGGCGTGAGTTCGGAGATCCGCGCCCAGTACGTGATCGCGGCGGACGGCAGCCGCAGTCCGCTGCGCGAGATGCTGGGCATCGGGGCGCACGGGCGGGGCACCATCACCAACCTCGTCAGCTTCTTCTTCGAGGCGGACCTGACCGAGGTGCTGCGCGGCCGCCGGATCATCGCGGTGTACGTCAACAACCCCGAGGTGCGCGGCACGATCATCCCCATCGACAACGACCGTCGCTGGGTCATCAACGTCTCCTTCTTCCCCGAACAGGGCCAGCGCGCCGAGGACTTCACCGAGGAGCGCTGCACCGCGCTGGTGCGGGCCGCGGTCGGGGTGCCCGACCTGCCGTTGAAGATCGAGTCGGTGGACATGCCCGCGTGGGACATCTCCGCGCGGGTGGCGGACGCGTTCGCGACCCGGCGGGTGTTCGTCGCCGGGGACGCCGCCCATGTCATGCCGCCCACCGGGGCGTTCGGTGCCAGCACCGGGATCCAGGATGCGTACAACCTGGCCTGGAAGCTGGCCCTGGTGCTGTCCGGTACGGCCGGTCCCGGGCTGCTGGAGAGCTATGACGCCGAGCGGCGCCCGGTGGCCGAGGAGACCGTCCGGCAGGCGCTGCTGCGGTTCGCGGTGCGGGAGGGCAAGCAGTACCATGAGATCGCCGCGGAGTTGCTGGACGAGACGACCATGACGTTCGGGTACTGCTACCGGGCCGGTGCGTTCGCCGCGGAGCCGGGTGCCCCCGACGCGATCGTCGAGGATCCCGAACACCCCGGTGCCCGGCCCGGGGCGCGGGCTCCGCACCTCGAACTCTCCGGTCCCGAGGGCCCCGTGTCCGTCATCGACCTGTACGGCGACGGGTTCACTCTGCTCGTAGACGAGGTGGCGGGCCGCTGGCCGGTGGCGGTGGAACGGGAGGCCGAGCGGCTGGGCGTCGCCCTGAAGGTGGTCCGTATCGGGCGCGGCACGCGGCTGTGGGATCAGGACGGGTCCTTCCGGCGCCGGTACGGGCTCCTCGCGGGTGGGGCGGTTCTGGTGCGGCCCGACGGGTTCGTGGCCTGGCGCACCACCGGGGGCCGCACCGGGGCGGGGGACCTCGCGGCGGTCGACGCCCTGCGGACGATTCTCGATCGCGGGTAGCTCCACCGGCGCAGGGCCGCGGTGCTCCGGAGAGGAGCACCGCGGCCCTGGTGCGTGCGGGGTTACGGGCGTCGCAGGACCGTGTCGAACACCCCTGTCAGTGTCTCCGCGGGGTCGGGCGCCGGGCCCGGGCTGCGCCACGCGATGAAGCCGTCCGGGCGGAGCAGTACCGCGCCGGCCGCTGTGACGCCGTAGCGGGTCAGGAAGCGTTCGACGGTCTCCGGGGCTTCCTCCTCGCCGACCCGGTGGAAGGAGACGCCCTGCGACAACTCGGCGGCGGGCTGCCACGGGGTGCCTTCGGGGCCGGTCAGGAGCCAGAAGTCGCCGTCCAGGAGGTCGTGCAGGGGGACTTCCTTGCCCTGGCGGATCAGGGGGAGGTGCGGGGCGCGGGTGCCCGGGCGTCCCGCGGGGGCCTTCGGGTCCTCCACCACGGAACCGTCGTCCTGGCCGGGTTCCCGCAGGACCGCGTCCGAGCGGTACACGTGACCGAACAACACCGTGGTCTCGGGGCGGTGGCGGGCCGCGGCTGCCTCGTCGAGGCCGCTGCGCTGGAGGTAGCGGATGACGCCCTGGTCGACGGTGAACTCGGCCACCGGGGCCCGTTCCTGTTCGTACGTGTCCAGCAGCTCGGGACCCGCCGCCCCGCGCAGTACCAGCGCGAGCTTCCACGCCAGGTTGTGCGCGTCCTGGATGCCCGTGTTGCCGCCGAACCCCCCGGTGGGCGGCATGACATGCGCGCAGTCGCCGGCCAGCAGCACCCGCCCGGAGCGGAACCGGTCCGCCACCCACGCGGCGATCTCCCAGCTCGTCGCGGACTCCACCTCGACCGGCAGGCCGGGGACCCCTACGGCGGCCCGTACCAGCTCCACGCAGTCCTCGGTGTCGTACGCCCGGTGGTCGGACCCGGGCGGCAGGCTCGGCGCGAGGACCCAGCGGTCGGAGTCCGCGCCGCCGAGCTTGCCGAGTACGCCCTTGACCTCCGGGTTGCTGACGAAGCAGAGGAAGAAGGTACGGCCCGCCACGTACGGGTCGAGGTCGGCGTGGAAGACGATGTTCATCTGCCGGCCGAACACTCCGGGCCCGTGTCGGCCGATGCCGAGCGACTCGCGGACGGGTGCCCGTGAGCCGTCGGCGGCCACCAGGTACCGGGCTCGTACGGTCCGTTCCGAGCCGTCGGCCAGGTCGCGCAGTACGGCCGTGACCCCGTCCGCGTCCTGGGTGAACCCGGTCATCTCGGTGGCGAACCGGATGTCGGCGCCGAGCTCCTCGGCTCCTTCCCGCAGTACCGGTTCGAGCCGGTCCTGCCCGATCAGCGTCCAGCCGGTGGTGCCCACGTCGTTCGGGTCGTGGCGGAACGGGCCGTCGAAGCGCCCGAGTTCGGGCCCGGTGAGGGACTGGGCCTGGAGGATGTCGCCGTACTGGGCGTGCGGGTTCTCCCGTGCCCGTACCGCGTCCTCGAGACCGAGCGCGCGCAGCAGCTCCATGGTGCGCGGGCTCGCGGCCTGTGCCCGGGGGTGCGCCGAGATCTCCGCGTGCCGTTCCACCAGCAGCGGCCGGATGCCCTGCCGGGCGAGGAACAGGGCCTGGGCGAGGCCCACCATGCTGCCGCCCACGATGAGTACTTCGGTCGTCTCGTCTGCCATACCGGCTCCTGAGTGTGGGAGTGGGAACGCGCTCGGTCCGGCGGCCGATGCAACACCGGCCCCCTCGAACCGGGCTCGCGGCGCGGGCGAACGGGGCCCGTGGGAAGCGGTGCTCTCCCAGGGGGATTCGAGTGTCGTCCGAGGGGCGGCTGACAGGTTCGAGCTGTTCCCGGCCCGAAGTGCGGCGCGAGGCTCGAAGGAGGGCGAAAGCGGTGGTGGAGGCTTTGAGTGTGCTGGTGCTGACGGGCACCGGCCTGGTGGCGGGGGTGCTCTTCGCGGTGGCGGTGAGCGTGATGCCCGCGCTGATCGCGATGACGCCGGAGCGGTACGTGTCCACGCACATCCTGCTCGGCAAACGCTACGACCGGATCATGCCGTTCATCGTCACCGGCTCCACGGCCGTCGACGTGGGGCTCGCGATCCGGGCCTCGGGCGGCCCCCGGGCGCTGTTCGCGGCCGCCGCCCTCTGCATGGCCGGGGTGGCCGTGGTCTCGCAGACCAGGAACGTGCCGATCAACCGGACGGTCAAGCGGACCCGGCCCGAGGATCTCGGCCCCGGCTGGCGGGATCCCCGCCCGGCCTGGCGCGACTGGCATCTGGTGCGCACCTGCCTCGCGGTCGCGGGCTGTGCGCTGACGGCCGCCGCGGTGGTGCTGACGTGAGCCCCGTCGTCGTACGCGATCTTCCGGAGGGGGCGGAGCGCGCGGCGGCCGACGCCCGGATGCGGGAACTGCTGGCCGGTCCCGAGCCCGGTCCGGTGGCCGAGCGGCTCGCGCTGCTGCACTTCACGGGACGGCGCAGTGGGCGGCCGTACACCGTGCCCGCCGGGGTGCACCCCCTCGGCGGCGCGCTGGTGGTCGCGACCGGCAGCGGCTGGCGGCACAACTTCGCGAACGGCGTGGCGGGTTGGCTGACCTGGCGCGGGCAGCGGCGGCCGGTGCGGTTCGCGCTGGTCGACGACGTGGAGCGCACCGCGCGCGGCTATCTGGAGCTGTACCGCGGGTACGGGGAAGCGGCCCCGCGCCGGCTGGGCATCGCGGTGCGCGGCGAAGGGGCGCCGGGGCTCGACGAGTTCCGGGAGGCCGTCGTCCGCCACGGGCTCTGTCTGGTGGAGGTCGTCCACCTTCCGGCCTCCGACAGCGCCTCCACCTCAGGCACTTCACACGCAGCGAACGAGAGGACACCACGATGAGCGGAATCGCCGGCTGGGTGGACTTCGAGCGGGACCTGACGCCCGAGGCGCCCACCGTACGGGAGATGGCGGCGGCGCTGGCGCACCGCGGCCCCGACGGTTCTGGCGAGTGGATCGAGGGGCATGCCGCACTGGCCCACCGGCGGCTCGCGCTGCTCGACCCGGAGCACGGTGCACAGCCGGCCGTCATGGAGTCCGAGGCCGGGCACCCGGTGGCCGTGCTGACCCTGGACGGGGCGATCACCAACCACACCGAGCTGCGCCGCGAACTGGCCGCCAAGGGGCACCGGTTCACCGGGCACGGCGACGCGGAGGTGGCGCTGCACGCCTATCTGGAGTGGGGCGCCGGGTTCCCGGAGCGGCTGGAGGGGCTGTTCGCCCTGGCCGTGTGGGACGTACGACGGCAGGAACTGCTGCTCGTCCGCGACCGGTTGGGGGTGAAGCCGCTGTGCTACTTCCTGACCCCGGCCGGGGTGATCTTCGGCTCCGAGCCCAAGGCGCTGCTGGCTCATCCGGCGGTGCGGCCGGTGGTCGACGCCGACGGGCTGCGGGAGCTGTTCGCGCACAGCCGCAAGCCGGGCACCGGGGTCTTCCGGGGGACGCGCGAGGTACTGCCCGGCCACACGATGACCGTGCGCGCGCCGGGCACCGGTCACCGGCGCTACTGGTCGCTGCCCGCCCGGCCGCACACCGACAGCCTGGAGACCACCGTCACCACCGTGCGCCGGCTGCTGTCGGAGGCGGTGGCCGCGCATCTGCGCGCGGACGTCACGGTCGGCGCGATGCTCTCCGGAGGAATCGACTCCAGCGCGCTGACCGCGCTCGCGGCCCGTCAGCGGCGGTCGGCGGGAGGCGGCGCACTCCGGTCGTTCTCGGTCAACTTCGCCGGCTACGCGGAGAACTTCGAGCCGCATCCGACCATGCGTGCCACCCCGGACGCCCCCTACGCGGCCCTCGCGGCCGAGCACATCGGCACCGAGCACACCGAGATCCTGCTCGACTCCGCGGCGCTCGCCGACCCACAGACCCACGTCGCCGCGCTGCGCAGCCAGGACCTGCCCTCCCCGCTCGGCGACATGGACGTCTCGCTGCTGCTCTTCTTCGAGGCATTGCGCAGCGCCGGCATCCCGGCCGTGCTCTCCGGGGAGACCGCCGACGAGGTGTTCAACGGCTACTTCTGGGCGTACGACGCGGGCCACAGCAACTCCACGACCTTCCCGTGGGTCTCCTTCGAGCGCGGGCACGACGCCGCCGCGGGCGGTCTCGGCTGCTCACTGGTGGACCGTACGCTCCGCAAGGAGCTGGACTTCATGGAGTACGCCGACCAGCACTACCGGGACGCCCTCACCGAGGTGCCGCGGCTCGCGGGGGAGGGACCCGCCGAGCGTCGGGCGCGCGAGGTCACGTATCTGGCGCTGACCCGCTGGGCCCCGACCCATCTGGACCGGGCCGACCGGATGAGCATGGCGCACGGGGTGCAGCTGAGGCCGCCGTTCTGCGACCGGGCGCTGGTCGAGTACGTCTACAACGTGCCGGCCGAGCTGAAGCGGGTGAACGGCCAGGAGAAGAGCCTGCTGCGCGCCGCCGTCGCCGATCTGCTGCCGGAGCGGGTGCTCAACCGGCCCAAAAGCGCCTATCCGACTGTCCAGGAGGCCGCGTACGGGGAGTTCGTGCGCTACCGCTTCGGTGACGTGGCCGAGGACCGGTCGGCCCCGGTCGCCCCGCTGCTCGACGCCGAGGCGACCCGTGCGGCGCTGGGCGCTGCGGCGGCACCCAGCGGCGCCTTCGCGTGGGTGGAGCGGGCCAGCATGGAGATGGTGCTCCAGCTGAACACCTGGCTGGCGGAATACCGGGTTGACCTCCGGCTGCAATAAATGTGCACCTTGTCATCCTTGTGCGTGAAGTAATATGATGACCTCGAGGTGCGCAAGGAGGGTGCGGTATTCGGAACGGAAGTCTTTATTCCGTGAATACAGTGCGCGATTTTCGTTGAATCCAGTCCTAATTTTCGGCGAAAGCATCCACGGTAAAGGAAAGGTAATATATCCTGCTCGAAGGTGCTGTGGATGTTTCGCGAAAAAATTACTGACGCAGGAAGGTGAATACCGACAGGCTTGCCGAACGTCGGGCCCATCGATGCCCGCCACCCCACAAAGGCGGCGTAATTAGGGGGAACGCAGTGATAGAGATCGGTCTGCTGGGCTCCATGCGAGTACGCAGGAACGGGGAGGACGTCACACCGTCGGCCCCAAAACTGCGACAGGTACTGGCCCTGCTGGTGCTCAATGCGAACTCGCTGGTCAGCGTGGACCAGCTGTGCGAGGAGCTGTGGGAGGACTACCCGCCGCTCAGCGCGCTGACCACCTTGCAAACCTACATTTATCAACTGCGCCGCAGACTGCTGCTGGCCACCGGACAGCAGGGCGCGCCTTTCGGAACCCGTCCGCCGCACGGTTGCCCCGCACTCCTGACCAGGGTGGGTGGGTACGAACTGCGCCTGGACGACAAGCAGTCGGTGGACGCCTACCGTTTCGAGCAGCTCACCGAGAAGGGCATGGCCCAGCACCGGGCGGGTGCCGGGGACGAGGCCGCTCGCATACTGAAGGAAGCCCTTTCTCTGTGGCAGGGCAAAGCCCTGGTCGATATCAGCGCCGGACGGCGGTTGTCGGCCTGGTCGACCCAGTTGGAGGAGCGCCGCAAGAGCGTCCAGGAGCAACGTTTCTCCTTGGAGCTGGACCTCGGCCGTCACCACGCCGTGCTGGATGAGCTGGCCGAGGCCTTCCGCACCCATCCCACCCACGAGGCGTTCGCCGGCCAGCTCATGCGGGCCATGCACCGCTGCGGCCGCCGGCCGGACGCCCTCAACACCTTCCGCACCCTGCGCAGCCATCTCGTGGAGGAACTGGGCCTGGAGCCCTCGGCCCACCTCCAGCGCCTCCACCAGGAGGTACTCGTGGACCGCGGTCAACTCAGGGGGCCGGCCAAGACCGAGGCCGCCCCCGCCACCCGCAGGCCCGTGCCCGGACCGGCCCAACTTCCCGCCGACATAGGTGACTTCGTCGGCCGGGACCGGGAACTGGACCAACTGGAGACCTTCCTCGGCTCGGACCGGGCCAGCACCGGCATGCGGGTGGTGGAGGTGCACGGCCCGCCCGGCGTCGGCAAGAGCGCGTTCGCCGTGCGTGCCGCGCACCGGCTGCGCCCGCGCTTCCCCGACGGACAGCTCTTCATCGACCTGTCCGCCGTGGGCGAGGGCTCCCAGCAACTCGCCGATGTGCTGTCCGCCTGTCTCGGTGCGTGTGGCGTCCAGCGCGAGAAGCAGCCCACCGGACTCGACGAGCTCAGCCGGCTCTTCCGCACCTGGACCGCCGACCGCAGGGTGCTGGTCGTGGTCGACGACGTGCTCACCGCCTCCCAGATCCGTGCCGTGCTGCCGGGCGGATCCGGCTGCGCGGTGATCGCCACCAACCGCTACCGGGCGCACAGCCTCTCCATCGGACGCAAGATCGTGCTCAACGCCCTGTCGGGGGAGGAGTCCCTCCAGCTGTACGACCGGGTCGCCGGAGAGCGGTCCCGGCAGGAGGACCCCGCCGCCGTGCGCGAGCTGATGGGCCTGTGCGAGGGGCTGCCCCTGGCGATCCGGGCGGTGTCCGGCCGGCTCACCGCCCGGCCGGGCTGGTCGGCGGGGAGGCTGGCGGTGCGGCTGCGCGGCAACCACCGGACGCTGCTCGAACTCCCCGTCGGGACCCAGTCGTTGATGACCACGGTGGGTGCCAGCCATCGGCATCTTCCCGGCCCCTCCCGGGAGCTGCTGCATCTGCTGCTGCAGCGCGAGCGCCCCCGCTGGAGCCTCGACGAGGTGAAGGCACGGCTGTGCCCGGGTGCCGGTGACGCGGAGACACTGCTCGAGTACCTCGTCGACGTCCATCTCGTACGGGAACACCTGGCGCCGGGCGCCCAGCCCCTGTACTCCGTGCCCGGGCTCACCCGGCAGGCCCTGATCCTTCTGCTGCGGGGCGCACCGGCTTCCGACGTACCGAACGGCCGGACGGCCGCGGTCGGGCGCGGCGGTGCCCGCGTCACCCTGATGAAGGCCGGGGGCCACCGGTAGAGGCCCTCTCCGACGGCCCGCTGCGCGTTCTGCGCGGCGGGCCGTTGTTGTGCGCCGGGGGAGGGGGTGCCTGGGGGCGGTCGGGCGGCTGCGGGTGCGTGGGGGCTGGTCGCGCAGTTCCCCGCGCCCCTGGTGCGGGCTGCGCCCGCAGGGGCCGGTCGCTCCCACCGGCCCGCAGCCGGCCGACATCCGCAGTCGCCCCCCACCCGCGGCCGCCGTCAGTGGATTTCCAGGCCGCTTCGAGAGTGCCTCGATCCCCGGCGACCAGGGTGAGGCCAGGACCGACAAGCCGGGAGGGCATCGTGCACCGCACGCTGATCGTGGCGAGGATGAACCTCGCCGACGCCGAGGGCGTCGCGCAGGTCTTCGCCGATTCGGACAGCACCGAACTGCCGCAGCTGGTGGGGGTGTCGAGGCGGACGCTCTTCGCGTTCCACAACCTGTACTTCCACCTGGTGGAGGCCGACCAGGACATCGCGCCGAACCTGTACAAGGCGCGCAGCCACCCGCTCTACGGGGAGATCAACACCCGGCTCGGCGAGTTCATCTCGCCCTACGACCCCGACTGGCGCGAGCCCAAGGACGCGATGGCCGTCCCGTTCTACTCCTGGACGTCCGAGCAGGGCCCGCAGATCTCCACCCCGCGGTCCGCGAACCTCGGCGGTGCCCGATGAGCGCCCCCGCCACCACCAGGGTCCGTGCGAACGAGGTCGCCGCCAACACCAAGCGCGGCGGCGACATCCGCGTCACCCTCAGCCCGAAGACCGTGGGCTGCACCTCGGGCTTCGGCGGGGTGCTGCGGCTGGCCCCCGGCCACCACGTCACCGAGCACTACCACCCGTACTCCGAGGAGTTCCTGCACATCGTCCGGGGCCGCCTGGAGATGACGCTTGACGGCGGCGCCCCGGTCGAACTGGGCCCCGGCGACTCGCTGTTGGTGCCCATCGGGGTGCGCCACCGCCTGGTGAACACCGGTTCCGTGCCGGCCGAGGCGGTCTTCCACCTCTCCCCGCTCGCGCCGCGCCCCGAGCTCGGCCACGTCGACACCGAGCAGCCGCTCGACGCGAGCGCGGGCAACCCCGATGTCGGAGCGGCCCGATGACGCCGGCCGACCGGCGCGCGGTGATCACCGGAGTGGGGGCCGTCGCTCCCGGCGGGCACGGCCGGGAGGCCTACTGGGACCTGCTCACCGCCGGCCGCACCGCCACCCGCCGCATCAGCCTGTTCGACCCGGCCGGGTTCCGCTCCCGGGTCGCCGCCGAGTGCGACTTCGATCCGCTCGCCTCCGGGCTCACCCCGCAGGAGGTCCGACGGATGGACCGGGCCGGCCAGTTCGCGGTCGTCGCCGCCCGCGAGGCCGTCGCGGACAGCGGCATCGAACTGCCGGGCGCCGACCCGGAACGGGTCGCGGTGAGCATCGGCAGCGCCGTCGGCTGCACCACGGGCCTGGAGGAGGAGTACGCGGTCCTCTCCGACGGCGGACGCGACTGGCTGGTCGACCACAGCTACGGCGTCCCGCACCTGTACGGCTACATGGTGCCCAGCACCCTCGCCGTCGAGGTGGCCCGGCAGGCCGGGGCCGAGGGGCCGGTGGCGCTGATCTCCACCGGCTGCACCTCGGGCCTGGACGCCATCGGGCACGCCGTCCAGCTCATCGAGGAGGGCACCGCCGACGTCGTACTCGCCGGCGCCACCGACGCCCCGCTGTCGCCGATCACCGCCGCCTGCTTCGACGCCATCAAGGCCACCACCGCCAACAACGACGACCCCGAACACGCCTCCCGGCCCTTCGACGGACGGCGCGACGGCTTCGTCCTCGGCGAGGGTTCCGCCGTCATGGTGATCGAGGAGCTGGAGTCCGCCAGGCGCCGCGGCGCCACCGTGTACGCCGAGATCCTCGGCTTCGCGGGCCGCAGCAACGCCTTCCACATGACCGGACTCAGGCCCGACGGCCGGGAGATGGCCGAGGCCATCCGGGTCGCCCTGGACCGGGCCCGGCTCGACCCCGGCGACATCGACTACATCAACGCGCACGGCTCGGGCACCAAGCAGAACGACCGGCACGAGACCGCCGCGTTCAAACGCAGCCTCGGGCAGCGCGCCCACGAGGTGCCGGTCAGCTCCATCAAGTCGATGATCGGGCACTCGCTGGGCGCCATCGGCTCCCTGGAGATCGCCGCCTGCGCCCTCGCCCTGCGCCACCAGGTCGTCCCACCGACCGCCAACCTCTCCACCCCCGACCCCGAGTGCGACCTCGACTACGTACCGGTGACGGCACGCGAGCACCGTATGGACCGGGTACTCAGCGTGGGCAGCGGCTTCGGTGGCTTCCAGACGGCGATGGTCCTCGGCCGGCCCTCGGAGCGGCGCGGGGAGGCGGCATGAGCGCCTCCGGCATACGCCCCGGCCGCCGCGGCCGGTCCGTGGTCACCGGGATCGGCGTGGTCGCGCCGACCGGGATCGGCGCCGCCCGGCACTGGGAGTCGGTGCTCGCGGGCAAGAGCGGCATCGGCCGGATCACCCGGTTCGACCCGACCGGCTACCCCGTCCGGGTCGCCGGAGAGGTGCCCGGCTTCCGGGCCGGTGAGCAGGTCCCCGGACGGCTCGTGCCGCAGACCGACCGGTTCACGCACTTCGCGCTGGCCGCCGCCGAGGATGCCCTCACGGATGCCGCCGCCGATCCGGCGACCCTGCCGGAGTACGAGATGGCGGTGGTGACGGCCAGTTCCTCGGGCGGCACCGAGTTCGGTCAGCACGAGATGGAGAACCTCTACCAGCAGGGCTCCTCCTGGGTCGGTGCCTATCAGTCCATCGCCTGGTTCTACGCGGCCACCACCGGCCAGGTCTCCATCCGGCACGGCATGCGGGGCCCGTGCGGGGTCATCTGCGGAGAGCAGGCCGGCGGCCTGGACGCCCTCGGCCAGTCCCGCCGGCTGCTGGACACCGGCTCCCGCCTCGTCCTCAGCGGCGGCACCGACGCCTCGCTGTGCCCGTACGGCGTGGTGGCCCAGCTGTCCACCGGCCACCTGTCCGCCGAGGACGATCCCGCCCGCGCCTACCTGCCCTTCGACGCGGCCGCCTCCGGCTTCGTCCCGGGCGAGGGCGGCGCCATCCTCGTTGTCGAGAACGCGGAGTCCGCACGGGCCCGAGGAGTCCCGTCGTACGGCGAACTCCTCGGCTACGCGGCCGGCTTCGACCCCACGACGGACGGTACGGCCGCACGCCACACGGTGCTGGTGTCCGTGATCCGCCGCACGCTCGCCGACGCCGGGCTCACCCCCGACGCCGTCGACATGGTCTTCGCCGACGCCTCCGGAGTACCCGCCGAAGACCTCGCCGAGGCCCGCGCGATCGCCGAGGTCTTCGGCCCCGGCGGAGTACCGGTGACGGCCCCGAAAACCCTCACCGGCCGCCTCTACGCAGGCGGCGCGGCCCTGGACGTGGCCACCGCACTGCTGGCCCTGAGCGCAGGCGTGATCCCCCACACCGCAGGCCTGGGCCGCCCGGCCCCCGGCTGCGAGATCGACCTGGTCCTGGACCGCCCCCGCCAGACGGACCCGCGGACGGCCCTGGTACTGGCCCGCGGCCACGGCGGCTTCACCTCCGCGTTGCTGGTCGGCGCGGGCGACCGCGACGCCCTCAAGAGGTAGCGACCCCCAACCCACGAAAGGCGGCTCCCCATGGCGGAGTTCACCCTCGACGACCTGCGGCGCATCCTCCGCGCCGGCGCCGGCGTCGACGAGCAGACCGACCTCGACGGCGAACATTTCGCCGACACCGCGTTCGCCGACCTCGGCTACGACTCCCTCGCTCTGCTGGAACTCGTCAACCGCGTCGAGCGCGAGTACGGCATCGGGATCCCCGACGGCGACCTCGCGCACACCCAGAGCCCGCGCGAGGTCCTCGCCTACGTCCACGCCAAGCTCAGGGAGGCCCGCGTCTGATGGCCGGACACACCGACAACGCGATCGTCGTCGAGGCACCGATGGACCTGGTGTGGACGATGACCAACGACGTGGCTTCCTGGCCGCGCCTGTTCAGCGAGTACGCCTCCGCCGAGATCCTCGGCCGGGACGGCGACACCGTCACCTTCCGCCTCGCCCTGCACCCCGACGAGACCGGCACGGTCTGGAGCTGGGTCTCCGAACGCACCCCCGACCCGGTCACCCGCACGGTGACCGCCCGCCGGGTCGAGACCGGCCCCTTCGCGTACATGAACATCCGCTGGGAGTACGAGGAGGCACCCGGCGGCGGCGTACGGATGCGCTGGCTCCAGGACTTCGCGATGAAGCCCGGCGCCCCCCTCGACGACGCCGGGATGACCGCCCGCCTCAACCGCAACACCGCCGTCCAGCTGCGGCTGATCAAGGCCAAGGTGGAGACCGCGGCCCGGGCCGGCCGCCAACTGGAGGGCAAGCGGCTCCTGGTGACGGGCGGCAGCCGCGGCATCGGCCGGGGCATCGTGCTTGCCGCGGCCCGCGCCGGCGCGGACGTCGTCACCTGCTATCGCACCCCCGGCGAGGCCGTCGCCACCCTGGAGGAGGAACTCGCCGGCACCCCGGGCAAGCACCAGGTGCTGCGCGCCGACGTCGCGGACGAGGCCGACGTGGACCGGCTGGCCGCCGCGTGCGAGGCGAGCCTCGGCGGGCTGGACGCCGTGGTGAACAACGCGGGAACCTTCCGCCCGCAGCCGTACGACGAACTCGGCCCCGCCGAGTGGGCCGCCACCCTGCAGGGCAACCTCACCGCCACCCACCTGGTCACCCGGCGCACCCTGCCGCTGCTCGGCGCCGGCTCCTCGGTCGTCAACATCGGTTCCACGGTCGCCTTCATCGGCATGGCCGGCGGCGTCCACTACACCGCCGTGAAGTCCGCGCTCGTCGGCATGACCCGCTCGCTGGCCCGGGAACTCGGGCCGCGCGGGATCCGCGTCAACACGGTCTCTCCCGGCCGGATCGACACCGAGGCGCTCGACGAACTGCCCGTCGAGGAAGCCGAACGGCAGCGCGCCGCCTTCGCCTCGTTCAGCGCGCTCGGCCGGCTCGGGACCGTCGACGACGTCGCCCGGGCCGTGCTCTTCCTCGTCAGCGACCACGCCACGTACGTCACCGGTCAGAACATCCACGTCGACGGCTGCGTGTGAGCCGCGGCCCAGCCCTGGAGGTACCCCCAGTGGAACTCGCACTGCACGGCAAGAAACTGATCGTCACCGGCGGCACCCGGGGCATCGGGCGGGGCATCGTCCTCGCCGCGGCCCGCGCCGGCGCCGACGTCCTCACCTGCCACCGGCAGGAGAGCGAGGCCGTCGACAGCCTGACCGCCGCCCTCAAGGAGACCGCGGGCGACCACCACGTACTGCGCGCGGACGTCGGCGACACCGCCGAGGTCGACCGGCTTGTCGGCGAGGCCAAGGACCGCTTCGGGCGGCTCGACGGCATCGTCAACAACGCGGGCGTGATCAGTCACATCCCGTTCGCGGAGCTGCCCGCCGAGGAGTGGTCGCGGATCCTCGACACCAACCTCACGGCCGCCTACCGGATCATCCAGCAGGCGCTTCCGCTGCTCGGCGCCGGCTCCTCGGTCGTCAACATCGGCTCGCGCGGCGCCGCGGCGGGCATCCCGCTGCGCGCCCACTACACCGCCGCCAAGGCCGCCATGATCGGGCTGACCCGCTCGCTCGCGAAGGAACTCGGCCCGCAGGGCATCCGCGTCAACGTGGTCGCCCCCGGCGTCATCGAGACCGAGGCCTTCGCCACCATGCCCGCCGACCGGGCCGACGGAATGCGGGCCACCTACTCCCGCAAGACCGCGCTCGCCCGCCTCGGCACCGTCGAGGAGCTGGCCGGCCCGGTGCTGTTCCTGCTGAGCGACGCCGCCGCGTACATCACCGGTGAGACCCTGAACGTCGACGGGGGGATCTGACATGCCCGGGCCCTCCGAGCAGGTGTTCCGGGTCATGCTGCGGATGCAGATCAAGCCGGAGATGGGACACGAGTTCGAGAAGGTATGGCTGGAGGTCGGCGACTCGGTCACCGCGCACCCCGCCAACCTCGGCCAGTGGCTGTCCCGCAGCGCCGACGAGAACGGCGTCTACTACATCGTCAGCGACTGGGTGGACGAGCCGCGCTTCCGCGAATTCGAGACGAGCGACCGGCATCTGGAACACCGCCAGAGGCTGCACCCGTACCGCAGCGGCGGCTCCATGACGACGATGCACGTCGTCGCCGCCCTCCCCGGCGCCGCCTCGTGACGTCGGAAGCGGCCTCCGGTGCCGTGGAGGTGGTGCTCTACCACCTGAGCGACGAACCGGACCCGGTGCTGGACGCGTACCACGAGGCCAGCCGCCGGATGGCGGGCACCGTCGGGCTGCTCGGCAACAAGCTGCTGCACACCCTCGGCGAGCCGAGCGGCTACGTCGTGGTCAGCCGATGGTCCGGCTGGGAGGCGTTCACCGCCTGGGAGAAGGGCGCCGCCCACAAGGAACAGACCGCCCCGCTACGGCAGTTCCGCGACACCGGCCGGGACCGGCCCTTCGAGATCTACCGGGAGCTCGCCCACTACCCGGCCGAGCCGGCCCACGTCACGGAAGGAGCCTGACCATGGCCCGCACGGACACCCCGCCGGCCGACTTGTTCACCCCCGCCTTCCACCAGGACCCGCACCAGGCACTGGCCGAACTGCGCCGGACCGCCCCCGCCGTCCCCGTGATGACACCCAACGGCCTGCGCACCTGGCTGGTCACCGGGTACGAGCACGCCCGGGAGCTGCTCGCCGACCCCCGGCTGAGCAAGGACATGCGGGTCGGCAAGGACCTCATCCCGCACAACTTCGCCGACCCCGACAAACAGCGGGAGTTCCTCGCGGAGTCGGGGGAGCGCAGTCAGTTCCCGCACGTCCTCAGCGTGCACATGCTCGACAGTGACCCGCCGGACCACACCAGGCTGCGCCGGCTCGTCGGCCGGGCCTTCACCGCACGCCGGGTCGAGTCCCTGCGGCCCCGCATCACCGAACTCACCGACGAACTGCTGGAGGCCATGGCCCGGCACGCCGAGGTGGACCTGATGGAGGCACTGGCCTTCCCGGTGCCGTTCACGGTCATCTGCTGGCTGCTCGGGGTGCCCCCGGACGACCGGGCAGCCTTCCGCCGCTGGTCCAACCTGCTGGTCTCCGGCGCGGGCACCGAGGAGGTGCGCGAGGCCAGCGCGTCGATGATCGCCTACCTGAAGGCGCTGATCGAGACCAAGCGGGCCGCACCGGCCGACGACATGCTCACCGACCTCGTGCACGCCCGGGACGCCGACGACCAGCTGTCGTCCGACGAGCTGATCTCCATGGCGTTCCTGCTACTGGTGGCCGGCCACGAGACCACGGTCAACCTGATCGGCAACGGCACCCTCGCCCTGCTCACCCATCCCGGGGTGCGCGAGCAGCTCGCCGCGGACGCCTCCCTGTGGCCCGCGGCCGTGGAGGAGTTCCTCCGCCACGACGGCCCGGTCACCAATGCCACCTGGCGGTTCACCACCGAACCCGTCGAGGTCGGTGACGTGGTCATCCCCGAGGGCGAGTTCGTGACCATCTCGCTCGGCGCCGCGGGCCGGGACCCGGCCCGCTACCCCGACCCGGACCGCCTGGACGTCACCCGGTCCCACAGCGCCTCGGTCGCCTTCGGCCACGGCATCCACCACTGCCTGGGCGCTCCGCTGGCCCGGCTCGAAGGGCAGATCGTCATCAGCCGCCTCTTCGCGCGCTTCCCCGCCCTGCGGCCGGCCGTGGACGTGGCCGAACTGCGCTGGCGCAGCAGCCTGATGATGCGCGGCCTGGAGGAACTCCCGGTGTTCACGGCGTAACAGCCCACCCGCCCCCCACCTACCGGCTACTTGCTCCTGGAGGAGACACCCGTGGAACAGCAGGACACCGAGCGCCCCGCCTGGGCGCCCCCGGAGGTCGACATCGACACCCCGAGCATCGCCCGGGTCTACGACTTCTGGATCGGCGGCGCCCACAACTTCCCGGCGGACCGGGAACTCGCCCGCAAGGTCGCCGCCGGCAACCCGGACCTCCCCGCCACGCTCCGCGCCAACCGCGCCTTCCTGCGCCGCGCCGTGCGGGAGCTGTCGGCGCTCGGCATCCGGCAGTTCCTGGACATCGGCTCCGGCATCCCGGCCGAGGGCAACGTGCACGACGTGGCCCTCGCCGCCCACCCGGACTGCAAGGTCGTCTACGTCGACATCGACCCGGTGGCCGTCGCGCACGGCCGGGCCCTGCTGGCCGACGAGCCCCGGGCAGCCGTCTTCCAGGGCGACCTGTACAAGTCCCGGGAGATCCTGGACGCGCCCGAAACCCGCCGGCTGCTCGACTTCGGACAGCCGGTCGCGCTGATCCTCGCCGCCGTACTGCACTTCGTCCCGGACTCGGACGACCCGCTCGCTCTGGTCGGCCAGTACACCGAGGGGCTCGCGCCCGGCAGCGCCCTGGTGATCTCGCACGCCGGCGCGGAGGAGGTGCCGCGGGCCGCACCGGAGGCCGCCGAGCAGTACCGGGGCGCGGTAAGCCGGGTCATCTGGCGCGACAACCGTGAACTCGCCGCCCTCTTCGGGGACTTCGAGCTCCTGCAGCCCGGCGTGGTCCGGGCCCCGCTGTGGCACCCCGACCCGA
This sequence comes from Streptomyces prunicolor NBRC 13075, assembly GCF_000367365.1. Taxonomy (GTDB): domain Bacteria; phylum Actinomycetota; class Actinomycetes; order Streptomycetales; family Streptomycetaceae; genus Streptomyces; species Streptomyces prunicolor. The sequence goes on along the minus strand of NZ_BARF01000084.1, from coordinate 145,236 downwards.
CGGACACCCCCGACCCGAGCCTCCCGATGCTGGCCGGAGCGGCCCTCAAACCGGCCCGGTGACGTCCGGTGGACACCTCCCTCACCACGCCGGCCGCCCCCGCCTCGGCGGCAGGGGCGGCGGGCGGTCGCAGACCCGGCTTCGGCACCCTGCTCGCCGTCGACCTCTGGGAGCGGTTCAGCTTCTTCGGTATGGCGGCGATCCTGGTGCTGTACCTGACCGCCTCCGAGGCCCGTGGGGGCATGGGGATGGCCCCGCAGACGGCCACCGCGGTCTTCGCGGCGTACATGTCGCTGAGCTTCATGGCGGGGCTCCCCGGCGGCTGGCTCGCCGACCGGGTGCTGGGCGCCCGCCGGGCGGTCCTGTTCGGCGGGGTCCTCATCACCTGCGGCCACGCGGTCCTCGCGGTCCCGGTGACCGGCACACTCTGTGCGGGGCTGCTGCTGGTCGTCGCGGGCACCGGCCTGCTCAAGCCGGCCATGGCGGCGATGGTCGCGGGGGTCAGCGGGGACGGGGAGGGCCGCCGTGAGGCCGCCTTCTCGCTCTTCTATCTGTGCATCCAGGTCAGCGCGCTCGTCGCCCCCGTCGTCACCGGCCTGCTGGCGGAGCGCGTCGCCTGGCACCTGGGCTTCGCCGCGGCCGCGTTCGGCATGACGGCGGGCCTGTTCCAGTTCGCCCTCGGTCGACGCCGGTACGGGGACGTGGGTGCTCGGCCCTCCCGTCCGGTGCCGCGTACCGAGGCCGCGGCGATGCTCAGGCGTGCCACGGGCGCCGTGGCGGCGGTGGCCGCGCTGCTGGTCGTACCGGCGTCCCTCGGACTGCTGCCGCTGCCCGCGGTGCTCGCCGTCCTCGGCCTGACCACGGTCACCCTCCCGTTCCGGTACCTGCGCGCACTGCGCCGCGCGGCCCCGCCCGGGGAGGGGAACCGGCGCCGACTGGCCGGGTTCACCGCGCTGATGGCGGCCTCGGCCGCCTTCTGGATGATCTTCGCGCAGAGCGGCTCGGTGCTCAGCCTGTTCGCGGAGCGCCACACCGACAGGGACGTGCTCGGCTTCGAGGTCCCCGCCAGCTGGTTCCAGTCCGTGCACCCGCTCTTCGTCCTGCTGGCCGCCCCGTTCGTCGCTCGCCTCTGGCGGCGTGCGGGGCCGGGTGCCGACGTGCCCGTCAAGTTCGCGGGGGCGCTGATCGCGGCCGGGCTGAGCTTCGTACTGATGGCGGTCGCGACCCGGCTCGCCGAGCACGGCCCGGTCGGCCCGTACTGGCTGCTGCTGGTCTACCTGCTCTACTCCTGCGGCGAGATCGCGCTCGCCCCGGCCGGCCTGGCGCTGGCCGCCGCGGTCGCACCGCCCGGCAGCACCAGCCGACTGCTCGCCGTGAACGGCCTGTTCGGCGCGGTGGGTGTGGTGGTGGGAGGCCAGCTGTTCCGGCTGACCGCGGTCATGCCCCTGGCCTGGTACTTCCTGCTGCTGGGGGTTTTCGTCCTCGCCGTCGGCACGGCGCTCGCGCTCGGTACTCCGCGGCTGCGCCGAATGCTCGGCGCAATGCGGTGAGGTGCCCCCAACGGGATTCGAACCCGTGCTACCGCCTTGAAAGGGCGGCGTCCTAGGCCACTAGACGATGAGGGCCGACACGGCGCGACTGTACTACGGCGTTCGGGCCGGGACCAAACCGAATAGACGCAGTCCACGCTGCCCAGGGGGTGCCTAGGGGGCGGACCCGCTCGGGCTCGGGGTCCGGGTGGCTCCGGGCAGGTTCTCCTTCGGTAGATGGCGGCTCACCTCCGCCGTCGTCAGGCCCAGACCGCCCAGTTTGATCTCGTCCCAGGCCTGGAGGCGGCGGGTGTCGCGGTCGACGTAGAGGATCGACGCCTCGATCGGGTCGGGGTACTTGCCCTCCACCGCGCGCAGGCCGCTGCCGCCCGTCGAGCCCTCGATACGGAGGCGGGTGCCGTGCTTCATGACCTCGGTGCCCTCGTGGTGGAGGTGGCCGGCCAGGACGAGCGGGACCTCGCCGTCGGTCTGGCGGGCCGCCGACGGTTCGTGGACCAGGGCGATGTCGACCGGGGTGCCGGCGGCCTGCTGGTCGCGGAGGGCGGAGGCGAGTTGGTCGCCGGCGAGTTCCTCCGCGTTGTCGGCGCCGGGGGCGGTCGAGCGGTCCGGGGTGAACTGGGGGTCGCCGATGCCCGCGAAGCGCACGCCCGCGACCGTCTCCGCCCGGCCCTCGTCCAGGACGTGCACGTTCTTCATCCGCTCCAGATAGCGCTGGGTGGCGAGGGAGTCGTGGTTGCCCCTGACCCAGACGTAGGGGACGCCCAGGTCGGCGATCGGGTCGAGGAAGCCGTTCTCGGCCGTCGTGCCGTGGTCCATGGTGTCGCCGGTGTCGACGATCACGTTCACCTTGTACTGCTCCACCAGCGAGGCGATGATCTTCCAGCTCGCGGGGTTCAGATGGATGTCCGAGACGTGCAGGACGCGGATCGTGGCCGGGTCCGGCTGGTAGGCGGGGAGCGTCGACGTGACGTCGTAGAGCTTGGTCACGTTCGTCACCAGGCGGGCCAACTCCTGCTGGTAGACGTCGAATTCGGTCACGATGTTGCGCGCGTTGCCGACCAGGGACGGGGCCGAGGAGAGCAGGCCGGAGAACTTCGGTTCGAGGATCGACTTCGGGTTCCAGGTCGCGTACGCCGTCGCTCCGGACGCGGCGAGGAGCGTGAGGGCCAGGCCGCCGGCCGCGAGGGCTCGGCGGGGGCGGCGGTAGACCGCCAGGCCGAGGGTCGTGGCGCCCAGGACCACGGCCGTGCAGGAGCGTACGGCCAGGTCGAGGGTGCCGTGTTCGACGTCCCGGGCGACCTCGTCCTGGAGGCCGGCGATGCGCTCGGGGTGGTCGACGAGGGCCTGGGAGCGTTCCGGGTCGAGTTGGTCGACGTTGACGTCCAGGCGGACCGGGGCGTGGTGGCTGTCGAGGGACAGGGCGCCGAGCGGGGACACGTTGATCTTCGTGCCGCCGGTGAGGGACGGGCGCAGGGTCATGGTCGTGTCCATGGGGCCGACCTGGGTCCGTACGTTGCCCACGATCAGCAGGCCGAGCCAGGCCCCGACGATGACGACCATGACGAGGCCGAGGGCGCGGGGCCAGGGGTGGGGCTGGGGGACGAGTTCGACGGTGGGGCGGGGGCGGCGGGCGCGGTACTGGCGGAGCAGGGCGTGCTGGGTTCGGCGGAGGCGGTTCAGGGCTGCGACGGGGACGCGGGCCATTGGTCCCGTATGCCCAGGGGTGGGGGCAGGTATGCGGGACCGTCCGCGGGAGTGGGGCAGGGGTACGGGCGTGGGTTCAGCCCCAGCCCAGTTCGTGCAGGCGCTCGTCCTCGATGCCGAAGTGGTGGGCGACTTCGTGGACGACGGTGACGGCGACCTCGTGGACGACGTCCTCCGTGGTCGCGCAGTAGCGCAGGGTCGGGCCCATGTAGATCGAGATCCGGTCGGGCAGGACGCCGGCGTACCACTCGCCGCGCTCCGTGAGCGGGGTGCCCTCGTAGAGGCCGAGCAGCTCGGGGTCGGCGGGGTCGGGTTCGTCCTCGACGAACACGGCCACGTTGTCCATGACCCGCGTCAGCTCCGGCGGGATCCGGTCCAGGGCCTCGCTCACCAGCTCTTCGAATGCCTCGCGTGTCATCTCCAGCACAGGTCCATTGTCCGGGACGAACGCCGGTTCGGGCGGCCGTAGCGCATGTGGGTCGTGAAGGCCGTGCTCGGAGGCGGCGGTGCGGCGGGCTGCGGCTTGTCCGGTATGCGTCCGAAGTCGGTTTCGGGGAGGGGTAGTTGGGGAGCGCGGTGGATGTCGTAGCGGCGATTCCCGGCCGGTGACGGGTCGGGAACGGGTCTACTCCGGCCAGGAAGTGGGGGTCGGGCGGTGCGGCGCGTGTCTTCCGGTGGGCGGCGGGAGTTGAGAGGGGGACTCCCTTTTTCCGCCCTCGGAGGTGGCCCCGTGCGCCCCATGTACGTACCCGTCCGTCTGGCCGCCGCGGTCGCCGTCGTCGCCGCTGCCGCCGGCTGTATGAGCGTGGGCGACGACGCGGGCGGCGGTGCCAAGCCCTCGCACTCCGCCGGGCGGCCCGCCGGTGAGGCACCGGACGGTGGTTCGGGGGTGCCGGGGGGCGGGATCGGGTTCGGCGGTTCGGCGGGGGACGGGAAGCACGGGCACGGGAAGCCGAAGCCGGGGGAGTCCGCCTCGGGTTCGGCCTCGCCGAGCGCGCCCGGCGGTGCGGCGAGTCCTACGGCCACCAAGGCGCCCAGACCCGGCACGAGCCCGAATCCCGGCGGGCCGACCACGGCCGCGCCGCAGCCGACCCCGACGCGGGCCACCCCGTCCCCCGACCCGACGCCGCCGCCCCCGCCGCCGTCCTCCAGCCCGCCCCCCGCCGAACCCTCCTCGTCGGCCCACGAGGACCCCGTACCGCAGCTGGTGAACCGTGAACCGGCGCCGGCGGCCGGGTCACCGGCGTAGGGGCGGTTGTGACGCACGTCAATCGAGGGCGGTTTGCGTTGGGGGGTGGTAGGTGCGTAAGGTGGTAGATCGTTTGATCCCATTGCCCGGCGCCACTGTAGAGCGCGCCGTGTGGCGCGTACTCTCCCTTGCCGTGGCGGACCGCATTGAGGCGGTCGATAGCGAATCACGGAGTTGACGGGCGCGTGCCGACGGATACTCCGGAAGGTTTCGCATTCGCATGTCCATTTCCAGTACTGATCACATCGTCATGCCCGAGAACGAGAACGAGGGCGACGAGACGGCCGTAGAGGCCACCACCGAAGCGGCCCCCGAGGTCACCTTCGCGTCCCTCGGTCTCCCCGAGGGCATCGTGCGCAAGCTCGCGCAGAACGGTGTGACAGCCCCCTTCCCGATCCAGGCGGCGACCATCCCGGACGCCCTGGCCGGCAAGGACATCCTCGGCCGTGGCCGCACCGGCTCCGGCAAGACCCTCTCGTTCGGTCTGCCGCTGCTCGCGACGCTGTCCGGCGGCCGCACCGAGAAGAAGCGCCCGCGCGGCATCATCCTCACCCCGACCCGCGAGCTCGCGATGCAGGTGGCGGACGCCCTGCAGCCCTACGGCGACGTCCTCGGCCTGAAGATGAAGGTCGTCTGCGGCGGTACATCGATGGGCAACCAGATCTACGCCCTGGAGCGCGGCGTCGACGTCCTCGTCGCCACCCCGGGCCGCCTCCGCGACATCATCAACCGCGGCGCCTGCTCCCTCGAGGACGTGCGCATCGCCGTCCTCGACGAGGCCGACCAAATGTCCGACCTGGGCTTCCTGCCCGAGGTCACCGAGCTGCTCGACCAGATCCCGGCCGGCGGCCAGCGCATGCTGTTCTCCGCGACCATGGAGAACGAGATCTCCACGCTGGTCAAGCGCTACCTCAAGGACCAGGTCACGCACGAGGTCGACAGTGCGCAGGGCAACGTCACGACGATGTCCCACCACATCCTCATCGTGAAGCCCAAGGACAAGGCGCCGGTCACCGCCGCGATCGCCTCCCGCAAGGGCCGCACGATCATCTTCGTCCGCACCCAGCTGGGCGCCGACCGCATCGCCGAGCAGCTGCGCGAGTCCGGCGTGAAGGCCGACGCGCTGCACGGCGGCATGACGCAGGGCGCCCGTACGCGGACGCTGGCGGACTTCAAGGAGGGCTACGTCAACGCGCTCGTCGCGACCGACGTCGCCGCCCGCGGTATCCACGTCGACGGCATCGACCTGGTCCTGAACGTGGACCCGGCCGGCGACCACAAGGACTACCTGCACCGCGCCGGCCGCACCGCTCGCGCGGGCCGCACCGGCACCGTCGTATCCCTGTCCCTCCCGCACCAGCGCCGGCAGATCTTCCGGCTGATGGAGGACGCGGGCGTCGACGCCGGGCGTCACATCATCAACACCGGTACGGCCTTCGAGCCCGAGGTCGCCGAGATCACCGGCGCCCGTTCGATGACCGAGGTCCAGGCCCAGTCGGCGGGCGACGCCGCGCAGCAGGCCGAGCGCGAGGTGACCCAGCTCACCAAGGAGCTGGAGCGCGCCACGCGCCGTGCCGCCGAGCTCCGAGAGGAGTCCGACCGCCTGATCGCCCGTGCCGCGCGCGAGCGGGGCGACGACCCGGAGACCGCGGTGGCCGAGGCCGCCGCTGTCGTCGAGGCCGCGGCCGCCGAGCAGTCGGCCGCCGCCGAGGCGCCGGTGCGCGAGGAGTCCTCCTACGACCGTCCGCGTCAGCAGCGTGACGACCGCGGCAACTACGAGCGCCGTGACCGTCGTGACGACCGCGGTGGCAACGACCGCGGCGGTGACCGTGGCGGCCGTTCCTTCGAGCGTCGCGATGACCGTCCGTCCGGTGGCTTCCGTGGTGGCAACGACCGTGGTGGCCGTTCTTTCGACCGCGACCGTCGTGACGACCGCCCCTCCGGTGGCTTCCGCCGCGACGACCGCGGTGGCAACGACCGTCCGTCCTCGGGTGGCTTCCGTCGCGACGACCGTCCCTCGGGCGGCTTCAACAACGACCGTCGTGACGACCGTGGCGGCGACCGCGGTGGCCGTTCTTTCGACCGGCGTGACGAGCGCCCCTCGGGTGGCTTCCGCCGGGACGACCGTGGCACCGGCAACGACCGCGGCGGCGACCGTGGCGGCCGTTCTTTCGAGCGTCGTGACGACCGTCCGTCCGGTGGCTTCCGCCGCGACGACCGTGGCACCGGCAACGACCGTCCCGCGTCGGGTGGCTTCCGCCGCGACGACCGTCCCTCGACCACCGGTCACCGGGGCAGCGACCGCCCGTTCAACCGTGACCGCCAGGGCGACCGCCCCGGCTTCCGCGCCGGCGGCCACGACCGTCCGGGCCACCGCGGCACGACCGGCACGGGCACCGGCACCGGCACCTTCGGCCGCCGCGACGACAAGCCGCGTTGGAAGCGCAACGGCTGAGGTCAGCTGACCTGACGTAGCCCTGAAGTAGTGAAGTGGCCCCTGCCCGGGTTCGGGTGGGGGCCACTTTCCTGTGCGGGGTGCGGGAGTTGGGGTGCGGGAGTTGTCGTACGCGGGGACGCTTTTTGGCCACATCGAGTCCTTATCGATTCCTTAAGTGGCGCATGTCACGTGCCCGGCGAGGGAATCGCTGGGGGCATGACAGATGACGCCATAGCGAGTGGGCTGTCAAAGGGAGATCCCCCCGGTCTCTCCGACGAAGAACGGCTTGCCCAACTCGGCTACACGCAGGTTCTCGCCCGCCGCATGTCGGCGTTCTCCAACTACGCGGTCTCCTTCACGATCATCTCGGTCCTGTCCGGCTGCCTGACCCTCTACCTGTTCGGCATGAACACGGGCGGCCCGGCCGTGATCACCTGGGGCTGGGTGGCCGTAGGCCTGATGACACTGTTCGTCGGCCTGTCGATGGCCGAGATCTGTTCGGCCTACCCGACCTCGGCGGGCCTGTACTTCTGGGCCCACCGCCTGGCGCCCCCGCGCACGGCGGCGGCCTGGGCCTGGTTCACGGGCTGGTTCAACGTCCTCGGCCAGGTCGCGGTGACCGCGGGCATCGACTTCGGCGCGGCGTCGTTCCTGGGCGCGTACCTGAACCTCCAGTTCGACTTCGAGGTGACGCCGGGCCGCACGGTCCTCCTCTTCGCCGGGATCCTGATCCTGCACGGCCTGCTGAACACCTTCGGCGTGAAGATCGTCGCCCTCCTCAACAACGTCAGCGTGTGGTGGCACGTGCTCGGCGTCGGCGTGATCGTCGGCGCCCTGGCCTTCGTCCCCGACCACCACCAGTCGACGACCTTCGTCTTCACGAAGTTCGTGAACAACACGGGCTGGGGCAGCGGGGTGTACGTGGTCCTGCTGGGCCTCCTGATGGCGCAGTACACCTTCACCGGCTACGACGCCTCGGCCCACATGACGGAGGAGACCCACGACGCGTCGACGGCGGGCCCGAAGGGCATCGTCCGCTCGATCTGGACGTCCTGGATAGCCGGCTTCGTCCTCCTCCTGGGCTTCACGTACGCGATCCAGTCGTACAACGGGGAGCTGAATTCATCGACGGGCGCACCCCCGGCCCAGATCTTGCTGGACGCACTCGGCGCGACGGCGGGCAAGCTCCTACTACTGGTGGTGATCGGCGCGCAGCTCTTCTGCGGAATGGCGTCGGTGACGGCCAACAGCCGCATGATCTACGCCTTTTCACGCGACGGCGCGCTCCCGTTCTCGAGCGTGTGGCACACGGTGAGCCCGCGCACGCGGACGCCGGTGGCGGCGGTGTGGTTGGCGGCGGGGGGCGCGTTGGTGCTCGGTCTCCCCTACCTGATCAATTACACGGCGTACGCGGCGGTGACGTCGGTGGCCGTGATCGGCCTGTACATCGCCTACGTCATTCCGACCCTCCTACGGCTGGGCAAGGGGGACGACTTCCAGCGCGGGCCGTGGCATCTGGGCCGGTGGTCGCGGCCGATCGGGATGGTGTCGGTGGTGTGGGTGATCGTGATCACGGTGCTGTTCATGCTGCCGCAGGTCTCGCCGGTCACCTGGGAGACCTTCAACTACGCGCCGATCGCGGTACTGGTCGTCCTGGGCTTCGCGGCGACCTGGTGGTTCGCCTCGGCCCGGGAGTGGTTCCTGAACCCGGAACACGCCCGCACGAAGGCACGGGAGGCTGCGCGGGCGGGGGCGCCTGAACCGGTTGATCCGTAATACTCCGGATCACACCGCATATACCGGATCACTTCACAGCATTCCGGATCACTCCGGACCAGTCGGTCGCCTGTTCCACCGTCCGGCGCGGCCGTGTCCCCGATACCCGATCGGAGACACGGCCACCTCCCGCTATGCTCGGGGAGGCAACATCGCGGGGACCCTTAGCTCAATTGGCAGAGCAGTGGACTTTTAATCCATTGGTTGTGGGTTCGAGTCCCACAGGGCCTACCACGGCAGGCGGGAACGGAAGTTGCCTGACCTGCACAAACAGAGGAGCCCCCGATCACTCGGGGGCTTTCTCATGCCCATCAAGATCATTGGCTCGCTCGTGGCTCGCTCGAAGTGACGTCGGCTCGCTCTTGCAGCCGTCCGCGTTGACGCGAGGCTGAGCAGCCGGCCCCCCTCGTGCGCCTCATCGGCGTGAACGCTCCTGCTGCTACTTCGAGTTGCCGGGAAGGCAGAGTTCGAGGATCGGCGGGAGGCCGATACACAGGCCGTCGTCTCCGTCGTCGTCGCCGGGCTTGTCGTCGCCGGGCGGCTCCGTGGCCGGCGGCTGGCTGGGCTCTGGCTCGGTCGTAGACGGCTGGCTGGGCTCCGGCTCGGTCGTAGACGGTGGCGCCGGAGCCGGGCTCTGAGCGGGGGGCTGCTCGGCCGGAGCGGTGGGTGTTGCCGAGCCCGCAGTGTCGTTGCCGGGGTCCTCCTGGGCGCTGTGGGCTCCCTGGCCGCCGTCGTCCGGCTGGCCTGCTCCTGAGTGCTCGTCGTCGGTGATGCCGTTCTGACCGACGAGCGCGAGCTCTGCGCCGGATCCGGTGTAGCTGCCCCCCTGTGTCGTGCCGCTCGCGTCGCCCGTGCCGTCCTTGTCGTGTGCGCCCCGCTCCGGGACCTGGTCGTCGCTGTCGCTGAGGTCGGGGACGGTCGCCGCCGGGGTGTGCCCGGTGGAGTCCGGTGTCGCGTTACTGCCTGCGTTCGCGTAGTAGGCGACAGCGCTGGTGGCGACGAGGACGGTGCTCGCGGCTGCGGTGACTACCGCTGTTCGGCGTCTGCGCACGAGATTACGGAGGCGTGGGCCGAGGGAAGTGAGGAAGGCGGCCACGCCGCCGCCTATGTAGAGCGCCAGGTGCCGCTTCCGGCGCGCGGGCTCCTCGTCCTCTACCAGCGGGGCGAGGGGAACCGCTTGCTGTGTGATGCGGGCGATCTTCTCGGCGGCGAGCTCGGCTTCGAGCTTGGTCAGACGAGTCGCCTGTCTCTGGCCGTTCTGGTAGAGCAGGACGATCGCCAGGACTGCTGCGCCGAGCACGCCTGCCAATACCACTTCAGCCACGTGCGCCCCCTTACGTAACGTTTGTGTTGCCGTGAGGGGTAATGATCATTCGTGTGCGTAACCGGTTTCTACGCGCATGGCAGGTTCGTAACCTTAACGTGATGTATGGCTACTGACAGTTACCCAGCTCGGCGGCGCCGGGTCTCCTCCGGGGTGTCCGCCGGGGCGGCCCCGTTGGCTGCCTGCTGTGCGAACCGGCTGAGTACCTGGTCTCGCGCCTCGGGGGTGAGGGTGGCCAGGAGTGCGCTGATCGCCTCGACCTGGGCATTGCTCGCAAATGTTTCCGGCGGGCTCGCAGCCGTCGGCGGTGCGGCGAGTTCGTCGAAGAGTTCGGCGGCGGGGCTGCGGCCGGCCTGGCGGAGCTGGTCTGACGTGAGGCTGACGACTTGCGCCATGCGGACGAGTGTCTCGTCGGGTGCGATCACGGGGATCCGTACGCCACTGACGTCCTGATAGCCGTTGACGATCTGTCGCCATCGGGTCTCGCTTAGTCCGGCTCTCCGTGCCGCTTCGCGCCCTGATAGGCGGGCTCGGCGGAGAGCCTCCTTGATGAGTACAGCCTCCGCGGGGGGCTGTGGTGTCTGCGCGTCCATACAGCGAAGGTTCGCATAACTACGCAGTAGTGCGCTACGCGACGGCAGGATCTGGCGAATTCCGGCGCGCAGTTGTGTGACTGACGTCACAACTGCTGCAAACTACGCGCGAAATGTTCAAACTACGCGTCACTACGCATAGGCTGTGCGTATGAACAACACCCGGATGCGACGCCGCAATGGCTCGCCCTTTCACCACTCGCCCGAGGCGGTGACACGAGCGCGCGAGAACGCCGGACTGACACAGAAGGCCCTGGCTGAGCAGTGCGGATTCAGCTTCCAACTGCTCTGTGACATCGAGGCCGGCCGACGCAACGCGACCCCCGAGCGGCTGCGCGCAATGGCGCGCGTCATCGGCTGCCCGGTCGCAGACCTGCAACCCAGCTCCGGCGTGACCCCGCTCGACGACGAGCCGCCCATGGCCACGGAGCGACAGGCGTCGTGACGACGCCCACGCACAGCGAGGCCGCCGAGCTCAGCACAGCTCGACGGCCTCGATCTTCCGCACGATCCAACGAAGGAGAAGGAACGTTGCCCCAACAGGCTACCCAACCGTGGACTCCGCCAGAGGACGCTTCGGATGACCTCGCGTACGGGGCGCCGACCGCGCGCTTGCTGCTGCTCGGCGGTGACCTGAACGACCGCGTGTACCGCCGCCAGTGGGAAGAGGTCCGGCGCGGTGGCATCGGCGGGTCCGAGGTCGCGAAGATCCTCGGCCTCAACAAGTACGCGGGCCCTCGCCACGTGTACGAGGAGAAGCACGGCCGTCCCGTACCGATGGACGACCAGCTGAGCGAGTACGCCGAAGTCGGTCAGGAGATCGAGGACTTCATTGCGTACATGTTCACGAAGCGGACCGGTATCCCGGCCGTGCCGACGCCGGGAACGCTCGCGAACATCGACCGGCCGTGGATGCGCTCGAACGTCGACCGGTACGCGCTCGACCCGGAGACGGGCGCGGTCGTTGCCCCGGTCGAGTTGAAGAACCGCAGCGCGTACCAACTGGACGACTGGGAAGACGGGGTGCCCGACGCGCCCGCGCTCCAGGTCCACTGGAACATGGCGGTTGGCGGCTGGCCGTACGGCTGGGCCGTCGCCCTCGTCGGCGGGAACACGCTCCGCTACCACCGCATCGAGCGGGACGAGGAGCTGATCGGAACCCTGATCGACGTCTGCGGGAAGTGGTTCCAGCGGCACGTCGTCGAGGGCTACCCGCCGCCCGCTGACGGGCTGGAAGCCACGAAGGAACTCCTCGGCCGGCTGTGGAAGGTCCAGCCGAAGGACGTCATCGAGGTGCCCCGCCTGAAGGCGGAGAAGCTGCGGAAGCGGCGCGCGGCGCTGACCGCCCAGATCAAGGAACTGGACGAGCAGAAGACCACGGTCGAGAACGAGATGCGCCTCGCGTGCGGCGCGGCCGGTGTCGCGGAGGTCGAGGGCAAGAAGGCCTGGTCGTACATCCGGAACGGCACGTTCTCGCCGAAGCGGTTCGAGAAGGACTACCCGGCCATCGCGGCCGAGTGCCGGAAGACGGTCGAGGTCCTCGACATGGACCTGATCAAGGAGAAGTACCCCGCCGAGTACGAGGCGTGCCTCGCCCGGGTGCTGCGCGTGCCCGCGAAGGAGCTGTGATGGCCCTGACCACCCTGAAGGAACGCGTCCAGCAGCGAGCGGCAGCAGTCGCCAGCACTGAGACCGTCCGTCACGACCGAGGCGAGGACGTCGAAGTGACGCCCGCCGGGCACGGCCACGACATCGAGCAGTACCGGGCCGACATCGAGGCCGCGTTGCCGAAGCACGTCAGCGTGGACCTGTTCCTCACGGCGCTCCGCCCGGTCCTGCCGAAGCTGCGGAACTGCACCCCGGCGAGCGTTCTGCAGAGCGTCATCACCTGCGCCCGGTTCGGACTGATCCCGGACGGCCAGCAGGCGGTCATCACCGCCGACGACAGGATCGCGACCTTCCTCGCCACGTACCACGGCTACATCGAGCTGATGTACCGGTCGGGCCTGGTGAAGTCGGTGGTGACCGGCCTGGTCTACGACGGCGACGAGTGGGACTACGTGCCGACGGCCCGGGTCGGCGAGGACTTCGTGCACAAGCCGAACCTGCTGGCGCCGAAGAAGGACCGGCAGGTGCTGTTCGCGTACGCGTTCGCGTGGCTGGAGGGCGGCGCCCGGTCGGCGGTCGCGACCGTCACCGTCGAGGAAGCGGAGGACATCCGCGACGAGTTCAGCCGCGCCTACCAGCGGGCGGAGTCGAGCGGCAGCAAAGACTCGCTGTGGCACACCCGCTTCGACGACATGCACCTGAAGACGGCGATCCGGCGCATGGCGAAGCTCGTGCCGAAGTCGGCTGAGCTGCGGGCCCTGGTCGAGGTGGAGCAGTCCGCTGAGGACGGCAAGCCGCAGATCCTCGCGGCCGTCGACCCGGAGACGGCCGCGCTGGAGGCGGAAGCGCGGCAGGCAGCGCGGGCGGCCGAAGCGTCGCAGGACCGGCCGGTGGCCCGTCTCGCGGTTAAGACGCGGGGCCGGGCGAAGCCGAGGCGCCGCAACCGCGACAGGAACAAGAGGCGGTAGGCGTGCCCGCCGCCTGGTTGAGCCGGGCCCGCGCACTGCTCGCGGGCCCGGCCCCCGCCCCGGCCCCCTCCGTACTGGCGCTACCCGCCCTGTGGGCGGAAGGCCACGCCGACATAGCCGACTTCGCTGACTGCCCGCGCGAGCAGCGCCGGACCCCGCACGCGATGCGCGCGGACGGCTCCCGGAAGTGCTTCCGCTGCGGACACGAGACCCCAGGACAGGACTCATGACGATCACATACGACGAGCCGTTCGGGCCCGAGTATCTGCGCCCGGCCCAGGCTCCCTGCCCCAACTGCCCGTGCTGCTCAGCCAGCTTGTGCGAGAGGGGCGCGGCCAGCGCGATGCAGTGCCACGGCCACGTGTCTGACCCCGAGTCGATACCCACCGTGTCGGCGTGCCCCTGCTCGGCGGAGACGACGCGCGGCACGCACGCCTGGCGGCTCGCGCAGATCCGCGTGGTGAAGCACGCGACCGAGCAGCCGCTGCCGAAGGCGGCCGAGGTCGTGCTGCGGGCCCTGGCCGGCGGCGAGTCGTTCCAGGACCCCACCGAAGAGCTGCGCGGACTGCGCGCCCGCCGGTACGCGGACGGCAACGACGAGGCGTGGCGGATCACGCTGCTGGGCCGCCGGTACCTGGCCGCACTCGACGAGCCCCGCTACACCAGCGCGGTCCATGTGAACTCGGTCGACGTGAAGACGCGGACAGCGAAGGTCGTCGTCCTCGGCTGGCACATGGAGAAGGAGGTCACCGTCCTTGCCGACCAGCTCGGCAACGCAGTGGACCTGCCGCTCACCGAGCTGCCCGGCCGCTATCTGGACGTGAAGGTGAACCTCGTCGCGGCCGATCCCGACGACCTGGTGCTCACCCGGATCCAGATGCCCGAGCAGATCACCGAGGACTACGTCGCGGTGCGCCCGCTGTGGCTCGCGGATGGCGGTGCCCGGTGACGAAGAAGTGGTTTCCAACAGTCGTGTCGGTCATCGCCGTTGAGGAAGGCGGTCGCCTCGACTGCTGCGACGAGGACACCGCGCACGTGTGGGTGACGGTCCTCGGCTGGTCACCGCGGCGGGCATTCCTGACCGGCGCGGCCCCGTTCATCGCCGCGTCAGGCAAGGAGGCCGCTGCCCTCGCCGGCGAGCACTTCACCGCGCGGCTCGACCTCGACAACCCGCCCGACAACGAAGACACGAACGGCGAGCGGCTGGAGTGGCCCGAACTCCAGCTTGCCCCGCCCATACCCGCCGAGTGGCTCAGCGGCGGCCAGGGCGAGGAGGGCGGCGAAGGATGAAGAGCATCCAGCTGTTCGCGTCGGATCCGGCGCCAGAGGCCGAGATCCCTCCTGGCCCAAGCGTTGTCGGGATCGACCTCTCACTGTCGGCTACCGGTCTCGCCTCCTCGATGGGGTGGTGCCGGGTGATCGGCTACGAGGACAAGAAGAACCCGATCACCAAGCTCCCGCACGGTGAGCGGCTCGTCCACATGCGGCGCGTCCTGGACGCGGTGACGGAGGCGATCGGCCGCCCCGACCTTGCCGTCATTGAGGCCGCTGCCCTGTCCAGGTCCGGCGGCGGCGCGCACGAGCGGGGCTGGCTGTGGTGGCGGATCTTCGAGCGGCTGACGGACGCCGAGATCCCCGTCGGTCTCATGTCCCCGAACCAGCGGATCTTGTACGCGACCGGCAAGGGGTCGGGTCCGAAGACGGCCGTGGTGGACGCCGTCGCCCGCCGGTGGCCGCAGTGGCTGACCGGCGGCAACGACAACGCCGCCGACGCCGTGACGCTCATGGCAGCTGGCCGGGACTGGCTGCTCGCCCCCATCGCTGGCATGCCCAAGGCGCACCGTGCCGCCGTCGAGAAAGCCACATGGCCGGAGGTGAAGCAATGACCACGGTCGTCGAGGTCAGCGACGAGCAGATACTGCGTGCCCTGCTCGCTGAGGAGGACGTTTCGAACCGGGCCGTCGCCCTGAAGCTCGGTATCGGTGACCGGAGGGTCGACGAGGTGCGTAAGCGGGTCGGGTTGCCCTCGTACGTGCGTGGACGTCGTCCGGCGTACGGCTCGTGGCTGGAGGCGTTCACCGAGCAGTCGGAGCCCGTCGAGGGCGGTCACCGCCGGTGGACCGGCACGCGGGAGAGGTGCGGGACGCCCGTGGTCCGGCACCGCACGAGCATCCAGACCGCGTACCGGGTGGCGTTCCGGCTGCACAACGGGCGTGAGCCCGAGGGGAAGGTGTCGCAGTCGTGTGAGATCCCGGGCTGCGTCGCTGGCGAGCACCAGCGGGACCGGGTGATGCGCGAGGCGGCGAAGGCCGGTGAGGCGGCGTGAACACCCTGAAGGAGTTCGCCACCTGGGACCGGGGCGTCGACGTGGTGGCCGTTGAGCGGGTCCTGAAGGGGTCGTTGCCGCACACGGTGCTGGAGCCGGAAGAGCTCCGGTACGCGGCGAAGCGCTCGAAGGAGTCGGCGCGCAGCGTCGCGAAGCTCCTCGGCGTCACGGAGAAGACCGTCATGAACTGGCGGGAGGCTGCGGGATGAAGACGGCCCTGGACGTCCTGATCTGGATCGCCGAGAACGTCAGCTGGTGGTGGCTGCTGCTCCTCGTCCCGGGCGCGGCCGTGTGGGCGTGGCTGGGGCTGCGGCCGACGGGCAAGCACCGTCGGCCGCGCACCGACGCGGCCGAGCAGCCGGTAATGGTGGCGGCGCCCGCCGTCGACGAGGACACGATCACCTTTCAGCGGGTGGCGTACCCGGGCGTGGAGGCAGACGGCTGATGCCTCGTCCAAGCCGCCACGCGCCCGACACCCTCTCGCGTGCCGCGCACTGGTCCGACCAGGGCGCCTGCCGCGAGTTGGAGGACCGCTCGATCTTCTTCCCCGAGGACTTCCCCAAGGGGCTGGTGCTGCTCGTCAGCAAGGAAGCGAAAGCGGTGTGCGCCCTGTGCCCGGTGATCGCGGCGTGCCTTGAGGCCGCACTCGAGCGCCCGGAGCCGAACGGGGTGTGGGGCGGCTTGGACAAGGACGAGCGGAAGGCGTTCCGGCGGCGGCAGCAGAGGCGACGCCGCCGGACCTCCCGGAGATCGGGGGGTGGCGATGGCGCGGAAGCGGCGGCCGGGACCGGATGAGTACCTCCCCGCGAGCGGGGTCCTGGACTGGTCCAACGCGAGTCGGCACTGGTCTCAGTGGCTTCGGCCGTGCCGGTTCTGCAAGGGGCCGACAAGCCTCCGCGACGAGGGAGGGCGCCCCTCCCACAAGACCTGTGCTGAGACGCACCGGGCCCGGAAGCAGGCGCACGCCGTGCAGGTGTACGCGCAGCGGGCCCAACTCGGAGACCAGCGCGAACTAGACGCGCACGACACAAGCGGAGCGGATTGATGAACAAGTTGATCGGAGTGGCGGCCGTCCTGGTGCTCGTCGGCTCGCTGGTAGCGGTCGGCTGTGACCGGCCAGCGGACGACGACTGCGATGACGCGATCGGCGTCGTGCAGCAGGACCAGGGCGGCGCGCTCGCCGTCGAGCTGGTGGCCGCCCCCGCGGGCAGCGGTCGCGGCGGCAGCAAGTCGGGCGGCAGCAAGTCGAGCGGCAGCAAGGCGAAGAAGAATCCGCGCGCCGACCTGAAGAAGCCCGACCGGAAGGCCGCGCCGAAGCCGACCGGCAAGGTCCACGGCTCGCGCGGGCACCACGGCCACGACGACGACTGGCTGGAGTGCGACGACTGATGGCCCGCAAGTTCATGGTCGGCCTGTCGTTCGGCGCCGTGACCTGGGCCGGGACCGCGTTCATACCGGTCGTCGCCCCGTGGTCGCCCGTGCTCGGGCTGGCCGTCGCCCTCGTCCTCTGGGCCTGACCCCTTCCCCCTGGCCGGGGCCGCACCTGTGCGGCTCCGGCCCCGGATCCACCAGTGCAGAAAGGTTCGTCCGTGTCCGTGGACGTCGCGGCCCTCTATGACGAGGGCCTGGGTATCCGCAGCGTGGCCGAGGAGATCGGCCGTAGTTACTCGACCGCTCGACGGCGACTGATAGCCGCCGGCGTGGAGCTCCGCCCCAGTGGCGGCCGCCCTATGGAGGCCGATCAGGTCGCCGAGTACCTTGCCACCCTGTACCGGGCCGGGCAGTTCGGGCGCGGCCTGAGTATCCGCGCCATCGCGGAGCGAACGGGCTACACGAACGACTTCGTACGGACGCGTCTCCTCGCGGCCGGTGTCGAGCTTCGCGACCGGCACGGCCGGCCCCGGAAGGCTGTGGCGTGATGCCCCGCCCCTCGTACTGCGGGGCCTGCGGCGCCCCCATCCGGTGGACCGTCACCGAGGGCAGGAAGCGGCTCGCCGTCGACTACGAGCCGCACCCGGAGGGCAACACGGCCGTGTCCCGGGACGGGCGCGGCACATGGCTCTCGCGGCGACCGACCGAGGAACTGCCCGCCGATCCCTGGGAGAAGCTCCACAAGCCGCACGTGGCCACATGCAAGGGGCGGCAGGACGACGAGCCGTTGACCCGCTGCCTCGGCGTCATCCGCCTCGACGAGCACCGACGCAACCGAGATGAGCGCGCCGGGGGTGACCGGTGAAGGACGAGGAGATCACCGCCCCCCGCTACATGGGCGTCACGGTCCTGCGGGTCACCCCGCTGGACGAGGACGGCAGCCCGGACCACCAGTGGGCCATGACCTATCACCTGGACGAGCCGGTCATGTTCGGCATCGGCACCGTGGAGCCTCTGCCGACGTTCACGCGCGAGTACACGCACATCACCATCAGCATCCGGCGCAGCATCGTGGGCGCCCTCGTCGCCGAGTTCGAGCACCCGCAGTACCGCGACATCGGCGCGATCGCGCAGGGCATCTGGCAGCGCCGCCGGACCGGCGTCGCGGTCGAAGGGTGGGCCGAGTACGAGCCGGGGACGTGGTGGTACGCCATCGTCCCCTGGTGGCGCTACATGGCGGACCCGGAGCAGTGGCCGCTGAAGGAGTTGCCCGAGCACCGCGCTTACGCGCTCGGTGAGTGCCTCACGGTCGACGGCTACGCCTGGCCCGAGCCGGGCCCGTTCCCCAGCCCGCACAACCCGAGCCCCGGCACGCAGCTGGTCATGGGAGTCACCAACGTCGTGCCTCCCGCGCCCGGCTTCCCGCCGTTCCCGGGAGCCGCCGCATGATCCTCGTCGGCCTGTACCTGTTCGTCGTCCTGACCGGCTCTGCGGGGTTCCTCGGGCATCCGCCGGTCGTGGCCCCCATGACCCACCGGGCGGTCGTCTGGGCCCTCCAGTGGGCTGCCCGCGGCCGACACAGGGCGCCCGTGCGGCCCGTGCCGTCGTGGGCCCGGAAAGGGGGCAGGCGATGACGCCGGCGACGCCTCCACCCCTCGGCGACTGCCAGCTGTGCCGCCACAACAAGCACCTGTGGCCGCACAAGTCGAAGCGGGACGGACTGGTGCGGAACCTGTGCGGCAGCTGCCACGAGTCAGCGACGACCGCCGAAGAGCGGGGCGGGTTCATCAACTTCGACCAGGCGCACACGCACGGGTCGGACGAGGACCTGCTGACCTGGCTGCGGGGTGACCTGTGAGCGCGCGGTCACTTAGCTGCCACTTCGGCGCGCAGCCTCAGCAGCTCGTCGTAGACGGCGGGCGGGATCACGTAGGCGCGGCGTCGGCCTCGGGTGGTGAAGGCGGAGACCTTGCCGTCGATCGAGGCGTCGTCGACGAGCTGCGTCAGCAGTGCCCGCGCGTCGGCCATGGGCGCCTCCTGGACGCCGTCCTCGGCCACTTCAAGTTTGGTCGGTTCCTTAGCCATGTTCGAAGGATAGCCGCTCCCTCTGCCTTCTTTCGAATTGTGTCAAGAACTTGCAGTTCTTTAAAGAAAGCGGGATGATCGCCCCAAGGTGCTGGCCCCCATCCCGGTGCCGCACACCCGCCCTGACCAGCATGAATCCGAGAGTGAGCCCCACCCCGTGAGCCTGTATCCGATCTTGTGGGCCGTCGAGCACGCACCAGTGCGCGACGCCGAGGAGCGCGCCATCCTCATGGCCCTGGTCGTCAAGGGTGACTTCGACGGGATGAACTGCTTCCGCTCGTACCCGACCCTCGCGAAGGTCGCGCGCGTGGACCCGAAGACCGCAGGTCGGAAGTGCCGGGAGATGGAGCAGCGGGGCATCCTGCGGCGCCAGACAGAGCACCTGTCGGAGGTCTGGCTGCGGATCCCGGAGGCGCAGCGGCCGGTGCCGTGGGAGGTCATGATCCCGGCGTCCTGGTACAGCCGTGCTCAGCTCGCCGAGATCAATCACCAGCGGGAGTCGCTCGGCCGCCCGCCCATCACCCGGCAGACGCGCCCCGATCTTGCTGAGGCGCCGCCCAAGACCGCCCGGTCCGACAAGGGAAGGAAGCGCCCGAAGCAGGACGACCAGGGCGCCGACCCAGGGACTGAGAGTCCCTGGGGGTCAGGGACTGAGAGTCCCTGGCCTACCGGAGGTAACCCAGGGACTGAGAGTCCCCACCCCCCGGACTCTGAGTCCCTGGCCCAGGGACTGACAGTCCCCCAACCTTCTAAGACACCTTCCGAGATACCTTCCGAGCTGGCGCCTTCGGCGCGTAGCGCCGCTGACGTCCGTAGGACTGGTGCAGGTAGTAGCGCGCGAGCAGGCGGCGGCTCCGCCGCGAGCAAGACGCTGAGCCTGACCAGTGAGCAGAGGGCGGCCCTGCGGGTCGTCGAGGGGGCGCTTCCCCGCCCGCTGCTCGCCCAGCTGCCCGGCCAGCGGATCCCGGGCAACAACCACCGTGCGGCGCTCGCTGCCCTGGATGCCCGGACGCCCGAGCAGATCGCCGGACGCATCGGCCGCCGCTGGGTCGGCTGGGGCTTCGAGCCCGCCTTCCACGACGGCCAGATCCGCAACCCGATCGGCGCGGCCATGGCCCTGATCGGGCCGACGCCGTACTGCCCTGACCCGTCGTGCGAGGACGGCGTCATGGTCGACACGGGCGACGAGTGCCGGGCTTGCGTGGAGCGCCGGGCGTACCGGCGGGCCGCCTTCAGCCGCGGCGAGGACCCGCGCCGGACCGGCGGCGCCTCCGCCCCGCGGCCCGAGTGCGTCGACTGCGGGCGCCCGCTCGTCGGCGACGTCCCCGACGACGGGATGTGCCGTCGGTGCTGCCAGACCCCCGCCGAGGCCGTGGCCGTGCTCATGGCGCGCTGGGCCGCCGAGGACGCCGCCCGCGCGGAGGCGGACGAACTCGAGGTCGAGGCTGCCCGCCGTCGCGCGCAGCGCGCCGCCGTCTCCCAGACCACCCACCAGCGCGGCCCCGCGCCGTTCTGATCCACCACGAAGGAGAAACCCCAGTGCACCAGGACTACGCCAACCCCGAGGCGCTGCGCAGCTTCCTGAAGCTGTGCCTCGACCCGGGCCACGGCATCAAGCGGACCCCGGTCCGGTTGGCTGAGGTGCTGCCCGAGCCGCTCGCCCGGAAGGTCGCCGAGTTCTCCCCGCACGTCGGCGGGCTCCGGCATGTCGCGCAGGCCGTCGACGAGCAGGCCAAGGCAGCGCAGAACCGCGCCAAGGACGCGCACGGCGCGTACGCCGACGCGCTCGCCGCGTGGATCCACGACGAGGAGCCGAAGCGGGCGCCCTTGTCGCTCGCCAGTTGCTACGACTGCCACCACAACGTGAACTGGCATATCAAGGGGGGCAGGTGCGGGCTCGGCGAGTGCACCTGTGACCAATTCCAAGGCGAGCGGTACGTCATCGGCCGGAGCGGCGTGTTCGCGACCCTGTACGACTGGCAGGAGCACCGCCTGGTCGTGGAGAACGCGACCGAAGAGCACTGCCGCAAGGTGCGGGACGAGCTGCTCGCCGCCGACGGCGGACCATGCGTCGCCCCCGACGAGCCGAAGCCCACGCCCACCCAGCGCCGGTCGATACCGCTGATGGAGGCGGTCAAGGTCGCGCACGACGCCGCGGTGGCACACGCCGCGAAGTGCGGCATCTGCTGGCCCGGCATGAGGTTCGCGGAGATGTGCGGCGACGGCCGGCGTGAGGCGCTCGCCGTCCTCGACCAGGTCGACGACGACACCGAGTGCGCGCACATCGCCTGGGAGGTCACCAGCGAGTACCGCAACGTTCGGCGCATGTGGGTGAAGTCCCGGAAGTGCGCCGACTGCGGCGCCCCTCTGGACCCGGCCGTGGAGCCCGAACCGCACTGGCCGGACAAGGCCGACCTGCCCCAGGCAGGCCAGTGACATGCGCCTGATCCCGATGCGTGTCCGCCGCCACTGGAAGCGGCGGAGGCACGCCCGCGTATGGCGAAAGATCGAAGTCTTTGCCTTCAACTGCGCCCCCGTCCCCACCTGGTGCCGCGTCCGCGCCTGGAACGACGCCGCCCACATCTGGGACCGCCACCCCGAACGACCCCGAAGGAAGCCCCAATGACCCAGCGCCCCACCGGACTCGACCGCCTCCTCGGCTACGTGGCCGGCCGCATCCCCGACGAGGACAGCACCGAGGACAAGCCGAAGATGCCCAGCCGCGAAGAGATCGACGACACCCGGAACGAACTCAGCAACAGCCTGCTGGCGTTCACCGAGCTGATGTCGCCGATCTTCGACCACGCCGACGGCATCCGTACCGACCTCACCCGGCGCGGCTGGTCCCCGGAGGCAGCCGAACAGGTCGCCTTGATGTGGCTCATCAGCATGGTCAACAGCGCCTTCCGCGGCTTGGTGAGGACGTGACTGGCGGACGGCTCCTCGGCGTCCTGGCGCCGCTCACCGCCCTTGCCGCAGCGGTGCCCCTCGCGGGCGCCGCTGCGGGCGGGGCCCTCGTCCGGCGGCTCCGCACGCACAGGGATAACAAGCACATGACCGCACTGAACTGCCCCAACCCCGTCTGTGAGGCCAAGCGCAGGACGGGCCAGTACCTGTGCTGGGACTGCTGGGACACCCTGCCCAGGCCGACCCGCCTAGCCCTCGGCAGCCGCGACGACATCGCGATAGCCCGCCTGCAGATCCTTCACCGGGAGCTTGCTGCCGGTGTCCCGCCGCATGAGATCGAGATCGACCTGTGAACACGCACCGCCGCTACGCCCGTGCCCTCGCCACGGGCGCGTTCTGCCTCGCCTTCGCCGCCGTCGCTGTCGCCGTCTGGTCCGCCGTGACGTTCGGCGTCGACGACGGCGGCTACATCGTGCCCGTCGTCTGCTTCGTCTTCGGCAGCGTCGTCCTCTCCTCGGCGTCGAAGCGGGAGCGTGCCGCCGGACGCCGCGCCGCCCTCGAACAGTTCGGCCGGGATGCCGTCGAGGGCTTCCGGCGGGGCCTCACCTCGGCGCAGGCCCGCCGCACCGACACGAACGGAGACAGCTGACATGGGACAGGCTTCGGACGCGATCCTCGTCTACGGCTACGACCTGGGCGGCGCCGACGACGGCTGGAAGGTGCAGGAGGTCGACGAGTACGGCTACCTGCTGCCGACGCCCTGGTACGAGCCCACCGGCGACGACGAGGACGAGGACGGGGACGACATCGGTACGGCCGTCGAGAACCGGCTCCTGACCGAGGTCGCCGGGTTCACCGAGACGTGGACGCGCGACGCCCGCGAGACCGGCTACTGGGATCGGCGCCGCGAAGCCGAGAAGCAGATCGGCGTGAAGCTGGAGACGTACTGCTCGCACTCCGTGCCCGCCTACGCCCTGGCCGCGCACTCAACGACAGTGCACCGCGGGCACGTCGAGTACATCGACCCGCAAGACCTGCTGTGGAAGCCGCCCACGGAGAAGTGGGACGCGCGGCTCGCGCGTGCCCTCGAAGCGCTCGGCCTCACACCGATCCAGGAGCGCCCCCGCTGGTTCCTCGTCTCGTACGGGGAGCTGTGATGTCCGGGATTGAAGAGTTCCTCGAGGAGCTGGCCGCCCTCACCGCGAAGCACGGCATCTTGATCGAGGGCTGCGGCTGCTGCTGCTCGCCGTACCTGGAGCGCACCGGCGCCGACCACAAGAACCTGCCCATCCGCTTCGGCCTCACGTACGTGCCCAAGACCGGGCGGTACGCCCTCGACGCCGAATAGCCACCGGCCCGGCCGCCACCAGGCGGCCGGGCCTGACCCATCGGAGTAGCCCATGCGTAACACCCTCCTGACCCCCGAGCTGGCGCGCGCCGTCGGCGCCGCCCTCCAGCGCATCGCCATCTGGTGGCGGCAACTGCGCGAGCAACTCGCCGCCCTCGCAAAGCGAGTCGCCGAGACCACCCGGCACCTCGTACGATTCGCGGCCAGGACGCGCGCCCGGGTCCGCACCGACCGGCCGGCCTGGGCCAGCCCATACGGCCCTGCCCTGAAGGGACACCGATGACCGCGCGCATCCGCCTCGACGACCTGAACAGCGCCGACCTCGACAACCTGTACGACGAGCTGGACCGGCTCCGCGCCCTCGTCGAACGCCTCGGCATCACCGGCCCGGAGGCAGCGCCACCGGCCCGACGGTGGCAGGTGGAAGGCCGGGTGAACGGCCGCTGGGGCACCCTCCTCCGGGACGTCGCCGAGCGGGACCGCGCCGTCGACTCCTACCGCCGGCGCCGCAGGGAGCACCCCAACAGCGAGTTCCGTCTCGTCCAGCGGGTCACGACGAGCACCATCGACGACCCCGACGCCGCGCCCGCAGAAGCGACCGAAGCGACCGACCGGTGCCTGTGGTGCGCCGCCGCCAACGCAGGGACAGAAGCCGCCGCATGAACGACAGCCCCAACCCGCCCGCCCGGCCGCGAGCCGACGACGACCCACCCCGCGATGGCGTCCGCATCGAGTACCGGGCCACCGTGCCCCGACACCTTCTCGGCGCCGCCATTGCCGAGGCCTTCGACATCATCCACCAAGAGACACAGCCACCGGCCGAGCGGCCGACCTGCGACTGACAACGCGAAACCCTCGGCCGGCGGGGGCCTTCTTCGTTGGCCGTAGGATGCGCCCTCACGGGAGGGGCTAGAGGGGGTTTCGTGGCGAGGAACGATGGGGGCTGCGGGTGCATCGTGGCGTTCGTGGTGGCGGTATGGCTCTACACGGGGGTGAGTAGCTGTAGTTCGTCGGACCCCGAAGAGGCGCCGCCAGAGAAGCCCGCGCCGACTGCGCCCCTACTGCACTGGACGTACCAGGGCAGTAGCTGCGCGGATGGTTGGCCCTCGACCTCGATCGGCCACCGGGGCGCCTGTAGCCATCACGGTGGGGTTGTCTCGATATGGGATGACGGTGAGGGGCACGAAGCCTCGTGTCGCGGTTACCCGATGGTGACTGCCGAACAGCGAGACGCCGAGCTTCAGCGGCTCGGCCGGATTCTCTGCTAGCTCAGCTCGGCCAAGGCCTTCGGGGCAGGGGTTAATGGAGGGCTTAGCCCGCGCTCGGTCCTGTGATCGACATGCGTGCTACTCCATTCGGACGCACACTGAATGCGACGTAGCCATCCCACAGAGTCAGACGAACCGATCTGAGAAAGCCCGCCCACTCTCCCCCTGGGAGGTGCCGTGGTCTTGATCGCGCTGTTTCTACCGGCCCTGTTGCTACTGCTCCTCCTCGCGATGGAAGCGTTCGAGGACCTCGTGTTTCCGCCGCCGAGCCCGCCTCCGCCAGAGGACGCCATCCCCAGCAGTCGGCGTCCGCATGAACGATGAACCCCCGCACACGATCGTGCGGGGGTTTCGTTGTGTCTGGGTCAGTCCAGGATCCCCAGCTCGGTGTCCGGCCGACAGAACGCGCACGCCTCGATGTTCGGGTCCGAGAGGGAGACACGCGCGTCATGCTCGGTGATCCGATGGGGTGTGCCCTCGATCATCGTGCAGTCGCCAAGGTGAATGATCGCGGGCTCGGGCCCGCGGGGCGTGCGCTTCTGCTGAACAACGAACTGCGGCCGAGGCGAGGCCTGCGCCATCGGGCCGAGGCCGGAGCCGCCCTTGGGGATCCGCGACCGCCGCGGGGGTGGGGCCTCGGCGCGGGTGAGGGCGTCTCGTACGGCATCACGCTGGAGCCGCAGGTACGTCATCACGGTCTCTTCCTCGGCGAGCTGCTTTTCGAGGTACCCGAGGATCGCCCGAAGGCGAGGAGGGTCCGGCGGCAGCTCGTTCATGTGTTCGATTCAAGCATCCCGTCCGCGACACGTCGATGTGACGTGCAATGGTTGGTGGCCACTCGCAGCGGTACCTGGCCAGTTCCGCATTGGCACTCGACACCTTCACAGGCTGCGATCACACTGGCAGCGTGGTCGAGCTTGTAATTGCCGCCGTTGGATGCCTCGTTGGGCTCGGTGGGCTTGCAATCAGCTATGCAGCGCACCGTCACCAAGTAGGCCAGGCCGAACGTCTGGCCGAGAGGGAGCAGCTTGTCGCAGAGCGGGAGCGTGCGGCCGACGAGCGCAACACTCTGGTGCACGCATCTCGGCTGCACGTCGGGTTCATGGCTACTCAGTCGCCGCTGACCAACCTTGATACCTGGGTGCTGAGGGTCATCAACTACAGCAGCCAGCCGATGAGGGATCTGGTCTCGTTCTATGGCGGAGAGCGCCTGGAGTTTGATTCGCCGACCGGCCACCTGAGCCCTGGCGTTATGCGCGAGGCCCGGATCCCGTCAAGGCTTGCGGAACCGCGGCCACTGCATGAGGCCACGATCGTCGAATTCACCGATGCCGCAGGTCTTCGATGGCGCCGCCTGGGGAGCGGTGTGCTCCAGTGTCGAAGGGACAATCCCGACGGCTCTCAGGTGTGGGGGCCCGAGCAGGCGCCTCTCGTCGAGTACGCCAACCCGGACGCCTGGGCAAGGCGAGACCTCTTCATGCGCTTCGAGGCTGGGGGCCCGGACCTTGACTTTCCTCCCGAACGCTGACGACACCGCCGACTCCAAGCACTCTGCTGTGAGCGTCCTGCGGCAGATTCTGGATCGACCTGATTGCCGCTGGCCAACTATTGCTGAGCAAGCTGGCCAACTGGCGTTGAGTGTGAAGCTGTGACCTGCCTTGTCGTCGAGTGAGCCGGCCAGACATCGGTGGAAGTCACAGTCGACGCGGTACCAACCCGCTGTCCGAGCTGGGAGTGCAGGGGCACAGTGCCCCTGCCCCTCGGAACCGCCGAGATCAGGAGACGGTCGGACGTCTCCCCAGGCCGGCGGCGCGGCTCAGCGGCGACCGATGACGGAGTGAAGCAGGAGTTGCACCGCGACGCCGCCGAGTGCCGTGCACGCCCCTCCGATCACCTTCATGGTGAGGACCCGCCGATACCGGCGGGCCCGGGAACGGTACTGATCAGGAACAGACGGCTTAGAGTCGATGTGCATGGAAGGCTCCGTTGCTGAGACGGGTCAGGACGTGCGGGAGCACTCCGCAGAGCCGGGCCGCCAAGCATCTGGCCTGCGGGGTTATCCCGTCTTCGACGCTAGACCGCGAACGCTTCTTGTGTCCGCCGCCAACGGCCCCACGCTGCTGCGGAGTTGGTGTAATTTCTGAGCGTGGAACGCCCTTGGGAGCAGGTGCACGAACCGGGCACCTTGGATGACCTGCTGGAAGATGCGTCCAAGGCCGGCTATGAGATCAGCAGGCGGACGATCCACGACTGGATCTCGCTTGGGCTGCTCAACAATCCCCAGCGGTGCGGGGCCGGCCGCGGATCCCGGCCGGGGCTGCACTCGGCGAACCAACGCAAGTTGTTCCTCCTCCTGCTGAGCAAGCGCGTGGAGATGCCGAAGATCCCGTCGCTGGCACTGGTGCCGTTCGGGATCTGGTTGTGGTGGGGCGAGGAGTGGGTGCCGACCCGGCAGGCGGTCAAGGCTTTCCGAACCTGGTTCGGCGATGGGCTGCGCCGCAAACAGGTGTGCTTGGAGGCGGCGCGGGCCACGCTGGAGCAGATCGACCACCCCGCCGCCACCGACACCGCCCGCAACCGGTTCGTCCGTTTCTTCACGGAAGTGAGCTACCAGGGTGGCACCACCCCTGAGCTCCGGAATGAGCTTGAGGACGCGGCGCGCGCGGTGTTCGAGCCGCCGAGCATCTTCGCGACCAGCGGCCTGGCTCGTGCCGTGGGCCCCGCGAGCGCGCCATGGACCCTGGAGATGCTGCTCTACCGGATCGACTCCATCACCACCGCCATGCAGGCCGTCCGCGACAACAAGGTGGACGAAGAACTGCTGATCCGCGCTCGGGCCCTCTACCTACAGACCAAGCACTGGTATGAGGATCTGCGCCCAGGTCTAGCCGCGCAAGCAGTCGGCCCCTTCGCGGGCTTGTTCCGCGAGCAGAACCTTGACGATCACTTCAACAACATCGGCACCGACATGGTGAACGCCATCGCGATGTTGTTGGTCAGCCCGATCGCGCAGGCGCAGTACCCGCCGCGTGGGTAGCGACCTTGGGTCATGATCGAGTGCAGGGCGGGTGATCGCGCCCTGCTCGTCTCAGGCGCCGGTGTGGTCGTCGCGCTTGCCTCCCTCGTCATCGTTCGCCTTTCGCGGCCGGGTCTTGCCAGACCCGGAGTATCCGCGCTCGATGTCCTGAATGGTCGACGGGGAGACGTTGAGCTTCGCTGCGAGCTTCCTGACGGAAACCCCCTGCTGTTGCCGCTGGTCGAGGACGTAGTCCCGGCGTAGATCACTGAGTTCCTTGATTGCCGGGCCGTACGCCCGGAGGAACACGCTGATCTCCCGGGCTCTGGCTAGCTCGTCCTCGATTGCCTTGAGGGCTTGCAGGGCGTCGAACACGCGCTGAGCCTCCCCTCCGCCGCCTGCCTGTTCCTCGGCCATCCGGTTCCTATCTGCCATGGCCGCTTGCCCGACTGTATGGGAGTCCCATACAGTCGGGCAAGCAACGCGATGTTGCGCCTATAAGTCGGCCCCCGGTCGGGGCCTAGGAAACGCCGACCGGGGGCCACGTCAGATGGAGCTGACGCATGCCAAAGGGTACTAACGCGCGCCCGGGTAATCCCCCTGGCGGGCAGACGAGCAACGCCGGATCGACCTACCAGTCCGTGATCCTTCGCGGCGAGAAGGAGCCGGCCTCGGAGCAGACCCGCGGCATCCCTGCCCGGAACACCACGGGGGGACGCCGATGACGCGCCGGATCAGCACGAGGACGCCGAACGAGACCGTCGCCCAGCCCGCCACCGTGCGGGCGTGTAGCAAGGACCGGGGCAACGTCCAGGACCAGGCCGCCCGCGCGGAGGAAGCTCTCGGGCAGCTGGAGTCGGCGAAATTCCACGCGAAGGCCAGCGCGGAGTCCTGCGGCGGGAGGCGGACCGCATGAGCGCCCTCGGCCGTCTCCGCGAGGCGCTGACCGGCGGGCCGCGCTACACGCCCGCCGTCGGCCCGCACGCCTCGACCCGCGACCAGGAGAAGAACGGACGTAAACGCGGCCGTGAGCTGGACCAGGCGGAGGGCCGCCGTGCCCGACACCGCGCCTCCGTCCTGAAGAACGGCGACGCCGGAGACGGCACGAAGTTCGCGTTCGAGCAGAAGCGCGGCTGGCGCCGCCGCTCCTGACCTGCCCCAGACCGGCCGCCCCCGATGAGGGGGCGGCCTCATCTGCTCCCAGGAGAGCACCGTGAAGACCCGCCAGATCGAGCGCACCCGCCTCGTCCCGCACACCATCAACGGCAAGACCGAGTTGGTCCTGGAGCGTTACAACGTCGATGTGCCCGTCCCGCCCCGCGACTGGGACCGCACGGTACTCACTGCCGTCACCATCGCCGCTGGCGTCCTCGTTGCCGTCGCCGTCGTATGGTCCACCGCGTCCATCGGCGACCTCCTTGCCCGCGTCACGATCTCCCCCGCCGCCTACGCCGCAGCGATCGCCTTCGACCTGGCGTGGATCCTGTGCATGGCGGTCGAGTGGCTCTCCCGCTACGACCCCGCCCGCGCCGCCCTCCCACGGAACATGGGGCACGGCGCGCTCGTCATCGCCATGCTCGCGGTCGGCGCGCACGGCTGGCTCGCCGGGCAGCAGGCGATCGGCGTGATCGGCGCCGTCGTCTCCGGCATCGTCAAGGCGCTGTGGACCGTCGTGCTGCGCCACTATGCCAAGCCGCTCGATGAGAAGACCCAGCAGTGGGTGGACAAGCAGCGCGCTGAGGCCGGCGGGGAGCTGGCCATGGTGGCGATCAACCGCGAGCTGACCCGGGCCCGTGGCCAGGTGACCGCCGAGCGGATTGCGCTGGAAGCAGCGTCCGGATCCGCGGATCCGGACCAATCCGGACCGGATCCGCAGTCCGGATCCGCCAGTCCGCCGCCTGCCCGCACTGGGCCGATGACCGTGAAGGACGCGGTCCGGACTGCGTTGGATTCCGGGATCCGGGATCCGGATGCGGTCCTGCGCTACGTCCACCAGGTCGCCGACGCTAACGCCAAGCTCGCCACCGTCGAGCGCTACCTCCGGGGCGCGTGATGTCTGCCGTCGTCTGGCCCCTGGCTGTGCTCCTCAGCGCGGCAGGCCTCTGCGTCATCGCGCCGCGCCGCGCGCCCGGCCTGTACCTCGGCCCGGCCGCCTGCACTGCCGCCCTCATCACCATCGCCGTCCTGTACGTGACGGCCATCTGGAGCCGCTAAGCCATGACCTACGTGACCATCGGAGGCGTCACCGTCGGCGTCTGCATCCTCGTCGCCACCCTCGTCCAGTGGTGGCCCGGCCTCAAAACCCTCCGCTCCGACCCGCTACGACAGGCCGGACGCCTGCTGCCATTCCTCGCCGCCTGGACGTACGGATGCCTGGTCACCCTTGGCGTCGGCGGCCTCATCGGCTGGATCGCCGACACGACCCTGTGGATCACGAACTGGCTCGGCGACGTCGCCCTGGTGTGGGGTGTAGGCGGGCAGTCCGGCCAGCATGGCTCCGGAGCCGCCTACGTGCCCCTGTCGCAGACCGGCGGGGGAGTGGTGCTGATCCTGAGCGCCGGGATGATCACCGCGGTAAAGAAGTCCACCAAGTACGGCCGCGACCTGAAGTGGGGCACATGGTGCGGTATCACCCTGGGCACTAGCGCGGGCGTGGCGGGGTTCGCGGCGGCGCCGATCGCGCAGGCCGCGAACTGGCTCGGCGACAAGGTCTACGGGGCGATCTGATGGCCGAAGAGACCACGGAGCCAGAGACCAGCAAAGAGGCGGGGGAGGAGACAGGGGAGTCAAACCTGATCGCGGGCGGGGTCGTCGTGCTGATCCTGACCGGCGTGGCTTTCCTGGTCTTGAAGGTAGTTGTCACCGCGTACCCGTACGTGGCGTACTTCGTGGCCGGGATCCTCTGCACCCTCGGCTGGCAGAAAGCGCGCAGCTGGCTTGAGAAGCGGCGCAAGGACAACGAGGACGACGAAGAACAGCCCGACGACGAGGCTGCCGCACACGAGCTGACCCGCGCCCGCCTCACCCGCGCCCTGCACGCCGTCGGCGCCCCGCACGCCCACACCAGCGCGCTCGCCGAGCACCTCAACACCACCGCCGACCACGTACGCCAGGCCCTCGACGCCGCCGGCATCCCCCGCTCGGGTGGAGTGCGCATGAAGGGGCGGAAGGTGGCCGTATCCCCGGGCGTCAAGAAAAGCGACTTCCCGCCCCTCCCCCCTTCCGCCCAGGGCGCCCCTGTTGCAGGGGCGTTGACCAGCAACAACAACAGCAACAACGGCTTCGAGACGGTGCCGGACGAACAGAACCCGGCGCGTACGCACGTGCGGTGGCGAGTTCAGGGGCGCGTTCAGGCAACCGCGGCACAGCATCGGTCAGCCGACGAGGAGGCCGAGCGGCAGAGGCTCCAGGACCTCGTGAACCGCGTCGAACGATCCAGGCAAGAGGCGTTCGAGGAGCACACCGAAGACGCCCTCAACATCCTCGGGGATCAGGCATCCTGAGCTCATGCCCGCCTCCCTGACGTTCCACGGTGACGACAAGGACATGACCCTCGACGAGCTGGCGCAGTTCGTAGAGGACGCGCGCCAGGCCGGCGTCCCGGGTGACAACCCGGTGCGCGCCGAGTTGTCGACAAGCCAGAAGATCAAGGAAGTGGCGGTGGCGTTGAAGGCCGACCGGAGCTGACGCGCAAGGGCCCCGCACCGGATCCGGTGCGGGGCCCTCGTCGTGCTGTCGGGGCTAGTCCTGCTTCTTGGCCTTGTTGGGCTGCCGGGGCGGGACGCCGTACTCGGTGCCGATGATGCGCAGGGTCGCCTCGGTCCACGGCACGAGCGGGTGCGCGGCGACGGACGCGTACGGCAGATCGGTGTCAGCCTTCAGCTCATCGGCCAGCGCCTTGCGCGCCGCATGGCGCGTCCTCTCCTCTTCTTCGAGGGCTTTCTTCCATGCGGCGAGGGCGTCGAGGACGGCGTCGCTGGGCTTGTACTCGGGCAGCGGCTTGCCGCCCCGGTTGAAGAGCTCGGGCATGGCACCAGTCTTTCACGAGAGGGTTTGGGCAAACCGGTTGAAGCGGGTCAACCTTTGCGATCACTTTACCGAATACAGTTGTGAAAACTGGCTAGGGCAAGTTGATTTGGAAAGAATGGAAGCAGCACCACAAACCGCCCCAGACAGAAGGAGAGGGCCTGATCATGAGTGAGACCTACGCGGAGCGCCTGGCCCAGGGAAACCCGCAGGCCGCCGCTGCCTTCCAGCTCGGCCAGCTCATCGAAGCCGTCGACACGGCGCGCGCCGCCGCCAAGGAGGCCAAGCCGAAGGTCTGGCACTTCGCGAGCAGCGCCGACGTCTGCGCGGCCGTCGACCGGGAGCACGTGGCCGACGGGAACGTGGTGGTCGTCGAGTCCGAGCGCATCGTCGGCTTCGTTGTCGTCGCATGGCCCGTCGCGATCACCGAGCAGTTCGGCGCCTTCCACGCGTACAGCAAGCTCGGCAAGCCGGCCCGCGAATACTGCAAGGGCGACTACATCCCCAGCGTCGACCGGGCCGAGCAGGTGGCGATCGAGCTGGGCTACAAACTCGCCGACCCGTCCGCCGCACAGACGGCCCGGATCACGGCCGGCCTGCCCGTCGCCTTCGAGACCCCGCGCATGCTCGTCGAGTCCGCCGACGTCCTGCACGCCTTCGGCACCCGCCTGACCGTCCTCGACACCGGCGTGCGGATCAACCCGGCCACCAGCCAGGGCGAATGGTGGGCGCTCGTCGAGGGAGCCACCGAGGACGACCAGCGGCGCACCTACCGCGGCCAGTGGGCGTTCGCCGTGCCCGTCGCGAACGCGGCCTGGGACGTCGTGACCGTCGAGCGGGTCCTTCCCACCCCGGGCGCCTGACCAGAACAGACGACGCGAAAGGGCCGAGCGAACGTGACGCAGAGCTTCGAGACCTTCAAAGGCGAGATCGAGCGGGCGTTGTCCGCGTGCGGCGTGGACCCGCACGAGTGGTGCGACGTGAGCGCTGCCGCCTCCTACCTCGCCGAGGACCAGCACACGAACGCGCCGGACGAGTTCTGGACCGTTGTCCGCCGCTTTCGCCGCACGACGCACCAGCAAGCCGCGATCGACCGGCAGATCTTCCTCGACGACCTCGAACTGGAGCTGACGGGAGGGTGCGGTGCCTGCGGGCTGGAAGCCGACCAGATGTGCGCCGCATGCGGGCGCTGCAACTGCGACCGACATGACGAGTGCACCCGGCCCGCCGACCAGTAGCCGAGGGAGCCGCAGGCCTGTGACCTGCGGTTTTCTTTGCGCCACCTTTAATGAATTGACTTGTTAAAACTGGATAGGGCAAGTCGATTTGGAAAGAATGAAAGTAGTTCAAACCACCACCAACCGAGACGGGAGCGGGACATGCGCGCAAAGAAGGCCACCGAGCACGGCAGGTGCCTGAAGTGCCGCCGCCCGCTCCGCAAGCCGTCGCCCGACGGCTACGGCCCGAAGTGCCGCCTGAAGGTCCGCCGCAACGCGCGGACCGACACGGCCAGCCCGAAATGGCAGGTCGCCAAGGCCCTCGAACTCCTGGAGCTCGGCGCCGTCATCCCGCTCCGCCAGAACCGGATCTTCCTCGTCGTCGCCGACGACGGCACGGAGGTCTACCGGACCGCCGCCACCGGCCAGTGCAACTGCCCGGCCGGCCTGCGCTCCGTCCGCTGCTACCACGCCGTGGCCGCGCAGTACGTGGCCGCCGCCTGATCACGAAGGAGACACACCGATGTCCGCCTACCTCGCCACCGCCCGCCGCCTCAACCACCTCGCCGCCGTCGTACGCGGCAGGGCCCACCACCCGCAGCGCTACATGATCGAGACGCTCGCCGGGGCCATCGAGGACGCCGCGATCGCCATCCAGTCGTACCCGGTCGACGAGCCCGGCCAGCTCCCTCAGCCCGCCGTGGACGCCCTGCGCGAGGCGGCCGAGCTGCTCACGCAGAACGACTTCATGACCCCGGCGGTGATCGTCGGCTACGCCACCGCGCCGGTCACCGGCGAGACGCCGACGATGCAGCCGCTCAACGCGGTCAGCATGCAGCTCGCCCGCGAGGACGCTGACCTGCGCGCCCGCCGGATCGCCCTGATCGAGCACGGGCACCTCAACTCCCGCGACGACGAGGTCCTGAACGCGGCCCTCACCGGGCTGATCGCCCTGCACCGCAAGCACGAGCGCCTGGCCGCTGCCGTCGCCGTCGACAACAACCGGCCCTGCAACCGCGGCAAGGCGCCCGCCGACCTCGCCACGCTCTGACCGGCCCGCACCCACACAGGAGACCCCGCATGATCACGTTCGATACCCGCGTGCACAGCTTCCCGAGCTGGTGGCAGATGCCGTGCGTCGCCTGCGAGATCCTCGGCAGCAACGGCAAGGCCGTCATCTCTGTCGAAGCCACGAGCGGACTGGGCCTCGCCACGTGCCCCGCCCACCTGGAGACCACAGAGCGGGTGATGCGCACGCTCACCGGCTATGACGAGGACGGGCTGCGGGCCGTGTTCTTCTCGGCCGGTCTCACCACCGGGCTGGATGCCATGTTCCAGGCGGCGATCGACGCCGCAGTCACCGGCGGCCCCACCGAGGGCGGGATGCTGCGCGCCGCCCTGTCCACGTTCGGGATCCCCTCGTTCTACGTCGAGGACAGGGGGGTCTCCTACGTCCTGGTCGCCGCCAACCGCACAGCCGACGAGGGCGCCGCCCACACCGGGCCCAGAGTGTTCCTGCACTCCGGCGAGGACGCGGGTCGGCCCGCCGAGCAGCACGACGAGCCGTGGGCGGCGTCCCTGTACGCGGCCGACGGCGAGTACGTCAACGAGCTGTTCGTCGCGCGGCCGGGCCTGCCGCTCACCGAGGAGTGCGCGACCACCGCTCTGTCCCTCGCCTGCTGGCTCGTCGCGAACGCCAGCCGCTTCAGCCGGGAAGAGGGAGAGAGCTGAGATGCCGATCTTCCTGCGTGCACCCGAGGCCCCGGCCGGCGGACCGGACGGGAAGGGGTGGAACAGGCTGAGCCTCAACGCTCACTTCGGCCTGCCGAATCAGTGCGCCCTGCGGCCCCGACGCTGGGGGTCGCTGCTGGAGTCCCACGACACCCGGCGGGCCCGCTGGGGAGGGTTCGGGCCCTGCGTCAACCGCGGTGACTGCAACGACTGCCCGGTGCGACAGGCCGTCGACGAGCAGTGGACCGTCATTCCGGTGAACGTCCCCCGGGTCCTGGTCCGCATCGAGCCGGTCTTCGCGGCCGACACGATGTTCACCGGCCCGGACGGCTGGCGCCTGTGGCTGACGACCGGCCCCGACGACCGCGACTACCGCAACCGGCCGCCACTGGGCTGGGACGCCATGGCCCGCGTGCGCGGCTGGGACCTCGGCCGCCCGTACATCGACGAGCACGGTGAGGGCTTCTGGCTGGAACGCACAGCCCGCGTCCCCGCCTGGGGCTGCTCCATCGTCACGAAGACCTGGCCGTCGTTCACCCGGCACGCCTTCCGAGTGGCCAGGACCGGGGTCGCCCTCCTCCACCACCACGGCGACTGCGCGCACGGCGACGAGCTGCTGAACGCGATCTCCCAAGCATGTCCCGGCCCGGACGGCGCCGACGAGGAACGGGTGCCGGTCCACTGGCGGCAGGCGCGGGAGATGACGCCTCCGGCCGTCGGCGACCTCTGGTTCGGCGTCGACGTGGCGACGATGAGCGTGAAGATCGTCGCCGTCGACGGTCCGAGGAACGAGCGGGCCCGGCTGACCCTGTCCGGGTCCGGCTGGACCGCCGAGCGCGTGAGGGCCGCCGGCGAAGCACTCCGCGCGCACCTCGCAGACTGACCACCTCGCACAGAACAGGACGACGAGCATGAGCCAGCACGACATCCAGACCCCCGAGCGCTTCGGCGGCGAGCCCGTGTACGGCAACCTGCCCCTCGACTACCGGCAGACCGTTCGGCCGTTCACCGTCACCGTCGCCGGACCCGAGCGCTACGACGGCACGCGGCCCACCACGTACGTGGTCGACGAGTGCTCCACCGAGAAGGCCTGGGTGAAGGCCCTCGCCTGGCACATGGTGGCCGACGAGACGATCGACTGCTACGTCATCGCCGACGAGTCCCACGAGGGCCTGCCGGACGGCGAGCGGGGAATCCACTGGAGCGACCTGCGGACCGAGTATCAGCGGCAGCGCGACCTCGACGACCTCGCGGACCAGGCCGCCGAACTGGTCCACGAGTACGAGGAGGCCGTGACCGGCCACGTCGACGCGGACGGCGACGCCCTGCCGGACCGGCACGGCCACGTGGACGGGGTCGTGAGCAAGTACGAGGCCGACGCCTGGCCGATGGTCCGCAGGCTGGCGGGCCTCAACGGTCATGCGGAGCTCGGCCAGTGACCGCGAAGGGCCCGGTGCCCCTCGACCGGATCCTGTACCGGGTGCGGCTGATCTGGCCGGACGCCGGGTGGGTGCTGCGCGAGCCGCAGGACGTGAGGCCGTCCCTCACCTGGCAGGGCGGACCGACCGTCGAGGAGGTCACCGAAGAGCTGCGGCGGCCGGAAATCGACATGAGGCGCACTGCCTGACGACCGCCTGATGGGCTCCTGACCTGCGGTTTCTTAGAAGTTCTTTTGCCGAAACGGCTTGTTAAAACTGGCTAGGGCAAGTCGTTTCGGAAAGAATGAAAATAGTTCAAAACACACCAACCAGCAGAGAACGGGAGCCCGCCATGGACGCCACCACCACCACCACCGCCGTGTTCGCCGCCGCAGCCACCTCCACCACGTGGATTCAGACGAACCTCGGCAAGGTCACCGAGGTCAATCACGAGGGTCAGACCTGGACGGTCCTCCTGCCCGGCATGGGCACCGACGAGGCCGGCCAGGCCACGCCGACCAGGGCGCGGATCACCGGCAGCGAGGGCTACGGCGGCACCGAGCTCACCGACGTCGAAGCCACCTGGGGTCAGACGATCGGCATCGTCGACGCCGCTCTGGCCGCCGCCCGCATCTGACCACCACCCGGCGGGGCTCCGGCCCCGCCGGTCACCTTCCCGAGAGGAGAAGACCGATGGCCACACAGTCCACCGCCACAAGCCCGAGCGTCGCTATCGCGCGAGCCCTTCGCCGCCTCGGCCTGGACCAAGGGAGGGGCGGCGACTTCCGCGTCACCGGCGAGTACCGCAACGGTGAGCGCATCTGCACGTACGTCGTAACCCTCACCCAGCACGCCGACGAGACGATCGCCGAGCACGCCGACGACGTCGAGCGCTGGGTCAGCGAAGACGGCGGCTGGGCGGTCCGCGTGTCCATCCGGTACTGCGACGACAAACCGCGGCCCTGGGTCGACGTCTCCAACGGGCCCGGCGAGCGCATCCGCGAGACGCCGCCCGCCGCACCGGCGGTCCTCGAGGAAGCGGCGCAGCCGGAACCGGTCGAAGATGCCGCCCCGCCGGTCGCCGCGCCGCCGACCCCGGCCGCGCCGCAGGACCTCGACCCTAAGGAGCGGCGCCTCCAGGAAGCGCAGGCGTTCGCCCTCGGCTGGTCGCCGGGCCAGGCCGAGCTTGCGGTCAGTGCGGCGGCCGGCCAGCTCCGCATCGACCCGGACGGCTCGCTGCGGCACGTCCCCGTGCCTGGGCGCGCTGGCCAGCGCCTCGCCGACTACCGCCTCAAGCCGCTCGTGCAGGCCGGGTTCGTCGTCGTGGGCGCCCTCGACGTTCTCGGACGGCGACCCGTGAACGTCACTGCGGACGGCCGTCGCGCGGTCACGGTCTGGAAGCGGGTACAGCCGAAGCCGGTCCCCAAGAACCGCAAGGAGGAGCTGTTCGACCGGCTCCAGCCGCTCATCGGTGGCGAGGAAGCCGTACGGCGTGCCAAAGCCCTCCGCGAGGAGGAAGCACGGCGGCGCGCGGACCGGGACAGGTTCTACGCCGTCCTGGACGAGCTGCATGCGTGGGAGGAGCGGGACGAGCGGCTGTCGGATGTGTGGGCGGGGGTGCAGGGCATGACCTACCGCCTCGGCCGGCGTCGGCCCGCCGGATGGGTGCCCACCGAGGAGGAGATCGCGGAACACCACCTCGCCCCGGACGTGGTCGCCGAGCTCCGCGCCGACGCCGCGAATCCGCAGCCAAGGCCCGAGCTGCCGTCGGTGCGCTGCAACCCGCCGGAGGAGCTGCCGCCGCTGGACGCGAACACGGAGGCCCCCGAGCAGCTCGACCTGTTCGGGGCGAGCCCCGCCGTGGCGGGCACTTGGCCTGCGGCCGGCCATGTCTGCGACGAAGCCGAGGAGCGCGCCGCGTACGGCAGGTACGTGTCCGACGGCCTGGCCGACACCGACGGCTGGTTCTCGCCGATGGACTTCGAGGCCTGGCAGGCGCACCACCACCGGGCGATCGGCTACCAGGAGCCCCGCAAGGCGGCCTGCACCGACACCGAGTGCAACGCCCCGCGGCACGAGCGGACCCGCTGCCTGAACACAGGCACGCGCAGGAAGCCGCGGTACGAGTCCCTCTGCGTCTCCTGCTACGAGCCCCGCGCAGCGGTGATCGTCGCCGCTGAGCGCGCGCGCCGCGCCCCCCAGCAGCTCGCCGTCTGACCCCCGAACCGCCCGCAACCCATGAAGGAAGGAATCAGCACATGACGTCGAAGAAGGTGGACGCCCTGGTGGCCAAGCTGCGAGGGCAGGGCGCGGAGGTGATCAAGAGGGGAAGCCGGTGGCGCGTCACCGAGCCGGGCAAGCCTCTGGCCTGGCTCCCCACCTCGGACCCGGCAGGGCAGGGCCTCGACAACAAGCTCGCCGACCTGCGGAGGAAGGGGTACCGCATATAGGCCTCTGACCTGCTGGTTTCTTAGAAGTTCTTTTGCTGAATTAGATTGTTAAAACTGGCTAGGGAAAATCATTTAGGAAAGAATGAAAGTAGTTCAAAACGCACCAACAAGCCGCGAAAGGCAGCGAAATGAACGCCGAGACCATCCAGACCCTCACGACCCTCGCGAACAAGGCGATCGCCCGAGAGAAGGCCGCACGCGACACCCTTGCCGAGTCCCTCCGCGACATGGCCCAGGGCGTCCAGCCCAGCGCAATGCGCAAGGTCGTGGACGAGGCCGCGAACGCCCTCCCGTACCGGATGCTCCTGGAGGACGCCGAAGGCGGCGACTTCGGGAAGGCCTTCACCACTCTCCGCAAGCGGCTCGAAGCCAAGGTCCGCAAGACCGGCCCCGGCTCCAGCTCCTGCCCCTTCACCAACGAGGCCGAGCGTCTCGAATACGCGGGCTGCCGCGCCTTTCTGGACGCCACCGAGGCCTTCGAGGAGGCGCCCGCCAAGACGTACGAGCACGGCCTGAGCCTCGGTGACTGGGTGTACCTCCTCGGCGCCTGGCACCCCGTCGTCGACCTCGACGACATCCAGTCGGTCGTGGACCAGATCACCGCCCGCATGACGGCCGAAGAGGTACGCGCCCGCATGCCCCGCCCCTGACCCATCCCGGCCCGGCGGTAACCGCCGGGCCACCCAACCCAACCCACCCCGGCCCGGTACCGAGCGCCCCCCGAGCGCGCCTGGTACCGGGCCGGTCCCATCCCCGACGGAGGTACCCGTGGAGCAACTCGACCTGTTCGCCGAGCTCGGCAACGAGCCGGAACCCCCCAAGCCCCAGGCCTCGATCACTCTCCCCAAGCCGACGGCGGGCCAGTGGGCGCCTGCCCCGCCCAAGCCCCCGCAGCCGGCCAGCACCCCGGAGCGTCCCGAGCGCCGACGCCGTCTTGAGTACACGCTGAACCCCGCCGATGGCGCCACCTTCGGTGAGGCCGTCTCGTCCGCCTGGTACCGCGCTTACGGCGGCACACGGATGGAGATCCCTATGGGCGTCGTCGCCACCCTCGCCCTGTGGCCGCAGAAGGGCTACGCGCGCACCCTGGCCGAGTTCTTCCGCGGCCTTGACGCCCCCCAACTGCTCCAGTGTGTCCGCGAGGTCGCCGCCTACTGGTGGTTGCGCCGCCCCGACCTCATCGACACCGCCTCGGCACTGTTCTCCTGGGCGGAAGGGGACATCACCAGGCAGGAGCTGAACGCCGTACGCGACACGTTCCACGCGGCCCTGGATGCCAACGCCCTCGACCACACCGGCCACGCAGACCCCGAGATGAACACCTGGGTTGACCTCATGTCCTGGACGGTCACCAACCTGCGGCACAAGTCGGCCCGCGAGGGCCTCGGCGAGTACCACACCCCGCCGGAGGTCTGCGACATGATGGCCGCTCAGATCATCGGCCGGGACCCGGGCGAGATCCACGACGGCTACTCGTTCCTCGACCCGTGCGCGGGCACCGGCGGCATGTTCCGGTCCGGTGCCCAGCACCTGCGCTCCATGGGCTTGGACCCCGCGAACTACACGTGGTTCGCGCAGGAGATCGACCCCATCGCTGCGGCCGGGTGCGCCGTCAACATGATCGTCTGGGGCCTCGGTGCGAAGGCCATGGTCGCCTGCGGCGACACCCTCCATGAGGGCGACCTGTGGCCCCGGGCCATCGAGCACCGCAGGGCCATGGTCGAGCGGCGAGACGACGTCCAGGCCAACGCGGCGATCGCGTACGCCATCGGCCGCGTCGAGCAACTCGTGAGCACCGCCTCCAAGGCCGCCTGATCTAGGAGATGGCGGCGATGCTCGCCGAAAAGCCGGGGTAGTAGAGGACATGCATCGCCTCTGACCTGGGGTTTCTTAGAAGTTCCTTTGCCGAATTGGCTTGTCAAAACTGGCTAGGGCAAGCCATTTCGGACAGAATGAAAGTAGTTCAAACCATCCCACAAGCTACGGCCAGAGGAGAGCGCAGTGAACGTCGCGAGCATCATCGAGGAGATCGAGCTGATTGCCGAGATCGGCGAGGCCGGCGACGTGCTCGACCTCTCTCGGCGCCTGGTCGGCCAGGGCGACACCGCCTGGGCGATCGACGTCCGCCGGGCCGTGACGCGCGACGTACTCGACCGGAACGTGCTCCGTGCGGTCGCGGGCCGGATCGCCGCAGCCGCCCGGCCGACGGTCGACTGGGGGCTGTTCGCCGACCAGCTCGCCGACGTGGAGGCCGGCCTGCGCGCCGCCCTGGCGGCCGACGCCGCGATGGCGCCTGCGGAGCGCCGCGAGCGCAGCGCCCAGGAGTGGGTCGCACAGCAGCGGTTCGAGGAGCGCGTGAGCGACTACAACGGGAAGGTCGAGTTCGTGAACCGCGAGCGCGGCCGGGCCCGCAACGAGGTGAAGGCCGCTGCAGTCCGCGCTAACACCTGCACGAAGTGCTTCCAGGTGCCCGCCGCGAGCGGCGAATGTGGCTGCTGACCTGCGGTTTTCTTAGAAGTTCTTTTGCTGAATCAGCTTGTTAAAACTGGCTAGGGCAAGTTGATTCGGAAAGAATGAAAGTAGTTCAAACCACCCCACATCTAGCGATTGGACGCGCTATGACCGCCACCGCCACTGAGGCCACCACCGCGACCGCCACCGAGGCCCCCGCGAAGAAGGCGCCCGCGCGGAAGGCCCCGGCCGCGAAGAAGCCCGCGAGAAAGGCGACCGAGGCGACCAAGGCGGCCCCGGCGAAGAAGGAGACCGCCCAGCAGGCCGGCGACGGCCAGCGGACGCAGCTCCGCACGATCCCTACCAACAAGATCGACCGCGACCCGGGTCAGCCCCGCGAGCACTTCGACGAGGCCGCGCTTCGCGAGCTGGCCAAGTCCATGGAGAAGCTCGGCCAGCTCCAGCCGATCACCGTCCGGTACATACCGGAGACGAAGCGGTACACGTTGATCATGGGTGAGCGCCGGTGGCGTTCCGCTCAGATCGCCGAGCTCCCCACGATGAAGGCCGTCGTCATGCACGGCGTCGGCGAGGGCCGCGAGACGTTTGCCATGGCCGTCGCCGAGAACGTCGGCCGCGCGGACATGACGGCCGTCGAAGAGGCGAAGGCCTTCAAGAAGCTGGTCGACGCCGACTACACGGTCGACGAGGTCTCCGAGCTGGTCGGCAAGAGCGCCGCGTACGTCCAGTGGCGGATCGACCTGCTGCGCCTGTGCCCGGAGGCCCAGGAAGCCCTCGTCAAGAACCAGCTGCCGGTCGGCCTCGCCTGGTACGTCGGGAAGCTGTCCAACCAGAACCAGGTGCGGTTCCTCGGCCGCTGGGTGCGCGGCGACTTCAAGAGCGCCCGCGACGCGGAGGCCTTCGCGCAGGCCCTCCACGACGAGGAGAGGCGCCAGGAGGACCAGGGATCGTTCTTCGTCCTCTCCGAGGAGGCGACCGCAGCCCGCAAGGACAACGGGCAGGACGCCCTGCCGGGCACCCTCGACCTCCCCGAGGAGGAGCGGGAGCGGATCGTCGCCGACCGCAGCAAGCTCGTCGGGAAGATCGACAAGCTGGGCCAGGCCGGAGAGATCCTGTCGCTGCTCGCGGCCACCGACGAGGAAGAGCTGGCCCTGCTGCTCGCCGGGACCCCCGGCGGCATCGGCGGTCACCGCCTGCGCATCAAGCACCTCCAGGACATCGCGACCAAGGCGATGGCGAACCTCCGCAAGGCCGAGATGGTCGCCGAGGTCCGCGCCAGCGGCCTGACCGTCAACCCGGACGCCGAGGCCGCCGCCTGACCTCGCCCCCTCTACGGCGCACCGCGCCCTGCGGTGCGCCCCCTTCAACCCTCCAAGGAGACCAAGCCATGAAGCGACCCGTCAGCTTCCACAACCACCCCGTGCCGACCTTCACCCCGTACGACGTCGCGAAGGCCGCCCTGGAGCACTGCGGCGACCAGTGGGGCGCCGAGCCCGGCCCGTGGGCCACCACCGGCCACCTCCGGGCCTGGGACGGCACCCCCTTCACGATCGGCGCCAACCCGACCGGCGAGCTGTTCGTCCGCAACGACCAGCTCGGCGACGCCCTGCCGCTGCCGGTCAAGCCGACCGACGACCTCGACACCGTCGCGCGCGCGGTCGCCGAGATCGTCGGCCACCTCTACTGATCTAAGCCCCGTTCACGCAGCCAGACCCCTATCCCTCCAGGAGGAGACCGATGGAGATCCCAAGCGGCGTCTACGACGTCCTCACCGACGCCCGTACGGTCATCGCCGACGACCGGGTGCAGATCCCGTTCGACCTGGACCGCCCCACGTACGAGCAG
The DNA here is from genome assembly GCF_000367365.1 of Streptomyces prunicolor NBRC 13075. Lineage (GTDB taxonomy): Bacteria > Actinomycetota > Actinomycetes > Streptomycetales > Streptomycetaceae > Streptomyces > Streptomyces prunicolor. Next base: position 102,547 of record NZ_BARF01000084.1, on the reverse strand, counting down.
GTGAACAAGATCCTGAAGGAGATCGGCGGACGGTGGGACGGCCGCAAAGCGGTGCGCGCCCACGTCTTCCCGTTCCCGGTGGAGGAGTACATGCGGGCGTGCCTCGCCACCCGCGAGTTCCCCAGCCGGCTCGAACAGGGCTGGTACCCGACACCGCCGCGCGTGGTCGACGACATGCTGGCGCACGCGGGCGTCCGCGAGGGCATGAGCGTCCTGGAGCCGTCGGCTGGTACCGGCTCGATCGTGGGGCCGGCCGTCGAGTGCGGCGGGGTCGTCGACTGCGTCGAGATCGACGAGCGGCGGGTCCGCGTCCTCCGTGAGCAGGGCGCCGCCCGTCGCGTGGTCGAGGCGGACTTTCTCGACCTGGACCCGCTCGACTGCCCCCATGGCTACCGCCGGGTGCTGATGAACCCGCCGTTCGCGGCGGCCGTGCAGCACGTGAAGCACGCGATGGGCTTCCTCGACGACGGCGGCACGCTCGTCGCGGTCCTGCCCGAGTCGGTGATGTGGCACAGCGACCGCGCCACGGTCGAGTTCCGCGAGCTGATCGCCCTCGCCGAGGGCACGTTCGCCCCGCTGCCCGACGAGTCGTTCGCGCCGTCCGGAACGAGCGTGCGCACGGTCCTCCTGGTCGTCGACGCCGAGTCCGGCGGGCCGCTCCCCACCCACGGCTGGTGGCAGCGGCAGCCCCGGCAGCTCGACCTGTTCGCCCTCACCTGACCAGTGCTTCTTTTGCCCTTCTTTGCCTAATCAGGTTATCAAAACTGGCTAGGTTGAGCTGATTCGGAAAGAATGAGAGGAGCGCCACAAACCACCCCCAGGAAAGGGCAGGGCCATGGAAAACGCGGACATCACTCAGAAGATCAACAACGGGGATCTCTTCGTCCTCACCCGAGAGGAAATGGCCCTGATCCTCCCCTGGCTCCGCAACACCCTCGCCACCCAAGAGAGGCAGGACGAAAACGCGGACCTCTGCCAGCTCTTCAGCAAGATCATGCGGCTCTCGAACCGGCTCTACGGCACCGAGCCCTTCAATCGCGAGACCTGCATCTGCAACGGCTGACACCCCGTAGGGGGCCGCCCAGGCGGCCCCCTACTCCACCACCAACCCACACCCGGAAAGGACGGGAATGGAACTAGCCACCTGCACCTACCAGGAGTTCACGCCCGACATGGGCGCTCCGATCCGCACCACTGCGGGCCACCCGCGCTTCCCGCTCGGCTACCAGCTGGTCGGCCAGGCCACGCTCATCACGCCGACCCGCGAGCTGCTCGCCCAGAACCTGCCCGAAGACGCGTACGAGTTCAGCTACCGGCGCCTCCTGAACGCCCACGGCATCGACCGCATCTACGCCGAGCTGGCCGGCCTGGTCGCGCGGAACGGCGGCGCCCGCCTGGTGCTGCTCTGCTTCGACCGCCTCGACAAGCTGCGCCCGGCAGATGCCTGGTGCCACCGGCTGCACTTCGCGAAGTGGTGGCTGGAGCAGACCGGCGAGGAGATCCCCGAGCTCGGCGCCCAGCCGAAGGCCGCGCCGCCCTCCCTCTTCTAACTCACCTGACCAGCCCTTTTCGACGGGCGGGACGCACCGCGTCCCGCCCGTCACCCATGCCCGGATGGAGTGACCGAACCATGAGCGACCGTCAGATGATCGAGACCCGCGTCTGCATCGACGACACCCTCGGCCCGTATGACTGCAAGCTCGACCCCAGCAACCGGTGGAACGGCTGGCTGAGCCCGTACTTCACCCTCGACACCTCCCGCCAGCTCGCCGCCCGCACGATCGAGATGGCCGACGAGTACGGGCACGACAGCGTTGACACCATCCACGTCATCGACGGCCGCGCCGACAGCGCCGCCAGCGTCCACGTCATAGAGGGCGGCACCGACAGCGAGCACGAGCCGCGAGCAGTCGTCGTCCGCATCCGCTGGCAGCAGCTGAACGAAGGCGCCAAGGCCGCAGTCAGCAGCGACCTGGTCATCGGCGAGCAGCCGGAGTCCATCGCACCCGACGGCGAGGGCGAGCCCCGGGCCGTCGTCCTGCACATCCGCTGGATGTACGTGGAGGAGACCACCGAGGACGAGGACGCGGCCGACGTCATCGAGCCCAACGCCGAAGGCCTGTACGGCATCGGCGGCTGGGAATGGACGTGGCACTTCGCCTCCTGGCGGTGCGCCTGCGGCTCCGTCATGGACTGGCACGAGTTCGAGTGCACCGGCTGCCTGCTGAACCGCGACAACCAGCTGGAGAAGAAGCCGTGCGACTGCGGCTGCGATCCCAAGCAGGGCGTGTGGGGCGAGTACGACCTCGAATCCGTTGAGAGCCGCGCCCACTTCATCCGCACCGGCCGCTTCCTCCGCTGGTCCGAGTCGGACGCGCAGCCCTCCCTCTGACCTCCCCCCAGCACACAGCAAGGAGCACACCCATGCCCTACATCGACGCCACCACGCGCGCCTGGGCATCCGCCAGTCCGGCCCGCGCCTACAAGCACGACGGCAGCGTGCTGACCGCCATGAGCTGGTTCTGCGGTGCTGGCGGCGACACGCAGGGAGCGGACGCGGTCCCCGGCGTGCTGACCACCAGAGGCGCGAACCACTGGGACGTCGCACTCGCCACGCACGCGTGGAACAACCCGAACTGCGACCTGTGGAAGGGCGACATCCGCCGGGCCCCGGTCGAGAAGTGGCCGGTCTGCCAGCTCTTCTGGGCGTCGCCGGAGTGCCCGAAGTGGTCGGCGGCCCGGGGCGTGAAGGTCGACTTCGACCGCACGATGCAGGGCGATTTCGACTTCGAAGAGCCGGAGTTCAAGAGCGACAAGGAACGCCGGGCCGCCGAGGAGCGCAGCCGCGCCCTCATGGAAGAAGTCCCCATGTATTTGCGGGGCGTGATCAACCGCGGCGGCTTGGTCCTGGCCGGAGTCGTCGAGAACGTCACAGACTGCCGGGGCTGGGACCAATGGGATCGGTGGGTCGGCGAGTTCCACAAGCTTGGGTACCGGACGAAGCTCCTCGCGATCAACTCGATGCACGTCGTCCCGCGCACCCTGGACCGTGTACCGCAAAGCCGTGACCGCCTGTACTTCGTGTACTGGCACGAGAGCCTCGGCCGCGACCCCGACTTCGACAAGTGGGTCCTGCGCCCCGACGCCTGGTGCGCCGACTGCGACGAACAGGTGCGCGCCGTCCAGGTCTTCCGCGACCCGAAGCGGGACATGGGTCGCTACCGGCAGAGCTACGACTTCCGTTGCCCGCGCTCGGGCTGCCGCGCGATCGTCGAGCCCTACGTGCTCCCCGCCGCGGCCGCCATCGACTTCTCGATCGCGGGAACGCCGATCGGCGACCGGTCCAAGACCGACGACTGCCCCGAGGGCCTCGCCCCCGCCACGATCGCCCGCGTGCGGGCCGGAGGCGCCAAGTATTGGGGCTGGGGTGAGGACTTCTTCGACGACGGGCAGGGCTCGCTCTTTGGCGACGTCGACGAGGCACCCCAGGGGATGCCGGGCGGCCCGCTCCTCGTCCCGGCCGGCGGGACCTGGCGGGAGAAGGCCATCGGCCTGGACCTGCCGATGCCCACCCGGACGACCGTGGAGACCGACGGCATCGTGTTCCCGCCGCTGTTGATTCCGTGCGAGGGCCGCGACGGCAAGAAGCCCATGCGGCTGGAGGACCCGCTGCGCACCCAGACGGCCCGCCTGGAGACCGCCCTCGCCTACCTGCCGTTCGTGATCCCCATGCGGGGCGGCGGCGACAAGGAGAAGGCGCGGCACCTCGGCATGCCGCTTCACTCGGTCACGGCCGGCGGCAACCATCACGGGCTCGTGACCCAGCCTGACCACCTGCTCGTCCCGTACTACGGCAACGGCCAGGCCCGGCCGGTCACCGACCCGATCGGCGCGCTCCCCACCCGCGACCGGTACGCACTGGTCCGCCGCGACTTCAAGATCGACGACGTGCTGTTCAGGATGCTCCAGCCCCACGAGATCGCGAGGGCGATGGCCTTCAGGGCGAAGTACAAGCTCATGGGCTCGAAGCGGCACCAGGTCCGCCAGCTCGGCAACGCGGTGACCCCGGCCGTGGCTGAGGTCCTGTACTGCGCGCTGGTCGAAGCCATCACGGGCGAGCCGATCAGCCGATACGAGCTGGCCGCCTGACCTGCGGCTTCTTAGAAGTTCTTTTGCCGAATAGGGTTCACAAAACTGGTTAGGGCAAGCTCATTTTGGAAGAATGAATGTAGATCAACAAACCACCACAAGCATTGAAAGAGGGAACAAGATGAACCGCTTCGAGACCGAGTTCCAGACCGCGACCCGGGCCGTCACCGCCGCGACCGAGGCCGCCTCCGCCCGCATTGGCGATCTCCTTCGCGATCACCTCCCCACAGTCGCCACGCTCCTCGTCGACACCGATCAGGGCGTCGTGGACTCCTACTACGACAGCGACGGCCAGCCCGTCAGCTTCAACGATTTCGACCTGCCCGACGACGTCTTCGACACGGTCCACGCCGTACTCGACCAGGTCCTCAGCCTCGGCAAGACCTCCGAGGCCCTCACCCGCAACGGCTGGAAGCTGACCCACCCCTTCCCCTTCGCCGGCTTCCCCGTGCGCACCAAGACGGACGACCGCACCTGACCAACGCCCCGGGCCCGGGGGACAGGCAGCGTCCCCCGGCCCTCTCACACCCACCCCTACCGAGAGGACAGACCCATGGCCGACACCCTGCACACCGACCTCGAAACCGCCGTTCACTCCAAGGCCTTCGAGGACGCCTACCAGGCCGCCAGCGTCGCCCGACGCACCCTCTACTCACGCGCGGTCGCGTACGTCGCCCACCTGGTCCGCACGCACCTGCCCGAAGCCGCAACGCTCACCTTCGACACTGGCGAGGTGGAGCTGCACGAGGTGGCGGACGCCAAGGGCAAGGTGCTGTGGCACGCCCCGACCGCCGCGGGTCATGGCCTGCCCGACAGCATCACGGACGAGGTCAAGGGCACCCTCGGCGACGTGATCCCCTTCGGCAACCTGGCCGGAGCGGCAGGCTGGAAGGCAGCCCCGCAGGGCCGGCCCCTCCGCACGATCCGCCTGCCGAAAACCCCGCCGAAGACCGCGAGCAGCTACTTCCCCACCCAGGAAGGCCCGGCCAAGGTGCAGGCCGAGTTCACGCCGGGAGTGCACGCCATGAGGATCACCGGCCCGAACCCGAAGTACGCCCTTGAGACCCGCGACAGGATTCGCGCGGCCATCGTCAACAGCGGCATCCAGTGGCCGCTCGGCGACATGACCGTCACCGCCTGCTGGACCGCGGCTCGCGGCGGCTCCGCCGCCGACCTCGCCCTCGCCTGTACAGCGCTCGCCGCATCTGGTCACGTCCCCGCGGGCTCCGTCAGAGGCGTGGTCATGATCGGCCAACTCGGCCTCGACGGACGAGTCTTGCCGGTCAACGACTTCGACGGCCTCATGCAGGCCGCCATCGACGCCGGCGACCTCAAGTTCATCGTCGCCGAAGCGCAGCTCGCCCAGGCCGCCAAGTTCCCCGACATCGCGGTGGAGGGCGCGCGCGACCTGAACGCAGCCCTGGCCTTCCTCACGGAAATGACCGCCTGACCTGCGGTTTTCTTAGAAGTCCTTTTACTGAAACAGCTTGCCCTAACTGGCTAGGGCAAGCTGTTTCGGAAAGAATGGAAGTAGTTCAACCAGCCACCAACAGCCCAAGGAGCGAGAAATGACGGAGTCCACCACGCAGCCCCTCCTCCACCAGTACTGGGACCGCGAGGACGACGAGACCTTCCAGGAGCTGTTCGAAGGCCCGTGGAGCACACCGACCCTGGCCTACGAACTCGCCAGCACGTTCAGCCCCAACCGGGATCACCCGAAGGTCCGCCAGTTCCTCGCCGAGTACAAGTCGGACGGCTGGGGCGGCTGGGTGCGCGGCAACATCTGCCGGGCACTGGCCGCCGAGGGCGTCACCCTCCGCGACATCAACCGGCGCAAGTCCTGACCGGCCGGACGGCCAGCTGGCCGTCCCTTGAGCGGGCAGCGCGACGGGCCACGGCCTGGTGCGTGCTGCCCGCCCAGGTCGCCACCCCAGTGCCGACCACCCACCCCAACACGTGAAGGGATCACCCCGCATGCCCGCTACCAAGGCCTTCTGGACCGAGTACTTCGAGGACGCCTACCGCGAAGCCGCCCAGAAGCGGCGCGAGGTCATCGACCGCGCCCTGCTCCTCATCGCCCACCTGATCCGCGAGGAGCTGCCCACCGCCACCGCCATCAGCGTCAACGCGAGCGTGCTGACCGCCGTGCACGACGCCAAGGCCACGACCTGGCGGTTCAACGACGAGACCACCAACGGCAAGCTGAGCGAGCGGATCCGCGCCGAGGTCCGGGACACGCTCCTCGACATGCTCACCTTCCACCGGACCACTGCCCCGCTCCGGGCGGCCGACTGGAAGCAGATCCCGGACCAGCCCGGCGCCTTCCGAGTCGACCTGCCCGAGGACCCCGACCAGAACCAGGAGCAGGAGGCTGCCCCGGCCGCCGACGACCGGCCGCACGGGACACCGGGGGAGGACGCCGGGAACTGCGCCCAGTGCGGGCGACCGCTGATCTGGGACGCATCCGGCAAGCGCGTGAACGACGAGTGGGGCGAGTACCTGTGCTACGGCCCCCGTCCGGCCGGCGCGCGGTCCGCCGTCCACGTCCTGGCCGCGCCGCAGACGGCCACGGCATAGCCCAGCAGCAGACGAGGGCCGGGGAGCAGGCAGCGCTCCCCGGCCTCGCGCCATCCAACCAGCTCTGAAAGGGAACGCCATGAGCACCAGCCCGTACGCGGTCGAAGTCACCCGGAGCGTGAGCCTCGTCCTCACCCCGGACGCGATCGCCATCCTGTCCCGCATCGTGACGTCCGACGACGGCCCGGAGCACTACGAGGTGCAGGACATCGACGGCGGCGGCCCCTACGTCATCCGCAGCGGCAGCGAGACCACCCTGCTCACCAGGAACGTCGGTGTGCTGCACGAGCGCTGCGCTCACAACCCCGAGGACGCCGCCCGGTTCGACACCCGCCCGCAGGCCCTCGTCTACGCCTCCCACGCTCTTGCCGCGTGCTGGCCTTGCACCACCCCCAGCTACGAGGAACCCGAGTAGCCACCGCGGGGTGAGGCCGGGGAACAGGCAGCGTTCCCCGGCCTCACTGCGGATCTAAGCACCTCAACACCCCGAGCACTCCACCACCCCAAGCGGCAGCCCCCAGGCCCTCCACGAGATCCACACGGCCCCATGGCGCGCACTCCCGCCCCGCCCACCAGCCCCCAGGAGCGTTCCCGATGTCTACGGCGCAGTTGGCATTCGACCTGCCCGGCTTCGGGTCGGACCTCCCCGACCTCGCCTCGTACGACTGGATCATCGCGAACATCTCGGGCGGCAAGGACTCGATCGCGATGCTCTACGAGCTGTTCTGGGCCGCGCGCGACGCCGACGTCCTCGACCGCATCGTGTGCGTGCACGCCGACCTCGGTTCCGCCGAGTGGGAAGGCACGAAGGAGCTGGCCGCCGAGCACGCCGCCTACTACGGGCTGCGGTTCGAAGTCGTCGCCCGCACGGGCGGCGACCTCATCGACCGGATCGAAGAGCGGGGCATGTTCCCCGACGCCGACAACCGCTGGTGCACATCGGACTTCAAGCGCGGCCCGGTGCGGACCCTGATGACCCGCCTCGTCCAAGAGTCACGAGAGGCGGGGCACACCGGCCGCGTCCGCATCCTCAACGTCATGGGCATACGCGCCGAGGAGTCCCCGGCCCGCCGCAAACTGCTCGCCTTCACCCACGAAGGCGCCTGGACATGTCCCTGCGATGCGTGCGTACCGCGTCGGGCCAAGGCCGAGAAGTACAAGGCGCGCAAGCAGCCCGTGCCGAAGGGCGTCGGCCCCGGCTGGGGCGCCTCGAACACCCTCCGCCACGTCGACGTCTGGTATCCGGTGCACACCTGGTCGACCGTCGACGTGTGGGCGGCCGTCGAAGCGTCCGGCCTGCGCAAACACCCGGCATACCTCGCCGGAATGCCAAGGTTGTCCTGCATGTTCTGCGTCCTCGCGTCCAAGTCGGCGCTCGTGCTGTCGGCTCAGCTCAACCCGGAGCCCGCCGCCCGCCTGGCCCGCATCGAGGAGAAGATCGGGCACCGCTTCCGCAACGACCTGTCCATGGCCGAGATCATCGCGGAGGCCGAGCGGTCCTCGCGGGTCGAAGCCGTCGCCTGCTGGCAGGGCTGAGCCTTGGCCGCGCTCCACGAAGTGCTCTCCACTCGGCACAGGGAAACCCGCTGCGCACTGCTGCGAACTGCGCACCCGGTGGAGCTGAGGTAAGATCCCGATCGGCCGGTCGTTCGAGCAGCGGCGCGACCGCCACCCGCGCTGGTGCGTGTAAGGCAACACGGCCCGACTTCCAGTCGGGCGATCCAGGTGCAAGCCCTGGCCGGCGCTCCACACGATTGGCCCTCCCCGCAGTCCCCGGGGAGGGCCTTCCGCATTCCACGCGACCGCCGACAATGGGCCGACAAACGCGCAGGTGCGCAACCTGCGCAGACGGACTTCAGGAGCGGCCCATGTTCCACGGCTCGATACCCGCGCCCCTCCGTTCGATCATCTACGAGCACGCCGGGACGTGGCCCGGCGAAGACATCTACGTCGGCTGCTCGGGAAACTTCACGATCGAACGCGTGCTGCACGCCCGGTTCGGCGACTCCCGCCGCGTCCACGGCAACGACATCCAGGCGTACTCGTGCGCCCTCGGCTGGTACCTCGCCGGGGACGACCTCAACTACACCCTGCGCGAGGAGTACGAGGAGTCCCTCGGCTGGCTCAAGCCCTACCTGGAGGACCGCACCGACCTCCTCGCCACCCTCATGCTCGGCACCCGCTTCCTCCAGTACGTCGGCAAGGACGGCGCCTACTACCGGCGGATGATGGACGCCACCCGCGACCAGTGGGAGCGGATGCACGACAAGACCGCCAGCAAGCTCCGCGGCCTGCAAACGAAGCTGGGCTCGTTCTTCGCCGGCGACGTCCGCGACTACCTCGACCAGGAGGTGCCCGCCGACGCCCCCGTGGTGATGTTCCCGCCGTTCTACGCGAAGGACTACCAGGCGCAGTTCGCGTCCATCGACGCCGCGTTCAACTGGCCCGAGCCAGCCTTCGACGAGCTCACCGAGGACGGCAAGGAACGCATCATCGAGCAGGTCCAGGACCGGCCCAACTGGGTCCTCGGCCTGCACATCGAACGCCCCGAGCTGCGGGACAAGCTCGCCGGCGTCGTCCAGACCGCGAACCGCGGCCTGCCGATCTACGTGTACGCGGCGGCCGGGCCGCGCCGCATCGTCGGCCCCCGGCAGCCCGTCGAGCCGATCCCCATGCCGAAGATCGGGCAGAACGAGGACCTCGGCGACCGCATGAGCCTGCACGTCCTCAACGCCGGGCAGTTCGCGGCGATCCGCTCCCAGTTCATGTCGAAGACGATCAAGCCCGGCAGCCCGTTGATCGCGTGCGGGGTGGCGGTCGACGGGAAGCTGATCGGCGCGTTCGCCTACCTGCCGCCCAAGTTCGACCCGAACACCGCCTACCTGATGTCGGACTTCCCGGTGTCGTGGACCCGCTACCGGCGCCTGTCGAAGCTCATCGTGATGGCCGCCTCCACGAAGGAGGCGCAGCTCCTCGTCCAACGCTCGCTGTCGAAGCGGATTGACGGCTGGGCCACCACCGCGTTCACCGACCGGCCCAACAGCGCGAAGTACGGGCGGGGCATCCCCGGCGTGAAGCTGCAGAAGCGGACCGAGCCGGGCGCGGACGGCATCCACCGCTACCAGCTCCAGTACGGCGGTCCCCTCGGCGCCTACGACCTGATCGAAGCGCTCACCCTCTGGAAGACCAAGCACGGCAAGGACATGCGATGACCACCAGCAGTCGAATCCGGCCCCGCCTCGTCCAGCGCGACCCGCGCGCCCTCACCCGCCTCGCCGTCAACGCGCACTACCAGACCAAGGAGGAGTACGACCGGCTCGTTGCCAACATCAAGGCCGACGGCTGCCTCACCTCCGTCCCGCTCATCTACGGGGCCGGCGAATACCCGGAGGGCGCCGAGCTCATCGTGTCCGGCAACCACAGGTGCGACGCGGCCGTGGAAGCCGGACTCGACGAGATCACCTGCCTGCTCATCGACGACCCGCAGGAGAAGGACCAGCTGATCGCCCGGCAGCTGTCGCACAACGCCATCACCGGCAAGGACGACCCGGCGACCCTCCAGCAGCTGTACGACCAGATCGAAGACGTCGACTGGCGGGCCTACTCCGGCCTCGACGACGCACAGCTCCAGCTCCTCGCCGAGGTCAGCCCCGAAGGCCTCTCCGAAGCGAACCTCGACTTCGCCACCGTGAGCCTGATCTTCCTGCCCATGGAGCTCGAAGCCGCCCGCGAAGCCTTCAACCAGGCGCGCCTCGGGCAGAACGAGTCCTGGCTCGCCGCACGCGCCGACTACGAGCAGACCCTGGACACGCTCGCCTCGACACATGCCGCGCACAAGGTCGGCAACGTGGCCACCGCCCTCCACGCCATCCTCGCCATCGTCGAGCGCCACCTCGACGAACTCGCCGAGGGCTACACCGCACCCGACGGCACCCACCTCCACTCCGGGCACGTCGGACTCGAGACCGTCCTCGGCGCCCGCACCCTGCCCGCACCCGCGGCCGTCACGATCAACAAGGCCATCGCAGCCGCAGAAGGCCGAGGCGAGATCGAGCAGGGGCAGGGCTGGCGGCTCCTCGAACGCCTCGCCGGCGAATACCTCTCCGGACCCAACCACGTCCCCAGCGACCCGTCATGAGCAGCGTCGGCATCCAGTTCGCGGGCGGACCCGTCGACGGGCAACTCCTCGCCATCCCCGCAGACCCCTGGAACCCGCCCCACACCTGCGAGCTCCGCAACGCCGACGGCTACCGACTCGTCTACCGGCGTCACGTGAACCCGGCAGACGACGGCCCCCTATGGCTCTACCGCTACGAAGGCACCGCACGACGGGAGGAACGGGCCACATGAGCACCCGTCCACCCATCACCCTGAGCCCCGAACTCGACCCGTGGGAACGTCAGCCCAACGAGACCCCCCACAAACACGGACAGTTCGCCACCTACAGGGACCTCGGCAGGACCCGCACCCTGACCGAAGCCGCACGGAGGCTGACACTCGCGTACGGGCACGTGAGGAACCTCGCCGCCCAGTACCGGTGGCGTGAGCGCGTCGAGGCCTACGACCGGCACCTGGACCGGCAGTACGAGGCGATGTGGCTGGAGGAGCGCCGCAGGGCCGCAGAGACCGACGCGAAGATCCTCGGCGCAGCGATCGGCAAGCTGGCGCAGCGGCTGACGACGTTGAACGCGGCCGAGTTGTCGGCCGGTGACTTCATCCGGCTGATGGACGTCGCGATGCGGCACCGGCGTGTCCTGTTCGGTGACCCCACGGAGACGATCGCCGTCACCAGCGAGGGCACCAACGCGCTGGCGCACCAGTTCGCCGAGTTCGCGCAGATGCCGCCGGAGCAGCGGCGTGCCCGCCTGAGTGAGCTGGCGGCGTCGGTGAACCAGCGGATCAAGGCCGTGGACGGCAGCGACGACGAGGACGAGGAGGCGTAGCCCGTGACGACGGCCGTGGACGAGCTGGCACACCAGGATGACGAGGAGGTCTACCGGCAGCTGGAGGCGGCACGCCGGGCGATGAGCGCTGACCTGCTGCGGGATCCGGTGACGCTCGCCCGCGGCCTCGACCGGAACTTCCGGATGCGCCCGCACCTGAAGCTCATCGGCGATGCGCTGGCCGAGGTGGGGCGGGGCGAGTACGACCGGCTGCTGATCCTGACCCCGCCCCAGGTCGGGAAGAGCACGACGGTCGCGGAGTGGTTCCCGTTCTGGTGGCTGTGCACGTTCCCCGTGGACAAGGTCGCGGTCACCTCGTACGGCGACGACCTGGCGCTCCGGCGCGGCAAGAGGATCCGCGGCTACGTCGAGGAGTACGGCGACGAGTGGGAGCTGCGGATGAAGCCCGGCTCCGGGGCGATGCAGGACTGGGAGGTCACCGCGGGCGGCGGCTGCCGCTCAGTGTCCGTCGGCAAGGGCCTCACCGGCTTCGACGTGAACCTTCTGATCATCGACGACCCGCACAAGGACCGCGCCGACGCCGAATCGGAGGCCGCACGGCGTGCCCTGCACGACTGGTACAGCTCGGCGGCCCTGTCCCGCCTCCAGCCCGACCGCAGCGCCGTGGTGGCGATCCAGACCCGCTGGCACCCCGACGATTTCGCCGGGCGCCGTATCCAGGAAGAGGGCCGCATCGAGGACGGCGGCCGGTGGAAGGTGATCCACCTCCCCGCGGTCGCCGACCCCAAGTTCGGCGAGGACCCGCTCGGCCGCGAGCCCGGGGAGCCGCTGCCCCACCCGAAGATCCCCAGCCGGGCCGTCGCCAGGTTGAAGGCGTGGTGGGCGCAGAAGAAGGCAACGTCGATCGTCCGGGACTGGCACGCCCTCTACCAGGGCGACCCCCAGCCTGGTGAAGGAGCGCTTGTGTCCGAGGAACTGCTGCGCCTGCTGCGTGACACCACCACGCCCGTGGAGCCGCAGAAGATCGCCGTGTCGATCGACCCGTCGGGTGGCGGCCGGGACGTTGCCGGTGTCATCGGTGGTTTCCTCGGCGACGACGGCCGCGTGTGGATCACCGACGACGTGTCGGCGCCGATGTCGTCGGCCGAGTGGTCCATGGCCGCCTGTCGGCTCGCGTACCGCACGAACGCGTCGATCATCTACGTCGAGTGGAACTTCGGCCGGGACATGTGTGTGTTGGCGATCCAGACGTCGTGGGAGAAGCTCCAGCGGGACGAGGAGATACCCAAGAACGTCCTCATGCCGGCGATCCTGCCGGTGCGGGCCAAGCAGGGGAAGTTGCTGCGGGCGGAGCCGATCGCCCAGCAGATGGTGCAGGACAAGGTCCGCTTCCGTGGCCTGTTCCCCGACATGGAACGCGAGTGGTCGACCTGGCAGCCCACGGACCCCGATTCGCCGGGCCGGATCGACGCCTCCTGTGTCCTCGTGTACGGGCTGATCCCGGAGGCCAACGCGGGCGCCATCGTCCACGCCCCGCTCGCGCAGGCCCCCCAGGGCGGCGCCCGCAGCGGCATACCGGGCAGTGTGCAGCCGAACCGGCCGGCGTCCCCGTACGGGCGCCGTATCGGCCGGTAGCGGCATCGGCCGTGGCCGTCCGGGGCGCGGCGGCATACACCGTCCCGGGCACACTGGTGGGCGTGAAGATGCCGCGTGTCGAGTGCGAAAGCTGTGGCCGGGGGGTCGCCGCCGGGATGGTTGCCGGACGCCCCGGCAAAGGCCGTGTGTGGCGTCACGACCCGCCCGGTCGGCGCCGCCTGCACGACGATTCCCTGGTGTCCTGCCCCGGCTCGCTCTCGATCGTGCCCCTGCTGGTGCCCGGCGAGCAGCTGCAGCTCGTGGAGACCGAAGACGGAGATGTCGGAGACGTTGAAGCGATGTCTTTGTTTTGACCGGGCTGGGGTTGTTGGGGGCTAACCGCCCCAAGTCCCGTTGAGATTTTCGTTGATGCTGAGGCCCGTCATCTGGATAGTGCATCCGCTCGTGGTAGCGACAGCCTTCTCTGCCATCGGGTAGGCGGTGAAGGACAAAGTTTGCGTGTCTTTCAAGCCGTTCACGCCGATCCAGTAGGTCGAGCCGTTAGCGGGGCCCGACCAGATCGCGTCATGGAGCTTCCGGCCTCGCAGTCGCCTCGTGGGCTGATGCGGCTGGTGCGGGTCTTCCTTCCAGCCGTCCATACCTGGGGGTGTGGCGTCACTTACGGGGAGGCCCCAAAGCCAGCCGGTATCCGCATGCTGGACGAAGAACACCCCGGTCCCGTCCGCGTTCAAGGGGGGATCCGTGATGGTGAGGAACAGCATGAGGTTATCCAGTACAACCCTGTACTCGGGCGGGCCGATAATGTCCACGCCGAGTACGTATTTCGCGTCTGGAAACTGCTCGAGGGCTCCCGGGGCCGACGGGCGCAAGAGCACGCCCCCGATGAACAACAGTGGTGAATGACACGTGGAGTCGATCTTTGTGGCGGTCGCGGGCATGGTTGCCACCTCTGGTTGATGAATTGCGTCGTGCAGACCTGCTCCTGTCCGGCATGCTGCTGTGCGCTGCAAACGGGCGCCGAAAGCCGGGGCAGGTGAGCGCGTAGATGGACCTTCCTCGGTGCTCACACGAGGGCATAGCTCAATCTCCATGCAAGCACCGTCGCGGACGTGCTGCCAGTTGGATCTGTCCCGCCCCGCACGCCCACAGCCTGAAGGTCGCTGCGGTGGAGGGGCGTCGCCGCCGCGCTAGAGCTGACGGCGGAAGACCTCGACGCGGGCGACATCGAAACGATCGCCCTGTTCTGATCCCGCCCGCCTACTGCGCACTGCGCGCGCACTGAAGGTCAGTGCGCGCGCAGTATCCTTGCCGCCGTTCCTGACCTGGGATCTTGATGGAGGCGGCCTGTGATCTCTCTGCCCGTGCTCGCTGTGCTCGGATTTGCCGCCTACAGGGCGACACAGCTCGGCGTCCATGACTCAATCCTCGACCCGGCCAGGACACGGCTCGCCGCCTGGCACGCCCGCAAAATCGACTCCCAGCCCCGCGGCTTCCTCCTCCAGCTCATCAGCTGCGTCTACTGCTTCGGGTTCTGGCTGTCCGGCGTGACGCTCCTCGCGTACCTCTGCGCCACCGGCAGCTGGGGGAACACCTCGTGGATCGTGCACGGCGTCGAGTGGTTCGCGGTGGCCGGCGTACAGGCCCTGCTGAACCGGCGCGATGACACGCTGGACGGCTGAGCATGCCCCGCCAGCTCACCGCGGCAGCCGCCCGCTACAGCGTCAAGACGGCCAACCTTCGCAGGGGCACGACCAACGCCTCATGGCAGGAACAGGCGTGGCGGTTCTTCAAGGAAGTCCCCGAAGTCCGCTTCTCCGGCACATGGGTCGGCAACGCCATGTCCGGCGCGACCCTGTTCGCCGGGCGCCGCGCCGATGACGGAACGATCGAACGCGCCCCCGACAACCACCCGGCGTCGGAGATCGTCCAAGAGATCGCGGGCGGCCCCGACGGGCAGTCCACGATCCTCGGCGACTTCGGCCCGCACCTCGTCGTGGCCGGGGAAGGCTGGATCGTCATCCAGCCCACCGTCGACAAGACCAACCTGGTCAATGGCTACGACTGGCGGGTGCTGTCCACCCGCGAGGTGAAGCCGCAGGGCGGAGGGAAACTCGTCGCCGAGATCGAAGGCGAAGAGATAGCGATCCCCCCGTACGATCCGAACGCCGACGCGGACCCGACGGCACCGATCGCGATACGCGTGTGGAAGCCGTCCCCCGACCGGCACATCGAGGCCGACAGCCCCGTCCGCGCCAGCCTCGGCCTCCTGGAGGAACTCCAGCTGCTCAACGCGGCCGTTGCCGCCATCGCCCGCTCCCGCATCACCGGACGCGGTGTGCTCCTCGTCCCCAAGGGCACGCGCTTCCCGACCTCGCCGGGGCAGGGCGGCGACGCAGAGGACGACCTGCTGGAAGTGTTCCTCGACGTCGCGTCGACCGCGATCCGCGAACCCGACAGCGCCGCCGCGACGGTGCCGATCATCCTCGAAGTGCCCTCCGAGGTCATCGCCGACATCAAGTGGCTGTCGTTCGAGTCGAACTTCGACGAGCTCGCGCTGAAGCTCCGCGATGAGGCGATCCGCCGCTTCGCGAACGGCCTGGAAGTCCCCGCCGAAATCCTGCTGGGCCTGTCCGACGCGAACCACTGGTCAGCGTGGGCCATCAGCGCGGAAGCCGTCCGCCTCGGCGTGGAACCGCGCCTGGCGATCGTCTGCCACGCCCTGACCACCCAGTGGCTGCGCCCCCTCCTCGAAGACGACGGCGTGGAGGACCCCGACGAGTGGCTCGTCTGGTACGACACCAGCCAGCTCCGCGTCCAGGCCAACCGCGCCCAGACCGCCCTTGAGGCCTTCCAAGCCGGCCTGATCTCCGCTGCCGCCGCCCGCCGAGAGACCGGCTTCGACGAGGCCGACGCCCCCACCGCCGAAGAGGCCGCCCGCAACAAGAGCGCCGACCAGGCGCCCGCCGACAACCCTGACGAGGAGACGCCGAGCAACGTGACGACGCTGCCAGTAGGTGAGACGACCAGCATCCCCGACACCCTGCCCGCCTCGGCCGGCCCCCGCATCGCCGACGGCCTCGTAGCGGCCGTCGACGTCCTCATGTGGGCCGCCCTCGCCGCCGCCGGGGAACGCATCCGCAACAAGCCCGCCTGCCCCCGCTCCGAACGTGCCCGAGCCCGGGACATCCGCCCCGGCGAGGTCCACACCGTGTACCCGGTCGACGCCGACATGATCGACACGTGGCGTCTCCTCGACGGCGCTTGGGTGCGTGTCCCCGAAGTCGCCGCCCGCTACGGCATGAATGCCGACTGCCTGACCGACGCCCTCGACGACTACGCGCGCGCCCTGATCGCCGCCCGCATGGCGCACACCTACAACGAGACCGAGAAGCTGCTGCGCCTGTCGACCTGCTTCACGGAGGCGGCATGAGCCCCCGCCCCCGCAGCACGCCGCTCACCATCACCGCGGTGATGGGTCCCCCGCGCACCGAATGGTGCCCGAGGTGCAAGGCGTACACCCTCACCTGCACGAACCTGCACCTTCTGACACCGGCCGGGGTGACGAAGAGCCACGCGTACGCCCTGTGCGAGATATGCGACGACCCCGACGACCCGGAGGTGAACCGTGGCTGACGTCGAACAGCAGCTCCAGGCCGCCGAGCAGGCGGTCGCCGAGGAAGTGCGGGCTGTCCTCGACGAGGTAGCGGCCGAGATCAGCAGGGGACTTGGCGACGCCAGCGAGATCGTTGCCGCTCGGTTCTCCCTCTCCCGGATCGGCCGCATGTGGACCGCCAGGGTGCCGCGCATCATGCGGCGGCTCCTCGGGATCGCCGAGACCGCAGCCCACCAGGCCGCCGACGACGTCAACTCCGAGCTGCCCGACGGGTGGGAAGACCTCCCAGGCCAGCACGACCGTGGGGACGACCTGCCCGCCTCGCTCGGCTCGTACGTCACCGACACCGAGCACCTGCTGCGCGCCGTCGGTGACCGGCTCACCGCGGCGGCCGTCGCCGAGCTTGCTGCCGGCCGCGACGCGGGCGAGGACATCGACCAGCTCCGCACCCGGCTGCGTGGCCTGTTCTCCCGTGCGGGTGCCGAGCTCGGCGAGACCCGTGAGGAACGCATCGCCCGTACCGAATCCACTCGTGCGTGGAACGCGTCCACGCTGGCCGCAGCGCAGGACCTCACCAGCCCGGACCGGCCCCTCGTCAAGCAGTGGCTGACCCGGCGTGACACGAAGGTTCGCGACACCCACAAGGACGTCAACGGTCAACTGCGGCTGCTGGATGAGGCCTTCGCTGTCGGCGGCGTCGCGATGGACTATCCCGGCGACCCCACTGCGCCGCCGCAGCTCACCGTCAACTGCCGATGCACCCTGCGATTGGCGCCAGAACGGCGCACCGCAGCCGCAGGAACTCAGGAAGCCTCCACGGCCGGATTTTCAAATCCAAGGGAAGTGGCCGCCGCTGCCTCCCAGCACACGGGGGCGATGATCGCGCTGCTCCCTACGGAGGAGGACGCGCAGCGCCTGGCCGTGGATGGTGGCGAGTCGGCCGAGGACCTGCACTGCACGCTCGTGTTCCTCGGCAAGGGCGCCGACTGGAACCAGGAGCAGCGCGCCGCCCTCGTCGCGGCGATGCGCGAGTACGCGGGCACCGCGCCTGTGGCGGCGCGGGCGTTCGGCGCCGCCCACTGGAACCCGCACGGCGACGAACCCGTGTGGGTGTGGAACATGGGCGACGACCGGGAGGACCGCGACCCGTCCGCGCCGACGCTGCACGACATGCACGTCGCCGCCCTCTACGCCGTGACCGACGCCTACGCGGAGCTGCCCGATATCCCCGAGCAGCACACGCCGTGGCATGCCCACGTGACCGCGATCTACAGCGCCGCCGCGGAGCGCTTCTACGACCTGGTCGGGCGCGTTGGCCCCGTCACCTTCGACCGGGTCCGCGTCGCATTCGCCGGCGAGCACTTCGACATCCCGCTCGGCCCTGCAGAGGAGGAACCCCCCATGGCCACCCCCGTCCAGGCAGAGGCAGAAACAGCCCCGCCGCCGGTCCGTACCTGGTCCACCCCCGACGGTGCCGCCCTCGCGTTCGAAAACCAGCAGACCGGCGACGGCAGGATCTTCACCCGCGGCGCCCTGTACTGGGACGGTGCAGGGCCGTGGCCGCTCCAGTACGCGGAAGCCATGGGGCAGGGCCACGACGGCGCCGAGCTGGCCGGGTCGATCCAGAAGCTCGGCCGCAGAGGCGACGACATCACCGGCAGCGGCGGCCTGTACCTGACGCAGCCCGCCGGGTTCGACGCCGTCCTCCTGCTGGAGCAGGGAGCCCCGCTCGGTGTGTCCGTGGACCTGGACGACGTGGACGTGCAACTCGTCGACACGACCGCCACCCCCGGCGAAGACGAGGCCGACATCCCGGTCCTGGCAGCGTCGTTCGCGTCGGCCAGCGTCATGCGCCTCGACGACGGCACGTGGATGATCAGCGGCCGGGAACGCGCAGAGTGGACCGCGTCGGGCGTCGAAATGGCGCACAGCGCCCGCACGACGATGCTGTTCACCAGCCCCGGCGGAACCATCTCGGCCGCGACCGCGCGCCGCGTGTTCGGCAACCAGCTCACCGCGGCCGCCGGCGAATCCGACCCGGGCGAGGGCGTCGTCTTCCACGAGGAGAAGTCCGGGGACTTCCTCGTCAGGATCACCCGCGCCCGCCTGCGTGGGGCCACCCTCGTGTCGATGCCCGCCTACGACAAGGCCCGCATCGTCCTCGACCCGCCCGGCGAGCAGACCGCGTCCGCGCCCGTACTGGTGGCCGCCTCGGGTGACAGTCACGAGCGGCTCGTCACCTACGTGCGTTCCTCCCCGACACCGGTCGGCCCCCGCCACCTCGCCGACAAGCTCGGCATGGCCCTGGAGACGGTCCACAGCCATCTCGCCCGCGCCATCGAGGCTGGCACCGTCGTACGGCTCGCCCGGGGCCTGTACGTGGGTGCCTCCACGCTGCCCGAGGGCGAGGTCACGGCCGCCGCGTTCGGTGACTCGGACCTGCCCGTGCACGACGATGCGGAAGCAGCCTGGGACGGCAGCAAGGCGGCGTCCCGCATCCTCGCCTGGGCCACCGACGACAAGGGCGACGTCGACGCGGACAAGCTGGGCCAGGGCTTCCTGTACCGCGATGACGCCGCCGACCCGGCCACGGCCGGCGCCTACAAGCTGCCCTTCGCGGACGTGTTCACCGACGGCGACACGCAGCGCCTGGAGATCGTCGCCGACGGCGTGTACGCGGCAGCCGATGTCCTCGAAGGCTCGATGGGCGGCGTCGACCTCCCGGACGACGACCGCAAGGCCGTCAGGTCCCGCGTCGAGACGCTGTACCAGAAGCTCGCGAAGGCCTTCGACGATGACACGATCCAACCGCCGTGGAGCGATGAGGCGACGGCATCTGCCGCACTCGACGCCCTGTACGACGAGCGCGGAGCCCAGATCGTCGCCTCCGCCTGGCAGGTGATGCATGCCGAACAGCCCATGCGTGCCGAATGGTTCCGCGAGCCCACCCCCGAGGAACTCCCGCCCGGGAGCGGCGGCGTCCACATCGTCGACGGCCGCGCCTACGGCTGGGTGGCGCAGCGGGGTGTACCGCATGCCTCGCATGGCCGGAAGGTCACCATCGAGAAGCTCGCCGCGCGGGGACTGGACTTCTCCCATTTCCTTCGCGCCGCGTTCCGCCTAGACGACGGCAGCGAGGTCCGCGCCGGTGCGATGACGATGAACGTCGGCCATCACCGGGACGGCTACGAGTGCGAGAGCGCCGTCTGCCAGTTCGACGACACGCGCACCGTTGCTGCGGTCGTCACCGTCGGCATGAACGAGGGCGGCCTGTGGTTCTCCGGCGCGGCAGCACCCTGGCTGTCCCCGTGGGATCGCACCGTGTTCCAGGCGTGCCAGCCCTCGTACCACATGACGCAGGGCAGCGACGGGCGTTGGCAGCTCCGCGCTGTCCTGTCCGTGCCGGTACCGGGACACTCCTCGCCGCTGACCGCTGCCACGGTCATCGACCGGTCGAACCTCGCCCTCACCGCGGCTGCGGCAGCCATCGACGAGGTCACCGCCAGCGAACCCCCGCGAGCCGCAGCCGGGGAGCCGGAACCCGAGCACGGCCGCGCCCGCGACGAAGCGCTCACCGCAAGCACCGTCGACGAGGTCACCGCCGCACTCCTCCAGCCCGCATTCCTCGACCAGTTCGCGCAAGCCCTCCAGGACCGCGAAGCCGAGCGCGCAGCCGCCGCGCGCGCCGAACTCGAAGAACTCACCGCGCGACTCGCACCCCTCCGCGCCGAGATCGCCGCAACCGCTGCCCAGCAGCAGGAAGGGAACTGACCCATGCCGTGTGCCTGCCAGAAGAACAAGAAGCAGTACGAGGTGGTTGACGCTGCCGGGAACCGGGTGTTCGGGCCCACCCCGTACAAGACGACCGCCGACGCCATGGCCGCGCGTGGCGACGGCCGCCAGGTCCGCGAGGTCAGCAAGGGAAGTAACTGATGGCGTGCGGCTGCAACAAGCCCCGGCCCAGGAGCGCGTCCGCCGCACCGGTACGCACCCTGTACCGCGTCGTCCTCGATGGCGGCAAGGGCAAGACCGCCTTCCAAACCCACGCCCCGGCCACGGCACAGGCGGTCGCCAAGAACTATCCGGGCAGCATCGTCGACCCCGACCCCGGTGAGGCATCCGCAGCCCAAAGCACGGCACCCGACGCCACCAGCGTCACCGCTACCTGACACCCTGGCACGGGCGGCCACTCTTGGGCCTGAGCTGGCCGCCTGTGCAGCTAATATTCGTTTCTGACTGCTGGTTTAGGGCCGAGTCTCCTTGATCCCTAGGAGACACCGGTCATGCCTGAGCCGTTCGAGCTTCCCGAAGACCTCGGCACCCTGGACGACGAGCAGCTTGCCGCCGCCCTTGAAGGCGCCGTTCAGGCCTTCGACACCAGGGCCACGTCCAACCTCGTCACCCCCGACGACGTCAAGGCGCTGCGCTCCCTCACCGCGGGTATCGAGGCCATGCGGCAGGAGCAGCAGGACCGCATCGACGCTGCGCGGGCCACCGCTGCGGAGATCGAGCAGCTCGCGGCGAAGGTTCGCGGCGACGACCCGGCGGCTCCGCAAGCGCCGGAGGCACCCGCCGCCCCGGCCGATGAGGACACGCCGGCCGAGCCCGAGCCGGAGGCGGAGCCTGCGGTGTCCGCCTCCGCGTCCCTCGTGAAGCGGACCGTCCTGAACCTGGGTGCCGTGCGCGCCTCCCAGCCGCGCGTGCTGCCGGAGCCGCCCGCTCCGGGCACGACCATCACCGCGGCCGTGGACGTTCCCGGGTACACCCCGGGTTCTCCGCTCGACTTCGGGCAGGTCGTCACCGGGATCATCAGCCGCGCCAACGCCCTGAAGACGGCCGGCGGTGGCGTGGGGCAGGTCATCTCCTACCGGCACCCGTTCGCGGAGGACCTGGTCGTCACCGATTCCAGCTCGGCGCCCGAGGGCACCACCGTGGCGCTCGCTGCCCAGAACCAGGCGCGGCTCCCGCAGGGTGACCTCGTCGCCTCCGGCGGCTGGTGCGCGCCCAGCGAGACCTTGTATGACATCACTGGCGTGGCCTGCCCCGACATGCTGTGGGACGCCCCGGAGATCCAGCTGTCGCGCGGTGGTCTGCGCTACTACAAGCCGCTCAGCCTCGACGTTTCCTCGATGACGTGGGTCCACACCGAGGCCGACGACATCTCCGGCGCCACCAAGCCGTGCTTCCGGATCCCGTGCCCGGACCCGGTCGAGGTCCGCTGTGACGCCGTCGGTGTGTGCCTGGAGGCGGGCATCCTGACGCAGCGCCACTTCCCGGAGCTGGTCGCCTGGTACCTGCGCAACGCGATGGTGGCGCACGAGATCCGCATCAAGCAGGTCCTGTTCCAGCAGGCGCTTCAGACCGCGACGCCGGTCGTCATGGCCCCCACGTTCGGCGCGCTGTCGGCGATCTACGCCGCCGTCGCCCTCCAGGCCGCCGACATGATCGAGCGCCACAGCCTCTGTGACACGATCGCCCTCGAAGTCGTGTTCCCGTGGTGGTCGCGGAACCTCTTCCTGTCCGACCTGGCGCGGCAGAACGGCGTCAACATCTGCGACCTGTCCCCGACCTGCATCCAGGACGTGTTCTCCACGCTGGGTGTGCGGGTGCAGTTCGCGCGCGGCCTGTCCCCGGCTGTCCCGTCCGACATCGGCGCCGCCACCCCGGCCACCGAGTGGCCGGCCAACGTGAACTTCCTGGTCTACCCGTCCGGTTCGATCCAGATCGGCCGTGGCGAGGAGGTCAACTTGGGCGTCGTTCACGACAGCACGAAGTTCGTCACGAACGACTACACCGCGCTGTTCGCGGAGGAGTGCGTCGCCCTCGTCGACCGCTCGGTGGACACCCGCCTCATCACCGTCCCGGTCTGCCCGGACGGCGCAACCGGCGCCCAGCTCGAACTGGTCTGCGCCGCAGGCAGCAGCTGACCCCCACCCCATCCGCAGCCCCGGCCCTCTGCCCTGCCGGGGCTGCCCGGATGAGAGGAGGTGAGGCAGATGCCAGCAGCCGGACTCCGTAAGCGCGTCGACCCGATCCCGGGTAACCCGTCGCCGTACGGCATCCTCGGCGGTTGCGTCGAGATCGAAGACGTGGCCGACGTGCACGAGCTTCTCGGCACCGAGTGGATGCCGCTGTCCTGCGCGGCGGCGCACGACTGGGAGTGGTGCCCCGACGGCAGCAGCACACCCGGCCCGACGATGAAGACGTTCGAGCGGCCCGGCGTGTGCTCCGCCTCGCCGATCACGATCTACGCCGGCGTCACCTGCGGCACGGTCGGCTGGCCGTACGACGAGGCCGTGCAGCACGCCCGCGAGACGCTCCGCATGGGAGAACAGCGGGCGCTGGAAGAGTGGTTCATGCGGGACGTCCTCTGCGACATGTCCGTGGACCTCACCCCCGGTGCCGCAGTCCCCGTCGCGCAGGGCGTGGCCGCGCTCGAAGGGTGGCTCGCCGAAAACTACGGCGGGCAGGGCCTCCTCCACGTCCCGGCCGCCGCCGCAGCCCTGATGGGCTGCTGCAACGTGGTCACCCGCACGCGGGACACCCAGTGCCCGGAGACCCTCATGGGCAACGGCGTCATCTTCGGGGCCGGTTACGCCCTGAACGTGGGCGGTGCGGACTGCACGCAGGCCCCGGACGGCGAAGCGTGGCTGTACGTGACTGGGCCCCTCCGGGTCCGCCGCGAGGCGCCCGCGATCGTGCCCGGCACCGACGCGGAGAGCTTCCGCATCACGACCAACGACCGTTTCGTCCTCGCCGAGCGCAGCTTCGTCATCGAAGTCGCGTGCTGCGAGGCAGCAGCCATAAGGGTGTCGCTGTGTCCGTGCTGATGATCACCGTGCAGCCGTCGAGCACCATGCGCGTGGAGTTCGCCAAGTGGGCCGTCCGGCAGACGCCGAAGGTCCGCACCTGCGCCCCGAGCGCGTTCTCGGTCCCGCCTCACCTGTTCACGCACATGCCCGAGGAGCTCCTCATCGGAGCCACCGTCGACGGGCATCCCTACCGGTCCCCGCTCGAAGACGAGGCCCTCGCCGCCGCGTCGCAGTGGCACACCGGCGTCCCGGGCGAGCCTCTGCCCGAGGTTCCCGAAGCAGCGTACGGGCCCGACGCTGTTCAGCTGCCGGAGCCGGAGCAGCGGCCGGCCCCGGCTGGTGCCGCGCCCTCAGAGGGGGAGGGCGCGGCCATCGTCTGCGACGTCTGCTCCCGGCCGTTCGGTACCGCGCGCGGCCGTGACACCCACCGCCGCCAGGCGCACCCGGAGGTGGAGTGATGGCAGTAACGCCCATCCCATGCGCCTGTGGCGGCGGCGGTGGCGGCACAGGGGAAGCGTGCTGCGCCCCGTCGATCACCTCGACGCTGCTGTGCCGCCCGGACTGCACCACGATCATCGTCGTCGTCGAGTCCGGGTGCACCGGTTGCGACGCGCCGCCGACCCAGCCGCAGGTCGTCGGCTGGGTCGACCCAGCCACCGGCGCTTTCACCGTGGGCCCCGCCCCGGCCGATGCCGCGCCGTGTGACGGCTGCGGCGGCTGTGTCGACACGATCTGTGTCACCCGCTGCGACGACACCACCGGGGACGGTGCTGCCGACACCACGTACAGCGAGCTGTGGTGCGTCAAGCAGGACGGCACGACCGAGCTGGTCCTCACCTACCAGGATGACCCTTCAACGCCCTACACGCCGACCAGCCCGGTCGACTGCGAGTACGGCAGCGTCGAGTGCCACACCCAGCTGCTGTGCCACGCCAGCGGCCCGTTCCTGCGCCGCTACACCTTCCTGAACGGACAGGCGACGTTCGAGGATGTCGCCCTGGACGGGCAGACCCCGCACATCGTGACCGGCACGGTCGGCGTGTGCACCCAGGACTGCGTCGACACGATCTGTGTGACCCGCTGCGACGACACCACCGGGGACGGCGCCGCCGACACCACGTACAGCGAGCTGTGGTGCGTCAAGCAGGACGGCACGACTGAGCTGGTCCTCACCTACCAGGACGACCCGTCGAAGCCGTACACGCCGGTTGCGCCAGTCGACTGCGAGTACGGATCGGTGCAATGCCATACGCAACTCCTGTGCGATGACGGCGGCCCCTTCCTGCGCCGGTTCACGTTCCTGTCCGACGGGACCGCGTCCTTCGTAGACGTCGCGCTCGACGGTGAGACGCCGCACATCGTGTCCGGCACCATCCGCGACTGCGCCCAGACCTCGGACTGCGACCAGCCGCGCGAACCGGCCGCCACCGTGGGCTTGTGTCTCGCCGACGGGACCCCGATCGCCGTCGTCGTCACCCGCGACTGCCAGGGCGTCACCCGCGAAGAGGGCTGGATCAACCTCACGACCGGCGCCTACTCGACCGGACAGCCCCCAGCCGGGGTCATGGCGTGCGGCGAGTCCCGCAGCATCACAACGACCGGCACCTTCTGCGACGTCGACGCGAACGGGAACGTCGTCGGCCTGGTCCTGATCGAGTACACCTACGCGGCAGACGGCAGCGTCTCGAGCGTCCGCCTCGTCGACGCCACCACCGGCCAGACCTACACCGCGCAGGGCACGATCACGACCTGCCCGGCTGGCGTCGACCAGCCGGAACAAGACCTCGTCGTCCTCTGCGACATCGCAGCGGACGGCACCGTGACCCGGTTCATCCGCGACTACCGGCGCGACGAGAACGGGCAGATCGTCGGGCACACGGACTACACGCTCGCCGGGGCGAACTACCAGCCGACGGGCACCGTCGACGTCTGCGAAGGCGCGCCCACGGAGCCATGCCGCAACAGCAGCACGCTCCTCCTGTGTGACCTGCCGACCGACGGCACGCCGACCCCGACCGTCACAGACAACGACCCAGGCCCGTACTACCCGTACAGCACCGGTGTGGCCACGGCCGGCGCCCAAGTGCTGTGGGACGGCGGCACGCTCACCCTCCCGCAGGCTGCGGGGCCGCAGCCGGGCACGACCGGCACTGTGCGCACCGCCGCGGCGACCATCCAGGCGCCGCGGCCGGTCTGCGACGCCGGTACCGCCCACGTGTCGGTGCAGGTCGACGCCGCCCAGCTCGGCCCGGATGACGGGTGCGCCTCCACCGGTTTCATCGGCCTCTACAACGGGCCCGGCGACGCGAACCGCATCGCCCTGGACCTCGCCCCGAAGAACACTCCCGCCGGGTGGACGGGGACGCTCACGGTCGAGGCCGACGTCCCGGCCGCCGACCTCGCCGCCGGGAACATCACCGTCCTGCTCGCGTTCGACGCCTACGACGAC
This sequence comes from Streptomyces prunicolor NBRC 13075, assembly GCF_000367365.1. Taxonomy (GTDB): domain Bacteria; phylum Actinomycetota; class Actinomycetes; order Streptomycetales; family Streptomycetaceae; genus Streptomyces; species Streptomyces prunicolor. The sequence goes on along the minus strand of NZ_BARF01000084.1, from coordinate 76,447 downwards.
AGCGGCGGCATCTGCCCGGGGGTGCGCCACACCTCGTGGCAGCTGTCCCAGTTCCACGCAACCGTCGTCTACGACCAGACCGGATGCGCTACGCAGTTCGTGCGCAACGTCATCACGGACTGCGAGACCGGCGCCGTCCTCACCGTCACGGACACCACCCTCGACGGGCAGCCGTACACGGTCACCGGCGAGCCCGGCCAGTGCCAGGCCGGCGGCGGGGAGTGCTGCCCCGAACCACCGTGCCCGGCACGGAACATCGTGCAGGCGGAGAAGTGCGACGACACGGACGGCGACGGCATCGCCGACGCCTGGTACGTCGAACTCCTCGGCGTCGACTGCACGGGCACGCCCACCCCGCTCGGCACGTACACCTGCGACCTGTCGGCGCCGTACACGCCGGTTGCGCCGGTCGACTGCGACGCGCCGGACCCGGTCGTCGAGCGCCCCGCAGGCGTCCAGGCACACCGCGTACAGCTCGTCCCGGGCAAGGTGTGGGACGCCTCCCAGTACGGCACGCTGCGCGCTATCCAGGCGACCGCCCGAGGCGGCACCGGCACCGTCACCACCGCTGACGGCACGAGCGCGCTCTTCGACGGCGAGACCGCCCAGTGGTCCATCACCAGAGACATGGATGTGCGGCTCATCGGGCCACTGACGATCACCGCGACGACGGGTGCTGTCGTCGTCAACTGGACTGAGGGAGTAGACCTGTGAGCGGTTGCGGCTGCGGCCAGACCCCCATCATCATGAGCGCCACTCCGGCCGCCGCGCGGGTCGACGTGGAAACGGTGCTGCTGTGCGACGTCCTCGCGGACGGCACCGTGGCCGGCCTCGCCCTCGTCGAGCCCGTCTACGACACGAGCAGCGGCGCCCGGGTCGGGACACGGATCGTCAACCCGACGACTGGCGCCCCGTACACGCCGACCGGCACGCTCGGCGTCTGCGGCCCCCAGAGCGACCAGTGCGCCCGGCAGATCAGCACGCGCACCCGCTGCGACGACACCAACGCCGACGGCACCGGAGACGTCACCTACGTCGAGGTGTGGGCGCTCGACCCCTGCGACGGCGGCGCCCCGCAGCTCCTCGGCACTTACCGAGACGGGGACTTCGCGCAGCCTTACACGCCGACGGCCCCCGCCGACTGCCCGGACGCCACCGCGGACACCCCGGTCGTCCTGGGAACGGTCTGCTACGACGCCGGCGGCGGAGCCACGCGCACTGCGGCAGTCCTGAAGTGCGCTGCGTGCGGCGACCCGGCCGTCTCCTACCTTGACGCGGAGACCGGCGCGACGCTCACCGCGCCCGCTATCGTCCCGTGCCCCGCCGCGGCGGACCGCTCGACGCAACTCCTGTGCGACGTCCAGGCGGACGGCAGCAGCGTGCCGTTCCTGCGGACGTTCACCAGCGACGGCACGACGACCACCACCGCGGACGCTCTCCTCGATGGCGTGACCGCCTACACCCCGACCGGCACCGTCGGCGCGTGCCTGCCCGTCAGCGACTGCGCCTCTCCGACCACTCCGACGGCCACGGTCGGGCTGTGCCTCGCGGACGGGACGCCGATCGCCGTCACCGTGGTACGGGACTGCACCGGCGCCGTCACCTCCGAGGGCTGGATCAATCTCACGACTGGCGCGTTCTCCGCAGGGGCTCCGCCGGCCGGGACCCTCGCATGCGGCGACTCCCGCTCCATCCAGGTCTCGGGGACCTTCTGTGATGTGGACGCGGCTGGCAACGTCGTCGGCCTGGTCCTCATCGAGTACAGCTACGACGCGAGCGGCGCGATCGCCTCCGTGCGCCTCGTCGACGCCACCACCGGCACCACGTACACCCCGCAGGGCACGGTCAGCGTGTGCCCGGATGGAGTGGACCAGCCGGAACAGGACCTCGTCCAGCTGTGCGACACCGCGGCGGACGGCACCGTGACCCCGTTCGTCCGCGACTTCCGGCGCGACGAGAACGGCGCCGTCGTCGGCTTCTCGGACTACACCCTTGCCGGGGCCGCGTATACGCCGAGCGGCACGGTCGGGGTGTGCGACGCCTCAGCCGAGGAGATCGACCACCTTCAGCAGGTGCTGTGCGATACGGCGGCGGACGGCACAGTGACTCAGTTCCTGCGGCACTGGACCGTCGACAACACCACCGGCGCGGTCACGGCCGCCGGGGACACCGCTCTCGACGGGACCACCGCCTACACGCCGACCGGGACTGTCGGCGCCTGCCAGTCCTGCACGCGGCAGATCGTCGAACGCTGCGGGTGCGACGACACCGACGGCGACGGCCTCGGTGACGCCACGTACACCGAACTGTGGGCTGTCGACCCGTGTGGAGGGGCCGCTCCCGAGCTGCTCGGCACCTACCTGGACGGTGACCTCACCAAGCCGTACACGCCGACCGCGCCCGTTGAGTGCACCACCGCCGACGTCCTGCCTGCGCCGCTGAGTACGGGCGTCCGCAACGTCACCGGCACCACGGCACAGGACATCGCCGCAGCGTTCCCGAGCCTGCAGAGCGTCACCCTGAGCGTCCTGAGCGGCAGCGTCCTGGCCACGATGAGCGACGGCACGAACGTGACGATCCCGACCGGGATGACCATGACGTGGTCCGTCGCCCAGGACAGCGACACCGCCCTTGCTGCCGCCGAATTCGCGGGCGCTACAGCCGCCGCGAACTACCTCCTCAACTGGACCTGGAAGTGAGGCGCTGATGAGCGACGAGACCCCCGAGACCACGCCGCGCCCGGCGGGTGGCCCGCGCTACTTCATGAAGGACGGCGAGGGCGTGCAGGTCGTCTACAACCTGAGGGACCCGGCGCCGTACTTCGAGCTCGGCTATGTGGAGGTCGACGAGGCCGCCTATCTCGCGAGCCTGCCGGACGCCTCTACCTCGCCTTTCCCCCCGGCCCCGGTCGGTGACTGATGGCCGGTAGCTGCTGCGGATCAACTCGCGTCGTCCCGCGTCTGGATCCGGCGCCCTGTAACGCCCTCGAACAGACGGCGTCAGGACTGCTGGTGCCGCGCACCGAACTGGCCGGCATCGCCCCCGGAACAGCAGTCGGCACTGCGCGGTCAGTCGACGTAGACGTGACGGCCCCCGCGGCGGGGGCCTGCCCGGAGACGTGGACGGTCGGCGCCCGCCTCACGCCCGTATCCGGGCAGACCTCGGGGGTTGTGTCCCTTGACGCTGCTGCCGCCAACACGTGGGTTCCCGTCACCGGGGCGCAGCTGGTGCTGCCGGAGGCCGGCATCTACGAGGTGGTCGCCGACGTTCAGGGGTCCATCGGGTGGGCGGCCGGTGTCAGCAACGCGATCATCGACGCCCGAGTCTTCGACGTCACCGCCGGCGCCCAGGTCCCGCTGACTGCACGGCGAATCATCCTGTTCACCGATCAGACCGCCACGGGCACGACCGGAATCCAGGCCAACGCCTCGGCGGCGGCGCTGTACCAGGTGGCCGGCCCGACAACGATCCGCGTTGACGGGTCATGGCGTACCGACGCCGGAACCACCTCACAGAAAGTCGTCTGGGCCACGAACTTCCGCTTCAAAAAGGTGAGCGACTGATGGCCGGAGCCTGCGGTCGTACGTACCGCATCGACCCGAAGCTGGATTCGGCGGCGTGCAACGCCCTGAAGGAAACCGCGAGTGGCCTGCTCGTGCCGCGTACAGAGGTCACGGGCATCGCCCCAGGTGGCGCTGTGTCGACCGAGCGCTCGGTAGACGTGGACGTGACACCCCCGGCCGCCGGGGCGTGTCCGGAGAACTGGACGGTGGGGGCCCGGCTAACGCCGGTGTTCGGGTCCCGTAACGGCGGTCAGGCGGACCTGCGCACGTCGGCTCAGGGCCAGCAGGTGGTGATGCCGTTCAGTCAGGTGCTGCTCCCCGAGCCGGGCGTCTACCGGCTCACCGCCCACGTGTTCGGCCTCGCCACGTGGAATTTCAACGGCCGGCACATCGCGTCCATGTCGGCTCTGTGGTTCAACACCGCGACGAATGCGTTTGTCCCCGGCAGCCCGCGGTGGGTGCTCCTCCACGACGAACCCGGCACGGTGAACCCGGAAACCGGCCTCAAGAGCATCGGCGGAAACGCGGTGTGCGAAGGGTTCGTCACCATCACAGCGCCGACGACGTACGAGATCCGAGGGCTGCGGGGCACCGGCGACGGGGGAACGCTGGCCAACGCCAATCTCCAGCACTACCTGACCGGCGGCATCCCCCAGCAGGGGATCTTCTGGCAAAAGGTGAGCGACTGATGACCGGTACCGCCGCCAGTGTCGACACCGGCGGTCATGGCTTCGCCGTACTACCGGCAGGCGTTGACCTCGGGTCGGCCGCCTCTGGGGCATGGGTCGACCTTGGGCTGTCCCTCGCGCTGCCCACGGCTGGCACCTACCACCTGGACGCGGTCGTCCGGGGCAACCTCGGCAACATGTCCGCCGGTGAGAACGCGGTCGTCCTCGCCCGACTGTGGGACGTCACCGCGGGCGCCTTGCTTCCCGACAGCGAGGCCATCGTCGTACAGATCGCCGAGTACGCGCCGGGTGCCGCGACGGCCTTGCAGTGGAACGGCTCCGCCGCGATCAGCGTGGAGTACAAGCCCACATCGCCGAGGACAGTCCGGCTGGAAGCCGCCCGGGTCGACATCGCGGGCACCACCGAGGTGGCCGGGATCGGTTCGGACACCCTCCAGCGCACCACCCTGCGGTACGCGCGCGTCGCGTAACCCCCCACCCCCTTGGAGGCTTCATGTCCGGAACCAGCGAGATCTTGTACGACGTCCAGGCGGACGACACGAGCACCAGGGAGCTGTACACGTGAGCGGAACCAACGCCGCGGTCTCCCTGGACTGCCCGACCACCCTCGCCAACGAGTGCTGGAAGATCCCCGGCTACCGGTACGTCACCTACGACAACTCGGCGGCCACCCCGTGCGGCGTCTCGCAGATCAACGGCGCGGACGCCGGGATCTGCGGGCGCCCGAACGTCCGCATCACGTCGTGGATCATCAACGGCCGCAACGTGATCGCCGACCCGTTCACGGACGGCTGGGACAACTGCGGTGTCCCGTTCCTGTCCGACCTGGCCGCCACCCTCAACACCTGGGATCCTTTCGCCGGCGGGTGGACCATCGCCGTCTCGGACTCCTGCGCCTACCACCTGCGTTCGCGGGCTCTGCCCCCCACCGGCACCAAGTACGGCGTCCTGAAGGCCGTTGACATCGACAGCGGCGAGACGCTGACGTTCACGCCCGTCGACACCGTGGTGGCCGACCAGTTCTTCCGCCGGATCACGGAAGTCGACTGCTCGGGTGCCTCGTCCGTGCGGTGGGTGAATGACGCGGGCGCCACCGTGGCCGCCCCGGACCCGGCTCAGATCGTCGAATGCTCGGTGCAGACCGCCCCGGGCGCCCGGCCCACTCCAACTCAGCGGGTACGGCCGCGCATTCAGCGGTACACCGGAACCCAGAGCTCCGTGGACTTCGACGACTACGGCGCCGACCCCCAGTCCGTCACCCTCACCGTCCTCGCCGGCGCTGTACGCGTTCGAGCCGTTGGCTCCGGAGCGACGAGCACCAGCGGCCCGACCTCCTACGGCGACGACGTCACCGTGCCCGCCGGAGTCACCCTCACCTGGGCCGTGGACGGCGACACCACCGACCTCGCCCTGGATGGTGCCCTGTTGTTCACGGGGACCGCCGCGGGCGCGGACTTCATCGTCCACTGGACCGAGCACATCTACACGGACACCGACTGATGGCCACCTCCAGCAGTATCCGCATCGTCGAGGACGGTTTCGCCGTCCTCCCCGCGAACGTCGACCTCAACGCGGCACCGTCGGGAACGTTCGTTGCCACTGGCCTGGTGCTCACGCTGCCGAGCGCTGGCACGTACCAACTCGACGCAACCGTTCGGGCATTCCTCGGCACCATGACCACCGGGGAAGGGGCGTACATCGTTGCCCGCCTGTACGACGTGACCGCCAAGGCTGTCATCCCCGACAGTGAGGCTCTCGCGCATCAGCTGCTCGTCGGGGCCGGCACTTCGGGAACGCTCCTCACCTGGAACCGCACAGCGCCCATTCAGGTTCGGTACACGATCCCGGGCGCCCGCACGATCCGGCTGGAAGCCGCCCGGGTCACCCAGAGCGGCATCACCGATAGCGCATCGGTGAACTCGGATGGCAACGGGCGTACGACGCTGCGCTACCAGCGGGTGGCCTGACCATGGAGGGAACGCAGCTTTGAGCGCGCCTGGTATGCGCATCCTGGCACTCCTGCCGACGCATGAACCGCCCGCGTACCTGAGCGCCATGGCGGCGGCCGGACATGAGGTGCATCTCGTCACCACCGTCCGCCAGCGGGAGAACCCGCGCGAGGTGGACGGTGTGCAGGTGTGGCCGCTCGGCTACTGGTGGCGGGCCAAGCAGGCCGCCCGCCCCGACGTCCTTGTGACGGTGGCCGACGACCGGCAAGCCGCACGCCTCATGCCCAACCTGCGACGCGTGCCGCAGCTCGTACTGCCGCACTACGACGCGGATTTCGGCGTGTTCGAAGAGGCATGTATCCGGCTGCTGCCCGCCCACCGGCAGGCGCAGGCCCGAGTCGTCGTGCCGGACGACCCGCTCGCCGGGCAGGTGACCAAGGTGGTGGCGTGGATCCACTACGGGGTGCCGTACCGGCGCGCAGGCTCAGAAACGATGCTGCACACGATGATGCGCGCCCTCCAGAATGCGGGCATGGGCGTCCTCGTCGTCTGCTCGTCGATGCCCGAGGCGCCGCCATCGTGGGAGGTAGACGGCGTCCCCTACATACACCTTGCGCCGCGCGCGGCCGACTTGCTGTTCCGGTCGATGCGTCCACAGGTGATGGTGACGCACCACGACTACGCGGCACGCGCTACCGGCCTGGCGCGCGAGATCGGAGCACGGCCGGTGCTGCTGATGCACTCCGACCACGACTACTCGGCACGGTCGATGCAGGCCGGGCCTGACCTGATCGTCTACAACACGGAGTGGGTGAGGGCCTCACTCGCCACCCGGTACCTGGAGGTCGACCGGACGCCGTCCCTCATCGTGCATCCGCCCGTCGTCCCCGACGAGCACCGGGCGCCGGCCACGGGGGACCGGGTCACCCTGGTCAACCTCAGCTCGGACAAGGGCGTGTACACGTGGCGGGCGGTCGCCCGCGCGCTGCCGAAGCTGCCGTTCCTCGGCGTGACCGGCGCGCACGGTCGGCAGGTCACCGGGCTGGTACTGCCGAACACGCAGGTGATCCCGCAGACGTCGGACATGCGCGGCGACGTGTGGGCGCACACGCGGGTGCTGCTGGTCCCCAGCGTGTACGAGTCGTACGGCATGGCGGCCGTGGAGGCGCTCGCGTCCGGCATCCCCGTCATCGCGCACCCGACCCCGGGCCTGCGCGAGGCCCTTGACGACGGGGCGACGTTCATCGACCGGAGCGACGCCCGCTCCTGGGCGGCGGCCGTCAAGGAGCTGTACCCCGACGGCGACCGCCGCGCCGAGGCGACCGCCGCCGCGCTCGCCCGCAGCGCGTTCCTCACCGACAGCATGAGCACGGAGCTGAAGCAGTGGGTGGAAGCGGTGCAAGCGCTGGCCTAACAGGCAATAGGGCAATCGGAGAAGAGCCGTGACCTGCTGAAACGAGGTTGCCGCCGCGTGACGGTCCAGCATCCGTTTTCTGTCTCTCCCAACTCGGTGCACAGGGTCCAGTTTCGTGAGGGGTGGAGGCTTGTAGAGGGCGCTCACGGCGGGAAGAATCCCTCTCACGGATCGTGAGGCCCGCTGCGAAGAGCGGTCTACGGGCATGAGGGGGAGCGACCGTGGGGGACTCCGGAGCTACGCGCGGCGCCGGCGATCGTTTGTTGGAATGGGTTGGCGGATGCGGCTGTACAGCAGCCCTCTTGTTCGCACTCGGCCTCCTGTTCCTCGTTCTCTCTCCGGGAGGCGCCTGCGGAGCTGCCGGAGTCGACCCAGGTCCTGATCAGGCGGTGTTTCGGGCCAAGGTGGTGGATGACCGGAAGCAGCTCTTCGACGGAACACTCAGCTACCGGACCAGTCTTACGGCAGTCGTCGATGACTCCGCGACTTATCGGATCAGTCTCACGGCAGAGGCCGCCTCGCGCACGACGGCTCCGGTTCCCCCAGGTGTGGAAACCCGCCAATTCCAGGTGGGCGGTGTCGAGGGAGCCGCGCTCTCCTCCACCAATCGCAGCGTGCAAGTTGAGCTCCTTGCTGATAACAAGACGAAACAGGTCATCGCCGAGCCTGGTGACACCGTCAATTGGCAGTGGACCGTATCGGCGAGCGAGCCTGGGGACTATGAGCTTGTGCTTGTCCTCACTACGTACCAAGGGGACTCCGATAGGGCGCTCGACACGCTGACGCCGCCCATCACGATTGACCTCACGGTGAGCGACTCGTGGTCGCACAGGATCGACTCGATGCAGACGTTCTTGATCACATTGGGTAGCGTCGCAGCCGCGTTGATGGCCGTATTCGCATTCCGGGCGCCGCTGGTCGACTTCATAAGGAACCGTAGGGATTCCAGGCGGCAGCAGCACCGGGACCAGGAGGACGAGAGGGACGGATACAGGGACGGATTCCTGTGAGGCACGCAGCTCATTGAACTCGGACCGCTGTTCCGTCGCCCGCCTGGGCCTAGAGTCGCCCTGCGCCAAGACGGACGTGACCGTGGGCGTTGATGGGTTCTGGCGAGGCCGTCTGGGTGCGCCACCGGGATGGCCCGTCACCTCCCCTGAACGCTGTTGGCGCCCCGCTAGTTGCGTGCGCCGCAGCTAGACTGTGCTGCGTCGCTGGTTGAGGGCCGGACTCCTGCAACACCCAGGAGTCGCGGCATGTCCTGTCCCCTGATCGCGAACGCCGACGTCATTCGGATCACGCGCGTCGACCAGTGCGGTAACCCCGTCTGCGGTGACGACAACGCGTTCGTCGCCGAGTGCTTCAGCAGCATCGCGATGAACAACAACGTCGACGACGGCGACGACATCGAGTACAAGGCCGCCAACGGGAAGGTCTGCGGCTTCCGCAAGGGGTGCCCGACGTTCCGGGGCTTCGACATGGAGCTCAACATCTTCAGCGTCTCGCCGGAGATCCTGGAGCTGCTCACCGGTCAGCCTGTCGTCCTCGGCTACGACGGGACCCCGATCGGTGTCGACACCTGCGGCGTCGCCTGCAAGACGGGCTTTGCCCTCGAACTGTGGGCGGAAGTCCTCGGCGAGGAGTGCGCCGACGGCGCCCAGGGCCAGTGGCTCTACTTCCTGCTGCCGTGGATCAGCAACGGCCTCCTCGGCGATCTGGAGGTCGGCTCGGAGGCGGTGACGCTTCAGATCACCGGCTCGACCCGTGCAGGCGGTTCGTGGGGCGTCGGTCCGTACGACGTCATGCCGGTCGACGCAGCCGGCACGCCGGGCCCGATGCTCACCCCGCTGGGCGCTGACTGCCACCGCCGTATCTTCCTCACGACCACGCCGCCGCCCAACCCGTCGTGCGAGTACCAGCCGGTCCTCTGCGGCTCCATGTCGGCGTGATGGAGCCTTTGGACCTGGTCGTGCCGGTGAGGGAGGGCGCCAACAACGAGCAGCTGCGGTACGCGCTGCGCTCGTGGGCGGCCAACCTCCCGCACCGGCATGTCTGGATCGTCGGCTACCGGCCATGGTGGGCGGCCGGCGCCGCCCACATCGCCACCCATCAGCGGGGGCTCCCCGCGTATGCCAACACCACCACGGCGGTACGCGCCGCGTGCGAGCACCCGGAAGTGTCGGACCCCTTCCTGTGGGCGAACGACGACTTCTTCGTCATGGCCCCGCAGCCGTCGCCGTTCCCGGTGCTCCACCGCGGCCCCGTCCGGGAGGTGTTCGCCCAGTACGGCACCCGCTCATCCGCCTATGTGGCCGCAATGCGGGAGACGCACGCCTTCCTTACAGACCTTGGCTACGAGGATCCGACGTCGTTCGAACTGCACGTGCCGCTCCCCGTGCACAAGGACGGCATGCTGCGGGCGCTGGAGGCCGCGCCGGGCCACGACGTGCACAAGCGCACCGTGTACGGGGTCCTGAACGGCGTCACCGGCACTGCGATGCGGGACGTCAAGGTTGCCCGCCGCGGCCCCCAGTTCGACGCCTCGTCGCCGTTCCTGTCGACGACTCCGGACTCCTTCACCAACGGAGCCGTCGGCCGGTTCATCCGCGAACGGTTCCCCGACCCGTGCCGGTACGAGAAGCACGGGAGGCGCTGACCCATGCCACTGCGTATCGGCCCGTGCGAGCCGTGGCCGTTCGACCCGGTGTGCTGCAACCTCCCCGAGGGCGTCGACCAGGAGGTCATCGACAGGCAGCGCTCCGTCGCGACGTTCATCCTGTGGGCGCTGTCCGGCCGACGCTGGGGCCCGTCATGCCCCTACACCGTGCGGCCGTGCCGCCGGGCCTGCCTGGACGCTTACCCGCTGACCGTGCGCTGGCAGACGGCCGGCCCGTGGATCCCCTACCTCGGCCGCGACGGGGCCTGGCGCAACGCCAGCGTCTGCAGCTGCAAGTCCGACTGCTCGTGCGGCGAACTGTGCGAAGTGCGCCTTGAGGCCCCGGTGCACGACGTCCTGGCCGTCCAGGTCGACGGCGAGACCCTGCCCCAGGACGCCTACCGAGTCGACTCCGCAGGCCTCCTTGTCCGTACAGACGGCGGCTGCTGGCCCGACTGCCAGGACATGGCCGCACCGTGCGGCGACCCGAACACCTTCTGCGTCACCTACCGGGTCGGGCTGCCGCTCGACGAGGCGGCAATCGCCGCGTTCAGCGCCCTGGTCTGCCACCTCGTCAAGGACTGCTCGGGCGGCTGCGGCTGCAAGGTCGCGTCGAACAAGAACCTCAGCCGTCTGTCCCGGCAGGGCGTCGACCTGGAGTTCGCCGACCCGACGGTCATCTACTCGGAGATGCGGACCGGCATCCCCGCCGTCGACATGTGGCTGACCGCCGTCAACCCCTACCGGCAGACCTCCCCGAGCCGGGTCTACAGCCCCGACTTCAAGCGCCCACGCATCCAGATCTGGCCGTAGGAAGGGACCACCGTGCCGCTCCTGCCGCTCGCCATCCACGAGGCCGCCTCCGACCTCCTTGCATGCGTGTGCGCCACCCTTGACGACCTCGCGACACAGATCGAGGACTACCCGGGCTGCCCGACGTGCCGACGCTGCCTCGTCCCCGGTTTGCCCGCGTGGGACGAGTGCGCCGACCCGTGCACTGGCGACGTCGGCGGTCAGCTCACCGTGAACCTGAGCCGCATGTACGGCTCGACGAACTTCCCCGCCGAGGACAACACCCCCCAGAACGTACGAGGTTGCACCCCGCCGTTGTCGACGGCGGTCGAGCTCGTCGTCACGCTGCTGCGGTGCGCGCCCGGCCCTACGGAAGAGGGATGCGCGCCGTCGTGCGAGGAACTCGAGGCGGCTGCCCGCGTGACCCACATCGATGCCGTCGGCGTCTTCAACGCGATCACTTGCTGTCTCGCCGCCACTGGGGGACGAGGACGGCGGCGTGGACGGCCGTACATCCTCGGCCGCCAGCAGACCCTCGGCCCGCAAGGCGGCTGCGTCGGCGTCGAACAGCGTGTCACGATCGCGCTGCCCGGCTGCAAGTGCCCGGAGGCGGACTGTGAGTGTTGAGGTACGGATCGAGCGCGGCCGGATCGCGCAGCTGCTACGCCTGCGTGGTGGCCGGGTGGAGCGGAAGCTACGGGAACGCACGGCGCGGGTCGCGCGGATCGCCGAGGCGGAGGCGCCTGGCTCGATGGGCCGGTACATCAGCTGGGACATCCAGGAGGGCCCGCGCGGCCTGGAGGGCGTCATCACCTGCGACCACCCGGCCACACTGTTCGTCCTGAACGGCACCCGGCCGCACCTCATCCGGCCGCGAAGGCGTAATGGGGTGCTCAGGTTCGAGGTTGACGGGCACGTGGTGTTCACCCGGCTCGTACGGCACCCCGGTACGCGGCCCAACAACTTCCTGGCGCGGGCGCTGCGGTTGGGCCGCTGAGTTGTGCGACTACTCTCATGGATGCCGCTGGTTTTGGGCCGGGCATGGAGCGGGAGACAAGGACATGACCCGTGCGGAAGACGATCCAGCTGTACACCGAGCCCCACGTCGTCGAGGTCGGCCCCTACGAGCTTGAGTTCGAGCCCGAGGTCATGGGGGACCAGTTCGTCGACGCGTACGCCGAACTGAGCGAGGCGCAGAAGGCGAAGGGCGTCGACCTGGAGAACCTCGAAGACGCCGACCCCGCGGCCCTGCGGAAGACGATGCGGGCAGTGCGGGTATTCCTGGCCCGGCAGATGCTGCCCGAGACGTCCGAGCTGTTCCTGCGCCTGGACGTCGTCAAGGGCGGCGAGGTCCTGGAGTCGTTCCAGGACGGCGACGAGGCGCAGGCCTTCGCCGCCAAGCACCCGGGCGCCGTCGTCCGCGACGCGGTGCGCCTGCCGACGCGGGCGGTCGCCGAGATCCTCGAATTCACGGTGGAGCTGTACGGGGGTGGGAACCGCCCTACTGGGTCGTCTTCAGGCTCTGCGCCCAGGTCGCGGCCTGGTGGGAGGCCTGGGACGGGGCCCTCGCCCTCCAGGGCATCAACCCGCACGAGTGGCCGCTGAAGCGGATGCTCAACGCGGCCGAGGCGCAGATCGAGGCCGGGGCGAAAGACGACAGCGAACGGGCCCGGAAGCGGGCTGAGTTGTACGCGCCGCCGAAGGGCTACCGGGCGCGTACGGGGGCGTCTGAGCGGCCGAGAGCGGCCGCGATGAATGTCAACGACGCCCAGGCCCTCATGGCTGCGATGGCCAGTGAGGATGCGCGGCTGAGAGGCCGCTAGCAGATAGTCTTGAAAGCCGGTTACCCCAGGTCGTAAGGGGTGGCCGGAGCCGACTGGTTCAGGGCCGGGCAACCACACGCGAAAGCGGGGTTGCCCGGTGGCCGGCGAGGACGAGGACTACGGCTCAGCTCGCATAACGATCGACCTCGATGACACCGGGGTTGTCGCTGACGCGCAGCAGCTTGGGCAGCGGATCCAGGCGGCCCTGAACCGGGCCACGAACGGCATCGCGCGGCAGATCCGGCGGAACCTTCAGGACAGCCTCCGCGCCGTCTCGGTGCAGATCCGGGTAGAGCCGGACCTGACCCGGTTCGACGCCTCGCTGCTGCGCCAGCTGCGGCACCTGGACTCCATCGACATTCCGGTCTCGCCGGACCTGTCCCGGTTCGATGCCCGGCTCCTGGCCGGGCTGAACGGGATCGACTCGCTGAACATCCCGGTGGCGCCGGACGTCAGCGTGTTCATGGCCCGCCTGCGGGCCGCTCTCGCTGACGAAGAGGTGTCGATCCGGGTCGTCCCCGACCTCGACGACTTCGACTCCCGCATACGGGCGCACAACGCGCCCAACGTCCGCGTCAACGCGGACGTCGACACCAACCGGTTCACGCGGTCCCTCGCGGGGCTGAGCCGGATAGCGGGCGGTATCGGCCGGACCCTGGCGGCTGGGCTGCGGTTCGGGGCGATCGGTATCGCGGTGGCGGGCGCCGCGCAGGGCGTGGCGACGCTGGTCGGCGCGCTCGCCCCCGCGGTGGGCATCGTGGCGGCGGCCCCGGCCGCGTTCCTCGGCCTCCAGGCCGTGATGGGCACGCTGAAGCTCGCCCTGGACGGTGTAGGCAAGGCGTTCTCGACCGCGCTCACCGGCAACGCGAAGCAGTTCGAGACCGCCCTCAAGGGGCTGTCCCCGGCGGCCCAGGCAGCGGCGAAGGAAGTACGGGCGCTGAAGCCCGCATTCGACGCCCTGAAGGCGAGCGTGCAGGGCGCGTTCTTCAAGCCGCTGAAAGGCGACATCGAGGCGGCGGCGAACGCCCTCGGCGGGCCCCTGAAGACGGGGATGACCGCCGTCTCGGCCGAGTTCGGCCGACTGGCCTCGTCGGCGCTTGAGTTCGCGAAGTCGTCGGCGTCGGTGAAGCTCGTCCAGGGCGTGTTCGCCGGGCTGAAGACCGAGATCGCCGGGATCAGGTCCGACAGCATCGAGCGGCTGCTGACCGCCGTCGCGAACTTCACCCGGTCGACCCTTCCTGGGTTCACCGGCCTGGGTAGCGCGATCGACGGCGTCGCCAACAAACTCGCCGCGTTCCTGGAACGGGCCACCAAGGCAGGCAGCGGGCTGACGTGGATCCAGAACGCGCTCACGGTCTTCCAACAGCTCGGCGGGATCGCGCAGAACGTCGGCTCGATCCTGTCCAGCGTGTTCTCGGCGGCCGGCAACGTCGGCGCCGGGTTCCTCGCGAACATCCAGACGATCACCGGGCAGGTCGCGGCATTCCTGAAGACCGCCTCCGGCCAGTCGGCGGTCGGGAACATCTTCGCGACGATCGGGACGATCGCCCAGCAGCTGGGGCCGATCCTGTCGGCGCTGGTGACGCAGATCGGGCAGATCGCGCCCGCCCTCGGCCCGGTCTTCGCGACCCTCGGCCCGGCGATCACCGGCCTGATCAACGCGCTCGGCCCCGCCCTGGCGGCGATCGCGCCGAGCCTTCAGACCGTCGCTGCCGCCCTGTCCGACGCCTTCGAGTCGATCGGCCCCAGCCTCGGCCCGCTCGGGCAGGCGATAGCGCAGGTCATCACCGCGCTCGCCCCGCTGCTGCCGCTCGCCGGGCAGCTCGTGTCGATCCTGGCGACCGCGCTCGCCCCCGTTCTGTCGACACTGGCGCAGGCCTTCCAGCCGATCATTCAGGCTGTCGTCGGCGCGCTCATGCCGATCCTGCCGCCCCTGGCTGACGCCTTCGTTCAGCTCGTCACGGCCCTGACGCCGCTCGCGACTGGCATCGGGCAGGCGATCGCGCAGGTCTTCCAGATCCTCGGTCCGGTCCTGACGCAGGTCGCGGACGTGATCGCTCAGGTCGTCGTCGCCCTGGTGCCGCTGATCACCGCGCTCACGAACGCGCTGCTGCCGATCCTGCCGCCCCTCGTCGAAGCGTTCGCGGCGATCTTGCAGGCGATCGTTCCGATCCTGCCGCCGGTCGCGCAGCTCGTCGCCGCCCTGGCCCCGCTGCTGGTGACGATCACGAACCTGCTGGCGCCGGTGCTCCAGATCGCTGCGGCGTTCGTGTCGTGGACGGCGATCAACATCGTCGTGCCGATCATTCAGGCAGTCGTCGGCATCCTGACCGGCCTGTTGACCGCGTTGACGTCGGTCGTCACGTTCATCACGAATCTGCCGTCGCTGATCGTGGCGGGCCTGTCGGCACTCGGCTCCCTGATATCGACCGCTTTCACCGCAGTTGTCACGTTCTTCCAGGGTCTTCCGGGGATGATCCTGACAGCGTTGCAGGCGCTGCCAGGGCTGCTGAGCAACCTCTTCCATCTGGCGCTTCAGGCCGTGGGCACGGCCATCGGCGTCGAAATCGGCCTGGTCATCCTGCTGTTCACCCGCGTGCCGGGGCTGATCGTGAACGCGCTCGCCTCGCTCGGGTCGCTGCTGGTCCGCTTGTTCACGTCGGCGTGGAACGCGGGCAAGTCGGCGGTGTCGACGGGGATCTCGGCCGTCGTCTCGTTCTTCTCGCAGCTGCCGGGCCGCGCGGTGTCGGTCCTCGCGTCCCTGCCGGGCCGGGCGGCGTCGGTGCTGCGCTCGGCGGGCTCGGCCATGCTCGGCGCCGCCAGGTCGGCCGGCTCGCAGCTCACCTCGTTCTTCTCCGGCCTGCCGGGGAAGATCAAAGGCGCGCTGTCGGGGGCCGCGTCGGCACTCGTGTCCGTGGGCCGCAACCTCATCCAAGGCATGATCAACGGCGTCAAGGCGATGGCCGGGTCCATCGCTTCGGCCGCGAAGGAAGTCGTCGGATCGGCGATCAAGTCCGCGAAAAGCGTCCTGAAGATCAACTCGCCGTCGAAGGTTTTCATCGCGATCGGTAAGGGCGTCGGCGAGGGCTTCATCATCGGTATGACTGGCTCGGTCGACCAGATCAAGGCGACCGCGCAGAAGCTCAGCCAGTCCATCATCGCCGCCTTCAAGGGTAAGAACACCAAGCTGGACGACTCGCTGCTGAAGCTGGTCTCGGACGGCAACAAGAAGCTGACGTCGCTCGCGAACCAGCGGGACGCCATCGCGAAGCAGATCGCCGACGCGCAGAAGTTCGCCACCGACACCGCGGCGTCGGCGCTCCAGTCGTTCAGCCTCCAGAACCTCACGCAGGGCGGCGTGAGCCTGTTCAACATCACCGAGGGCCTGGACCAGGCCGTCTCCCAGGTGAAGGACTTCACGAAGCAGATCAACGACCTGTCCAAGCGCGGCCTGCGTAAGGACTTGCTGTCGCAGATCATCGCGCTCGGCCCGCAGCAGGGCGCCCAGCTCGCCGAGTTCCTGTCGAACCAGTCGACGGCCAGCTTGAAGGAGATCAACGACCTCCAGAAGCAGCTCGTGTCGGCGACGAACTCGCTCGGCAAGAGCGCGGCCGACGACCTGTTCGACGCGGGCAAGCAGGCATCCAAAGGCTTCCTCGCCGGCCTCAAGGGCCAGCAGAAGGACATCGAAGACCTCATGGTCTCGATCGCCAAGGCCATGCAGAAGAGCATCCGTGCCGCGCTCGGGATCCACTCGCCCTCGACCGTGTTCCGGAAGATCGGCGACCTCACCGGCCTGGGACTGCACGACGGTTTCCTTGGCCGCCTGGCCGACCTGGCGAAGGCGGCAAGGTCGTCGGCCCGCCGTCTCACGGACGCGGTCAGCCAGCCGCTCTCCAGCCTCGCCAGCACGGTGTCCGGGCCGGTGGTTCAGCCGTCCCTCGGCGACCTCAGCGGCGCCGGCCTCGTCCTCCCCGGCTCCGGGCAGCCCAGCGGCAGCGCGTTCAGCGCGGCGCGTACCGCGATCGGCGCGTCGGTCACGAACAACATCACCGTGCAGGCGGCCAACGACCCGGAGCAGACAGCCCGCGTGATCCTGCGGCGCATCGCGGTGGCGAACCTGACTTGAGAGAGGTGTTCTCGTGCTCCCTGATTTCGTGAGTGTGGGCGGTGTGGAGGTGGTCAACCACGCCCGCCTCCGCGCGTACCTGGAGACAGTCGGCTCGCCGCTCACGAGCGGGTCGGCGATCTGTAGCTGCGAGACAATCACCTCGGCGGTCCTGGACGACGACGGGCAGCCGTACACCACGCCCGACGACCCGTTGACCCCGGCCGAGTGGTACGACCCGGATGCGCCGGAGAGTCTCGAGTTCGCCGGCGTGCTGCTGCTGAGCGTCGACGGCGTGGACGACTTCCCTGTGGAGCGGTCGGTGAGCACCGCGGTGACGGGCGGCGGGTCGCTCGGTCCGGCCCGGGTGCAACCGCGGGAGATGACGTTCACCGGGATCCTGCTCGGTGCGACGTGCTGCGGCGTCGAGTACGGGCTTCAGTTCCTCAAGGCGGCGTTGCAGGGCTGCACCGGGTCGCAGTGCGGTGGGGACTGCGTGGACATGTACGCGTGCTGCCCGGGGGAGACGATGACCCGGGACGAGTTCAACCGGGCGCACCGCAGGACGTTCCGCCGGGTGGCGTTGACGTCCGGCCCGAAGGTCACCGCGCGCAACGGCAACGGCTCATGCTCGGGCGGTACGTGCTCTCTCGGCGCGGACGTCATCACCGTGGAGTGGACGATGACGGCGGCGAGCCCGTTCGCGTACACGGACGGGGTCGAGCTGCTGAGTGTCGCGCTGCCGACCGACGACGATGACGAGTGCATTGAGTGGTGCATCCACGACCCGCGGCTTCCCGACTGGATTCCGCAGTGCACCGACTGTCGCCTCAAGCAGTGCCAGGACAGCCAGGACGGCTGCGGCGATCCGGCCTGCGGCAGCGTGGCGCCGCCGGTTCCCTCCTCGCCGGTGACGTGCTTCTGCGAGTCGCTCGCGGTGAACTCGGCCGCGTACGCCATCGACCTGTCCGGCCGGCCGGGGTGGATGGACGATGTGCCGCTCATCAGCGTGTACGCGGGCAGCAGCGACCTGCGGAGGTTGACGATCAGCCTGTTCCAGAAGACCAGCGCCGACGCGGGCTTGACGTGCGAGGAGATCGCCGAGAGGAAGCGCTGTGAGCCGTACGCGCAGTGGACGTTGAGCTACCTGGCCGCCGGGTCGGAACTCGTCCTGGACGGGCAGACAGGGCGGGCTGCGGTCTACTGCGGCGGCGACTGCTCGTCGGCGACGACAGTGTTCGGTAGGGACGGGGCGCCGCCGTCGTGGCCCGTGCTGGACTGCGCCGAATACTGCCTGCTGCTGGAGACGGATGCCTTCGTGGCGCCCGCTTCGGACGCTGTGCTGTCCTTCGCCGTGTCGGGGCGGGCTCTCTGATGGCCGGCCTCGGGTGCGCGGCCGAGTACGCCGCCTACATCGCGGACCGGGGCGGGGCGATCCTCACCCAGGCCCAGGTCATCACGAAGGTCGACTGGAGCCGTGTCCTGAACGACGCCTCCACGGCGAGCCTGACGATCGAGCCGGACGTCGACTGCTGCGGCGTCCTCGGCGACATGCGAGCCATGAGGCACTGGGTGCACATCTACCGCAACGGCTCGTACGTCTGGGGCGGCCAGATCCTCATACCGAAGTGGGGGGCGGGCACGGTCCAGATCTCAGCGGCCGACATCGTCTCGGTGCTGAACCGGCGGACCCCTCACGAGTCCACGACGTTCACGAATACCGACCTGACGGACATCGCGCAGTGGCTGATCGAGGACGGCTTCGCCCCGGACGATCCGGGCCACAGCGTGACTGTGCTCGCGCAGTCGGGAGTCATTGGCTCGCGCGACTACCAGGAGAACATCGGGCAGACGGGTGACTACCTGCGCAACCTGGCGGAGACCGGCCTCGACTTCACCGCGGTCGGGGAGACGCTGCTGCTGATGCCGGACGACTGGAGCGCCAGCGTCGGCCTGATCACTGATGTCGACCTTCCGGACGGTCTGAGCGTCGAGGAGGACGGCACGGCCATGGCGACGAAGTGGGCCGTCTACGGCGACACCGGCTCGGGGATCGTGGGCGTGGCCGGCGGGGTGCACCCCTACTACGGGCTCATCGAGCGGAGCATCCAGGACACGAGCATCAAGGACCAGGTCAGCGCGGATGCGGCAGCCCAGTCGCGGCTGAACGCGTCGCTGCCGGTGCCGGTCTACATCGACTCGTCGGAGGTCACATTGTCCCCAGACACGGGCGTGGACATCGCACGCCTCGTGCCGGGCTGGTGCGTGGACGTGGCGACGACCGCAACGTGCCGGAACATCTCGCAGCGCATGAAGATCACGGGCGTGAGCGTGTCGGCGGACGGCGACGGCGAGTCGGTGAAGGTGCAGTTCGGCCCAGTGAGCAGCTCGGAGGACAACTAGCCATGGCGTACCGACCACCGTCGAGACTCATCCCGGACAACCCGCTCGCGGGCATGTTGCGGGAGGCGCAGCGCACGGCGAGGCAGCCGGGGCCGCGCGGCCGACAGGGTGACCAGGGGCAGCGTGGCGAACAGGGCCAGCCGGGACCGCCGGGGCCGCCCGGGGAGGCCTCGACTGTGCCGGGCCCGCCCGGTCCACCCGGACCGCCGGGGGCCGCCTCGACCGTGCCTGGTCCGCCTGGTCCGCCCGGTCCGCCAGGGGCCGCCTCGACCATGCCGGGCCCGCCTGGTCCGCCCGGACCGCCCGGGGCGGACTCCACGGTGCCGGGCCCGCAGGGGCCTCCGGGACCGCCCGGAGCTCCCCCGGCCGCGAAGGTGGTCAACACGGCGGCCGACGGGCGGGCGACGTGGGTCTTCTCGCAGGCCTTCACGCAACCTCCGGTCATCAGCGCGCTCGCTGTCGATCCCGACCCGAGCGACAGCCGGGGCCTGTTCGTGACGCTAGAGGCTGTGACCACGACGCAGGCCGTGGCGCGGGTGTGGCAGTCGACGGGCGTGCTTCTGGGTGGGCAGACGGCGGTACCGGCTGCGGCCGGGGTCAAGGTGCACCTCTTCGCCGTGGGCACGCTCGCCTGATCGGCGCTCGTAGACTCGTTGCGCCGCTGGTTTTGGGCCGGGCATGGAACCGAGCATGTGGGGTCATTCCAGTGGCGAAAGCGTGTGCGTGTGGGGACTACTTCACCGTCGACCCGACGACCGGTGAACTGTGCCTGATCCCAGGGACGATGGGTCTTCGGCAGACCCTCTACTTCGGGGCAGGCACGTACACGTTCACCAAGGCCAACTATCCGTGGCTGGCTCGCGTGGAAGTGGAAGTGCAGGGGGCCGGCGGCGGGTCGGCCGGCGCCAACGCGGACACGGGCGAGGCGATCGCGCGTCCTGGAGGCGCTGGGGGCGGCTACTCGAAGTCGCTGATCGACGTGGCCGACCTTGGCGCGTCGGTGCCCATCAAGGTCGGTGTGGGCGGCGCTGCGGGCACGTCGACCACGGACGGCGGCGACGGTGCTCCGTCGTCGTTCGGCAGCTTCGTCATCGCGAACGGTGGGGGCGGCGGCACCAACAACATGGGGTCGGGGACGACCGCGAATACCTCGCAGGGTATCGCCGGACCAAGCGGAGGTACGGGTGACTTCGCGATCGGCGGCGGCGCCTCCGGGTCGGCGATCCGCCTGAACGGCAGCTTCGCCATGGCGGGCTTCGGCGGCGACGCCCAGCTCGGCACGGGCGGCCTGGGCCGCACCACGCAGGGCAACGGGCTCGGGCCGCGCGGCTTCGGCGGGGGCGCGGGTGGCGCCGTCTCGTTCGGGGGCGCCGTCGACGGCGGCAAAGGCGGCGACGGGCGCGTGATCGTGCACCTCTACGGCTGACCGGACGTCGGCCGGCGCATCCTAGACTGAGCGGCAGCTGCTGGTTCTGGGCCGGGCCACGAACGCACCCCTGAGAGGTGGTCGTCTTGGCCAGGTGTCAGTGCGGCGGCAGTGACTGCAACTGCGTTGTGCAGGCGGGCACGAACACGACAGTCACAGGGTCGGGCAGTGCGATTAACCCGTACACGGTGAACGCGGTCACGAACTGCGCCGAGGTCCGGGGGTGCCTCTCTGCCGGGCCTGGTATCAACTTCGACCCGTCGACCGGTGTGATCGGCGCTGACATCTCCTCGACGCCCGGCAACAACCTGGTCGTTGACGCGAACGGGCTGTTCGTACCCGCGGGCGCGGCGACGGTCCAGACGGGCTGTGGTCTTCTCGGTGACGGCTCGGCGAGCGCGCCCTTGCGGGTCAACCGGGCGACGTGGCCGTTCACGTGCAGCATCACGGCGAACGGCGGCGGCGTCTACTGCGACCCGACGACCGGGCAGTTGAAGACCGACCCGCCGTTCCGGTCCGCGTTCGCCGAGGTCGCTCCCAACGACACGTTCAGTCCGCGAGCGGTGCCGACCACCGAGACGACGGTGGAGACGTACAGCGTCACCATCACCAATCCGGATCCCTGCCGGGAAGCGTTCGGGATCGTCCTGCGGAGCCTCGACGTGGGGTTCGACCTGCCAGCCAACGGCGGCGCGGCCATGGCCGGCATCAACGGCGACGACCTCACCTACATGAAGAACACCGGCAGTTCAGGCATCACGGCCTGGCAGTCGCAGAACACGGTGTTCCACAACACCGTTATCCCGGCCGGTGGCTCGCAGACGATCAACCTGAACGTCACGCTGGGCCGGGGCGCCGGGGGCTCTACGTACAACCGTATCCAGGCCACGATCCGGGTGTGGCTGTTCTCCATTCCGCAGACATGATTGGGGCGGCTGCTGTGGACCAGACGACGGACCAGACGACGCGCTACTACCAGTTCTCCGACGGGCGGCTCCGCGAGGTGACGATCACCGGAAGCGTGAGCATGCCCGAGCCCGAGGGCGCGGTGGGGCTGAGCGCAGAGGAGTATCAGGCGGCTCTCGGCGTCATCCAGGCCGAGCGGGAGACGGCGCGGGCCGCGCGGGAAGCGGCAGAGCAGGCCGAGGTACAGGCCGTCTATCTCGCGCTCGCCGCGATCCTGCCGGACGCCGTCGCCCGGCGGCTGTCCGGGTACGCACCGCCGACCGACCCTGTCCCCGATCCGGGCGGCGTGATCGACCTCGACTGAACGTTGCCAGGGCCCCGGAGCGGTGATCGCCGGGCCCTAAACTGGGGGCCGCTGCTGGTTTTGGGCCGAGCCGGATTCCACTCCATCGGAGGGATGCATGGCTTCGTGCAAGTGCGGCGGCGGGCAGTGCAACTGCGTGGTCACCGCCGGTGCCAACACCACGGTTACGGGGGCGGGCTCCACCAGCAACCCCTACGTCGTCAGCGCGACGGCGCCGCCAGCGAACGTCGTCACCGGCTGCGGCCTGACGGGCTCCGGTTCGGCCACCTCGCCGCTCGCCGCCAAGGTGGCCGCATGGCCGTTCACGTGTGACATCACGGACAACGGCAGCGGCATCTACTGCGACCCGACCACGGGCGAACTGCGAGCCGATCCGGCGTACTGGGCCGACTTCCAGGGAGACCAGGCGAACACGGCCCTGGCTACGCCGATGCCGGTGCCGACTGCGGCACAGCAGACGATCGACACGATCTCGATCGACGTCACGAACCCGGACCCGTGCCGCCGAGGCCTGGGGCTCCTCTTCCGCGAGGTCGACCTGGACTTCGTGCTGCCGCCGAACTCGGGCGCCATGGCCGGTATCGACGGCGACGACATGAACTACTTCGGCAACCAGGGCAGCGGAACGATCATCAACACCCACTCCCAGGACAACAAGATCACCGCGTTCACGCTCAACCCGGGGGAGACGCGCACGATCACGATGAGCATCGAGACCGGCCGGGGCAGCGGCGGCGCGACGATCACCCGGATCCAGAAGTCGCTTCGCGCGTACGTCTGGTCGAACCGCTTCAACTGACGGGAGCCCGGCGATGGCTGAGCAGACGTTTTACTACGAGTACCCGGACGGTTCGGTCACGGAGCGCGTGACGACAGCGGCGGTGCCGACTCACCCCGACGGGGCGACGCTTCTGACGACGGATAGCTACGCCGAGAAGAAGGCGGCGATCGAGGCGACGCGCGCGCAGGAGTACGCCGACATCCAGGCGACGGAGACGGCGCAGAAGAAGGCCGCGTACGACGCGCTGATCGCGGCGAACTTCGACCCGGCGGTAGCCGCGACCCTGTCGGGCTACACGCCGTCGGCGAACCCGGTGGTGAGCTGACATGGCGACCTGCCGGGGTATCGACGTCTCGACCTACCAGGGCGAGCAGGACTGGGCCGCGCACAAGCGGGCCGGGGTCGTCTTCGCCTTCGCCAAGGCGTCCGAGGGGCAGCGCTCGCGCGACGCACGGTTCGGGATGCACATCAAGGGCATCAAGGCCGCCGGTCTCGTGCCGGGCGGCTATCACTTCGCGTGGCCGAACCAGGACGTCGCGAAGGAAGCGGCGAACTATGTCGACGCGGCCAAGCCGTACGCGGGGAAGGGCTTCACGCACTGGCTCGACCTGGAGCGGTACAGCGACGGCCGGAACTATGCGGGCCGGTCGTCGGCGCAGATCAAGGCGTGGGCCACGGCGTGGATCGCCGCCGTTCAGAAGGCGTTCCCCGGTCAGCGGGTCGGCGTGTACACGAGCGCCGACGACATCGCGGCGGGGAGGGCACCCGACGGCGTCCCTCTGTGGTACCCGGCCTATCCCGGCACGAGCGTCGACACCTACGCCGAGGCAGAAGCCCGCCCGACGCCGTCCCCATCGGGTCGCAAGCCGCTGATCTGGCAGTTCACCAGCGACCCCGCAGGTAGCGGCCCGCGCATGGACCTGAACCTCGCGTACATGTCCGAAGCCGCCTTCCGGGCGTGGGCGGCCGGTGGCAGCACCGACGAGGCACCCAAGGAAGGAAGCGACGTGCCCGAATACGTGAACCTGGGGCTCGCGAAGCCGTACACGCTCGCGCCGGGGAAGTGGGACTCGATCGAGTTCACCACCGAGTGGAACGACACGGCCGCCGGTCACGCCGACGGCGGCAGCGTCTTCGTGCGCGGCGCCGCACGCTTCGCGGGCAGCGTGTCCCTGACGATCAACAGCCTGCCGGTCGGGGACGTCATCCAGGCCCGCATGTCCGAGTACCTCGGCGACGAGCTCGCCCAGGACCATCCGATCGACGAAGTGGTCGGCACGCCGGGCGGGACGTTCCGGATCGTGCCGCTCGTGAAGCGGCTCGGCAAGGACCGCGGCATGCGGGTGCGGCTGCTGAACCAGTCAAACGTGCCGGTCACCATCACCAGTGCCGTCCTGACGGCGCTCGTCTTCAAGGAGTCCTGACGTGCTGCTGCCTTCCATCCTCCGTACGGTCGTGCCGCTCGTCGCCGGCTGGATCATCGTCGCCCTCACCCATCTCGGGTTCACGCTCGACAGCAACACGGCGCAGGCGGCCGTGACGCTCGCCGTCGCGGGCGCCTACTACCTGGTGTTCCGGCTCGTCGAGCGGACGGCCGAGAAGTTCGGCGGCCCGGTCTGGCTCAAGGGCGCCGTCGGCGCGCTGCTCGGGTACGCCCGGCCGCCGCGGTACAAGGCGACGGACGACGTCGCCGAGCTGGTGAGGCAGAGCCGCCCATGAGTA
The DNA here is from genome assembly GCF_000367365.1 of Streptomyces prunicolor NBRC 13075. GTDB lineage: Bacteria > Actinomycetota > Actinomycetes > Streptomycetales > Streptomycetaceae > Streptomyces > Streptomyces prunicolor. Next base: position 51,851 of record NZ_BARF01000084.1, on the reverse strand, counting down.
CGCCGCCGGAGCCTGAGGGGTCGACTGTCGCGGTCGAGCTGGAGCGGTTGCGGGGCACGGTCGCTACGGGGTTCGCTGAGGTCAAGGGCAGCCTGGCTGTCCTCGTCGAGCGGTCCACCCGTAACGAGCAGGACCTCGTACGGCTCCGCGACGACACGCAGAAGGCCCTCAACGCGCTCGGGGCCGAGGTCGAAGCGCTCAAGGCCCGGCGGTGGCCGCTCGGTGTTGTCGGCGCACTGACCGGCGTTGCGGGCGCCGCAACGGGTGCAGCCGCGCTGTTCATCCGCTGACGCCCGGGTCCGAGACTGAGCACCCGCCCCACCGCTCCGGGGCGGGTGCTCTGCCATGCTTCGAGCATGAGCGATGACCCCAACCTCAACGAGGTGCTGGCGCGGCTGTCGCGCGACCCCGTCGACGTGTTCGCGGAGATCGAGGCCGCGCGGCGGGCGGCCGAGGCTGCACCCTTGCCTGAGCCGAGCATCATTCCCATGCCGGAGTTCCCTGCCTTCGGGCTGGTCCGGTATCCGTGCCCGCTCGGGTGCGGCTGGCACCACGACGAGCGGCCGGGCCTCGAACCGTTCGGGCCGATCACCTTGCCCGCCGACCCGGGAGCGCTGAGTGCGGCCCTGACGGCGCACGCCGATGCACGGGCCGAGGCGCTGCGGCAGCGCATCGAGAACGCGCTCAGCGACCATTACGAGGTCGCGCACCCCGACCGCTGACCTGCCCCAGGCCGGTGTCAGTGCCCGCCGATACGTTGGACGTGTCCTATTCGTATGGCTGCTGGCTGCGCTTTCGGTTTGGACCTTGCTGCCCCCGCTCGATGTTCCGAGCGGGGGCGCTGTCGTTACGCGGCCTGGTCGACGTCGTCTCGCGTGACGTCGGCCCAGTCGGCGAGGAGCCGCGCGTACGCGGCTGTGCGCTCGTCGCTCGCGGGCTGCTGCATGAGAAGGCGGATGCTCTCGTTGACCTGGTCCAGGGCAGGCGTCACCCGGCCGTGAGGCCGGAAGGAGTGGGGCATGCGTCCACCGTACGGCGCGGCACTGACAGAGGGCCGAGGCCGGGGTGTTCTATTCTGCGTTCGAGGCGATACCGCCGCACATCGCCCATGCAGAACGGACGCGCACCATGGCCACTCCCACGCTGACCCCGCTGAAGGACTACCCGAGCTCGGTGTGGGACTCCTCGGAGGAGGGCCTGTGCTGCAAGTGCTACGCCAAGTGCAAGCGGTACGGCATCGGCGCGAACCCGCTGTGCCGAAGCTGCTTCGTCGAGGTCGCGGCGAAATGGAGTCCGGGCGTGAGGCAGAAGGGCTACAACGCCTGAGTGCTACGGAGTACGGCACGCCCCGGAGGGGACAGGGGGCGTGCCGCAGTGGTGCCGGGTCAGGCCGCAGCCTTGAGTTCCTTAAGCATCACGGCGTACAGCGGAGAGTCCGGGAACGGCTGCCGCTCACCGACCTTCCGGTACCCCCAGCTCTCGTACAGTGCCTGCAAGCGTGGCCGTTTGGTGTCGACGGTGAGCACGGCAAGCGCTTCTGGCCGGTCGGCGAGCAGTGCGGCGTGCATCTGCTCCCCGAGACCCTGCTTGCGCCACTTCGGCCTGAGCATGAGTTCCGAGACGGAGAACGTGGACGTGTCGGCCGGCTCCTCGTGCAGGTACTCACGCCACCATTCGCGGCCAGGCTCGCCCGGCGCCCCGTAGGTGAACCCGACCGGTTCGCCGTGCTCGTAGGCGACCACGCACGCCCACTCTTCCCGGCTGCCCCAGTGGTCAACGAACCAGGGGAACCGCTGCACGAACTCCTCATGGCGCCTGTCGGCGTAGGCGTCGGCGTGAACTTCGAGCAGCGTTTGCTTGATGTCGGGAAGGTCGGCATGGCCGTAGTGGCGTAGCTGAACTGCCGTGCTCAACGGGCGCTCCATTCGGATCGGTATCGGTCGGCCCACTCCCGCGCCACCTGGGTAGACGGCGCATGGGTGAGAAGGTCACGGTAGAAATCGCCGAGCAGGACCCGGAGGCGGCCGGGTAGCGGGCTGCCGGCCATCAGGTTGAAGACGCCCTCGGTGGACGCGCATGCCTGTTCGGCGTCGCCCTGGTGGAGCTGGGCGACGGCGAGGTGGACCGTGGCCATCGCCCGGTTGCGCCGGTACTGCTTGGGTAGGGCGGCAAGAGCCCTGTACGAAGCGGCCTCGGCCTCGGCTGGTTGTCCCAGGTACTCGCGGACGATCGCGGCCAGGGCGTGAAGCTCCGCGGGGCCGTAGAACGCCACCCAGCCCGGCCGCGGCTGCTGCTGCACCTTGCCCAAGGCCTCCTCGGCGTATCCGAGAGAGCGGATGGCTGCTTGTCCGTCGCGGCGAGTGGCGTGGCCGACGGCGGCGCGGGCGTGAGCGAGGGAGCCGAACAGCGGATCGTGGCGAGTGATCGCGGTGGACTGTGCGGCCTGAGCGGCGGCGATGCCCTCGCCGTTGTCGCCGCGCTGGTGAGCGAGGATGGAGGTGGAGTTCCACACCCGCATCTGGGCCACGGGGTCCTGTGCCATACCGGCGAGACGGAGAGCCTCGTTGAGGTGGGTCTGCGCGCGGTCGAGCTGGCGGGCGTCGATGCAGGACCAGGCGGCCATGGCGGTGTAGTCGGCGGCGACACTGAACAGGCGCTGCCTGATCCGCTGCGTTGCGGCCTTTCCCTGAAGCGAGACGGCTTCGGCTGCGCCGGCAAGAGCATCACGTTCCAGATCGGCGTGTCCGCCCCGTTTCTGATCAAGGGCGGTCAGGCCGTCCATGCCCTTGCGGAGCCGGATCACGTCCGAGGTGCCGACGCTGGAAGGTCGCGCGGAAACGAGGGGTATTGCGGCGGCGGCGGCAGTGCCTCCGGCGCCGGTGAGGAAGCGGCGGCGGATCACGTCGGGGTCCTCCTGCGGCGGTGCGGGCGACCCTGGCGGGTAGAACCCGAGGGCCTCGATGGTGCACCTGAATACTGCCTCCAGGGCGTTGCGCTTGGCACGGTGAGGCCAGGTGGATTTTCCGGTCAGCCACGTCCGTACGGTGCGGTCCCCTACGCTGTCCCGCTCGCCTGCGGCCAGTAGCTCAGCATTGACTGCCTTGGCTAACTCGGCTTGCTGAAAGGCGCGTTCGGCCATGGCGATCCTGAGACGGAAATTTCCGGTCACCTACTCACCGTAGTCCTGGGCTTATGAGCGGTGAACGCGGGCGACCGGAAATTTCCGGTTGGCTGCGACCACCAACCCCGCTGTTTTTCCTGCCCTTTACGGGCTCCTGCCCGTTGAACTGAACATGCATCGCGCCGTGCTGCACCACCCCGGCCGGTGTCGCGGGCTCGGCCCCTGCCTCGTGGGGGGTGGGCCCGCCTTGGCAGACAACCACCGAGGGGCAGCGATGATCCACACCGCCCAGGAGCAGCACCCCAGCAGGCACGCACCTCGAACTCGGGGGCGCGTCGTGACCCGCCCCGCGCACGCCGACGGCTCGCCCCCAGCGAGGGAGACGGGCCACGGTGATGGTGGGTCAGGCTGCTTTGAGGGCGGCGACGTGCCGGGCGCGCTCTTCGAGGTCCCGGGCCGCGGCGATGTTGCGGTACGCGGGGAGCGCCTTGAGCAAGGTCTTCAGGTGCTCATCCCCCCGGGCGCTGCTGATGGTCAGGTGCTCGTCCAGGAAGGCGCCCCATGTCTGGCAGGCGGCCTCCAAGTGCCGCATGTGGTACTGCCGCTCTGCGATCACCCCGAGGCAGTGCAGGCGCCCTTGACGCTCCAAGGGGTCGCGTACCGCGTTCGAGCGGCGCAGGGCCTTGATGGAGCCCTCGGGGTCCTTCAGGTGCCAACGCACGTGCGCTTCATGGAAGAAGTAGGCCGCCTGGTCGTAACCGCCCACCGCATCCTTGCGGTTGTCGGCCTGGGAGAGCGCGGTCTCGGTCTGGCGGAGCCGGGTGAGGGCGGTGTTGCGGTCGCCGGTCATTGCCGCGGCGGCGGCCTGCTGCCCGCGCAGGAACGCCACCAGGCGCGGCCCGGACGCCGGGGCTGCCTCGGCGGCGGAGTCCGCGAGGTCGAGCGCCTTCTTCCCGTGCCCCAGGTGCGAGGCCTGGAGGCTCATGCCGCGCAGGGTACGGCAGTAGGTGACGTGGTCCCCGGCTTCGCCGGCGAGGTCCAGGGCCCGCAAGTAGTACTGCTGGCCCAGGCCCTGCTGGTTCTCGTACATGGCCATCCAGCCCGTGAGGTACACCAGGTCGGCGGCGGCGGCCTTCATATCCCGCTGTACGCGATCGGTGCCGGACGCCCGCAGGTACGTTCCCACGGAGTTGACGAGGAATGCGGCGGCCATCGGGCGGGCGTGACCGGCGCCCACCTGATCGAGGATGTCGGCGATCTTGTCCGTCATCGTGCGCACGGTTTCCACGTCCGAGGCGCCGACATGGACCGTGGGGCCCGCTTGCGCGGCCTCGATGTGGCTGGTCCGGTCGGCGACGTCCTCGAACTTCGGTACGGCCAGGGCCGCCACATACATGCCGGTCTTCAGCACCCCTCGCCTGGAAGGGTCCATGTCTGCTCGGCTCAGGTCGATCACTCCCGCTACGGTGTCGTGCTCGTCGGCCGGGGGAGTCTCCCAGCCGATCTCCACGCACGTTACGGGCCTGCCCAGCAGCCGGGAGAGGGCTTCGGCGATAGCGGGCCGCGCCTCCGGCTTCGGCACGCTGCCCGCCAGCCAGTGAGACACCGTGGTCTTGTCGTAGTGCAAGGTCACGCCCAGCTCACGCCCCACGGCGTTCACCCGCCTGGCGAGCTGCGCGTTCTGTATCCCTCCCGCCTGCATCAGGGCCGCAAGAGCCGCGTTCGGCGTCCGATCACGTCGCGCCATCGAAGACCCCCGAGTTGCGTTCAACCAGTTCAACCGTCCTCCCACTGTCCACCGTTCCGCCCGACTACGTAAGCGGGTTGGCTGAATACCGGCCGCACGCGCTCTGCTTGCGGACGGCTGGTTGACGGCTCGCCGGTCCCACACAGCCCCGAGGGGGACCGACGTGCACCGAGACGACGAAAAGGCCCACACGATGACCCAAGCAGGTACTACGCAGGAGAGAACCCCCGCCCCAAGCCGCCCCGACCCGGCCACCCCGGTGCTCTACATCTGCGCCGAGCGCAGCAAGCTGACGCCCGGTCTGGCTGCCCAGCCCGCTGAGGAAGAAGGCCTGTCCTTTGCGGCGGGGCGCGGCCTGGAGGTCGTGCGGTGACCGACCTTGAGCTGTACGACGAAGATGACGAGGCGCGTGCGTCCGGCGTCCTGGTGAATACCCGTCAGGAGCGCGAGCAGGCAGTACGGAGCTGGCTCCTGCTATCTGCGCAGAGCGCGGATAGGGCGCGCACGGAGTGGCAGATCGGCGGCGTCGCTCTCTTGCGCTGCGGCGCGTTGTTCGCCGCAGTCCGCATGTCCGCCGATCTGGTCCACGCTGCGGCAGGTTCCGCGGATGCGGAGACGGTGAACGCGTATCTCGCCGAGGTGCTCCACGGTGGGCCTGTGTTCGTCGACCAGCACAGCAGGCGGTACTACGCCCTCGTACCGGCGAGCACGGCCGATCGGCCCGAGTGGCGCGGGCGGAGGCGGGACGGAGCCGAGTGCCTCGGCCGTGACTCCTATCTCGGGGTGCCGCGCCCGGAGTTCAATGATCCGCTCCAGCACTTCTCTTACTGGTGCGTGCCGATGGACGGCCCCGGCGACCTTTGCCCTCCGCCCGAGGTGTCCCGACTGGCTGCGTACGGCCGTCACCGGCTCGCTGCGGCGGAGGCCGGTGGGGGAGAGCCGTGAGCGGCGCGCACGCGCAGCGTCTTGTGGAGGGGCATTGGGTCACGGGTGACTGCTGGCTCGGGTGCCTACGCACGGGCCTGCCGGTGATCTGGCTCGGCCCGGTGCAGTGGGACGGCCAGCATGCGCCCTTCATGGCGTGCGCAGACTGCCTCCGCCGACTTAAGCAGCAGGCGCTCGACCACTTCATGCAGCGTCAGCCGGCCATCGCCTGAACTCCTGTAGACGCCGGCGGCGGGGTGCCACCCCGTAACCCCCGCCGCCGGACGCAATTCCGCCCCCGGCCCTGCGCCCCTCCCGCGCTCGCGTCGGGGCTGGGGTGGCGAGACTCCCGCGCCTCACCCCCGAGAGAGGCGGGAGGACCCGCACGCAACGGCAAGACGTGCGGGTCTGAGGTTCCGGCGCCGGTCATCCGCCGGGCCTCACCAGGCCGCCCGCCGGTTCAGGACGGCGGGCGGCCACCGACAGCCCCCGCTCCGGCCGGAACGGGCTCGATGAGAACCGAGAACAAAAAGGAGCACGCACCGCGTGGGCAACAAGAAGAACACCGTCAAGGCGGCGAAGGCCGAGATCAAGCGGGACACCAAGAAGGTCACGGACCCGAAGGCGGAGCGCACCCAAGGGGCCTTGGCGGACCGGCATGTGCGCCACCACACCCCCGACAGCCTGTACGGAGAAGACAGCACCAGCTGACCACGATCACCCGGCCGGGGCTGCCTCGTTGCTCCACTGCCCCGGCCGGGTCCTGCTCCCGCTGACCGAGGAGGCATCTTGAATGGCATCGCCTTACCGCACCCCGCGGACCTGTTCGCGCTCAGCACTGACCGGATACACCGCGCCGCAGCCGACCTGTGGCCCCACGAACCGCTGACCCTGGGCGATCACGTCCCTTCGGTCACCGGCTACGTGCACCGCGCCCGCGTCGGCGGCCGGGACGTGTTCGCGAAGGACTCCGTCCTTGGCCTGTCGCTCGTCTCCATACTGCGCGGAGTGGCCGGGGACCGCGACAAGGTCCGTGCGGCGCAGACCGCCTATGCCACCTCACCCGCGTCCCTGCTCGCCCGGGAAGCCGGACAGTTGCGCACCTTGGACGCCGCCGGGGTGAGGGTCGCCCGCTGCGCCGGTTACGCGGCCGGGGTGTTGTTCACCGAGCCCGTCACCGGCCCTACGCTGGCCGATTTGATCACCAAGGACCCGGCACGGACGGGGGACTTGCTCAAGGCGGCCGTGACCGGACTATCGGGGCTTCAGCACCCGACCGTGATGGCTCAGGTCGACGCAGCACCGATCCCGGAGCGGAGCATTGACGGCACGTTCCGCCGGAAGTTCAACGGCGTCTCAGGACGCCTCTACATCGGGCGCCTCGGTGTTGATCGGCTCGACGAGCGCGCCCGCCAGGGCGTGGCGGCCGTGGTCGGTGTGGTCGTGGCCCGGCTGCTGAAACTCCGCCTCGCCCCGCCGATCGGCCCCAGAGTGATCGTCTACGGCGACCTGAAGCCGGAACATGTGTACTTCCCCGACGGCCCGGAAGAACGGCCGGTGTTCATCGACCCTGGCCTGGCCCGCGGGCCCGCGCACCACGACGTCGCAAAGCTCGTCTCCCGCACGTTCCTCACGCTCATCGCCGCCCCGCCGGTGGACGCCCCGGCCTGCGCCGTAGTGGACGGGATCGCCGCGTTCGTCACCGAGCAGACCAGCGCGCTGCGTGGCCCCCTGCGGGGTCTGTGGCTGCGGCGACTGCTCGTGACGTGGCTGATGGACACGGTCAACATCCTGACCACCTACCTTGCTGCACCTGCCGCGCTGCCGCTGCCCGAGCACGCCCAGGCCGTCATCGACCAGACGCGGGCCGTGTGCACGATCCTGGACCAGATCAGCGCTCAACTCGCGGCTGGGACCGACCCGGACGCGGCCTGGCGGCTCGCGCTGGGCGCGGTGACGAAGGCGGCGGCACGGTGACCGCCCGCACGGTGGGCATCATTGGCGCCGGCGCGGTCGGTCAGACCGTCGCCGCGCTCCTTGTTGGCGAACCGTGGTGTGAGCGGCTGCTGATCGCCTCCCGCAGGGCCGAGAGCGCCGCCGGGCTGGTCACCGATCTGGACGACATGGCCCACCTCGCCCGCACGGGCACCTGCGCGCTGGCCTGCGAGAGCGTCGCCGAGCTGGACCAGGCGGACGCTCTGGTGATCTGTCCCCGCGCCACGTTCACCAACACCGCCACCCGGAACGTGCGCATGGCCGGACTGGCCGCGAACGCCCCCCTGATCGCCGACCTCGCCCACACGCTCATTGGCTACGGCGGGCCCGTGGTGATGGTCACCAACCCCGTCGACGTCTTGTCGCGGCTCTTCGCGACCATCAGCCGCGCGTCCACGTACGGAATCGGGTCGGCGACCGACACCGCCCGCTACCGCGCTGCTCTCGCCGCCCATCACGGCGTGCCGGTCGAAGCGGTGGACGGATACGTAATCGGCGAGCACGGAGACGGCGCGGTCATCTGCGCCTCAACCACCACCATCAACGGCCTCCCGTGCACGGTTCCCCTCGACGACGTACGCGCCGAACTCACCGCCCGTCCCCGTCGGATCAACACAGGGATCGGCCGCACCCGCCACGGCCCGGCCGCCGCCGTCCTCTCCGCGCTCCGCAAGCTCCTCGCACAGGAGGACGGAACCGACGTCCTGTCCGTCAACCGCGCGGGCGTATGGCTCGGAATCCGGTTGCACATCCGCGCCGGTCAGCCGACCGTGCACCCCCTGGAGCTGGACCCCCACGAGACGGCGGATCTGCTCACCGCCCGCACGAAACTCGAAGCCACTTACCGCAAGATCAACCACCTCGAACAGCAAGGAGCCCCCGCGTGCCCCTGACCGCAACCCGCATCCACGCCGACACCGCCACCGTCACGGTCGCCAGTCAGACGGAGGCCGTCACCAACTGGTCGCACCGCTACTTCGGCCCCTGGTGGAACGCCACCACCGACACCCCGAACCCCGGCGGCCTCGCCGACGGCGGCGGCCTCGTCCTCGCCGACATCGAGCCCTCCCGCGTGGACGACATTGCCGCCCTCGTCACCGACTACGGCCACGACGAAACCACCTACGCCAACGCCCGCACCCTCGTAGCCCGCCACGACGGGATCACGTATGCGGTACAGCCGGACGAGCGAATCGCCTACCAGGCCGACGGCCGCCGCCTCGTCATCGTTGGCAACCACGCCGAACCGGTCGCCGTCGCCGCCGCGCGCCTAGCCCGCGAACTCGTCCGCGGCCAACTCCTCGCAGACGGCTGGACCGTGCTCCACGCCTCCGCAGCCACACAGAACGGGGACACTGTCCTCACTCTCGGCGACAAGGGCGCGGGCAAGACCACCACCGCCCTCCTCCTGGCCCGAGCCGGATGGGGCCTGCTGGCCAATGACCGCGTCTTCGCCCGCCCCGAGCCAGACGGCCGCGTGCGCATCCTTCCGTGGCCGTCGGCCGCCGCGGTCGGCCTCGGCCTCCTCGACGCGACCGGCCTGTACCACCAGGTCCGCGAACGCGTGCTCGCCGGCGGACAGCTCCACCCGACCCAGCACCCGAAGGTGACCGAAGCCCTCGTCGACGGGCGCCGCGAACCGATCTGGCGCGAGGACGGCAAGGAGCTGAAGCCGCAGTTCTTCCCCGACCAGCTCGCCAGCTGGCTCGGCCTCACCCTCAGCACCGGCGCGACCGCGGCCGGGCTGCTGTTCCCGGCGGTGAACCCCGAGGCAACTCCGGCCCTCGTCGAGGACGACCGCGCGCTGACCGAAGCTGACGTCTTCACCTCGAAGACCGAGGACCGCTACCCGGACATCTTCGGCCTCACCCCCGCCACCGCAGTCGGCGCCGAGGCGCTGACTGAGCATCTGGCCCGGCTGCCGCGCCGCTCCCTCGTCCTCAGCCACGACACCGACGCGAACGCGGCGCTCCTGGCCAAGACCGCCGAGGAGTTGACGGCCGACCGCTGAGCACCGCAGAGACTCCCGCCCCTGGCGTCCAGACGCGCGGATCCATCCCGGGCAAGACGGCCGCGCGGCCAGGGGCGGGCCCTTGCCGTCCTGACAGCACCCGGCGGCGAGTGCCACCGTAGGAGCGACCGAGAGACGAGGAGACCCATGCAGGCCATAGCGCCGGACCATCAGGTCACCCCCTGGGGTGTCAGTCGTATGAAGCCGTTCCCTCCTGCCGAAGTTCTGCCCGCTGTCCGCGCGGTCCTTGACGCCGAGTCGCAGACCGCCGCGTGGGTGGACCCTGACGGCACCCTGGTGCCGACACTGGACAAGCACAAGCGGTCGGAGACGTCGAAGGAGACAACGACGAAGACCAGCCTCGACGGCCAGCCGGACCAGGGCACCGACCAGCAGGGAGACTCCGACTGATGGCCGCGGGTGGGTCGCCCGTCCTCGTCGTCACACGCCTGGACGACGCAACAGCCGACGAGGTGATCGTCGAACTTCACCGGCGCAGCGTGCCCGTGGTACGCCTGGATCCCGGGGACTTCCCCGCGACCGTCACCGTGGCAGCGGGGTTCGACAGCATCGGGCCCGGCGGCACCCTGGCCACCGAGACCCGCACACTCGGCCTGGACGGCGTGCGCTCGGTGTACTGGCGGCGACCCACCCCCTACACCGCCGACCTCGCCATGAGTGAGCAGACAGCCCGCTGGGCTGTGGAGGAGGCCCGCTATGGGCTCGGCGGCATCCTGGCCTCCCTCCCCGGCGCGCACTACGTGAATCACCCATGGCGCAACCGGGATGCCGAGTACAAGCCAGCGCAATTGGCTGCTGCTGCCCGCTGCGGGCTGACCGTGCCGCCCACCCTGATCACCAACGACCCGGACCAAGCTCGCGCGTTCACAGCCGAGCACGGGCCGGTGCTGTACAAGCCGCTCCGGGAAACCGACTACGCCGACCCGCAAGGCCGAGCGCTGACGGTGTGGATCGAGGACGTCACCCCGGCCCAGATTGACGACCGAATCCGCCACACCGCGCACCTGTTCCAGCAGCGCGTGGCCAAGACCGCCGACATCCGCCTGACCGCCGTCGGCGAGCAACTGTTCGCCGTCCGGATCGACGGCTCACCGGGTGTGGACTGGCGACGCCACTACGACCAGCTCACCTACACCCCCGTCATGGTCCCGCCCGAGATCGCCAAGGGGGTACGGGCCTACCGCGAGACCTTCGGCCTGGTCTTCGGAGCCTTCGACTTCGGCCTGGACCCTGACGGCGCCTGGCACTGGTACGAGTGCAATCCCAACGGGCAATGGGCCTGGTTCCCCGACCACATCACCGCTCCGATCATGACTGCCATCGCCGATCAGCTCCAGCACGGAGGCAACAACGCATGACCGCCGACCCGGCCCAGCTCCGCCGCTCCCTCGCCGAAGCCATCCGTGTGGAAGACCCCGCATGGCGTACGGCGCTTGAAGCCGTGCCCCGTGAACTCTTCCTCGATGACACGGTGTTCCGCCCGTCCGGCACCCAGTGGGAGCCCGTACACCGCCACACCGCCGGCGAGGACGAATGGCTTCACCTGGTCTACCAAGACGCCACGTGGGTCACCCAGATCGACGGCATCGCCGCCGCGGACGCATCCGGGCCGATGACCGGCCGACCCACATCGTCCAGCACCCTGCCCTCGCTGATCGTGCGCATGCTCGACCTCGCAGGCGTCCGCGAAGGTGACAAGGTCCTGGAGATCGGTACCGGCACCGGCTACTCCACCGCCATCCTCTGCCACGGCCTCGGCGACAAGAACGTGTACTCCATTGAGTACGACCCGCACCTTGCTGCGACGGCGGCCGACCACATCCACGCCGCCGGATACGCGCCAACGCTCGTCACTGGGGACGGACTCGCCGGGCACAAGGACGGTGCCGAATACGACGCGATCGTTGCGACCTGCGCTGTCCGGCACATTCCCCCTGCCTGGATGTACCAACTCCGCGACGGCGGAACCATCACCACCACCATCAGCGGGTGGATGCTCGCCTCCGGGCTCATCCGCCTCACCGTCCAGGACGACGGCACCGCCACCGGCCGCTTCGTCGGGGACCAGATCGGCTACATGCTCGCCCGCCCCCACGAACGACCGCCACGGCCCACCTTCTACCAGCAGTCGGGACAGGCCCGCCCCGCCCGCCTGGACCCAGGCCTGCTTGACGACTGGACGGGGCAGTTCCTCGCCCAACTCGCCGCACCCTCAGCCGAGCTCATGACCACCGGCGACGGTGTGATCCTCGTCGACGTCGCCACCGGTTCGCAGGCATGGACCGAGCCGGAAGGCAACGGCTGGCAGGTACACCAGCACGGCCCTCTGCGCTTGTGGGACGCGGTCGAGGACGCCCTCACCGTCTGGCAGGACGCCGGGGCGCCCTCACAGTCCGACTTCGGCATGACCGTGGAGGCCGACGGCACTCAACGAGTCTGGCTCGGACAGCCAGACGGACCCGCTTGGCAACTTCCGGCCTGACCTCCCAGGCGCCCGTCCCCACACGTGGGGACGGGCGCCTCGCTCATCCTGTACGAGACAAGGAACGGACCTGCATGGAAAGCACCTGGGACACCATCGCCCGCCTCGCCGCTCGCTTCGAGGAACACAGCACCTTGCCCGTCGAGCAGCGCCGCCTCCTCCAGGTCCTCAAGATCCAGGAGGAAGCGGGGGAGGTCGCCGAGGCCGTCATCGGCGCGACCGGCCAGAACCCGCGCAAGGGCGTATCGCATTCGTGGCAGGACGTCGAGGCTGAGGTGTGCGACGTCATCGTCACCGGCATGGTCACCCTCGCTCGGCTCAACCCGGAGGCCGCGGCCGTCTTCGATCACCACATGAAGCGGATCGCCGCCCGCGATCTGTGAGCACCGAGGTGTTCCGCCGCTCCTGAGCTGGTATGGAAGCGGGCCCGGCCTCTGGGGGGGGAGGGGAGGCCGGGCCCGCTGGTGGGGGGGATGGAGAGTGGTCTACAGGTCGGAGGTCACGCCGCCACAGCGTCCTCGGTGCTCTCCGGGACGCAGAGGACGCGGAGCATGTCGGCGGTGACGACGCGGTAAGAGCCGCCGGGCCTGACGACCTTGCATGGGAACTGGCCGGCCTTGGCGAGCTGGTAGGCCTTTGTACTGCCCATCCCGAATGCCTTCCCGGCCGTCACTATGTCGGTCGTCGGCGGAAGGTTCAGTAGATCGCCGACAGTGAGCCCCAGGGGCTCCGTGCTCGCCTCAAGGGCCATGTCGCCAACTCCCGTACAAGGTTTCGTCCGTGCGTACTGCGCAGCACTGCGCACGTTATGGCATGGGTTGAAAAGAATCAACAAGCGACGTAGCTTTCCGCGAAGAGTCACCAACGAAACGCGTGCGTAGTGCGCACTGATGGCGGAGGACGCGCATGTCAGGAACGCGGCGAGCGGGCAGCATCACGCGGCGCTGCAACTGCCGAGACGGGAACCGGAAACGGCTCGGCAAGTCGTGCCCGCAGCTCGCGAAACGGAGCCACGGCACCTATCAGCTACAGCAGGAGATACCGCCAGGCGAGGACGGCACGCGCCGGATCTTCCGCCGCACCGGCTACCCGACGGTCAAGGACGCGCAGAGCGACCTGGACAAGGTGCGCGCGATCCTCGACCTCGCCGGAGACGACGAGGACGCAGTCCGCCGCGTCAGTGACCTCCTGGCCGAACTCAGCGGCAGCCGCGAGCCTCTACCGGATCCGGCCGAGGTGTCCCGGAAGCTCGGCGTCGGCGTGCCGCTCGACGGGAAGACCATCCTCGGCGACTGGCTCGATCGGTGGATGGCTGGCAAGAAGACGCGGCCGACGACGAGCCGCGGGTATCAGTCGCAAATCCGCTACCACCTGAAGCCCAAGATCGGGCACCTCCGCCTCGACCGGATCGCCGTCGGGCACCTGGCCGACATGTTCGCCAAGATCGCCGACGAGTCCGATGTGATCCGCGCGGAGAACCAGGCGCGGCGCGAGCAGGAGCGGCGGGCGAGATGGGGGAAGCCCGGCCGGCCACCCGTGAAGGAGCGCGAGCGCCTGGCGGCCGAGCGGGCGAAGCTCGCCGAGATGAAGCCGTACCGGAAAGCCAACGGCCCAGCCACACGACAGGCGATCCGGCGCACACTGCGGACCGCCCTCAACGCGGCGATCGCTCAGCAGATGATCACCTTCAACGCTGCCGCGCACGTCGAGCTTGACGCGGCGGCCCGGCCCACGGGTCTGCTGTGGACGCCCGAGCGCGTGGCACGGTGGCGGGAGACGGGCGACATCCCGAGCCCGGTCATGGTGTGGACACCCCAGCAACTGGGCGAGTTCCTGGACGCCGCCGAAGGGCATCGCCTGTATTCGATCTATCACGTGATCGGGCACCACGGGCTTCGCCGCGGTGAGGCTGTCGGCGCCGGTTGGGACAACGCGCACCTCGACGGCCGGCCGCCCCGGCTGGACGTGCTCGAAGAGATCGTGATGGACGGATCGCAGCTGATCGAGACGGCTCCCAAGACGGACCAGTCGATGGCGGCCGTCGTCGTCGACCGCGAGACCGTCCAGGTGCTGAAGGACCGCAGGAGGCAGCAGCGCGCCGAGCGGAAGGCGTGGAACGCGCAGGCCGCCGAGAAGCGGGAGCGCGGCGAGGAGGCGTACGACTGGCTCGACACCGGGAAGATCTGGACGGCGGAAGACGGCTCCTGGCTCCACCCGGACGTGGTGAGCCGCGAGTTCGACAGGATCATGCACCGGGCAGGGCTGCCGCCGATCAATCTCCGGGATCTGCGGCACTGCGCGGCCGGCCTGGTGAAGGCTGGCGGCGGCGACATCCACGACGCGTCGAAGAAGCTACGGCACAGCACCATCGTGCTGACGGCGGACACCTACACGCCGCTCTTCGCCGAGTACGAAGAGAAGCTCGTCGAGGCGTCCGCCGCGGCCGTTCCTCGAGCGCGGCGGCGCACGCCGAAGGCGGCCTCAGTGAAGGAGTAACGTGGTCCGCGAGGACAGCACGAAGGGCCCTGACCACCTGGTGGCGGGGCCCTTTTGGCTCGCTCGTGGCTCGCTCGGAAGTTCCGGTGAGCCCCGGGAAAGATCGATAAGAAGCGTCGAATCGCGTCGGGCGAGAGGGCGCGCATCACCCGTCTGACCTGCGAGGTTCGGGGGTTTCTGGCGTCGTCCGGGAAGGACTGGCAGAATACGTGAGCACGAAGACCCTTAGCTCAATTGGCAGAGCGCTGGACTTTTAATCCATTGGTTGTGGGTTCGAGTCCCACAGGGTCTACCGGTGCAGGGGGAGGGAAACCCCTTCTGACCTGCTACGCAGCGTCCGGGTCGGCTTCGGTCGACTCGGACGCTGTGGTGTTTTCGGGGGTCTGCGTGAGCGATGCGTGAGCGGATGTGCCGGGGACGCTCCGCTGGGAGAGCCTCAGACTTGGTCATGCCGTCAGATCGAACTGCTTGAGCCAATCCGGATCGGCGTCGCCAACCGTCGCAACCAGGCCACCGCAGAGCATCACCATGTACAGGGTGAACGTGATCGGGTTGCCTCCGTAGTGCTCGATCCCTTCGTTGAGCGTCAGATTCGGCGCGTCCGGATGGCCGATGAACCCTGCCGCTTGGACGAGGTCATCGTGATTGATTCCCAGGCTGTCGGAGACCCACGTGACGGCGTCGCGCGCCTGGTCCTCGGTGATCTGCTCCCGTGCCGCGACAAGCCAGCCCATCAGGATCGCCCACACCGCGGTGGGATCTGAAGGGTGCTCACCCTCGATGAACGAGGCCCCCGGCCCCTTGGAAGGGTTCTCCATCCACGTTGCTATATCTGCGCGCAGGCGCTTCGCGGTCCGGACACGGGAGATCTCGGAGAGGTCCGGCCTGACATCGCGCCCCGCCTTGGCAGCTCGTGCGCTCCGGCGGCGCTTGCTGTTTCGTCCCATGGACCGAGCATGACGCCCGTGCTCGCCAGAGGGGGTGGAAATGGCCCAGAACATGGAGATCTGCTAGCGATCAGGCGGGACGCCGAGGCGCGGTTCTAGCTCGCTGTGCGTTCGTGATCACTTCGCCCCTCCGGGCCGATGGCTTGAGCAGATGCCACGCAGGAGGGGTGACTGACCGTCGCAGTCGACCTCATCTCGCTGTAGCGGAAGGGGAGTTGCGCGGGAGGGCTCCGACTGAGGTACCCTGCCCGCCATCGACCTTTGTCGACTGGGCGCAGAGGCCCAGGAGCTCCGGCGTGCGGGCCCGGTACTGCAATCGCCGTCTCACGGGTGTTAGTGCACTCACTCTGTGGAAGCGGTGCAGGAAGCATCTGTTTTGGCGTGCCACTCAAACGCTACCGGGGGCGAGTGAGGTTTTTGCGTGTCAAATTCAGTGAAAAAGCAGGCCGCACGCTCCCGTATGAAGTACTCGGGTGAGCTGTATAAAGCGGCACTTGCGGGAATCCCCAACGATCGTTCGCACGGCTTGGATTCTTTCGCACCGCAACAGCGTCAGTTGAATGCAATGCTAGCCCTTGGCCTGTTCAATCGAGGCGACGAGGGTGCATCGCCGAAGAAATGGACGATCAACACCCTGACGTGGTATACGATCAAGGTTTCGCCGCGTTGGAACCGTTTGATCTTTATCGCGGACGCCCCGATGAACGTTGCGCAGTATCTCGTCCCGGACAGTGAAGATTACCTGCGGGTTCCAGGTATGCGTCTTAGGGGTGGAGTGTTCGGTTCTTGCTACGTGTTGGAGCATGTTCCGACAGGTGGGGAACTGGTAGTCACTGACGATCCAAACGGTAAAGTGGTTGGACGATTGAGCGACACCGATCGTCGAATGCTGTCGCTCGATACCCCCTTGCTGCCGGAGGAGAAGCGTCTCTGCGAGGCACTACCAGTCATGACCGCTGATGCTCAAACCCTGCTAGCCAGCATTGCTGTGAGGATGTCTATGACTGACCCGGGCCGGCGCTGGGCCACGGGTAACTGGTATTGGGACCCGCTGGAGCGTATGGGGCATACGGAGGTTGAGGGGTACGACGACCCCCAGCGGCGACTCTGGGGGGAGGGCGACGAGTGGGCAGCGCAATGGACGGGATATCCCTACGCGCAGGATGTTGCGCTCGCACTGACTGACCCCGTGATCGGGGTGCGCGATGCGAAAATCTCTACCCGGCGGCACGGATATGAGGTAACCCTGAAGGGATCGGTACTCAAGATTCGACGCTGATCGGACCGGATGGCCGAGTCGATCAACCTTCCCATACGGAGAGTCGTTGAATCATGATTGAGATCCCTCAGAGTGCGACCGAAGGGATGCCGTGGTGGGCATTCCTACTTATCGTTTTTCTCTTCTTCCTGCCGCTGGCTTTGGTACGGCTACTCATGCCAAAGCAATCCCGATATCGCTATCTGTGGTGGGTGGCTTGGTGGGAGCATCGGCGGAAGCGCGCCGCTATGAGGGGCAGACTGCGGGAGCGGGACTAAATTCCCTCGTCTCCATAAGGGCCCGATGGACTTCGGCCTGTACGCGGGTGCTGTTTCGACCCGCGTACAGGATGAGCCTCCTCGTGTCGGTGCCCGCAGCCTCGGCCTGCCTTAGCGGATGTGACTGTGACCTACGCATTGCGCGCGACTTGAGCGGCCGAATCATTAGCGGCCGGACGCGACCTGGGGATCAACTTTGCTGCCTTCTCGGCGATCTCACGGTCCAGCTCAGGCAGCAGGCTCGTGTACGTGTCCGAGGTCAGCGTGATGGTGGAGTGCCGCAGCGTCTCCTTCACCGTGTGGATGTCACCGCCACCGCCGTGCGTGAGCGTCGCGGTGACGTGGCGTAGGTCCCGCAGGGTGATGGGCGGCAGGTCGGTCGTGGCGAGGATGCGGCGGAAGGTCTCGGAGACCGTCCCGGGGTGGAGCCACGAGCCGTCTTCCTTCGTGAAGACCTTGCCGGTGTCCTGCCAGGCTTCGCCCCACTGTGCGCGCTCCTTCTCCTGGCGGGCTTTGTGGTCGCGCAGTTCGGAGATGGTCGTGCTGTCGAGCGCGATCGTGTTCGCGCTGCCGTCCGTCTTGGGTTCCGACTCGTAGGGGTCCCAGCCGTCCACCACGATCTCCTTGGCGGGCGTGATGAGGCCGGCGTCGAGGTCGATCTCGTGCCAGTCCTGTCCCACCGCCTCACCGCGCCGGAGGCCACGGGTGCCCATGAGATGGAAGATCGCGTACAGCCGGTCGCGCTCGGCCGTGTCGAGGAAGGCGCCGAACTGCTGTGGCGTCCACACCATGACCGGGCCGGGGATCTGACCCGTCACCCGCCATCGCCGGACGCGCTCATCGGTCCACAGGAGGGGCTTCGGGCGCCTGCCGGACTCCAACTCGACGTGGGACGCCGGGTTGAAGGTGATGAGCTGCTGGGCGATCGCGGAGTTGAGGGCCGCGCGCAGGGTGCGACGGATCGCCTGACGACTGGCCGGACCGGTGATCTTCCGGAACGGCTTCATCTCGTCCAGCTTGGCCCGCTCGGCCGCGAGCAGCTTCCGCTCGGCTCCCACCGGGCGACCGGGCTTGCTCGGCTTGCAGCGGGCGATCTGCTCGCGGCGGGCTTCGTTCTCGGCCGCGATCACCTCGTTCTCGTCGGCTATCGCGTCGAACATCTCCACCAAGTGACCGACGTTGAGCCGGTCGAGGCGCACGTGCCCGATGCGCGGCTTCAAGTGGACGCGGATGTGGGAGGCGTAGCCGTTGAGCGTGGTCTTGCGGCGTTTCTTCGCGGCGAACCACTGGTCGAGCCACTCGCCGACGGTGAGGCTGCCACGGAGAGCCAGTCCCGCCCTCAGGCGGCGCCGGGTCTCCTCGATGGCAGAGAGCGGCACCTTCTCGACCGCGACCTCCTCCAGCATGTCGACGAGACGCCGGAGGCTGTCCGGGTCGTCCTTCTCCGCCAGGGCGAGCAGGGAGCGGACGTGGTCGAGGTCCGCCTGTGCGTCCTTGAGGGACTCGTAGCCGGCGCGGCTGAAGGAGCGGCGGGTGCCGTCTTCGTGCGGCGGGAGTTCCTGGCGTATGGAGTAGGAGCCGTGCTTGCGGCTGGAGAGCTTGGGGCAGTTCTTGCCGAGCGGCTTACCGGACTTCGGGTCACGGCAGTAGCAGCGGCGGTGGGTGGAGCCCTTCAAACGCGTTCCTCCGGGGTGGTGTTGGGGTCGGTTTCAGGCAGGTCGACGTCGGCCAAGGCGGGTGGGAGATAGGGCGGGGTGGCGCCTTCGTCGCGGAGGTCGCGGCGGAGGTAGCGGAGTTTGTACTTGGCGGAGATGGCCTCGTCGGAGTACTTGGTTCGCCTGCGCTCGGCTTCTTCCTGTTGGGCGCGGTTGCTTACGGTCTTGGCTGCGAACCGTGCCTGTTCTGCTTCTTCGAGGGCGGCCAGGGCGGTGCGTACGAGATTGCTGTGCACTTCGAAGTCGGGGACCAGGCCCGCGTCGTGCAAGGCCACGTCCTCGTCGCCGGTGAAGCGACGCAGGGCGTCCCAGGTGGGGACGAGGTCCTGGAAAGGGAGTTCCTGGGTTCGGTCGACGTAGCCGACCGGGAAGATCAGGTAGACCGGGTACGTCTCCAGGGCGGCGGCCAGGACGATGACGTCTACGAGGGGCAGAGTGGCCCGGCGGCCGGACTCCATGTTGGCGATCACGTTGCGCGGGATGGGATGCCCGAGCTGCTCGCACCGGTCCGCCAAGTCCTGTGCGCTCCATCCCATCTCCTTCCTTCTGCGCCGGACCTCGCCGGCCACGTTGGCCTTGACCCGGTCCTCCCACTCGGGAACCTCGTCCTCATCAGCATCCACACCGCGTTGTGTCATGAAGACACATTAGCTTCCCGATGATGGTTGGTAGACGCCTGGAGCCGGACGTGAGGGCCACGTTCGCCGAGGGCTGTACCGAAAAGGGGCGCACTGCATGCGCGAAGACGCGACGGCCGGACGGATGAAGGACTCGAAGGGGATGAGCCGGGAGGAGCTTCTCGCCCTCCCGGTGTCCGTTGAACTGGACACGGGCAACCGTGCTCTCGGACTCGGGCGGAGCAAGGGGTACGAGCTGGCGAAGCGGGGCGAGTACCCGTGCAAGGTGCTGCGGCTGGGCAACGCCTACCGGGTCGTGACCGCGGATCTGCTCGATCTGCTGGGTCTGGCGGCGTGATGGCGCGGCACCGTAGCAAACGGTTCTGCGCTGAGCTGACACAGAAACGCTGGACTGTTGCCGGGTGTGGACGTACGGTCCGTGTTCCCTCGCGATGGCCTGGTGCCCGCGAGACGGGGATGGGCCCCCGGCGGTGCAACGCCGGAGGCCCGAGCAACCCCAACCGGCCCGTGAAGAACCAACCCGGCGGCCAGGGCGCACCCGCCCGCCACCGCCAGAAAAGGAGCTGCCCCGTGGAACATGCGGGAGCCGAGCCCTATTCCGACTCCGGCAAGCCCTCGTGGCCGCCCGTCACCGTCCCCGGCCAACTCGGCCACCAGGCCGGCGAAGCCCCGACGTCCGCCAACGACGTTGCGCCTGACGCCACTTCGGTGGGACAGCCTGCCGAGGAGGCGGTGCCGGATCCGGAGCCGACGCCCGGCTCGGCGCTGCTGGATGAACTGCGTGCGCAGATAGCGAAGTTCGTGATCCTGCCCTCGCCCGAGGCGCTGGACGCGGTCACGCTGTGGGTGGCGGCGACGCATCTCCAGCCAGCGTGGCAGCACGCGCCGCGTCTGGCGGTGGTGGGACCGGCGAAGCGGTGCGGCAAGTCACGGCTGCTGGACGTGCTGACCGAGACGGTCCACGAGCCGATGCTCACCATCAACACCACACCGGCGGCCATCTTCCGGTCGATCACCGAGGAGAACCCGCCCACGCTTCTTGTGGACGAGGCGGACACAATCTTCGGCACCCCGAAGGTGGCGGAGAAGAACGAGGAGATGCGCGGCCTGCTCAACGCCGGCCACCAGCGCAACCGGTACGTCACCCGGGTCGTCGGCAACGACCACACTCCGCACCGCTTCGCGACCTTCGCCATGGCGGCCATCGCGGGGATCGGCGACCTGCCCGACACGATCATGGACCGGGCCATCGTGATCCGCATGCGGCGCCGGGCCGACGGCGAGAAGGTCAAGCCCTTCCGCTCCCGCCGCGACATCCCGGCCCTGCATGAACTGCGCGACCGCATCGCTGCCTGGGCCAGGCCGTTGCTGGACGAGGCGGCAGAGCTGGAGCCGGTCATGCCGGTGGAAGACCGGGCGGCCGACACCTGGGAGCCCTTGGTCATCGTCGCCGACCTGGCCGCCGGGTCCTGGCCCCGCCGCGCCCGTACGGCGTGTGCGCGGATGGTGGCCACAGAGGTCGAGGCGGAGGAGGAGCGACCCGGCGGCGCGCGGATCCTCGCCGACATCCGCCGGGTCTTCGCCGCCCAGCGCGAGGCGGACAGCCTCTCCACGGACGAGCTGCTCTACCACCTGCGCCAGGACGCAGAGGCCCCGTGGGCAGAGTGGGGGCGCAACGGGCTGGACTCCCGCGAACTGGCACGGATGCTCAGCCCGTACGTCATCAAGCCAGGCAACGTCCGCCTCGCCGACGGAACCCAGCGCAAGGGCTACATCCGCAACAAGTTCCTCGACGCCTGGCGGCGCTACTGCCCCACCGTCCACCCGGTGGACGCCGGGCCTAGCGCCTCCGCCTCGGGCTGAGCCCCGCATCCCCGGATAACCGTCCCTGCCGTCCCTGCCGTCCCTGCCGTGATCCCGCAGGTCAAACGGCATGCAGACAAGACGGCAACCGGGGGCAAGACGGCAACGCGATCATGAAGGCCGCGTTGCGGGGCCGGGACCACGTCCCGATCCGTCTTGTGCCGTCCCGCCCGTCCCCGCCGTATCGCCGCAGGTCAGAGCGCCAACCGCTGGGACGGCACAGCACTACTAAGCCGTCTCGGCCGATGCCGGAGAAAGTCTCCGGCATCGGCCGAGACGGCAGACCAAACCTCGTGCCGTACCTGCCCTGACCTGCGCTTGCAACGGCCAAGACGGCAAAGACGGACCACACGCCGACGCCCAGGAGCACCCCGCTTGACGAAACTCTCCACCGCCAGCAGCCGAGACGAACGCCCCGACGAGGGACGGCCGACCACGACCCAGCAGGCCGCCGAGCGCTTCACGCTCATCGCAGCGGGCGTGGTCATCGTGGCCCTCACGGCCGGTGGGTTCTGGCTCTCGTACGCGCATCTCGCCGAGGTCGCCGGACAACACGGGCTCAGGAACTCCCCGGTCCGCCAGTGGGCCTGGCCCGCGACCCTCGACGCGTTCATCATCGCGGGCGAACTGCTCATGCTCCGCGCCGGTTTGCGCCAAGCGACCGACGGGTGGGCCATCGCCCTCACCGCCACCGGATCGGTCGGCTCCATCGCACTCAACGTGGCGGGCGTCAGTGGCACGGGTGGCACCGGCGCCGTGCCCCTGCTCGACTACGTGGTCGCCGCGGTCCCCCCCCGACCGCCGCGCTGCTGGCCTTCGGTGTCCTGATGCGGCAGATCCACCAGCTTGTTGCCGAGCCCGCCGACGCCACTCAACGCCACAACGCTGCCGACCGCAGCCACAACAGCACCCAGATCGCCCGCCTTACGGAAGACGGTTCCGGTCAGCCGCAGTCAGCCGCCCTCGAAACGGCGGACCGGCACACCGAGGTGGCGCGGGCTGCCGCCAATCTGCCGGAGCTCCCGCATCCTTCGGACGAGCCGGAAGGCAAAGAGTCCAGCACGGTCTCCGAGGAGCTCCTCACCATCGCCCGCAACGCGCCACTCGGACGAGGAGGCCGCGCTTCGCGCCGCCACATCGAGGCGGCGATACGAGACAAGGGCCTGTCCATCGGCAGGGCCGACGCGGAAAAGGTCAAAGACGCCTTGCAGACCGAACTCGACGAGGCCACCTCGCAGCGGCGGGCCGAAGGCGACAGGGCATCTGCCCGCGCCTTCTGAGACGACCGCTTCCCGCCCCACGAACGCACCACGGAGAACCCCCTCATGCACGACCCGAACTACGAACTCCCCACTACCCAACGGGAGATGACCACCACGGCAACCCAGCCAGCAAGGTATCCCGTTGGACCGTCCAAGGGCCGGTCCAACGGGGGTGCCTCCGCCCCGGGGGTGGCGGAGAGGCTCGGGCACCAGGGGGTGCCCGAGGAGGACAAGCTCGTCGAGACCCCAGTCGTTCCGCTGCCGCGAGCAGCCGATGCCGCCGCGCTGCACCGCGTCGCCCGCCGCCGTCAGCGCGAATCCGTCCAGCGCAAAGAGCGCGTCGATGTGCGCTACAGCACCGACGAGAAGACCGCGATCCTCGCCAAGGC
This sequence comes from Streptomyces prunicolor NBRC 13075, assembly GCF_000367365.1. Classification (GTDB taxonomy): domain Bacteria; phylum Actinomycetota; class Actinomycetes; order Streptomycetales; family Streptomycetaceae; genus Streptomyces; species Streptomyces prunicolor. The sequence continues at coordinate 28,704 of NZ_BARF01000084.1, read as the reverse complement.
CCGGTCCCTGAACATCGCCGGCGCCCACTACGTCGGCGCCGTCGTCATGGCTCACCTCCACGGCGACCTCGCCCTCCCCGGCCAGCGCACACCCCTCGACGACTACATCGACGAACTGACCGCCCTGCGCCGCGAGGTCGCTTGGATCGGCCACAACATCAACCAGATCACCAAGAAGCTCCACTCCGGCGGCCATCCACACCCTGGGGACAACGCCATGCTGGCCCAGGTCGAACCCGCCTTGGAGGCAGTAGGCGCCACCGTCGGCCACATCGCGTCCGCCGCGAACCAAGCGGTCGCCAAGAGGTCCGCCCTATGATCGCGAAGATCAGCGGCGGCACGGACACTGCCGGTCTGATCCGGTACCTGTTCGACACGAAGAAGGCCAAGGACCACACCGACCCTCACCTGGTCGCCTCCTGGGACGGCTTCGCCCCCGACCCCGGCCGCGCCGACGACTTCGACGCCACTCGAAAGCTCCTCGTGGCCGACCTCGACCTGCACGTCAAACAGGCCCGGCGACTGGGCCACGCCCCCGAGAAGCACACGTGGCACTGCTCGATCCGGGCCGCCGAATCCGACCGCCACCTCAGCGACGACGAGTGGGCCGACATCGCCCGCCGCGTCGTCGCGGCCACCGGCATCGCACCCGACGGAGATCCGGACGGCTGCCGTTGGGTCGCCGTTCGCCACGCGCCGGACCACATCCACATCGCCGCCACCAAGGTCCGCGCCGATTTGCGCACCGCACGCCACTGGAACGACTACCTCACCGCCGACCACGAACTCGCCGCCATCGAGAAGGAATACGGCCTCTTCCAGGTCGTCCGCGGAGATCGCACCGCCGCCGAACGCCCCACCCGCGCCGAACAGGAGAAGGCCCGCCGCGCCGGCCACGACAAGACCGCCCGCGAACGCCTGCGCACCACCGTCCGCACCGTCGTGGCCGCCGCCTCCACCATCGAGGAGTTCGTCGACCTGCTTAGCCACATCGACGGCGTGCTCGTCGAGGTCGTGCACTTCCCCTCAGGCGACGTACGGGGATACAAGGTCGCCGTCGCGGACGACGCCCAGGCTCCCATCTGGTACTCCGGCTCCAAACTCGCCCCGGACCTGTCCCTCCCCAAGATCCAAGAACGCCTGGCGAGCATGGGGCCGCAGCCCACCGGCCAGTCGGGCCCGCGCAGGCCCAACCCCTGGCATCAGGCCACCGCCGCAGCACAACGCATCCCCCACCACTTCGACCAACCCGACGACGAAGCCTCCCAAGGTCACCTCGCCGCCTTCGGTGAAGCTCTCGACGCCCTTCCCCTCGTCACACCCCAAACTGTGCGCCACCAACTCCGAGAAGCGGCCACCGCGTTCGAACGCGCCACCCGCTCCCGCATCCGCGCCGATCACCACCACGCCCGCGCCCTGCGCGGCGCCGTACGCGCGATGCTCCGAGAGCCCGCCCCAAAGGACGGCGCCGCCCTGGCGATGTTCCTCGACGCCGCGATCCTGGTCGTCATCGCCGCCGCTCGCTGGCACCAACTCCGCCATCACGACCAGCAGGTTGCCGCCGCCCACCAGACCCTGGTCCACCTCCAGGCCGCCTACGACCAAGCAGCCGCCGTACCGCTGGCTGCCCTCGCCCAACGCCGACCACCGCAGCAGACCGTGGACCGGCACATCTACCACCTGCGCCAAGCTGTCCCCGACCATGCCGAGCAGGTCGTCGAAGACCCCGCCTTCGGCGCGCTCACCGCCGTCCTCGCCGAGGCCGAGGCAGCCGGCCACGATCCGGAGCAGCTCCTCCAACAGGCCGCCGATCAACGCGCCCTGGACGACGCCGACTCCCCGGCACGAGTCCTGACCTGGCGCATCCAACGCCTCAGCACACGACCGGCACCCAGCGCACGAGCCCGTGCGGCACAGGCTCGCAGCACAGTACGGAGCGGCAGCGCACCACAACTCCCGGATGCCGCAGGCCACACACCCGCCGCCATCCCGACCTCGCAACCGCCGCAAGGAAGGCGGCGCTGATTACGACCTCGCGGACAGTTTCGGGGCAAGCAGCTCCAGCACTTCCTCCCAGCGATACCGATCCGCCCCACCGCCGGCCTTCGGCCGATGAGGCTCGTACGACCCGATTAGGATGCCCATCTCGCGCAATCGCTCCAGGCTCTGGCGGTACGCGGGATGGGCGGCCTGGGCCGAGTTGAGGTACGGCAGCACGGCGACCGGTACGCCCATGGCGGGTGCTTCGCACAGGATGCCCAGGGCGAGGTTGTCGGAGATCCCGGCGGCCCATTTGTTGACAGTGTTGAAGCTGGCCGGGGCTACCGCGATCGCGTCTGCGGGGCGGGTCGGGCGCGGTTGGTCCGGTGTCCGCCAGGCCGAGCGGATGGGGAGACCGGTCTGCGCCTCGACCGCCTCGACGTCGAGGAAGCCGAGCCCTTGCGGGGTGGCGACGACACCGACGTCCCAGTTCCGCTCGTGCGCTGCGGTGATCAGCTTGCCGACGTCGGTGGCCACCCCGGCCGCGCAGGCGACGATCTGGAGGAACGGCTTGTCGGGCCGGCCACTCACGCGGGGACTCCCAGTTGGCGGCTGAAGTGGTGCAGTTCGGGCAGTGCCCGGCGGCGGTCGCGGGCTGCCATGTCGGCGACCAGTTCGCGTACGGCCGGGCGGCGGATGTCCTGAGCCGCACAGCTCTCGGCGATGCGCAGGGCCTGGTAGCCGTCGGCGGGCCTGCCCTGGTGACTGTAGGCGCGGGCGGTCTCCAGCCAGAGTGCGCCCCGGCGCCAGCGATGCGTGAGCGGACGGTGCGGCAGGAACTGTGCTGACGTGCCTGGTAGTTCCGGACACTGAGGCAGCATCCGGAACCTACCCAGCAAGATCCCGCCAAGACTTCGACACCATGGGCTGACCTGCTACGCAGCACCCAAGTAACTTCCTTCGGCCGGGTGCTGTTCAGCTCCGGGGCTTGGTGGCCCGGATGACCGCCGAGTGCATGCCGTCCGCGACCGGGTGTGTCGGGGTGATGTCGATCCCGGTGAAGCCGGCCGCCTCCAGGCCGGTGCGGTACTCGGTGAAGGACAGTGCGCCGGCGATGCAGCCGACGTAGTCGCCGCGCTCGGCGCGCTGTTCGGGGGTGAGGGTGTCGTCGGCGACGATGTCGGAGACGCCGATACGGCCGCCGGGGGTGAGGACGCGGAAGGTCTCGGTGAAGACGGCGGGCTTGTCGACGGACAGGTTGATCACGCAGTTGGAGATGACCACGTCGACGGTGTTCGCGGGCAGGGGGATCGCCTCGATGGTGCCCTTGAGGAACTCCATGTTGGTGGCGCCCGCCTTCTCGGCGTTGGCGAGGGCGAGGGCGAGCATCTCCTCGGTCATGTCCAGCCCGTACGCCTTGCCGGTGGGGCCGACGCGGCGCGCGGAGAGCAGGACGTCGATGCCGCCGCCGGAACCGAGGTCCAGGACGCGTTCGCCCTCGCGGAGTTCGGCGACGGCGGTGGGGTTGCCGCAGCCGAGGGAGGCGGCGACCGCCTTGGTGGGCAGGCTGTCCCGTTCGGCGGTGGGGTAGAGCGCGGAGCCGAAGTTCTCGTCGACCTCGACGGGCTGGGGCTGGGGCTGGGTTTGGGACTGGGGCTGCGACTGGGGCTCGGGTCCGCAGCATGCCGTGCCGGCTCCTTCAGCGACCTTCACTGCCGTGGCGGCGTATCGGCGGCGGACGGTTTCGCGCAGGTCGGTGGACTGTTCGCGCATCGTCACTCCTGAGTGGGGTGGGGCATGGTGAGCCCCGTAGCGGGCTGTATTGGCGTTCGTTGATGCAACCTTGCGCCTTGAATCGAAAGCCGTCAATATAGAGGCATGTCGAAACAAGAGCTTGAGGTGATCGGGGGGAGTGGGGGAGCGAAGTGGTTGGTCAGGACGCCTCGTGTTGTCCCGGTCTGGCCTCCGCGCCCCTGGCCGACGTACGTGCCACGGAGCTGGCGAAGGTGTTCAAGGCGCTGGGCGACCCGGTGCGCCTGCGCCTGCTGTCGATGATCGCCTCGCGGGACGGCGGTGAGGTCTGCGTGTGTGAGATGACGCCGGCCTTCGACCTGTCCCAGCCGACGATCTCCCACCACCTCAAGCTGCTGCGGCAGGCCGGTCTCATCGACTGCGAACGCCGAGGGACGTGGGTGTACTACTGGGCGCTGCCCGGTGTCCTGGACCAGCTCGCCGCGTTCCTGACGACACCGCGGGCCGTCACCGAAGTGACCGTCGCCGAAGCAGCTGTTGTCGGAGTGACCACCGCCGAAGTGACCCCGTGACGGCGCCACTTGGTCGCCGGGTCGCCGCCGAGGCGATCGGGACCGGGCTGCTGGTGACCGTGGTCGTGGGCTCCGGGATTCAGGCGACCGAGCTGTCGCACGACGTCGGCGTGCAGTTGTTGGCCAACTCGCTGGCCACCGTCTTCGGCCTGGGCGTGCTGATCACGCTGCTCGGGCCGGTCTCCGGCGCGCACTTCAACCCCGCCGTGACCCTGGCCGCCTGGGCGACCGGCCGTCGTACGGGTGAGGGGCCCGGCCTGCGTGAGGTCGCCGCGTACGTTCCGGCGCAGGTCGCCGGGGCGATCGCCGGTGCGGTGCTGGCCGATGCCATGTTCGGTGAGCCGCTGGTGAGGTTCTCCACCCAACACCGTTCCGCAGAGCACCTGTTGCTGGGTGAGGTCGTCGCCACGGGCGGGCTGGTCCTGCTCGTCCTCGGGCTGGAGCGGGTCGGCCGTGCCGCCCTGGCCCCGGCGGTCGTGGCTTCCTATATCGGTGCCGCCTACTGGTTCACCTTCTCGACCTCCTTCGCCAATCCCGCCGTCACCATCGGCCGTGCCTTCACCGACACCTTCGCCGGGATCGCGCCCGGCTCCGTCGCCCCGTTCATCGGGGCCCAACTGCTGGGCGTCGTGACCGGGTTGACCGCCGTGACGGTCGTGTACGGACGTCGCGATCGCGCGGCAACAGCAACAACAGCGGCAGCGGCAACAGCAGCAGCCACCGCCGCCACCGTCGTCGTCGCCCCGCACGACGAGCCCGAACTCGCCTCCCCCTGACCGGACTTCCGCCCCCAAGGACACCCGCCATGACACCCGCCATGACTTCCGCCGCCCAGCGCCCCTCCGTGTTGTTCGTCTGCGTCCACAACGCCGGCCGCTCCCAGATGGGCGCCGCCTTCCTCACCCACCTCGCCGGTGACCGGGTCGAGGTCCGGTCGGCGGGTTCCGCTCCCGCCGACACGGTCAACCCGGCGGTGGTCGAGGCCATGGCGGAGGTGGGCATCGACGTCTCCGCCGAGACGCCCAAGGTGCTCACCGTCGAAGCCGTTCAGTCCTCGGACGTCGTGATCACGATGGGCTGCGGGGACACCTGCCCCGTCTTCCCCGGCAAGCGGTACCTGGACTGGCGGCTCGAAGACCCGGCGGGCCAGGGAGTGGACGCCGTACGGCCGATCCGGGAGGAGATCGAGCGGCGGGTACGCGGTCTGCTGGGCGAGCTCGGACTCGGACTCGAACTCGGACCCGGACTCGGAACTCCGGCGGCATCGGCCTGATCCCGCAGGGGGAGCGGGGTCGGCTCACGCCGTGTCTCCTTCTCCTTCACCTTCACCTTCACCTTCACCGCGGGGATGCCGCAGACTCCGTCTGATCCGGGGGTTCCGCGCGCCGAAGGGCACCGTAGCCCCCGTAGCCCTCTAGCCCCCGTAGCCCCCGTAGTACGATCCGCCCAGAACTTGACCTGAGGGTTTACGCCCGGGCCCCCTCCCACGCGGCCGGGGCCGGAACCTCATCGTGTGTCCGGGGGGACCTGCGTGAAGACGAGGCGTATGTCGCTGCTCGCCGCGGCGGCGACGGTGTTGGGGCTGACGGGTGTGATCGTCCCCGGGGCGGCCGACTCGTACGCGGCGTCGGGGGTGGCGCTGCCGATCGCACACTTCTCGCATCTACTGGTCGACGCCGGTCACGGGCACCTCTTCTTCAGCGGAGGCGCCGGCACGGACGGGATCGTCGTGACGGACCTCGACGGCGGCGACGCGGCGACGATCGGCGGCGACGCGACGACGATCGGCGGGGAGCCGGGTGCCACCCGGCAGGGCACCCGGTGACCCTGCTGGTAGCCGCCGTCATCGTGCACGACCGGGCCGCGGGCCGGGTCGTCCTCATCCAGCGCGGTGAGTACGCCAAGTTCGGCCGAGGGATGTGGGACCTCCCCGTCGGCAAGAACGAACCCGGCGAGCCCATCACCGCCACCGCCGTGCGCGAACTGCACGAGGAGACCGGGCTCGTCGTGCCGGAGGAGTCGCTGAAGGTCGTCCACGTCGTCCACGCGGCCCTGGGCGTCGGGGCACCGACCGGCTACCTCACGGTCGTCTTCGTCACGGAGGAATGGACCGGCGAACCCGAGAACCGCGAACCCCTCAAGCACGCGCAGGTCGGCTGGGTCGACGTCGACGCCGTTCCGGAGAACTTCGTCCGGGGCAACGCCCAGGCGCTCGATCACTACCTCAACGGGACCGGGACACAAATGTCTCTGTACGGCTGGGCGTAGTTGAAGGGGGCGGGCTGTGCCCCACGTGTGGAACCTATGGCGCCAACAGCTGGGAAAAGTACCGGAGTCGGTCACCCTGCTACCGGACTGGCTTCTGGACCTGCCCTCCCTGGAGAAGCTGGACCTGCGCTGGAACGCCCGCGATCCGTCCTCTTGTGAGCAGCGGGGTTACTCCGCCGGGGTGAATCAGGCTGCCTCGTCGGCGGCTGCATCTGGTCTCCGAGTCTCTTGTGGACACCGGACTCGCAGCGTTCAGGAGCATCCCGTTCCGTAGATCCGGGACATTTCCCATCTTGCCGTCGGCGCCTTTCGGTCACTTCCTGACATTCCCCAACATGTAAAGCCCGACGCCCAGTTGGGGACGAACGCGGGGAGCGGGTGAAGACGACGTATGAACACCGCCTCCCCACCGGTCGTCCTGAGCGAAGGCCTGGCCTTCCGATACGCGTGCAGGACCTTGGGCTTCTCACGTTTCTCAACGCCTGGGAGAACGTCGCCGCCGCGTTCGGGCCGCGGCTGTCCCGGCACCGTACGGCGGCGCGGGCGCTGCTCGGTGACCTCGGTATGGAGCAGTTGGCGGACTCTCCGGCCACCGAACTCTCCGGCGGGCAGCGGCAGCGCATCGCGGTGGCCCGGGCCGCTGTGAAGGAACCGGTGCTCGTCCTCGCCGACGAGCCGACCTCGGGGCTGGCCCCGAAGAACGCCAACTCCGTGATGAGTTCGCTGCGTTCGTGTGCCGAGCGGGGCGCGGCCGTGCTGCTCGTGACGCACTCCGCCGCGGTCGCCGAGGTCTGCGATCAGCGGTATGTGCTGGACGGCGCGAAGTGGTTGCCCAGCTCCATCGACACCGGCTTCGACGTCCGCAACGCCGGCCACACCGGCAGGCCGTGACCGTTCGGGTTGCCCGTCGCCGCGAAGTTCGCCACGTACGACGACGTCGTGTCGGCGATCGCGTGGTCCGCGGCCGTCCAGGGGCGATCCGTGCCGTACAGGTTGCCGAAGAGGTAGTACTTCTCGGCACCGTGGTACGCGCCCGCGCCGTCCGCCGGTTCGATCGGGTTGGTGGTCTCCTGGCCCGGGGGACGTGGGTCCACCAGTAGTTGTAGACCGGGCTGCGGTTGGCGGCCGTGAGGCGGAACTGGGTGCCCCAGAGGAACGTGGAGACCCGCTCCTCGTCGCGGGCGTAGGCGTTGTACTGGGCTGCCGCCTCCGCGTCCGTCGTCGCGGGGTAGAGGGCCAGGAAGTCGGCCGCCCTGTCGCCGAACGTCGTCGCCGCGTACGCCGCGTACGCCTCGACCGTCATCGTCAGCGTCGGTGAAGCGCCGTTCTCGTCCTTGTTGTTGCCGGTGAGGACCGGCACGTCGTACTCGGTACGGGATGTCATCGCGGCCGTGTACGACTTCGGCAGGACATGGCCGTCCAGTACGTTGCCGAAGCTCGTGCCCGCCGCCGGGGCACCCTGCGCGTACACCTTCGTCACGATCTCGTCGGCCGTCAGCGCGCGCAACTCCGGCAACGTAGCCGCGCCCATGTACGTCGCGAACGCCGTGCCGTTGGCCTCCGCCGCCGCCAACTCCGAGTAACCGCCCGCCACATGGCCCAGCGTCGGGTCCTTGGTGTACTGCACGCCCGCCGACAGCACGGCCCGGTGGAACAGGCCCCGCGCCAGCTCCGAGATCATCAGGATGTTCACGAACGACGAACCGTGCGACCAGCCCGCCAGCGTCACCCGCTCCGGATCGCCCCCGAACCCGGCGATGTTGCGGCGGATCCACCGCAGCGCCGCGACCGTGTCCTGCACACCCCAGTTCCCGGAACCACCGTGCCCGCTCTCCGAACTCAGCGCCGGATGCGCGAGGTTGCCGAAGGCGCCCACCCGGTGGTTGTACGTCACCACGACCGCGCCCTTGGCCGCCAGGTTCGCCTCGTCGTACACCGGCTGCGAGGCCCACATGGCGCTGTTGCGGCCGCCGTAGATCCACACGAAGACCGGGCGGAGATCCCGGGAGGAGGTCGAACTGCCCGCCGCCGTCCAGATGTTGAGGTTCAGGCAGTCCTCGCTCAGCGGGGGCACCTTGTCGGCGGCGATGCCCGTGACCGGCTGGGGCAGGCGGCGCCCCAGGTGTCGGCCTCGCGGAGGCAGGGAACGGGGTTTCGCCTCCAGGGCGAAAGACCGCCCACGCGATCGGGTGAGCTGATTGGCGTGCGTTGCGAGAGCCAAGCGCGTACGCCGTGCTGATCGAGAACCAAGACAGCACATGCACCTCTAAGCTTTGCGGTACAAACCGGGCTGGTTTCAACCCGGCTGGTGTTGATCGTGGAAGACCTGTTGGGTCGCTGACCCGCAGGCGGCGTGAGCCAGGAATCCCCCTGCTTCAGCTGGGGGAGGACTCAATGTGTCTCCCGATCACTTGAGGACGAGTCGCCTCATGCTGTGCCGGGACCATCGGTACGGCCTGGGGAGTTGTCGTGACTCACAGTGCCCACGGGTGCAACTTAGGTCGCGGACTCGCGGGTTGACACCTCGGATCGTGAACGACCGTCCTACAACGCCGACTTGACCGTGCGCAGCACCGCGTCCGCCATGCCCCGCTCACCCCGCGCGTTCGGATGCACCGGAGCCGCCGGGTTCTCCGGTACGAGCGGTTCGATCCAGCGGGTGTCCTTCGCCGCGCAGGCGTTGTGGTCGGCGGAGGGCGTGTACGTGTCGACGTAGCCGACCCCCGCCTCCGAAGCCTGTTGCCGCAGCATGATGTTGAGCTGTTGCTCCTTCTCCCGGAGGAAGCTCACGTCGCCCGGCGCGAGGGACATGTCCCGGCCGCAGTCGGCGCTGTCGGAGGGCAGGATCGCCGGGTACGAGACGACGTAGACCCGGGCCTCGGGGGCGCGGCGTTTGACCTCCGTCAGGACCCGGGTGAGCCGGTCGCCCGCCGTGCTGATCTTCTGCTTCACCTTGTCGGAGTCGCCGTTGACGTACTCGCGCTCGCAGGGCGCGTCCTCGGTGAAGTACTTGCCGCTGCCGGTGAGTTGGTACAGCGCGCCCATCCCCACGCACCGTTTGATCATCGAGCTGAAGCCGATGTCGTTGCCGCCGATGCCGATGGTGACCAGGCGAGTGGTCGACGAAAGTGCCGTGAGTTGGGGGGAGTTGGTGCCGTCGTTCGTCTTCTGCGCTGCCGTGAGGTCGGCGGCGGTGGCGCCGCTGCAGCTCACATCACGGAAGTCCCCGCCCTTCAGGCCCAGTTCGGCGGCGACCAGGGCCGGGTAGTTGCCGGTGGAGCGGTCGCAGCCGGCGGGGCTGCCCGTGGGGTCGGTTATCCCCGGCCCCGCGGTGTAGGAGTCGCCGATCGCCACGTACGGGCCCTTCGTCGGGGCCGAGTAGGCGACACCGGTGTGGCTGCCGTCATCGTCGCCGTCGCGGGCGACCAGGACGACGGTGAGCAGGGTGCCGCAGGCGAGGAGCCCGGCCACCCCGGCCTGCACGGAGGTTTTCATCGAAGTGCCCTCTCTGATGGGCGAGTTGATGGATCGGTGAGCTGGTGACTTGGTGAGTTGTGGACGTCCGCGGGCCCGGCGACAGGCGGGGGGAGTGCCCCGTCGCCGGGCCCGGGACTTGCGCCGGTCCCCGTCCCCACGGGATCCGGCACCGCGGGGCCGCCTCCGCTCTCGGCGGCCCCGGTCTGGGGGAGCTAGGGCCTGTCTGACAATTCCCGTCTGCCTCGCGACGCCATGCCCGCTCCCCCACTGCCTTAAGGGCGTGGGAGGTGCTCCCACTCGCCGCACCGGGCGCAGACCCAAGTACGTCCAGTACGAGGGTCTACGCCCGGCACTCCCCCAGCCTCCGGCCGGGGGGACCCCCAGAGCACGCACCTGACGCCGCGAGGCCGCCCTCCGGGCGACGACGGGAATTGTCAGACAGGACCTAGGGGACCGGAGTGAGCCGGGCAGTGGGCGTGTCGGCGACCGGCGCCGGGACCTTGCGGCTCAGGGCCTCGCCCTCGACGTCCATGCGAGGCAGGATCCGGTCGAGCCAACTCGGCAGGTACCAGGCCTTGTTGCCGAGCAGCGAGAGGACGGCCGGGACGATCGCCATCCGGACCACGAACGCGTCGAAGAGAACCGCGACGGCCAGCCCGAAGCCGATCATCTTGATCATCGAGGCGCCCGCGCCGATGAAGCCCGAGAACACCGCCATCATGATCAGCGCGGCGGCCACGACCACCCGGGCGCTGTGCCGGAACCCGGAGACGATCGCCTCACCGGGCCCGTCCCCGTGGACGTACGCCTCGCGCATCCGGGAGACCAGGAACACCTCGTAGTCCATGGCCAGTCCGAAGACGATGCCCACCAGGAAGATCGGCATCAGGCTCATGATCGGGCCGGTCTGGTCGACGCCCAACAGCGAGGCCCCGTGGCCCTGTTGGAAGACCGCGACCACCGCGCCGAGCGCCGCGAGCACCGAGAGCAGGAAGCCGAGCGCCGCCTTCAGAGGCACGAGCAGCGAGCGGAAGACCAGGAGCAGCAGGACGATCGCCAGGCCGACCACCAGCGCCAGATACGGGATCAGCGCGTCCTGGACCTTCTGTGCCACGTCGATGTTCAGCGCGGTGGTGCCGGTGACCTCGAAGCTCGCGCCGGAGGCCTTCGACTCGATGCCGGACCGCTCGTCGCGGATCGTCTGGATGAGCTGCTTGCTCTTCTCGTCGGTGGGGCTGGTGGCGGGGGTCGCGCTGAACACCGCTGTGTCGCCTGCCGAGTTGAAGCGGGCCGGTGAGACGGAGACCACTCCGCCGGTGGCCGCGATCTCCTTCGAGACGGTCGCTACGGCGCTCTTCGCGTCGTCCGCCTTCTTCGCGTCCACGACGATGGTCAGGGGACCGTTGAAGCCGGGGCCGAAGCCCTGCGCGAGGTCGTCGTAGGCACGGCGTTCGGTGGTGGACGTGGACTTGGCCTCGTCGCCGGGCATGCCGAGCTGGAGGTCGAGGGCCGGGAGAGCCATCGCGCCGAGGCCCACGACGCCGAGCAGCAGGACGGGGATCGGGCGGCGGACGACGATCCGGGCCCAACGGCTGCCGCCGTTCTCGCCGTTGCCCCGCCTCATCCCCTTCTTCCGTTCGCGGCGGGAGAGGACGGCGTTGGGCCAGAAGCCGAGGACGGCGGGGACCAGGGTGAGGGAGATCAGGACCGACAGGAGGACCGCGCCCGCCGCCGCCAGCCCCATCTTCGTCAGCATCGGGATGCCGACCACCGACAGACCGGCCAGGGCGATGACAACGGTCAGTCCGGCGAACACCACAGCCGAACCCGCCGTACCGGCCGCCAACCCCGCTGCTTCGCGCGGAGCGTGGCCCTTCTGCCGTTCCTCCCGATAGCGGGACACGACGAACAGCGCGTAGTCGATACCGCAGGCGAGGCCGAGCATCGTGGCCAGCGTGCCGGTGGTCTCGGAGAGGCCGAAGGCGCTGCCCAGGGCGAGGACCGCGGACATGCTGATGCCGACGCCGAGGATCGCGGTGAGCAGGGGCAGACCGGCCGCGGCCAGCGAGCCGAAGGTGATCAGCAGGACCACGGCGGCTATCGCGATGCCGATCGCCTCGGCGCTGCCACCGGCGGCGGGCTGGGTGGCGAGCGCGTCGCCGCCGACCTCGACGGTCAGGCCCGCGTCCCGGGCCGTGTCGATGGCCCGTTCCAGGTAGGTCTTGGCGGCGCCGCTGAGGTCGTCGGCCGTCACCTTGAAGGTGACGGTGGAGTACGCCGTCGACGCGTCCTTGCTCACCGCCTTCGCGGCGAACGGGTCGACGGCGGAGGCGACTTGGGCACCGTCGGCCGCGGCTGTCACCAGCTTCTCGATCGCCGCCCGGTTCTCGGTCGCGGTGACCTTCGCGCCGTTCGGGGCGACGAAGACGATCCGCGCGCTCGCGCCGTCCGCCGCGGTGCCGGGGAAGCGCTGCTCCAGCAGGTCGAAGGCGCGCTGCGACTCGATGCCCGGCATCGTGAAGCCGTCGTCCGGGGCGGCGGGGGCCTTGACGGCGGCGAACCCGACGGCGCCGAGGACCGCCACCCACAACAGGGTGACGAACCAGCGCCACCGGAAGGCCACACGGCCCAAGCGATAAAGGAGAGTAGCCATGGCTGGGGAAGGCCTCCGTGTCGGCGGTCGGTCGAGATCCTGATCGCGTTCGAGATCGAGTGCGTGATCGTGGTCTCAAGCCTTCCGGCGGCGGCCCTACGGCACGAGGGAGTGCCCTCCCGAATGAATGGTGTAGCCCGCTACACCATCGCCGCGCGGCTCAGCCCCGGATCAGCCCTGGCTCAGCCCCAGCTCAGCTCCTGCTCAGGCACGTCAGCCCGCGTGCAGCTCCGTCAACTGGCCCAGCGGCAGCGTGTGTTGGGTCTGTAGGACCTTCGCGCGTAGATACCGGACGTTGTGCGGGGTGGTGAACACACCGGTCGGCACGCGGTCGTGGACGTCGATGCCGAGCCCGCGCAACTGGTCGGCCTTGTCAGGGTTGTTGGACAGCAGGTCGAGCGAGCTGATCCCGAGGGTGGTGAGCATCTGCGCGGCGGCCGTGTAGTCACGGGCGTCCTCGGGCAGGCCCAGCGCGGTGTTCGCGGCGTACGTGTCGAGCCCCTGGTCCTGGAGGGCGTACGCGTCGAGCTTGTTGTAGAGGCCGATGCCCCGGCCCTCCTGGCGCAGGTAGAGCAGGACACCGCCGCGCTCGGCGATGCGCTCGACGGCCTCGCGCAGCTGGGGTCCGCAGTCGCAGCGGGCGGAGCCGAAGACATCGCCGGTCAGGCACTCGGAGTGCAGCCGGACCAGCGGGGTGGTGCCGGGGGCGGGGTCGCCGAGGACGACCGCCACGTGTTCCTGGCCGTCGGTCAGGCCGTGGAAGGTGACGAGTTCGGTGTCGACGCTGTAGCCGTCGTGGAAGCGCAGCGGTACCCGGACGCGGGCACGCGGGGTGGCGGCGGGGAAGTCGGGCATGCGGGTCTCCGTGGTCCGGCGGCAGGTACGCGGATGTGCGTCAGCGATGTGCTTCAGTTTTGAAACACATCCACGATCACGGAGACTACCTCATGCTTGAAATTTGAAGCAACAGATTTGTGGGACGGGTCACGGGTCACCGTTCACGGGTCACGTGCACGGCGAGGACGAGCGCCGGCGCCAGGGAAGGTCCTCCCGGGTGACCTCGCCCCCGTCACCTTCCAGCGCCCGCGCGATCCCCGCGCTGATCTCCTCCAACTGCCCCACCTGCTCCGGGGTGAGGTGGTCGAAGATCGCGGCCCGTACGGTCTCGACATGACCCGGCGCCGTACGCTCCAGGACGTCCATCCCCGCGTCGGTCAGGATCGCGGTGCTGCCGCGCTTGTCCGACGGACACCCCTCCCGCCGGACCAGCCCGTCCTTCTCCAGCCGGGTCACGGCGTACGTCAGCCGGCTCCGGGTGATCTTCGACTTCTCGGCGAGGTCGGTCATCCGCAGCCGCCGGTCCGGCACCTCGGAGAGGTTGGCGAGGATGGAGTAGTACAGGTGGGGCATGCCGGCCTCCTGCTGGAGCTGCCGGTCGATCGCGTCCTCCAGGAGGTGCGTCGCGGCGATGTACGCGCGCCAGGCGCGCTGCTCCTCGGCGGTGAGCCAGCGAGTCGTCATGCCCCCAGTGTAGGTTTGTTTCAAACTTGAACCAAGCCCGCCGTTCCGCCAAGCCCCGCCATCCCCACGAGCAACGACCGGGAGCGCGTCGATGCCCCACCCGTACGTCCCCTACGTCCTGTTGTCCGCCGCCGTCTCCCTCGACGGCTACCTCGACGACACCGGCCCCGACCGGCTGCTCCTCTCCAGCCCGGCCGACTTCGACCGCGTCGACGAGGTCCGGGCATCGGTCGACGCGATCCTCATCGGCGCCGGCACGATCCGCGCGGACAACCCCCGCCTCCTGGTCAACTCCCCCCAGCGCAGGGCCGGTCGAGTCGCCGCGGGCAAGCCGGAGTACCCCCTCAAGGTCACGGTCACCGCCTCCGGCGACCTGGACCCGACGGCCAACTTCTGGCACACGGGCGGCGACAAGCTCGTCTATACGACGGACAAGGGCGCGGAGCGAGCACGCGAACTGGGCCTCGCGGCGGACGTCGTGGCGCTCGGCCCAGACCTCGACTGGCGCGCTCTTCTTGAACACCTGCACGCGGTAAGGGGAGTTGACCGCCTGATGGTCGAGGGCGGCGGCACGATCCACACCCAACTCCTCCAACAGGGCCTGGCCGACGAACTCCACCTGGTCCTGTCCCCCCTCTTCGTGGGCGACGACAAGGCCCCCCGCCTCTTCGGCCCGGGCACGTACCAGCCGGGCCGCCTCCGCCTCGTCGAGACCCGCCCCATCGAGGACGTCGTCCTCATGCGCTACGAACCCACCGCCCCCGGCACCGGCGACCTCCCCTCCGCCGCCGACCACCACTGGCTCGCCCTGGCCTGCGACCTGGCCGCCGACTGCCCGCCTTCGGAGACGGCGTTCAGCGTCGGCGCGGTGGTGGTGGCGGACGACGGCACGGAGCTGTCCCGGGGCCACTCCCGAGAGTCCGGCGACCCGGTGGTCCACGCGGAGGAGGCGGCCCTGGCGAAGATCGACCCGCAGGACCCGCGTCTCCCTGCGGCCACGGTCTACACGAGCCTCGAACCCTGCACCCACCGAGCCTCCCGCCCCAAGCCCTGCGCCCAGCTGATCCTCGACGCGGGCGTACGACGCGTGGTGACCGCTTGGCGCGAGCCGGACACGTTCGTCGAGGGGGCGGACGGCAGCGGGGCGCTGGCCGCGCGGGGGGTGACCGTGGTCGTACTCCCGGAGTACGAGGAGCGAGCGAAGGCACCGAACCGCCATCTAACAGGCTGAGCAAGAGTCAGCCCGTCCGGCGTTTGAGGACGAGGCCCCTTCAGGGCCGATCGGGGGTCTGGGGGCGGAGCCCCCGGAAGACGCCCGCCCACCACGACCAATCGGCCCATCAAATCCTGCGCCAAACCGCCCCCCACGTCACGCTCACAAAGAACCGGTGTGGACAACGCGGAGGTAGGACACATGAGGGCAGTGGGCCGGCGGCACGCCATCACCTTGCTGGGCGCGTCCGTAGCCGTAGGACTACTCGCCTCGTGCGGAACGGCGGACACCGGCACGCGCACCATGGCCCGGGCACTCCCCGCGGACGCCGCGTTCACGCACCCCGGGGTACTCGTCAGCAAGGCCCAGCTGGACGCCGTACGGAAGAACGTCGCCGCCGGCAAACAGCCCTGGCTGAAGGCGTACTTCGGGATGCGGGACAGCAAGTACGGGTCGTACAAGTACACGGCGAAGCCGTCCGCGGACGTCGACTGCCCCTGGAACGGCAAGGCCGCACACGGCTGTGTCGAGGAGCGCGAGGACGCGATCGCGGCGTACACGCAGGCGCTGCTGTTCAGCATCACCGGGAAGCAGCATCACGCGCTCAAGGCGCGGGAGATCATGGACGACTGGTCGGCGAAGATGAAGGAGCACACCTCCGACGACGCCGGACTGCAGACCGCGTGGGCCGGTTCGACCTGGGTGCGGGCGGCGGAGATCGTGCGGTACGCGCCCGGCGCGGGGTGGCCGGCGGACCGGGTCAAGCGGTTCGGGACGATGCTGCGTACCGCCTACGAGCCGGAAGTCACCAAGGACCTCCCGGACTACAACGGCAACTGGGATCTCGCGATGACGGACGCGGCGATCGGCATCGCCGTGTTCCTCGACGACCACAAGGCCTTCGACGCCGCCGTCAAGCGCTTCCGCGACCGCGTGCCCGCCTACTTCTACCTCGCCAAGGACGGCAAGGTGCCGCTGACCCCGGTGGGTTCGAAGCTCACCACGCCGCAGAAGCTGACGACGTATTGGTTCAAGCAGACGACCTTCAAGGACGGCGTCGCCCAGGAGACGTGCCGAAACTTCAAGCACGTCGGGTACTCACTGGCCGCCACCGCGCACATCGCCGAGACCGCCTGGCACCAGGGCGTCGACCTCTACGACGGCGTCAAGGACCGGCTCAGGGCGGCCCTCGAATTCCACGCCCGCTACCAGCTCGGCGAGCCCGCGCCCGCCTGGCTGTGCGGCGGCAAGGTCGACCGGAACATGGGTCCCGACCTGGAGGTCGCCGTCAACCACCTGGAGGGCCGGCTCGGCGTGAAGGTGCCCGCCGCGCACAAGCTCGCCGAGTCCACCCGCCCGGCCGGCAGCGACGACCTCTTCGTCTCCTGGGAGACCCTCACGCACGCCGGGAACACCGCCGACTGAAACCTGTGTGACTTCGGACCCCGCGGATGGCGTATAGTTGCAATCACAACGGCGCGGGGTGGAGCAGCTCGGTAGCTCGCTGGGCTCATAACCCAGAGGTCGCAGGTTCAAATCCTGTCCCCGCTACTAAGGCCAAGGGCCGGAATCCAGAAATGGGTTCCGGCCCTTGGTGTTTCTCCCCCTGTCGGCCCACCCCGCTCGCCGCACTCCTCCCACCGGGAAAAACTGGACGCGTGGAGGAGGAGGGTCCGTACGTGCGAGCCGGCGGGCGCCTCCCCGGCGATCCCACGCCCGACCCCGGCCTCGGCGCCGACCCGGCACCCCACCCCGAGGGCGAGGGCCGGCGGATCTCGTACGCCCGCGCCGTCGTCCGCCGACTCCCCGCACTGCTGCTGATCGTCGGGGCGTTCTACGACTACCTCACCCCGCAGGACTTCACCGCGGCCCCGTTCTTCACCGCCGCTCCGCTGGTCGCCGCCCCGCTCTACTCCCGGCGCGGCACCGTGCTCACCGGCCTGGTCTCCGTCGCCGTCGTCCTCGTGATCCACCTCAAGCTCGGCATCGTCCTCCACACCGACGCGATCACCGAGGCGGCCACTGTCGCGACGGTCGCCGTCCTGGCCGTCCTCATCAACGTCCTGGTCCGCCGCAGCAGCGAACAGCTCGCCTCCGTGCGCGAGATCGCCGAGGCCGCCCAGCGGGCCGTACTGCCCGAACCGGCCGAGCGGATCGGCGGGTTCGAGATCGCGGCACGGTACGAGGCGGCGCAGGAGGGCGCGTTCATCGGCGGCGACCTGTACGCGGTGCAGGACACCCCGCACGGCGTACGGCTGGTCGTCGGCGACGTGCGCGGCAAGGGCATGGGCGCGGTCGCCGCCGTCGCCGTGGTCATCGGAGCGTTCCGGGAGGCCGCCGAGCAGGAGGCCACCCTGGAGGCGGTCGCGCAGCGGCTGGAGCGGGCGCTGGCCCGCGAGGGCACCCGGCGCGACGGGCTCGACGCGTTCGAGGGCTTCACCACGGCCGTCCTCGCCGAACTCCCGCACGGCGACGGCGTCGTACGGATCGTCGACCGGGGACACCCGCCGCCGCTGCTCCTGCACGAGGACGGCACCGTACGCACGTTGCAGGTCAAGGAGCCCGCACTGCCCCTGGGGATGGGCGAGTTGGGGGTCTGGCCCGACCGCGCCGAGGAGTTCGCGTTCCCGGGCGGGGCCACCCTCCTCGTGTACACCGACGGCCTGTCCGAGGCCCGCGACTCGCACGGCGTCTTCTACGACCCGGGGGAGCGGCTGGCAGGCCGGACCTTCCGTACCCCTGGGGCGTTGCTCGGCATCCTCGCCAAGGAGGTGCGCCGGTACTCCGGGGGCGGGATGTCGGACGACATGGCGATGATCGCCGTACGGCACCCATAGTCGAATATCACGGGCCGTGACCGGTCGAGCGCCCTCCGCATAACAACTGATACACCGTCAATACCTGTGGGAATTCTGAGACTTGGCCAACTCGCCCGTTTTTCGCCGGTGGTGGGCCGTTCGTCCAGCAAGGAAAGGTTAATGATCAAGCCGAACAGCTTGGAAACGGGCACCCGTGTCTATTAACGTTCGATAACGCAGCGCGGTCGTCCCAGCCGTCACTAGAGATGGCTCCGTGCGCACGCGCCGAATCCTGAAAGGGAACCGGGGAACCACCACTTGGGGTGAATCGCTCGTCAACTGCCGTGGAAACACGGCCGGTTTACGCGCGTAGGAGACCTTCCTGCTCCGAACCCGTCAGCTAACCCGGTAGGCGAGAAGGAAGGAAAGGAGCACGCCCACGTGGCGTCCAACCAGGCTGCCCCAGAAGCCCCTGTCGTCTACGGCGGTTACCGCCCCGACGAGGGCCCCTGGGAGGAGTGGAATCCCAGCGCGGAGTCCGTTGCTCCCAACCGCGGCAAGCACCGTGTCGCCAAGCAGCGTGGTGGCGGAGGATTCGCCCGCAGCTCCACCGTCCTGGGCGTCGGTGTCATAGCCGCCGTCAGCGCGGGCGGTATGGCGAGCGCCAACACCGGCAAGCCGCCGGTCTCGATCTCCATGCCCGACCTGCCCTCCGTGGGTCATCTGCTGGACGACTCCGCCAGCACCCCCAAGGGTTCCGCGACCGCGCTCAGCAGCGTCGGCGTCAGCAAGACCGAGACCTCCAAGGGCGCCTCGGACGCGGGCGAGCTGCTGCGCAACCGGATCATGGAGCAGGCCGAGCTGCAGCAGCTCCAGGTCGACGGCAAGTCGAAGGCGGCCGTCGAGGCCGCCGTCGCCAAGCAGGTCGACGACGCCGCCGCCAAGGCCGAGAAGGACGCGGCGAAGAAGGCCGCCGACGCGAAGAAGGCCGCGGAGGCCGCCGCCAAGAAGAAGGCCGAGGCCGCGAAGCTCGCCGCGCTGGCCAAGCAGTACACGCTGCCGGTCGGCTCGTACACGATCACCGGCACCTTCGGCCAGGCCGGCTCGATGTGGTCCTCCGGGTACCACACCGGCCTCGACTTCGCCGCGCCCACCGGCACGCTGATCAAGGCCATCCACAGTGGCACGGTCACCGAGGCGGGCTGGGCCGGGTCCTACGGGTACCGCACGATCCTCACCCTCGATGACGGCACCGAGCTGTGGTTCTGCCACCAGTCCTCGATCAACGTCAGCGTCGGGCAGAAGGTCTCCACCGGCGAGGTCATCGGCCGCGTGGGCGCGACCGGCAACGTGACCGGACCGCACCTCCACCTGGAGGTGCACATCAACGGCGCCGCCACCGCGAGCGACCCGGCGCCCTGGCTGCGCAGCAAGGGCCTCAACCCCTGAGCAGGCCCTGAGCAGACCCTGAGTCGATCCCGTCCGCCCGTACTGTGCCGGAATATCCGGTTCCGGTGCGGGCGTTGACGTCGGACATGACTTCTCTTCGCAAGCTGGGCCGCTCGGACCTCGAGGTCTTCCCGCTCTCCCTCGGCGGCAACGTCTTCGGCTGGACCGCCGACGAGGCGACCTCCTTCGCCGTGCTCGACGCGTACGCGGCGGCGGGCGGCAACTTCGTCGACACCGCCGACTCGTACTCGGCGTTCGCGCCGGGAAACCAGGGCGGCGAGTCCGAGACCATCATCGGCAAGTGGGTCAAGGCCCGCGGCAACCGCTCCGACGTCGTCATCGCCACCAAGGTCAGCCAGCACCCCGACTTCCCGGGCCTGTCCGCCGCCAACATCAAGGCCGCCGCGGACGCCTCGCTGCGCCGCCTGGACACCGACCACATCGACCTCTACTACACGCACTTCGACAAGGTCGAGGTGCCGGTCGAGGAGATCATCGGCGCGCTGGACGAGCTGGTGAGGGCGGGCAAGGTGCGGCACATCGCCGCCTCCAACATCACCCCCGAGCGCCTGCGGGCCTCCCTCGACCTCTCCGACCGCGAGGGCCTGGCGCGCTATGTCGCCCTCCAGCCCCACTACAACCTCGTCTCGCGCGACACCTACGAGGGCGAGCTGAGCGAGCTCGCCGCGCAGGAGGGCCTGGCCGCGGTCCCGTACTTCGCGCTGGCCGCCGGCTTCCTCACCGGCAAGTACCGCCCCGGTACGACCGTCGACAGCCCCCGTGCCAAGGGCGCCGAGAAGCACCTGGCCACCGAGCGCGGCCAGCAGGTGCTGACCGCCCTGGACGAGGTCGCCCAGGCCCACGACGCCCCGGTCGCCACGGTGGCCCTCGCCTGGCTCGCCGCCCAGCCCACGGTCGCGGCCCCGATCGCGTCGGCCCGCTCGGTGGAGCAACTCCCCGCGCTGCTGGGCGTGGCCGAACTGGAGCTGACGGACGCGGAGATCGCCCGCCTCACGCAGGCGTCGGCCTAAGGGTCGTAGGGGTCGGCTTACGGGTCGTACGGGTCGCCAAGGTGGCCGTCAGGACCGGTACGGGTTGTACAGGGGAGTCCCGTACGACCCGTACACCGGCGGCCACGGCGGCACCACCACCGGTACCGGCGGCGCCGTCCGCCGCGCCGCGAAGTCCAGCGCGGGCCGCGCCACCTCCCGCCGCAGCCACAGCTCGTGCAGCAACTCCCTTTCCCGTACGACGAAATCGGCGCCGGTGCGGCCCCGCCCGGCCCGGTGCCGCAGGAACGCCAGGGCGGTCGCACAGGCCTCGTACTGGGCGACCGAGCGGCCCGCCGGTCTGCCGAGGTGATGGCGGGCGTAGTCGCGGGCCAGCCGCCGTGCCTTCATCGAGCCGAGCACGAACGGTTCGGCCGGGGTCAGCCAGCCCGCGTAGACGTAGACGGGCAACTCCTCGCGCACGGTGCGCAGTTCACGTTGCCGGGTCCAGACCGCGAGCCAGGTCAGCAGGCCGAACATGGGGACCATGAAGAGGCCGTAGACCTCGAAGAAGCCGTACTGACCGAAGGTCGAGGAGCCGTTCCAGATCGCGTGCATGCCCATCGCGAGGAGCAGACCGGTCAGCGGGACCAGGACGCGGCGGATGTGGTGGCGGTCGGGGGAGAGCGCGGCGATGCCGAAGCCGATGCCGGTGAGGACGGTGAACAGGGGGTGCGCGAACGGGGACATGACGATGCGCACGAAGAAGGTCGCCGCGGTGACGGAGGTGAAGCCGCGGTCGCCGGTGAGCTGGTCGGTGCCGAAGGCGGTGCCGAGGTAGAGGATGTTCTCGGTGAACGCGAAGCCGGTGGCGGTGACCCCGGCGATCACCACCCCGTCGACGATCCCGGTGAAGTCCCGTCTGCGGAAGAGGAAGACGAGGAGTACGGCCGCGGCTTTCGCCGACTCCTCGACGATCGGCGCTATGACGGTCGCGCCGAGGGTGTCCGCGCTGGTCGGATCAGCGGTGGTCGTCGCTATCCATCTGGTCGCGAAGCTGTTGGCGACGATCGCTATGAGGGCAGCGGCGCAGGCGCCCCAGGCGAAGGAGAAGAGCAGGTTCCGCCAGGGCCCGGGGTCGACGCGGTCCAGCCAGCGAAACGCGGCGACGAGCAGCGGCACCGGTAGTACGGCGAGCCCGAGCCCGACCAAGAACCCTTCCGTACCGGTCTGTTGGCGCACCAGCGCGAGGATGACGAGCCCGGAGAGCGTGAGCAGGGCGATCAGCCCGCCGTAGCGGACCCACTTCCGCTGCCACCACCGCTCCCGCGGCCCGTGCCCGGGCACACCACCGGCGGGGTGGCCGGGGTGCGGGGGGTGGAGCGGAAACGTGGCCACGGCATCGACCCTAACGAGGTAAGGGCACGGCCCGCGAGGGAGCCTGGCGTCAGCGCTGGTCGTCAGTGCTGGTCGTCGTCTGGTCGTCGTGGGGTACGCGACGGAAGAGCAGATCGTTCACGACATGACCCTTGTCCAGTCCCTGGCCCTCGAAACGGGTCAGCGGGCGGAACTCCGGACGGGGCGCAAAACCGCCCTCAGGTTGGCTGTTCTCGAATTCCGGATGCGCGTCCAGCACTTCGAGCATCTGCTCCGCGTACGGCTCCCAGTCCGTCGCGCAGTGCAGGGTCGCTCCGGGCTTGAGGCGGGTCGTGGCGAGGGTGAGGAACTCCGGTTGGATCAGGCGGCGTTTGTGGTGCCGCTTCTTGGGCCAGGGGTCCGGGAAGTACACGCGCAGTCCGTCGAGCGAGTCCGGGGCGAGCATCTCGCGGAGCAGGATGATGGCGTCCCCGTTGGCGACGCGGATGTTGGAGAGGCCGTGGTGGTCGGCGAGGCCCAGGAGGTTGCCCTGGCCCGGGGTGTGTACGTCGGCGGCGAGGATGTTCGTTTCCGGGGCCGCGGCGGCCATCTGTACGGTCGCCTCACCCATTCCGAAGCCGATCTCCAACACCACCGGGTTGTCGTTCCCGAACAGCTCGGGGAGGTCGAGGTTCCGTTGGCCGTCGATGTCCAGGCCCCACTTGGGCCACAACCGCGCTAGCGCGTCCCCTTGGCCTGCGGTTACTCGGCTCCTGCGGGGTTGGAAACTCCGGATGCGCCGCTCGAAGTGGGAACCGGCGGGGTCCGGCTTGGGCCCGTCGGGGAAACGGGGTTCGCCCTTGGCGCGGATGCGCTGCGCGGGCTCGGCGGGGGTGTTGGGGGAGTCAGACACAATGGGTTGATTTTACTGGGCGTGCGTCTGAGCGTCTGCCTGGCTGGTGTTGTCTTGCGAGTGCGGGTCTGCTGTGGCTGGTCGCGCCCACGCGGCGGAACCGCATATCGATACAGCCCCGCGCCCCTTTAGCGGGGTTGTAGTTCCCGGGGTAGTGCTGCCAAGGCTCGTCTTGCTACCTCTCTGCCGATCGGGAGCGAAGCGGTTGCCGCTGGGCTGGGGGCGTTCAGCACATGCACGGCCCGCGGGCCCTCCTTGATCAGGAAGTCGTCTACCAGGGTGCCGTCCCGTAGTACCGCCTGCGCCCGCACCCCGGCCGGTGAGGGGATCAGGTCGTCCGGGGTCACCGCTGGGAGGAGGCGTTGTACGGCTCCTGTGAACGCGCTCTTGGAGATGGACCGCCGGAGTTCCCCCACCCCGTAGCGCCAGTGCTGTCGGGCCATGTGCCAGGTGCCGGGCCAGGTTGCTGTCGCGGCGATCTCCTGGGGGCGTACGACCCCCCAGTCGTAGCCCTCGCGGGCCAGGGCCGGTACCGCGTTCGGCCCGAGGTGCACGCTGCCGTCGATGCCGCGCGTGAGGTGGACGCCGAGGAACGGGAACGCCGGGTCGGGGACCGGGTACACCAGGCCCCGGACCAGTTCGGGCCGGGTGAGGGTGTAGTACTCGCCGCGAAACGGCACGATCCGCATCTCCGGGTCGTCGCCGGTGAGCCGGGCCACCTCGTCGCAGTGCAGGCCGGCGCAGTTCACCAGCACGCGGGCGCGGACCACGTCACCGCCGGTCGCGGTCACCGTGCGGACGGCGACCCCGCGTTCCGGGCGCCGGTCGATGTGGGCGACGCGCGCGCCGTAGCGGATCTCGGCGCCGGAGGCCTCGGCCAGCTGCCGGGCGAC
This sequence comes from Streptomyces prunicolor NBRC 13075, assembly GCF_000367365.1. Taxonomy (GTDB): domain Bacteria; phylum Actinomycetota; class Actinomycetes; order Streptomycetales; family Streptomycetaceae; genus Streptomyces; species Streptomyces prunicolor. The sequence goes on along the minus strand of NZ_BARF01000084.1, from coordinate 4,870 downwards.
CCCCACGTAGTCGCAGATCCCGGTAGTCCCGACGTGTATGGCGGCGAGGCCGCGCACCTCCGGCTCGTACTCCGCGATCTGCGCGGCGCCCAGCTCCCGTACCGGAATACCGTTCTCCCGCCCGCGCTGCACGAGCGCGTGCAGGCGAGGCAGCTCGGCGCGCTCGGTGGCGACGATCAGCTTCCCGGTGACGGCATGCGAAACCCCGTACTCCGCACAGAACTTGACCATCTCGGCAGCCCCACCCACGGCATACCGCGCCTTCAACGACCCCGGCCGGTAGTAGATCCCGCTGTGGATGACTCCGCTGTTGCGCCCCGTCTGATGCCGAGCGGGACCTGATTCCTTCTCCAGCACGGTGACACGAGTGCCGGGCGCGGCACGGCTGATCGCGTACGCGGTCGACAGCCCGACGATCCCGCCCCCGACCACCAGCACGTCACAGTCGTAGCCAACCGCTCGCACGTGCACCACCTCCCGCATCCGATAGTGCACTGCACCACTGACAGTCACTTCAAACGCCGGGAGGGCAGAACCCCCTAAGGGGCGCGGGGCTGTATCGATATGCGGCTCCGCCGCGTGGGCGCGACCAGCCACAGCGCACCCGCACACGCAAGACGGCACAAGCCCGGCAGACCCTTAGGCGGGCGCCATCAACAACGGCCGAGCCCGCTCCCGCAGCTCAACAACCCGCGGCTCATCCCCATACGGCTCCAGCCGATGCAGAAGATCCTTCACATACTCCGTCGTACGGGCAGACGAGATACGCCCGGCGACCTCCACCGCCCGAACCCCTTGCTCGCACGCCGCATCAAGGTTCCCCGACTCAAGCTCGGCCACCGCAGAGACGACCAGCCGAAGCCCGTGCGACCGCACAAACTCCTCCGTCGGCTTCGACAACGCCTGCTCGGTGAACCGCCGAACCTGCCGCGGCGCCTTCAAGTCCCGGTAGCACTCGGCAGCGTCGGCCGCGAACCGGTCGTATCCGTAGAACCCGAGCCACGACGGATCGTTGTCGCCCTCCCGGGACCGCTCAAGCCACCCCTCGGCAGCCTTCAGCGCCGCCCCGGCCGCCTGCGCGTCCCCCGCCTTCGCATGGGACCGCGCCTCGACAAGCCGGAAGAAGCTCATCGTCCGGGCCGTAGCAAGCCCCCGATTGCGCTCCAGGGCCGCCTGCGCGAGGTCGACACCTTCGTCACCGAAGCCCCGATAGGTCGCCTGCAACGACATCGAGGCGAGAACATAGCCCCCCAACGGCACATCCGCCGCCGCGCGGGCGAGGCGCAACGCCTGGATGTAGTACCGCTGCGCCGCCTCCTGTTGCCCGGTGTCGAAGGCCATCCACCCGGCGAGCCGGGTGAGTTCGGCACTCGCGCCGAACAGCGCTCTGCCGACCTCGTCGGAGTACGAGCCGAGCAGCAGTGGTGCCGCCTCCACCCGGAGACACTCGGGCACCATCGACGAACGCCAGTCGCCGCCCCCGTACTTGGAGTCCCAGCGCCTCGCGTCCTCCGCGGCCTCCCGCAGCTTCTGCACATCGCTGTGGCCGACTTTGAGCGGTGTCCCGGAGCTCTCCGCGGAGTTCGCCTCCCGGGCCACCGAACTGTCGGCCGGGGTTATCAGCCAGCGTGAGGCGGGCGTTGCGTATGCGCTGACTGCGAACGAGCCCGCGAGGGACTGCCAGATGCCGCCGGAGCCGGCCCGGCGGCCGGCGAGGTCGAGCCGGTACAACTCCGTTGCGGAACGCACGGCTTGGCCGACGTCCCTGGGGAAGGCGAGGCCCACCTCCGGTGCGGGATCCGCGTCCGCCAGGCCGATCTCGTGGAGCGGCACCGGGCGGCCGAGCTTCTGGCCGATGGCGGCCGCGATGAGGTGCGGGGCGGCGCCCTGGGGCACCATTCCCTTCGACACCCAGCGCGCCACCGACGTCTTGTCGTAGCGAAGTGTCAACCCGCGTTGAGCGCCAAGATCGTTGACGCGACGCGCGAGTCCTGCGTTGCTGATTCCCGCGAGGGCGAGAACGGTGCCGAGTTTTTCGTTCGGCCCGCGTTGCTCCCTGGACATGCGCCACCCCTCGACACAGACGGCTGCCGTGCTGGCATAACCACCCGGCATTCGTAAACCCAGCGTAGTTCGCCGCATCCCAAGCGTTAAGGGGCATTGTTCCGGTTGGCGGGATTGTGGTCCGTACGCGAGTGCGGGGTTTGCACGCAGGGTTGCGACGTGCCCCCGTCGTGTGGCCGTGCGCCCGTGTGTGCGCTCTTCTCCGGCCATCGCGGGAGCGCTTCGATAGATAGTGCGTGGGTCGGCCCGCTGTACTGGATCCAGTGGGCTGGGGGACACCGCCGCCTACATCCCCGCGGGCGGCGGACCGGTCCGGGAGGCGTACTCCGCCTCCCGGACTGTGCGCGGTGCGAAGCGGTGCGCACAGCATGTACGGAGCGTGCGCGAGCCTGTGCCCGTAAAGCCGATTTGGCCGAAAATCGCCCCCGCCTCTCGGCGTCGAATACCGCTCCTACCACGGGAGTTGAGGGCGCGTTAGGTGTTTTGGGGGAGCGTATCGGGGGCGCATTCGCGTCGCGGACGTAGGGTCATGGTTGTCCGGTTGTCCCTCGTCCAGGGCGTCTTCACGCGATCTCAAGCGGCTTCTCCGGCCCTCCGGAAGGCGTCCTTCATGGCAGCATGGTGCCCAGTTCGTGCGGTGCACTGGTTGTCCACAGCCTGTGGAGGCGTCGATGCGGTGGTTGGTGGGATGGAGCAGTACCGCCGCTGGAGCCGCCGCGATCGGTTCCGCGGGGGCGACGGGACTCGACGGTGAGACGGTGCACCCGGTGGGGTCCCAACTCCTGTGGGGCGACCCGGATCCGCTCTGGGCGGTCGGCGACTGGCGGCCCGACGAGGTGCGCGTCGTGAAGGTCGACGCCGAGACCCGGATCGCGGTCCTCGGTACGTGCGGCGCCTCCGACGAGGAGCTGCGCCTGAGCCTGTTCTCCGCGCGCGGAGGGGCACTTAGGCATCTGACGGCCTGGTCCGGCAGTTACACGGCGGTCGTCAAGGTCGGCCGCCGCACCATGGTCTGCGGTGATCTCGCGGGCGCCAAGCCGGTGTTCTACACCCCCTGGGCCGGCGGTACGGCCTACTCCACGGCCGCGCTCCCGCTCGCCGACCTCATCGAGGCCAACCTCGACTTCGGGCACCTCGCCGCGCTCCTCGCCGCCCCGGACGTCCCCGCCGCGCTGCACGACTCGACGCCGTACGACGGGGTACGGCGCATTCCGCCGGGGCATGCGCTGGTGCTGCGCGCCGGGGCGCGTGAGATCGCCGGGTACGAGCCGGTGGCCTCCCTCGCCGTCGCGGCGGCGGCCGTCGACCCCGACAGCGCGGTGGACGCCGTACGGGACGCGCTCGTCGACGCCGTGCGTGCGCGTCTCTCCGCTCCCCGCCACGTGCCCGACATAGACCCGGGGCCCGTCCCCGGCATGGGGCCCGCAGAACGGCGTGCCGCGCGCGGGATGCCCGTTCCCGGGATCGGGGCCGACCTCTCCGGGGGACCCGCCTCCGGGACGCTGGCCCTGCTCGCCGCAGGCCTGCCGGGAGCACCGGGCACGGTCCTCGGGCACGGCACCGGCGCGGGTGAGCGCCTCCTGGCCGTCACGTTCAACGATCTCGCCGTCCCCGGGCGCGAGTCCGAGGTGGAGCGCGCGGGCACCCTCGCGGCCAACCCGCGTCTGCACCACGTAGTGGTCACCGGCAACGAGGACGTCCTGCCGTACGCCGAACTCGACGGCCCCCTCACCGACGAACCCGGCCCCTCCCTGATCACCGCCGCCCGCCACCGCGCCCGCCTCGCCGCGGGCAGCGCCGACCACTTCACCGGCTACGGCGCCCGCCAGGTCCTGGACGCCCACCCGGCCCGCCTCGCCGACCTCCTGATGGACCGCAAACGGCGCCATCTGGTGCGCCCGGTGGCCGCGTTGGCGAAGGCGGACGGTTCGGTGATGGTCCCGGGGCGCGTCTACGGCGCGGCCCGCCGTCTCGCCCGTACGCCCTACGGCGCGGGGCTCGAAGTCCTCGCCGACCGGTTGATGAACCAGCGCTTCGACGAGCCCGGAGGCGCCGTCGGTGCCTCCCTCGCCGCCCTCACCTGGGCCAGACCCGGCCCCGCCGCGCGCTGGCTGACCGGCGAGGCACTGGCTGAAGTATCGGTTCGCCTGCAGAGCGCCCCCAGCCGCCAGGGCAGCGGCCCCGGCCAGCGCCCCGGCGACTTCCGCGCGCGAGCGGCCCTGGCCCGCCACGCCAACGACCTCCGCGTCCTGGAGCAAGCCGCCGAGATCCGCTCCCAGCGCCTGCACACCCCCTTCCTCGACAACCAGGTGGTCCGCGCCTGCCGCTCCCTCCCCGAGGCGCTACGGGTCCAGCCGGGCGCCCGCGCGGCCATCCTCCGCACGGTCCTGGAGGGCGCAGGCGTAGGCGACCTCCCGCCCGGCTGGGGCGCCCCCTCCCACGCCTCGGCGGCAGCCGCGGCCCGCAAGGGCCTACGGGTCGCCGCGGACCCCTTGATGGACCTGTTCGCCACGCCGCTGCTCGCGCAGGCGGGTCTGGTGGAGGCGCGCGTGGTCCGCAAGGCGCTGCGCGCGGCGGCCCAGGGGGAGCCGTTGCCGTTGGACGGCCTCGCGGACCTGGTGTCCCTGGAACTGTGGCTGGGCCGGTTGCTGGCCCGCCGGGGGACTTGCTGGACAGGGACGCCTGCACGCGCGCGTGCGGTGCCGGAGGGGATCAGGCCGCAACGGGGGGCGTTGGCCTCCGGCGGGTGAGCGGGGGTGGTGTGAGTGGGGCGCGCTGAGCGCCCCAAAGGGGCGCGGGGCTGTAT
>NZ_BARF01000085.1 GCF_000367365.1 Streptomyces prunicolor NBRC 13075 | reverse complement strand
TAGCTTGATCTTTAACGTCCGGCGTCGAATGGTTCGTCGAACTTGATCACCCGGTTCGGTAACTGCCATACACGGAGGCGGCCTTCGGCTGAACATGTGCTCCGACCAAGGAACACACACATTCAGCACGAAGGCCGTGAGGATGAGTCTGCTGCAGCACGACGCCCGGCGAGAGCCGTTGGCGCAACTGTCATGCTTCCGGGGCGAGTTCTACTCCTGCCTGACCGCCCGTTCGGACGCGCTGTTCGAGCTGGCTGATGCCGTTCTGTGCGGCGACGGGCCGGTGAGGTCACTGGCCGAGCTGTCGCTCGTGGGTGAACACCGCCGCGGCCACGGAGGGCTCTACGCGGCTGTGGCCCGTGGACGCATCGACGCCGGCCGGCTACGGCGGGCACTGGCCGAAGTGCCACTGCCACGGGCTGCCGACGGCCGGCTGGTCCTGGCCATCGACGTCACCTGCTGGCTGCGGCCCGACGCCCACACCTCACCGCAGCGGATCCTGTGCCACACCTACGGCCGGGGCAAGGACCAGCACATCCCCGTCCCCGGCTGGCCCTACTCGATCATCTGCGCGCTCGAGCCGGGCCGCAGTTCGTGGACCGCACCGTTGGACGCACTGCGTCTGTCGCCCGGCGACGACACCGCCACCGTCACCTCCCGCCAACTGCGCGATCTGCTCCAGCGGCTGATCGCAGCGGGGCAGTGGCAGACCGGTGATCCCGACATCCTCATCGTTGCGGACGCCGGATACGACGCACCCCGCCTCGGCTTCCTCCTGAGGGACCTGCCGGTCCAGGTGCTGGCCAGGATGCGCTCGGACCGCGTGCTGCGCAGGGCTGTCCCACCCCGGCTGCCGCACACCCAGGGCCGGCCGCCCCGGCACGGCGGCGAGTTCGTCTTCGGACAGCCCGACACCTGGGGCACCCCGGACACCGAAACTGTCACCGACACCCGCCTCTACGGCACCGCCACCGCCCGCTCCTGGAACCGCCTGCACCCCAAACTGACCCACCGCTCCTCCTGGGCCGCGGCCGACGGCACCCTCCCCATCGTCGAAGGGACAGTCATCCGCCTGGACATCGACCACCTGCCCAGCGGAGCAACACCGAAGCCGGTCTGGCTGTGGTGGTCAGGCACCGACGCCACCCCGGCAGACGCCGACCGCCTCTGGCAGGCATACCTGAGACGCTTCGACATCGAGCACACCTTCCGCCTCTTCAAACAGACCCTCGGCTGGACCTCCCCGAAGATCCGCACCCCCGAAGCAGCCGACCGATGGACCTGGCTGATCCTCGCCGCCTACACCCAACTGCGGCTCGCCCGCCCGCTGGCGGCCGACCGGCGTCGCCCCTGGGAAAGACCAACTCCGCCGGACAGGCTCACCCCCGCCCGAGTCCGCCGCGACTTCCGGCACATCCGCCCAAAGGCCAGCTGCCCGGCCCAAGCACCGAAACCCACCCGCCCCGGCCCCGGACGACCCCCAGGCCGAAAGAACACCCGGCCCACACCCCGCTACGACGTCCACACACCCCGCAAAACACAACCCGCGAAACAACGAACGAAGAAGTCGACCACCCCACGACCACGCCGCACTGGTTAAAGATCAAGTTAGCCTTGATCTTTCGTGACGGCTTGCCGGTTCATCTGGTGGGCCGTTTCGGCTTGTTGGGTGGGGTGCGGGCAGGCCAGTGACCCGGCTGTCGCGTCGGGTAGGCGCCGGGTTCCACGGTTCCGGTGTGTGGGTTCTGGTCGTAGGGGTGGGTTGTCGCCGCTGGTCAGCTGGGGTTCGGGAGGGACTGCAGTCGTTCGATCGCGTCGGTGATCACGTCGGTCCAGGGCCAGTGCGTCGCGAATTTCAGGTGTTGGCGGCGGGCTGTGGTGACGAGCTGGGCGGCGGCGGAGAATAGACGGATCCGCAGGCGGCGGGGCTCCCAGAGCCGGGCCCGGCCGGTCAGGGCGAGCATCGGCATCCAGGCGAGCAGGTCCAGGGCGAGCTGGACGATCTCCAGCCAGATCTGGTTCTGCGCAGTGTCGTGGAGGGGCAGGTTGCGCAGGCCGGTGGCACGGGCTCCTCGAATGCGGTCCTCGGCTCTCGCCCGCTGGCGGTGTCGGAGTTCGAGGGCGGCGATCGCCGTGCCGGTGGTGTTGGTGGCGAAGCAGGTCAGCCGCAGTCCGTCGGCGTCCGTGAAGCGCAACTGGGCGCCGGGGTGCGGGCGTTCTTTGCGGACGATCAGCCGCATCCCCTTCGGCCAGCCCTTGAGTACGTCGCCGTCAAGCTCGGCGACCCAGGCGCCGTCACGGATCTCTCCGTCGGGTTCGGTGGCCGCTGTCCAGGCCGAGTCGGGAACCTTCAGGACGGCGTGGTGGATCGGCTCGGTGATGGTCATGCCGACCGAGTACGACAGCCACCGGCCTCGCCTGGCCAGCCAGGCCACGAACTCGTGGGTGCCGCCGCCGGCATCGGTCCGGATCAGCGTCTGGCGTCCGCGCCGGTACTTCTTCGGCAGCTGGGCCAGGGCGAGTTGGGCGGTGGTGATGTGGTCGGCGGCGGTGTTGCTGCCCGCGTTGCCGGGCCGCAGCAGGCCCGCGGCCGGCTCCCCGCTGCCACCTCGGCCGTGGTCGACGAAGGCCATCAGCGGATGGTGTCCGAACGTCTTCTTCCAGGTCGCGGCGGCGTCCTGTTTCTCGGAGTGCGCCAGCACGAGAACCCCGTCGATGTCGACGATCACCTCTCCGCCGGCGTCCGGTCCTGCTTGTCCGGCCAACTTCCAGACGTGTTCGCGGACATGGGCCCGTGCGGTGCGGATCGCCGTCAGGGTCTTCGGCCCGGCTGAGGCGAGGGCGTCGATGAGGCGGGAGACGGTGGGATCGGAGGCCACCGGGCCGAACACGTCCGGCTCGGCCCGCAGCATGCCCACGTCCGAGAGGCAGTCCCCGCCGAGTGCGACCGCGAGTGCCACATCCAGCATGACTTTGCCCGGGTCGTGCACCGCACGGGGCTTGCGCCATGGTGACAGCGCCGCCGATATCGCCTGATCCAGCCCGGCCTTGCGGACCGTGTCGACAAGCAGCACCGCCCCGGCCTGCGAGACCACGGCCCGGCCACCACCCTCGACGCGGACACGTGGGTAGGACCCGATACGCTTCTTCACCTGGAAAGTGCCTCCGACGGTGGCAGGAACAAGGACCTCGACAATCCTCATTCTTGCTGGTCAGAGGCACTTTTCGTTTGTCTGACCACCCGTCGGACACCAGGCTTCATGAAAGCGCGAGGCTAAAGGTTGTCCCGTATGGGGCCTGAGTTATCTGGTGAGGGCCATGTTGTGCAGTCGGGCGATGCCGAGCATGGCCACTCCACATCGATCCCGGGAAACAGCACAGCCTCGACCGTCTTGCTCGCCATGCCGGGACATACTCTGCCGAAACGATCCCTCGCTCACTCTGCTGCCCTGGGGAGTCACGAAACCACGGCAGGATGTCCATCAGGGGACTGCAGTCATCGTGGAGCCCACCCTGAAAACGTCCCCGCGCAGCCCATAATCGCAGGCAGGCAGCACTGTGTCGGATCCTCCCCAGCCGCCCCCCTGGGGAGCGGCTGGGGAGTTTCTTGTCGCTCGGGGAGGCTCTGGGGAGTTTGCGCGGCACAAACCTGCACCCCTGTGAAAGACACCGAAAGACACGTTCCCGCAGGTCAGAGACTCAATGAGCTCTAAGTCCGCAGGTCAGAGCCCCACCGACGGGGCCTCCATGCCGAAGGTGCCCTGGAGCGTGGGTCGGGTCGTGAACACAGGGGAACTCCTCACTGCGCGACGGGCGGCCCGATGATCGTACGCAGCGCGGTGTGCGTGGCTAGGTCCGGCGCCTGCCCGCGGTGAGCAGATGCCCGCTGGTGCCGAGCAGCGTGGACTCCGACTCGATCCGGCGGGTGGCCGCCAGGACGGCCTCGCGGCGGTCGGGGTCGTCCAGCCAGTCCTCGATGCCGCCCATCAGCCAGGCGGCGCCTTCGAGGCCGTACTGGCCCTCGACGGTGAGTTCCGCGTCCGTGAACTCCTCGGGGGCTTCGTGGGGTTGGGCGAAGTAGGCGGTCGTGAAGAGGCCGCCGTCCTGGTAGTCGTGGCGTCCCTCCTCCGTCTCCCGGTCGACCCGCGCGCGGTGCGGGGCGGTGAAGTACAGCTCGTGCTTGAGCAGGTCGTGCAGGCCCGCGAACCGGTTGATCGTCGCCGCGACCACCAGACCGCCCGGCCGCACCACCCGCCGCGCCTCGCTCAACGCCCGTACCCGGTCCGCCCGTTCGGGCAGGTGGTACAGCGGACCGAGCAGCAACACCACGTCGTACGAGGCGTCTTCGGCGGGCAGTTCCCTGGCGTCCCCGGCCCGGGCGTCGACCCCGGGCAGTCGGCCCGCCTGTTCCACGTGCAGCGGTACGGGGTCGACGAGTTGAACCTCGTGGCCGTCCCGCGCGAGCCACTCGGCGTGGATGCCGCTGCCTCCGCCGACGTCCAGCAGCTTCGCGGGAGCCGTCGGCAGCAGGCGCCGCAGCACGTCCTGGGTGCGCCAGAACTCCAGCCGCTCCGAACCCTGTCTGAGGCGGCCGTCCTCCTTGCCCTGGGCGTAGTAGGCGAGGATCTCCTCGCGAACACCGACGGCGGGGTCTTGCGCGCGTGTGGTCTCGGTCATCGCCCAAGGTTGCGATCCGGCGGGTCCGGCTCGCAACGGGATTCCGGCGCGCGGGCCGTCACCAGCCCCGACTCGTAGGCGAACACGACGAGTTGGGCCCGATCGCGTGCCCCGAGTTTCGTCATCGCCCGGCTGATGTGAGTCTTCGCCGTGAACGGGCTGATCACCATGTGGGCGGCGATCTCCTCGTTGGTGAGACCGCGCGCGGCGAGCGCGGTGACCTCGCGTTCGCGGCGGGTGAGGTGTTCCAGGCCGGAGGGAGTGGAGCGGTCCGGAGGGCGGGAGACGAACTCGCCGATGAGGGTGCGGGTGATCGCCGGGGAGAGGAGGGCCTCGCCGCCCGCGACGATCTCGATCGCCTGGAGCAGGTCCGCCGGGTCGGTGTCCTTGAGGAGGAAGCCGCTGGCGCCCGCGCGCAGCGCCTCGAAGACGTATTCGTCCAGGCCGTAGTTGGTGAGGATGACGACGCGGACGGCGGAGAGGTCGGGGTCCGCTGCGATCCGGCGGGTCGCCTCGATGCCCGTCATCACCGGCATCTGTACGTCGATCAGCGCGATGTCGGGGAGCTGCGCGCGGACGAGGGCCACGCCCTGTTCGCCGTTGGCCGCCTCGCCGACGACCTCGATGCCCTCCTCGGCGTCCAGGAGGGCGCGGAAGCCCGCGCGCATCAGCGCCTGGTCGTCGACGACCGCGACCCGGATCATCCCGCTTCCCCCAGCGGCAGTTCGGCCCGTACCGAGAAGCCGCCCTCCGCGCGCGGGGCGGTGTGCAGCGTGCCGCCGAGGGCCGCGACGCGCTCGCGCATGCCGGTGAGGCCGATGCCCGGCTTCGGCGGGCAGTCGGGGTCGGCCGCTCCGTCGTCCTCCACCCGTATCGTCAAGTCCTCGTCCCCGTAGTCGAGTTGGACGTTGACCTTTGCCGGGCCGGCATGCCGGGCCGCGTTGGTGAGGGCCTCTTGGACGATGCGGTACACCGCGCGGTCGACCGTCGCGGCGAGCGGACGTTCCTCGCCGGTCACCGCGAGTTCGACGGCGAGGCCCGCCGCACAGGCCCGCTCGACGAGCAGCGCGGGGGTGCCGGTGGGCTCCTCGGTGGTGCGCAGGATCTCCAGGGTGGCCCGGAGTTCGCGCATCGCCTCGCCGCCCGCCTCCTGGATGGCGAGCAGCGCGGGCGGCACCTCCTCGCCGCGCTTGCGGGCGAGATGGACGGCAACTCCGGCCTGGAGCTTGACGATCGAGATGCTGTGGGTGAGGGAGTCGTGCAACTCCCGGGCGATACGCAGGCGTTCCTCACCCGCGCGGCGCAACGCTGCCTCCTCGCGAGTGCGTTCGGCCTCCAGGGCGCGCTGTTCGGTCTGGCGGAGATACGCCTGCCAGTTGCGGTCGGCGAGGCCGGTGACCACCGCGCACAGGAACCAGCCGGCGATGAGCGCGGTCCGCTCCAGCACCTGCTGGGTCGTCGGCCCTGTTGCGAAGTACGCCGCCAGGAACAACGCGCCCGCCCCGGCCGCCCAACCGCGGTGTCCCGCGCGAGCCGCCGTGTGCATCGCGGCGAGGACGGGCAGACCGGCGACCGGCCCCGGATGGGCGTGCAGGACGTAGGCCGCCTCCGCCACCGTGGCCACGGCGAGGACCGCTCTCGGAGCCGTCTGGTAGAACGCCAGGGCCGCCGAGGCGAGGGCGGCGAGCACGAAGTCGACGGCGGTCGTGTCCGCGTCGAAGGCGGCGACGGTCACGACGAGGCCACCGATCACGACCGCGAGGGACGCGTCGACGAGCCGTCTGCGTGGGGTCACATCGACCGGATACCCGCTCATGTCCGCACACTAGACCGCCGCGCCGACACGGGCGTCAGCCCTGTGGACAACTCCTGGACTACTCCCCCCGTAGTAGTGCGCGCCGCCCCGGACCTCCTCGTCGTAGCCCCAACTGCCTTCGCCCGTACGACGACCCGACCCGCCCCCGCCGCGCACGCTGCTGCCATGCCCACACCCTTCCGGCACACTCGGCCGCCGTCGCCGAAGTCCGCCACCGGCCGCACCGCCGAGGTCTTCGAGCAGATCGCCGTCGATTTCGGGATCGAACGGCCCCCGACCTTCGTGGTCCTGTCCTCCGCGCCCGAACTCCTCGCGCCCGCCTGGGCGTTGATGCGGGAGTCGCTGATCGCGGGCGACGGCAGCCGCACCGGCAAGGAGCTGGCCGCGCTCGGTGTCTCGCTCGCCAACAAGTGCCCGTTCTGCGCGGACGCGCACACCGTCCTGCTGCACGCCACCGGCGACCACGCCCTCGCCGAGCACCTGGCCCGGGGCGGCACACCGGAGAACGCGGAGCACGCGCGCGTGCTCGACTGGGGCCGCCGGACGCGTGTCCCGGGTGCGCACCTCACGCCGTACCCGTTCCCGCGCGAGCAGGCGCCCGCCTACCTGGGCACCGCCCTCGCCTTCCACTTCATCAACCGCGTCGTGTCGGCCCTGCTGACCGAACAGCTCCTGCCGGGCAACGCCCAGCGGTTCCGGGCCGTACGGAGCCTGGCGGGCCGCAGCGTCGCCCGCACCGTGCGCCGAACTGCCGTACCGGGAGCGGCACTTCCCCTGCTCGACGACCCAGGACCCGGCCCGGAGTGGGCGGCAGGAACGCCGGTGGGCCCGGCCTACGACGCGCTGCGCACGGTCGCGCTCGCGGGCGCCGAGCTGCTCGACGCCGACGACCGGACGCTCGTACGGGAGACGCTGTGGGCCTGGGACGGGTCGCATCCGCCGGTCGTCCTGCGCGGCTTTCCGAACCGGCGGGAGCGGCCCGCCGCGCGTCTGGCGGTGCTGGCCGCGCTCGCCCCGTACCGGATCACGGAGGAGGATGTCGCCGCCTGGCGACGGCCGGGACACGGCGATGCGGGTCTGGTGCGGCTGATCGCGTACGGGGCGCTCGCGGCCGTCGAACGGATCGAGACGACGATGCGGGTGCGTGCCGCGCGGGCGTGAGGTGCGGACAAGGGGCGGACATTTGGGGACACACGGCCCGTCGACAGTGAGGCACTGTCACCGCACAGGCACGGAGCGAGTTCATGCTTTCGCCTCACAGGCTGTCATGTGACACTGGCGTCCCCGTCCGCAGTGCGGACCCGCTCCGCACCATCCCCCACGAGAAGTGCGACTTGCGTTCTCTTCCTCTGCCGCTCGCTCTCACCGCGCGTCTGTCGCCGGTCGTCGTGCTCGCCGCGATGGGCTGGGCCCTGACGTCCGGACCGTTCGCCGCGACGACGACCGCCGACCACAAGTCGACGCCCGACGCCGCCGCCTCGTCCGGGATCTCGGCCCCGTCGACGGCGCCCGTGGCCAAGGCGTACGCCACCTCCCCCGCCCCGTGCGGAAGTGTGGCGGCGGCGACGATCAAGTCGCTCGTGCCGGGCGCGAAGACGGCCGGCAAGGAGATCCCGTCGACGGACACGAAGGTGCGCCGCACCTGCTCGTGGAACGCGCTCAAGGGGTACGACTACCGCTGGCTCGACGTGTCGTACGAGATCACGGATTCGGACAAGGCGGCACAGAAGTCGTACACCGAGACGACTACGGAGAAGAGCGGCGGCGGGGCCGTTCCCGGGCTCGGCGACCAGGCCTACTCCATCGTGAACCTCACCACAGAGGACAAGCAGCAGACCCGTGAGGGCACGGTCGTCGTCCGCGCGGGCAACGCGCTGGTGACCATCACGTACAACGGCAGCGACTTCGAGAACAAGAAGGCGCCGAGTACGGACGTCATCAACAAGGGTGCGATCAAGGCCGCCAAGGAGGCGGTGACCGCGCTGGAGGGCGGCAAGGCCAGCTAGCCCTACCGCCCCACCAACAGGTCCTACGCCTCGACGGGCGTCGGCTTCTTTCCGGTCAGCAGCGTGAACGCGACGTAGAGCACCATCGACGTGCCCAGGCCCACGGCCCAGCCGTAGTCGGCGAGCGAGGACAGGGCCGGGATGGGCCGGCCGTCGATCAGCGGGTGGAAGTCGGCGCCGCCCACGGCGAGTACGCCACCCACCACGAAGGCGACGACGGCCCGCCAGTTCCAGCCGCCGTCGTACCAGTAGCGGCCGCCCTTGCGGTACAGGTCGGCGAGGTCGAGCTTGCCGCGGCGCAGGATCCAGTAGTCGGCGATGAGGATGCCGGCGACCGTGCCGAGCAGACCGCCGACCAGACCGAGCCAGGTGAAGATGTAGCCCTGCGGGTCGGAGTACAGCTTCCACGGGAAGATCAGCACACCGAGGACGCTGGTCACGAGGGCGCCGGTGCGGAAACTGATCTTCCGGGGCGCGATGTTGGAGAAGTCGAAGGCGGGCGAGACCAGGTTGGCCGCGATGTTCACGGACAGGGTCGCCACCAGCACGGTCACCAACGCGTACAGCAGGCCCACGACGTTGTCCGTCTTCGCCGCGAGCTGCACCGGGTCCCAGATCGCCGTGCCGTAGACCGCCTGCGAGCCGGAGGTGACCATCACCGACAGGAACGCGAACAGGGTCATCGTGGTCGGCAGGCCGAGCGCCTGGCCCCATGTCTGGGCCTTCTGGCTCTTGCCGTAGCGGGTGAAGTCCGGGATGTTCAGGGACAGCGTGGACCAGAAGCCGATCATGCCCATGAGCGAGGGCCAGAACAGCTTCCAGAAGCTACCGCCCCAACCGAGCTTCGAGGGCTGGTCGAAGAGCGGGCCGAAGCCGCCGGCCTTGTCGCTCATCCACCACAGCATCACGAACGCGCCGACGAGCACGAAGGGCGCCGCCCAGTTCTCGAAGCGGCGGATCGTCTCCATACCCCGGTAGATGATGGCCACTTGGAGCACCCAGAACAGCGCGAACGACAGCCACATCGTCCAGGCGTACCCGCCGATGTGTGAAGCGTTGGCCCAACTGTCCCCGATCAGTTTGCCGGCGAGGAAGAAGATCGCCTCACCGCCGATCCAGGTCTGGATGCCGAACCAGCCGCAGGCCACCAACGCCCGCACGACAGCGGGGAGGTTGGCGCCGCGCACACCGAACGAGGCACGCGCGAAGACCGGGAAGGGGATGCCGTACTTCGGTCCCGCGTGCCCGGTGAGCAGCATCGGCACGAGCACGATCAGGTTGGCCAGGGCGATGGTGAACACCGCCTGCTTCCAGTCCATGCCGACGGCGATGAGACCTGAAGCAAGCGTCCAGGAAGCCGTGTTGTGGGCCATGCCGACCCACAGCGCGGAGAAGTTGTACGTGGTCCAGGTGCGCTTCTCGACGGGAACCGGCAGCAGGTCGTCGTTGGCGTACGGCCCGCTGGGCAGCGGGGACCCCGGGGCGATCTCCACCCGCCCGTCGGCGAGGGTGACTTGAGCGGTCGGGGGTACGGCCGTGGGAGCTATGTCGGTCATGGGCAGGCCAATCGATGAGGTGGGTCCGGAGAGGCCGTGCGGGGCTCCGGCCCCCCTCCCCGGGACGGCGGGGAGGGGGAGAACTGGAGTGGGGGGACGGGGAGTTGAGCGGTGGTGCGGGTGTGCGTCAGCCGTTGACGGCCGGGATCACCTTCGACCCGTAGGCGTCGATCGTGGCCTCCTGCGCGTCGTGCATGTCGTAGACGGCGAACTGGTCGACGCCCAACTCCTTCAAGGCGTTGAGCTTTTCGATCTGCTTCTCGGCCGATCCGATGATGCAGAACCGGTCGACGATCTCGTCGGGCACGAAGGCCGTGTCGGGGTTGTCGGAGCGACCGTGATGCGAATAGTCGTACCCCTCACGGGCCTTGATGTAGTCCGTGAGTTCCTCGGGTACGGCGGCGGAGTGTTCGCCGTACTTGGAGACGAGGTCGGCGACGTGGTTGCCGACCATGCCGCCGAACCAGCGGCACTGGTCGCGCGCGTGGGCGAGCGCCTCGGGCGAGTCGTCCTCGGTGACGTAAGCCGGGGCGGCGACGCAGATCTTGACCTCGGACGGGTCGCGCCCGGCGGCGACGGCCGCGTCCTTGACCGCCTTCACCATGTACTCGGTGAGGTAGAGGTCCGAGAGCTGGAGGATGAAGCCGTCGGCCTCCTCGCCGGTCATCTTCAACGCCTTGGGGCCGTACGCGGCCATCCAGACCGGGAGTTGGGCGTCCTCCTTGGCCCAGGGGAACTTGATGACCGTGCCGCCGAGGTCCGCCTCCTGGCCGGAGCCGAGCGCCCTGATGACCTTCATGGCCTCGCTGATCCGGGCCAGGGTGTTGGGAGTTCGGCCCGCCACACGCATCGCGGAGTCGCCGCGGCCGATGCCGCAGACCGTGCGGTTGCCGAACATGTCGTTCAGGGTGGCGAAGGTGGAGGCGGTGACCTCCCAGGTGCGGGTGCCCGGGTTGGTGACCATCGGGCCGACCGTCAACTTCGTGGTGTTGGCCAGGATCTGGCTGTAGATCACGAACGGCTCCTGCCACAGCACGGCGGAGTCGAAGGTCCAGCCGTAGGTGAAGCCGTTGCGCTCGGCGCGCTTCATCAGGCTGATGACCCGCGAGGCCGGCGGGTCGGTCTGCAGGACGAGTCCGAAGTCCATGTGCGCCACTCCTAGTTGAGGTACTGACTGGTGGAGCGCGGGGTGTAGACGCCGTGGCCCGCGTGCCCGGTGTACTCCCGCTCGGTGATGACGAGTTCGCCGCGCGAGAGGACGGTCTCGACGCGGCCGGTGAGGCGCTTGCCCTCGTACGCCGAGTAGTCGACGTTCATGTGGTGCGTCTCGGCGGAGACGATCTGCTCGGCGTGCGGGTCGTAGATGACGACGTCGGCGTCGGCGCCCGGGGCGATGGTGCCCTTCTTCGGGTAGAGGCCGAACATCCGCGCCGGGGAGGCGCAGGCGATCTCGATCCAGCGGCGGCGGCTGATGTGTCCGTCGACGACGCCCTGGTGGAGCAGGTCCATGCGGTTCTCGACGCCCGGCATGCCGTTGGGGATCTTCGAGAAGTCCCCGCGTCCCAGTTCCTTCTGGCCCACGAAGCAGAAGGGGCAGTGGTCGGTGGAGACCACCTGAAGGTCGTTGGTGCGCAGGCCCTGCCACAGCTTGGCCTGGTGCTCCTTCGGCCGGAGCGGCGTGCTGCACACGTACTTCGCGCCCTCGAAGTCGGGCTCGGCGAGGTTGTCCGTCGACAGGAACAGGTACTGCGGACAGGTCTCGCCGAAGACGGGGAGCCCTTCGTCGCGCGCCTTGGCCAGCTCGGCGACCGCTTCCATCGCGGAGACGTGCACGACGTAGAGGGGTGCTCCGGCGACCTGCGCCAGCTTGATGGCGCGGTGGGTGGCCTCGGCTTCGAGGAGGGCCTTGCGGACCTCGCCGTGGTAGCGGGGGTCCCGCTCGCCGCGGGCCAGCGCCTGCTCGACGAGGACGTCGATCGCGATGCCGTTCTCGGCGTGCATCATGATCAACCCGCCGTTGTCGGCGGCGCGTTGCATGGCGCGCAGGATCTGGCCGTCGTCGCTGTAGAAGACGCCCGGGTAGGCCATGAACTGCTTGAAGGAGGTGACACCCTCCTGCACCAGCAGGTCCATCTCCTTGAGGGTGTCCTCGTTGACGTCGGAGACGATCATGTGGAAGCCGTAGTCGATGGCGCAGTTGCCCTCGGCCTTGGCGTGCCAGGCGTCGAGGCCCTCGCGGAGGGCTCCGCCGACGCTCTGGATGGCGAAGTCGACGATGGTCGTCGTACCGCCCCAGGCGGCGGCCCGGGTGCCGGTCTCGAACGTGTCGGCCGCCTTCGTTCCGCCGAACGGCATCTCCATGTGGGTGTGGGCGTCCACACCGCCCGGGATGACGTACTTGCCGGTGGCGTCGATGACCTTCTCGGCGGTCCAGCCGTCGGCGACGGTTGTGCCGGAGGTTGCCAGGGCGGCGATTCGGCCGTCTTCGATCAGGACGTCGGCGTGGAGTTCGTCGGACGCGGTGATGACTAGGCCGCCGCGGATGACGGTACGGGTGCTCATTGTTTTGACTCCGCTGGATTGTGGTCTGGTGCGGGTCTGTGGGGGCTGGGCGCGCCCCGCGGCGAAGCCGCCAATGGACGCTGCCCCGCGCCCCTCAAGAGGGCTTCGCCCTCCGAGGGGCGCGGAAACTATCCGAGTTACGGTGCGGTCAGAGGGCCGTACGCGTCCGGGCGGCGGTCGCGGTAGAACTGCCAGCGGTCTCGGACTTCGCGCAGCTTGGCCAAGTCCAAGTCCCGGACGACCAGTTCGGGCTCCTTGTCGCTGGCCACCTCGCCGACGAACTGGGCCTCCGGGTCGACGAAGTACGTCGTGCCGTAGAAGTCGTTGTTGCCCAGGTCCTCGACGCCGACCCGGTTGATGGCGCCGACGAAGTACTCGTTGGCGGCGGCAGCAGCAGGCTGCTCCAGCTGCCACAGGTAGGCGGAGAGGCCGCGCGAGGTCGCCGACGGGTTGAAGACGATCTCCGCACCCGCGAGGCCCAGCGCACGCCAGCCCTCCGGGAAGTGCCGGTCGTAGCAGATGTAGACGCCGATCTTGCCGACCTTGGTGTCGAAGATGGGCCAGCCGCTGTTGCCCGGGCGGAAGTAGAACTTCTCCCAGAATCCGGGGACTTGGGGGATGTGGTGCTTGCGGTACTTGCCGAGGTAGGAGCCGTCCGCGTCGATCACGGCCGCCGTGTTGTAGAGGACGCCCGGCTGCTCCTCCTCGTACATCGGCAGGACCAGGACGATGCCGTGCTCCTTGGCGAGCGCCTGGAAGCGCTTGACGATCGGGCCGTCCGGGATCGCCTCGGCGTACTCGTAGAACGCCTTGTCCTGGACCTGGCAGAAGTACGGTCCGTAGAACAGCTCCTGGAAGCACAGGACTTGAGCGCCCTGCGCGGCCGCGTCGCGGACCGCCTGCTCGTGTACCTGGATCATGGACTCCTTGTCGCCCGTCCAGGCTGTCTGGAAGAGAGCGGCACGAATCACTGTGCTCATCGGGACCTCCGGTCGCTAGGTGTGCGAGGAGCTTAGGAAGCCCTGAAGTCGGGTTTGAGTTGCACGGTGTCACGTCTGCGGGCGCGCGGCGTTCCACGGTGTCACCCTGTCGTGGGCGCATGTTTCACCGCCGTTTTCCCAGGTAGTCCCATGTTTCACCCCTGTTGCGCGTCGTGCGCGAGGAGCGCGATGTGCACCGATGCGGCCTGCTCGAAGTCGTCGAGATCCACCCCGAGCCGGCCCTCTATCGCCTCCAGCCGGCGGTACAGCGCGGGCCGCGAGACGTGGTGGAGCTGCGCGGTGCGCGACTTGTTGCGGCCGGTGGCCAGATACGTCCGCAGTACGGCGAGCAGGTCCTCGTCGGCCGCGCACAGCAGGCCGTCCAACTCCCGCTCGGCGAACGACTGCACCTGCGGGTCGTCCCTCAACAGCCGGATCAGGCCGCGCAGATGAACGTCCTTGAGGCGTACGACGGCGGGGAGTTCGAGGGCGTCGCTGGAGTCGGCCACGGCGTCGGCGACGTGCTGTGCCTCGCGCAGACCGGCGGGCACGTCGTCCCAGACTGTGCGCTGACCGGCGGCGGCCACCACCGCCTTCAACGCCCCCGACTCGGTGCGCAGTCGGCTCGCGAAGTGCGCGGCGAGGGCGTCCGCGTCCTGGTCGCGGGGCAGGCTGAGCAGGACGGCGGTAACTCCGTCGGCCAGTTCGGCGACGAGTCCGGGTAGCCCCAACAGCCGTAGCACGCGGTCGAGCTGGGCCGTGTCGCCGTCGCGTACGACCATCGGGACGAAGGTGCGCCGGTTGACGGGGAGTCCGGCCGCGCGGGCGCGGGGCAGGAGTTGGCGGGCCGGTACGACACCGCTCGCGAGGTCGGTCATCAGGCTCTGGGCGGACTGTTCCTCCCAGGTGTGGGCGGAACCCCCGAGCATGCGGTGCAGGACGAGGGCCTCGGCGGCGCGGTCGGCGAGGAGGCGTCCGGTGGCGGTGTCGCCGCGGTAGCCGCAGAGCATGATCTGGCCCCAGCGCTCGCCGCGTCCGCCCAGTTCGGCGCGGATCCAGCCGTCGCCCTCGCTGCCGCCGGCCTGCCGGGAGATGCGCTCCCAGTCGCGCAGCACGTCGTCCACGGCCGACCGTTCCCCCGCCGTGGCGAGGACGCGGTGCGCGAGGTTGGTGACGACGACGGGGCAGGCGCTGTGCGCGGCGACCTCGTCGAGCAGGCTCTGCAGCGGGGCGCCGCCGGTGATGAGTCCGGTGAGCGCGGTCCGTACGGCCTCGGAGAGGCTCACGGCGGCGAACTTCCGCTGTACCAGCCGGGATTGGACCTCTTCCGTCAACTCCGCGAAGGGGAAGGGCCGGTGGAGCACCACCATGGGCAGCCCGCACCGCTCGGCCGCACGGCGCATCACGTCCGGCGGGGCGGGAAAGGCCCGCCCCAGGCCGAGTACGACGGCCGAGGCCTCCGCGCGGTGCAGGGACTGGATGTACTCGGCCTGCGCGGCCTCGTCGCCGGCGAGAAGGACCCCCGTCGTGAGGACCATCTCGCCGCCGGTGAGCATCACGCCGACGTCAGCGGCCTCGGCGACATGCACCCACCGCACGAGCCGGTCGAGTTGGCTCGCGCCGGCCACCACCTCGGGTTCCCCGGCGAGGACCCGTTCCAGCCCGAGGACCTGGCGCACCGACAGGGCGGGTTCCAGGGCGTCCAGGGTTCGCGGAGTTCCCAAGGAGGTGGTCATGACGGTCTTCCCTTGTTCAGCTCGTGCTCTACTGCGTGCTCCTCAGAGCCCGTTCGAGGATCGCGGCGCCCTCCTCGGCCTCCGCGACGGTCAGGGACAACGGTGGGGCGATGCGCAGGGCGCTGGTGTTGTGTCCGCCGCCCTTGCCGATCAACAGGCCGCCCTCGCGGGCCGCTTCGAGTACGGCGGACGCGGTGTCCGGGTCGGCCTCGTCGGTGCCGGGCTTCACCAGCTCGACGCCGATCATCAGCCCGCGCCCGCGCACCTCCCGTACGCCGGGATGCTGTGCCGCGACTGCCCGCAGCCGCTCGATGAGGAGACCACCGACGCGCCGGGAGTTGCCCTGGAGGTCGTGCTCCAGCAGATAGGTGAGGTTGGCGAGGCCCGCCGCCATGGTGATCTGGGTGCCGCCGAAGGTCGAAATGCTGTTGGAGTCCAGGCAGTTCATGATCTCGGCGCGGGCGACGACACCGCCGATGGACATGCCGTTGCCGATGCCCTTGGCGAAGGTGAGGATGTCCGGCGGCCCGTTCTCCGCGTGCGCCTGCCAGCCCCAGAAGTGGTCGCCGGTACGGCCCCAGCCGGTCTGCACCTCGTCGGCGATCCACAACACCCCGCGCTCGGCGAGGACTTCACGGAAGGCGGCGTAGAGACCGTCGGGCGGGGAGGTGAACCCGCCGACGCCCTGCACCGGTTCGGCGATCAGCGCGGCGGGCGGTCGGACGTGACCGAGCAGATCCTTCAGGTCCTCGACGCAGGCCGCGATGAACTCGGCGTCGTTCAGGTCGGCGTAGGGTCCGCGGGTCCGAACACCCCCGTGGACGTAGAGCGTCTGGAGCGGGGACAGCGAGGTCGGGGACCAGCCGCGGTTGCCGGTGATGCCGACCGTGCTGAAGGAGCGGCCGTGGTAGCTGTTGCGCATGGCCAGGATCTGGTTGCTGCGCCGGTACGTCGTGGCCAGCATCAGGGCGGTGTCGTTGGCCTCGGTGCCCGAGGTGGTGAAGAAGACGCGGGCGTCGGGGATGCCGGACAACTGGGCGACGCGCTCGGCGAGTTCGACCATCGGACGGTTGAGGTAGAGCGTGGACGAGTGGTTGATCCGCCCGGCCTGCTCGCTCACCGCCTTGGTGACCTCGGGCAGCGCGTGCGCGGTCATCGTGGTGAGGATGCCGCCGAAGAAGTCGAGGTACTTGTTGCCCTCGGCGTCCCAGACGTGCCGGCCCTCGCCGTGCGTGATCTCCAACGGGTCTTGGTAGTACAGGGCGAGCCAGTCGGGGAGTACGTCCCGGTGGCGTCCCAGCAGGTCCTTGGTCACGGCTGCACCAACCCTTCGTAGGCGTCGGGACGCCGGTCGCGGTAGAACGCCCACTGCTGGCGAACTTCCTCGATCAACCCGAAGTCCAGGTCGCGCACGACGAGTTCCTCGTCCTTGTCGCCGGCGACATCGCCGACGAACTGGCCTCGCGGGTTGACGAAGTACGACGTCCCGTAAAAGTCGTTGTCCCCGTACTCCTCCTGTCCCACACGGTTGATCGCGGCGATGAAGTATTCGTTGGCGACCGCTGCGGCCGGTTGCTCCAGCTGCCAGAGGTAGGCGGAGAGGCCGCGCGAGGTGGCGGACGGGTTGTAGACCAACTGGGCGCCGTTGAGCCCGAGTTGGCGCCAGCCCTCGGGGAAGTGGCGGTCGTAGCAGATGTAGACGCCGACCTTGCCGACCGCGGTGTCGAAGACGGGCCAGCCCGCGTTGCCCGGCCTGAAGTAGTACTTCTCCCAGAAGCCCTTGACCTGCGGGATGTGGTGCTTGCGGTACTTGCCGAGGAAGGTGCCGTCGGCGTCGATCACGGCCGCGGTGTTGTAGTAGAAGCCGTCCTGCTCGATCTCGAAGACCGGGACGACGATCACCATGCCGGTCTCGCGCGCGAGCTGTTGCATACGACGCACGGTCGGCCCGTCGGGCACCGGCTCGGCCCAGCTGTAGTGCTCGGGTTCCTGGACCTGACAGAAGTAGGGGGCGTTGAACACCTCCTGGAACCCGATGATCTGGGCGCCCTGGCGGGCCGCCTCGCGGGCGTGTTCCTCGTGTTTCGCCACCATGGACTCGGTGTCGCCGGTCCAGGTGGCCTGGACCAGAGCGGCGCGTACGACGTTGGCCATGAGCTGCTCCTTCGACGGGACGCCAGAGCCTCTACGCCCGTAGACAAGGCCGTAGAGGGATGAACGTAAGCCTCTGAAGGAGCCTTGCCAAGACCATCGCCGTTAACCCGCGGAGTCGATCGCGTTTCACCCTCCGGTGGGTGAGCCGCTGCGCCGGGTAGCCGGGTCCGGCGCCCCGTAAGGGGCACGGGGCTGTATCGATATGCGGCTCCGCCGCGTGGCCGCGCCCAGCCCCCACCGACGCGCGGCCGAAAAACCACGTACCCAACCGCTAACCCAGCGGAGCGCTCACGCGCTGAAGCCCGCCACCCGCAGGGCGTGGACCAGGTCCCAGTGGCATTCGTCGGAGGCGCCCTTGGCGGCCTCCAGCAGCAGCGGAACCAGCTGCTGCGGGTCGGCGGCCACACTGCGGGCCGCCTCCTCCGAGGTGCGGACCCGGACGTAGGCGTCGAGAAGCGCGCGGATCTCCCGGCGGCGCCCCTCCGCGACCAGCGCGAGCACGGCCTCGCCTATCTCCTCGGCGGGGCGGGCCACGCCCTGCCGCAGGATCTGCTCGCCGTCCGCCGTGCGGCCCGCCGCGACCAACGCGTCCGCCGCGCCGACCAGCCGGTCGGCGGGCAGCGAGGCGGCCTCCCACAGGAGTGTCGCCCAGTCCGCGCCGAGCCCGGCGCGCTGCAGCTCGGCCGCGAGCAGCGGGAACCGCGCGGCGGGCCAGTACGAGGCCTCGGCGAGCAGCGCGTGCGCCTCGCCGCTACGGCCTTCGCGCCGCAGCCCCACGAGCCGCTGCACGGCCTCCACGGTGACCTGCCGCGCCTCGTCGTCCAACGCCTCCCGCTTCGGCTGCGCCCGCTCGACCGGCCGCGCGGCCCCGGCGAAACGGGCTCCGCGCGGGGTACGGCGCGCGGCGGGCGCGGGTGCGGGTGCGGGGGCTTCCGGTACGGCGGCTGCGGGGCCCGGTGCCGGGGCGGCTGTATCGTCCTCGTCGACGCCGGCGAAGCGGGCGCTGCCTCGGCGGCGCTTGCGTTGCTTGGGGGCGGGGGCCTGGTCGGCGGCGGCCCGGTCGGGGGTCTCGGTCGCACCCGTCGTGAGGTCCGGTTCCGGGTTGCCGTAGTCGGGGTTCGCGCGCTCGAACTCCTCGTAGCCGCGCCGCGCGTCGGGGGCCTGGCCGTCCCCGTACGTCCCCTCGTAGCCGGCGTGCTCGCGGCTCGTGGTGTCCGGCTGCCAGTAGTCGGGGTCCGCGGCGCGTCCGGCGCCGTCGTATCCGCCCTGCGGTCCGGTGACGGGTATCTGCTCGGTGTCGCGCTGGCGGGGCAGTCGATGCGGGGCGGAGTTCTGGTCGTAGGCGGTGTTCTGGGCGTAGGCGTTGTTCTGGGCGTCGAACGTGTCGTCGACCCGGAACACGTTGCCGTGCCGGTCGCGGTGGATGGCCCGAGTGCCCTGGATGTGGACGTAGTTGTCCAACTGCTCGATGCGGGCACGGAGTTCGGCGCAGCGGGCGGTGGCGCGCTCATGGTCGTCGTGGGCCCAGGCGAGGTCGAGGCGGAGGGCGTCGGCCTCTTCCCGGGTGCCGGCGGAGTTGAGCAACCGCCCCAGTTCCGACTGCCGTTCGGCCGCGTACTTCTGCTCACGGAGCATCACGTCGAGCCGGTCACTGAGGGCATCACGGCTGCCGGGGCGGGCGTCGAACGCGGCGAGCGCGGCGGCGTGCAGGGCGTGGGCCCGCTCCTTCTCCTGGGTCGCGACACCGTGGCCGTACTCCGCGGCGAGGTCCTGCAGCAGCGCCTCCACCACGTCCCAGGGCGGCACTTCACGCCCGCTCAGACAGGCTTGCATGCCATCGGGATCGCGCTGCCAGAACACCCCGCACCAGCCGCCGCCCTGGTCAAGGCGCGCCAGAAGTCCGTCGAGGTAGTTCGCGAACTCCCGCACCTGTCCGGGGAGTTGATCCACAGCCATGCCCCAACTCCCGCCAGACCGGAATGCTCCGATCCGTAGAAAACACCATTTGTGTTACGACGCGGCTACGGAAGCTTTTCGAGCCGGGCGCAGAGATCTGGGAGCCTACGCCTCCCGACTATGAGCCCGCCGGGTTCACGCCGGATCCGACGCACGTCTCCCGTCAAGGTGCGGTAAACACTCTCGGATTCAGGCCGCCAACGGCGCGCACCTGACCACGAGTTCGTCCATCGACAGCCCGAGCGCCTCGGCGAGGGCGGACACGGTGAAGAAGGCCGGCGTCGGTGCCCGGCCCGTCTCAATCTTGCGGAGGGTCTCCGCCGAGATGCCCGCGTGCGCCGCCACATCCGTCATGCTCCGGCCACCGCGGGCCTCACGGAGCAGCCGGCCGAGCCGTTCGCCGCGTTCGCGCTCTTCGGGGGTGAGAGGGGTGCGTACCATGCCGTCATTCTAATACCGGTATAGTAATTGGCATGGTGGAACTCAAGACGGACACGTCTATCGATGCGATGTACGAGGCGGGCCAGGTCGTGGCCCGCGCCCTCACGGCCGTTCGGGAGGCCGCCGACGTAGGCGTTTCCCTGCTGGAACTGGACGAGGTGGCGCACGACGTGCTGCGCGCGGCCGGCGCGGGTTCCCCCTTCCTCGGCTACCGCCCCGCCTTCGCGCCCACCGCGTTCCCCGCGGTCATCTGCGCCTCCGTGAACGACGCGATCGTGCACGGCATCCCGGACGGCTACCGGCTGCGCGACGCCGACCTGGTCTCGATCGACTTCGGCGCCAAGCTGGGCGGCTGGGCCGGCGACTCGGCGATCAGCTTCATCGTCGGCGAGCCGCGCCCCGCCGACGTCCGCCTGATCGACACCGCCGAGCGCGCGCTCGCGGCGGGCATCGACGCGGCCGTCGTCGGCAACCGCATCGGCGACATCGCCCACGCGATCGGCACGGTGTGCCGCACGGCCGGCTACGGCATCATGGAGGACTTCGGCGGCCACGGCATCGGCCGCCAGATGCACGAGGACCCCGGAGTCCCGAACGAGGGCCGCCCCGGCCGAGGCCTCCCCCTCCGCCACGGCATGGTCATCGCGATCGAGCCCATGCTGATCGCGAGCGGCCGCGACGACTACCACGCGGCAAAGGACGGCTGGACCCTCAAGACAAACGACGGCTCAAGAGCGGCCCACGTGGAACACACGGTGGCGATCACGGAGGACGGTCCCAGGATTCTTACGGCGCGCTGAGTGCTTTTAGGGGCGCGGGGAACTGCGCGACCAGCCACAACGCACCCGCAGACAAAAACCATCCGCAATCCCCCCAAACCTGCACATGCCCCACGCAGTGGCCCGTGCCATGGTGGATTGATGACCAGCGGCTACACAGACCCGGAAAACGACCCGTTCGGCGAGTTCCTGGC
Source organism: Streptomyces prunicolor NBRC 13075 (assembly GCF_000367365.1). Lineage (GTDB taxonomy): Bacteria > Actinomycetota > Actinomycetes > Streptomycetales > Streptomycetaceae > Streptomyces > Streptomyces prunicolor. The sequence continues at coordinate 186,429 of NZ_BARF01000085.1, read as the reverse complement.
CCGCTTCTTCGACGGAGCCGCCCGCCCTGGCCCACGGGACGTGGACATAGGCCGCCTACTCAGCCAGCCGGCCAGAGACCTCGTTCGCGGCGCCGCCCAGTACGCGGCAGAACACGGCAGCCACGACCTGGACACCCAGCACCTACTCCGCGCCGCCCTGTCCGCAGAGCCAACCCGTGACCTCCTCACCCGGGCAGGCGCAGACCCCGACTCCCTGGCCGCAGAGATCGACGAGCGCTCAGGACCCGCCCAACCCCCGGACGGTACGTCGCTCGCCCTCACCCCGGCCGTCAAACGCGCCCTCCTGGACGCCCACGACCTGGCCAGGGCGGGCGGCACCGGATACATCGGCCCCGAGCACGTCCTGGGCGCACTCGCCGCGAACCCGGACTCGGCGGCCGGTCACATCCTGAACGCGGCCCGCTACGCCCCCACGGGCCTGCCGCCCGAGGCCATGGACGGCACACAGCCCCGCACGGACCAGCCCCGCCCCACCGCCACCCCCACCCTCGACAAGTACAGCCGCGACCTCACCGACCTGGCCCGCCACGGCCGTATCGACCCGGTGATCGGTCGCGACGAGGAGATCGAGCAGACCATCGAGGTGCTGTCCCGGCGCGGCAAGAACAACCCGGTGCTGATCGGCGACGCGGGGGTGGGCAAGACCGCGATCGTGGAAGGCCTCGCGCAGCGCATCATCGACGGCGATGTACCGGACGTACTGGTGGGGCGGCGAGTCGTCGCACTCGACCTCACCGGCGTCGTCGCGGGCACCCGCTTCCGGGGCGACTTCGAGGAGCGGCTGACGAACATCGTCGGCGAGATCCGCGCCCACTCGGACGAACTGATCGTGTTCATCGACGAGTTGCACACCGTGGTCGGCGCGGGCGGTGGCGGCGAGGGCGGCTCCATGGACGCCGGCAACATCCTCAAACCGGCCCTGGCACGCGGCGAGTTGCACATCGTGGGTGCTACGACCCTTGAGGAGTACCGCCGGATCGAGAAGGACGCGGCGCTGGCCCGCAGGTTCCAGCCGATCCTCGTACCCGAACCGACCGTCCCGGACGCGATCGAGATCCTGCGCGGACTGCGCGACCGCTACGAGGCGCACCACCAAGTCCGGTACACCGACGAGGCATTGGTGGCGGCCGTAGAACTCTCGGACCGCTATCTCACCGACCGCAGACTGCCCGACAAGGCGATCGACCTGATCGACCAGGCGGGCGCGCGGGTACGGCTGCGGGCGCGCACGAAGGGCACGGACGTACGGGCCCTGGAGCGCGAGATGGAGCAGCTCTCCCGGGACAAGGACCAGGCGGCGGCCGACGAGGACTACGAGAAGGCGACGCAACTCCGCGACCGGATCGCTGAGTTGAAGGTGCGGCTGTCCGAGGCCGGTGGTGAGGACCAGGGTGACGAGGGGCAGAACCTGGAGGTCACCGCCGAGGCGATTGCCGAGGTCGTGTCACGGCAGACCGGTATCCCGGTGAGCAGTCTCACGGCGGAGGAGAAGGACCGGCTGCTCGGTCTTGAGGAACACCTGCACCGGCGGGTCGTCGGCCAGGAGGAAGCGGTCCGGGTCGTGTCGGACGCGGTGCTGCGCTCCCGCGCCGGGCTGGCGAGCCCGGACCGCCCGATCGGCAGCTTCCTCTTCCTGGGCCCAACAGGCGTCGGCAAGACGGAACTTGCCCGCGCGCTCGCCGAGGCGCTGTTCGGCAGCGAGGACCGGATGGTCCGCCTGGACATGAGCGAGTACCAGGAACGGCACACGGTCAGCCGGCTGGTCGGCGCCCCGCCCGGCTACGTCGGCCACGAGGAGGCCGGTCAGCTCACCGAGGTCGTGCGCCGCCACCCGTACTCGCTGCTCCTCCTCGACGAGGTCGAGAAGGCACACCCGGACGTCTTCAACATCCTGCTCCAGGTCCTGGACGACGGCCGGTTGACCGACGCGCAGGGCCGCACGGTCGACTTCACCAACACGGTGATCGTGATGACGAGCAACCTCGGCTCCGAGGCGATCACCCGGCGCGGCGCCGGTATCGGCTTCGGCCCTGGTGGTGCCGACGCGGACGAGGAGGCCCGGCGCGAGCAGATCCTGCGCCCGCTGCGCGAGCACTTCCGTCCCGAGTTCCTCAACCGCATCGACGAGATCGTCGTCTTCCGCCGGCTCAGCGCCGAGCAACTCCGCCTGATCACCGAGCTGTTGCTGGAACACACCCGCCGTCTCCTGCACGCGCAGGGCATCACGGTCGAGTTCACGGACCCGGCGGTCGACTGGCTCTCCCGCCAGGGCTATCAACCCGAGTACGGCGCCCGCCCGTTGCGCCGCACGATCCAGCGCGAGGTGGACAACCAGCTCTCCCGGCTGCTGTTGGACGGCCGCATCTCGGAGGGCGGCCAGGTGACGGTGGACGTGGAGGACGGGCGGCTCGCGTTCCGGACGGAAGCGCCGCCGCCCGCCCCCGACGGACCTGCTACGGCGCCGGGTTGACGACTGCCGCCGACCCGCCGCCCCGCCGTACCTTCTCGGCGGCGGCCAACCACTCCCCGTTCGGGAGCCGTTGCACACCGGTCGCCGCGCCGATCTCCGGGTTGAGAGTGAACGAATGCCCGATGGCCTGCAGCTGGGTCTTCAAGTCGCCGTTGTACAGCGCGGGTTCGAGTTCCGTGTTGGCCGCGTTGCGCTGGCTGGCACGAGGCGCCGCGATCGCGTCCACCAGCGGGAGCCCCCGGTCGAGGAACTCGGTGAGTGTCTGGAGCACAGTGGTGATGATGGTCGCGCCACCGGGTGAACCGAGCGCCACGACCGGCTTGTTGTGCTTGTCGAGGACGATCGTCGGCGAGATCGACGAGCGCGGGCGCTTGCCCGGGCCCGGCAGGTTCGGGTCGTGGACGGCCGGGTTGGCCGGGGTGAAGGAGAAGTCGGTCAGCTCGTTGTTGAGCAGGAACCCACGGCCGGGCACGGTCATCGCGCTGCCGCCGGTCTGCTCGATGGTGAGCGTGTAGGAGACGACGTTGCCCCACTTGTCGGCGACGGTGAGGTGCGTGGTGTTCTCGCCCTCGTAGGTCGTCGGGGCAGCCGTGCCCGCGGCGGTGCAGGCCGTCGGGTTGCGCGGGTCGGCGGGCGCCAGTGGGCTGGTGAGCACCGCGTCGTCCTTGATGAGGCAGGCACGCGAGTCGGCGAACTTCTGCGAGAGGAGTTCCTTCGTCGGTACGTCCTCGAAGGCGGGGTCGCCGACCCAGCGCCCCCGGTCCGCGAACGCGATCCGGCTGGCCTCGATGTAGTGGTGCAGGTACTGGACCTCGCTCGCCTTCGAAAGGTCCGTCTTCTCAAGGATGTTGAGCGCCTCGCCGACGGTCGTGCCACCGGAGGAGGAGGGCGCGATGGAGTAGACACCGAGTCCCCGGTACGAGGTCTTCGTGGGCGCCTGGAGCTTTGCGCGGTAGGCCGCGAGGTCCTTGGCGGACAGCTTGCCGGGGCGGGCGTTCCAGCCGGAACTGGCCTCCACCTTGGGGCTGTTCACCGTGGCGAGGATGTCCTTGCCGAGGTCGCCGTGGTAGATCGCACCGACCCCCTTCTTCCCCAACTCCTGGTAGGTCTTGGCGAGTTCGGGGTTCTTGAAGGTGGAGCCGACGACCGGGAGCGAGCCGCCCGGCAGGAACAGCTTGGCGGTGTCGGGGAAGTAGCGGAAGCGGGTCTCGTTGGCCGCGGTCTGGCTGCGGAAGGTGTCGTCGACCGTGAAGCCGTCGCTGGCGATCCGCTCGGCGGGCTTGAGCACCATGCCGAGCTTCCTGCTGCCCCACTGGTCGAGTGCCGTCTGCCAGGTGGCGGGCGAGCCCGGGGTGCCGACGCTGAGGCCGCTGCTGACGGCGTCGGCGAAGGCGAGGGCCTTGCCGTTCTCCACGAAGAGGTTGGAGTCGGCGGTCAGCGGCGCGGTCTCACGGCCGTCGATGGTGTGCACGGTACGGGACTTGGCGTCGTAGTAGACGAAGTAGCCGCCTCCGCCGATGCCGGAGGAGTAGGGCTCGGTGACGCCGAGCGCGGCGGCGGTGGCGACGGCCGCGTCGACCGCGTTGCCGCCCTTCTTCAGGACCTCGATACCGGCGGCGGTGGCGTCCGCGTCGACGCTCGCCACGGCACCGCCGTAGCCGACGGCGACCGGAACCTTCGTCGGTGTGCTGCTCGTTGCCGCCGGCGGGGCCGCTGCCCCGACCGACACGACGGCGGCCGAGACCGCCAGGACCGACAGTTTCCGTGCCACAGGGCGACGCATCCGTACCTCCAGTCGGGACCGTCCGCGCAGCGTAGCCACATTGCCATGACCCCAACAGACCACCTCGCGCCACTGTCACACGAGTGCCATACGTCGAACACCGGTACGTACCAGCCATGCTGGGCCGCTAACATGCGCGCCCATGAATGACGACGTGCGCAACATCGTTCTGGGCGTGGCCGCCGCCGGCATCAGCGCCGCGCTCGGCTGGCTCGCCCGCACCTATCTGTGGCGGCGCAAACTCCGGCGCAAGCAGGCGTTCTTCGGGCTGCCCGACAACTCCGAGTCGCTGCTCGTGGTGAACCGCGAGGCGGGCGGCCCGGAACTCACGGTGATGCGGCACGACGTGTTCGCGCTCCTCGAACTCGCCGCCCTGATCAAGGACTGCAACGCGCACGCCCAGGTCGTCGCGCACGACGCGGCCCAGCAGGGCTTCGGCGAGCGCACCGAGTTCTGTGTGGGCGGCCCGGCCTCCAACCGCCGGATGGCCGCGCATCTGGCGTCCCTGCTGCCCGGCATCCGCGTCAACATCGACGCCGAGCCCGGGCCGGACCGGGGCGCGTTCCAAATAGGCAGCGAGCGCTACCGACTTGAGCCCGGCAAGGGCGAGTACGTCCTCCTCGCCCGCCTCACCGCCGGCCAACTGGGCGGCGCACGGCCGGTGTTCCTCTTCTGCGGCCAGCGCGCGATCACCAACCAGGCGGCGTCCCGCTATCTCGCCCGCAACCATGAGAAGTTGGCCCGCAAACACGGCGGCAACACCTTCGTCCTGCTGCTGAAGGTGGTCAACTCGCAGGCGTACGGCCCGGATGTGGTGGAGCTGGTCGCGGACGTCACACGGGCCGCGGAGACCCCGCTGCCTGCACCGGCTCCACGCAGTTCACACCGCGCCACCTGAGTTCGCACACACGTCAACAATCTTTACTGGCACGTAACTTACTGGCGGGTTACCCAAGGTAGGGAATCCCGGTTACCGTCGGGTCACTTTGCATTGACACGTGTGAGGAGTGACCCGTGCGAAACCGTCGCCAGGCCCTGCGTACGACCGCCGTGGGCGCCGTCTCCGCGACCCTGATCGCCGGAGGCGTCCTCGGGCTCGCTCCCGCGGCCCAGGCCGCCACGAACGGCGTCCGCTTCGTCGACATCACCGGCGACGGCGGTACGAAGCTCGCGGCGAACGTCGTCACGCCCGCGGGCGCGGACGGCTCGCACAGCTACCCGCTGCTCGTCATGCCAACGGCCTGGGGATTCCCCCAGGTCCAGTACCTGGCCCAGGCCGAGAAGCTCGCGAACTCCGGCTATGTCGTGGTGAGTTACAACGTCCGCGGCTTCTGGCAGTCCGGCGGCGGGATAGAGGTGGCGGGCCCGAAGGACGTGGCCGACGCCTCCAAGGTGATCGACTGGGCGCTCGCCAACACCCCGTCCGACGTACGGCACATCGGCATGGCGGGCGTGTCGTACGGCGCCGGAATCAGCCTGCTCGCGGCCGCACACGACAAGCGGATCAAGGCAGTTGCCTCGCTGAGCGGCTGGGCGGACCTGATCGACTCGATCTACTCGGGCCGTACCGAACACTCCCAGGCGACCGCCCTGCTGGACGGCGTCGGCCTCGTCACCGGCCGCCCGAGCGCGGAGACGAGCCAGGTCTTCAAGGACTTCTTCGCCTCCGACCTGTCCAAGGAACAGGAGATGATCAACTGGGGGAAGGTGCGCTCGGCTTCGACCTATGTCGACCAGATCAACAAGAACGGCGCGGCGATCATGCTCGCCAACGCCTGGGGCGACACGATCTTCCCGCCCAACCAAATCGCCGACTTCTACGGCAAGTTGAGCGGTCCCAAGCGGCTCGAACTCCGCCCCGGCGACCACGCCACCGCCGAGCTGACCGGACTGTTGGGGCTGCCCAACGACGTGTGGACGGACACCGAGCGCTGGTTCGACCACTACCTCAAGGGCACGGACAACGGGATCAACCGCGAGCAGCCCGTGGAGCTCAAGTCCCGTTCCACGGGCGGCTACGAGGGCTATCCGGACTGGAAGTCGGTCGGCGCGACGCGGAAGAAGATCGACCTCGCGGGCACGACCACCATCCACACCAACGTCGACTCGGGCGCGGACGGCGGGATCGTCTTCCTGTCCAGCATCCTCGACCAGGTCGCGCAGGTGCCCCCGGTCGCGTCGATCCCGCTGCTGCCGCGCCGCTGGGCCGCCGTATGGCAGTCGGGGAAGTACGCGAGTGCCCAACAGGTGCGCGGGACGGTGAAGTTGCACACCACGGTCACGGACACCAAGGAGAGCGGCACCCTCGTCGCGTACCTCTACGACGTGGGCCCGCTCGGCCTCGGCAAGCTGGTCAGCAACGCGCCGTACACCTGGCACGGGCAGCAGCCCGGCCAGCCGTTCGGTGTGGACCTGGAGTTGTTCTCCACGGCCTACGACGTCCCGGCAGGGCATCATCTCGCCCTGGTCGTCGACACGGTCGACCCGCTCTACATCGAGCACAACCCGTCCGGCGCGCAGCTGACCTTCTCCTCGCCGGCGAACGACCCGTCGTACGTGTCGATCCCGCTCCGCGAGCAGTGATCTCCGGCTGCTGCCGGCCGGGCAAGTGCCCTCTCGACTACTGCACCCGCGGCAGCAGCGTCCCTGGTTCCGCCGGGGCCACATCCACGGCCCCGGTCTTGGGACTGCGCTGCTCCCGACGGGACACCCATCCGGCGAACCACGAGAGCAGCATGCACATCCCGATGTAGATCGGCGAGATCACCATCACCACGGGGATGAACGGCAAATCGTAGTCGAGGTTCGAGGCGATGAGCTTCCCGGCATGGAGAAACTCCTCATAGGTGATCAGATAGCCCAGCGAGGTGTCCTTCAGCGCGACCACCAACTGGCTGATGATCGCGGGCAACATGGCCCGTACGGCCTGCGGCACGAGGACGTACGACATGACGTGGACCTTGCGCATGCCTAGCGCGAACGCGGCCTCCCGCTGGCCGCGTTCGACGCTGTTGACGCCGGAGCGGAACACCTCGGCGAGCACCGAGCCGTTGTAGAGGGTCAGGCCCACGACGAGTGCGGGCAGCGGCTGCACCTTGAGCGCCACGAAGATGAAGAAGATCATCACGAGGACGGGCATGGCGCGGAAGAACTCCACGACGACCGTGGACAGCCAGCGCACGGGACGGTGGTCCGAGAGGCGTCCCACGGCGAGCAGGGTGCCAAGTGCCAGTGACAGTACGGCTGCCAGCCCGAAGGCCTTGAGCGTGTTGCCGAGGCCGCGCAGCAGCAGTTCCTGAATTCCCTTGTATTCGAAGGGCATCCACTTCGTGTACGTGAACTGGTCGGTGTCGAACAGGAGATAGAGGATCCAGCCGAGCAGCGCGAGGATGACGACCGTGGACGCGATGCCGTAAAGGCGGTGCCGTTTACGGGTCTTGGGGCCGGGGACGTCGTAGAGGGCGTTGGCGGTGGTCATCGGGCGACTCCCCACTTCCGCTCCAGCGCGTTGAACAGCGCGCTGATGGCGAGGGTGATGATCAGGTAGCCGACGGCGATCCAGACGAACGTCCAGACGATGTTGTAGCCGAGTTCGCTCAACGTCCGGTAGGTGCCGAGGAGTTCGGTGACGCTGAACGCGCCGGCGATCGCCGAGTTCTTTGCGAGGGCGATGAGGGCGGAGCCGACCGGTGGGATCACCGAGCGGAACGCTTGGGGCAGCACGACGAGGCCGAGGCTCTGCCCGAAGGACATGCCGAGGCTGCGGGCCGCCTCCCCCTGTCCCCTGGGCACGGTGTTGATGCCGGCGCGCAGCGCCTCGCAGATGAACGCCGAGGTGTAGCAGCCGAGCGCGAGGACCGCGAACACCTTGAAGGGCAGCACGAGTCCGAACCGCGGCAGGCCGAGCAGCACCGCGAAGAACAGCAGGGTGAGCGGGGTGTTGCGCAGCACGGTCACCCACACCGTGCCGAAAACCCGCAGCGAGCCGACCGGGGCGACCCGGAAGGAGGCCATGAGGAAGCCGAGGACGAGCGCCAACACCGAGGCGTAGACGGTGAGTTCGACGGTGCCGAGGAAGCCGTCGCCGAAGGTCGAGAAGTTGTCTGTCAGTACGTTCACGTCTGCCTCCCTCAGCTCGCCGGGTAGCGGTCGATCGCGGGCGGGGTGGGCGCGGGCACTCCGGACAGGCCGAGCGTCGCCTCGTACGCCTTCTTCCAGTCGCCGTTCTTCTCACGGGCCTCCAACGCGTCGTCGAGGGCGAACCGCAGGGCGTTGTCGCCGTGCGGGACTCCGATGCCGTACGGCTCCTTCGAGAAGGGCTTGCCGACGACCTTGAGCTGGTCGGGGACCTTCGCCGCGTAGCCGATGAGGATCGCGTCGTCCGTGGTGACGGCGTCGACCTGATAGGTGAGCAGGTTGTCGACACAGACCGAGTACGTGTCGTAGGCGACGAGTTGGGCCTTCGGATAGTCGTCCTTGATGCGCTGGTACGGCGTGGAGCCGGCCGCCGAGCAGACGCGTTTGCCGGCGAGGTCCTGCGGGCCGTGGATGTCGTTCTCGTCGGCGCGGACGAGGAGCGACTGACCGGCCATGTAGTAGGGACCGGCGAAGCCGACGAGCTTCTTGCGCATGTCGTTGATGGTGTAGGTGCCGACGTAGTAGTCGATCTGGCCGTTCTGCAGGGCGGTTTCGCGGTTGGCGGAGGCGATCGTCCTGAAGCGGACGGTCTTCGGGGCGAAGCCGAGGGAGGCCGACATCATCTTGGCGATCTCGATGTCGAAGCCGGAGTAGGTGCCCGTCGCCGGGTCCTTCTCGCCGAGGTAGGGCTGGTCCTCCTTGGCGCCGACGGTGAAGTGGCCGCGCTTCCTGGCCCGTTCCCAGGTCTTGGAGTCGGGGAGCTGAAAGCCTTGCGCGACTTGGTAGTTGGGGAGTTTCTCGGCGGCCGGGCCCTTGACGGGCGGGCTGCCCTCCTTGCCGCAGGCGCTCGCGAGCAGCACGGCGAGCGTGACGACGGCGAACGACACACGGGTGGTACGGGACATGGATCGCACTCCCCCGCTCAGTGCTTGAGGATCTTGGACAGGAAGTCCTTGGCCCGGTCGGTGCGCGGGTTGGTGAAGAACTCCTCGGGGGTGCGGTCCTCGATGATGCGGCCGTCGGCCATGAACACGACGCGGTTGGCGGCGGAGCGGGCGAAGCCCATCTCGTGGGTGACGACGACCATCGTCATGCCGTCGTGGGCGAGTTGGCGCATGACCTCGAGGACCTCGTTGATCATCTCCGGGTCGAGGGCCGAGGTCGGCTCGTCGAAGAGGAGCGCCTTGGGTTCCATGGCGAGGGCGCGGGCGATGGCCACGCGCTGCTGCTGGCCGCCGGAGAGCTGGGCGGGGAACTTGGGCGCCTGGGCGGCGAGTCCCACGCGGTCCAGGAGTTCGAGCGACCGCTTGTCGGCGTCCTCGCGCTTGCGCTTGCGGACTTTGACCTGGGCCAGCGAGACGTTCTGGAGGACCGTCTTGTGGGCGAACAGGTTGAAGGACTGGAAGACCATGCCGACTTCGGCGCGTAGCTTCGCGAGGGCCTTGCCCTCCTCGGGCAGCGGCTGCCCGTCGAGTTCGATCGTCCCGGACTCGATGGTCTCCAGCCGGTTGATCGTCCGGCACAGCGTCGACTTTCCCGACCCCGAAGGGCCGATGACCACGACCACCTCCCCCTTGCCGACGGTGAGGTTGATGTCCTGGAGGACATGCAGCTCCCCGTAGTACTTGTTGACGTCACGCAGTTCGATCAACGGATCGACGGCCATGCCCAGCCCTACTCACTCTCAGCTGTGTCGTGGTCGCCGCAAACTATCGACACAAGAGTGGAGTTAACGCACGACACGCACTTTTCGGGCATTAGCCGTATTTACGCCGCTCTTACTCTTCGGCGACCTCGGCGTACACCTGCGAGAGCTCGGGCACACCGCTGGCCGCCCACTCATGACCGGAGGCCACGACGTCGAACTCACGCCCGGAGTCGAGCCGTACGACAGGCTGGCCGCTCTCCCAGATCTCCCAGGCGGCGCCCGGCACGGTGCGCACGATCACGGTCCCCAGATACAGACCGGCGTCGTTACCGAGCCAGGACAGGGTCTCCTCGTCGTCCCGCCAGCGTGGCACCAGTTGGTCGAGCGCCTCCAACGAGCTTACGGAGTCGTCGAGTTGGATGCCTTCCCGGGCCGCGAGGGCGCGGAGCAGTTGGCACTCGGACAGCAGCTCGGCGATGCCCTCGGGGTCGTGAGTACGGTGCTTCTCGCCCCGGTCGCCCAGGAAAGGGATGTTCATCCGTCTAGCGTGTCATTCGCACCGCCGTACGCACCACAGGGCGTCGCCGGTGGCGTGTCAGCACTCGGTCGTGGGAGGGGGAAAGTCCTTCTGCCGAGGGCGGGTTGGCCGGACGGTGACCGCCGAGTCGAGGGGCGACGAGGACGGGGCGTGGGCTCGGGCGGCAGTTGGGGCGGGACGAGCTGGACGGGCGGGCCCGAACCGGCGCCGTGGTGCGGTGGTTCGCGTCCCCGCGCTGAGCGGCGGGCGGGGCTCGTCGGGTCAGACGTCCAGGTCCACGACCACCGGCGCGTGGTCCGAGGCGCCCTTGCCCTTGCGCTCCTCGCGGTCGACGTAGGAGTCGGTGACGGCCTTCGCGAACGGCTCGTTGCCGTAGACCAGGTCGATGCGCATGCCGCGGTTCTTCGGGAAGGCGAGCTGGCGGTAGTCCCAGTACGTGTACGGCTGGTCGTACTTGAGGGGGCGCGGGACCACGTCGGACAGGCCCGCGTCACGCAGGGCGGCCAGGGCGGCGCGCTCGGCCGGGGTGACGTGGGTGAGGCCCTCGAAAGCGGCGACGTCGAAGACGTCGTCGTCCGTCGGCGCCACGTTGTAGTCGCCGAGCACCGCGAACGGTCGGCTGCCCTGCGCGTCGTCCGCGACGGCCGCCTTGAGTGCGTCGAACCACTGGAGCTTGTACGCGTAGTGGGGGTGGTCCACCTCGCGGCCGTTCGGCACGTACACCGACCAGACGCGGACCGGGCCGCAGGTCGCCGCGACGGCGCGGGGCTCCTGGACGCCGTCGTAACCGGGGTCCCCGGGGAAGCCCTTGACCACGTCGTCGAGTCCGGCCCGGGAGAGCACCGCCACCCCGTTCCACCGCCCGGTCGCGTTGACCGCCGCCTCGTAGCCCGCCTCGCGCAGCTCGTCGAACGGGAACTGCGCCTCGGCCAGCTTGGCCTCCTGGAGGCACAGCACGTCGGTGCCGCTGCTCTCCAGCCAGGCCAGGAGCCTCGGCAGACGGGCGGTGATCGAGTTCACGTTCCAGGTCGCGATGCGCATGCCTCACAACCTACCGGGCGGGTCTGACACTCACAGGTCCGCCGCCTCACCGGGCGCCAGCCGCAGGTGCTCCGCGCCGCCGAGCGCGCCGATCTGCATGTCGTAGATCGGGCGGGCGAGGTCGGTGAGCAGGGCGTCGTGGATGTCGTAGGCGCGCTGCGGTTTGAGCTCGCGGACGTAGTCGATGACCTCGGAGATCTTGCTCCAGGGGGCCATGACCGGGAGCATCAGCGTCTCTACGGTGTGGTCGGGGACGGTGAGTGCGTCGCCCGGGTGGAAGACGCGGCCGTCGTCGACGAGGAAGCCGATGTTGGTGATGCGCGGGATGTCCGGGTGGATCACGGCGTGCAGTTCGCCGTGCACCTGGACGTCGAAGCCCGCCGCCGTGAAGGTGTCGCCGTGGCCGACGGTGTGCACGCGGCCCGGGAACGCGGCGGAGAGCTGGTCCGCGACCGACTTCAGGGTCCAGATCTCGGCGGCCGGGTTGGCCTCCAGGCCGGCCCGCAGCCGGTCCTCGTTGAAGTGGTCGAGGTGCTCGTGGGTGACCAGGATCGCGTCCGCGCCGACCGCGGCGTCCTCCTCGTTGAAGGTGCCCGGGTCGATGACGAGCGACCGGCCGTCCTTTTCCAGACGGATGCAGGCGTGCGCATTCTTGGTGAGCTTCATGGGTCCATCCTGCCGCTGCCCGGCTGTGGGCGGGCAGCTGAGACTGGTGCTTTCGGTACCGGCCTGAAGATCGCTCCGTGCCGGTCCGGAGATCACTCCGTGGGGGTCGTCTCCTCGCGGATGACCTGTTGGGCCACCTTGAAGGCGCTGTTCGCCGCCGGTACTCCGCAGTACACGGCCGCTTGGAGGAGGACCTCCTTGATCTCGACCGGGGTGAGGCCGTTGCGCAGCGCCGCGCGGGTGTGGAAGGCCAGCTCGTCCAGGTGGCCGCCCGAAACCAGCGCGGTGAGGGTGACACAGCTGCGCGAACGCCGGTCGAGGCCGGGGCGGTCCCAGATCTCGCCCCACGCGTACCGGGTGATGAACTCCTGGAAGTCCCCGGAGAACTCGTCGGCCTGCGCCAGCGCCCGGTCGACATGCGCGTCGCCGAGCACCTCGCGGCGGACCTTGATCCCGGCGTCGTAGGGGTCCGGACGGCCCATGCCCTGCGGCGGTGCGGCGGGCGGCGGCGCGATCTCGGCGATCGGCGTGAGCTGCGGCGGCGGGGCGAGGACCGGTTTGACCGGGGTCGCCGCGATGGCGAACTGCCCGGTGGAGTGCTCGTAGGCGGGCTGCCAGGCGGTGGAGAAGTGCCGGACGAGGAGGTCGGTCACGGCTGCGGGCTGCTCGACCGGGACCAGGTGCGAGGCGCCGGGTACGACCGCGAGGCGGGCGTCGGGGATGCCGGCGACCAGGGTGCGGGCCTCGGCCGGGCCGGTGACCTGGTCGTCCGAGCCGACGAGGACCAGGGTCGGCACGCCGATCCGGCCGAGTTCGGACCGTACGTCGAAGGCGGCCAGCGCCTCGCACGCGGCGATGTAGCAGCCGGGGTCGGTGGTGCGCACCATCTGCACGGCCCACTCGGTGATCGCGGGCTGCGACGCGGCGAACCCGCTGGTGAACCAGCGCTCGGGCGAGGTCCGGGCGATGGGGTCGAGGCCGTTCGTACGCACGATCACGCCGCGCTGGCGGAACTCGTCCGCCGTGCCGAAGCGGGGCGAGGCCGCGATCAGCGCGAGGGAGGCCACACGCTCCGGGTGGCGCAGGACCAGTTCGAGACCGACCGCGCCGCCGAGCGCGCAGCCCGCGTAGCCGAAGCGCTGCACGCCGAGGGCGTCCAGCGTGGCCAGCAGCCGGTCGGCCAGGTCGGAGACCGAGCCGGTCGGGTGCGCGGGCGAGCCGCCGTGGCCCGGCAGGTCGTACCGGAAGACCCGCCACTGCTTCGCCAGCTCGGGCACCTGGCGATCGAACATGTGCCAGGTCGTCCCGAGGGACGGGCCCAGGATGAGAACGGGCGCGTCTTCGGGGCCGTCGAAGCGGTACTGGAGGGGAGGGGTCTTCATGTCGCTCACCGACCCAACGTAACCGCCGTTTCTTACGACCCGGCTGTGGGGCCCCCGGTCTCCCCACCTGGCTCCCACACATCAGTGGGGAACCCTCACATCGCCTTCACGGGACAGGGGCGGGACCGGGGAAGTTGTGGACGGGTGCGACCGGTGCCCCCGGTGGGGCTGTGTCGAAGGCCACTCCGGGGTGCTCGGCGGCTCAGAGCTCGCTCGGCGCGCCCAGACCCGTGAGGGCGCCGACCGGGTCCAGGTCGGGGGTGCCTCTGGGCCACCAGTCCTCGTCGCCCGGTTCCGATTCGTAGGCGTACCACAAGCCGTCGCGGCCCAGGCGGAGTTGGACGTGGCCGTGCGGGTGAGTGAGGTGGTTGTGCCAGGGGCGGAAGGCCGGGAGGTCGGCGGCGAGGAGGAGCGGGCGGGCCCGGTCGAAGCGGCCGGCCGGTGGGTCCCAGGGCTCTTCGAGCACCGCGAGCCCCTCGATGCCGCCCTGCCGCCAGGCGGCGACCGCGCGGGCCAGCTCAGGCGTGCCGCGTCCGGTGACCTTGGCGAGGGAGGCGTAGAGGGAGCGGGTGGTGACGGTCAGCCCCGAACCGGGGCGGGCCGCGGCGAGCCGTACCGCGTCCTGCCACAGCGTCAGGCCCCCCACCGGGTCCCGGCCGGTGCTGAGCAGCGCGTGCGCGCGGGCGGCGGCGTCGGTCGCCAACTGGTCGAGCGCGAAGGGGTCCGGGCCGCCGGGGACCGCCGGGTACGCGGGAGGCTGCTCGGGGTGCGCGGGCATGGGCAACGGGGGTGGGAGCGGGGGAAGTCGGCGCTCCCGCTGGTTCGCGAGGACGTCCGTGGCTCTTATGCCGGGGAGGGGAGCCGGTTCCTGCTCCTGGGCGGCGCGGGCCGCGCGGGCGGCGTTACGGCGGGACAGGGCGTCGAGCAGCGGGCGTTCGCCCCGGCCGCGGAGCAGGAGCAGGACGAAGGGGTCGGCGTCGAGGAGGCGGGCGGTCTGGTAGCAGAGGGCGGCGGCGTGCTTGCAGGGGTGACCGGAGTCGGGGCAACTGCACTGCGGAGCGAGGTCGCCGGGGCCCGGCAGCAACGGAACCCCGCTCTCCGCAAGGGACTTGGGCATCTCCTTGTCGAGCAGCGCGGCGATGTCCCCGGGCCGGTCGGCGGCGGCGTCCAGGAACCGCTCCCAGTCGGCGTCGTCCAGCGTCCGCAACCGCACCTGCACGCGGTACGGGCGCGCGCGGCTGCCCTGCACGTACCCGAGCACGAGCCCCGGTGTCACGGTGATCGCGTCGACGTGCCCCTTCTCCGCGTAACTCCGGCCCCGCAGCAGCCGCTTGGGATCCAGGGCGCCTTCTTCCAACGCGGTGACCCAGGCGTTGCCCCACCAGGTGTCGGCGAAGTGGGGGGCGCCCTCTCCGTTGCCGTCGCCGTCTCTGTCCGAGGGGCGGGGTGAGAAGGCGGGGAAGGTGCGGCGGAGGTCGCTGTCTCGGGAGGGGGAGGCCATGGAGGTGGGGGTTCGAGGGAGTGCGGGGACGATGTCGAGGTCAGGGGCGAGGGAAGGGAGGAAGGTCGGATCGACGGGGGCCGGCTCGGGTGGGGTGGCCGACGGTTGTGACGGGTGTTCGGTGGGGTCGGGTGTGCGAGGGGGCGCCGGGGTGAACGCCTCGGAGTGTGAACTCCCCGGTGTCGAGCGGTCGTTGTCCGGTGCGGTCTCCTCGGCGGGCGCTGTCTCATCGGCCGGCAGCAGCACATCGGCCGGCAGCCGAAAGGCTCCCGCGAGGAAGTCCCGTAGGTCACGGGCCCCGACCTCACCGGTACGCCCACGCACACCGCTTCGTCCCCCGGCCCCGGAACCGCCACTCGCACGAGACCCCGCCCGAGGTACCGACTCCGCTCCCCCGGCCCCGACATCCTCCCGAGCCTTCCGCGCCGCACCACGAGCCGCCCGCAACGCCTCACGCGCGGCATCGGCGGGCCGTGCCGAACCGCCGTCGGCGACGGTCGCCGGTTCCTGAACGGTCGCCGGTTCCTGAAGGGTGGCCGGTTCCTGAACGGTCGCCGGTTCCTGAAGGGTGGCCGACCCGTCCCCCGTTGCATCCCCGGACCACCCTGCGTCACCGACTTCACCGACTCCGGCGTCCGGAACGGCCGCCCCAAACCGCACCGGGTCTCGCAGCGGGTCCGCTGTTCCTGCTCCGGCGCCGCCTCCCGGGCTGATCGCTGCTGCCGCGTCCTTGGCCGAGCCGTCTCCCGGCGTCAGGGCGTCTTCCCCGGAAGCGCCGGCGGCGCGCCGCTCGGCGACGGCTCGGCGGAGCGCCGCCCGTGCCGCGTCACCTGGCCGGGACTGAGGCTCCGCGGCCTTGTCAACTGCCGCGCGGTCCACGCCCGGTGGGCGAGAAGACCCCGGTGCGCGAGAAGACTCCGAGGGCCCGGCGACTTCCGCGTCAGCGCCTTGACTCCCACGCTTTCGCGCCGCCTGCAACGCCCGCCGCACCGCGTCCGCGGGGCGCTCCTCCAGCGGCGGGCGTTGCACCTCCGGCGTCTCGTCCACTGGGCTCTGCGAGGCCTCCACCGCTGGGGGTCGCTGCGCACCCGCCGTTTCCTCCGCCGGGTCCTGCGACGCCGTCATCGCAGGGTGCGGCTGTGCCTCCGGCGTTTCGTCCGCCGAGCCCCGCAGCCCTTCGACCCCCAAGTACCGCTCCGCCTCCGCCACTTCTGCCGCCGACGCTTCGGACGCCTGACCCCGCGCCCCCTTCACCGCCAGCTCCCGCAGCACCTCAGCCATGTCCTCCGCCAGGCCCCGCGGTACCTCCCCCACCAAGTGCCCCTGCACCTCCGGCGTTTCATCCGCCGAGCCCTGCGACGCCTCCCCCGCCGGGCGCCGCTGCACCTCCGCCGCGCCACCCACCGACCCCCGCGACACCTCCGCCCCTTCACCGGCCGACGCCACGTCCACTCGCTGCTCGTCCTCCACCGGCGCCGGCGCCGTCACCTCAGCTCCCTCGGCGGCCGCAGCCCCCCGACGACCCCCCTTGGCACCCCGCCCCGCACCCCCGGTCACTCCGGCCTCCGCAGCGACACCAGGTCGGACAGATCCCGGTCCGACAGCTCGGTCAACGACGACTCGCCGGAGCCGAGGATCGCGTCCGCCAACGCCCGCTTGGATTCGAGCATTTCGGCGATGCGGTCCTCGACCGTGCCCTCGGTGATGAGGCGGTGGACCTGGACGGGCTGGGTCTGGCCGATGCGGTACGCGCGGTCGGTGGCCTGTTCCTCGACGGCCGGGTTCCACCAGCGGTCGAAGTGGACGACGTGGCCCGCGCGGGTGAGGTTCAGGCCGGTGCCCGCCGCCTTCAGGGAGAGGACCAGGACCGGGGTCGCGCCCGCCTGGAAGCGGTCCACCATGCGCTCCCGTTCCGGGACCGGTGTGCCGCCGTGGAGCAGCTCCACCGGGACCGCGCGGGCGGACAGGTGGGCGGTGATCAGGCGGGCCATGCCGACGTACTGCGTGAAGACGATCGCGGAACCGTCCTCGGACAGCAGCGTGTCCAACAGCTCGTCCAGCAGGGCGAGTTTGCCGGAGCGGGCAGCGAGGCGGTCTCCGGTCGCCTGTGCTGCCGCGTGCTCCTCCTTCAGGTACAGCGCCGGGTGGTCGCAGATCTGTTTGAGGGAGGTGAGGAGCTTCAGGACCAGACCCCGGCGGGCGATGCCCTCCGTCGTCTCGATCGCGAGCATCGACTCCCGCACCACCGCCTCGTACAGCGAGGCCTGTTCGCGGGTGAGCGGGACCGGGTGGTCTGTCTCCGTCTTGGGCGGCAGTTCGGGGACAATGCCGGGATCCGACTTCTTGCGGCGCAGCAGGAACGGGCGGACCAGGCGGGCGAGTCGGGTCACCGCCTCCTCGTCCTCGCCGTTCTCCACCGCGCGCGCGTGCCGGGCGCGGAAGGACTTCAGGGGGCCGAGGAGTCCGGGGGTCGTCCAGTCCAGCAGGGCCCAGAGTTCTGAGAGGTTGTTCTCCACCGGGGTGCCGGTCAGCGCCACGCGCGCGGGGGTCGGGATCGTGCGCAGTGCCTTCGCCGTCGCCGAGTACGGGTTCTTGACGTGCTGTGCCTCGTCCGCGACCACCATGCCCCACGGCTGCTGGGCGAGGGTGGGAGCCGCCGAGCGCATCGTGCCGTACGTCGTGAGGACGAAGCCGCCGGTCAGGTCCTCCAGGGTGCGGTCCGTGCCGTGGAAGCGGCGGACGGGGACGCCGGGGGCGAAGCGGGTGATCTCCCGCTGCCAGTTGCCCAGGAGGGAGGCGGGGCAGACCACGAGGGTGGGGGCGCGGTGGGCTCGGCGCAGGTGCAGGGCGATGAGGGTGATCGTCTTGCCGAGGCCCATGTCGTCGGCGAGGCAGCCGCCCAGGCCGAGGGAGGTCATGAGGTCGAGCCAGGCCAGGCCCCGGAGTTGGTAGTCCCGGAGGGTGGCGTCCAGGCCCGGGGGAGGCTCCGCGGGCTGGATGCCTACGGTGAGGCGGTCGCGCAGGGTCGCCAACGCGCCCACCGGGACCGCCTCCACCCGCTCGCCGTCGACCTCCGCCGTGCCGGTGAGCGCGACGGAGAGCGCGTCGACCGGGTCGAGCAGGCCCAGTTCGCGCTTGCGGGCCTTGCGGACGAGGGCCGGGTCGACCAGCACCCACTGGTCCCGCAGGCGTACGACCGGGCGGTGGGCCTCGGCCAGCATGTCCATCTCGGCCTCGGTGAGCGGGTCGCCGCCGAGCGCCAACTGCCAGCGGAATTGGAGCAGTTCCTCGCTCTCGAAGAAGCCGGTGCCGTCGGTGGCCGAACCCGGCGCCGACCGGACCACGGCGGACACCGTCAGGTCCTGTGCCAGGTCCCGGGGCCAGTGGACGGCGACCCCGGCCGCCGCGAGCCGCGTGGCCGCCATGCCGAGCAGGTCGCCCAACTCCTCCTCGGACAGGGCGAGTACGTCGGGCACGTCCAGCTCGGAGAGACGGTCCAGCGGGGGCCAGACGCGCGCGGCCCGCCGTACCGCCAACGCGGCGTCCACGCGTGCGCGGGGGCCGAAGGCGGTGTCCGCCGTGCCCGCCCACAGGGCCGCCGCGTCGACCACGAGGGTCGGGTCGGCGAGGCTGTGCACCTGGACGATCGCCGCGCCCGCGCTGCGCACCCGTCCACCGTCGTCGAACAGGTCGTAGGCCGACAGGTCCAGCCGGAGCGAGATCCGCACGCCCGCGTCCATGCCGGCGGCGACCTCCGCGGCCCAGTCCTGGGCGTCGCGCAGCCGCTGCGGCTTGCGGGCCGCGAAGGGCATCCCGGAGGTGTACGGCGCGGCCGGGGTGCGGGGCAGGGTGTCCGCGACCGCGTCCAGGAAGGACCGCATCAGCGCTTCCGGCTCGGGCAGCCGCAGCGGGCCCGGGCCGGGCAGCGGAACGGCATGGCCCTCGTACGGAAGGGCGGCCGCCACCGCGCGGACGTGTGCGATGTCCTCCGGCTCCAGGGGGCCCGCACGCCACGCGTCGTTGCCTGTCGCGGTGAGGCCGGGGAGCAGTCGGCCGCGGGCCGCGAGCCGTAGCGCGTGCAGGGCGGCGGCGCCCCAGCAGGCCGTGGCGGGATGGGCGGCGGGGTCACGGCGAGCGCGCACGAGCAGGGGCAGGGCCGCTTCGATCGGCAGGGTCAGTGCGGGGGCGGACCTGCGGCGGACTGCGGTGCCCTGTCGTCGTACGACGGTCAACTCGGTCTGTTCCACGCCCACTTCCGCTTCAGGGAGTGCGCGCTCGCCGTCGGGGTCCCAGAAGGCGACGCGGCCCTCGCGCGGGACGACGGCGGACGGCAGGAAGACCGCGGCCAGTCGTACGGAGATCTGCTCCGTCAATGCCGTGTCCGTCATACGTCCTGTCACCTCCCGCCCGTCAGTCGTGTCAGCTGTCTTCGACTCTACGGGCGGGGTCTGACAATCGGCCCCGGCGACCGGCCGGGGCCACCCGCTAGGGGACCGTGCGGGAGACGACGTAGACCATGGGGAGCTTGGGGTCGGACAGGTTCACCACGATGTCCTGGGTGGGGGCCGGGTCCTTCTGCTTGTTGACGACGCCCCACCAGGGGCCGGGGCGGGTGAACTTCCAGCCGGTGATCTTCTGGTCGCGGGCGCTGATGGTGATGTCGTTCTTCTTCAGCGTGTTCCGGTCGACGTCTATGCCGGCGAGGAAGGTGTCCAGGCCCGCGTCGCTGGTCTGGAACTGGACGTAGAGGCGGCTGGTCTTCCAGTTGTTGGTCTCGTAGAAGGCGACCTCTTCGGCCGGGTGCGGGACCGGAACCTGGTAGAGGCGCCGCTGCACCTTCGAGGGCCAGCCCACGGTGAGCCCGGTCGCAGAGTACTTGTCCTCTTTGTCCTTGCCGCTGTTGCGGCTCTGGTTGGCGGAGATCGCCAGATAGACAGCCGGTACGCCGATGAGCAGCACGATGATGAGCAGGGTGATCGCTCGGCGGCGGGCCTTGTGGCGGGGGTCCTCGGGTGGTCGGGGCGACTCGTCCCGGGGTACGGCCTGGCGGGGCAGCGATGCGGTCATGCCGTGTCCTGGCTGCCGCGCCGGAACTCCGCGAACCGCTCGTAGCGCTCGTACCGCTCGACCCGGCGGCGCTTGGCGCGCCGGAAGCGGCGGGCGACCAGCCGGGCGAGGTCGGCGGCGCCGACCATGCCGGCCTCGGGGCCGAGCTGGGCTCGCACTATGCGGGCCTCGGGGCGGTAGCCGCGGCCGGTGAGCTGCCGCTTGAACGCGTCCCGCGCGGGGCCGATCAGCAGGTCGTCGGCGGCCGAGACACCGCCGCCGATCACGAAGCAGGACGGGTCGAGGGCGGCGGCGAGGTTGGCGATGCCGACGCCGAGCCACTGGCCGATGTCCTGGAGCAGCTCGATGCACATCGCGTCGCCCTCGCGGGCCAGCTCGGTGATCATCGGCCCGGTGATCTCGCCGATGTTGCCCTTGACGTGCTCGATGATCCCGTACGCCACCGGGGAGTCCGCCGCGGCCAGCTCCCGCGCCTCCCTGACCAGGGCGTTGCCCGAGCTGTACTGCTCCCAGCAGCCGCGGTTGCCGCACGCGCAGCGGTGGCCGCCTGGCACGACCTGCATATGGCCGAACTCGCCGGCGACGCCCCACTTGCCGCGCTTGACCTGGCCGTCCTCCAGGATCGCGCCGCCGATGCCGGTGCCGAGCGTGATCATGACGAGGTGGTCCTCGCCGCGGCCGGCGCCGAAGCGCCACTCGGCCCAGGCGGCGGTGTTCGCGTCGTTGTCCACCAGGACCGGCACGGAGAGCCTGCTCGTGATGCGGTCCCTGAGGGGCTCGTTCCGCCACGACAGGTGGGGGGCGAACAGGACCCGGTTGCGCTCGGCGTCGACCCAGCCGGCCGCGCCGATGCCGACCGCGTGCACGTCGTGGCGGTCGGAGAGGTCCAGGACCAGTTCGACGATGGTGTCCTCGACGACCTTGGGGCTCTTGGACTTGTCCGGGGTCTCCGTGCGGAGCTTCTCCAGGATGTTGCCGTCGGCGTCCACGACGCCCGCCATGACCTTGGTGCCGCCGATGTCGATGCCGACGGTGGGCACGCGGGGGGCCGTGAGGTGCGACCTCCGCTCGCGGGTGCCGACCGTCCTCAGTGCGGGGGCACGCCGGGAGCCTATAGGGGCGCTGAAGTTGCCGTAGGTGCTCATCGGGCCCGATTCTGCCTCACCGTGACACTAGGTGCTGTGCGGGGGCTTGAAGGGGGGTGCGGATCGTTGTGCGGTGCGGGTGCATCGTGGCTGGTCGCGCAGTTCCCCGCGCCCCTAGCCTCGTTGCGCTCCACGGCGTAAATCGTCCAGCGCATTTCGACCAGGAAGAACAACCCAGCCCAGTTGTCCGGACATTATGACAAATATCGCGGACGGGGGTGCGCTCAGGGACGTACCAGAAGCTGGAACTCGAACGAATAGCGCGTCGGCCGATAGGTATGGCTGCCGAACTCCACCGCGCGCCCCGTGTCGTCGAACGTCGTGCGCTGCATGGTGAGGAGTGGGGCGCCCTCGATCTCGGCGAGGCGTTCGGCCTCCTCGGCGGTGGCTCCGCGCGCGCCGATGGACTGGCGGGCGCTGTGCAGGGTGATTCCGGCGGTGCGCATCATCCGGTACAGGCCGGTGACCTCCAGCTGTGCGCTGTCCAGGTTGAGGAGGCCGAGCGGCAGGTGGTTGCTCAGGTACGCCATCGGCTCACCGTGCGCGAGGCGCAACCGGTCGATGCGGTGTACGTCGCTGTCCTCGGCCACGCCGAGTGCCGCCGCCACCTCGGCGGACGCCGGGACGATGCTGTTGACGAGGACCTTCGTGGCGGGGCGCTGTCCGGCCGCCTCCAGGTCGTCGAAGAGGCTGCTGAGTTCGAGCGGGCGTTTGACCTGGCTGTGCACGACCTGGGTGCCGACGCCCCGGCGGCGCACCAGGAGGCCCTTGTCGACCAGTGACTGGATGGCCTGGCGGACCGTGGGCCGGGACAGGCCGAGCCGGGCCGCCAGTTCGATCTCGTTGCCCAGCAGGCTGCCGGGGGTGAGCGAGCCGTGTTCGATCGCGGCCTCCAGCTGTTGGGACAGCTGGAAGTACAACGGCACCGGGCTGCTCCGGTCCACGCTGAGCTCGAGCGGCACTGTCGGGTCCACATCTGGTTTCGGCACGGGGCCGAGCGTAGCTGTGTGAATGGTTGACGGGAAGTGATGTAGTTCGATTGTCCGGACATACGCATTGACAGCGTGCCTGGTCGGCCCTCAGTTTGTTCCCATGCGCATCGGAGTCATCGGTACGGGCCGCATCGGGACCATCCATGCCAGGACGCTCAGTCGTCATCGCGAGGTCGGTTCGCTGATCCTCACGGACGTGGACCCGGTTCGGGCCCAGGAGCTGGCGAACCGGCTGGGGGAAACGGCGGCACCGAGCACGGAGGAGATCTTCAAGTGGGGCGTGGACGCCGTCGTGATCACCACGGCGACCTCGGCGCACGCCGAATTAATCGGCAGGGCGGCGCGCTCCGGGCTCCCGGTGTTCTGCGAGAAGCCCATCGCCCTTGACCTGCCGGGCTCGTTGCAGGCGATCGCCGAGGTCGAGACGGCGGGAACGATCCTTCAGATGGGCTTCCAGCGCCGGTTCGACGCGGGCTACACGGGCGCCCGGGAAGCGGTGCGTTCGGGGCGGCTGGGACGGCTGCACACGGTCCGCGCGATGACCTCCGACCAGACGCCTCCCCCGGCCGCCTATCTGCCGATCTCCGGCGGGCTGTACCGCGACACCCTGATCCACGACTTCGACATGCTGCGCTGGGTGACCGGGCACGAGGTCGTCGACGTGTACGCGACCGGTTCGGACGCCGGGCCCGCGATGTTCCGCGAGGCCGGTGACATCGACACGGCCGCGGCGGTCCTCACGCTGGACGACGGCACGCTGGCCACGACGACGGCCGCGCGCCTGAACGGGGCGGGCTACGACGTCCGCATGGAGCTCGCCGGAGAGCTGGACCAGGTCGTCGTCGGCCTGGACGACCGCACGCCGATCGCGTCCACCGAGCCGAGCGGTCCACCGGCCGCGACCAAGCCGTGGACCGGCTTCCTGGAGCGCTTCGCGCCCGCCTACGAGGCCGAGTTGATCGCCTTCGTCGAGGTCGTCGTCGGCCAGCGCACCAACCCGTGCGACGGGCGCGAGGCCCTTCAGGCGCTGCGTATCGCCGAGGCCTGCGAAGTCTCCAGACGCGAACACAGACCGGTCCGCCTGGCGGAGATCGCGGGCGCCCTCCCCTACAGCTGAGCAGTTGTGTCGTAGACGGGATCCCTCCTCAGGCGTCAGGGCGCTTCAGGGGCGCTCAGGACGTACGGACCGGCAGCACCGTGCCCTGGCGGATGTACTGGATGGTCAGGTCGAACTCGGCGAACTCGGCGATGCGGTCACGAGGGCGAGCCCCCTCGGGTCTCCTTGGGCCTCCTACGGGTCCAGCCGTTCTACCAGCGCACCGGCAAGGCCCGCATCCCGCGCATCAGCATGCCCGGGAGCCAGTCGCCGGGCGGGCCGGCCAGGGTGAGGGCGGGGGCGCGCTCCAACAGGGTGCGTATCGCCGTGCGTGCTTCGAGGCGGGCCAAGGGGGCGCCGAGGCAGTAGTGGATGCCGTGGCCGAAGGCGAGGTGGCCGCGGGTGTCGCGGCGGATGTCGAAGCGGTCCGGAGCGGGAAAGCGGCCCGCGTCGTGGTCGGCGGCGTTCAGGCAGACCCTGACCGACTCGCCCTTCTCGATGAAGGTGCCGGCGACGTCCAGGGGCTCCGCGGCGAACCGGAACGTCGCGTTCTCCACCGGTCCCTCGTAGCGCAGCATCTCCTCGATCGCGCCGTCGAGCAGGGTCATGTCGGCGCGCAGGGCGGCGAGTTGGTCGGGGTGGGTGAGCAGAGCGTGGACGCCACTGGTGAGGAGGTTGACGGTCGTCTCGTGGCCGGCGATGAGCAGGATGAAGGCCATGCCCCGTAACTCCTGCGGGGAGAGTCGGTCGCCGTCCTTGGCGGTGGTGCGGATCAGGTCACTGAGGAGATCACCGCTGTGACCGGCGCAGCGCTTGTCCTCGATCAGATCGCGGAGGTACTGGGCGAGCCGCACGATCGCGTCGTACCCGCTGTCCGCACCGGTGGGTGCGACCGCCTCCATGGACAGCTCGCGGAATTCCGTGCGGTCCATCTCGGGCACGCCGAGCAGCTCGCAGATCACTGTGATCGGCAGCGGGTAGGAGAACGACTCGACCAGGTCGGCGCGGCCGGCCGGCAGCATCGCGTCGAGCAGGTCGTCGGTGATCTGCTGGACGCGCGGCCGCAGTTCCTCGACCCGGCGTGCGGTGAACGAGCGGCTGATCAGGCCGCGTAGCCGGGTGTGCTGCGGTGGGTCGGTGGACAGCAGATGTTTGCCGATCAGCTCCTCGTCGAGGAACGTCACCCCGATCCTGTTGCCGTCCTTGGCCAGCCGCGGGTCGGTGAGCGCCGAGCGTGCCTCCTCGTACCCCACGATCAGCCAGGTCTCGTGGCCCTGGTCCGACGCCGGCATCCGCACGCGGTGCACCGGGCCCCGCTCCCGCAGCATGGCGTACACCGGATACGGGTCCCGCCGGAACTCCTCGCCGAACTCCCCCAGATCGACCACTTCGGTCATGCCTGCCCCTCCCGGACGATCCCCGAGGTCTCCCAGTTCAGTGAGAACGCGCGGCGCCGACGGCTAGTGCCCACCCTCCCCGTCCTCTTCGAGCAGACCCGCGTCGTACGCCAACAAGGCGATCTGCACACGGTTGTTGAGGTCCAGCTTGGCCAGGATGCGGGAGACGTGGGTCTTGACGGTGGCCACGCTCATGAAGAGGCCGGTGGCGATCTCGGCGTTGGCGAGTCCCTGGCCGACGGCCACCGCGACCTCGCGTTCACGGTCCCCCAGGGCGGCGATGCGCTCACGCGCGCGTGCCCGACGGGTGTCGGTGGCGGTGCCCGCCGCGTGCTCCATCAACTGGCGGGTGACCGCGGGCGAGAGGACGGGATCACCGGCCGCGACCTTGCGTACGGCGTCGAGGATCTCGGCGGGCGGGGTGTCCTTGAGGACGAAGCCGGCTGCGCCCGCGCGGAGGGCCCGTAGCACCTGTTCGTCGGCGTGGAAGGTGGTGAGGACGACGATCTGGGGCGCGTCACCGCGGGCGCGCAACCGCTCCGTGGCGGTGAGTCCGTCCACCGACGGCATGCGGATGTCCATCAGGACGACGTCCGGGTGGACCCGGTCGACGAGCTCCTCGACCTCGCTGCCGTCGGCGGCCTCGCCGACGATCTCGATGTCGGCGGCGCCGCCCAACATGAAGGACAGCCCGGCCCGCACCAGCGGGTCGTCGTCGACGAGGAGCAGTCTGATCGCAGTCATGGGGCTACGTAACCACGGCGACGCGGCGGGTGGTGGCGTGGTCCTCGGTGCCGGGCGGGGCACCCGAGGAGTCGTACGCGCATCCTCGCTGCCCACGCCGAGGCGGGCGGCCGTGCCGTCGACACCGCGAGCGGGTTGATCCTCGGGGAGCGGCTCCGGGGCGGCGGGGCAGCAGCGCGATCGGTGCTCCACGAAAGCGCCCCGGACACCCGGCCCCGGCTGCTGTCCCGTGCCAACACCTCAGCGGAGTCAGCGAGTTGGCCAGAGTCCACGTGGGCGGCGCCGGAGCGGACAGAGCCGCGCGGCGCGCACTCCCTCACCACACTCCCTGAGCGACCTCCATCCCCCTTGCCCAGAACGGGAGTTACCCGTGGCGCCGAACGAGCCTCATCCCCACGGCAGCGAAGCCCGCACCCGGAACCCCCCGCCCGCCTCCGGCCCGTGCTCCAACCGTCCCCCCGCCAACGTCGCCCGCTCGGTCAGCCCGATCAACCCCTGGCCGGAACCGGGGACATGGGGCACCTCCCCCTCCGGGGGCGGGTTGCGTACGACGATCACCAGGCCCTCGCCCGGGGTGCCGGTGACCGTCACCGTGACCTCCGTACCGGGGGCGTGTTTGCGGGCGTTGGTGAGGGCCTCCTGGGCGATGCGGTAGGCGGTGCGGCCGACCGAGGCGGGGACGGTGGCGGGGTCGGTGACGCGGTTGGCGAGGGTGACCTTCATGCCGGCCTCGCGGGACTCGGTGACCAGCGCGTCCAGGGCGCCGAGCGTGGGCTGCGGGCGGCCCGTGTCGTCGGGCTCGCCCGCGCGCAGGACGCCGATGATCTCCCGCAGGTCCTGGAGGGCCTCGTGGGCGCTCTCGCGGATGACACCGGCCGCCCGCGCGACCTCCTCGCGGGGCGCGTCGGGCCGGAACTCCAGCGCGCCCGCGTGCACGCTCAGCAGGGTCAGCCGGTGCGCGAGCACGTCGTGCATCTCGCGGGCGATGGCCTCGCGGGCGAGCCGCTGGGCCTGCTCGGCCCGCAGTTCCGCCTCCGTCTCGGCCCGCCGGGCACGGTCGCGCAGGCTCAGCATGAGCTGCCGCTTGGAGCGGACGAACATGCCCCAGCCGATGACGGTGAGGGTGAGCAGCTCGGTGAACACGACCGCGGCGGCGTACGACAGATCGGGGTCCGGCCGCAGCCAGAAGAACAGCGGGGCCAGGACCAGTTGGGCACCCCCGACCCAGGCGACGTAGCGGAAGGGGCGGTGCACGGCGAGGGTGAAGACGGCGACCATGGCGGCGCCGCCCGCCGTGTTCGACACGAAGCCGACGGGGATCATCGCGACCGCGAGACCGACCGGCCAGCGGCGGCGCAGCCACACCGCGCCGCAGGCGAGGACCCCGAACAGCTGGTCCACGACGGCGAGGGAGTGCGGGGTAGCGGTGTCGCCGTCGAGGGACTGCGCGGCCGCGAGCCCGATGGCCACGGCCAGCAGGAAGCAGCAGACGTCGACGACCCAGTCGCGTGCGGTACGGCGGGGCCGTCCGCGCCGTTCGACGTCGGGGTCGAGTTCGTCGGCCACGGCGGACGGCAGCAGCCATCGGCGCCCCGCGAACACCTGCGGCACCTTCGCGGTCCTGTCTCCGGTCACGGTCGACAAATCTATGTGGCGCCGGGCCCGGTCACCCACCCCGTGCGGGGGAACGGCGACCAAAGTCGCGCGATCACAGACTTTCGGCGGACACGCCTCGCCCCGCACCCTTCGGACGGGCGGTTCAGGGACAAGGCCCCCTGCCCGTGCGCAGACCGTGTGGAGACGGCGCGCGCCAGGTTAACTCCCTGAAAACTCATCGGACTTGGCGGGAAAATCTCCGCTGTTGTCATTGACATGCCACTATCTACGCGCGTCATCATGAGGGCATGAGATTCCCCCCACGGATCACCGGCATCGGCGCGGCAGCCGCCGTCCTGTCCACTCTCCTCATCGGCGGCACCGTCGCCACCGCGACTCCGGCCGCCGCCGCGGTCGGCAGCATCTGTTACAGCGCCCTGCCTTCCCAGGCGTACGACACGCTCGACCTGATCGCCACGAACGGCCCCTTCCCCTACTCGCAGGACGGCGTCGTCTTCCGCAACCAGGAAGGCGTCCTCCCCAGCCAGGCGTCCGGGTACTACCACGAGTACACGGTCAAGACTCCTGGCTCGTCCACGCGAGGAGCGCGCCGCATCGTCACCGGCGAGGAGACCCAGGAGGACTACTACACCGCGGACCACTACGTCACCTTCAACCTGATCAACTTCGGCTGCTGAGCCGATCGTTCAGGTTCGGCGCCTGAAGGAACGACGTGCCCGGGCGTAGGTCCGGCCCGTAACCACCCGGGCGTCCGGCCCCCACCGGCTGCACCATCGCTCACCCCTCGCCCCGCGGCTCCCCCCACGTTCATGGGTCGCGGGGCGAGGCACGTCCCGCCGCCCGGGGACTCTCAGGTCTGCCGCTCGGGTGCGTACGCCTCGGCGTCCAGGCCGAAGGTCCAGGCCACCCCCGCTCGGGCCGTGCGCGTCGACGGGGGGACCCGTAGCCAGTACGTGCGGTGGGTGCCGTCGGGTTCCGGGGTGGAGTTGAGGACCTCCACCATGACCACGGGCTCGTCGGCGGCCAGGTCGATCCGCCACAGGGTGCCCGTCTCGTCCCGGTGCAGGGGGCGGGCGCCCGAATCGGTGAGGTACCGGTCGTAGCCGTAGTACTCCAGCATCACGCGGCGCAGCTCGGCGTTCTCCTCGGCGCGGATGCGTTCCGGGGTCAAGGTGGGCAGTTCGGCCAGGAAGGCGGCCGGAACCGGCATGCCGCGCCAGGCGTGCAGGGCGAAGCCGTCCGGGTAGGCGAGCGCCGGGCCGTCCCCGTGGTCCAGTCGTCCGGCCTCGTCGCGGTGGAGGGCCGAGGGGCGCTCCGACAGCACGGCGACCCGCGCGAACGGCCACCACCAGCCGGCGCCGCGGCACACCGCGGACAGCGCGTCGATCGGGCCGTCGTCGGCGGGGAACGCCGCGAGCCACGGCGCGTCGTGCTGCCCGAGCACGGCGTCCAGCAGGATCAGCCGGACCTCCGCGGCCTCCTTTCCGGTGTCGCCTCCGGCCAGTTCCTCGATCACGCCGGTACGGATCCGGTCCACCAGGGCCTGCGTCGACGGCCACAGCCGTCCGCCGGTCGCCGCCCAGTGCGCCGACCACCCCGCGGGCCCCAACTCGGCGTGCAGCCGCCGTCTCGCCGCCGCCCACGGCGCACTGCGCACCGCGTCCCGGACGCTCGGGCCCCGGTCCGCCTGCTCCCGGAGGAGAGCGACCGCCGCGCGGGGCGAACCCACCCACACCACGCGCTCCGGTTCCGCGAGTCCCGCCAGCCGGTAGGCCCGCCGGACGCCCTCCTCGGCGCGCGCCCGGTCCGCAGGGCCCGTCGCCGAGGCCCACGCCCGCCACTCCGCGAGGTCACCGGAGGACCCGGTCACCACGCTCCCCGCCGCCAAGTCCGGTGTGCCGCCCGGCTTCAGGTCCGTCATCCTGTCCACCCCTGTGTCCGTCCCGCTCACGTGCACTTCCTCCGCGCCCCGCCCAGTTCTGTCGTGCTGCCGGTGCGTCCCGGTCGCTCAGTCGGCCACGATCCGTACGGACCCGGGCACGTACTCCCGCTGTCTGACGACCCGGAACCACCCTTTGGGCAGCACGATCACCGCGTGCTCCTCGTGCACCACCCGCCCGCCCTGGGGCAGATGGAGCAGCAACGGCCCGTACGGACCCGGCTCGCGCACCAACTCCCCCGGCCCGACGACCGCGTGGGCGTGCCCCGTCACCTCTCCCAGCGCCAGCACGAGCCGCCCGCGTCCGTCGCGCCGCTCGCTCGGGGCGTGTGCCGCGTGAGCGGGCACCGCGTCCTGCGCGACCGGCACGATCAGCACGTCTCCCTGTCGGTACATGGCTGTCCCCTCACCGCCGGGTGCGCCGCGCACCGGCTTCATGACCACGACGTTAGGGGCCACCACTGACAACGCCCCCTGGCCCGCCCCGCCGACGGGCACTGTCAGTGGCGGTTGGTAGAAATGCGGCACCACAGACCACGCACACTTCCTTCTCAGGAGCGGCCGCATGACCATCGGTGAGCACCTCGACGCGCTGCACGGGCTGCCCGCGTTCACCTTTCCCGGGCCGGGCGCCCCGACCGACCGGCTGCCCGAGCCGGACTCGGTCGCCTGGCGCCTGAACAGCGGCGTGTACGGCGCCGACGAGGCGTGGGCCGACACGTTCGCCCGCTTCCGCGCCGCCGTCGACACGAACCGGGTCCGGGCGCTGATCATCGGCGCCTGGGGAGATGCCTACGACAGGGCGCCCACCGAGATCTTCGAGGCGCTGGTGGAGGCCCGGGACGCCTTCCCCGCACTGCGCGCACTGTTCGTCGGCGACCTGGTGATGGAGGAGTGCGAGATCTCCTGGATCCACCAGACCGATGTCGCACCGCTGCTCAACGCCTACCCGGCGCTGGAGGAGTTCGGTGTGCGCGGCGGCACCGGCCTGGAGTTCACCGCGCTGCGGCACGGTGCGCTGCGCCGGCTGGTGGCGGAGACGGGCGGGCTGCCCGTCGGGGTGGTGCGCGGGATCGGCGCCAGTGACCTGCCCGCCCTGGAGCACCTGGACCTGTGGCTGGGCACGCCGGACTACGGCGGTGACAGCGAGGCCGCCGACCTGGAGCCGATCCTGTCCGGTGCGCGGCTGCCGCGCCTGCGTCAGCTGGCCCTGCGCAACAGCGAGATGCAGGACGCGGTGGCCGCCGCGGTCGCCGCCGCCCCGGTGGTGGAACGCCTGGAGGTGCTGGACCTGTCGATGGGCGTGCTGACCGACGAGGGCGCCGTAGCGCTGCTGAGCGGGCAGCCGCTGACGCATCTCAAGAAGCTGGACCTGCACCACAACTACCTCAGCGAGGCCGTCGCGGAGCGGATACGGCAGACGTTGGTGGCGGCGGGTGTGGAGGTCGACCTGGACCGTGACGACGCCGACGAGGACACGGAGGACGACGGCACGGTCTGGCGCTACGTCGCCGTCGGGGAGTGACCGCGTCCGCAGCGGTTCGGCCGGCCGGCACCGCGTCGTCCGCCCGCACCGGCCCCCGGTTCGCGGTGGTCGGCAACCCTGAGAACCGCAGGGTGTCCCTCTTCACGGAGGCCGTGCGCGCGGCCGGGCTGCCCGCACCCCGCGTCGTCGCCTGGGCGGACGTCCTGCGCGCGCGGGGAGCGGACTTCGCCGCCGACGAGTTCGTGCGGGTCGACTCCCCCGGTGAGAACCCCGAGGTCGACCGGCTGCTGCGGGACGCCACGGACCCCACCCGGGTCGAGGGCTCGGCCCGCTGGTACACGCGGTTCACGGCCGCGCTGCGCACGCTGCGCGGCGGCATCCCCCTCGCCGACCCGGACGACCTGGCGGCGCTGTTCGACAAACGGGCGTGTCACGCCGTACTGGACTCGGCCGGTGTGCCCGTCCCGGACTCGCCCACGTCGGGTCCGCACGGCGCGCGCGTGCACGGCTGGGACGACGTACGGGCGCTGATGCGCGAACACCGGATGCCCCGGCTGTTCGTCAAGCCCGCCCACGGGTCCTCGGCCTCGGGCGTCCTCGCGGTCGAGACGGCCGGCGGCGGCCGGATCAGGGCGACCACGTCCGTCGAGACCGGTCCGGACGGCGCACTGCACAACTCCCTTCGGGTGCGGCGGTATCACGACGAGCGGGACGTCGCCCGCATCGTGGACGCGCTGGCCCCGGACGGGCTGCATCTCGAACGCTGGGTACCGAAGGCATCCCAGGCGGGCCGGGCCGCGGACCTCCGGGTGGTCGTCGTGGCCGGCCGGGCCACCCACGCGGTGGTGCGCACCAGTCGCGGGCCGCTGACCAATCTGCATCTGGGCGGCAGCCGCGGCGACCTCGACGGCGTCCGGCGGGCCGTCACCGCCGCGGGCGCCCGGTGGTCCGACGTCCTGGACGTGTGCGAGCGCGCCGCGTCCTGCTTCCCGCGCACCCTGTGCGTCGGGGTCGACCTGCTGCCGGCCGTGGACTGGCGCCGCAGCTTCGTCGGCGAGGTCAACGCCTTCGGCGACCTGCTGCCCCGGCTCACCGGACTGCCCGGCAGCGGCGCCGAGGGTCTGGACACCTACGGCGCGCAGGTGGCGGCCGTCCTGCGCGCACCGGCCGGCAGCGGCCCGCGGCACCCGTACAGAACAGGAACAGCCCATGCCTGAGCCCGACATGAACGCGATCGTCGGCGACCACGACATCCTGCTGGTCACCCTCGACACGCTGCGGCACGACGTGGCCGTCGAGTTGGCGGCCACGGGGCGCATCCCGCAGCTCGCCCGCCAACTGCCCGGCGGACGCTGGGAGAAGAGGCACGCCCCGGGCAGTTTCACCTACGCCTCGCACCAGGCGATCTTCGCCGGGTTCCTGCCCACTCCGGCCCAACCCGGCCCGCATCCACGGCTGTTCGCGGCGAGCTTCGCCGGCAGCGAGACCACCGCCGAGGGCACCTTCGTCTACGACACCCCCGACCTGGTGTCCGGACTGGCGGCGGCCGGCTACCGCACCGTCTGCGTCGGGGGCGTGGGCTTCTTCAACCGGCGCGGTCCGCTGGGCTCCGTACTGCCCGGCCTGTTCCAAGAAGCGCACTGGGAGGAGGAGTTCGGCGTCACCTCGCCGCACTCCTTCGAGAACCAGATCGACCGCGTGGAACAGGTGGTGGACCAACTGCCCGCCGAACAGCGCCTGTTCCTCTTCGTGAACGTGTCGGCACTGCACCAGCCCAACTGGTTCCACCTGCCGGGCGCGACCCGCGAGGCGGGAGACACCCGGGAGACGCACGCCGCCGCGCTGGAGTACGTCGACCGGCACATCGGGCGGCTGTTCGCCGCGGTGAGCTCCCGGCGCCCCTGCTTCGTCATCGTCTGCTCCGACCACGGCACCGCCTACGGCGACGACGGCTACACCGGCCACCGTCTGGGCCACGAGTCCGTGTGGACCGTGCCGTACGCCCACTTCCTCCTCGACCCCGCCGAGGCCGTCCGATGACCACCGTCCAGCAGACCAGTCCCTATCAGCACTACGTGTACGCGTATCCGCACAAGACGGCGTACCGCCGCCTCCAAGACCGGCCCGCGCTGCGGGAGTTGTGGGCGGCGCAGGACCGAAGCGCCCTCTCGCTGTATGTGCACATACCGTTCTGCGAGGTCCGGTGCGGCTTCTGCAACCTCTTCACCCGCATCGGTGCCCCGGACGGCCTGACCGGCGCCTATCTGGACGCCCTGGAACGTCAGGCGGACGCCGTCCGGGCGGCACTCGGCGACGCGGAGCCGGTGCGGTTCGCCACCGCGGCGTTCGGCGGCGGCACCCCGACCTTCCTCACCGCGTCCGAGCTGGAGCGCCTGTGCGACCTCGCCGAGCGGCGCATGGGCGCCGACCTGCGCGCGGTCCCGCTCTCCGTGGAGGCCTCGCCCGCCACGGCCACCGCGGACCGGCTCGCCGTCCTCGCGGAGCGCGGCGCGACCCGCCTCAGCCTGGGCGTCCAGAGCTTCGTCGACTCCGAGGCCAGGGCCGCCGTACGCCCGCAGCGCCGTGCCGACGTGGAGGCCGCGCTCGGCCGGATCCGGGACACCACCATCCCGGCGCTCAACATCGACCTCATCTACGGCATCGACGGCCAGACCGAGCGGACCTGGCTCGCCTCGCTGGACGCGGCCCTGGCCTGGCGGCCCGAGGAGCTGTACCTGTACCCGCTCTACGTCCGCCCGTTGACCGGCCTCGGCCGGCACCAGGGGGACGCCGGAACCGACCCGGAGTGGGACGCGCAGCGGCTGTGCCTGTACCGCGCGGGACGTGACCACCTCCTCGCTCGCGGCTACGTCCAGCAGTCGATGCGGATGTTCCGCCGGGCCGACGCCCCGCCCCAGGGCGCCGACGACTACGCCTGCCAGACGGACGGCATGATCGGGCTCGGCTGCGGAGCCCGCTCGTACACGTCGACGCTGCACTACTCCTTCGACTACGCGGTCGGCATGCAGAAGATCCGCGGCATCATCGACGACTACGTCACGACGACCGACTTCGCGCACGCGGAGGTCGGCTACGACGTTGACGGACACGAGGCACGTCGCCGTCATCTCCTCCAGTCCCTCCTCCAGGCCGAGGGGCTGTCCGTCGCCGACTACCGCGCCCGCTTCGGGAGTTCACCCGACGACGACTTCGGGACAGAGCTCGACCGGCTGGCCGGGCGCGGCTGGCTGACCGACGCGGCGGGCGAGTCGCTCGTGCTGACCCCGGAGGGCCTGGCCCATTCCGACGCCGTGGGCCCGGAGTTGTTCTCCCCCGAGGTGCGGTCCGCGATGGCCGCCTACGAACGGAAGTGACGGACCGTCATGGATCTCACCGTCCTGTACCGGGGGCCGCTCGCGTCCTGCGACTACGACTGCCCCTACTGCCCGTTCGCCAAGCGCCGCGACTCGACCGCCCAACTCCGCGCGGACCGGGCGGCGTTGGAGCGCTTCGCGCGGTGGGCGACGGACAGCGAGGACGACCTGTCGCTCCTGTTCACACCGTGGGGCGAGGGGTTGGTCCGCTCCTGGTACCGGCGCACCCTCACCGAGCTGTCCCGGCTGCCGCACGTGCGCCGGGTCGCCATCCAGACCAACCTGAGCTGCCGGACGGGCTGGCTCGCCGAGGCCGACCTGGACACGCTCGCCCTGTGGTGCACGTACCACCCGGGCCAGACCCCGTACGACCGTTTCCTCGCCAAGTGCCGTGAACTGGCCGACCGCGGGGTGCGCTTCAGTGTCGGCGTGGTGGGCCTGCCCGCCCATCTGGCGGCGGCCCGCCGACTCCGCGACGACCTGCCCCCGCACGTCTACCTCTGGATCAACGCCGCCGAGGGACACACCTACGACGACGCCGAGGCCAACGACTGGACCGCGCTCGACCCCCTGTTCCCGTACAGCCGGCACCCGCACCGCAGCGCCGGACTTCCGTGCCGTACCGGCGAGTCCGTGATCTCGGTCGACGGCGCGGGCACGGTCCGCCGCTGCCACTTCGTCCGCGACGAGCTGGGGAACCTGTACGACGGCTCCTACCGGGCGGCGTTGCGACCGCGCGCGTGTCCGCTGGCCGTCTGCGACTGCCACATCGGCTACGTCCACCTGGAGTCCCTGCCCTTGTACGACGTCTTCGCGGGCGGTGTCCTGGAGCGGGTCCCGTCCGCCCTCCCCGGGCCGGGCACCGCACGCGCCCTGCCACTCACAGCGCGTCGGTGAGCGTCGTAATGTCAAGATCGTGTCCTCAGTGATGCCATCCCTTCTCAGGCGTGTCTCAGGAGTGTCATCGGCTGAGGGATCGCCACAGGGGCCCCGTGATGGAGGGAGAACGACCGCGGGCCAGCCGCGGATCGGCCATCACGGGGAGAACGAGACACATGAAGTTCAAGCGATTCGGGACCATCGCCGCGACGGCGCTCACCGGCACTCTGCTCCTGACCGCCTGCAACGGCGCGGACGGTGCGGCCGACGCCACCGTGTCGCATCCGGCGGCGGGGGCGACGCAGGCGGCGGGGGCCATCGGCCGCTACTCCGAGAACGCGCCGGGGGCGCGGTACTTCACCTCGATCCTGACCGGTGACAACGAGGTGCCCGTCAAGGGCAAGCCGGCGGTGGGTGACAAGGACGGCAGCGCGGTGGCCCTCATGCGGGTCCAGGGCGACGAGGTGTCCTTCGCGTTCGCGTGGACCGGTATCGGTACCCCGACCATGGCCCATCTCCACCAGGGTGCGCGGGGCACCAACGGTGACGTGAAGATCCCGTTCTTCATGGAGAAGCTCAAGGGCGGCACGCCGTTCGTGTTCGGCACGGTGAAGGTCAAGGACGCGGACCTGCTGCGGAGCATCAAGGCGCATCCCGACCAGTTCTACTTCAACCTGCACACCGCCGAGTTCCCGGGCGGCGCGGTCCGCGGACAGGCCGTCGCGCTGCCGGGCGCCGTCTCGCTGCCCGCCGCCATCCGGCACTCGTCCCTGGCCGGCGTCGTCAAGGGGGCCCAGATCTACGCCTGCACCAAGCAGGACGACGGCTCCTACGCCTTCACCCAGGACAACGTCGACGCCACCCTCCAGGGCGGCATCCAGCACAGCTTCGCCCAGCACGGCCCCGCCGGCCCGCCGCAGTGGATCGCTCCCGACGGCTCCTCGGTGACCGGCACCGTCCTCAACAAGTTCGACAACGGCAAGGGCAACATCCCCCAACTCCTGCTCCGCGCGCGGCAGACCGGCAAGAGTGAAGGACTCCTGTCCAGGACCACATCGGTGCTCCGACTCAACACCGCCGGCGGCGTCGCCCCGGCCGGCACCTGCGACCCGGCCGAGCAGCCCACCGCCCGCGTCCCCTACACGGCCGACTACCTGTTCCTCGCCACCAAGTAGCACCGACGTACGGCACCGACCGAACCGACGGAGCCGTACACAGCCAGGCGATGCGAGTCCCGCGCGGACTCGCATCGCCGTGTGTTCCCGCTCAGGAGAGGTCGATCTTCACGGATGCCCCGGGCTTGAGGGAGATCTTCCTGCGCACCTTCCCGGCGCGGAGCTCGGTCTCCGTCCCCCCGACGCTCCGGCCACCGAAGGCGGCGAGGCCGCCACCGGCGACACCGGTCCGGGCTATTTGTCGGATGACTGGCCGATACCGTTGAGTCTTCCGGGAGTCACCGTGCTGCCCCGCGCCCCCATGCCGTCCCCACAAGTACGAGCACACCGCCTGCCAGCCCGAACGCCCCGAGCCGCTCCCCGCCGAGCGCGATACCGGCCGCGGCGGCCCACAGGGGCTCGGTGCCGAGCAGCAGGCTGACCCGGGAGGGCGAGGTCCGGCGTACGGCCCACATCTGCACGAAGAAGGCGAACAGGGTGCAGAACGCGGACAGGAACAGCAGCCCGGCCCATTCGCGTGGCCCGAAGTCGGCGGCCGTGGCCCACGGGGTGGTGTCGGCGCCGGTCGACAGGATCGCGAACACCGCGACGGCGGTGGCGAGTTGGACGGTGGTCAGGGGCAGTGCGTCGGCGTCCTGGACCGACTTGGTGCGGGACATGGCCAGGACGTGCAGGGTGCGGGCGAGGGCGGCGAGCAGCATGAGGAGGTCGCCGAGGGAGGGGCGGGAGAAACCCGCGCCCTGGGTCAGCAGCAGGACGCCGAGCACGGAGAGGGCTGCCGCGCCGAGGAAGGCCCGGGGTGGCCGGGTGCGGGTCACGGCGGCCTCGGCGAGCGGCGTGAAGATCATGGTGAGGCTGATGATGAGGCCCGCGTTGGTCGCCGAGGTGTGGACGACGCCGTAGGTCTCCAGGAGGAAGATCCCGGCGAGGATCAGCCCGAGCAGGGCCGCGCCGCGCCACTGGGCGGCCGTCAGGGCGCGCAGCGCGCGGTGGCCCACGACCGCGAGGACGGGCAGGACGAGGGCGAAGCGCAGGACCAGGACGGCGAGGACCGTGCGGGCCGTGGTGATGTCCTTGGCGGCGAGATAACTGGCGCCCCAGACCACCGCGACCAGCAGGACGGGCAGGTCGGTGAGCCAGGCGCGGCGGGGCAGGGCGGTGCACGGTACGGCGATCGAGGACATGGGGGCGGCTCTCCCGGTCTCCGGTGAAGGGGTGGAGACCTCGGTGGCTGCCACACGGAACGATCACCGTACCGGCGCGGATCCCCGCTGACTAGGCGTTTCCCGCATCCTCGTCCGCGTACGAACCGTAGGTCGGGCGGCCCGCCAGGTCGTACGACTGGATGGAGACGCCGGTGCTGGTGACGCGCCCTCCCGTGTGCCGGAAGGCCATGGGCGCGGTGCCCTCGGGGAACAGGCGCAGGCCGCTGCCGAGCACGACCGGGAAGGTCACCAGGTGGAGCGTGTCGACGAGGCCGAGCGCGAGGAGGGACCGGACGAGGGCGCCGCTGCCGTGCACCTGGAGTTCGCCGTCGGTTCGCTCCTTGAGGTCGCCGACCTCCTTGGCGAGGTCGCCGCTGAGCACGGTGGTGCCGGCCCAGGAGGGGTCGGTGAGGGTGGCGGAGGGGACGTACTTCGGCAGGGCGTTCAGCTTGGCGGCGATCGGGTCGGCGGGGTCGGTCTTGTGCGGCCAGTACCCGGCGAAGATGTCGTACGTACGGCGGCCGAGCAGGTACGCGCCGGAGCGGTCGAAGACCTCGATCACGAAGCGGCCGAAGTCGTCGTCGCCGTAGACGAAACTCCAGCCGCCGTGCTCGAAGCCGCCGCGGGTGTCCTCTTCGGGGCCGCCGGGAGCTTGGTAGACGCCGTCGAGGGTGATGAAGAGGGTGGAGACGAGCTTGCCCATGTCGGGTGCCTGCTTCCTGGTGCGGGAGCGGATGGTGTCATCAGCTCAGACCCCGCGGGCCCCCGCAACTCATCGGTCTTCTCATCAGTCTTCGCTACGGCGTCTCTCGGTCTTCGCTACGGCATCTCAGCCCGCGTGGGTCGAGAACATGCCGCCCGTCGGGCCCTGCTTGTCGCCGCCCTGGGCCTTCTTCAGGGCGTTGGCGAGGCTCTCGATGGTGAGGGACTGGAGGATGACGCGGCCGTTGCCCTCCAGGGTGGCCAGGGACAGGCCCTCGCCGCCGAACACTGCGTTCATCAGGCCTTGGCGGTTGAGGCCGCCGATGCGCTGGACGCCGTACTGGACGCCCTCCTCGAAGGCGACGAGGCAGCCGGTGTCGACCTCGATGCGGCCACCGAAGTCGGCCGGGTTCAGGTCGATGAAGTTGCCCGCGCCGGCGATGATCACCGTGCCGTGGCCGGTGAACTTCTCCAGGACGAAGCCCTCGCCGCCGCTCATGCCGGTGCGGCCGCCCTGGAAGGCGATGCCGAACTGGACGGTGGACTCGGCGGCCACAAAGGCGTCCTTCTCCGCGAACCACGCGCGCGTGCCGTCCAGTTCCAGGGCGCGCATCTCCCCGGGGAGCACGCCCGCGAAGCCGACGGTGCCCTCGCCGCCCTGGGAGGTGAAGTACTGGAACGCCAGCGACTCACCGGCGAGCGCGCGCTGGCCGACCTGCATGGCCGTGCCCATGGCTTGCCGGAGCATGCCGCCCATGCCGCCGCCTGCGCCACCGGCGCCCTGTTGCTGGGCGCCGCCGCTCGACGGGCCGCCGAGGCGGGTCTCCATGGTCACGTTCGTCGTCTTGAAGAGGAACTTTCCGGCCTCGCAGTACACGGTCTGGCCGGGGTTCAGGTTGACGACCGCCATCTGCATGGCGTTGCCGACGATCTCTTGCTGAAGGGTCACGAAGGAAGAACGTAGCGGGTGGCCGTCTCGGTTCCGAGTGCGGGTGGCTTGTGGCGGCCTGCGTTGGAGAGGCGCCGGACGGGCTGAAGATCAGCCCCTCCGGCATGTGGCAGCGTGCGTCAGCCGCCCAGCTCCTGGTGCCTCGCCGCCAACCCCGCCGCACCCTGCTCTGTCAGCGAGCCGAACAACCGCAACCGCGAGATCCCGCCATCGGGATAGATGTCCACGCGTGCGTGCGTCCCGATCGCCGGAGTGGGGAGGACGAAGCGGTGGTTCGTGTCGGGCTGGAGGCGGGTGCGCGGGAGGATCTCGGTCCAGTCGCCGGTCTCGCCGTCCCGTACCGACACCGACGCCCAGCCCGCGCTGTTGCCCTTCAGGTACGCCGTGTCGATCTCCACGGCGCGGATCTGGGATTGGGCGGCCAGGCGGTAACGGATCCAGTCGTTGCCCTGGTCGCGGCGGCGGCGGGTTTCCCAGCCGTCGTCCATCTTGCGGGAGCGGCCGGGCTGGATGGTGTTGCTCGCGGGCGAGTAGAAGAGGTTGGACGCGTCCTCGGCGCCGCCGCCGTTCTCCAGGGCGACCACGTCGAAAGTACCCAGCGCCGCAAGCCAGTTGGGGTCGGGGACGACCTCGCCGTAGACCCGCAGGCGCGCGATGCCGCCGTCGGGGTGCTGGTTGACGCGGAGGTGGGTGAAGCGTTGTTCGGTCGAGATGAAGAAGCCGTTCGCCGCGTGGCCTCCCACCGGCGTGCGCGGCACCAAGGGCGTCCACTTCACGTCGCCCGAAAGGAGGTCCTCGGGGGACGGAGAACCCGGTACCGACGTGCCCTCCACCGACACCGCCTGCGGGTAGTTGCCCCGGAAGTGGGCCGTGTCCACCACGATGCCCCGGATGACGCCGGGGGCCCCGAGGCGGACCAGTGCCCAGTCGTGGTCCTCCGCCGTCGGCCAGGGGTGGTCCGCCGAGGCGCCTCGGCGGCGGCGGGTCTCCCAGCCGTCCATGATCTTGCCCTTGTGGCCGAAGTGCTCGGGGTCGAACTCGGCGGGCCCGGGTACGAGGAGGTTCTCTCGCTGGGCGAAGAACTCGTCGTTGGCGGCGATGACACCGGCGCCCAACTGCCGGTCGGCGAGGTTGGCGTACTGGGTGAAGGGGAAGTCGGCCGTGCGGTAGTCCGCGTACGGGTCACCGCCTCCGTAAGGATTCGCGTCGCCGGTGAAACTCGGAATCGCCGTCACTGCTGTGTCTGCCTTTCGGAAGTGGGCCGCTGCGGGTGCGGGAGGGGTGAATCAGGGGGTACGGGTCAGGAGTTGGCCCTTCGGGTCGGTGAACTCGCCGTCCAGCACGATGCGTTCGCCGCGCAGCCAGGTCGACTTCACGACGCCGCTGAGGGTCTTGCCGGCGTACGCCGTGACGCGGTTGCGGTGCTGGAGGGCGGCCGGGTCGACGGTGAACGTCTCGTCGGGCGCGAGGACCGCGAAGTCGGCGTCACGGCCCACCTCGATGGCGCCCTTCTGCTCAAGTCCCGCCAGCTGTGCGGTCCTTGACGACATCCAGCGGACCACGTCCGCCAGGTCGTGGCCGCGCTTGCGGGCCTCCGTCCACACCGCCGCGAGGCTCAACTGGAGGCCGGAGATGCCGCCCCACGCGGTGGCGAAGTCGTCGGTCTTCAGGTCGGCCGTCGATGGCGAGTGGTCCGTCACCACGCAGTCGATCGTGCCGTCGGCCAGCGCCTGCCACAGCAGGTCCTGGTTGGCGGACTCGCGGATCGGCGGGCAGCACTTGAACTCGCTTGCCCCGTCCGGGACTTCCTCCGCCGTGAGGGTCAGGTAGTGGGGGCACGTCTCCACCGTGATGCGGACGCCCTCGGCCTTGGCGGCGGCGATGAGGGGGAGCGCGTCCGACGAGGACAGGTGCAGGACGTGCACGCGCGCGTTGAGGCGCTTCGCCTGCGCGATCAGCCCCGCGATGGCCGTGTCCTCGGCGTCGCGCGGGCGGCTGGCCAAGAAGTCGGCGTACTTGGGGCCGCCCTGCTGCGGGGCCGCTTCGAGGTGGTGCGGGTCCTCCGCGTGGACGATGAGCAGGCCGTCGAAACCGGCGATCTCGGCCAGGGACAGGGCGAGTTGGTCCTGGTCCAGGTGCGGGAACTCGTCCACGCCGGACGGGGACAGGAACGCCTTGAAGCCGAAGACACCGGCGTCGTGCAGCGGGCGCAGGTCCTTGACGTTGTCGGGCAGGGCGCCGCCCCAGAAGCCGACGTCCATGTGGGCCTTCTCCGCGGCGACTTGCCGCTTCGTACGGAGGTTGTCGACCGTCGTCGTCGGCGGGAGGGAGTTGAGCGGCATGTCGATGAGCGTGGTGATGCCGCCGGCCGCCGCCGCGCGCGTGGCGGTCCAGAAGCCCTCCCAGTGGGTGCGGCCGGGGTCGTTCACATGCACATGGGTGTCGACCAGGCCGGGCAGCAGGACGTCGTCGCCGAAGTCCTCGAGCCGTGCCCCGGGCGGGACTTGGGCGTCGTACGGGAGGACGGCCGTGATCTTTCCCCCGGCGACCGCGACCGCCGCAGCGCGTGTCCCCTCGGGAGTGATGACACGTGTGGAGCGCACCACCAGTTCAGCGTCGGACACCCGGACCCCTCTCTCTGCCGCCGTCGTCACTTCCGTTGCTTCCGGGAAACGGGATTTACTTCCACGTAACGGAATTCAACGTTCTGTTGAAGGAGTCTTCACTTCCGCTCCCGTACCGTCAAGGGCACACATCTCCACGATGCGCCACACGCGCACACTCTGGACGTTTCCACAAAGCGGAATTAAACTTCCGGCAAGCAGAACGTAGCTACGCACAGGCGGGGAGTCAACCGACCCCCGGGTAGGCTTCAGCCCTTCCCGCCCGTGCCGAAAGGAACGCGCCGTGCCGCCGTCCAGCGTGAGCAGCACCGACTCCACCAAGTCCACCACGGGCGGTGTCCAGTCCCTGGAGCGCGCCTTCGACCTGCTGGAGCGGATGGCCGACGCGGGCGGTGAGGTCGGCCTGAGCGAGCTCTCCGCGAGCAGCGGACTGCCGCTCCCCACCATCCACCGCCTGATGCGCACGCTCGTGGTCTGCGGTTACGTCCGTCAGCAGGCGAACCGCCGGTACGCCCTCGGCCCGCGCCTGATCCGCCTCGGCGAATCCGCGTCCCGGCTCCTCGGCACCTGGGCCCGCCCCTACCTCGCCCGGCTGGTCGAGGAGACAGGCGAGACGGCGAACATGGCGCTGCTCGACGGCGACGAGATCGTGTACGTCGCGCAGGTGCCGTCCAAGCACTCGATGCGCATGTTCACCGAGGTCGGCCGGCGCGTCCTGCCGCACTCCACCGGCGTCGGCAAGGCTCTGCTCGCCAACACCCCGGACCACGAGGTGCGCGCACTGCTCGCCCGGACCGGCATGCCCGCGGCGACCGAGAAGACGATCACCACGGCGGACGGTTTCCTCGCGGCGCTGGAGGACGTGCGCCGCCTCGGCTACGCGATCGACGACAACGAGCAGGAGATCGGCGTCCGCTGCCTCGCCGTGTCCGTGCCCAACTCCCCCACGGCGGCGGCGATTTCGATCTCGGGTCCGGCGGGCCGGGTCACCGAGGCGGCGACCGACAAGATCGTGCCGGTGCTCCAGCAGGTGGCCGGCGAGCTGTCGGAGGCACTGGCCAGCCAGAACCCCGCGTGAGCGCCGTGCAGTTCTGGCCGGGCCGGTACACCGACCGGCACGGCAACGAGGCCGTCGTCTTCGAGTCGGACGGCAGGGAGTCGATCCGCACGACGATCCG
Organism: Streptomyces prunicolor NBRC 13075; assembly: GCF_000367365.1. GTDB lineage: Bacteria > Actinomycetota > Actinomycetes > Streptomycetales > Streptomycetaceae > Streptomyces > Streptomyces prunicolor. Next base: position 143,673 of record NZ_BARF01000085.1, on the reverse strand, counting down.
GGGTGTCCGCTTCGAGGGCGACAGCATGGACGACCTCGGCGCGCTCGGCGGCGAGCCACCGGAGGCCCCGTTCACCTTCTTCGACGGGGCGCTGTGCGCCTGCCTCCTGGAGTGGGAGGTGCCGATGCCCGTCACGGTCGAGGGGCAGGGCGTACGGACGGCCGCCCTGGACTGCGCGCTGTGGCTCGGGGCGCCGGCCGGACCGGGCAAGGGCCTGGAATACGAGAGGCTGTTCACCATCCTGCGCCTGGACGGGCAGGAGCACCTGACCACGGAAGACCATGGCACCTTCGAGGAAGCCCTGAACGACCTCCAGCGCTGGCTCCTCCCCGCAGGCGTACGGCTCCGGGCCTGCGTCGCGTGCGCCTGGTCCGACTACAGCCCGGCGGGCAACGGGCTCATGGCGGGGCTCGCCTGTTTCCGTGACGCCAAGGACCGCTACCGCCAGGTCGACGGCAAGCACGGCCCGACGGGCATCTTCGCCGTCTGGCAGGAACTCACCGAGTTCGTCCAAGAGACCTGGCTGTGCGGGGAGTTCGAGCACCGGGCCGGGGACACGGGCTACCGGGGATCGTTCCCGGCGCGCCCCTTGTCGTGAACTAGCCCTGCCCGCCCCGGGGTTGACCGAACAGGTCCACGGCGTTGCGTACGTCCGTCAGACCCCTGGCGAGTGCGCTCACCGAGCCGATCGCGCCGGCGATCAGGAGCAACGAGCGGCGCAGGCGCGGGATTTCGGGGGTGCCGTCGATGGTCATCGCGGCCAGCGCCGCGAGTTCGTCCTCGGCGATGACACGGTCGGGGAACTCGGCCGGATGCGCGGCCAGTTCGCGGCGCAACCGGGACACCGCGGTCCGCAGTTCCGCCACCCTCGGATCCTCGTCGCTGCCGGTCAATGACCTCTGCCCCAAGCTCCGCAACACAGCTCTCCCCCCTCGCACGTCGTCGTGCGCAAGAACTTTGTGATCCCGCCGCGCGCACCCCGCAACACTGGTCGGGCGCCGAGGGACGCGGGCCAGTAAACGCCACCCGGTACGGGGTGCGCCACTCCACGGACCGAAATTAAGTCTGAGGATTCCCTGCGGTCGCCGCCCGGTCAGGTATGCAGGAGACATGACGCGAAACGAAGACCAGGTCGCGGGGCTGCTGCTCGCCGCGGGCGGCGGCCGACGGCTCGGCGGGCGACCCAAGGCGCTGCTACGACACCGGGGGCGGCCCCTTGTGGAGCACGCGGTCGGGGTCCTGCGCGCGGCCGGCCTGACCCGCGTCCACGTGGTCCTGGGAGCGCAGGCCGACGCCGTACGGAAGCGGGCGGAGCTGGCCGGGTGTGTGCTCGTGGAGAACCCGGAGTGGGAGCAGGGGATGGGGTCCTCGCTGCGGGCGGGGCTCGACTCGCTCGCGGGTACGGGGGCGCGGGCGGCGCTCGTGTCGCTCGTCGACCAGCCCGGAATCGGCGCGGAGGCGGTGGCGCGGGTGCTGGCCGGGTTCACGGACCAGGACTCGCTCGTCTCGGCCGCCTACGACGGGGTACGCGGACATCCGGTGCTGTTCGGGGCCGCGCACTGGGCAGGTATCGCCGAGAGCGCGACCGGGGACCGGGGGGCGCGGGCGTACCTCAAGGCGCACGCGGACGCGGTGGCGCTCGTCGAGTGCGGGGATGCGGCGGAGCCGTACGACATCGACACTGAGGCGGACCTCGTCCACCTTGAGTGAGCGGAGTGGCACTGAGCGCCACTTTGGCTTGATCCGGAGAATCTCGACGTCAACAAACCATTGAACTTCCACGATGAGGAAACTAGTATCCACTGTTCAGAAGCGCCCGACGGCCCCTCGGGTGCTCCCCGTCCTACCCGGGTCACCTGGCACCCGGTGCCTCGCTCGCTGAAGGAAGTGACAGTTCATGTCCGCACCAGCGCCGTCCTCGCCGGTCGTCGTCGACGCCGAACCCCTGCCCCGGCAGGACGAGGTCCTCACTCCCGGGGCCCTCGCCTTCGTGGCCGAGCTGCACCGCCGGTTCACGCCCCGCCGGGCCGGACTCCTCGCCCGCCGGGCCGAGCGCCGTGCGGAGATCGCCCGCACCTCCACCCTCGACTTCCTCCCGGAGACCGCCGCGATCCGCGCCGACGACTCCTGGAAGGTGGCCCCCTCTCCCGCCGCCCTGAACGACCGGCGGGTCGAGATCACCGGCCCCACCGACCGCAAGATGACGATCAACGCCCTCAACTCGGGCGCCAAGATCTGGCTCGCGGACTTCGAGGACGCCTCCGCGCCGACCTGGGAGAACGTCGTCACGGGCCAGCTGAACCTGATCGACGCCTACACCCGCGCGATCGACTTCACCGACCCCAACTCCGGCAAGGCGTACGCCCTGAAGGCCGAGGACGAGCTGGCGACCGTGGTGATGCGGCCGCGCGGCTGGCACCTCAACGAGCGGCACCTCCTGGTCGACGGCGAGCAAGTCCCGGGCGCCTTCGTGGACTTCGGGCTCTACTTCTTCCACAACGCGCAGCGACTGCTGGACCTCGGCAAGGGGCCGTACTTCTACCTCCCGAAGACCGAGTCGCACCTCGAAGCCCGGCTGTGGAACGACGTGTTCGTCTTCGCGCAGGACTACGTCGGCATCCCGCAGGGCAGCGTCCGCGCGACCGTGCTGATCGAGACGATCACCGCCGCGTACGAGATGGAGGAGATCCTCTACGAACTCCGCGACCACGCCTCGGGGTTGAACGCGGGGCGCTGGGACTACCTGTTCTCCATCGTGAAGAACTTCCGTGACGGCGGGCCCAAGTTCGTCCTCCCGGACCGCAACGCCGTGACGATGACGGCCCCGTTCATGCGGGCGTACACCGAACTCCTCGTCCGCACCTGCCACAAGCGCGGGGCGCACGCGATCGGCGGCATGGCGGCGTTCATCCCGTCGCGCCGTGACGAGGCGGTCAACAAGGTCGCGTTCGAGAAGGTCAAGGCGGACAAGGACCGTGAGGCCGGCGACGGTTTCGACGGCTCCTGGGTCGCCCACCCGGACCTGGTGCCGATCGCCATGGCCTCCTTCGACGCGGTGCTCGGCGACAAGCCGAACCAGAAGGACCGGCTGCGCGAGGACGTCGACGTCAAGGCCGCCGACCTGATCGCCGTCGACTCGCTGCACGCCAAGCCGACAAACCCGGGGCTCGTCAACGCCGTTCAGGTGGGCATCCGTTACATCGAGGCGTGGCTGCGCGGGCTCGGTGCGGTCGCCATCTTCAACCTCATGGAGGACGCGGCCACCGCCGAGATCTCGCGCTCGCAGATCTGGCAGTGGATCAACGCGGGCGTCGAGTTCGAGAACGGCGAGAAGGCGACTCCCGAGCTGGCACGCAGGATTGCCGCCGAGGAGCTGGATAACATCCGCGCCGAGATCGGCCCGGACGCCTTCGCCGCGGGCCACTGGCTGCAGGCCCACGACCTGCTCCTGGAGGTCGCGCTCGACGACGACTACGCGGACTTCCTGACCCTGCCGGCGTACGAGCAGCTCAAGGGCTGAGGATCAACTTCCGCAAGGAGAAGCTCATTTGTCCGAGTGGCCCAGGGACTTGTCCGGGGCCACTCGGTCGCGTACGAGCTGCTTCACGGCCGTCGGCTCCGGGAAGCCCTGTACGCGGCGGTCCCACACGATCTCGTCGTTGACGCGGACGACGAAGACACCGCCGGTGCCGGGCTTCAGGGACAGTTCCGTCAACTCGGTCTCGAAGGTGGTCAACAGCTCCTGCGCCAGCCAGGCGGCGCGGGGCAGCCAGCGGCACTGGGTGCAGTATTCGATCTGAACTCGTTGGGTCATCCGAGTCGTCTTCCCGTCATCATCCGAGGTGTACCGACCAATCCTGTTCCGCCGCCGGTCTGCCGTGCAGGTCGGGGACCCGCTTGAGCCAACTCGGGCGGCCCTGCTGTGTCTTCGCCGCGCGGAGGGCATCCTCGGCGGCGCGTTCCTCCCGGCTGGGGAAGTCGGTGGGGAGCCAGGCAGCGGAGGCCTTCACGCGCGCGTGGAGGTAGGCGACGTACGCCTCCCGTACGGCCTCGGGTGTCGCGAAGCCCGGTTCGCCGGCGAGCCAGGCGTCCGGTACCTCGGCCGCGATGCGGCGCAGCAGGTCCTCGGTCACCCTGGGGGCCAACTCGGCGTCGGCGGCCCGGGTTTCGGGGCTGTAGTGGCCGAGGGCGTGGTGGCGGAAGTCGTAGGCCTTCGTGGGGTCGGCGGCGTCCCAGCGGTGGTGGAAGACGAGGGCGGCGCCGTGGTCGATGAGCCACAGGCGCGGGGGTGCGATGCCGAGCGTGGGCCAGATCATCAGGTTCGAACTGTGCACCGTGCGGTCGACGTTGACGGTCAGCGCGTCGAGCCAGACGATCTTCCCGGCCTCCAGCGGGTCGACCGTACAGCGCGCGGCGACCTCCGGGGTGAAGTCCTGGGCGCCCGGCAGAAAGTCCATGCCGAGGTTCAGGCCGGCGCTCGCGCCGTGCAGGTCCCGTACTTCCTGGTGGGGCTCCTCGTCGGCGATCTCCGGGTCGAAGTCCACGAGCACCAGCTCGGGGAAGCGCAGCCCCAGGGCACGAGCCAGCTCCCCGACGATCACCTCGGCGACCAGTGCTTTGCGGCCCTGCGCGGAGCCGGTGAACTTGACGACGTAGGTGCCGAGGTCGTCGGCCTCGACGAGTCCGGGGACGGAACCGCCGGAGCGCAGGGGCTCGACGTAGCGGGTCGCGGTGACCTCTCTCAGCACTTTCTCAGGCCACCTCACTCTTCACCCTTGCAATCCACAGTCGACCCGCGGGGTGCCGAGGAGTGGATATTGCCCGCCCTCAGCCCTGGGGAGAATCTGGGGAGTTTCGACTGGCATGCGGATCTCCCTGCCTCCCCAGCAGTCCGTCGATGGCCGTGCGGCCCTTGCTTCCGGCCTCCGGCATGAAGTGAGCATAGTAACCAAGGGTGATCGCCGGCGACGAGTGTCCGAGCCACCGAGCCAGGGTCACGACGGACTCTCCCGCCTCCAGCATGATGGAGGCATAGGTGTGCCGCAGCACGTGGAAGCCGTCCTTCGGCGCCGCCTCCCACTGCCACTTCTTCGCCCCCTTGGCGCGTGGCGGGATGATGCCGGCCTTGGCCAACGCGGGCTTCCACGTGTAGGTGTTCCACGTGTTCACCGCAATGGCGTTGCCAAATCGCGTGGTGAGCAAAAGGGAGAACTTCCTCCGCTGCCCCTCCGGCTTCCCCCACGGGAGTTCCACCTCCACCGGCGGAAACACTTCGACATGACGCTTGAGTTCCTCGGCCACTGAGGGGGGCATGTCGACGACGCGGGTCTTCTTCCCCTTCGGCAAGGCGAAGTACAACCTCCCCTTGATCGCCTGGACTTGGCGGCGGACATGGAGGACACCTCTCGCGTAGTCGATATCCTCCGGGCTCAAGCCGAACACCTCGCCCTGGCGAAGTCCGCACCCCAGACCGAGGACGACGGTTATCCGGTTGCGCGGGCTGATGACGTCGCGGACTCGCAGCGCTGTCCCCAGCAGCCAAGCCTCACGGCGCTCCTGAGTCGCCTTGGGCCACCGCACGGACTTCGCGTGCATCGGGTTGCTCGCGAGCCGCTTGTCGTCAACAGCCGCCTCCAGAATGGAGGAGAGCTCGGACAGGATGCCGCGCTGGTAGTCGACCGAGGAGACGGTTGACTCCAACGTGGCTATGTACGCGCGCAGATCCGCCGCCGTGATGTTCCTCAGGGGCAGTCGGCCCAGGTGCGGAATGATGTGCAGGCGCGCTCTCCGCTCCTGGTTGTCCTGGGTCTTCGGAACACCACCTCTGCCCGGCGCCCAGTGCATCGCGATGTAGTCCGCCAGCGTGATGGATCCGTCGCGCGGGTCAACGAACTCGCCGCGCTCCTCGTCCGTAGCTGCCCGCCGAAGCCACGCCCTGGCATCCTCCAGGACCTCGAAGGATCGGTCCCGCACCCCGGGTATGCCGGCAGCCTTGTACCGCTGGTGTCTGGGCCTCGATCCAGGTTTTGAACACCTGCTTGGATCGGCCTTCGACCATGTCCAGCAGTCTCGACGGTTCGGTGGCGTCGCAGACCGGGGCGAGGTCGATGATGACGGTGACGAACTTGTCCCCGCGGCGGGTGTGGCGCCATGCGTGCTCATCCACGCGTACTCATCCACGCCTAGGACTTGGACACCGTCGAAGCGGGTCGGGTCGGCGATCAGTAACTGGTGGCCGGTCGTCAGGACGGCGTCGTTGACGGTGTGCCAGGACACCCCGAGCCCGGCGGCGATCCGGGCGGTCGACATCCGGTCGATGACGACACTCTTCAGCGCCCGCATCACCGCTTGCGTCGAGAGTTTCGCCCTCGGCGCGGCGGCCGCGGTCGTGTCTTGGTGCCAGACCTGCCCGCAGCCCGAACAGCGGGGTAGCGGCGGATGCGGACGTGCAGGATCGCTGCCCGCCAGCCGAGCGGGACGTGCGCCGGTCGGCGCAGCACACTGTCGCACGGCGCCCCCGGACGGCCGCAGGCATGGCACCAGTCATCAAGGTCGACCACTCGACAGAGCAACACCGCGTGGTCGGGATGCAGCTGTTGGCCGACCACTTCCAAGCCGAGGTCATCCAGCCGGCAGAACGTCGTCAGATCAGCAGGGCAGAAGGTAGCGTCGCGCACGTCGAGGTCTTCCAGATGAGCGGTGTAGAAACTTTCATCCTCGGAAGACCTCGGCCTCTACCCCCGGCGCCGACGCGCCAGACCGGTCTGCGCGGTTAAATGCGAAGAGCCGATGAATGTCGCCCGGATTCTCGCGCCTCGGGCGCAACCGCGGTCTTCGGGGATCGGTGATCGTCCGGTGGCGTTGGGCGTATCAGGCGCGGTCGTGGAGAGTGACCTGGTAGCCGTCGGGGTCGGCGAAGGTGAATGTCCGGCCGAAGGGGCCGTCGATCGGTGCGGAGACGATGGTGTGACCGTCGGCGACGAGGGCATCGTGTATGGCCTGGACGTCTGTGGCGTGGAGCCAGATCGCGGCACCGATGCCGGGCTGAGCAACGGATGCGAGATCGGTGCCGGGAACGACGTCGCGGAGTGCGAACGCGATCGGCTTCGTCTCGAAGACGACGGCGTGCGGAGGTCCGGCCTGCGCGCGGACGAGGCCGAGGTACTGCTCGTAGAACGCCTGCGAAGCGTCGAGGTTGCGCGCTTGGAGCGAGATGAAGTCGGGGCCGGTGGCGGGCATGATGATGCTCCTTCTTTTCGTGTCAGCTTTCTGACACATGCCAATCTATGTCAGAATGCTGACATGAATCAAGATGGTGTCAACCTGGAGAGGTCACTGGGCTACCTGCTGAAAGAGGCGTCGAGCGTCCTGCGCGCAGCCATGGAGGAGGTGCTGCGGCCACTCGGGATGAGCGTGACGCACTACTCCTGCCTCGAGCTGCTGGCTCAACGGCCGGGCTTGTCGAACTCCGAGCTCGCGCGTGGCGCGTTCGTGACACGGCAGTCGATGAACGTGCTGCTCCAGGCCCTGGAGCGAGAGGGCTACGTGACCAGGCCCGCGGAGGCACCCGTCGGGAAGGTTCTTCCCACACGGCTCACGCCTCGCGGCCGACGGAGCCTGGAGAAGGCGACCGTAGCGGTCCGGTCCGTCGAGGTCAGAATGCTGGCCGGCATGACCGAGACCGAGCAGTCAGGCGCGTTCCGGATCCTGCAGAGCATGATCCGTTCCCTGCGCGATGGCAACGCCGGTGCGTAGCTCGCTCCCCGGCGCACGTCTCGTCGCGCCCGGACAGGAGTGCAGCCGACCGTGAAAATCCGTGCAGGCGACCTCGAAAACCGACAGCCCCCGACTGCACCCTCTTCTGCAATGAGCCCCTGAACTGCGTTTCTGTGCAGGTCAGGGGCCATTGCCCGAGGGAACTCTCTGAACCACCTCGACCGGCACGAGCCGCACCCTCCCGGCGCGGACCATGGCAGACATGACCTCAGACGTCACCATCGTCGGGCCCACGGTCGGCGCCTTGTCACGTCCGTCTACGCGCTGCGGTCCGCTCATCTCAGCTCCCGAACGGCCGTGCACAGCTCCTACGCTGACCAGAGGCTGGAAACTGCGAGTGTCTTCCTGGACGCTGTCGACGCCTGCCGCAAGGCCGGGACCGCGAAGCAGCAGCGCAAGGCTCAAGAGGGAGCTCGCCCACCGCGCCATGGCGGTGCTGTACAGCGCCGTCGTGCCCCAGACAAGCGATGAAAAGATCATGGACTGCCTCCGGGAAAACGCGGAGCAATTTGAGGCGCTCGCCGAGGAGTTGGGCATTGAGCACGTGGACGATGACCGCGAAGCCCCAAACTTCCTTGAGGCCGTCCGCCGGGAGCAGGACGAGGCCCTGAAAGCAGGGAAGCCAGAGCTAGACATCCGCGAGTTCCATGCCGAGGCCAACCACCGTTCACAGCGGTTCGGGATCCTGGAACTTCGGGAAGTCTTGGTGTCAGGAGCAGTGCGCCGGGCACGGCAGGAGCGGCAGGACGCGCGCCGGAAAGCACTTGCTGCACTGCGCGAGCCCACAGGTGAGTTCGTGGACGCGGTCAACCTGTCCATGGCGTCCGTACCGGCGGCCCGTGGGCGCCTTCGGCCAACAGCGCTGCGCGTGCCGCCCCGCGGCCGTCGGCGCCCTACTGGATGAGGGTGGCCTCCCGCCGTCCGCGTACGGACCGCCGCTGCCGAGTCATCCGGCGACCGTAAGCCCGTACCGCGCCGATGGTTCGGGGGTGGTCGGTCATGCCGGCCGGGGCACGCTGTCTGGCGGATCTTGCCGATGCCACCGGGCCGACCGCCGCGTACTCCGCCGCCCTCAGGCAGCTTCGGCCGCGCGGAGCCGGGCATGATCCGGGCCGGATCGCCACCGACCTGGCGGTGATGCTCGCCGATGGCGGCGAGGCCGTCGCGGACAACCGAGACGGCGAGGCTAAGCTCCAAGTCGCCGATGGGTGGAGGCGCGAACGACGAGTTCGGTCGGCAGAATCACTTCGCGGGCCTCGGTCCGTCCCGACAGGACATCGAGGAACTCGGTGGCGGCCCGTCGGCCCAGTTCGCGCGCGGGCAGCCGGACACAGGTCAGCGAAGGCTCGAGCAGGGCGGCAGTGGGCAGGTCGTCGAAGGACGCCAGCGCGGCCCTGCCGGGTACGGCGACCTGGAGTGTTCGGAGCGCCTGGAGCGCGCCGTAAGCCATGACATCGCTGGCGCATACGATCGCCGTTACGCCCAGGGCATCCCACTCGCCCCACAGTTTGAGCAAGCGCTCAGAAGCAGCCTCGATGGTGTTGCCCGACGAAGCCTTCGAAAGAACCCCGCCACCGGCGTGGATTCGTACCGCGAACGCCTCGTATCGGAGGGCGAATGTGTCGGTCTGCTGGTCGGACTGAAGGTAGCCGATCCGCTGATGCCCGCGCTCCAGCAGGTGTGCCGCCAGCGCCTCCGCGCCTGACACGAGGTCGAAGTTGACCCGCACCAGGCCGGAAGGGCCTCTGGGCGAGTCGAGCAGCACGGCCGGGACGGACGGCTGTTCGCCGAGTGCCTCCAGCGCGCTCGCGTCGATGATGATGCCGTCAACACCGATGGCGAACAGCGCGGCAACATTCCGCCGCGCGGTCGTGTGTCCGATCTCCGTGGCGATCGACAGCAATTGGAGCCGGTCGTCGAACTCCTCCAGCAGCCCCATCTGGACGGCGGCGAAGAACGGGTTCGACAGGCCGGTAGAGACGAAGCCGACGATCCCGGACCGGCCCGTGGCCAGGCTCCTGGCCCGTCGGTCGACCTCATAGCCAAGCCGGTTGGCCTCTTCCAGGACTCGCTGCCGGGTCTCGGGAAGGACGCGGCCCGCGTCCTTCCCGTTGACCACCAGCGAAACGGTCGCCGTCGAGACTCCGGCGGCACTCGCCACGTCCGCCGCGGTCACCCTTCGTACGCCCTTGGTTCGCCCGCCCATTGGTCGTCAGGGACGCGGTGTCCGTGCGGACCCGTTTCCCCGCCCCCCCTTCGATTTCTACTCAGCATTTCCGGATACAGCTTTTGTGCAGTTCCGTACGATCTCCACTGGCGCATTTTACCATGCATGCGATGAAATTCGCATGCACTGAAATGATCGCCAATTACTTCATTCCGGCACTTGACCTGATCAAACCTTCATTCGTCCAGCTACAGGGGTGGCGGAGTCCTCTCGTTGGAACTAATTTCCGTGGACACACGCTGCCCGTTGGGTCCTTTATTGCCTATTTCAGAAGATGGTTTCCTAATTCTGATCATCATGAATATCAAGGCTAATTGACGGCGCATTTTCTGGCGGACAATCAATTCTTCCGGCTGGTGTTCGCAGTTTTCGGCCCCGCATGGCTCGGACCGTACCCGCCCCGCGCTGCCCGCAGGCCCGCGTCACGATCACCGGTGCCGCGTCGGCATGTCCCGGACCATGAGACGAGTCCAGTTAAGCGCTTGACTGGACGTGTCGGACAGGGTTATCTCTTCTCCCATCCACCCCTGACGACCGCCTCTTCGCTGCAGCAACGTCGAGGCCGAACAAGGACACGCCAATGCCGATCCAGGACCAGGAACACCCCGATCTCGACGTGATCATCGACTGCGACACGGGGACGGACGACGCGGTCGAGCTGCTCACGGCCTTCGGGATCCCCGGGGTCCGGGTCTTGGCCGTGACATGCGTGGACGGCAACGTCGGCGTGGACGCAGTGGTACGCAACACCCTCGGTGTCCTGGACGCCGCCGACGCGCCGGATGTGCCCGTCGCTCGGGGCTGCCCCGTACCGCTCGCCCAGCCGACCCCCGACGCGTCCTGGGTGCACGGCGACAACGGGCTGGGCGGGATAGAGCTGCCGGAGACCTCGCGGGCGGCCGTGCCGCTCCACGCGGTGGAATTGCTCCGGACCACGCTGACCGCCGCCGACCGTCCGGTGACCGTGGTGGCGACCGGCCCCCTGACGAACCTCGCCGTGCTCTTCACCTGCTATCCCGAGGTCAAGGAAAAGATCGAGCGGATCGTGGTGATGGGCGGGTCCGCGGCCGTGGGCGGCAACTCCGACGCTACGGCCGAGTTCAACTTCTTCCACGATCCCGAGGCCGCGGAGATCGTCCTGCGGACCGGGCCGAACGTCTGGTTGTACGGGCTGGACGTGTTCAACAGCGTGACCGTCCCCGCCGAACACGTCCGAAAGCTCGTCGAGCACACCGAACCGGCCGCCCGGCTCGCCGGCAACCTGCTGACCGGGATGGGAAAAACCTGGAACCGGGTGGACCCCGTACTCGGCGACACCGGTGCGTTCCTCGTCGCGGTCTGGCCCGAGCTGGCCCAGGTCTCCGCACACCGCACGACGGTCGAACTCCATGGCGCGTACACCCGGGGCATGAGCGTCGTGGACCGCCGGGCCGACGAGGACCTGCCGCCCTACACCGACACCTCGTGGTCGGCCGTCACAGTCGTCTGGTCGGTCGACGAGGACGCGCTGCGCGGACGTCTGATGGATGCGCTCCTTCGGCCGAGGGCACGTCGATAACCCGGATCAGCACTGTGAGCAGCGTCAACGTCGGCCTCGTGATCGGCCGCGACCGGGTGCCTACTGCCCGGTTCGCCACCCGTTCCCTCACCGACGCCCTCGTCGCCGCCTGCCGCCCCGCGGCCCCGGCCGTCACCAAGCCAGGCGCCCAAGCCGCCGTAACCATCGCAGAACACCTGCAACCCGAGGGACTTACCACCATGCGACCGACATCCACGAAAGCCATCGGCATCGCGAGCCTCGTACTCACGCTCGCGGCCTGCGGCACCAAGCAGACCACCACCCAGGCCGGATCGACCGGCAGCACCTCGGGATACAAGGCGTGCATGGTCACCGACACCGGCGGTGTCGACGACAAGTCGTTCAACCAGTCGGTCTGGCAGGGCCTGCGGAAGACTCAGCAGGCGGGCACCGCCGACGTCCAGTACCTGTCCTCGGCCACCTCCAGCGACTTCGCCAGGAACATCACCGCGCTCGAGTCCGCCGAGTGCGACCTGATCTTCACCGTCGGTTTCGCGATGGCCGACGCGACGACCGGCGCGGCCAAGGCGTCGCCGAAGCAGCACTTCGCGATCATCGACAACACCGGGGACAGAAAGAACGTCCAGGGGCTGCTGTTCAACACCACGCAGTCCGCGTTCATGGCGGGTTACCTCGCCGCCGGATACTCCAGGACCGGCGAGGTCGCCACCTACGGCGGGCAGGATCTGGCCCCGGTGACCGCGTACATGGACGGCTTCTGGGAGGGCGTCCAGTACTACAACAACGCGCACCACAAGAGCGTGCACGTGCTCGGCTGGGACGAGAAGACGCGCAAGGGCAGCTTCGCCGGGACGTTCACCGACCAGACCAAGGGCTCGCAGCTGGCCAAGAACTTCATCCAGGCAGGCGCTGACGTGATCTACCCGGTCGCGGGCGGGACCGGCCTCGGTACGGCTGCCGCCGCCCAGGCGTCCGGCGGCAAGGCTGCCGTGATCTGGGTCGACACCGACGGCTGTGTCGCCGCACCCCAGTACTGCGATGTCTTCCTGACCACCACCTACAAAGGCATCTCAAAGGCCGTGCAGACCGCGGTGAAGGGGGGCGCCGCGGGCAACTACGGCACCGGCGACTACGTCGGCACGCTCGCCAACGGCGGCACCGGCCTGTCGCCGTACCACGACTTCGCCTCGAAGGTCCCGCAGGCGCTCCAGGACGAGGTGGCCAAGGTCGGCGAGGACATCCGCTCCGGGGCGATCACGATCACGTCCAAGTCGCAGCCGTGAGGCTCGAACTCCGCGGCGTCACCAAGCGGTTCGGCCCGCTCGCCGCCAACGACGCGATCGACCTGACGGTGGAACCCGGTGAGATCCACGCCCTGCTAGGCGAGAACGGGGCCGGGAAGTCCACCCTGATGAACGTCCTCTACGGGTTGTACGAGCCGGACGAGGGCAAGATCCTCATCGACGGCGTTGCCCGGACCTTCCACGGCCCCTCGGATGCCATCGCCGCCGGGATCGGAATGGTCCACCAGCACTTCATGCTGATCCCGGTCTTCACCGTCGCCGAGAACGTGATGCTCGGGCACGAGGAGACTTCGGGCCCCTTCGGGCGGCTGTCCCGCGCCGAGGCCGCCACGAAGGTCCGCGAACTCTCCGACCGGTACGGCCTGGACGTCGACCCAGGCAGCCTGGTGGAGGACCTGCCGGTCGGTGTGCAGCAGCGGGTGGAGATCCTCAAGGCCCTCATGCGAGACGCCCGGGTGCTGATCCTGGACGAGCCGACGGCGGTGCTCACCCCACGCGAGATCGACGACCTGATCCGGATCATGCGGACGCTGCGTGCGCAGGGCACGTCGGTGGTGTTCATCACCCACAAACTGCGTGAGGTCCGCGCGGTGGCCGACCGGATCACGGTCATCCGCCGGGGCAGGGTGATCGGCGAAGCGCCGGTCACCGCGTCCGAACAGGACGTGGCCGCGATGATGGTCGGCCGGGACGTCCGGCTGACGGTGTCCAAGGCACAGGCCGCGCCGGGCGGGATCGCGTTGCGCATCGCCGGGTTGTCGGTGCGGGACGACCGGGGCCGCGTCAGCGTGGACGGCGTCGACCTGGACGTCCGGGCGGGCGAGATCGTCGCACTCGCCGGCGTCCAGGGCAACGGCCAGGAGGAGCTGGTCGAGGCGCTGCTGGGCCTGCGTACGCCGACCGAGGGCTCGGTCCTGCTGGACGGCGACGAACTGGTGGGGCGCAACCCGCACGAGGTGCTCGCCTCGGGGGTCGGATTCGTCCCGGAGGACCGTCAGCACGACGGACTGGTCGGGTCGTTCACGATCGCGGAGAACCTGGTCCTGGACCTCACCGACTCCGCCGCGTACGCGCGCGGGCCGCGCCTGAAGCTGGGCGCCGTCCGCGCCAACGCCGAAGCGCGGATCGCCGAGTACGACATCCGGCCCGCCGACGCGACGGCTCCGGCGAGCACCCTGTCCGGCGGCAACCAGCAGAAGGTCGTCCTGGCACGCGAGATGTCCAGACCCCTGCGGCTGCTGGTCGTCTCGCAGCCCACCCGGGGCGTGGACGTCGGCGCCCAGGAGTTCATTCACCGGCGGATCGTCGCCGAACGGGACCGGGGCACCCCGGTAGTGATCGTTTCCACCGAGCTCGACGAGGTCCGTGCGCTCGCCGACCGGATCGCCGTCATGTACCGCGGCCGGATCATCGGGGAGTTCGGGGCCGGCGCCTCGTCCGACGAGATCGGTCTGATGATGGCCGGCGGCACGGCCGAACAGGAGAATCCCCGATGACGACCGAGACGACGCCTGAGGCGACGCCCGACCTCGTGCTCCGGCCCCGGCGGATCCGCGCCCGGCTGCCGTGGACGCCACGAGGCGACGGCTGGCTGGTGACCGTGCTCGCGGTAGTGCTGGCCCTGCTCATCGGGGGGCTGTTCATCGCGCTCTCCGCCCCCGTCGTGCGGACCGACCTCGGCTACTTCTTCCAGCATCCCACCGACACCTTCCAGGACGCCTGGTACACCGTCCGCGACGCCTACCTGGCACTGTTCCAGGGCGCCGTATACGACGGGACCGGTTCGTTCGCGCCGATCGCGGGCACGGTCTACACGGCGGCCCCCTTGATCTGCGCGGGCCTGGGCATCTCGCTCGCCTTCCGGGCCGGGCTGTTCAACATCGGTGGCCAGGGCCAGGTGATCGCCGGTGCCATGGCCGCCGGATACGTCGGGTTCGCCTGGCACCTGCCCGTCGGCCTGCACCTGGTCGTCGCGCTGGCCGCCGGGATTTCGGCCGGTGCGCTGTGGGGCTTCCTCGCCGGGTTCCTCAAGGCCCGCACCGGAGCGCACGAGGTCATCACGACCATCATGCTCAACTACGTCGCGCTCTACGGCCTGGCCTTCCTGATCCAGACCAGCGCGGTCCAGTCCCCGGACAATCCGCAGACCAGCAAACTCATCCTCGGGTCGGCTCGGTTGCCCCGTCTTCTCGGCTCCGGCCTCCCGGTCGACCTCGGCATCGTCCTCGCCCTGGCCGCCACGGCGTGCGTGTGGTGGCTGCTCGCCCACAGCGGACTGGGCTTCAGGCTGCGGGCGGTCGGCGCCAACCCGGCGGCCGCACGGACCGCCGGCATGAACGTCCCCCGGACGACGATGACGGCGATGGCCCTGGCAGGATCCCTCACCGGCCTCGCCGGAACCCTGCTGGCGCTCGGGGGCGCCGCCCAGTACACGGTCACACCGCAGATCGACAACAACGTCGGCTTCGACGCGATCACCGTCGCGCTGCTCGGGCGGAATTCGCCGGCCGGGACGGTCGCGGCCGGGCTCCTGCTCGGCGCGTTGCGTCAGGGCGCGCCCACCGTGCAGGCCCAGGCGGGCGTCTCGGGCGACATCGTCACCGTCATCCAGGCGCTCATCGTCATCTTCGTCGCCGCGCCCCGGCTCACCCGGGCGATCTTCCGGCTCAAGGACCGCGGGCGTTCCGCATGGTCAGGTCTGTCCAACGGCCTCGCCGTCACGGCGACCACCGTACGTCGGGCGCGCTACCCGCGGCATGTGGCCGCCGGCGTGACGATCGTCGTACTCGGTCTGCTCGCACTGCCGGGCTTCGCACTGAGCGGCCGTACGGCACGACCCGCGCTGTTCCACTTCTCTCTCTCCGGAGACGGCGCCGCCTGGTCGGCCCCGTCCCGGCCGCTGGTGATCGTGCTCTGCGCCGTCGTCCTGGCCGCCGGGGTGCTCTGTCTCACCGAGCGGCTGCCGGCGCGGTGGTGCACGGCCGTCGCGATCTTCTGTCTGCTGCTGTCGTTCATCACCTGGTCGATCGCCGGGGACCCCACCGGCATGAACATCGTCTCCCTGCTGCAGGGCACGCTGTTCCCCTCCGCCGTCCCGCTGATCCTGGGCGCGCTGGCCGGCGTCATCGGTGAACGCTCCGGCGTGGTCAACGTCGCCCTCGAAGGGCAGTTGCTCCTCGGTGCCTTCGCCGCCGCGTTCGTCGGCTCCCTCACCCACAGCGTCTGGGGCGGGCTGATCGGCGGAGCCGCCGCCGGGGTGCTGGTCGCCGTCCTGCTGTCGGTGCTTGCGATCCGCTATCTCGTGGACCAGGTCATCGTGGGCGTGGTGCTCAATGTGCTCGTCCTGGGCATGACCAACTTCCTGTTCAAGCAGATCATCGCTCCCGCCTCCGACCGATACAACGCCGCCCCGTTCTTCCACGTCTGGAAGGTTCCGCTGCTGGGTGACATCCCTCTGGTCGGCCCGGTGCTGTTCGAGGGGACCTTCTTCCTCTACCTCACCTACGCTCTTGTCGCGGTCGTGCACTTCGCGCTCTTCCACACCCGCTGGGGTCTACGCCTGCGTTCCGTCGGGGAACATCCCCGCGCGGCGGACACCGTCGGCATCAAGGTGAACCGCACCCGTGGTCTTGCCGTCCTCCTCGCGGGAGTGATCGCCGGTCTCGCGGGAGCGATGCTGGTGATCGGAGTGGGGCAACAGGGCGTGTTCTCACCGAACATGTCGGCCGGCAACGGCTTCATCGCGCTGGCCGCCGTCATCTTCGGCCGCTGGACCCCGCGCGGCGCCGTCCTGACCGCCCTGCTGTTCGGCTTCGCCACCGAACTCCAGTATCTGCTGGCGCAGGCCGGCCCCCCGATCGACCCCAACCTCCTGCTGATGGCGCCCTACCTCGCCACCATCGTCGCCGTCGCGAGCTTCGTCGGCCGGGTCCGTCCACCCGCCGCCGTCGGCCGGCCCTACCGGACCGGATGACATGCCGGGCGGCGAGCTCCCCACCCACTCCTCAGGCGTCTTCGGGCGACTCTTCGATCCTCAACGAGTGCATGAACTTCACGTGGTCGTCGAGTGCCTTGATCGCCGACGCCGGGGCGCGGTTCTCGATCGCTTCCAGGATCGCCATGTGCTGGTCGATGGCGTGCAGCCGGTGCTCCGGCTCGAACGCGGCCTCCGTCAGGGTGGAGTCGGCGAAACCGCGGGCAATGTGCACCGCCGTCATCGCGATGTCCAGGATTTCGTTCCTGGCCGCCGTGGCGACCGCGGAGTGGAACATGGTGTCCAGCTCAAGGCGTTCGGCCTTGCTGATCGACAGGTCCCGGGATCGGTCGATGCACTCCCGCATGCGCTCGAGATCCTCGTCGGTGCGGCGGTCGGCCGCGAGTGCCACACAGGATCTCTCCAGGTGGAGGCGGGCCTCGTCGATCTCGGAGACTGTGATCGGGCCGGACGCCTGACGCATCCGGATGCTCTCGCTCAACGTCTCGGTGAGCCGGGCGACAGTGGGCAGGGAGACGAAGGTCCCGCCGGTGTTGCCGCGGACGGAACGCACCATCCCGGCGGCACTCAGGTTCTTGAGGGCTTCGCGGACCGTCCCGCGGGCGACGGAGAACCCTGCGGCGAGTTCGGCTTCGGAGGGCAGCCTCTCGCCGGGCTGCCAGACCCCGCTCGAAATCAGGTGCCGCAGATGGGTGGCGATCTGACCGGCCGCGTCATGGTGCCGAAGGACGAAGGAGGCGCTGGCCGCCTTCCAGTCCGCTGTCATGTACGTCCCCCACGCCGTAATGAGTACGAAAAGCATCCGCTCATCGCCGGTAACACCGGGATCCTAATGTCCAACATTAGACGTTCGGTTCCACCCTCACAGTACATCTGACTGAGCGGACCACGCACATGAGACACAGACACTCTCCCACCCTTCTCGCCGCGCTGACGGCGCTGTTCCTGGCCGGCTGCTCCGCCCCGTCCGCGACGAGCACGTCCACCGCCAAGTCGTCCACGTCCGCACAGGCATCCGACGACGCGATGACCCAGACCGTCGGCTACGCGACGAAGGGCTCGGCGGCGAAGGACAAGCCGAAGATCGCGTACATCGCCGAGTGCGCCTCGGCGTTCGCCTACTGCCAGGCACGCCTGAAGGGTGCCCGTAAAGCCGCTTCCCACTTCGGCGCGGACCTTCAGCTGTTCGACGCGAACTTCGACTCGGCGGCGCAGCTTCGGCAGGTGCAGGACGCCATCCAGCAGGGATACGACGGGTACGTCTTCTCCCCCGTGACCGACGCCTCGGGGTGCTCGGACTGGAAGCTCCTCAAGGCGACCGGAAAGCCGGTCGCCACGATCAACAGCCCCATGTGCGGGAACCCCGACTACACGACCGGCACGGTCGGTTTCGTCGGGATGCAGACGACCGACTACTTCAAGCAGACGTTCCGGAACGCGTTCAAGACCTGCGACGGCTCCTGCACGGTCGTCGCGGTCGGCGGCTATCTCGGATCCGATCTCTACGGACGCTGGAAGAAGGCGCTCGACGCCGTCAAGGCCGAATTCCCCGAGGTGACCATCGCCGATGCCCAGCCGGCGAGTTTCAACCCCAGCCAGGCACTGAGCGTGGTGCAGGACGCCCTGCGCGCGACGCCGTCGGTCAACATGATTCTGTCCGCGAACGACGACATGACCTTCGGGGCGGAACAGGCCGTCAAGGAAGCCGGACTCACCCCGGGCGACAAGGTGAAGATCTACAGCGTCGGAGGTTCGGCCAAGGCGGTCAAGCGGGTCGCCTCGGGCACCTGGAACGGCACTTCCGCACTGCTGCCGTACGACGAGTCGTACTACGGCGTGACGCAGTTGATGCGCAAGCTCGACACCGGCAAGGACACCCCCGGCTTCGCCTACCTGGCGAAGGCCCCGGCGATCGTCGACGGCCCCGGAACGGTGTTCATCACCTCCGACAAGGTGTCGCGGTTCACGCCGCAGTGGTGACGAAGGAGAACGGACACCCCATGACCACCACCGCAGCACTCTCCTTCGTGGACATCACCAAGGACTATGCCGGAGCCCGAGCCCTCGCCGGGGTGACCGTCTCGATCGGGCGGGGGACCGTGCACGCGTTCGTCGGAGAGAACGGCGCGGGAAAGTCCACCCTGATGAAGGTCGCCTCGGGCGCCGTCCAGGCGACCACGGGCCGGCTCTTCATCGGGGGGACCGAGGCCACCGCCCACAACCCACGCCAGGCTGCCGCCGCGGGCATCGCGATGATCTACCAGGAGTTGACGATCGTCCCCGAGCGATCAGCCCTGGAGAACGTTCTGCTGGGCAATCTCCCCACCCGGGCGGGCGTGGTGCGACGCCGGGCAGCGCTCGACGCCTACCGGCGGGCCACGGAACTCATCGGATGCACCGTTCCCGCCGACGCCCGATGCAGTCGGCTCTCGGTGGCGCAACAGCAACTGCTGGAAATCGCGAGATCCCTGGCCCGGGGAAGTGACGTCATCATCATGGACGAGCCCACCGCCTCGCTGGGCCCCCGCGACCGGGAGAACCTGCACGGGGTGATCGGCCGGCTCCGTGAGGCCGACAGGACCGTTGTGATCATCTCGCACGATCTCGCCGAAGTCCTCCAACTGGCCGACCAGGTCACGGTGATGCGGGAAGGAGCGGTGCAGCGCACCGCCGAGGTGTCGGACTGGACGAACGGTTCGCTGGTCGACGCCATGCTGGGTCCCGCCGCCCAGGCGCGGCGATATCGGCGTCGCCTCCCCGCCTACCAGGGCGAGGAGATCGCCCTCAGCGTCTCCGGTGTGCGATCGGGCACGGTGGATGTACCCCGCTTCGACCTGGGCAAGGGCGAGATCGTCGGCATCGCGGGACTGGTCGGGTCCGGGCGGTCGGAGTTCCTCCGTGCGCTCGCCGGCGCGGATCCGGTCAGTAGCGGCGAGATGCGGTTGAACGGCAGCCCGGTGAGGTGGCCGGCTTCACCTCGCGCGGCGAAGCGGCTGGGTTTCGGATTCGCGCCGGAGGAACGGAAGACGGAAGGACTGGTCCTGGGCCGGTCCGCGGCGTGGAACATCGCGCTGCCGTCGCTCGGTCGCGGAGTGGTGAGCGCCCGCCGTCTGTTGAGCGCGACCGGGCCGATGGCCGGAAGGGTGAACTTCCCGCCGTCCCGGCTGGCATCGGGCGCGGGCACGTTCTCCGGCGGCAATCAGCAGAAGTTGATGCTGGCCCGCTGGATCCACGCGCAGTCGCCGGTGCTGCTGCTGGACGAACCCACCCGCGGCATCGACATCGGCGCGAAGGCGGAGATCTTCGAGCTGATGTCCGACCTCGCCGCCGAGGGGGTCTCCATCCTGTGGGTCTCCAGCGAACTCGAAGAGGTGGTCACCCACAGCCACCGGGTCGTGCTCATGGCGCGCCACCAGCTCGTCGAGCCGGCCGAAGCGGTCGACTCCGTCGAATCGATCCTGAGAGCGGTCTTCGACCTGCCTCCCACCCGACAGGAAGCCCTCAGCTCATGACAACCTCCCCCGTCGCCCCGTCGCCGACGGCGGCAGCGTTGCGCATCCGGTCCGGCTGGTGGCTCGCCCGAGCGCAGTCGTACGGCATCGTCTTCGTGGCTCTCGCCCTGATCGCCCTGGTGACTGTCCTTCAGCCGGAGTTCATCGCCCCGGGCAACATCGCCAACATCCTGTCCCAGTGGGCGCCGGTCGGGGTGATGGCGATCGGCATGACGTACGTCGTGATCACCGGTGGGTTCGATCTGTCGGTGGGCTCCATCTACGCGGTCTCCGGAGTGACCGCGGCCGCGCTCGGATCGACGCAGGCTCCGGTCGTCGCCTTCCTCGCGGCCTTCGCGGTGGGGATCGCGGCCGGCCTGGTCAACGGCGTCGTGATCACGGTCCTCAAGGTGAACGCTTTCATCGCCACTCTGGGCAGTTCCCTCGTCTTCAGCGGAATCGGCCTGGTGATCACGGACAACCAACCGTTCGTGGTCGACTTCCCGCCGTTCAGGATCCTCGGCGCCGGACGCGTCGCGGGCATCCCCTACTCGGGAATCCTGCTGGTGTCGCTCATGCTGATCGCCGGTGCGGCACTGGCGTACACCGCGTACGGCCAGTCCGTCTACGCCGTCGGCGGGAACCCGGAGGCCAGCAGGCTGGCCGGCCTGCGCGTCACCTGGACGCCGGTGAGCGCCTACGTCATCTCCGGGTTCTGCGCAGCCCTCGGCGGCGCCATAACCACCTCCCAGCTGAGCTACGCCCAGGCCAACGCCAGTTCAGACCTGGTGTTCAACGTCCTCACCGTGGTGGTCGTCGGCGGCACCTCCCTGGCCGGTGGAGTCGGGGCGATCTGGCGTACGGCCGTGGGCCTCGCCATCCTCGCGACCCTGCAGAACGGCTTCAACCTGCTCCACATCAACTCCTACTACCAGGGGATCATCAAGGGCGCCATCATCATCGGCGCCCTCGCGCTGGACGGCCGACTGTCGCTGTCGCGCTCGCGTCGATGACGTACGAGACAGCTCCCCTCGGCGCAGAAACACCCATCCAAAACCCGCACAACAGGAGTAGCCATGCCTGACTTCACGATCGACCCCCGCACCACCGCCCTCCTCAACGTCGACGTCCAGAACTGCTTCGTCGAGAACTCGCCGGTGGCCGCCAAGCATGGCCCCGACATCATCCCCCTGGTGAACGACATCGCCGAGGCCGTGCGCCGCAACGGCGGGCTCGTCGTACACACCCTGCACGTCGTCCGGCCGGACGGCAGCACGACGGGAGTGATGGGCGAGTTCAACGCCGCAATCAAGGCGGGGCTGCTCTTCAAGGGCAACCCCGCCGCGGAGTTGCACAAGGACGTGGTCGTCGCCCCTGCGGACGTGATCATGGACAAGCCGCGCTACGGGGCCTTCTACGGGACCGAACTCGACGTCATCCTCAAGAACCGCGGCATCGAGACCGTCATCGTCACCGGCATCACCACGAATGTCTGCTGCGAGACCACCGCCCGCGAGGCCAACATGCGAGACCTCCAGGTCCTGTTCGCGAGCGACGCGACGGCGACCTTCGACCTCCCCGAGGTCACCGCCGAGCAGATCCAGCAGTCCGTCTGCGCGACGCTGGCCATGGCGTTCGCGCAGGTCGCGACCGCCGCGACGATCGTCGACAAGCTCAGCCTTCAGAGGAGCGCTGTTTCTGTCTGATCCCGACGGCGGCCGGTGTGACGTGGTACGAGAGGGATGCTCAGCCGTGTCACATCGGTCGCCCGGCGAAGTGCCAGCAGAAGAACGGAGCCGAGCATCACCACCAGCCCCGCGATATCGCGTCCTCACCGTTCCGGCGCCCTGATGGCGGGCACGATCTTCCTGGTCGCCGCGAACCTGCGCCCGGCCATCACATCCTTCGGACCGGTCGTCGGCCTCATCGCCCGCCATACCGGCCTCTCCGCCGCCGAACTCGGTGTGCTCGGCGCGCTGCCGCTGCTGGCCTTCGCCGCGGTCTCCCCCTTCGTACACATCCTGAGCCGCCGGGTCGGCGCGGAACGGGCCGTCCTCCAGGCCCTGCTGGCGCTGATCGCCGGAACCGCCCTGCGGTCCTGGCCGGGCTCCGGGCTCCACCTGTGGATCGGCACCGCGCTCGTCGGAGTGGGCATCGCGGTCTGCAACGTCCTGGTCCCGACCTTCGTCAAACGGGAGTTCGAGCACAACATCGCCTCGATGACAGGGGCGTACACCACCGTGATGAGCGGTTTCGCCGCCCTGGGGTCCGGCCTCGCGATGCCCATCGCGACAGCGGCGGGCTGGCCGGCCGCCCTCGGTGTGTGGGCCGTTCCCGCTGTCATCGCCGCAGCGCTCTGGGCCACCCGATTCCGTGATCCGGCCCCGTCCGCTCCCGCCGCTCCCGCCGCACCGGACTCGCAGGGCCTCGCGTCCCGTCCCTCAGGCGCCATGTGGACATCGCCCGTCGCCTGGCAGGTGGCTCTGTTCATGGGCGCGCAGTCCACCACGTTCTACCTCCTCGTCACCTGGCTGCCGTCGATCGAGACGAGCGTCGACGTGCCGGCTGTCGCGGCCGGCTGGCACCTGTTCTCGTTCCAGGGCTGCGGCATCCTCGCCGGTCTGGGAGTGACCGCGTTCATGCGCCGCCGCGCCGATCTGCGGCTCATCGGCGCCGGAACCGGCCTGCTGATGGCCACCTCGATGCTCGGACTCCTGGCCGAGCCCCGGTTGGCCCTGCTCTGGGTCATCCTGTCCGGCCTCAGTTCCGGCAGCGCCCTGGTCGTCGCGCTCACCCTGGTGGGCCTGCGCGCTCGCACCGCCGCCGACACCAGTCGGCTGTCCGGGATGGCACAGGGGGCGGGCTATCTGCTCGCGGCGACCGGGCCCAGCGGCGCCGGGCTGCTCTCCCAGGCCACAGGTCGCTGGACCCCGGTGGTCCTGGCCGTCGTGACCGTCGCCCTCGCCCAGAGTGTGATCGCGGTTTTCGCCGGACGTCCGCGATTCACACACCCTGAGGCACGTCACGGCAGTGTCCCTCGTCCTCCGCGGGCGTCCACCGATGCCACGTAGCGGCCCGACGGGCCGCTCGCTGTAAGGGGTCCGAGGCTTGGCGGGCACCACCGGCTCACTGCCGCCGACGACCGCAGAATCGTCGTCGATCATCAAGAGCCCACGATCCCGCAAGGCACCGGCCGAGTGCCAGTCACTCGACACCCAGGTTCCAGGGCCTACAGCCGAAAGGCCATCTACTCAGGCCAGGAACGCGAATCTGCCCAGTGTGCCAACTCACCAGGCCGCCGGGTCTCTTCCGGGACAACTGACCATGGCGAAGCTGGCTGTTTCAGAGCACCCACCCACGATGGTCACTCAGCGTGCGATGGACAGCGGTGGCCTTCGTATCACCGCTGCCCATAGCGGAGGCGCTCCCTGGGGAGAATCTGGGGGGTACCGCGGCCGCTGGGGAGCGCGTGGGGAGGATCGGCGACGTAAACCGACACGAACCTGATAGGCGCTGAAAGATCCACCTACGCAGGCCAGAGACACAGTCGACCACGCCTCCGCAGGTCAAGGCCGCATGGTGGACGACTTGACGACGTAGGTGCCGAGGTCGTCGGCCTCGACGATTCCGGGGACGGAACCGCCGGAGCGCAGGGGGGCGACGTAGCGGGTTGCCGTGACCTCTCTCAGCATGTCCTCGGGCCACCTCACTCTTCAGCCCTTCCGGCCCTTCGGCTCGAAGTGAGCATAGTAAGCGAGGGTGATCACCGGCGAGGAGTGCCCCGATTGTCGTCGACGGCCTCGTGTCCGCCGCCGCCTTGATTGCGTATCCGTCGAATGTTTCGTCCGCCCGGTGCCGACCGCCCCACCATGGGGCGCGAAGCGGACGGCCGTTCGCTTCGCGGAGCGCAACCAGGACACGGAGGACAGTTATGCCCTTACCCCGAACACATCTGATCCCCAGAAAGCTGGCGGGACTCGTCGCGGGGGCGGGTCTGGTGCTCACCATGTGGCTGGGCGCGGCACCCGCGCAGGCGGCGCAGGCGGCGGACTCGGCTTCCCCGGCGGTCAGTTCCACCGCACAGCACGCTCAGGCGAGCGCGCTCGCGAACTCGCCGGGGATCTCGCCGGCCGCCGAGCGCGTCCGGTACGTGTCCGGCAGCAGCTACGACTGCCCGTACGAGCGGCTGTGCGTCCGCGTGTACGACCCGACCGTCGGCTCGTACAAGGTGTTCGACCTGTATGCCTGCCACACCTACTCGCTGTCCTACTGGAACGGCACCGACGGCGGCTTCTTCAACAACCAGACCACCGGCACGGTGGCCCGGTTCTACAACCAGAGCGGCGGAGTCGTCTACAGCTCGACCGCGTACGGCATCGCCCCCGCGGGGTGGGACTGGGGCCCGATCTGGAAGATCAAGAACTGCTGACCCACACACCGCACCGCACAACGCACCACACAGCGCCCGCCGCACGGCCGCACACCGGCCCGCGGCGGGCGCTCCCGTGCCCCCTCACACTCCTCAATTCCCGTTCAGCAGTGCCTCCCCCAGCCCGGTGCGCCGGTGCAGCATCCGGTGCCCGTCCCGGAACGAGCCGACCAGACCCGCCTCCCGCAGCACGGTGGCGTGGCGGCTGGCGTTGGCCGGTGAGAGGTGGAGCGCGGCCGCGATGCCGCTGGTGGACATCGGGCGGCCGAGCAGTTCCAGCACGCGGGCCCGGGTGGGGCCCAGCAGCCGGTGCAGGCCGGATGCGCCGCCGGGCTCGGCCACCGCGAGGCAGCCCGGCGCGCGCGGTAGCGGATACACCAGTACGGGAGGGAGTTCGCGGGCGGTGAGGGCGACGGGCCGCCGGACGCAGAAGAAGGACGGGATCAGGGTCAGCGGGCGGCCGTTCAGCTCCAGGCCCCGGTCGAAGGGGTAGCCGCATTCGAGCCGGCCGTCCCGCCAGGACAGCAGGTCCGGCTGGTAGCTGCCCAGCAGCCCTTCCGCCCCCGCCGCCAGCGCCGATTCGGCGCGCCTGGCCAGGTCCGCGTCGACGGCCCGGTCGATGACCGTCCGGTACGGCGCCACGGCCACCGCGTGATACGCGCGCACCGCCCGCCCCAGCCGGTGCAGTGCCTCGCTCCCGCCCTCCGCGAGCCGTCGGGCGCCCGAGGGCATCGGCCGGTCCGGGTAGAGCCGGGCGAGTTCGTACCGCAGGCGTCTGCGGGGTGTGGAGAGCACCGCGTCCAGTCCGGTGTCCGGGTCGGGGTTGCCGATGCCGGGGGTGAGGAAGTCCGGGAAGTAGGAGGCGCACGGGTTCACCTCGATCAGCGCCCGGGTCGTCCGGATCAGCCCCGCTCGCGCGAGATCCTCGCGCACCTGTCTGCGCCAGGGGTCGAAGACCAGGGCCGCGTGCCGGTTCTGGAGCAGGTGGAGGCTGAGGACCACCTCCCACATGAAGTCGCTGCCCGCCGCCACCCGCAGCCGGCTGAGGTCGTCCGTGCCGAAGCCGATACGCAGCATGTCCCCACGCTCCCCGTGGTACGTCCGCCCCCAGGACATACCGTTGGGGCAGACGGGCAGGCGAGGACGGACGGTTCCGGAGGCGGCAGGAGTTGTCCGAATAGCTGCGGCCTCAAGTCCCCTGCGCCCAGGCCTACTTCTTGTCTTCGGGCGACCGTCGATCCCCGCGAACGCACCGGACGCGGGCGAACTTCTCCGGCTCCTCGAAGGACGGTTCCCGTCACCTCGCCGGCGGGTTCACCAGCGGGTTCGGCAACGGCAGATAGCGGGCGTCCGCGCCGTCCGCGCCGGTCCAGCGCAGCAGCAGGTTCGTCTTGCCGGGCAGGGTGGGTGAGGCGAGGAGTTCGGCGACCTCGGGGAGGTCGTGCCGGGCGAGTTCGGCGCGAACCGAAGGCCACGGGTCCAGCTCCGGGTGGCGCTCGGCGAGGGCTCCGGCGATCTCGACGAGGTTGTTGACGACCAGGCAGTACACCAGCCGCTCCCACCCGGCGCCCCAGTCCACGTCCGTCAGCAGTTTCACGCCCTCCGCGTCCCGGTACAGCGCCTGCGCGGGCATCCCGTCCGCGTCGACGGCGACCAGCGTGTTCTGCAGATGCGCTTCGAGTACGACGCCGTGGTCCGCGAACGCCGTGAGCGCGGGCGGTACGACCTGGCGCAGATACGCCTCCCACCAGGCCGCCGGGTCGGCCGTACCGTCGAGCGGGTCGCCCGCGAAGCCCTCGACCAGGCCCGCGGCGAGCAGCGGGGTCGTGCCGGGCAGGAGGTGGTCGCGCAGACCGTCGCGGACCAGGACGGCGAGTTCCTCGAAGGCGAAGTCGGCGGTGCGGTAGCCGCGGTCGCTCAGCCAGGCCGCGGGGCCGGCCATCGCGGCGAAGGCGTCCCGGACGGCCGTGTCGGTGCGCTGGAGTTTCAGCAGGTCGTGGCGCCAGAGTCGGCGTACGTCATTGGTGATGCGCACATCGAGGCTGAACTTCAGGAACAGATCCTCAACGGGGTCGTACACCGTGCGGATCGCGGCCGTCGGCCACACCTCCGCCCCGGTCGTGCCGAGCCGGATCAACCGGCCGTCGGCGAAGGCGTCCGCGAGGCCGGTGCCGACGAGGTCCAGCTGCCAGGGGTGCGCGGGCAGCAGCCGATAACCGGGCGGTGCCTCCCCGAAGGCGTCCAGCGCCGAGACGTCCCCCTCCTCGACCACCGCGTCCTCGCGCAGCCCGAGCAGCACCAGCGGGAAACGGGCGTACGCCTCCGGGGCGTAGGGCAGCCAGCCCGCGACGGGGCCGCCGCCGCGGGCCTTGGGCGCGGGATGGTAGGGATGGCCGGTGATCAAGGACTGTTCGGAGCGGAGATACGGGTCGTCCGGCGCCGTCGCCCCCTCGCGCGCGGTGAGCAGCGCGGCGACCGCGTCGCGGCTGTCGGTCATCTCGGCGGGCAGCTCGTGGTTGGACACCCCGGTGTGCCGGGTCAGTTCCTCGGCGACGAGTTTCACGAGTTCGGTGTGGTCGACGCGCCGCCAGTCGCCGTCCGCGTACACCTCGGGCTCGGCGGGCCGCCGCTCGCCGCGCACCCGTAGGAGCCGGCCGCTGCCCGGCAGCCGGTACACGGGTCGCTCCCCCGGGTCCGGGAGCGGCTGGGCCACTTCCCGGAGCAGACAGTTGAGCAGGGGCGCGGCCGCGTACGCGTCGGCGCGCTCCGCCACGTCGTCGCCCGGGGGTGTGAAGTCGACGCGATCCATACGTTCCCTCAGTCCGTGTCCTGCGATCGCGATCAGTATGTCTCTCGTCGCACAGTGTCCCGCCGCCCCGTCTCTCGCCCCTCCGCCTTTCCCCGCTCCGTCTCTCGTCGTCACCGACCATGACGCCCCGTCCGCACCCGAGGAGTCGACCGTGGACCGTACCCCGCTTCCCGAGGCCGAGGTCGCCGAGGAACTCGCCGCCGTACGGCCCGACCTCGTGCAACGGTACGCGGCCGAACTCCCCGGCGCCCGTGCGGCGGTGCTCACCCGGCTGTGGCGGGCGCTGGCCTTCGAACCGCTGCCGTGGATCGTCGACAGGGCGCCCGGCCCGGTCCTACGGCTCTCCGACGGCCGACGGCTGCGCGGGCCGCGCGGGGACCCGTACGCGACCGACGCCTACGTCACCGTCGTCCACCTCGACGACCTCGCCCACGACGATCCGGCGCGCCTGATGACCGACCTCGCCGTGCCGCACGGGACTGCGTTCGCGGCCGAACTCGGGCACAGCGTCGCCTCGTTGGCGCTGTCGCGGGCCAACCAGCCTGCCCGCTCTGAGGGTTGGCCGGTGCACGACTGGGAGTGGGAGCAGCGGATCGTCGACGGGCATCCCTTCCACCCCAACTGCCGCTCCCGGCCCGGGTTCTCGGTGGCCGAGCAGCTCGCGTACGGCCCCGAGCACCGGCCCGTGGTGGCGCTCGGGTCGGTGCCGGTGCGAGCGGAGGAGTGCCTGCTGACCGGGGTGTGGCCGGACGAACTGCGGGACGCCGGACGGCTGTTGATCCCGGTGCACCCGTGGCAGGCGGCCCATGTGCTGAAGCGGACGGGGGACGCCCCGGTCGGCGCGCATCCGCTGATGTCCCTGCGCACCCTCGCCCTGCCGACCGGATCGCACATCAAGACCGCGCTGAGCGCCCGGCTGACCTCCTCGGTACGGGACATCTCCGTCTACTCGATCGGGCTGTCGGCGACGTTGTCGGCGTTCGGGGAGACACTGGCGGCGCGCTCGGACGGCCTGTTGCACGTCACCCGCACGCTGGGCGCGGCCACCGCCGACTCCCCCGATCTCGCCGCCGTGTTGCGCGAGTCGCCGCAGACGTACGCGGACACGGAAGCGGGCGAGCGGGTCCTGCCGGTGGCCGCCCTCGCGGTCACCGACCTGCCCCGATCGCCCGCCTGGCTGGCCGAGTTCACGCGTCTCGCCCTCGTCGTCTGTCTGCGGCTGCTGGAGTCCGGTGTGGCCCTGGAGGCGCACGGTCAGAACCTGCTGGTGGTGCTGGACCGGACGGGTGCCCCCGTGCGCCTGGTCTACCGCGATCTCGCCGACATTCGCGTCAGCCCCAAGCGCCTTGCGGAGCAAGGCATTCCGATCCCCGAACTGAGCGGACGCATCGTCACCGACGACGAAGTCACCCTCCGCCGCAAGCTGTTCGGATCTCTCGTCGCGGGAGCACTCGCGGGTACGGCGGGTTCCGGTACGGCGCTCAGGGCGACGCTGGCCGCCGTCGTACCGGATCTGCCGCGGACGCCCGACCTCCTGGCGCTGCTCGAACAGCCGCTGCCGGCCAAGGCGTTGACGCTGATGCGGCTGTCGCCGGAGCTGCCCGGGGACCAGTGGACCGGGCTGCCGAACCCGCTCGTTTTGGAGCCCGGTCCATCTGATCAATAGGATCCGGCGATGATCACAAGACAACGGCTGGCGGCGGGGATCTGTGCCCTGCTCGCCACCCTCACGGCCGGGGTCGCCTTCCCTGCCGGAGCGGTCGCCGACGAGACGGACTCCACGGCCTCCCCCAAGGTCGAACTCGTGCTGGACGTCAGCGGATCCATGAGCGCCAAGGACATGGACGGCGGCTCACGGATGGCAGCGGCGAAGCAGGCGTTCAACGAGGTGCTCGACGCCACACCCGAGGAAGTGCAGCTCGGCATCCGCACGTTGGGCGCCAACTACCACGGCAACGACCGCAAGACGGGCTGCAAGGACACCGCGCAGCTCTACCCGGTGGGCACCCTGAACCGCACCGAGGCCAAGACCGCGGTCGCGACGCTCCAGCCCACCGGCTGGACCCCGATCGGTCCCGCGCTGCTGAAGGCGGCGGACGACCTCGACGGCGGTGACGGCACCCGCCGTATCGTCCTGATCAGCGACGGCGAGGACACCTGCCAGCCGCTGGACCCGTGCGAGGTGGCCCGCGAGATCGCGGCCAAGGGCATCGGCCTGACCATCGACACGCTGGGCCTGGTGCCGGACGCCAAGACCCGCGACCAGCTCAGCTGCATCGCGGACGCGACCGGCGGCACGTACACCTCCGTGCAGCACAAGGAGGAACTCTCCGACCGCGTGGGCCAGTTGGTGGACCGCGCCGCCGACCCGGTGGTGACCCCGGTCGCCACCGAGGGCACCGCCCAATGCACCAGCGCCCCGACCCTCAAGTCCGGTCTGTACACGGACCGCGAGGAGTTCGGCAAGCAGCGCTTCTACCGCGTGGACGTCAACCCCGGCCAGGAGCTGCGCGCTTCGGTGAGCGTGGGCGCCGACCGTGAAGTCAACCCGGACTACGGGGTGTTGCTGCGGGCGGTCACCGTGCACGGCCGCGAGATCGTGCGCGGCGAGGGCACGGGCAACGGCCGTACGGACGTCGTCTCCACCGGGCTGCGCTACCCGAAGGCGGAGAGCGACGACGACAACGCCCCGGCGGAGACCGTGTGTCTCCAGGTCACCAACTCCTTCTCGGCGGCCTCCGGGGTGAAGACCACCCCCGGTCTGCCTCTCGAACTCACCGTGGACGTCGTGGACGGGCCGAGCAAGGCGAGCGACGTGGCCTCCTTCGGCCTCGGCCGGGGCTGGTGGCTCCTCGCGGCCCTCGTGCTGACCGGCTTCGTCGCGGGTCTGCTCTGGGGCTGGCTGTCCCGCTGGCGTCTCGCGGTCTGGAGGACCAACTGATGCGGATCACACGTGTGTTGAGCACGGCCCTGCTGCTGGCAGGACTGGCGGCGACGCCCGCGGTGGCGGACTCCTCCCCCTCCGCGAGCCCCTCCGACGACAGTTCAGCACCCACCCAGGCGGGCACTTCGTTCCGTACGGCGACGGAGCTCGACCAGGGTCAGGCAGGCACCGCGAGCGGCTCCACGGGTGACTACCTGTACTGGTCGTTCGCCGCGGACGCCGGCCAACGCCCCACCGTCAAGGCGACGGTGAAGCTCCCGGACACGCACGCCGGGGAGACCTGGCAGCTCGACGTGTACGACGGGCTGCGGCGCCGCCAGGCCTGCCAGTACGGGGCGTCGACGCGCACCGCCGCGCAGGACGCGACCTCCCTGGACCTGGCGTGCACGCTGCGCACCGTCCGCGCCTGGTCGGAGACTTGGGCCAACGACCCGCTGCCGGGCACGTACTACGTCCGGCTCACGGTCGTGGATCTCCAGTCGTCCGACCTGGGTCTCCCGGTGAGCACCGAGGTGCGGGTGGACTCCAAGGACATCGGCGGTTCGGCGGCGGTGGACGGTTCGCTGGCGCAGCCGCTGACGCCGGGGATCGCGGCCAAGTCGGCGTCCGATGACGACAGTTCGTCGTCGACTTCGGCGGCGCTGCCCAGCATCGAGCCCGACGGCGGCTGGTCCTCCGGCTGGTGGTCCGACCGCTGGGTGTGGACGGGCCTGGGTGGCGTGCTGGCCGCGCTCGCGGGGATCGGCGGGTATGCGCTGACCCGGGGTTCGGGACGACCGAGGCGGGTCCCGCCGCCCGGCATGTAACTCCGTGACGTCTCGTCAGAAGGCCCGCACACAGCGGGCCTTCTGCCATTTCAGGCCTGACTCACGCCTCCCGCAGTGCCTTCGCCAACGTCCCGTCACCACTCACCTCGACGCGCCCGGCACGCACCGCGTCGGGAAGGCTCAACTCCCCCTGTGCGACAGCCGTACACGTGTCGACACCGAGCACGAGCCGGGCGTCGGGCTCCCGGGGCGCGGACCCTTCGCCGTAGACCGGCCCGTCCTCCTCCGCCCCCACCCACAGGTGGAACTCCCCCTCCTCCAGCCGGACTTCGACCAGCCCCTCCCCTTCCAGCGCCCGCAGCAACGGCAGCGCGAACCAGTGCGCACGCACCGCGTCGGTGGGCCGCCGCTCCCCCAACTCGGGCGCGCCCCAGGCGCCGAGGGCTTGCAGCACGGGCAGCAACTCCCGCCCCCGACCGGTGAGTTCGTAGACGAAAGCGGCACCGGGAGGCGGCAGCCGCCGCCGCGTCGTGAGCCCGTCCCGCTCCATGTCCTTCAGCCGTGAGGCGAGTACGTCCGTGCTGACACCCGGCAGATCGGCGTGCAGATCCGTGTAGCGGCGCGGGCCGGCGAGGAGTTCGCGGACGATCAGCAGGGTCCAGCGGTCGCCGACGAGGTCGAGCGCCCGGGCCGCGGAACAGTACTGGTCGTAGCTTCGGCGAGGTGACATGCGACGCAGTCTAGACATGTTGTTGGACTTTCCAAGCTCACACTTGGTAAAACCAAGCAACACACGAAGCCGATGGGGCGAGGGCGCAATGGAGTTCCGGCAGTCGAGCAAGCTCAGTGAGGTCTGTTACGAGATCCGCGGTCCGGTGATCGAGCATGCCAACGCACTGGAGGAGGCAGGCCACAGCGTCCTGCGCCTGAACACCGGCAACCCCGCGCTCTTCGGCTTCGAGGCGCCCGAGGAGATCATCCAGGACATGATCCGGATGCTCCCCCAAGCACACGGCTACACGGACTCGCGCGGCATCCTCTCCGCCCGCCGCGCGGTCGCCCAGCGCTACCAGACCCTGGGTCTGGAGGTGGACGTAGACGATGTATTCCTCGGCAACGGCGTCTCCGAGCTGGTCTCCATGGCCGTACAGGCACTGCTGGAGGACGGCGACGAAATCCTCATCCCCGCCCCGGACTTCCCGCTCTGGACGGCGGTGACAACACTCTCCGGCGGCAAGGCGGTCCACTACCTCTGCGACGAACAGGCCGACTGGTACCCGGACCTGGACGACATGGCGGCGAAGATCACCGACCGCACCAAGGCCGTCGTCATCATCAACCCGAACAATCCCACTGGCGCCGTCTACCCCAAGGAGATCATCGAGGGCATCCTCGACCTCGCCCGCCGGCACGGCCTGATGGTCTTCGCCGACGAGATCTACGACCAGATCCTCTACGACGACGCCGTGCACCACTCGGCCGCCGCGCTCGCCCCCGACCTGGTCGTCCTCACCTTCTGCGGCCTGTCGAAGACGTACCGGGTGGCCGGCTTCCGCTCGGGCTGGCTGGTGGTCACGGGCCCGAAGCAGCACGCCAAGAACTACCTGGAGGGCCTGACGATGCTGGCCTCCATGCGGCTGTGCCCGAACGCGCCCGCGCAGTACGCCATCCAGGCCGCGCTCGGCGGCCGCCAGTCCATCCGCGACCTGACCGTCCCGGGCGGGCGACTGCACGAACAGCGCAACGTGGTGTGGGAAAAGCTGAACGAGATCCCCGGGGTCTCGTGCGTGAAGCCGAAGGGCGCCCTGTACGCGTTCCCCCGTCTGGACCCCAAGGTGCACAAGATCCACGACGACGAGAAGTTCGTCCTGGACCTCCTGCTCCGGGAGAAGATCCAGGTCGTCCAAGGCACCGGCTTCAACTGGCCGACCCCCGACCACTTCCGCATCCTCACGCTGCCGTACGCGGACGACCTGGAGGCGGCGATCGGCCGGATCGGCCGGTTCTTGGGCGGGTATCGGCAGTAGCAGCCCATCAGACAGCTACGGGCGCTCCGCCCTGGGTAGCTCCTCCGCATGACCGACCGCCCCCTGCTGCTCCTCGACGTCGACGGTCCCCTCAACCCGTACGGCGCCCGGTTCCTGCGCCACCGCGGCTATGTCACCCACCGGCTGTGGCCGTCGAACTGGTCGGCCCGGCAGCCGCCGGGCTCCCGGCGGCTGCGGCGCGGGCTGCGGGTACGCCTGCACCCGGGGCACGGCGAACGAATACTGGCGCTGCCGTACGAGCCCGCCTGGGCCACCACCTGGATGCACCAGGCCAACGAGCTGATCGCGCCGGCGGTCGGGCTCCCCGGCGACCTGCCGGTGATCGAGTTCACTCAGCTGTTCGCCAAGGCCCCGGACGGCCTCTACTGGAAGACCCGCCAGATCGTGGCCTGGGCGGCCGGCCGCCCCTTCGTATGGGTCGACGACCTGATCACCGACCTGGACGTACGGCATGTCGAGGCACACCACGACGGGCCGGCTCTCCTCCTCAAGGTGGACCCGCGCAGGGGCCTACGGGAGGGCGATTTCGCGACGTTGGAGCAGTGGGCCCATAGTCTGTCGGGCCCCTAGCCTGTGAGCTATGGGCGATCTTTTCCTCGTACGGCATGGAGAGACCGAATGGTCCCGGTCGGGGCGGCACACCGGCTGGACCGATGTCCCGCTGACCGCGAAGGGGCGGGACGAAGCGCGCGGGCTGGTGCCGCTGATCCGTTCGCACCGGGTCGGCGCCGCGTTCGCCAGCCCCTTGCAGCGGGCGCGGGAGACCGCCGAGCTGATCGGGCTCACGGACGTCCGCATCGATGTGGATCTGCGGGAGTGGGACTACGGCGGCTACGAGGGCATCACGACCGTCGAGATCCAGCGCACCCGGCCGGACTGGTTCCTGTTCACCGACGGGGTCGCGCCCGGGCCGCCGGACCATCCCGGGGAGACCCCGGAGCAGGTGGGCGAGCGTGCCGACCGCGTGCTGGCCAAGGTGGACGCGGCCCTCGCCAACACCGAGGGCGTGGTCGTCCTGGTGGCACACGGCCACTTTCTACGCGTGCTCACCGCGCGGTGGCTCGGGCTGCCGGCGGCGAAGGGTGCGTTGTTCCAGCTCGCGACCGGGACGCTGGGCCGGCTGAGCACGGAGCATGGACGGCCGGTCATCGCCGCGTGGAATGTCAGACCCCCGTCGTAGCCTTCGAATGGAGCGCACATACGGGGTACCGGTGGACCGCCGGACGGGGAGGAGCACGCCGTGACACGACCGCCGACCGCCGCGCAGCGGCGTGTCATCGACGCCGCCGATCCTGTCTCCGGGCGGCTGCGGGGTACGGAGGCGCAGCTCGCCGCGCTGGTGAAGCGGGGGCTGGCGTTCCGGCACCCGCGACCGCCGCACGACCACTTTCTGACGCCGGCGGGGCATCGGACACGGGAGTCCGAACCGGAGGTCGCCGAGCCCGCCGCCGCTGCCGAAGCCACCGCGACTTCCAACTCCACCACGGCCTCCAACTCCACTACGACCTCCGGGGTGTTCGCCGCGCGCATCGGTGGCGAGGAGAGGACGGGCACCTCCCCCGCTGCCCGCACCCGTGAAGTGCACAGCGCCTGGCAGGGGTTGCTGGAGCTGCGCCGGATGACGAACGCGGACGGTTCCGTGGAGCGGCCGTGCGGCTGGGAGCGGACGCATCTGGTGCAGGCCGCCGCGCTCGCCCTGGAGGCCGCCGGACACCGGCCCGCCACGGGACTGGACGCGGAGGGCTACCGGGTGCGCGCGACCCCGCAGCCCGAGGCGGTCGCCGTGCGCGAGCCGGACGGGGAGGCGCTGCGCGCCTGTGCGGGGACGCTGGAGCGGGCGGGCTGGCAGGTGAGCGAGCACAAGGAGCCGCGTACGGAGGCGAGTTATCTGCTTGCCTCGCCGCGACGGACGTGAGCGGACCCGACCGGACCTGACGGACATGCCAAGATCGGTGCGGCAGATCGTCCATCAGTGCGAGAAGGGAACGCAGTGAGCGAGCCGTTTTCCGTCCCGGTGACCGTCCGCGGATACGAGACCGACAGCCTGGGGCACCTCAATCAGAGCGTGTATCTCCAGTACGCGGAGCATGCCCGCTGGGCGCTGTTGCAGGCCGCGGGCGTGGGCCAGGCCGAGTTGCTCGCCCAGGGGGTCGCGCCGGTCGTCCTGGAGACGACCATCCGCTATCTCCGCGAGCTGCGCGCGGGCGAGGACGTCGAGGTGAGTTGCGTCTTCGAGTGGGGCGAGGGCAAGACGTTCCGGGTCCTCCAGACGATAGCCAAGGCGGACGGCACGGTCTCGGCCGAGGCAGCGTCGGTCGGCGGACTGCTGGACCTCAAGGAGCGCCGGCTGGTCGCCCAACCCCAGGACTTCTTCCGGAAGTTGACGACGGATCCGGGGCTGTTCGGTCTCTGAGCCAGGGCTGCTCCGGCGCCCGCGGCAGCGTGACGGTCACCCGGAGGCCGCCGTCCGGCCGTGGTCGGGCGGTGACCTCGCCGCCGTGGGCGCGCACGATCGCCCGGACGATGGACAGCCCGAGTCCCGCACCCTTGGCAGTGACCACACGGTCGGCGCCGAGTCGGCGGAACGGCTCGAAGAGGAACGGGAGTTCGTACGCCGCCACCGGTGGACCGGAGTTGGTGACCTCCAGTTCCACCCGGTCGGTGTCATGGGCCCGGCTGGTCACCCGGACCCAGCCGCGCTCGCCAATGTTGTGGCGGATGCCGTTCTCGACGAGGTTGTGCACAAGCCGTTCCAGGAGGAGGGCGTCGCCGAGTGTCGTGGCCTCGGCGGACTTGTCCTCGACGGCGACTCCGGCACGGTCCGCCTCCGCCGTGGTCTGGCCGACCACATGGGCCACCACGTCGGCCAGGTCGACGGGCATCCGGTCGGCGAGCTCGTTCTCCGAACTGGCCAGCAGCAGAAGCCCGGTGATCAGCCGCTCGTGCCGGGCGTTGATCTCCAGCAGGTTCTCGCCGAGCTGTTTCACGTCGTCCGAGGCGGACTCCCGGTGCATGGCGACCTCGACCAGGGCCCGACCCAGGGTCAACGGGGTGCGCAGTTCGTGCGAGGCGTTGGCGACGAAGCGGCGCTGGCCGTCGAAGGAGCGGTCGAGCCGTTCGACCATCGTGTCGAAGGTGTCGGCGAGATCCTTGACCTCGTCGTCGGGGCCGCGCAGCGCGATGCGTTCGTGCAGGCCCCGGTCGGCGGCCGGGGCGCCGGCGATCCGGCGGGCGGTGTCGGTGACCCGGTGCAGCGGGGCCAGCACCCGGCCCGCGACCAGCCAGCCGAACCCGGCCGCGGCACAGCCGACGACGCCGAGGGCGATCCCGCCCTGGGTGAGCAGTGAGGTACCCGCCTCCGCCCGCCAGTGGTCCCGCTGGACGTCCATCCACTTCTCCAGGTCGGCGCCGGGCGGCGGGGTCTCCCCGAATCCGCCGACGACGGTGCGACTCTCCTGGGGCGAGCCGCTCGGTACGGCGGACGGTGCGGGGGTGCCGGCCCCCTCGGCCCCCTGGGCCCCCTCGGTTCCAGGAGCCCCGTGGTCGTACGACGGTTGCCCGGACACCGACGTGCGCGAGAGGACCTTCGTGCCGGTGCGCCCCAACTGCTGGTCGAGCAGGGCGTAGGTGACGCCGAGCAGCAGCATCCCGCCGACGAGGAAGAGACCGCCGTAGGTGAGGGTGAGGCGGGCCCTGAGGGTCATCCGGCGGGGCAGCAGCCGGAAGTGACGGACCGTCGGCTCGGTGCGGCTCACGGGATGCGGTACCCCACTCCCGTCACGGTCTCCACCAGGGGTGGTTCGCCCAGTTTGCGGCGGAGTTTGAGGACGGCGAGGCGGACGGCGCCGGTGAAAGGGTCGGCGTTCTCGTCCCACACCTTCTCCAGCAGCTGTTCGGCGGAGACCGCGGCGCCCTCCGCGCGCAGCAGTTCGGCCAGGACGGCGAACTCCTTCTTGGACAGCGGCACATAGCGGCTGCCCCGGAACACCTCGGCGCGCGCCTGGTCGAGGGTGAGGCCCGCGCGGCACAGCACCGGTGGCGCGGCGGGCCGGGAGCGGCGGCCCAACGCCAGGACCCGGGCGGCGAGTTCGGCGAAGGCGAAGGGTTTGACCAGGTAGTCGTCGGCGCCGAGACCGAGGCCTTCGACGCGGTCGGTGACCTCCGCGGCGGCCGTCAGCATGAGGACGCGTACGGAGGTCTCGGCGGCGACGACCTCCCGGCACACGTCGTCGCCGTGCACGCGTGGCAGGTCCCGGTCGAGGACGATCACGTCGTAGTCGACGACGCCGACGCGTTCGAGGGCCGCCGCCCCGTCGTACGCGAGGTCGACGGCGTGGGCCCGGCCGCGCAGCCACTCGGCGATCGCGTCGGCCAGCATCGGTTCGTCCTCGACGACCAGGACCCGCATCCGGGACACCTTCCTGTGGGCGCCGGAGTGACCGGCGGGGCGGAGCACCGCACGGGGACAGCGTGCCGGGGCGGGTGTTTCCTCGCCGTTAGTGAGCCCGTCCGCCGCCGTGGAAACGCCGGGGAAACGGCCCGTCGGTTTGCCTTCGTTGCCGGACGTCCGGTCCTGGACGGTCCCCCGCACGAGGAGACGGCACCATGCTGATACGGATACGGAAGGGCGGCGCCCTCGCGGTGCTGCTGACGGCATTGGCCCTGACCGTGGGCGGCTGCGGGTCGGGCGACGACAGCGTCTCGACGACGAGCCCGGCGGCGAGCAAGAACGCGAAGGACGCCCAGGGCGTGAAGTTCGCCCAGTGTCTGCGCGAGCACGGGGTGGACGTGGACGACCCGGAGCCGGGCCAGGGCATCCGGATCCAGATCACCGGGGGCACACCCAAGTCGACGGTGGACGCGGCGATGGAGGCCTGCCGCAAGTACGACCCCATGCAGCAGAGCGGGGCGAGCGTGGACCCGCAGGCCGAGGCGAAGCTGCGCAGGATGGCGCAGTGCATGCGGGACAACGGCGTCGAGAACTTCCCTGACCCCGAGCCGGGCAAGGGCATCCAGATCGACGGCAGCGTGGCGAACGACCCCGACTTCGCGGCGGCCGACAAGAAGTGCCAGAAGTACGCGCCGGCGGGCGGTCAGCGGTCCACGGACAGTGATGGCAATGGCTGAGCCGGCCCTCGCGCACGAGGAGGAGACCTCCGAGGGGGAGCGCGGTGACAGCACCGTCGTCACCACCCGTGCGGTACGCCGTCCACGCCGTACCCGCCGGCTGCTCGTCGCCCTCGCCGTCCTGGCCGCCGTCGCGGGCGCGGCGGCGGCCGGTCTCGGTCTCGGCGACCGCGCCTCCGACGCGGGGACGAAGCCCCAACTCCCTCCGGCCACCGGCACGGTGACCCGGCAGACGCTCAAGGACAGCCGCACGGAGGACGGTTCGCTCGGCTACGGCACCTCGACCTCGGCGGTCGGCCGCGTTCCCGGCACGGTCACCCACCTCCCGGAGACCGGCGAGCGGATCACCCGCGGTGGGGCCCTGTACCGCGTGGACGACGATCCGGTGGTGCTGATGTACGGCGCGGTGCCCGCCTACCGGGCGCTGCGGACGGGCGAAGAGGGCGCGGACGTAAAGGAGTTGGAGCGCAACCTCAAGGCGCTCGGTTACGGCGGCTTCACCGTCGACGGCTCCTTCACCGACGCCACGGCCGACGCGGTGAAGGAGTGGCAGGACGACCAGTGCCTGGACCAGACGGGTGCGGTGGAGCTCGGCCGGGTGGTGTTCGCGTCGTCCGCCGTGCGCGTGGACGCACTGGACGCGGAGGAGGGCGCGGCGATCGGCCCCGGTCAGAAGGTGCTGTCGTATACCGCCACGGCGCAGGCGGTCACCGTCGAACTCGACACCGCCGACCAGCGGTTGGCGCGGCAGAACTCCAAGGTGACGGTGGAGCTGCCGGACGGGACGGTGGTGGACGGCCGGGTCTCGGACGTCTCGACGGAGATCATCCCGGGCAGCGGCCCGGACGAGGACCCCACGACGAAGGTGAAGGTGCTCGTCGCCCTCGACGGGACGAAGGCGCAGCGGGCCGCCGCGTCCTACGTCCTGGCGTCGGTGCACGTGTCGTTCACGGCGGGCGAGCGCGAGGACGTGCTCACGGTTCCGGTCGCCGCGCTGGTGGCGCTGTCGGACGGCGGCTTCGGGGTGCAGGTGGTCAGGGGGACGGGCAGTGCGTATGTCCCGGTCGGGACGGGCCTGTTCGCGAACGGGCGGGTGGAGATCAGCGGTACCGGGATCAGCGCGGGCACGAAGGTGGGGATGCCCGCGTGATCGCCCTCACCGATGTCACCAAGGTCTACCCGGGCGGGGTCACCGCCCTGGCCGGGGTCTCGCTGTCCGTGGCGCGCGGCGAACTCGTCGCCGTCGTCGGCCCGTCGGGCTCCGGCAAGTCGACGATGCTCCACATGCTCGGCACCCTGGACCGGCCCACCGCGGGCCGGGTACGGATCGACGGGTACGACGCGGGGGCCCTGTCGGACGCGCGGCTCTCGGCGTTGCGGGCGCGGCGGATCGGGTTCGTGTTCCAGCAGTTCCATCTGACCGCCGGGGCTTCGGCGTTGGCCAATGTCGCCGACGGGTTGCTCTACTCCGGGCTGCGGCCGGCCCGGCGACGCGAACGGGCCGCCGACGCGTTGCACCGGGTGGGTCTCGGGCACCGGATGCGGCACGCGCCGCACGAACTGTCCGGCGGTGAGCGGCAACGGGTCGCGGTGGCCCGCGCGGTGGCCGGGGAACCCGCGCTGCTGCTCGCCGACGAGCCGACCGGTGCGCTGGACTCGGCGTCCGGGGCGGGTGTGATGGCGCTGCTGCGGGAACTCAACACCGCCGGAACCACGGTCGTGATCATCACGCACGACCAGGAGATCGCCGAGTCACTGCCCCGGCAGGTGCGCATGCGGGACGGTCGGGTGGTCGACGACTCGACGGCGGACCGGATCACGACGGGAGTGGTCCGATGACCGTACGGACAACGGATGCACAGACAACGGATGCACGGACAGCGGATGTTCGGGCCGCTCCGGCCACGATTCGAGAGGCACTGCGGCCGGCCCGCCTGGGCCCCGCCGATGTCGTCAGAGTCGGCGCGGTGGGGCTGCGCACCCGCCCGCTGCGGGCGTTCCTGTC
This sequence comes from Streptomyces prunicolor NBRC 13075, assembly GCF_000367365.1. Lineage (GTDB taxonomy): Bacteria > Actinomycetota > Actinomycetes > Streptomycetales > Streptomycetaceae > Streptomyces > Streptomyces prunicolor. The sequence goes on along the minus strand of NZ_BARF01000085.1, from coordinate 103,212 downwards.
GGCGTTGGGCATCGCGATCGGGATCGCCGCGATGGTGGCGGTCGTCGGGATCTCCTCGTCCTCGCGGGCCGACCTGGACCGCACGCTGGCGGCCCTGGGCACCAATCTGCTGACCGTCTCGCCGGGCAGCACGCTCACCGGCGGACAGGCCCAACTCCCGTCCACGGCCGAGCAGATGGTGGCCAGGATCGACGGGGTGCGGTCGGTGTCGGCGGTCGGCAAGGTGGCGGGCGCGAAGGTGTACCGCACCGACCGCATCCCGAAGGTGGAGACGAACGGGCTCGCCGCCTACGCGGTCCGCACCTCGCTGCGCGGCGCGATCGGGGCCCGCCTGGCGAGCGGTGTGTGGCTGAACGCGGCGACGGCCAGGTATCCGGCCGTGGTGCTCGGCGCGACGGCCGCCGACCGGCTCGGCATCGGCCGGGCGGACCGGAACGCGCAGGTACTGGTCGACGGCACCTGGTTCACCGTGGTGGGTGTCCTCGAACCGGCGCCGCTGGCCCCGGAGTTGGACACCGCGGCCCTTGTCGGCTGGTCGGCCGCCGAGGACCGGCTCGGCTTCGACGGGCACGCGACCACGGTGTACACGCGTTCGGCGGAGGCGAAGGTGGAGTCGGTGCGGGAGCTGCTGGGCCCGACCGCCGCCCCCGAGGCGCCGAGCGAGGTCCAGGTGTCGCGTCCCTCGGACGCGCTGGCCGCACAGCGCGCGGCCGGCCAGGCGTTCACCGGGCTGCTGCTCGGGCTGGGCGCGGTGGCTCTGCTCGTGGGCGGTGTGGGGGTGGCGAACACGATGGTGATCTCGGTGCTGGAGCGCCGGGCCGAGATCGGGCTGCGCCGCTCACTGGGCGCGACGCGTGGCCAGATCCGCTCCCAATTCCTCGCGGAGTCACTGCTGTTGTCGGCGCTCGGCGGGGCGGGCGGAGCACTGTTGGGGCTTGCCGTCACCGTCGGCTACGCCGTCTACCAGGGCTGGCCCGCGGTCGTCCCGCCCTGGGCGCTGGCGGGCGGCATCGCGGCCACCCTGCTGATCGGCGGTATGGCGGGGCTGTATCCGGCGATCCGCGCGGCGCGCCTCTCACCCACGGAGGCGCTCGCCACCCCGTGACGTGCCCGCGGCGGCCTACGACTCCGGACTGCGCTCGGTGTCGTAGGTCGCCCGGGACTCCGCGATGTAGACACGGTTGCGCTCCGCCCAGTCCGTCAGCCGGAGCAGGGTCTCGTGCAACTCCCGGGCCACCGGGGTGAGTTCGTACTCGACCTTCGGCGGCACCGTGGGGTGCACGGTGCGGGTGACGAGTCCGTCGCGCTCCAGGTTGCGCAGGGTGAGGGTCAGCATGCGGCGGCTGATGCCCTCGATGCTGCGCTCCAACTCGGTGAAGCGGATGGGTCCGTGGGCCGCCGCGACCAGGATCTGCACGCTCCATTTGCCGGAGACCCTGTCAAGAACTTCACGCACCGGGCAGGCGTGCGCGTTCACGACCTGCGCGGTAACACCGGTGTTCCCCTGGGACATCCAAGTGCCTCCTTACGACGACCTCCATGGTTCCTCACGATGTACCCCGTTACAAGTCGTGCACCTATGGTTCCTATGGATAGCCACGGAGGTCAGACCGTCATGACGGCACTCACCGGGTCCGAGTCGAAGACTTCACGGACGCGCCCGTCGCCCCGAACGTACTCCCGCTGGGCGTCCCTCGTCGTGCTGTGTGCGGGGACGTTGATGACGATCCTGGACGGCAACATCGTCACCGTCGCCATGCCCGCGATCCAGAGCGACCTCGGTTTCTCGGGGCCGGGCCTCGCCTGGGTCGTGAACGCGTATCTGATCCCGTTCGGCGGACTGCTCCTGCTCATCGGCAGGTTGGGCGACCTGGTGGGTCGCAAGCGGATGTTCACCACCGGGCTCGCCGTGTTCACCGCGGCCTCCGTACTGTGCGGGGTCGCGACCAGCCAGGGCATGCTCATCGCGGCCCGGGCCGTACAGGGCATCGGCGGGGCGATGGCCTCGGCGGTGGTCCTCGGGATGCTGGTCGCCCTCTTCCCGGAACCGCGTGAACAGGCCCGCGCCATCGCGGTGTTCAGCGCGGTCGGCGCCGGAGGCGGGGCGCTCGGCACCTTCCTCGGCGGGGCGCTGACCCAGGCCCTGAACTGGCACTGGATCTTCCTCATCAACCTGCCGATCGGCATCGTGGCATGGCTCGCGGCGGTCCGCGTCCTCGCCCCGGAGCAGGGCACCGGACTGGACAAGGGCGCCGACTACCCCGGGGCCGCGCTGGTCACCGGCGCGCTGATGCTCACGGTGTACGTCATCATCGGCACCGGCGACCGCTCCCTCACCTCGACCCTCCTCCTGGCCGCCCTCGCCCTGGCCCTCTTCGTGGCGTTCACCGTCCGCCAGGCCCGGACCGCCCGCCCGCTGCTCCGCCTCCGGCTGTTCCGCTCCCGCCTCCTGACCGGAGCGAACGCCGTGCAGATCCTGATGATCGGCACGATGTTCGGCTTCCAGTTCATCGGCGCGTTGTACGTCCAACGGGTGCTTGGCTACAGCGAGTTGCTCACCGGGACGGCCTTCCTGCCGGCGCCGGTCGCGATCGGCGTGCTGATGCTCGGCCTGTCGGCACGGACCATCGGCCGCTTCGGCGCGTACCGGATACTGCTGGCCGGACTCGTCCTCATCGTCGTAGGAATGGCTCTCCTGAGCCGAGTGCCCGCGGACGGGGCGTACCTCACCGACGTACTGCCGCCGCTGCTCCTGCTGGCCGCCGGGTTCGCCGCCGCGATGCCCGCGCTGACCGGGCTGGCCATGTCGGGGGCGCGGGAGGAGGACGCGGGACTGGCCTCGGGGCTCTTCAACACGACGCAGGTGGTGGGTGGTTCGCTGGGTCTTGCGGTGCTGTCGACGCTGGCGGCGGGGCGGACCGATGAACTGCTCGCCAAGGGTACGGAGTTGATCCTGGCGACTGCGCAGGGGTACCAACTGGCCTTTCGGACGGGCGCGTTGATCGCGGTGGCCGCCCTGGCCCTGGCCGCGGTGGTCCTGAGGTCGGGCAAGAAGCCGGGGCAGGACGACGCCCCTGCCCCCGCCCCGGCCCAAGTCACCGGTTAACCCTCCCCGAACGCCCCCCGATGGTCCTGGGCCCACTCCCGGTAGGTCCGCGCCGGGCGGCCCAGGACCTCGCGTACGTCATCGGTGACGACCTCGTTGCCGCCGGCCCGGACGAACGCCAGGCCGGTCAGCACTCCGTCCGCCCGGATCTCGTCCATGCCCCAGGCCGTACGGAGGAACGCGCGGGTCCCGTCCGGAGACAGGTTCCGGACCGGGACCGGGCGGCCGAGAACCTCGGCGAGCACGGCGGCCTGGCCGGGGACCGTGATCGCCTCGGGACCGGTGAGGGTGTACTTCCGCCCCTCGTGCCCGGCGTCGAGCAGCGCCCGCACCGCCACCTCGGCGATGTCCCGCGGGTCGATCACGCCCGACGCGCCGTCCCCGGTCATGTTGGGCACCGGCTCGCCCGCCCGGAGGGCCGGGAGCCAGGTCAGTGTGTTGGAGGCGAACGACGACGGCCGCAGCACCGTCCAGCCGAGCCCGCTGTCCCGCACGGCCCGCTCGCCGTCCGCGTGCCACTGTCCGGAGGGCCCGGAAGCGGAGTCGCCGGTGCCGATGGCGGAGAGCTTCACCAGCCGGTCCACGCCCGCTGCCCGCGCCACGGCGACCAGCGCAGCGTCCTGTCCCTCGTCCGGGCCGGGCGGACGGAGCAGGAACGCGGCCGTCGCACCGGCCAACGCGGCGTCCAGGGACGCCTGTTCGCCGTAGGCCCCGCGCACCACCTCCACACCGGCGGGCAGCCGCGCCCGCGCCGGGTCACGGGTCAGCGCGCGCACCTTCGCACCACGCTCGGCCAGCTGTCGTACGACGTCACTTCCGATGGTGCCCGTGGCACCCGTCACCAGAATCATGTGGTCCACGGTGGGCCCGCCGGGGCGCTCGGCTCTTGGAAATTCCGGCACGGCCGGCCCGCTCGGACGGCGGCCCCGGTCGCTTACGGTGGAAAGGTGCCGATGACCATCGCCGAGCCGCTCCCGACCGTGCCCGAGGCGCTGCGCCCGTGGGTCGCCGAGGTGCGGACCATGTCCTTCAGCGAGCCGCCCGAGGGGACGTTCGTCCAACTGCCGGACGCGGTGATCAAGGTGGTCCTGCGGGCGACGGGAGAGGGGCGGCGTGACGTCCTTGCCGTCGGACCACGAGTGCGGGCGGCCTACCACGAGGGGAAGGCCCACATCGAGTGCGTGGAGTTGCGCCTCGCACCGGGTACGGCCCGGCCCCTGCTGGGCGTCGCGGCCGCCGGACTGGTCGGCCGGGTGGTGCCGCTGGACGACCTGCCGGGCGGCGCGGCCCGCCGGTTCGCACGTGAGATGCGGTGGCTGGACCCGCGGGAGGCGCTGCCACGCATCGCCGAGGTGCTTCCGGGGCTGCTGGCAGAGCCGCCGGATCCAGCCCGGACAGCACTGCTGCGGGCAGCCGTCGAGGAGTTGTCAGTACGGATGGACCGGGCGCCCGCACAGGTACGGGACGTGGCCCGGGAACTGGCCGTCAGTGAACGCCAGTTGCGGAACCTGTTCACCGACGGTGTCGGTGTCTCCCCGAAGCACTACGCCCGTATCGACCGGGTCCGCGCCCTCGCCGCCCGGGCGGGCAGCGCCGGCTGGTCCGAACTGGCCGCCGCCACCGGCTACTTCGACCAGTCGCACATGACGACCGACTTCCGGGCCCTGATGGGTGTCCCGCCCCGCTCGTTCCTGACCGGCCGGCTGCCCGCGGTCAGCCCCTGCCAGGTGGTCCGGGGCGGCTGAGTCCGGATGCGGCGAGGAGTTCGTGCCTCAGGCGTCGGCACGCGCTCCCCCAACCTCGTGGTGTGGCACGGGAATTCACAGTTCCCTGCCAACGCCACCCCATGGACCTCCCAAGTTGACGAGCGAGTCTCAGCTGCCTTTCAGCATTGCTGTGTACCGCGCCCGCCTTGGAGATGACGTGCCGTTCTTCCGAAGAAAAGCCACCCGCCGCACCTTGCTCGCAGCGTTCGGTACGGCGGCGATCGCGAGCCAGTGGCCGTCCGCGGACGCCGCGACGTCGGGTGGGGCGGGGCTCGACGCGCCCGCCAAGAAGGACATCGCGATGCGGCTGGTGTCGAGCGCGGAGAACTCCTCCCTGGACTGGGAGGCGCAGTACGCGTACATCGAGGACATCGGCGACGGCCGCGGCTACACCGGCGGGATCATCGGCTTCTGCTCCGGCACCAGCGACATGCTGGCGCTCGTCGAGCTGTACACGGAGCGGGCCCCGGGCAATGTCCTCGCGGGCTATCTGCCCGCGCTGCGCGCCGTCGACGGCACTGCCTCGCACAAGGGGTTGGCCTCCGGCTTCCCCTCCGCCTGGCGGAAGGCCGCGCACACGTCCGCCGCGTTCCGCAAGGCGCAGCGCGACGAGCGGGACCGCGGCTACTTCGACCCGGCCGTGGCGCGCGCGAAGAAGGACGGGGTGGGCACGCTCGGGCAGTTCGTCTACTACGACGCGATGGTGATGCACGGCCCGGGCACGGACCCCCTCTGCTTCGGCGGCATCCGCGCCCGGGCCCGCAAGCACGCGGCCACTCCCACCGACGGCGGCGACGAGACGACGTATCTGGGCGCCTTCCTCGACGCCCGCGTCTGGGCGATGAAGCAGGAGGAGGCGCACAGCGACGTGACCCGGGTCGAGACGGCACAACGGGTGTTCCTGAAGAAGGGCAATCTCGACCTGGACACACCGCTCAAGTGGAAGGTGTACGGGGACAGTTACGAGATCGACTGACGGGCGAGGGGTACGGCTCCGGTCGTACCCCCAGCTTGTGCGCGGGCCCGGCCGAGGTGGTGGAAGACCAGGTTCAGGGCCACCGCGGCGACGCAACCCGTGGAGATGCCCGAGTCGAGGACGATCCGTACGGTCTGCGGGAAGGCGTGGTAGAAGTCCGGCGCCGTGATCGGGATGATGCCGACAGCCAGCGAGACCGCCACGATCAGGATGTTGTCGTCCCGGTCCAAGCCCGCCTTGACGAGGGTCTGGATGCCGCTGGCGGCGACCGAGCCGAACAGGACGACGCCCGCTCCGCCCAGCACCGGGCGCGGTACGACGGCGATGAGCGACGCGGCCATCGGGCACAGGCCCATCAGCACCAGGAAGCCGCCGCCGGTGGCGACGACGTACCGGCTGCGGATGCGGGTCATGGCGACCAGGCCGATGTTCTGGGCGAAGGCGCTGCACATGAAGCCGTTGAAGAGCGGGCTGAGTGCCGAGCCGAGGGTGTCGGCGCGCAGGCCGGCGGCGATGGTCCGTTCGTCCGCGGGGCGGTCGACGATCTCGCCCAACGCCAGCATGTCCGCGGTGGATTCGGTCATCGAGACCACCATCACCACGCACATCGAGATGATCGCGGCGAGCTGGAACTGCGGTGCGCCGAAGTGGAAGGGGCTCGGGAAGCCGATCACGTCCGCGTCCGCGACGGGGCTGAAGTCCGTTGCCCCGAAGGGGATCGCGAGGAGCGTGCCGAGCAACAGGCCGAGCAGCACGGCTATTTGCTTGACGAAGCCCCGGGTGAAGCGGCGGAGGACCAGGACGATGACGAGCGTGGCGGCGGCGAGGCCCAGGTACGTCCGCGAACCGTAGTCGGGTGCCGAGGGGTCGGGTCCCTGCGCCCAGCCGAAGGCAACGGGCAGCAGGGACACGCCTATCAGGGTGATCACGGTGCCGGTGACGACCGGCGGGAAGAAGCGGACCGCCTTGCTGAAGAAGGGGGCGGCGAGGAAGCCGAGAAGGCCGGCGACGATCACCGCGCCGAAGATGACGGGCAGCGCGTCGGACTTGTCCTTGGTGGAGGCGACGATCGCGGTCATCGGGGCGACCCCGGCGAAGGTGACGCCGTTGACGAAGGGCAGCCGGGCGCCGATCTTCCAGATGCCGATGGTCTGCAGGAAGGTCGCGAGGCCCGCGGTGAAGAGGCAGGCGCCGGTGAGGAAGGTGAGTTCGGTGCCGGAGAGGCCGACGGCCGCCCCGACGATGAGCGGCGGGGCGACGACGCCCGCGTACATGGCGGCCACGTGCTGCAAGCCCGTGGTGGCCATCTTGAGTGCGGGGAGTTTTTCATCAACGGGATGGGTGGTCACGGCGGCTCCTCCGGGCGGGTAACACGTCGGCTCTGACGTGGGTTTCAGGAGGTGGTGTGCGGTCGTGCGGGACCGGGACGGAACCCAGCAAAAGGAGTGGGTACGGCCGTTCCGGGGCGCGCATGATCCATGCACGCCCCGGCCACGGCCACCGGTCGAGGGCCGTCCCCCTCAACCGGAGCTCTTCAACTCAGCGACGCCACACGGCGATTCATACTGAGCGTGGTCAGCCCTGCGCGGCGATCCGCGCCAGGCGCTGGGCCTCTTCCCGCGTGGAGCGGGCGATCGTGTCCTCGTCGACGTGCAACAGGCGGTTGTTCTCGACGATCTGACGACCGTTCACGAATGACGCGGTGACCGGGGCCGCCGCGCCGAAGACCAGCGCGGTCACCGGGTCGGCGATCGAGGCGTGGGCGAGGGTGTCCAGGTTCCACAGCACCAGGTCGGCGAGCTTGCCCGGCTCCAGGGAGCCGATCTCGCTTGCGCGGCCCAGGACTTGGGCACCGCCGTACGTTCCGAGACGGAGGGCCTGGCGGGCGTTGAGGGCCGCTTCGCGGTGGGCGCCGAGGCGGTTGATCAGGAGCGCGTTGCGCAGTTCGGTGTGGAGTTCGCCGGACTCGTTGGAGGCGGTGCCGTCGACGCCGAGGCCGACCGGGACGCCGGCGGCGAGCATGTCGGGGACGCGGGCGATACCGGCGGCGAGCCGGGCGTTGGACGAGGGGCAGTGGGCGACACCGGTCTTCGTGCGGGCGAAGGCGGCGATGTCGGAGTCGTTCATGTGGACGCAGTGCGCCATCCACACGTCCTCGCCGAGCCAGCCGGTGGACTCGAAGTAGTCGGTCGGGCCCATGCCGAACAGCTCCTTGCAGAACTGCTCCTCCTCGACCGTCTCCGAGCCGTGCGTGTGCAGCCGTACGCCGAGCCGACGGCCCAACTCGGCGCCCTCACGCATGAGTTCGGTGGAGACGGAGAAGGGCGAGCAGGGCGCGACGGCCACCTGGGTCATCGCGTCGAAGGAGGCGTCGTGGTGCTCCCGTACCGTCGCCTCGGTCGCCGCGAGGGCACCCTCCAGGGTCTCGACGGCGAAGTCCGGCGGCAGCCCGCCGTCCTTCTCGCTGCGGTCCATGGAGCCGCGGGCCAGCGTGAAGCGGACGCCCATCTCACGAGCGGCCCCGATGATCGCGCCGGAGAGGTCGCCGGAGCCCTTGGGGAAGACGTAGTGGTGGTCCAGCGCGGTGGTCACCCCGCCGCGGGCCAGCATCGCGAGGGAACCCTGCGCGGCGGCGCGGACCATCGGCTCGTCGATGCGCGCCCAGGTCGGGTACAGCGCGACGAGCCAGTTGAAGAGGTTGTGGTCGGTGGCCAGACCCCGGGTGATCCACTGGTAGAAGTGGTGGTGGGTGTTGACCAGACCGGGGGTCACCAGGTGGCCCGACGCGTCGATACGGCGTACGACGTTCTCCAGGCCCTCGGGCGCGCTGCCCGCGCCCAGCGACTCGATGCGGTTGCCGGCGACAACGACGTACCCGTTCGCGTACTCGGTGTCGTGGGCGTCCACCGTCGCGATCGAACAGTTCTCGATGACGATGCGCTGAACTGCTGCCATGGTTCGTCCTATTCACTGTATGGAATGGGCACGGCAGGACCCGGGGATTTGAGTACCGCGGCCCGCACGGGACGGGCGGGCCACGGGTGCCGCAGAGTGAACCGGTCCAACAGGCGCCGGTTCAAAGGGAGTTGCTCAGAGGTTGGTGAGATCCACCGGGATCTTCGGCTCGCAGCCGTCCCGCAGGACCGTCGCCTCGATCAGGCCGTAGGGCCGGTCGGCGGCGAAGTACACAGCACCGTCTTCGGTGGCGTTCTTCAGACCGAACGGCTCCAAGTCCACAAGGAAATGGTGCTTGTTGGGGAGGGAGAAGCGCACCTCGTCTATCTCGCTGCGGTTGTTGATGATCCGCGAACCCATTTGGTACAGGGTCTGCTGGAGCGACAGCGAGTACGTCTCCGCGAAGGCCTGGAGCATGTGCTTCCTCACCTGCTCGTAGGACTTCTCCCAACTCGGCATCTTCTGCTCGTCGTCCGACCAGTTGAAGCGCCAGCGGGCGGAGACCTGGGTGGCGAGGATGCGGTCGTAGGCCTCGGGGAGGGTCGTGTACTTGTCCTTGACGTAGCCCCAGAACTCGGAGTTGGTCGAGTTCATCACGACGAGGTCCTTGAGCCCGGATATGACCTCCCAGTTCTCACCGTCGTAGGTGATCTGGGTGACCCGGGTCTCCTGGCCCTTGCGGACGAAGGAGTGCTTGACCTCGTCGGCGCCGATGAACCGGGAGTTGGCGTCGGAGGTGTCGATCCGCTCCCAGGAGTACTCCTCGATGCGGATGCGCGCGGTCTTGATCGGCTCCTGGCTGGTCACGAAGTGCCGGGCGAGGTGGATGCCGAACTGCTCGGCGGACTCGATGCCGTGCTCCTTGGCGAACGCGTACACCGTGTTCTTGGTGGTGTCGGTCGGCAGCACGTTGGCGTTCGAGCCGGAGTAGTGGACCTCGTCCATGTCGCCGCTCAGCGACACGGAGACGTTGAGGTCCTTGATGTGGTGGGTGGCGCCGTCCCGCGTGATCTTGACGACTCGGTTCTCGGCCTTGCCGTACTGGTTCTGGCCCAGGATCGTAGGCATGTGTCTGCTAGCTCCCTCGGTATACGGAGTAGCCGAACGGGTTGAGCAGCAGCGGTACGTGGTAGTGCTCGCCGGGCTTCACGGCGAAGGTGATCGCCACTTCCGGGAAGAACACTCCGGTCGTCGCACCGCTGTCCCGATTCGCGGGGGCGTCCTGCTGCGCATCGGCTTGCTGGTTCTCGAACTTCAGGAAATACGGCTCCACTTCGAAGTCGAGCCGTACGTGTGTGGTGCCCGCCGGCAGCGCGGGGAGGTCCTTGCACCGCCCGTCCGCGTCGGTGGCCGAACCTCCGAGCGGCCGCCACTCCCCCAACGTGCCGTTCCGGGCGGCGAGTTGGACGGCGACGCCCTCGGCGGGACGGCCGACGGAGGTGTCCAGGATGTGGGTGGACACGGAGGCGGTGGTGCTCGTGCTCATGCCTGCTCTTCCTGTACGAGGTTGCCGAGCCGGATGCGGTTGATCTTGCCGAGTTCGGCGCGGACGATCTCGCGCTCCTGCTCGGGCGAGTTGCCGATCCGCTCCTTGACCGCGTCCCGCATCTGCTCGCCGGTCCGGCCCGTGGCGCAGATGAGGAAGACATGGCCGAACCGCTCCTGGTAGGCCAGGTTCAGTTCCAGCATCTCCGCCCTGAGCTCCTCGGAGGCGCCCGCCATGCCGCGCTGCTCCCGGCTGGAGGTCGGGTCGCCCGGCTTGGGGCGGCCGATCGGCGGGTGGCCGGCCATCGCCTCGGCCAGGTCATCGGCGGTCAGCTCCGCCATCGCGGAGTCGCTCGCGGCGTACAGGTCCTCGGGGCCGGCGTACGGACGGGCGGCGAGCAGCCGCCGCGCCCACGCCGTGGAGGCACACGCCTCAAGGAGGGCGGCGAGCGCCGCATGCTCCTCCAGGACGTTGAACCGGACGAGCCCCGGCGGCGTGGAAGTCGTAGTCACGGGAGCCTCCGTGGCCTTGTGTCGAACGGGCTGCCCAGTAGCTAACGCCCTCGACAACACCACGTCAACACTTTGTTGAAAATTCCGGGTAACAGAGCCCACGGCCACCCGGAAGCCCGCGCCGGGCACCCTTCCGACAGTCCAGCTCAGGCGTCCTTCTCACGGTTCAGGTAGTTGTACACGGTGAACCGGCTGACCCCGAGCGCGCTCGCCACGGTCTCCACCCCGTGCCGCACGGAGAAGGCGCCGCGCGCCTCCAGTATCCGTACGACCTCCTGCTTGGCCTTGCGGTCCAGGTCCGCGAGGGGCTTGCCCTTCTTGCGTTCCATGGCGGCCAGGATGTGGTCCAGCGAGTCCGCGAGCTGCGGCAGGCGTACGGCGATCACGTCGGCGCCCTCCCAGGCGAGCACGACGTCGTCGGGGCCCGCCTCGCCGGGCGGGAGCATCTCGCCGCCCATGGCGTCGACCAGCGGTTTCACGGCCGTGATGAACGGCTCGTCCCCGACGCCGGTCACCGGTCGCCCTCGCCGATCACGTTGAGCTGGAGCGAGACCCGGGTGGCGCCGGCCTCCAGGGTCCTGCGCAGCAGCGCGTCGACGGCGGTGAGCACCGCGTCGGTACCGCCCTCGGCCGTATTGCCGAACGGCCCCACATCCACGGAGTCCAGCTCCGCCGCCTCGATGACCTCCCTGGCGACCACCGCATGCGCGGGCGCCTCGTCGAGATCGAAGGGCTCTGTCGTGAACTCCACTCGCAATCGCACGCGCACAACCTAACGCGTGGCGCCGTTTTCCCACGAGCCCTCTTGACAAGCTCCGACACCCGACGGCAATCTTCCATTAGGCAGAAACGAACTTCCACAATACGGAATTACGACACTGGCTCGCGACATCGCCCTCGACACTCTCAACGCCCTCGATACGGAAGGGAGCGCGGCCCCCATGGGATTCGAAGACCAGCGCTTCAACGTCAACCTGTCGATCCTCTTCACCGAGCTCCCGCTCCTGGAGCGCCCCGCGGCCGCCGCCGCGGCCGGCTTCACCGCGGTCGAGCTGTGGTGGCCCTGGGTCGACTCCCCCACCCCCGAGCAGTCCCGACTCGACGCGCTGAAGCGGGCGTTGGAGGACGCGGGCGTCCAGCTCACCGGCCTGAACTTCTACGCAGGACAGCTGCCGGGCCCGGACCGCGGCGCCCTGTCGCTCCCCGGCGAGGAGTCCGAGAGGTTCCGCGCGAACATCGACGTGGCCGCCGACTTCGCCCACTCGCTCGGCGCTACGGCCCTCAACGCGCTCTACGGCAACCGCGTGGCCGGCGTCGACCCGGCCGAGCAGGACGCGCTCGCGCTGGAGAACCTGGTCCTGGCGGCCCGCGCCGCCGACCGGATCGGCGCGGTCCTGCTGATCGAGGCCCTGAACAAGCCCGAGTCGCCGCTGTACCCGCTCGTCAGCGCGCCCGCCGCCGTAGGAGTCGTCGACAAGGTCAACGCCGCGTCCGGCCTCGGCAACGCGCGCTTCCTCATGGACCTCTACCACCTGTCCATGAACGGCGAGGAACTCCCGTCCGTGATCGAGCAGTTCGCCGCGAAGACCGGCCATGTGCAGATCGCGGACAACCCGGGCCGCGGCGCCCCCGGCACCGGCACGCTCCAACTGGAAGACCTGCTCGACCAGTTGAGGAAGGCCGGTTACGACGGCTGGGTGGGCCTGGAGTACAAGCCCGGCGACCGCCCGAGCGCCGAGGCCTTCGACTGGCTCCCGCGCGCAGCGCGCTGAACTCCCCGACGCAGCACAGCAGTTAGAGAGGCACCCGCATGAGCAAGCACGCAGACTCTGCCCACCCGACCCGCCCGGCGGTTGCCTGGATAGGCCTCGGCATCATGGGCTCCCCCATGTCCGAGAACCTGATCAAGGCGGGTTACGACGTCACCGGATTCACCCTGGAACAGGACAAGTTGGACCGCCTGACCGCCGCCGGCGGCACCGCGGCCGGTTCGATCGCCGAGGCCGTACGGGACGCCGACGTGGTGATCACAATGGTCCCCGCGTCCCCCCAGGTCGAGGCCATCGCCTACGGCCCCGACGGCATCCTGGAGAACGCCCGCGCCGGCACCCTCCTGATCGACATGTCGTCGATCACCCCGCAGACCTCGGTCGACCTCGCAAAGGCGGCCGTAGAAAAGGGAATTCGCGTCCTGGACGCCCCCGTCTCCGGCGGTGAGGCCGGTGCGATCGAGGCCGTGCTGTCCATCATGGTCGGCGGCGGACAGTCCGACTTCGAGGAGGCCGAGCCGATCTTCGACGCGCTCGGCCGGACCATCGTGCTGTGCGGTCCGCACGGCTCGGGCCAGACCGTGAAGGCCGCCAACCAGCTGATCGTCGCCGTGAACATCCAGGCGTGCGCCGAGGCCGTGGTCTTCCTGGAGAAGTCGGGCGTGGACCTGGCGGCGGCCCTCGATGTCCTCAACGGCGGGCTCGCGGGCTCCACCGTGCTGACGCGGAAGAAGGACAACTTCCTCAACCGCGACTTCAAGCCGGGCTTCCGGATCGACCTGCACCACAAGGACATGGGCATCGTCACGGACGCGGCCCGCAATGTCGGCGCCGCGCTGCCCGTGGGTGCGGTGGTGGCGCAGCTGGTCGCGAGCCTGCGTGCGCAGGGCGACGGCGGACTCGACCACTCGGCGCTGCTGCGTTCCGTGGAACGCCTGTCGGGCGCGCAGCTCTAGCCCTCCCCCCAGACCCCGGGCGGCGCCGTCGCTGACAACTGTCCTGTCGCGCCCAGGCGTTGGCGCCGCCCGGAACCACACCCGCCAGTTCAACGAACTCAACGAGTTCAACGAATCATCGAGGATTGCTCTCCATGTCGAAGCGCGTGCTCACGACCGAGTCCGGCGCCCCGGTCGCCGACAACCAGAACTCCGCCTCCGCCGGCATCGGCGGCCCGCTCCTCCTCCAGGACCAGCATCTGTTGGAGAAGCTCGCCCGGTTCAACCGCGAGCGCATACCGGAGCGAGTGGTGCATGCCCGGGGCTCCGGCGCGTACGGCTACTTCGAAGTCACCGACGACGTAACCGACTTCACCCACGCCGGCTTCCTCAGCACGGTCGGCAAGCGCACCGAGGTGTTCCTGCGCTTCTCCACGGTCGCCGACTCGCTCGGCGGCGCGGACGCGGTGCGCGACCCGCGCGGCTTCGCGGTCAAGTTCTATACGGAGCAGGGCAATTACGACCTGGTCGGGAACAACACCCCGGTGTTCTTCATCAAGGACCCCATCAAGTTCCCAGACTTCATCCACTCGCAGAAGCGCGACCCCTTCACGGGCCGCCAAGAGCCGGACAACGTATGGGACTTCTGGGCGCACAGCCCCGAGGCCACGCACCAGGTGACCTGGCTGATGGGCGACCGCGGCATCCCGGCGTCGTACCGCCACATGAACGGCTACGGCTCGCACACCTACCAGTGGACGAACGCGGAGGGCGAGGCCTTCTTCGTCAAGTACCACTTCAAGACCAACCAGGGCGTGCGCAGCCTGAGCAGTGAGCAGGCCGCGGAGCTCGCGGGCAGGAACCCCAACTCCCATCAGACGGACCTGCTTCAGGCCATCGAGCGGGGCGTGAACCCGTCCTGGACACTGCACGTCCAGGTCATGCCGGCGGCCGACGCGGCGGAGTACCGCTTCAACCCGTTCGATGTCACCAAGGTGTGGCCGCACCGCGACTACCCGCTCCGGCGCGTGGGCCGCCTGGTGCTGGACCGCAACCCGGACAACGTGTTCGCCGAGGTCGAGCAGGCCGCGTTCTCCCCGAACAACTTCGTGCCGGGCATCGGCCCTTCGCCCGACAAGATGCTCCAGGGCCGCCTGTTCGCCTACGCGGACGCGCACCGCTACCGCCTGGGCGTCAACCACACCCTGCTCGCGGTGAACGCCCCGAAGGCGACGACCGCGCAGAACTACGGCCGCGACGGCTTCATGGCGTCCAACGCCACCTCCCAAGGCCGCGCGGCGAAGAACTACGAGCCGAACTCCTACGACGGCCCGACCGAGACCGGCCGCGCCCTGTCGGCCCCGCTGGCGGTCACCGGCTACACGGGCACGCACGAGGCTCCGCAACACACGAAGGACGACGACTTCTTCCAGGCGGGCGAGTTGTACCGCCTGATGTCGTCCGAGGAGCGGTCCCGTCTCGTCGCGAACATCGCCGGCGGCCTCGCGCAGGTCTCCCGCGACGACGTGATCGAGAAGAACCTCGCCCACTTCCACGCCGCCGACCCCGAGTACGGCCGACGCGTGGAGGAGGCGGTCCACGCCCTGCACGAGGACTGAGCCGGGGCCGAAGAACCGGAAGGTTCCACAGACGGCCCGTGTGTGCCGGACGACCCGGATGAGGGGTGGTCGGCGGCACCGCGCGGGCGGGGCCAGGACCGCGGCGGTGTGCGAGCCAGTGCGGTGGTGAAGGTTCCGAGGCCTCCTTCTCGACCTGAGGGAAGGAGACCCCGGTCCCGTCGCGACCGCCGCGGTCCCAGCCGAACGCCTCTATAGAGGGGCTCCCTGAGGAGCTCCCTGAAGGCCTCACCGTCGAGGCCACAGACTCCGTCCGGCGGCGCGAACGTCCTGTCGCGCCCAGCCTCGCGCTGTCGGACGGCCACCACGATGAGCGCCGGGTACGGATGGTTCCGTATCCGGCGCTCTTCGGTGTTTCCGGGTGCGGAACCGCTGTGCGCGCAGCAGCCTGGAGGCATGGCACATCCACCGGAATTCCCGCGCGTCGTGGTGCACCCGCCGGCGCTGGACGGCTCCCGCCGGGTGACCAGTGGCGCGGAGACCCTTGGTATCGCCTCGCACCTCGATGATGTCGTCGAGATTCTGCGGCTGGCCGATCTGGATCGGATCGAGGTCGAGGAGAGTGATCTGATCGAGTGGGAGGGGGGTGGGCCGGAGGATTGGCCCGGGTTGTCTGAGCACCATGGTCAGTGAACCTCGGGTTTGGGGCCGGGTTGGTCCTGCCGGGCTCTGTTGGTTGCGGAGTGCGGGTTGCGTGGGGCTGGTCGCGCAGTTCCCCGCGCCCCTTTTTTGTGGCGCTTCGCGCCTACAAAAAATAGGGGTGGCCCATCCTCCCTGGATGGGCCACCCCTATTTCGATTGCTGCGTCTCAGACCTTCAGGGGCCTGATCGACGTTGGTGCATGGCCCGGCTCGGTTGCGATCTCCTCGAACTCGACCACCGCGCTGATGTCGTTCGTCTTGCTCATCGCGATGTTGGTGATGCGTTCCAGGATGGCCTCCACGACGACCGGGACCCGGAACTCCGCCGCGAGCTTCTTGGCCTGTTCGAAGGCCGTGGCCAGTTCGGTGGGGTCGGTGACGCGGATGGCCTTGCAGCCGAGGCCTTCGACGACCTTGATGTGGTCGACGCCGTAGACGCCCAGCTCAGGGGAGTTGATGTTCTCAAATTCCAGGTTGACCTGGAAGTTGATGTCCAACGCTATCTGCGCCTGGCGGATCAGGCCCAAGTAGGCGTTGTTCACGAGGACATGGACGTACGGGATCCGGTGCTGTGCGCCGACCGCCAGCTCCTCGATCATGAACTGGAAGTCGTAGTCGCCGGAGAGGGCGACGACGGACGCCTCGGGGTCGGCCTTGGCGACGCCGAGTGCGGCCGGGATCGTCCAGCCGAGAGGGCCCGCCTGGCCACAGTTGATCCAGTGGCGGGGGCGGTAGACGTGGAGCATCTGGGCGCCGGCGATCTGCGAGAGGCCGATCGTGGAGACGTACCGGGTCTCCGGGCCGAAGGCCTTGTTCATCTCCTCGTAGACGCGCTGGGGCTTGATCGGGATGTCGTCGAAGTGCGTGCGGCGTTGGAGAGTTGACTTTCGCTCCTGGGCCGATGCCGCCCACGCCGAGCGGTCCGGGAGTCGGCCTTCCGCCTTCAACTCCCTTGCCACTTCCACGAACAGCTCCAGCGCCGCCTTCGCGTCGGACGCGATGCCGTAGTCGGGGGCGAAGATCTTGCCGATCTGGGTGGGCTCGATGTCGACGTGGACGAAGGTGCGTCCGGCGGTGTAGACGTCCAGTTTGCCGGTGTGGCGGTTGGCCCAGCGGTTGCCGATGCCGAGGACGAAGTCGGACTCCAGGAAGGTCGCGTTGCCGTAGCGGTGCGAGGTCTGGAGGCCGACCATGCCGGCGTTCAGTTCGTGGTCGTCGGGGAGGACGCCCCAGCCCATCAGGGTCGGGACGACCGGGGTGCCGGTCAACTCGGCGAACTCGACGAGGAGTTCGGCCGCGTCGGCGTTGATGACACCGCCGCCGGCGACGATCAGCGGGCGTTCGGAGGCGTTGAGGAGCGTGATCGCCTTCTCGATCTGGGCGCGGGTCGCGGTCGGCTTGTAGACCGACAGCGGCGCGTACGTCTCCGGGTCGAACTCGATCTCGGTGAGCTGCACGTCGATCGGCAGGTCGATCAGGACCGGGCCGGGGCGACCTGAGCGCATCAGGTGGAACGCCTGCTGGAAGACGCCGGGGACCTGGGCCGCCTCCAGGACGGTCACCGCCATCTTCGTCACCGGCCCGGCGATCGAGGCGATGTCGACGGCCTGGAAGTCCTCTTTGTGGATCACGGCGGTCGGGGCCTGGCCCGTGATGCACAGGATCGGGATCGAGTCGCCGATCGCCGAGTAGAGGCCGGTGATCATGTCTGTGCCGGCCGGGCCCGAGGTGCCGATGCAGACGCCGATATTGCCCGGGCGGGTACGGGTGTAGCCCTCGGCCATGTGCGAGGCGCCCTCGACATGGCGGGCGAGGGTGTGGTGGATACCGCCGGAGGCCTTTAGTGCGGCGTAGAAGGGGTTGATCGCCGCACCCGGGACGCCGAACGCGTCGCTGACGCCCTCGCGCTTGAGGATCTCGACTGCCGCGCGGGCAGCGGTCATACGAGCCATGGAGTACTCCTGCTTCGGCTGTCGGATTCGCATCACCGTCGCGCCCCGCGGTGAAACTCCTCGATTACTTAACTTCCGCATTGTGGACTTTAACTTCTGCTATCTGGAAGTAATGTAAGTGGAGGGGGCAAGGCCGTCAAGAGAGGGACGAGCAGGGGTTTTCAGGAGGACGATGGGGCGCATGTCCGAGAGCGTGCCGGTGCGCTGTCCGGCCTGCCGACGTGAGCACGTCTACGCCGCACCGTCGTATCCCTGTGTGTGCGGAGCCCCTGTGGCCCCGCCGCTGGATCGGCGCGGCGTGGCGACGGTCGTGAACCACCGGGTGTGGGACGAGGACTGGATCGCGGTGCGCTGTGCGGCCTGCGGCCGGCTCGACGAGTGGCCGTACCCGGAACTGGGCTGCCCGTGCGGGACGCTGCTGCGGATTCCGGTCGCGGGCGAGGAAGCGCCGACCGAGCCGCCGGCGTCACCGGCCGCGGGGGCCGCCAAAACCGGCACCGATGTCAGGGGCCGCCCGGCGTTCCAACCCGTCACGATCCGCACCGCGCGCGACGCGGTCACCGCCGCCGCGCTGTATCTGCGCTGGCTCGGTTACCGGGACATCCGCCGCGCCGACCAGCGGCCTCCGTCCGGCATCGGCCTCGCCGCCCGCGGCATCCTGGCGCAGGTCGACCCGACCGTGCGGCCGGCCTCACTGCGCGACGTGGAGTGCCTGTGGCTGACGGCCATGACGGAATCCACCGACTGCGTCTACTTCTCCCTCGCCGGATACGCCGACGACGCCCGCGCCCGCGCGGACGCCCTCCGCGTCCCCCTGTTCGTCCTCGACCTCACGGGCACGCCCCAGCCGATGAACGAGCTGGCGGATCAACTCGACGCGACGGGGGGTTAGTCGGGCGGTCGGCGCGATCGCATTGGGTTCGTGGCGGCAGACAGTGGGCGGGCCGGGGTCCGCAGGCGGTCCGAGGCCGGTCCGAGGCCCAGGCTCGCAACCTCACGTCGGCCATGACCGCCGTCAGCAGCGCAGCGGTCGTAGAAGGCGCGCGTCCCCGACCGGTCCCGCACACCTCCTGCCGGATCGGCGAGCAGCAGACGGAACTGGGGATCTCGCGGTCGTCGCTGCCGGCGTCACGACACCAAGCGGCTGCGCCGCCGGAACGGCGTAACGGGGAGCCGTCGCAGGGCATCCAGCCGACTCCGCGCCCTCGCTCCCGAGCACCCCGACGCCCCGACGCCCCGACGCCCCGAACCGCACCAACCCCCACCGATCACCCCCGCCGATCACCCCCGCCGATCACCTCTCCCGACAACCCCCAACGACAGCCACCGCCACCACCACCCCCACCTCACCGCCCCCGAACAGCGCGTTCCCGCAGCTCGATCTTCCGCACCTTCCCCGACACCGTCATGGGAAAGGCATCCATGATCTGAAGCAGACTCGGAATCTTGTAGTGCGCCAACCTGCCCTCGCAGAACCCCCGCAGCTCCTCCAGCGTCAACGGATCCCCCGGGTCGCGCGGGATGACACAGGCCAGCACCTCCTCGCCGTGGCGCTCATGCGGCACCCCCACCACCTGGACGTCCGCGATCTTCGGGTGGGTGTAGAGGAACTCCTCGATCTCGCGCGGGTAGATGTTCTCGCCGCCCCGGATGATCATGTCCTTGATGCGGCCGACGATCTCGACGTAACCGTCCTCACGCATCATCGCCAGGTCACCCGTGTGCATCCAGCGCCCCGCGTCGATCGCCTCGGCGGTCTTCTCGGGCTCGTTCCAGTAGCCGAGCATCACGCTGTAGCCGCGGGTGCACAACTCCCCTGCCGTGCCCCGGGGTTGGGTGACACCCGTCGCCGGGTCGACGACCTTGACCTCCAGGTGCGGGAGGACGCGGCCGACCGTGCCGGTGCGGTGCTCCAGGTCGTCGTCCACCCGCGTCTGCAAGGACACCGGGGACGTCTCCGTCATGCCGTAACAGATGGACACCTCCGCCATGTGCATCTCGGATACCACCCGTTTCATCACCTCGACCGGGCAGGGCGAGCCCGCCATGATGCCGGTGCGGAGCGAGGAGAGGTCGTAGGACGCGAAGTCGGCGAGGTTCAACTCCCCGATGAACATGGTCGGTACGCCGTAGAGCGACGTGCAGCGCTCCTGCTCGACCGCCTTCAGCGTCGCCGCCGGGTCGAAGGACGCCGCCGGGATCACCATGCACGCGCCGTGCGAGGTCGCCGCCAGGTTGCCCATCACCATGCCGAAGCAGTGGTAGAAGGGCACCGGGATGCAGACCCGGTCCTGCTCGGTGTAGGCGATCAACTCCCCCACGAAATAACCGTTGTTGAGGATGTTGTGGTGGGAGAGCGTGGCGCCCTTGGGAAAGCCCGTCGTGCCGGACGTGTACTGGATGTTGATCGCGTCGTCGCAGGACAGCTCGGCGTACGGCGCGTCACCCGTACCGCGGCCGAGCAACTCCCCCCAGCTCGGGTCGCCGATGTACACGACCTCACGCAACTCCGGGCACCCGCCCCGCACTTGGTCGACCATCGCCCGGTAGTCACTCGCCTTGTGGCTGACCGAGGCGAACAGGACCGAGATCCCCGCCTGGTTGAGGACGAACTCCACCTCGTGGGTGCGGTACGCCGGGTTGATGTTCACCATGACCGCGCCGATCCGCGCGGTGGCGTACTGAACCAGCACCCACTCCGGGCAGTTGATCGCCCAGATCCCCACCCGGTCGCCCTTCACCACCCCGCTCGCGAGCAGCGCCTGCGCCAACTCCTCGATGTCGGCGGCGAATTCGGCGTACGTCCAGCGCCGCCCGGACGGCACGTCGACGAGCGCCTCACGGTCGGGCCACGCGGCCACCGCCCGGTCGAGGTCGGAGCCGATGGTGTCACCGAGGAGTGAAGTCCCGCCGGTCCCATGGCTGTACGAGTTCACCGGCGACTTGGTCGGCAAGGTCATCGGAAGTCCTCCTCGCGGTACTCGGCAACCGACCCCGCGGCCGTCGCCTCCCGCAGTTCGATCCGGCGGATCTTGCCGGAGACGGTCTTGGGCAGGTCCGCGAACTCCAGGCGGCGGATCCGCTTGTACGGGGCGAGGACGTCCCGCGAGTGCTCGAACAGCACCTTCGCGGTGTCGGGTCCGGGCTCCCAGCCCGCCGCGAGCACGACGTACGCCTTCGGCACGGCGAGCCGCAGCTCGTCCGGCGCGGGTACCACGGCGGCCTCGGCCACCGCCTCGTGCTCCAGCAGGGCGCTCTCCAGCTCGAACGGGGAGATCTTGTAGTCGGAGGCCTTGAAGACGTCGTCGGACCGGCCGACGTAGGTGATGTAGCCGTCCGCGTCCCGGGCGCCGATGTCGCCGGTGCGGTAGTAGCCGCCGGCCATGGCCTCCGCCGTACGGTCCGGGTCCCCGTGGTAACCGGTCATCAGACCCACCGGCGGATCGGACAGGTCGAGCGCGATCTCGCCCTCGGCCGCACCGGGCGCACCCGATACCGGGTCGAGCAACTCGACCCGGTAACCCGGACTCGGCCGCCCCATCGAACCCGTCTTCAACGGCTGGCCAGGACTGTTCGACACCTGCACGGCGGTCTCCGTCTGGCCGAAGCCGTCCCGGATCGTGACGCCCCACGCCCGCCGCACCTGCTCGATGACCTCGGGATTCAAGGGCTCCCCCGCCGCCAGGGCCTCGCGGGGCGGGGTGCGCAGCTGGCTCAGGTCGGCCTGGATGAGCATGCGCCACACGGTCGGCGGGGCGCAGAAGGTGGTGACGCCCGCGCGGTCCATCTCGGCCATCAGCCGGGCCGCGTCGAAGCGCGTGTAGTTGTGGATGAAGACGGTCGCCTCCGCGTTCCAGGGCGCGAACAGGTTGGACCAGGCGTGCTTGGCCCAGCCGGGCGAGGAGATGTTGAGGTGCACGTCGCCGGGGCGCAGACCGATCCAGTACATGGTGGCGAGGTGGCCGATCGGGTACGACGTGTGGGTGTGCTCGACCAGCTTGGGGTGGGCGGTCGTGCCCGAGGTGAAGTAGAGCATCAGCGGATCGTCGGCCAGGGTCGGGGCCTCGGCCGTGAACTCGGCCGACGCGGCGTACGCGTCCTCGTACGTCCGCCAGCCCTCGACCGCGCCGCCGACCGTGATCCGCGTGTAGTCCCCGGGCACCTCGTCGAACTTGTCGACGTCCTCGGAGCGCACGATCACCTGCCGGACCCGGCCGCGGGCGACACGGTCCCGCAGGTCGGCGGGGCCGAGCAGCGGGGTGGCGGGGATGACGACGGCGCGCAGTTTCATCGCCGCGAGGGCCGTCTCCCACAGCTCGGTCTGGTTGCCGAGCATGACGAGGATCCGGTCCTCGGGGCCGACGCCCTGGACGTGCAGCCAGTTGGCGACGCGGTTGGAGCGCTCGGACATCTCGGCGAAGGACAGGGCGGCCTCGGTGCCGTCCTCCTCGACGATGCGCAGGGCGGTGCGGTCGTTGCCGGCCGCGATGACGTCGAACCAGTCGAGCGCCCAGTTGAAGTGCTCGGGCCTGGGCCAGGAGAAACCGTCGTAGGCCGTGGCATAGTCCGTACGGTGCGCCAGCAGAAAGTCCCGCGCACTACGGAACGACTCACTCGCCGTCGTCATCTGTCCTCCTAGGTACCGGACCATTCCGGGCGGCTCTCTGACATCGTGTAATCGGTGATGCAGGTCTCACTACCCCCGTACGGGGGTGTGTGCAGCAGGGCGGCCGCAATGAAGGGGCAAGCGGGTGGCTACGGACGCGGCAGGGATGGTGGAGATTCAGGCGGCGCTGGTACGGCTGCGACGCGGCACGGGGCTGCCGGTCGCCTTCGGCGGCCTGGTGGAGACCGGCCGCCAGCAGATGCGCATCAGCGAACTGAGCGGCACGTTGACCCCGTCGCTGCGCGCCCTCGCGGTGTCCTCGGGCAACGGTCTCGGCGGCAAGGCGGTCGCCCTCGCCCGCCCGTGCGCCGTCCTGGACTACTCCGCGTCCCGTCAGATCAGCCACGAGTACGACGCCCCGGTGGCCGCCGAGGGCCTGCGCGCGATCCTCGCGGTCCCGGTCGTCGTACGCCGCCGGGTGCGCGGTGTCCTCTACGGCGCGCTGCGCACCGCCCAGCCGTTGGGCGACCGGATGCTGAGCGCGGCGATGGCGGCCGCCCGGGACGTGGAACAGGCGCTGGTGGTACGGGAGGAGGTGCGGGAGCTGCTGAGCGCGGCGCGTCCGGCGCCGGCCCCCGACCCGGCGACGAGCGCGGTGTGGGAGCAGGTGCGGGAGGCGCACGCGGCGCTGCGGGCACTGGCCCCGCGCATCCCGGACCCGGCGCTGCGGGCCGAACTCCTGGACGCCTGCGGGCTGTTGACGGCGGAGGCGGCCACCGGGGAGGTGGAGCTGGCGCCCCGGGAGCTGGACGTGCTGGCGTGTGTGGCGGCGGGGGCGACGAACGCGGTGGCGGCGGAGCGGCTCGGGCTGCGGGCGGAGACGGTCAAGGGGTATCTGCGCTCGGCGATGCGGAAGCTCGGGGCGCACACCCGCGGGGAGGCCGTGGTGGCGGCGCGGCGGGCGGGGGTACTGCCGTGAGGAGAGCCCCCGTTGGCGACCGGCTATTCATTCATCGGAGCTTTGAATTTCCGGATGCTGCACAGTTGTTATTTCCCTCACGACCCCGTCCATCCGAATTTCAAGGACTGATTGCCTAATATTGGCCCGGACACGACACACGAGGGGAGCGGTGACCGTGCGACGGGACTTCAAGGAGCCTGCCAGAACGCGCCCCGACCTGGTCATCGGCCGGGAGGAGATGTTCAACGCCGCCCGTGACCAGCTCGCCGAGGGCGGGAGTGTGCTGCTCCACGGGCCCGCCGGAATAGGAAAGTCGACCGTCCTGCGGGCGTTGGCCGCGGAATACGGCGAGACGGCGCGGACCGTGTTGCGCTGCTCGGCCACGGAGTCCGAATCCCATCTCCCCTTCCTGGCCCTCGCGGACCTCCTTGGTCTGGTCCTGGACGAGGTGTCCGAGCGGCTGCCCGTGGCCCAGCGCACGGCACTGGAATCCGCGCTCACCGGCCGCGGCGAGTCCTCCCTCCAGCGCGACGGCCTCGCCCTGCGCCTCGCCGTCCTGTCCGCGCTGCGCGCCCTCGCGGCCGACGGTCCCGTCCTCGTCGTAGCCGATGATCTGCAGTGGCTGGACCCGGCCAGCGCGGAGCTGCTCGGGTTCGCCGCGCGGCGGCTCGGGGACACCCAGGTGCAGATGGTGTTCGCGGTGCGCACCGAGGGCCAGGAGTACGACCGGTATCTGAGCGCGTCGCCGCCGGACACCCTCGCGTTCCGGCTCAGCCCGCTGTCCCGGGCGCAGGTGTCGGCGCTGCTCGACCATCGCGGGTACACCGGGCTGCCGCGTTCCACGGTCCGCGAGATCCACCGTACGAGTGGCGGAAACCCGTTGTTCGCGCTGGAGTTGGGGCGCGCGTTGGCCGAGAACCCGACCCCGCCGAGACCGGGCGAGCCGCTGCCGGTGCCCACTTCGCTACGCGCGTTGGTGCTGAGCCGGCTGGACATGCTGCCTGCCGAGGCCCGCCGCACGCTCCTGGTCGCGAGCGCGGGCGCCCGCCCGACAGTGTCCCTGCTGCAGAACGCCGGCCGCGAGAACGCCGAGGCCGAGACCGCCCAGGCCGCCGAACTCGGCCTGCTGGCAACGGAACCCGAGGCGCCCGCCATACGGTTCGCGCACCCGCTGATCTCGGCCGCGTTGTACGCCGAGGCCCCCGCGCAGGAGCGGCGGGCCGCGCACGCCGCGCTGTCGACCGCCGCCTCGGACCCCATCGAGCGTGCCCGGCATCTCGCCCTCGCGACCACCGGTACCGACCCGGAGGTCGCCGCCCGGCTCGCCGAGGCCGCCACCCTGGCCCGCGACCGCGGGGCGCCCTCGGTCGCCGCCTCGCTCGGACTGCTCGCCGCCCGGCACACCCCGGCCGACAGCGTGCCGGGCCCCGACGAGCGGCGGTTGCAGGCGTCCGAGGACGCGATCACCGCGGGCGAGCTGGACCTCGCCCGGGACATCGCCCGCGAGGTGCTGACCCGGACCTCGGTGCCCGCCGAGCGGGTGCGGGCCTGGATCATCGTGATCGACACGGCCGGCCACTCGATGGCGGACGTCGACGCCGTCTTCCCGCAGGCCCTCGCCGACGCGGGCGACGACCCCCGGCTGCTCGCCCTGGTCCGCTACCAACTGGCCTGGCGCGCCCTACTGGTTGAGGGCGACTTCGCCGAGGCCCGCGCGGAGACAGCGCGCTCGGCCGAACTCGCCGCGCGCGCCGGCGACCGGCGCACCGAACTCCTCGCGCTCTCCTTCCAGGCACAGACCGAGACCCTGATGGGCCACCCTGACGCGCCCCTCACCATCAAGCGCGCGCTGAAGGAGCCCCAGGATCCGAGGGTGGCGTGCCATCACAACGGCGCGGGCTCGGCCCGGTTCCGCTGGCTGGTGATGAGCGATCAGCTGCCCGAGGCCCGCGCGACCATCACCGCGCTGTTGCGCGAGGTGCGGCGGCGCGGCTCGGTGGAGAGCGAGGTGCACTTCCTGCGCGGCTTCGCCGAGACCGAACTGCGCTCCGGGCACTGCGGCCGCGCCCTCGACCTGGCCCGCGAAGGCCTGCGCCTGGCCCGCGACTCCGGCATCGGCCAGACCGCGTCCGCGATGCTCACCGCGCTCGCCGAGGCCTCCGGCGGTGACGTCGAGGAGGCCCTCGCGCTGGCCCGGGAGGCGGTCGAGCACGCCGAGGAGGACGGCGACCAGATGTATCTCTCCCGTGCCCTCGGCGCCCTGGGATACGCCCAGTTGGTCGCCGGGGACGCGCACGGCACCGTCCGCTCGCTGCGCCGCGTACGGGAACTGGAGCAGGCCCTAGGGGTGACCGACCCGGCGCGTGGTCGCTGGCACGGCGACCTCGCCGAGGCCCTCGTCCGGATCGGCGAGATCACCGAGGCCCAGGACGTCATCGACGTGACCCGTGAACGGGCGCTGCGCCTGGGCCGCGAGAGCGTCCTCGCCGTACTCGACCGCGCCGAGGCACTCGTCCGGGCGGCCCGCGGCGAACACGACGAGGCCGTCGCCCAACTGACGTCCGTCCAGGACCGCCTCGCCAAGCTGGGCTACGGCCTGGAGGAGGCCCGCGCCGCCTTCGCGCTGGCGTCGCTGCGCACCGGACAGCCCGGACCGACGTCGTACGACGAGGCGACCCGGCTGTTCCGGCGCTGCCGGGCGCTGCCCTGGCTGCGGCAGGTGGACGAGGCCACCGTCGTCAGGGCGCCGGAGCCGACGCCCGTGCCCACACCCACGCCCACCCTGGAGGGGCTCGACGGGCTGGCCTCGATGGAGCGTCAGGTCGCCGCGCTCGTCATGGAGGGCGCCACCAACCGGGAGATCGCCGCCCGGCTGTTCATCAGCGTCAAGACGGTGGAGGCGACCCTGACCCGGGTCTACCGCAAGCTGGGGATCCGCTCGCGGGTGGATATCGTCCGACTGGCGGCGGGGCGCCGTCCGAACTGAGGACCCTACGGGTTTACTGTGCGGCGACCGAGGGTTTTCCCTGCCCAACTCCCCTAGGGGGTTCCCTCATTGGGAGCTGGGTGTTCCGGGTTCTAGCTTATGGGTGTGCCGCTCGCCCGGGCATACGGGGGTCGGTCCCGCGACCCCCGTTGCACCCCCCACACCCGCGCGACCCCCACCGGCAAGCCAATGAGGAGACTCATGTTCGGGCTCAACCGCGCCAAGAGAACCACCGCAGTCGTCGCAGCAGCAGCCGCTGCCGCAGCGACCGCACTGCTCAGCGCCCCCACCGCTGTGGCAGCCCCCCAGCCCATCGTCGGCGGTTCCACGACCACGACGACGGCGTACCCGTTCGTCATGCAGATCACGGACGCCTCGCAGAACCAGTTCTGCGGCGGCACGCTCGTCTCCGCGACCAAGGTGGTCACCGCCGCCCACTGTATGGTCGGCGAGACCACCAGCAGCGTCCGCGTGGTCGGCGGCCGCACGTACCTCAACGGTACGAACGGCACCGTCAGCAAGGTCAGCAAGATCTGGATCAACCCCAGCTACACGGACGCCACCAACGGCAATGACGTGGCCGTGCTGACGCTGTCGACGTCGATGCCGTACACCACGGCGAAGTACGTCGCCTCCACGGACACCTCCGTGTACGCGACCGGCGCCACGGCCCGCATCCTCGGCTGGGGCACCACCTCGGAGAACGGCAGCTCCTCCAACCAGCTGCGGACCGCGACCGTCCCGATCGTGTCCGACACCAGCTGCAAGAGCTCCTACGGTTCGGACTTCATCGCGACCGACATGGTTTGCGCCGGATACACATCCGGCGGCGTAGACACCTGCCAGGGCGACAGCGGCGGTCCCCTGCTCATCGGGGGCGTCCTGGCAGGGATCACTTCTTGGGGCGAGGGCTGTGCCGAGGCGGGTTACCCGGGGGTCTACTCCCGGCTGACCAAGTTCTCCAGCCTGGTGACCACACAGGTCAACTCGTAACCCGGAAGAACTCCTGAGCATCCCTCAGGGAAATACCAGGGTGCGTTGCGGGCTTCCACGAGCAGCCCGCAACGCACCCTATCCATGTGCGGGGCAACGGTTCCGCTACTTGTCGGCGGTGAGCTTCCCCGCCGCGCCCCAGCTGTCGGCCGGCACCTCGTGGATCCACACCTGCACACTCTCGGCGGGAATCTTGTACGCGTCGACGAACGCGTCGGTGACCCGCTTGACGAGGTCCCGCTTCAGCTCGACGTCACGCGGACCCTGCTGGACGGTCACGATGGGCATGCTGGACTCCCTTGATTGATCTGCCTGTTGGGTGACTCCAGTCCATCGCGTCGGACGTCCCCGACCAAGAAGCAGTCGGCGACCGCAGCGATCAGTTCTCGTGATCGCCGCAGGCCAGCAGCAAGGCGTCCAGATGCGGAGGCTGGTCGGTGGCATGCACGGCCAGGCCCGTCGACAGCGTGAGGCCCGGCGCCGCGAACGGCACGAAGGCCACACGCGGGCTGTGCAGCACGCGCGCGTGGGCGGCGTAGACGACCGTCCACAGCGGACGCGCGCCGATGCTCGCGAGTGTGTCCTGGAGTGAGCCGCTCACCGGTCCGTGCGGCGGCTCGAACCCGGCTTCGTGGCAGGCGCCGACGACCAGATCGACGAGTGCGGGATTGTTCCGCCGCTCGGTGATGGCCAACGGCAGCGCGGCGAGTTCCTCGACGCGGATCTCCGCCCGCGCGGCCAACGGATGCGAGGCGGGGACAGCCGCCACCAGCGGATCGGCCCACAGCGGCAGCACCCGCACACCCGGCACCGGCTCCACCGCCCGGACGAACGCCGCGTCCAACTGCCCACCCGCGACCCGCGCGAGCCGCTCACCGACCGGCAGCGAGAACAGCTCGACGGGCACGTCCGGCGCCCGCTCTGCGAACGCGCCGAGCACCCGGTCCAGATGCGCGCCGAGCCCGGTACTGGTGCCGATCCGCAGCCCTGACGGCGGGGCGACGGCTGCCCGTGCCCGCTCGGCGGCGGCCAGCACGGCCCGTGCCTCCGGCAGCAGCCGCTCCCCCGCCCCCGTGAGCCGCACCCGCCGGGGCGACCGGTCGAACAACTCGGCGCCCAACTCCCGCTCCAGCCGCTGGATCTGCTGACTGACCGCCGACTGCACGATGTGCAGGCGCTCGGCCGCCCGCCCGAAGTGCAGCTCTTCGGCGACCGCCACGAAATAGCCGAGCTGCCGCAGTTCCATGGCCCCGACTCTAGAGGGGACTCCTTGACGCCTGTTTCAATGACCGGCGGATGGGAGTGATACGCATGGTGTCCACGGACCGTTGTCTCGCCTTCGCGGCGATGTCGCTGCTGGTGATCGTGATCCCGGGGCCCAGCGTCCTGTTCGTCATCGGCCGCGCACTCGCCCACGGCCGCCGTACGGCGGTGGCGACGGCACTCGGCAACGTCTTCGGCTCGTATGTCCTGGTGACAGCGGTGGCGTTCGGCATCGGCGCGCTGGTCGAACGGTCGGTCACGATCTACCTGACGGTGAAACTGGCGGGCGCCGCCTACCTGATCTATCTGGGCGTCCAGGCGTTCCGCCACCGCAAGGAATTCAAGGCCTCGGCGATGCGGGCGGGCCCCACGACGGAGCCCCGCGGCGACCTCCGCACGGTCCTCGACGGCGCCCTCGTCGGCGTCACCAACCCCAAGGGCGTGGTGTTCTTCGCCGCCGTACTCCCCCAGTTCGTCAACCACTCGGCGGGACACATCCCGCTCCAGATGCTCCTGCTCGGCCTGATCCCCATCTCCATCGGCCTGGTCACGGACACCCTGTGGGGCCTGACCGCCTCGGCGGCCCGCACCTGGTTCGCCGGCTCCGACCGCCGCCTGTCCCTGATCGGCGGCGCGGGCGGCTTCACGATGATCGGCCTGGGAGTGACGGTCGCGGTGACGGGCCGCGCGGACTGAGCCTTCACGGTTCCAGGGTCTTTGGGTCTTTGGGTCCTTGGGTCCTTGGGTCCTTGGGTTCTACGGCTGTACGACCGTCCCGAACCGGATGTCGTACGACGTCCCCGTGTGCATGGTGCCGAGCATCCGCGCCCCCTCGGCGACCACGTCGCGCTGCTGGGCCTTGGTCAGCTTGCCGAAGGGCTCGACGACGAGGTGGCCGTCGCCGTCGTCGAGTTTCCAGACCCCGGCGAGGAACCCGTCGACGAGGAACGTGCGGTGGGCGACGTTGCCCTGCCAGGCGCGGCCCCAGTACTCGGGCGGTACGACGCGTGTGCGGTCGGCGTGGGAGAGGAGCAGGTTGTCGAACTCGGGCAGGAAGCGCGGCGGGGCCGGGGTGTCGGCGGCGGGGCGGGGCGCGTCCGGGAGATCGAAGAGTTCGACGCCGTTCGGGTCGGAGAAGGTGACGAGCTGCGGGCGCAGCCGCTCGAAGGCCTCCCGCAGCCGGGTCAGGCCCGCCCAGGTCTGCATGTCCTTGACGGAGGCCGGGCCGAAGGCGGCGAGGTAGCGCAGCACGGTCTCGTCCGGTGCGGGCGCGGGCTCGGCGGACCGGCCCAGCCAGTGCTCGGCGGTGGTGAGCGCGACCTGACCACTGCGCCCCCACAGCCCGCGCGGGGTGACCTGGACCAGCGGGAGCTTGCAACGGGCGGCGATCGCGAGAGCCTGCGGGTCGGCGTCCGGCCACTCGACGAGGAGCGCCTCACGCAACTCCTTCATGGTGCGCGGCTCGACTTCGACGAGCTCACGGGCGCGCACGGCGAGCCGGTCCAGGTCGACGCCGACGAGCCCCTTGCGGAAATTGCCCAGCTCACGGTCACGGGCGGCCTGCACGAGCGGGCGGAGGCTGAGACAGTCGGCGGCGGTGTGGGTGTGGATGGTGGACCGCATGGTGACGATCCGGACGACCTCCCGCTCGGCCATCAGCCCGGACAGCTCCTCGGGTACGAATCCGGCGAGGCGGGCGGCGAGGGCGTAGTACGGCGGCTTGACGTTCTGGGCCTGGAGGCCGAGCAGATGCTCGACAGCGGCGCGGGCGGAGAGCGGCGAGCGGCGCAGGAGGAGCTGCCGGTCGAGGGTGGCGCGGTTGAGGGCGCGGATGTCGAGTACGGGGGCGGCCTTCGCCATGGCCGTCCCCTTCGCCACCTTGGTCGCTTTGGCTGCCTTGGTCGTCATGCTCCGCACGCTAGCGGCGGTTGCGGACACCTTCCGTCCGCAACTCTCACCGAATCCGGGATCCGGTTCACACGCCCAGGTCGTTTGCCCCGTATATCCTGCTCGTGCTCCGTGATCACGCAGACGTAGGCTCGATCGAGAGGCACCGCGATGCCCCAGCGGCGCGCCCGCCCTACCTCGAAGAACGACGGGAACGGCAGGACATCCGGCTGGCGCCGCACGCCCGCCCCGCCCCCGCCGCCCGCGCCGAAGCCCTCTGCATCGGCCGCCGACACACCCCCCTTGGAACCGTCCGACGCGGGCAGCGTCGTCCAGGCCGCCCTGTACCGGGACGGCGTGCGGGTCTCGGCACCGGACACCCTCGCCGACACCTTCCGCGAGCTGCGCGAACAGCCCTCCGGCATGGCCTGGATCGGCCTCGCCCGCCCCACCGAAAGTGAACTCCTCTCCCTGGCCGAGGAGTTCGACCTCCACCCGCTGGCGGTCGAGGACGCGATGGAGGCCCACCAGCGCCCGAAACTGGAGCGCTACGGCGAGACGCTGTTCGTGGTCCTGAGCGCCGCCCGCTACTTGGACACGACGGAGGAGGTCGACTTCGGCGAACTCCACGTCTTCGTCGGCCCGGACTTCGTGATCACGGTCCGGCACGGCGCGGCCCCCGACCTCTCGGCGGTCCGCCAACGCATGGAGGAATCACCGGAGTTGCTGAGGCTCGGCCCCGAGGCGGTGCTGTACGCCATCCTCGACGCGGTCGTCGACGGCTACGCGCCCGTGGTCGCCGGCGTCCAGATCGACATCGACGAGATCGAGACGGAGGTCTTCCGCAGCGAACCGCAGGTCTCCCGCCGTATCTACGAACTCTCCCGCGAAATGGTCGAGTTCCAGCGCGCCACCCGTCCCCTGGTGGGCATGCTGCACAGCCTGATGGCCGGCTTCGCGAAGTACGGCACCGACGAGGAACTCCAGCGCTACCTCCGCGACGTCGCCGACCACGTCACCCACACCAGCGAACGAGTCGACGGCTTCCGCCAGGCCCTCACGGACATCCTCACGGTGAACGCGACGCTGGTCACGCAGCAACAGAACGCGGAGATGCGGGCGTTGGCGGAGGCGGGGTTCGAGCAGAACGAGGAGATCAAGAAGATCTCGTCTTGGGCGGCGATTCTGTTCGCGCCGACGTTGGTCGGGACGATCTACGGGATGAACTTCGATCGGATGCCGGAGTTGCACTGGGTGCTCGGGTATCCCTTCGCGATCATCCTGATGGCGGTCGTATGCACCAGTTTGTACGTCATCTTCAAGCGGAAAGACTGGCTTTGAGTAATCACCCCCGGAGGTTTTCCCGGGAGTGGCTGCGGCCCGGAACGCGGGCTCCGACGGCGCTTCCGAGGCCGCTGGGGAGAATCCGGGGAGAATGAGCCGCGCTCCGATGCGCGCGGTCTCCTGCGATCGCGGGCGTTGACCCGCGGACGACTCGCCGCTGAAGCGCAGGCTGGCTGAGCAGAGCGTCGATGGCCCCGCGCCCCCTGCCTCCGACCTCCGGGATTCGCCCGCTTCCAGGATGACCGGGGCGTACGTGTGCCGAAGCACGTGGAAGCCGTCCTTGCGCGACGCCTTCCGCTGTTCGCCCTTCTGTCGCATGGGGATGACGCCGGCGGCTGCCAGGGCCGGCTTCCACACCTCTGCGTTGAGGATGTTCGCGCGAAGGGCGTTGCCGTACGTCGTGGTGATGGCGAGCGGGAACTTCCTCGTCTCCTGGTCGGGCTCCGGACCGCGCCGCCGCCCTTCGGCAAGGTGAAGTACAGCCGCCCGCCGAGGAGTTGGACCTGTCGGCGGATGCGCAGGACTCCACGGGCGAAGTCGACGTCTTCCGGCGACAACCCGAAGACCTCGCCCTGCGGCAACCTGCAGCCAAGCGCGAGCATGACGGCGATGCGGAGCGCGCGTTGATCGCCTCCCGTACGCGCTGCGCGGTCTCCAGCGGCCAGGCTTCCCTCTGGTCCTCCGGCGCCTTGGGCCGACGCCCGACACCTTGGTCGTGCCGCAACAGCAGTCCCGGCACCTGACTACCGGCCAAGATGAAGGAACTCCTGCGCAGCCACGGCGACGAAACCCAGCACTGACCACGTGCCGTCCGTCAAGCGGCGAGGGCGCCGGTCATGGCTTTCCCGTCACCCGCTGGACGTCCGGAACCATGAACGCGCCGAACTGGACCGACTGCGGAGCGGGTACGCAGCGGCGCGCACCACCTCTCCGTCCCGGCCGCTGTGGTGACGTCTGCTCCGACAAGCGGTGAGGCGTCCTTGCCCGGGTACACGGACACACGATCAGACGGTGGCAGGAGAAGGCCGGTTGATCGCCGTCCACGACAGTCCATGACCTCCGGCGAGCACGAACGAACGCCGAACGCCACAGGGCCTGCCGAGAACGCCGAGATCGGCAAGGCGTCCCCGCCGACGCCGGAACAGACCATCGACAGCGTCAAGGCCTACGTGGCCGAAATCAAGGAGAGGGCACAGCGATGACCGAGGACAAACCGCACACGGGCGATGAGGCAACACCCTCCACGGAGGAACTCCGTGAGCAGGTCGAGGCGACGCGCGAGGAACTCGGCGAGACCGTCGAGGCGCTCGCGGCGAAGGCCGACGTCAAGGCCCGCACCCAGGAGAAGACGGACACCGTCAAGCAGCAGGTCGAGGAGAAGACGACACAGGCCAAGGCCCAACTGCGGGACACGGCCGCACACGTGGTTCATGTGGTGCAGGAAAAGACCCCGGAGCCGGTACGCGAGAAGGCCGGCCAGGGCCTACAGGCGGCACGGGCCAATCGCGCCCCGCTGCTCGCCGCGGCCGGTGCGCTCATCGCGCTGCTGTTCATCCGCCGCTCCAGGAAGCACCGATGAAAGCGAGCAGGATCGCTGACAAACCACTCGGCCTGGCCATGGGCGCCCTCAGCGGCATGCCGGCCGGTGCGGCGTTCAAGCAGGTCTGGAAACGGCTCGGCCATGACGAGGGCACCCCCGACGCCACCGCCACCCGTCGGCTGACCGGCACTTGGCCCGGCTGATCACTCCTGTCGGCGTCCCCCACGAGCCGAACCCCGCCGGGCGCCGACAGGCAGCCGCCTTTCCGGGCGGAGACACCCTTCACCTCCTCCGGCGGGCGTTCGTCGTGCTCCGCCCTCGGTTGCCGGCAACACCCGCTTCCAGGTCTCGGCCGCCCGCCCGCCGCCCAGAGGGAATCGTTGCGCCTCCGAGCCGAGATCTCCGAGAGGTTCAGCCCGAGGCGACGTCTCGTTCCGGCCAAATCTGCCGTGCGGCAGAAGATCAGGGACACGGCGGCAGGCAATGGGTGGCGATAATGTGCACCGTTTCTCGTACGGTCCAACGGCGCAGGAGGTTGCGGTATGCACCACTCGCCCAACCAGGGCCAGGATGTGCTGAAGTTCCGGACGACGGATGTGGACGAGGCTCGGCAGGTCCTCCAAGAACGCTTCTACGCCAACTTCATCGACGTGCCCGAGGGCAGTGCCGAGTTCACGGCCCGGTACGACATCGCCGCACTCGGTCCGCTCACCCTCGGACGACTCTCTTTCGGCGCGGAGGTGCGGATACGGTTCGGAGAACTCGGCTCCTACCACGTGGACATCCCCATGGGCGGCCACCTGACCTGGCGTCAAGGTACGCACACCAACGCGGTAGCGACCGCCGCGAACGCGGCCGTCTTCCAGCCGCACGGCGACACGGCCCTGGACCGCGTGAGCACCGACTGCTCCATGCTGGCCGTGAAGATCGATCCCAAGGCCCTCAACGGTCAACTCGAACGCCTTCTCGGCCGACCGCTGCGCACCCCCGTCGTCCTCACACCCGAACTCGACGTCGCGCACGGCGCGGGCCTGAGCTGGGTACGGATGATCCGCGCGGTGTTCGACCAGATACAGGACGGCGGGCTGCTCACCCGGCCGATGGTCGCCCGCCCGCTCCAGGAGGCCCTGCTGACCGGGCTCCTCCTCGCCACCGGCCACCGCTATCGCGACGAGCTCGACCGACCGAACTCCGCCCTGCGCCCGGGCCCCGTCAAGCGTGCTGTCGAGGCCATCCACAGCATGCCGCAACACCCGTTCACGGTAGGAGAGTTGGCCGGGCTCGCCGGAGTGAGCGTGCGGCGACTCCAAGAAGCCTTCCAGCAGTACGTCGGCATGACCCCGCTGGCCTACCTCACCGACGTCCGCCTCACCCGCGCCCACGACGAGCTGCGCCGCGGCACGCCGGGCGAGGTGAACGTGAGCGAGGTCGCCCATCGCTGGAGCTTCGACCACCTGGGCCGCTTCGCGTCCCGCTATCGAGCCCGCTTCGGCGAGTTGCCCTCGCAGACACTGCGTTCCGGGTGACCACGGCCCACGCCATCGCCCCGCGCTGTGCGGACAACAGCCGCGCTCAGTGGATCGTGCACGGCGGCCACCACGTCGTAGATTTCTGGTGTTCGCGCGTCCGCCTCTTCGGTCCGCCGCGCGGACATCGGCCGGCCGATCTCCACCCCTTCGGGCCGGTCACCGCCCGTTGGCGCCCCCCAACAGCCGCGGGCGGGTCGGCAGCGCACATGTGGCCTGTACCCCGCCACGGTGTGCTGCCCAACACCGGTCAAGGTCCGGGCCGGGGTCGGCGCCGGCCCGGACCTTGACCGTACCGATCTCGTCACCCGCTCTTTGTGAAGCCTCAGGTGAGCGGCCTGGGGCTTCAGATCACGCGGAAGAGGTCGGCGGCGGCGTGGACGTCGGTGAGGTCCTCGACGGAGCGCAGGTTGTCGCACAGGGCGTCCAGGACCGAGTCGGCTTCGGCGACGCGCGGGGCACCGATGGCCAGGCCGAAGACACGGAAGCCCAGCCGGTGCTTGGCCTCGTTCCAGCCGCGCATCCATGTCTCGGTGACGCCGCAGTCGTCGTCGGTGAGCATCACGATGTCGCCGCGGGCGCGGGTGGTGTCGTTGAACTCCGCCTCCAGCAGTTCGCCGGCCGCCGACAACGGCCGCTGGTAGCTGGTGCCGCCGCCGAGGAAGGTCTCCGCGAAGTCGAGGACCTGGGCGAGGCCGGCGGGCCGGTCGGCCGGGAAGCGGAAGACCTGGAGCTTGTCGGCGGCGGAGAACAGGATGCCGACGAAGTCCCGTCCCGCGTGGCGGGCCTGGTCGAGGAGCGCCAGGGCACACGCCTTGGCCCACGCCTCCCGGGTGACTCCGCCGGGCCCCGCCTCGTACATGGAGTGCGAGGTGTCGACGCACGCGATGACGGCGCCCTGGCCGGTGCGCTGCTCGCCCTGGCTGTCGTAGAGCATCAGCTCCCCGGCGGCGTAGCGCGCGGCGAACACGGCGCGCAGGGCGGGCAGTCCGAGGTTGGCCAGTTCGGAGGGGATGACGCGGGAGAGGTCGTTGCCGAGGGTGACGCCGACCAGTTCTCCGGTGGCGTTGTCGACCTTGTGGGCGCGCTCGCCGTCGGCCATCTGCCGGAAACGGCCGATCAGTTGGGCCCACTGTGCGAGCCGGCCGGTGCGCAGCCGCTCGGCGAGCCGGGCCCGCTGATCGAACGGCATCCGCTCCAGCTCGCCGGGACCGACTCCCCATGCCCGCATCAGCGCGGTCTCCTGCCGTGCGCCCTCGGCGGCCTTCGCCACCGCGTTCCGCGCGGCGGCACGGATACCGGGGGCCGCCGCCGTGCGGACCTGCGCGGCGTCCCGGGCGGCCTGCCGCGCAGTGGCCTCGGCGGCGCCGGCGGCCTCGACCGCCTGTCGTACGGCATCGTCGGCGGGGGACGGCACGGTGCCGTCCTCGTCGGCCTGGTCGACGGCCGCCTGGAGCGCCTCGCCCACGGCGGTCGCCGCGCCCTCGGCGGCCTGCCGGGCCTTCTTCGCCTGCTCGGCCTGTTCCTGGGCATCCCGGGAGCGCTCCAGTATCCGGCGCAGCGCGGTGGCCTGGGCGAGCACGGCCATGGCTGCGGCGTAGGGGTCGCCGGCCGTCTCCCGGTGCAGCTCGGCGAACTCCGGTGAGTCCAGGAGCGAGGTGATGACCTGGTGGTTGACCAGCCTGGAGGGGTCCATCTCCGCGCGCTCACGCAACCGCGGTCCGACCTTGTAGGCGGCCAGGAACGCGTCGGTCAGGAGGTCGGTGGTGTGGTCGTAGCGCTGGTTCAACTCCTCGGCCAGGTCCCGCAGTCCGGCCGACTGCCCATAGGTGTCCTGCCAGGTGAACCGGTCGAACCGGTCCGCGACCACGGCCGTGGTGTGCTGCTCGGACGCGGCGGCGGATCCGCCCAGCCACCTCCCGGCCCGGCTCGCCAGCTCGTCGAGTCTGCCCCGTGTCTCGTCCATGGGTCCTGATCCCCCGGTGTTCAGAGCTGCGCCTGCACCATGCTCGCGTCCATGCCGAGCGCTTCGGTGAGAACGCGGGCGCGGACGGCGCGCTGGCGGCCGGTGACCCGGTCGATGGCGGCGGTGGAGCGGCCGGCGCCCGCCGCCTCCGCGCGCAGCTTCTCCAGTCGCTTGCCCGCTGTGGCGAGCTGGTTGTGGGCCTTCTTGATGACCCACTCGCTCAGCGCCTCGCGGGACTGCCCTGCCATGGCGTCGAGTTGGGCCTCCAGCTCGTCGATGGTGTCGGCCAGGTCGAGTGCCTCCTTGGCGTCGGGGTTGACCAGATGCAGCACCTCGCGCTCGACGGTGGGGCGTTGGGCCGGGGAGTCCCACAGCACGTGGGTCAGCACCGACAGGTCGGTCTCGGCGACCGCCGGGCGGCCGTCGAGGTACGCGGACGCCTGGAGCAGGCCCACCGCCTGCCGCCAGCGGCGGTCGGAGGCGACGAGTTCCCTGCGGCGCAGGGCTGCCCGCAGGGTGCACACCGCGTCCACGATCACGTCGGGGACGTCCACGGCCGGGACGGCCTCGGTCACGGCCTGCCGCAACGCGGCCAGCTCGACCGTGGTCCGCGTCGGTGCCGCCGGGCGGCTGACGGCGGAGCGGACCAGCGCGGCGAAATGGGCGGGGTCTTCCAGGTACCCGACCTCGATCCGCACCAGCAGCCGGTCGTAGATCGCGGCCGTGTCGTCCCCGCTGGGCAGTTCGTTGCTCGCCGTGATGGCGCCGATGAGGGGGCAGTGGATCGGCTCGCCGCCGCTCTCGGGGTGGTAGATCCGCTCGTTGAGAAAGCCCAGCGTCTCGTTCAGCGCGGCTGTGGAGCACTTGAAGATCTCGTCGATGAACGCGATGTGCGCGGTCGTGGCGCGACCGTCGTAGACCTGTCGGTACTCGCCCCGGGCCAGCGCCGCGACGTCGATGGGGCCGAACATCCTCGTCGGCGCGGTGAACTTCGAGAGGAGGATCTCCCAGTAGGACGCCCCCTCGAACCTGCCCGTGAGTTCCCGGGCCAGCTCGGACTTGGCCGTTCCGGGCGGGCCGAGCAGCAACGAGTGCTGTCCGGCCAGCAGCGTCACGATCAGCGTCCGCACCACGTCGGCGCGCTCGTAGAAGCGGTCCGACAACTCGTCGCTGATCGCCCGCAGCCTCATGGCCGTGTCCTGCACGCCTGGCGCGCCCAGCTGGCCCATTGTCAACTCCTAGCCTGTGATGCCCTGTTGGGCTGACGAGACGGCCCTTCCTGCGAGGCCACGACGAGGTGCAAGGTAGCCGAGTGACGGGACGGCTCTCCAGGAACAGGGAGTCATGCGGCCGGCGTCTCGCCCGCCTTGTCCGCGACCCCGACGTCCAGCAGCGCCTCGTCCGCCGACCCCAGGAAGTCGAGGGACTTCCTGTCGAAGACCCAGACCGTGCGGCCGTCGCGCTCCTTGAAACTCAGGCCGATGCCGGAGCGGCCGGTGTGGTCCTTGGCGTCGGGGACGGGAGGCGGGGCGTCGCGATCAGACGGCGCCCGGCTGATCGCGGGGTGGATCGGGCGGCGGGTCCTTGCGCAGGGTGGTGGTGATGGCGTCGCCGATCTCCCGGGTGAGGGTGGGGCGTTCGCCGGTCAGGCCGAGTTCCTGGGCCAGGGTGATGGCGTGCAGGTCGACGGTGGCCTCGACGAGATCGGCGAACACCGCTGTCGCCGCGCGGCCCCGGATCCATGCCGTGGCCGCGACGACCACGGCGGCGGGCAGCGCCGGCCACCACCAGGCGCCCAACAGCAGGTACAGCGCGGCCCATCCGGCGAGCCCGAAGGCGGCGCCGTAGGCCTCGCGGGCGGCGAGGAGTTCGGCCCGGACGGCGTCGGGCACCGTCAGCCAGAGCCGGGGCCAGGCGGCGCCGAGGTCCAGATCGTAGGCGTCGTACACCCGCTGGTCGACCGCGTGGAGGCGGTCGCCGATCCAGGTGGGGCGCCGGGGGCGGACGAGGGCGATGGCGTCGCGCCGTTCGATGGCCCTGGCCAGTTCGCCGCGGGTGCCGGCCGCCTCGCATTCCGCGTCGGCCTGCCGCCAGCGGCGGACCCGGCGTCGTACGAGAAGGCGCCCGGGCCACCGGTCGCCCCGGCTGGTCCACAGGCGCTCCACGACGACGGCCGACGCTCTCGCGCACAGTCCGGCCAGTGTGGCCGCCGCCAGTACACCGGCCGCCACGAGGAGGATCGCACCGGCGTTGGAGGCTCCTGGGTGGGTGGCCAACCGGTCGACGGCGGACTGGAGTTCAGCCAGGTCCAGGGCGTGGGTGTGGCCCAGTACGACGGCGGCGGCGACAGCGGCGAGGTAGCCCACCCCGGGCAGGACGAGCAGGGCGAGCCACTTCTCGGCGGCCTTGCCGGCGAGGGCGGACAGGAAGGTGGTCACAGCCGGGACGGGCCATAGACGAAGGGACGGCCCGTCATCGCGCACACGGGGGCCTCCGGGTGCGACTCCGGGTGCGCCAACAGCTCGCAGGGGTGGGCGGCGGGGCAGTTCCACCGGTGCGCCACCGGATGGCCGGGGCTGTTCCCCGGCAGGGTCGGCATGCCCCTCGTCCCCCTGGTCACGTTGCCGAAGCCGGCCGCGGCCATCCGGTCGTCCAGGGTGTCCAGCCGGCGCTCCAGCACGGAGCGTGCCATGGGTTCGTCTCCGCGCAGCGCCGCGAGCACCGCCGCGACGAGTTCCGCCGCTCCCGCCGCACGCGCCGTCTCCTCCAGCTCGCCCGCACCCATGAATGTGCACACGCGACTGAGCCGTTCCGCGAGTTCGTCCACCGAGAGGCCCCCTGCCTTCGCGATCGCCATGTTCTTTGCATGATCCCGGAGTTGGGGACTCTACGGGGCCCCGGGATCCGGCGCATCCCGCTACGGTGGTCGGCGGTGCGGCGCCAGTGTGATGCCGGGGCGCCGCGGGGGACCAGAAGGAAGCAACTGAGCAATGAGCAAATGGAAGCGCCGCAGACTGCTCTTCATGGCGGACGTGCATGAGTGGCGGGGCACCGACCCGTCCGAAGTGCTGGCCGGGCTGCACGAACTGGCGGCCGAGGATCCGTACGATCTCGAAGTGCTGCTCGCCGCCGCGGAGTTGCTCTCCGACCGCGCCGGCCGCAGAACCGGCACGGCGCGGGAAGCGGACCTCGCGGCCTCGATCGCCCTGCTGCATCGCTGTGTTCCGCTGGTGCCGCCGGGCGACTACGACCGCTGGCGGGTCTTCAACAGTCTGGGGCAGCGGCTGTTCCTGGTCGCACAGGGCACCGACTCCCCCGAGCCCGTGGCCGAGTCGGTGCTCGCCTTCCGCGAGGCCGTGGCGGCGACGCCGCACGGCGACAGAATGCGCCAGGTGAACCAGTTCTTTCTGGCGGTCCAGCTCGGTGACCTCTTCGAGCGGAGCGGGGACCGGGACGCCCCCGTCGAGGCCGTCCAGGTGGCACGCGAGGGCTACGCCACCGTCCCGCCCGGCGACGAGCTCAGCCCCATGTTCCGGACAGTCCTGATCACCTCGCTGCGGCATCTCGCGGGCGCCACCGCACAGGTCGAACCGCTCCAGGAAGCCGTCGGCCTCGCGCGCGAGGCACTGTCCGAGGCCGGCAGCACCTCCGACCGTGCCGGGGCACAGTTCGATCTCGTACGCGCTCTGCGGGCCCTGTACGACGCGACGACCGACGCGCGACTGCTGGTCGAGGCGGTCGACCTGAGCGAACAGTGCCTCGCGGCCACACCGCGGCGCGATCCCGAGTTCGACAAGCGTCGGGCACGTCTCGCCTCCGCCGTCAGGCTGCTCGCCCAGGACCGCAGGGACCCCGACCTGATGCGTCGGGCCATCGACCTGATGCGGGCGACGATCGAGACGCCGTCGGCCGCCGACGAGCACGCCGACACTCTCATCGACCTCATTCAGTCGCTGGCTTCCCTGCACACCATGACCGACGACCCGCTCGCGCTCAGGGACGCGGAACTGACCGCCCGCACGGCCCTGGCCGCCGCGCCCGACCCCGGCCCCTGGCGCACGCAGGCTCAACTCGCCCTGGCAGAGGCCCTGTTGTACCGCTCCAGCGTGCACGCGCGCGGCACGGACGCCGTAGCACTGCACGAGGCGCTGGGGCTGTTCCAGCACGTGGCGGCTGCCACGCCGCCCGACCACGGGGAACGCGGCTATCGCCTGTGGCTTCTGGGCGTCACCCTGAACGACCTGGCCAAGCACGGCGACGGCGACACCGCCGCGTGGCGGCGCCAGGCGCGGCTTGTCTTCGCCGAGGCCGCGTCCGCCGCCGGACCGCCCATCGTACGGATCAAGAACTACCAGCAGCTGGGCGCCACGGAGGCCGCCCTCGGCGACCCGCACGCCTCACTCGCCGCCTACGAAGCCGCAGTCGCCCTGCTGCCGCAGCTCACCCCGGACTGGCTGTCCTACCGGGGCAACATCATCGGACTCAGACAGATCGAGGGACTGTCGGAAGGTGCCGCTGCCGCCGCACTGGAGCTCGGCAGACCGGAACGGGCCCTGGAACTCCTGGAGTTGTCGCGCGGAATCCTGCACGGCCGGACACTGGAGGCCCGTGACCTCAGGCTGCTGCGGCACCGGTCACCCGAGCTCCACACCGAGTTCCTGCGGCTGCGCACCGTCCTCAACTCCGGTGCTCGCGACGGGAACGACGGGATAGACGGGAACGACGAGAGCTGGGCCGACCTGATGGGCCGGATCCGGAACCTCGACGGCATGGCCGGCTTCCTGCGGGCGCCCTCCGTCCAGGCGCTGCGCCGCCATGCCGAGCAGGGTCCCGTAGTGATCGTGAATGTCTCCGGGCGCCGCTGCGACGCGCTCATTCTGCGGGCGGACGGCGAACAGCCCGTCCTGACGGTCCCGTTGACCGGCCTGACCCAAGCCGACGTCATCACCCACCTCCTGCGCCTGACCCGTGCCGTCTTCGCCGCCCCGAACGACCCGTCGCTGCTCGCCCGGCGGAACGCCCAGCGGGAGCTGGACGCGATCCTGCGCTGGCTGTGGGACCGGGTCACCTCACCCGTGCTGGACGCGCTGGGCCTCACCGCCCCGTCCTCCGACACACGGCCCCCGCCCCGCATCTGGTGGTGCCCCGTCGGCCTGATGGCGTACTTC
This sequence comes from Streptomyces prunicolor NBRC 13075, assembly GCF_000367365.1. Taxonomy (GTDB): domain Bacteria; phylum Actinomycetota; class Actinomycetes; order Streptomycetales; family Streptomycetaceae; genus Streptomyces; species Streptomyces prunicolor. The sequence goes on along the minus strand of NZ_BARF01000085.1, from coordinate 61,237 downwards.
CCGCTCCACGCGGCCGGCCGTCACGACAGCGGCGCGCAGTCCGGGAGGGCGACGGTGATGGACCGGGCCGTCTCCTCCTACACCACCACCGTGCGCGCCCTGGCCGGCCGGTTCGGTCCCCAGGCGGCCGATACGACCCCGCACACGCTGGTCGTGGCGGTGCCCGACGCGGAGAACGCCCCCTCGCTGCCGGGCGCGGCGGCGGAGGCCGCGGCGCTCGCGGAACTGCTGCCGAACTCCCTGATCCTGTCCGGCGCGCAGGCCACGTACGAGAACGTCGTCCGCGCGCTGCCCGCCCACCCCGTCGCCCATCTCTCCTGCCACGGCCTCACGTCCTGGGAGAACCCCGCCGCGGGCATGCTGCTGCTCCACGACCACCTCACCCGGCCGCTGACCGTGGAACAGCTCTCCGCCATGGAGCTGCCCTACGCGGACCTCGCCTACCTGTCCGCCTGCAGCACCTCCCACACGCACCCCGACAACGCCGACGAGGCACTGCACATCACCGGGGCCTTCCAACTCGCCGGATACCGACGCGTCATCGGCACGCTCTGGCCGGTCGACGACACCACCTCGGTGGAGATCACCCGCGCGACCTACGCCGACCTCACCCACGGCGGCAGCACCCCACCCCGCACCGAGCTGTCGGCCCGGGCCCTGCACCGCGCCGTACGCGCCCTGCGCGACCGGTATCCGGCCAGCCCCGCACTGTGGGCCGGGTATGTCCACGTCGGTCACTGAAGGCCCTTGGCGAAGACGCGTCCCGTCTCTTCGGTCCAGGTCCGCAGGCGCGACGTCCGGTCGTGTCAGGCCCGCGGTGACCGGGTCAGAGCAGCGCCTCAGGGCGGATCGGCAGGTCCGTCAGGCGTTTGCCCGTCGCGTTGAACACCGCGTTGCCGATGGCGGGCGCCACCCCGACGATGGTGATCTCGCCGAGTCCCTTCACCCCGATCGGATCGGCCTGCGGGTCCTCGGTGTTGATGAAGGCGGCGTCGAGGTCGGGGTCGTCCGCGTTCACCGGCACCAGATAGTCGGCGAGGCTCGCGTTGACGATACGGCCGTCGCGGTGGTCGGTGACGGTGCCTTCGAGGAGGGCCATGCCGATGCCGCCGACCATGCCGCCGATGGCCTGGCTGTGGGCGAGTTTGGGGCTGATCACCCGCCCCACGTCGTACGCCGCGAAGATCCGCCGTACGCGCACGAGGCCCAGCAGGGGGTCGACGGAGACCTCGGCGAAGACGGCTCCGTAGCCGTACGTGGAGATCTTCGAATCGGCGTCGCCCGGGCCCCAGTTGCCGGTGATGTCGAGGCTGGGCAGGCCGGCGCGGCGCAGGATGTCCCGGTAGCTGTCCCGGGCACCGGATGTCTCCAGTCGGCCGTCCCGCACCCGCACGTCCGCCGGATTCGCGCCGTGGAGAGGCGAGTTGGGGTCCGCCACCGCCCTGCGGATGAACTCCGCCCTCAGCGCGTTGCAGGTGGTGTGCGCGGCCGAGCCCACGCTCGCCATGGTGGTGGCCGCCGCGTGCAGGGGCGCGGTGGGGTAGCTGGAGTCGCCCAGCCGGAAGGTGACCGCCGAGGCGGGCAGCCCCAGGGCGTCCGCGGCGACCTGCATGACCGAGGTGGTGGTGCCGGGGCCCATGTCCGCGGAGGCCGCGAAGACTTCGGCGGTGCCGTCGGCGTGCATCCGGGCCCGTGCGCTGCAGTCGCGCCGGTTGTTGTGATAGCTCGCGGTGGCCATCCCCATGCCGATGAGCAGGTCGCCGTCCGTGCGCGAACCGGGCTCGGCGTGCCGCCGGGACCAGCCGAAGCGACGGGCGCCGGTCTCGTAGCACTCGCGCAACTTACGTGTGGAAAAGGGGATTCGGTTGACCTCGTCCTGGGTCGGCTCGTTGCGCAGCCTCAACTCGACCGGATCCACGGCCAGTTCGTGCGCTAGCTGGTCCATCGCGGTTTCCAGGGCGAAGTTGCCGAGCACCACGCCCGGGCCACGCATGGAGCACGGGGAGTGGACGTCGACGGGCGTGACCCGGTAGGCGGTACGGGTGTTGGGGACGCCGTAGAGGAACTGCGGGAGGTCGGTCAGGCCGTCCGTGTAGGACTGGTAGCGCGCGTTCTCGATCCGGACGTCGTAGGCGAGTGCGTTGACGCGCCCGGCCGTGCTGCTGCCGAGGGCGATCCGGTGCCGACTGGCCGGCCGGAATCCGGCGCCGTAATAGAACTGACGCCTCGTCAGCACCACCTTCACGGGCTTGCCCACCTCTCGCGCGGCGAACGCGGCCAGCCTGACGTGGTCGTAGGTCTGGATGCCGCTGCCGAAGCCTCCACCGACGAACTCGTTGTGCACGCGTACGTCGCCGACGGCGATGCCGAGCGCGCCGGCCACCGTGCGCGCGGCGCCCTGTGACCACTGGGTCTTGTCCCAGAGCGTCAGCTGTCCGCCCTGCCAGCGGGCGATGGTCGAGGGCAGTTCGATGGGGTTGTGGTTCTCGCGGGCGCTGGTGAGTTCCAGGTCCACCTTCACCTGTGCCGAGGCCAGCGCGCCCGCCGGGTCGCCGCGGCTGTAGTCGGGCTCGTCGGCGGGTGTCTGCGAGGGGATGCCGGGGGCGTCCAAGTCGGTTACCGCCGCCTGCTGTTCGTACGTCGCTTCGACCAGCGAGGCGCCGTGGGTCGCCGCCTCCAGGGTCTCCGCGACGACGACCGCGATGGGCTGGCCGTAGAAGGCGATGCGATCGACGGGGTGGGCAAGTCGCAGGCTGCCGAAGTCGGTCAGGATGTGCAGGACGCCCGGGTGGCCGAGCGCCGCGTCCACCGAGATCCGGCTCACCGTGCCGCGGGCCACCGTGCCGTTGACGATCACGCCGTACAACAGGCCCTCGACGCGGTGCTCGGCCGAGTAGGTGGCCGCGCCGGTCACCTTGCGGCGGGCGTCCACGCGGGAGAGCCGCTGCCCGACGACGGGCGTCGCCATCACTGTCCTCCGATCGTCATGAGCTGGCGGCGCACGGTCCGTTCGACCAGCTTCACCTTGAAGGCGTTCTCGGACAGCGGTACGGCACCCTCGGCCGCGAGGGCCGCGGCCTCCGTCCACGTCCGGCGCCCCGGCCGCCTGCCGACGAGCGCCTCCTCCACCTTGGGCAGCCGCCACGGCACGGTCGCCACACCACCGACGGCCACCCTGGCGCCCCGCACCACGCCGCCCCTGATGTCCAGCGCCACCGCCGCGGACGCGAGGGCGAACTCGTACGACTGCCGGTCGCGGACCTTCAGATAGCCCGAGCGGCGGGTGTGCGCTCCGGCGGGGACGGTGAGGGAGGTGATGAGTTCGCCGGACCTGAGCGAGTGCTCCTTCTGCGGGGTGTCTCCGGGGCGGAGGAAGAAGTCCTGGACGGGGATGGAGCGAGGGCCGTCGAGGCCTCGCACCTCGACCACGGCGTCCAGTGCCACGAGGGCAACTGCCAGGTCGGAGGGGTGAGTTGCCACGCAGTGGGTGCTCGCCCCCAGGATCGCCTGCATACGGTTGTCACCGCCCCGGGCGTCGCAACCCGAGCCCGGGTCACGGCGGTTGCACGCGGAGTGGACGTCCCGGAAGTACGGACAGCGGGGCCGCTGCATGATGTTGCCCCCGATGGAGGCCATGTTGCGCAACTGGGCCGAGGCACCGAGTTCGAGGGCCTGCGAGAGGACGGGGTAGGTGACGCGCACCTCCGGATGCGCGGCGAGCTCGCTCATCCGGACCAGGGAACCGACGCGCAGCCCCTGTCGGGTGACGGTGATGTCCTTGTACGGCAGCGCGTTGATGTCGACCACGTGCGCGGGGCGCTCGACGGTCTCCCTCATGAGGTCGACCAGGGTGGTCCCGCCGGCGATGTAACGGCCGTTGCCGGCACCGGCGTTGAGCGCGGCGGCGGTGGTGGAGACCCGGCTGAAGGCGAAGGGGTGCACGCGCTCACGCCTCCTTGGCCGTCTGCTCGATGGCGGAGACGATGTTCGTGTACGCCCCGCACCGGCACAGGTTGCCGCTCATCCACTCGCGGATCTCCGCCCGGGAGCCGGTGTGGCCCTCGGCGATACAGGCGACGCCCGACATGACCTGCCCCGGCGTGCAGTAGCCGCACTGGAGACCGTCGTGGTCGATGAACGCCTGTTGCAGCGGGTGCAGTTGCTCGCCACGGCCTCGGGCGAGCCCTTCGATCGTGGTGACGTTCGCGTCCTGTGCCATCACGGCGAGGATGAGACAGGAGTTCACCCTCCGGTCGTCCACGAGCACCGTGCAGGCTCCGCAGGCGCCCTGGTCGCAGCCCTTCTTCGTGCCGGGGAGGTCCAGGTGCTCGCGGAGGAGGTCGAGGAGTGAGGTGCGGTTGTCGACCTGGGCGGTGCGCTGCTCGCCGTTGACCGTCAGACGGACGGTGGAGAGCTGGTCGGCCGGCGTGGGCGTGGATGCCGATGCGGGCAGGCGATCCGAGGTCAGCAGAGGGAGGCCGGCCACCGCTGTCGACGCCGCGACGAAGGTTCGTCGCTTGAGCGTGGTTGCCTCGTCGAACGTTTCCGGCATGCGCGATGCACCCTCTCGGTCGAACCCGTGGCATGTGATGACACCCGGTGTCATCGTAACAGTGATGACACCAGGTGTCATGGATGACGAGAGCGGTGAGCAGAGGCCTGGCTGTGCCTGGCCTGCATCTGTGGCTGCGGCTTACGACTGCGGCTGTTGCTGTGGCTGACGGCTGCGACTGTTGCTGTGGCTGCGGCTTACCGCGCGAGCGGGGCCGCCACCGCGGACCTGAGCTCCGCCACGGATTCACGCAGCAGGGCGTGCAGGTCCTGTGTCTCCGGACCCTCGATCCAGCATTCGCGCGCGTCCCTCCACGCGGCGGCACCCGCGGCGGCGGTCAGGAAGGCGACCCGCCGCGCGACCCCGCGCTCGCACAACGCCTCGGTCACGGCCGCACTGGTCGCGGCGAACTTGGTCAGCTGTCGTTCCAGAAGCTCCGGGTTGGCCATGATGACGGCTCGGCGACGCCGGGCCTGCGCGTGGCCCTTGTTCACCATGTCCACGGCGGCGTCGTACCCCTCCATGACGACGGCGAGCGGCGAGCGATCGGCCGGCGCGGCGGCCATGGCGTCGACGATCACCTCGTGAATCCGGGCCGAGAGCGGGAACAGCACCTCGCGCTTGTCGGGGAAGTGACGGAAGAACGTCCGCTTGGTCAGACCGGCCCGCTCGGCGATCTCGGCGACCATGGTGTCCTCGAAGCCGCGCTCCTCGTACAGCTCGAGCGCGGCCCGCGACAGTCGGCCCGCTGCGTCCGGCATCCATCGACCCATGCCGCTCATCCTAGTGATGACACTCAATGTCATCGGATATACGGCGTGTGCGGGGGCCTGCCGGCGCGGCCAGCCGTACAGGTGGGCGCAGAAAGCCGTGCAGGTCGGCGCAGTGAGCCGTGCGGGTGGGTGACAAGCCCGTCTCCCGGGGTTGAGCCGCACCACCTGCGGGTGGGGGCCCGCGTCTTCTGGCCCCCGGCACGAAGTGGGCGTAGTGGTCCAGAGTGGTGGTCGGGCTCGAACGGCCGTCCACCTGGCAGACCCTCACCGGCATCGACTTTCCTTGGAGTTCGTTTTGGAGCACTCGGTTCGTACGGCGGCCTACCTGGATCCGAAGGGGTCCCTGGACGTCAGGGTCGATGACCTGCTGGCCCGGATGACCCTGCCGGAGAAGGTCGGGCAGTTGCTGCAACTCGACGCCCGCGGCGATCTGTTGGACATCGTCTCGGCCAAGCTGGCCGGGTCGATCCTGCACGCCTCGCCCCAGCGGATGCACGAGGCCATCGCGCTGGCCCGGCAAACCCGCCTCGGCATCCCGCTGCTCACCGCCGACGACTGCATCCACGGCCACTCCTTCTGGCCCGGCGCCACGATCTTCCCCACCCAGCTCGCCATGGCCTGCACCTGGGACCCCGCGCTGCTTGAGCGAGCCGCCCGGGCCACCGCGACCGAGGTCTCCGCGACCGGCATCCACTGGACGTTCTCCCCGGTGCTGTGCGTCACCCGCGACCTGCGCTGGGGCAGGGTGAACGAGACCTTCGGCGAAGACCCGTACCTCATCGGCGAGTTGGGGGCCGCGATGGTGGCCGGCTACCAGGGCGACGGCTTGGCCGACCCCACGGCGGTCCTCGCCTGCGCCAAGCACTTCGCCGGTTACTCCGAGACCCAGGGCGGACGGGACGCGAGCGAGGCCGACCTGACCCCGCGCAAGCTCCGGTCCTGGTTCCTGCCGCCCTTCGAACGAGCGGCCCGGGCCGGCTGCCGCACCTTCATGCTCGGCTACCAGTCCATCGACGGCGTGCCGATCACCGCCGGCAAGTGGCTGCTCAAGGACGTTCTCAAGGGTGAATGGGGCTTCACCGGAACCCTGGTGACCGACTGGGACAACGTCGGCCGGATGGTCTGGGAGCAGAAGGTGTGCGCCGACGACGTCGAGGCGGCCGTCCGCGCCGTCGACGCCGGCAACGACCTCGTCATGACCACCCCGGAGTTCTTCGATGCGGCCCAGACGGCGGTCGCCCGCGGCCTGACCGACGAGAAGCTGATCGACGAGACCGTACGACGGGTCCTGCGCCTCAAGTTTGAGCTCGGCCTCTTCGAGGACCCCCGCGCCCCCGACCCCGAACGGCAGAGCGCGGTCATCGGCTGCCGCGAGCACGCCGACCTCAACCTGGAGACCGCGCGCCGCTCGCTGGTCCTGCTGCGCAACGACGGAACCCTTCCCTTCGAGGGCGGGCTGACCGACGACGGACACGGCTGCGCCGTCAGTGCGGGCCCGCCCCGCACCATCGCCGTCATCGGCCCCAACTCCCATGACCCGCACGCCATGTTGGGCGACTGGGCCGGGGCTTCCGGCCAGGTCGACTGGATGCCGGACGGACATCCCCGCGAGCTGGTGGAGACCGTGCTCGACGGGGTGCGTGCCGTCGCCCCCGCCGACTGGACGGTCACCCACGCCCGGGGAGCCGACATCGAGGTCCTCGTCCCCGACCCCACCGGCCCCAACTGGCCCGACGGTCAGCCGAAGCCGCCCGTCTTCAGCTCCGCACCGGTCGATGAGACCCAGCTGCGGGAAGCCGTGGCCACCGCCCGGGCGGCCGACCACGCGGTGGTCGTGGTCGGCGACACCCTCGCCCTCACCGGCGAGGGCTGTTCGACCGCGACCCTGGACCTGTACGGCGGCCAGATCGCCCTCCTCGACGCGATCGCCGCCACCGGCACGCCCATGACCGTCGTCCTCGTCCAGTCCAAGCCCAGCACTCTCCCCGACTCCGCGCTCAACGCGGCGGCGCTCATCGAGGCGTTCAACCCGGGCATGCGCGGGGGCCGCGCCATCGCCGAACTCCTCCTCGGACTCGTCGAACCCAGCGGCCGGCTGCCGATCTCCTTCGCCCGCCACGTCGGACAGCAACCCGTCTACTACAACCAGGTACGCGGCCAGCACGGCACCCGCTATGCCGACCTCACCCAGGATCCGCTGTTCGCGTTCGGCGAGGGCCTCAGCTACACCACGGTCACCTACTCCGCGCTCACCCTGCGGGAGCAGGATGTGCCGGTCGACGGCACGGTCCACGCGACCGTACGCCTCACCAACACCGGCGACCGTCCCGCCCGGGAGACCGTCCAGGCGTACGTCAGCGACCTGACCACCAGCGTCACCTGGGCCGAACAGGAACTGAAGGCGTTCGTCCAGGCCGAGATCGCCCCGGGCGAGAGCGCCGACATCGCCATCGAGATCCCCGCCGCCCGCTGCTCCCTCGTCGGCGCCGACAACCGACGAGTCGTCGAACCGGGCGAGTTCGAACTGCGCGTCGGCCCCAGTTCACGACACCGGCACCACCTGACGGCACGCTTCCGGGTACAGGGCTGAAACCTTGATCATCTCTAGACCATTCCCACAGTCAGCCGTTCCACCAGGCCCGGTACTCTCGCGACGGAATTTCCCCCCACGTCGAGTTCCACCACACCACCCCATCGCGTACAGGAGCCGTCGTGGCAACGAGCACATCTCGCATACGTAGACCGAGAGCCACCGCCCTGGCGCTCACCGCCGCGGTGGCCGCCGTCACCGCTCTGGTCCCCGCGAGCCCCGCGACCGCCGCCGGATACCCGACGGTGGCCGGTCCCTGGAGCGCCGCGACCGCGCTGACCGGTGCCGACGGGCAGCAGACCCTGATCGACGTCAAGACGGCCGACGACGGCAGCACATTCGCGCTGTGGCGCGACCGGGCGGCCGACGGCACGCACTGGACCTTCGACGTCGCCGTCAAGACCGCCAAGAGCAGCACTTGGAGCGCCGCCCACACCCTGGCCACCGGCCTCGAGAGCACCTCCCCGGCGGTCCTGACCGTGACGCCCGGCGGGCAGGCCGTCGTGACCTGGGTGGAGGGCAGGTACGTGGACGACGACCTCGCCGCCGTCGCCGCCACCTGGACCCCGGCGCAGGGCGGTTGGTCGGATCCGACGCCGATCATCACCGCGGACCCGGACGACGCCTACCTCGGCCTGCCCCGGCTCGCCTCGGCGGCCGACGGCACCCTCACCGCCGTATGGGTCCAGGGCTCGTTCAACGACTACAAGGTCATGACGGCCACCCGCGCCCCGGGCGCCACCACTTGGTCCACGGCCCAGCCGCTCGCCTCGGTCACCACCGGTTCCGTCTACGACTTCGCGCTCGCCGTCGCTCCCGACGGCTCGGCCACCGCGGTGTGGGACGTCTACGACCAGGACGCCGCGGGCAACCGGAACTCCGTCCTCACCGCCACCCGTCCTACGGCGGACGGAAGTTGGAGCGAGGCGGCCGTGCTGCCCGGTGTGGGCTACACGGACGGTGACGTCCAGGTGGTGTCGGACGCCAACGGCGCCACCACGGTGCTGTGGCACGGCGCGGACGCCGCCGACGACGGATACGACCTGAGCTCGGTCACCCGGACGTCCGCCTCCGCGAGCTGGGGCGACGTACAGACCGCGGTCGCGTCGACCTTCAACTACAGCGACGGCAGCGACCCGCTCGTCGCGCCCAATGGCGACCTCACCTATGTATGGGCGGGCTGGAGCAGCGCCGACCGTGAGACGGTCGTCAAATCGGTCACCCGCTCCGCGAGCACCGGCGCCTGGTCCGCCCCGCAGACGCTGTCGACCGGTTTCGTCCCCTTCGACGTGGACGCCTCCATCGGCGCCGACGGCACCGTCCAGGTCGTCTGGCCGCAGGTGCCGAGCGTCGACAACGGCGACGTCTACTCCCTCGAGTGGGCGTTCCGCGCCGACGGCACCTGGAGCAAGGCGACCGCCCTCAGCAGCGCGCCCGCCGTCTCCGGCACGGATGCGCTGTACGGCGAGGTCGCCGCCGGTCCCGACGGCCGGGCCACCGTCCTGTCGCGCAAGGCCGTGGGCAACGGCGACTTCACGTCCCAGGTCTCGGCCCAGTGGCAGACCCTGCTGACCAAGCCGGCGATCACCTCGAAGGCCACGCTGAGCGGGACCGTCCGTACCGGCTCCACGGTGACCTGCAACGCGGCCTGGACCGGCACCGGCGCCAAGGTCGCCTGGTCCTGGCTGCGCGACGGCAAGGTCATCTCCGGTGCCACCGGCAAGACCCGCACCCTGACCGCCTCCGACTACAAGCACAAGCTGTCCTGCCGGGCCACGGTCACCAACATCGCCGGGTCGACACCCTCGACCTCCCCCGCCGTCACGGTCACGGTCGGCGCCGCCCTGAAGGTCACCAAGGCGGTCGCGATCACCGGCACGGCCAAGGTCGGCCACAGGCTCACCGCCGCCCACGGCACCTGGTCGCCGACGGCCACCTCGTACACGTACGTCTGGAAGCGCGACGGCAAGACCATCAGTCGAGCCACCAAGTCGACGTACGTACTGGTGAAGGCCGACAAGGGGCACAAGATCACCGTGAAGGTGACGGCCAAGCGGTCCGCCTGGACGAACGGTTCGGCGACGACGCACGCGGTCGTCGTGCGCTGAGGGCCGTAGGGCGGGAGGCACCCGGTCGGTGCACCGAGTGCCTCCCGTTCAGCCCTTCCTGACGTGTGGTCAGGAGAGTCCCGTCGGCCGGGGTGAAGCAGCGGGGCGTTGTCAGTGGTGGGTGGCAGCATCGGGCGTATGACGGATTCCACGGCATTCGACTGGCGGACCTTTCTCCTCAGGTGGAGCGAGGAGTGGGCGGATTCCCTGCCCGACGACGAGGCGCGGGGCGAGGCCGACGAGGCCGCGCGGCGGACGCGCCGGCTGGGCTTCCCGCCCGCCTCCGCGGAGCGGATCGCCGCCATGGAGGAGCGTCTCGGCCGCCGGATACCCCCGTCGTACCGGGAGTTCCTGGAGGTCAGCGACGGGTGGCGGCACGCGGGCGGGTTCGTGACGCTGCTGGCGGGGACCGGGGACGCGCGCTGGCACACCAACGAGTCAGGACTCGCGGACGAGTTCGAGGAGTACCTGGACGAGGACTCCTCGCCCGAGGAGCGGCGGGCGGCGGACCTCTGGCGGCGCGCGCTGCAGCTCGACGTCGAGTCCGACGTCACCTACATCCTCATGGATCCCGAGGACGTGGACGAGGACGGTGAGTGGGCCGTGTACACATGGGCGAGCTGGCGGGCCGAGCCGCCCGAACGGCACGCGAACTTCCGTGAGTTCATGCGGGCCATGCACCGCGAGTTCCACAGACTGCGGGCACACCGGAGCGACGGGGAGCCGGTGTTCGCCAACGACACGACGCGAAGGCTCGACGCCTTGATGGAAGAGGCCCGGCTGGAGGCGCTGCGCGGCGGCTGGGAGCGGGCCGCGAAGGACCTGGACGAGGCCAAGGGGTACGGCAGGGCGCGGTCGGCGGGGCTGGGTGACCAGATACGCCGACTGCTCGGACGGACCTACATGGTGTACTTCGACGGCCTGGTGACGGACCCGCGGTACGCATCCGAGCTGTTGCCGCTACTGGTCGCCGAGCACGCGGCGCACTCGTACCGGGACGACTCCACGCTGGTGTTCCAGCTGCGGGGCGCCGACGACGACCTGGTGTCACTGGCGTACGCGACGCTGGGTCAGGTGCGGGACGGCACGTACCGGTACACGGCGGCCGGACCGTTCGGGGAAGCGGTCGAGCGGGCGCGGGAGTTGACGCGGTGGGGAGACACCGACGGGGCGTGGCGGACACTGATGGCTGCCCTGCCCCTGTGGGAACCGCTGGGGCCGGACCATTTGGCGCCGCTGGGGTGGGTGGCCGACCCGGCACTCGGGCCGCTGCTGACTCCCGAGCGTGGCCGCGAGCTGCTGTCCACTCCGAGAGGCGGGCAGGCCGGCGAGACACCGAGGCCGACGGCCGGGCTCGACCCGGACGACCTCGCGTGGCTCGCGGACCCGGACCCGGGCAACAACCGCACGTCCTACCGGTTCGTCCTGGTGGAAGGCGCGGAGCCGCAGGAGTTGCCCGCACGCCTCACGGACGGGAACGCGGACGAGGCGGACGCGGACACAGATACAGATACAGATACAGATACAGACGAGATTGCGCACAGCACCGTGCTGAACGAGCCCATGACCTTCTGGGAAGCACGCCGCAGATCGGCGCACAGCCGAAGGGAGTTCTCGTCCTACGACGACCGGGCTCTCATGGCGGTCGGCCGGGCCGGCACCGGCTGGAGTTTCGCCTTCGACGGCGATCCCGCCCCGTTCGACCGGCTGCGCTTCGTCTCCCCGGCCGCGTCCGCCAGTGCGGGCGCCCGCGCGGTGGTGGTGTGGAGCGGCCTGAGGTCACAGCACGGGAAGCCGTTCTTCCACCTCTCGGTGGCACGAGACGGTGCCGAGCAGTACGCGTTCACGTACACGGACGGAGAGATCCAGCAGAGCGGGGAGATACCGCAGGCGCTGACCCCGAGCCGGTTCTTCGGTGACCTGGAGGACGCGGCCGAGGCCGAACGGCCGCTGCTGGAAGCGGTGTCCGAGGAGTTCGGTGCGTCCCTGCCGCGTCACGCCCTCATGAAGGGCCGGCTGCACACCTTCACCACCCGTTCCTGGACCCGGCCACCGAAGGACGGCGAGGGGTACCTGGTGATCCGGATGCATCCGCCGGGCACGCGCCCGGCGGAGGGGTAGGACACGGGGAGCCACCTGTGGGTCTCGCGCGGTCAGCGCACCCTGCGGAACGTCTCGCGGACGTCGCCGACGTAGGCAGGAAAACCTTGAATGGACCACAGAGTCCAACAGTACGCACCAAAAAGGGGACCGTAAAGTCCACTCTTGAGCTGGCAAGCTATCGGACTAGCGGGCCGCCGCCCCAGACCTCATCGGCTCGATCGCAGACGTGAGGGCCGCCTCCAGATAGTCGACGCGGTCCGTCATCTGCAGGAGCACCACGCCACCCTGAACAGCCGCCAGCACACTCCTCGCACAACCGACCGCCGCCCCGCGATCGGAAAGCAGCGTCCCCGTACCGCGCAGCAACGCCGCTTCCCACGTCGCGAACAGGTCCGAGACGATCGTGCGCGCCTCGGGAGAGGACTTGCCCAGCTCGGAGATGAGACTCCCCAGCGGACAGCGGCGCCCGAGCTCGCCGTAGTGCCGAAGCACCGCCTTGCGCCACGCCTGCCAGGACTCCCAGGTCGTCAGCTCGTCCAAGTAGGGTCGCTGCGCCTCAAGGACCTGGTCGGCCTCATGCCGGGCCACAGCCACGAGCATGTCGATCCGGCCGTCCGGGAAGTAGTGGAAGAGCTGGCTCTTGCTCGTCGACGTCGCGGCCCGCACGTCGTCCAGGGTCGTCTCCGCCGCACCCTTCTCCCGGATCAGCAGGGCAGCCGCAACCACGATGCGCTGCCGCGTGGCCAGGCCTTTGGCGGTCATCCCTCGGTTCATGCGTCCATCGTCCCACCCTGATGGCCCGGGAGGTCCAGCCATCGACCAGGGAAGCGGCCGGGGAAGCAAGGGATCGCCACGAGGGTCTGCGGCGCGACCTCCACCCCATTCCGATCCCCCACCCTGATTCTGGACTTGCGGGTCCAATCTTTCCGCCTTACGGTGGCACCCGCGCCCTGACCCCTGACCTCCAGGGCATGACGGAGCGCCGAGCAACGGAGTGGATCATGTCGATGCGCCTTGAGGGCAGGACCGCCCTCGTGACCGGGGCGACCAGCAACATCGGGCGGGCGATCGCGGAGGCCTTCGCCCGCGAGGGGGCGTACGTCGCCGTCTCCGGCCGTAGCGCCGAGCGGGGCCAGGAGGTCGTCGACGGGATCCGCGCCCGGGGTGGCCGCGCCGACTTCGTGCGGGCCGACCTGGACGGCAGCGCCGCCGCCTCGCGAGCACTCGCTCAGGAGGCGACACGGGTCCTGGGCGGCCGTATCGACGTGCTGGTCAACAACGCCGGCATCTATCCCCACGCCACCACGGCGGCCACCGACGAGAAGACCTTCGACCAAGTCTACGCCGTGAACGTGAAGGCCCCGTACTTCCTGACCGCGGCCGTGGCCCCCGCGATGGTGGAGGCCGGCGGCGGGGCGATCATCAACCTCGGCTCCTGGATCGCGCGCCTGGGCATTCCCAGCCCCCTCTACAGCTCGACGAAGGGAGCCGTAGAGACGCTGACCCGGGCCTGGGCCGCGGAGTTCGGGCCGCAGGGCGTCCGCGTGAACGCCATCTCCCCGGGGGTGGTGCTGGCGCCGACGGCGAGGGAGACCCGGACCGCCGAGATCATGATGAAGGGCACCCCCGCGGGTCGGATGGGCACCCCCGACGAGATCGCGAACGCCGCCGTGTACCTGGCCGGTGACGACTCCTCGTTCGTGCACGGCATCGTGCTCGACGTCGACGGCGGCCGCACCACCGCCGCGGTCATCGCCCATTGACGCTCAGGCCCCCCACCCAAGGACTCCCGCCTACGGCACCCCCGCCTCAAACAGCACATACCCGGCGTACGACCCCGACGCCACGGCCGCGATGCCCAACAGCAGGCACAGCGTGGGCAGGCCGAGGGTCCGGAGCTTGACGGCGAGCGGGATGAAGAGGGGGAAGCACGGGAGCAGATAGCGGGAGACGTTGCCGAAGATCTGCTGGCTGCCCAGGACCAGGGCGAGGGTGAGCAGGGTGTAGACGGTGAGGACCGCCGGTGGGCGCAGGCGGATCAGGAGGGGGATCAGGAGTGCGGCCAGCAGGACGGTGAGCACGGCGATGGTGTCTTCGAAGGGGAACGCGAACAGGTAGTCGAAGCGACCGACCGCCATGGAGCTGAAGACGTCGGCGGTCTGCTTGCCGTAGTCGAAGGTGTGTCCCCAGGCGCCCTTCTGGAGCGCGAAGTAGCCGACCAGGTTGCCCATGCGGTTGCCGACCCAGAGGAGGTAGCCGACCAGGCCGAGCGGTGCGATCGCCATCGCGATCCATGGGCCCGCGAGGTTCTCCCGCCGCCGGTGGAGTGTCTGCAGCGCGGCGACGATCAGGGCCGCGATGAGCGCCACGGCGGTGGGGCGGTTGAGGCCGGCGGCGAAGGTGAGGACGCCCGCGGTGAGCCAGCGGTCGGTCATGACGGCGTGGCAGGCCCAGACCGCGAGGGCGATGTAGAGGGACTCCGAGTAGGCCGACCACTCCATGCCGGAGCCGGGCCAGACCGCCCACAGTCCGGCGGCGGCCAGCCCGGCTCGCCTGCCTCCGAAGCGGGCGGTGACGGCGTAGATGCCGAGCGCGGCGGCGAACGACGCGACGACCGAGACCAGCATCCCGGAGCCGTACAGACCCAGGCCCGTGCCGTCGGAGACGAGTCGCATCGTGGCCGGGTAGAGCGGGAAGAAGGCCGCCGAGTTGCCTTCGAGGGTGATCAGTCCGGTGGCGCCGGGGACCCGGACGAGCGCGGGGTCGTAGCCGTGTGCGGCGATCTGCTGGTACCACCAGCCGTCCCAGGTGGCGAGTACGTCCCAGGCGTGGGCGCCGCCGCCGAAGCGCGGGTTCCGCGTCCGGAAGCCGCCGTCGGAGTCCAGCAAGTACATGAAGACGGCGAAGCCGATGAGCTTCAGCACGCCGTACAGCGCGAGCACCGGGCCGTAGTGCCGGGCCATATGGCGGAGGCGTGCGCCAACGTCCTTGTGGAGGAGTGGAGTTGTGGTCGCGGAGATGGGCCGTATCAAGGTCGTCGTGTCGCTCATGCCGTGGTCGCCTCCGTCGCGTGGCGGCGACCGGTGCGGAACACCCAGGCCCGGAAGAGCAGGAAGCGTACGAGAGTTGCCGCGAGGTTGGCGGTGACCAGCACCCCGACTTCCGTACTGCGCGCGGGAGTTGGTGTCGTGCGGTGCAGGAGTGCCAGCGCGCCGCTGGTGAGGGCGAGGCCGACCGTGAAGACCAGGAGGCCCTGGGCCTGGTGGCGCAGGGCGCCGGCCCGGCCGCGCAGTCCGAAGGTCAGTCGGCGGTTCGCGGCCGTGTTGGCGAGGGCGCAGAGCAGCAACGCCAGCGCGTTGGCGGGTTGTCCGCCCGTCGCCGGGCGCAACGCGATGTACAGCAGGACGTATCCGACGGAGCTGACCGCTCCCACGGCGGCGAAGCGCAGCAGTTGACCGGGCAGGCCCGCCGCACGCGCGTCGTCGGTGGCCCGGCGCAGCCCCGCCGTCGGGAGTGTGCCGCGCGCCAACTGCCGTCCTATGCGGGCGATTCCGCGCAGGTCGGCCAGGGCCGTGGACAGGAGGTCGACCCGGCTGTCGGGGTCGTCCACCCAGTCGACCGGCACTTCATGGATCCGCAGTCCGGCCCGCTCGGCGAGCACCAGCATCTCGGTGTCGAAGAACCAGCCGGTGTCCTTCACCAGGGGCAGCAGCCGCTCGGCGACATCACGCCGTACCGCCTTGAAACCGCACTGCGCGTCGGAGAAGCCGACGGCGAGGGTGGAGCGCAACAGGGCGTTGTAGCAACGGGAGATGGCCTCCCGCTTGGGGCCGCGCACGACCTGAGAGCCGTGGGCCAGGCGGGTGCCGATCGCGAGGTCGGAGTGGCCGGAGATCAGCGGGGCTACCAGCGGGAGAAGTGCGGTCAGGTCGGTCGACAGGTCCACGTCGACATAGGCGAGCACGGGCGCCGGCGACCCGGACCAGGCCGCGTGCAGCGCCCGGCCCCGGCCCTTCTCCGCGAGCCGTAGCCACTCCAACTCGGGGAGTTCGGCGGCTAGTTGGGCCGCTATGCGCGGGGTGCCGTCCGTACTCGCGTTGTCCGCGACGGTGATGCGGAACGGGTACGGGAACGTCTCCGAGAGGTGTGCGTGCAGTCGCCGTACGCTCGGTTCGAGGTCCTTCTCCTCGTTGAACACGGGGACGACCACGTCGAGGACGGGCTCGCGGTGGTGTGCCGACACCGGTGTGCGGAACGGTAGTTGACTCGACCTGCTCGTCGTCATTGTCACGTTCTGTCCAAGTCTGTGGGCCGTCACGGGGCATGCCGATATCGCCTGCGGGCAGTACCGCGTTCAGGGATTGCGGGTGGGGGGTGTTCCGGCGGGCCGGGTTATCCGGAGTCCGCCGCGCCCACGGTCGCGGACGACTCCGTCGCCGGCGGTGACGTGGCCGGGCTCGTCAAGGTGCTCCGTCCGGTGGGCGCGCCGGTCGTCTCCGTGCCGGACGGCGGCGCTGATGTGTCGGTCGTGCTCGGGTCCGGGGACGAGGTGGTCGAACTCCCGGCCGGGGTCCCGGTCGGAGTGCTGGACGGCCCGGTGGAGCCGGTGGGCGTCGGGCTGGTGGTCCCGCTCGGGGTCGTGTCCGGTGTCAGGGTCGGGGTGGGGCCCGGGAGCGTCGGGCTCAGGGCCGGTCGGGGCAGCGGGGCCTGCGGCCGGTCGTCCACCCGGTCGTGGGGCAGCAGGAAGAAGCCGAGGCCGATTCCGGCGACGGCCAAGGCCGAGCCGACCGCCTTCCGCGCCGTGCGGACCCGGCGTCCGGACCGTACACCGGACCGGAGACGGGTCCGGTGCTTGGCTTCGAAGGGGGTGGTCTCCTGGGAGTCGCGCATCATCCGCGCGAGCTCCCGCTCGAAGTGGTCGAACTGATCGTGGTCGAAGTGGTCCATCAACTCCCCCTCATCCCACCGGTTCGATGACATCGCCGAGGATCCGGCGCAGCCGCGCCACGCCCCGTGACGCATGGGACCTGGCGGTGCCGACCGGGCACCCCAGCACTTCGGCGACCTGCCTGTCGGGCAGGTCCTGGTAATAGCGCAGGACCACGGCGGCCCGTTGCGCCGGCGGCAGTTGGGCCAGCGCCACCTCCAGCCGAGAGCGCTCCGCCACTACGGCGGACACGTCCCCGGCCTCCGCCCGGTCGGGCAGTTGCTCGACCGGGCGCTCACCCCACCAGCGCCGCCGCGCCGAACGGGCCGCCGCCCGCGCCAGGATCCTGCGCACGTACGGCTCGGGTGCCTCCTCGCCGATCCTCGGCCAGGCGAACCACAGCTTGACCATGGCCTCCTGGAGCAGGTCCTCGGCGCGGTGCCGATCGCCTCCCACGAGCAGACAGGCCAGATGGAACAACGCCGACCAGCGCGCTGCCACGAACCCGTCGAACCCGTCGGCCCGACTCTGTTCCATCCGTACCGTCCACCGTCCCCGTTTCGGGCAAGCCCCTTACACAGAGAGAAAGGCCGTGGACCCCGTACCGCGCTGCACTTGGGGGCTGTGATCCGGGTTACATCCCGTTCGGGGCTGAGCCGGTCCGGCGGGTGGTCAAGAGTGCGTCATGTGAGATCCGCGGCTGAGAGGGGCGGGGTCGGCGGACGTATGGGGAGAGCGAGCAGGCAGTAAGCACGATTCCCGACGAAGGGCACCTCCTTGATCCCGCGACGCATTGTCCTGAGCCTCGTCGCAGGCCTCGCCTCCACGCTGCTGCTGGGGGCGTGCGGTTCCTCGAACAGCGCCGGTTCCGACAGCACGGCTGCGGTGGACCCGGCCGCGTCGGCTCCCACGACCACGGCCTCGGCGCCGGCCGCCTCGACGCCGGCCGCCGACGCCACGACCACGGCGTACACCGTGACGGCCAGGGCGGTCGACGGCGTGGGCACGGTGGTCACCGACTCGAACGGGATGACCCTCTACCGCTACGACAAGGACGAGCCGAGCCCCTCCAAGTGGACGTGCAAGGGTGCGTGCGTGAAGACGTGGATACCGGTGATCGTGCCGGAGTCCGTGCAGACCTCGGGGGTCGCGAAGAGCCTCCTCGGCACGGTCCACCGCGACAGCCAACCTCAACTCACCCTCGCCGGCTGGCCGTTGTACCGATACGTCGGCGACACGGCGGCCGGACAGGCGAACGGCCAGGGCAAGGACGGCGTCTGGCACGCCGTGGCCCCGACCGGAGAAAAGGCCGCCGCGACGGGCTGACCCTCAGTCCCTGTGGCTGTCCCTCAGTCCTTGTAGTCGGGGGCGATCCGCTCCACGAGCCGGAGCAGCGCCGACCACGCGAAGTCGTACGCCTTGTCGTCCTGGAGGTCCGAGCTGTCGTCCTCGCCGGTGAGTTGGCGGGCGGTGAGTTCGCAGGTCTCGGGGCTGGGGACGACCAGGGGGGTGCCGGCGGCAGTGGCCGTGGTCTGGATCTCGCAGGCCTTGTCCAGGTAGTACATGCGCAGGAACGCCTGCGCGGGAGTCTCTCCTACGGTGAGCAGGCCGTGGTTGCGCAGGATCATCGCGGGGTGGCGGCCCAGGTCGGCGACCAGGCGGCGTTGTTCGGCGAGGTTGAGGGCGACGCCCTCGTAGTCGTGGTAGCCGAGCCTGCCGTAGAACTCCATGGAGATCTGGTTGAGCGGGAGCAGGCCGTGTTGCTGGGCGGCGACCGCGCAGCCCGCCCTGGTGTGGGTGTGCAGGACGCAGTGGGCGTCGGGGCGGGCCGCGTGGACGGCGCTGTGGATGACGAAGCCTGCCGGGTTGACCGGGTGTTGGGCCTCCTCGACGGCGCGGCCGGAGAGGTCGATCTTGACGAGGTTGGACGCGGTGATCTCCTCGAAGAGAAGGCCGTACGGGTTGATCAGGAAGTGGTGTTCGGGGCCCGGGAGGCGGACCGAGATGTGCGTGAAGATCAGGTCGGTCATCCGGAAGTGCGCCACGAGCCGGTAGACCGCGGCGAGTTCGCGGCGCAGCCGGAGTTCTTCCGTGGAGACAGTGGTGGCGTGCATGGGGACCTTTCGATGAGATACGGCACGTGCGGGTGCGGGTGGGAACTTCCGGATCGGCGGGTCAGACCACGCTCAACTCCGGTGCACTGGTGGCCTGTTCGCCCGCCAGGCGGCGGCGCCAGGCCCGCACCACGGCTTCCTCCGTCGGCTTGGTGAGGAGGCTGACGGCGACGTAGGCGACCAGGCCCGCCAACAGGCCGTAGTAGATCGGCTCGTTGGCGAGGAGGCCGTCTGTCACCATCAGGACGATCACCGTGGTGCCGCCCGCGATCATCGAGGCCATGGCGCCGGGGAGGTTGCCGCGCTTCCAGACGAGGCCGCCGAGGATGGGCACCAACAGGCCGCCGACCAGCAGGTTGTAGGCGACGGTGAGGGCCTCGATGACGTCGCCGAGGGCGCAGGCGATGCCCATCGCCGCGACGCCGAGGACGACGATCGCGAGCCGGTTCGAGCCGATCTCGTCATCCTGCGCACCGATCTCGTCGTCCTTCGGACCGGTGGCCGTACGGCGGCGCAGCCGGGCCCAGATGTCGTTGTTGGCGACGGTCGCCGAGGCGATCAGGGCGCCGCTCGCGGTGGACATCATCGCGGAGAGCGCGGCGGCCAGCACCAGGCCCCGGACGCCGGTGGGCAGGGCATGCCGGACGATCGTCGCGAACGCGTCGTCGGCGCTGGCGAGTTGGGGATAGAGGGACTTGGTGGCCATGCCGATGACGGCGCCTGCCAGGGCGTAGACCAGGCAGTAGACGCCGGCGACCGTGCCGCCCCAGGACGCGACCCTGTCGGAACGGGCCGTGAACACCCGCTGCCAGATGTCCTGTCCGATGAGCATGCCGAAGGTGTAGATCAGCACGAAGGTGACGATGGTCTGGCCGCCGATGGAGGTCGGGGAGAAGTAGCCGTCCGGCAGTCTGTCCGCCATCTCGGAGAAGCCGCCGGCCTTGACCACGGCGATGGGCAGCAGCAGGACCAGCACACCGAGGCTCTTGACCACGAACTGCACCATGTCGGTGAGGGTGATGGACCACATGCCGCCGAGCGCCGAGTAGCCGACGACGATCGTGCCGCCGATGACCACCGCGACCCAGCGCGGCACGTCGAAGAGGACGTCGAAGACACTGGCGTACGCGATCGTCGAGGTCACCACCAGCATCAGCGTGTAGATCCACATCACGATGCCGGAGATCACGGCGGCGGTGTCGCCGTAGCGCAGGGAGAGCATCTCGGCGACGGTGTAGACCTTGAGGCGGGCGATGCGGGCGGAGAAGAAGACGGACAGGGCCAGCAGTCCGAGGCCGATGGCGAAGACCATGGCGGCGCCGGAGATGCCGTAGGTGTAGCCGAGGCGTACGCCGCCGATGGTGGAGGCGCCGCCGAGGACGACGGCGGCCATCGTGCCGGTGTACATGAGCGGGCCCAGCCGTCGTCCGGCGACGAGGAAGTCGCTCTTGGACGCGGCGCGTTTCTTGCCCCACCAGCCCACGCCGATGATGCCCAGCAGGTATGCGGCCATGACGAAGTAGTCGACGGTCATCAGAGTCCTCCGGAAGCGGACGGAGCGGAGAGGTCGGAGAGATCGGAGAGAGTCGGCGACCGGGTGCGGGCCGGGCCGGGACATTGCCCTGCGAGTGGCATGACGATATCGGCGCCCGCGCTGGCGTCGCAGTTGCGGAACCATCCAATATGGAGGTGTCCAATGGATGAATCCGACAGTCGCGTGTGATGCCCCCGGCCGGGAAGATGCCCCCCTCATGACCAAGTCCATCAAGCCCACCCGGTCCACCGAGCCCACCGAACCCACCGAGTCCGACCAGCCCTCCGTGCCGCTGAGCGTGCTGCTCGCCGACCCCGCCCTGGACCTGCGCCAGATCGCGGGGCCGCCCGCCCGCGACCACCGGATCAGCACGGTAGGCACCACGGAGATCGAGGACCCCTCGCCCTATCTGGTGGGCGGCGAACTGCTGCTCACCGCGGGTGTACGGCTCCCGGCCGACGCGGCGGGCATCGACACGTACGTACGGCGGGTCGTCGGCGCCGGAGTGACCGCGCTCGGGTTCGGTGTCGTCCCCGTGCACGACGAGGTCCCGCCCGAACTGGTCGCCGCCTGCGACCGCCACGGGCTCCCTCTTCTACGGCTGCCGCCGGCCACCCCGTTCGTCGCGGTCGGGCAGGCCACCTACGCGGCGATCGCCGAGGTCCGCAACCGTGAGCTGCGCGAGATCTCCCGGGCCCAGTCGGCGCTGGCCGGTGCCGCCGCCCGGCCGGACGCGCTCCGGGCGGTGCTCACCCAGCTCAGCGGGCACACCGGCGCCTGGGCGGTCCTGCACGACGCCCGGGGCCACGAGTTGTTCAGCGCCGGTCCCCGGCCCGCGCCGCCGACGCCGGAGCGGGTGCGCGATCTCGCCGTGCGCACGATCGCCCGGGGCCGTACCGGTGCCGCCGGCCGGTCCGTTCCGACCGCGGCCGCCGACCACCGGGGCGGCACCCATCTGACCGTGCACACCCTGCCCGGCGCGGACGGCACCGCGACGGCCCTCGCCCTCGGCCAGGCCGCCGCCACCGCCCCGACCCTGGTCCACCGCCAAGTCACCAGTACGGCGGCGGTGTTGCTGGCCCTGCTCACCAGTCCACGGCACGCCCTGGGCACCGACACGCACAGCGCGGGCGCGTTGGTACGGCTGATGCTGGGGGCCGCCCCGGCCGACGTGGCGGCCTCGCTCGCGCCCGCCGACACCACGGAGGCTGCCGGACACTGGGTCGTGATCCACGGTCGGCATGCGTCCCCGCGCTCCGCCCAGGGCGACGATCCGGCCCAACTCGCCACGCTGGGAACGGCGTTGGGCACGCCTTACCTGTACATCGACGGCTCCGAGTTGAAGGCCCTGGTCGCCAGTGCGCCGGACGCGCGTCCCGAAGTGCCCGCACAGGCGGCGGACTTGGGCTGGGTCCTCGGGTTCAGCACACCCGCGCCCGCCTCGGACCTCGCGCGTGCCGATGTGCGGGCCGGGCGGGCCCTGCAACGCGCGATCGCGGCGCAGGTGCCCGCCGTCGTCCACACCAGGGACCCGCTCACCGTCCACGGGATCGTCCCGTCCACCGACGCCCGGGAGTTGGCCCGCACCCGCTTCGCCCCGCTCGACGGAGCCACTTCTCCGGGTGCCCCCGTCCTCCTCGACACCCTGCGAACCTGGCTTACGCTGCACGGCAGTTGGGACCGCACAGCGGCGGCCCTGCACGTCCACCGGAACACCGTGCGGCACCGGCTGGCACGGATCGCCGAACTGCTCGATGTGGACCTGCACGACCCCGGTGTGCGGATGGAACTCTGGTTCGCCCTGCACTGGTTGCCGGACGAGGACCAGGACCGCTCCGGTTAGCGCCTAGCGGTGGCCGTCGGAACGCTTGCGGTGGAGGGTGAAGTTCTCGAACACCGACAGGTCGCCGTTCGGCTTGTTCACGTTGTAGTAGGTCACGTGCATGCGGGTGGTGTCACCGGCGTGCCGGCCGGGGTCGACGGTGAACGCCGCGAAGCCGTAGGGGTGTTCGGTGTCCCGGACGCCGATCCAGACCGCCTCCTCCTGCGTGTACGTGGAGGTGCGCTTGCCGTTGGAGCCGGGCGTCGCCGAGACGGACGTGATCACCTTGCCGGTGCCGTCCTTGAAGAAGCTCTGGTTCGTGGTGCCCGAGACTCCGCCGCCGCCGAGGATCATGTGCACGGTGCCGAGGCCGGTGTCGATGTTGTCGGTGGCCGTGGAGACCGGGTTGGGGGTCAGCGTCTCGGTGCCGCTGACGACTCCCCGAACCGCCAGCGAGCGCTCGTAGTTGTGCTCGTGGCCGCACAGCACCAGGTCGACGCCGTACCGGTCGAAGAGGGGGCCGTACTTCTGGCGCAGGCCGAGGTCGGCGCCGTTCGCGTCGGTGGAGCTGACCATGACCTGGTGCATGGCGACGACGATCCAGTCGGTGTCGCGCGAGGCCCGGGCCGCCTTCAACTCCTTCTCCAGGAAGGTGAGTTGGCGTCCGCCGGAGTAGCCGCTGATGTAGACGTCGCCGCCGTCCTGGAGACAGTTGTCGTCGTTCTGCAGCACGATCACCCGCACCGAGCCGGCCGTGAACGCGTAGTACAGACCCGCGAGTTCGGCGTCGGTCTCGGTGGACGGGAGAGAGAAGTAGGCCTGGTAGGCGCCGAGTCCGATCGGGCCGTTGGCCTTCTCGATCTCGTGGTTGCCGGCCGCCGGCATCCAGGGGCGGAAGCGGGCCGAACGGGTGTTGTTGGTGAAGAAGTTGTTCCAGGTGCGCACCCGGTCGACGTCCAGGTTGGCGTAGCAGAGGTCGCCGTTGAGGAGGTGGAAGAGCGGGGCGACCTGCTCGATGCCGGTGACGATGTCCTTCGTCGCGGGGGTGGAGTTCGCGTCGAGGCCGACCGTGCCGTTGGCGGCCCAGGTGACCTGCGGGGCGGACTGGTCGCCGAAACTGGTGAAGGTGAGCGGCTTCCGTCCATGCGGCGCGGTGCGGAACGTGCCGCTGTCGGGCGTCGCCCCCTCGTGGGTGGCGAGGTAGAGGTAGTCGGTGTCCGGGGTGAGCCGGTTCAGCGCGGCGTGGTGGACGTAGACGGTGCGGCTGGAGGTGCCGTCGACGTAGGTGACGGTGCGGGCCTTGGCGCTGGAGCCGAAGCCGTGCTCCAGCGTGCCGTAGCGCACGACGGGTCTGGTCACCGGTTTGTCGGTGATCCACGAGACGTTCATCTGGCTGCGCGGGTCGGCGCCGAAGGTGAGGTGCAGGCCCTGGACCGGAGTTGCGCCGGAGGAGTCCGCGGTGAGGTGAAGGGCCGGGGCGGCGAGCGGTGCGGCCTGCGCCGTGCCTGCTCCCAGCAAGGGGGTGACGGCCGCGCCGGCGCCGGCCGTACCGAGGATTCCCAGCGCGTGACGCCGACTGACCCCCTCGGACGACTGCGTGGACCCGTCCGATGTCTCGGTCTGTGTGGTCATGGTGCCCTCCCTGGCGAGCAGTTGAGCTGACAACGTCCGCACATTGGCGCTTCCCGGCGGCCCCCGAGTGAACAGTGCGTTGCCAGACGGTCATCGCGGCCCGAGGGGCGGGCACCGGGGCCGATTCTTGCCCCGCGCTTTGCCAGGGACCGCCCCTTCGTTGACACGGGCGGGCGGCCGGGCGGGAGTCGGGGGTTCAATTCCGGCCACCGCCGAAGCCGCGTCACGGGCGCGTCAGGAATCGACCCTCCGGCGTCAGGCGCGCGCCAACACGGCGATACGTCCGCTCTCTTCGGCCTTTCGATGGGAGGCGGAAGTCCGTGTACGGCGAGGAGTGATCGGCGATGAACAGTGGCGGCGGGCGAACACGTGCCGTGGTCGGGGTGAGCGGTTCGCCGGGCAGTCTGGCGGCGCTGCACCGGGCGGTGCGGGAGGCCCGTCGTACCGGCGCCGAGCTGCTGGCCGTCCTCGCGTGGGAGCCGCCCGACGGTGAACTCGCCCACGGGCGCGCGATGTTGGCGCCCCCGGTGGCCGACCTCCGCCGCGCCGCCACCAACCGACTCCTCGCCGTACTCGACGCGGCCTTCGGCGACGCGGGCCCCGGGATCCCGTTCCAGGGCCTGGTCGTCCGGGGTACGGCGGGCCGCGCCCTGGTGGAGACCGCCGACCGCCCCGACGACCTCATGATCGTCGGCGCGGGCCCGCGAGGACCGCTCCGCGCCCTGTTCCCATCCGTCACCCGCGACTGCGTCACCCACGCCGCGTGCCCGGTGCTGACGGTGCCGCCGTCGCCCCTGGAGAGCGAGCTGGCCTCCCTGCACCGCCGTATCTCACTGCGGCTGGCGGTCGACACGCGGGAGTTGACGGAGGGCGGGGGCTGACGGGAGGGGGCGGGGCCCCGACCGGGCATCGCCCCCGTCAAGCATCCGTCAGCGAGGCACCCCTACCCCCACCCCACGGGCATAGCTTCGAAGAGCGCCCGGCCGCACCGGCCGGGCCCCGCGCATCACCTTCCGCAAGGAGCCGCACGATGTCTCCAGGCGACCAAGCCGAGCACGCCGACCATGCCGAGGGCCTCAAGGACGCCGAGGACTCCGAGCCCGCCGAGCGGTTCCCGGCCGGACTTCTCCACGTCCCGGTCCGGTCGGGTCCCGCGGGCTGCACGGCCCGGTTCTTCCGTACCCCGCTGGGCGGCCGTACGGCGGTCGGCTACAACCTCGTCGGCCGCCCGCCGGTCGTCGCGGTGGCCGACGGCATCGCGCGCATGCTGGTCCGCCGCGCGCGAGTCGCTGGACGACTTGACATCCTCCCCCACCTAAAGGCGGGGTAGTCCAGCGGTCGCCCGCTGGGGTTCCTGCTTCATCGACGACCGCCCCGTCCGGGAGGACTCCCGTTGAGGTCTTACACCGTCTCCACAGGCAGACACGGCCAGCCCGGCCGCGAGAATGTTCTTCGCCGCGTTCACGTCGCGGTCGTGCACCACGCCGCACTCGCACGTCCACTCGCGGACGTTCAACGGCAGCTTCGTCCGGATCGTGCCGCAGGCCCCGCACAGCTTCGAGCTGGGGAACCAGCGGTCGACGATCACGAGTTCGCGCCCGTACCAGGCGCACTTGTACTCCAGCATCGTCCGCATGTCGCGCCAGGCCGCGTCCGAGATGGCCCGGGCGAGCCTGCCGTTCTTGACCATGTTGCGGACGGTGAGGTCCTCGATCACGACCGTTTGGTTCTCACGGACGAGTCGAGTGGTCAGCTTGTGCAGGTGGTCACGCCTGCGGTCGGTGATACGGGCGTAGACCTTGGCTGCCTTCAGCCGGGCCCTGGCCCGGTTCGCGGAGCCCTTCTCCTTGCGGGACACCTCCCGCTGGGCCTTCGCGAGGCGGGCCCGGTCACGGCGTTCGTGCCGGGGATTGGTGATCTTCTCCCCGGTGGACAGGGTCACCAGAGAGGTGATCCCCGCGTCGATGCCGACCGCCGTGGTGGCCGGGGCCGGGGTGACCGCGTCGTCGCAGAGCAGCGACACGAACCAGCGCCCGGCCGCGTCCTGGGACACGGTCACCGTGGAGGGCTGCGCCCCTTCGGGGAGCGGCCTCGACCACACGACGTCCAGGGGCTCACGCATCTTGGCGAGCGTCAGGACACCGTCGCGGTAACGGAACGCCGAGCTGGTGTACTCCGCCGACCGGCGGACTTCTTCCTCGACTTGAACTGCGGGTACTTCGCCCGTCCCTCGAAGAAGCCGGTGAACGCGCCTTGCAGGTGCCGCAGGCACTGCTGCAAGGGCACCGAGGACACCTCGGCCAGGAAGGCCAGTTCCTCGGTCTTCTTCCACGCGGTGAGCATCGCCGACGTCGCGTTGTAGTTGACCCGCTCCTGCCGCTGGTACCACGCGGTGGTACGGGCTTCGAGAGCCAGGTTGTAGACCTTCGGCACGCAGCCGAACGTGCGCGACAGCTCCGTTGCCTGCGCATCGTCCGGGTGGAAGCGGTACTTGAACGCCCGCTTCACGCGAGTGGCCATATCTCACAATCTACCGTGCCGGATCGTGACTACCTGACGGCTGTCGGTGATGAACGCCGGATCACCCTGAGGGCGATCCGGCTCTCCCAGCCCTGCTCCGCAGGAGTCCGATACCTCCCCGGCCTGCACGCCGGGGTATCCGCGGAGGTTCCCGACGAACCGCAGGGACATCGGGCTGCAGCCCCCGGAAGGGAGGCCAGCACGGCGCCGGGGAACTGGTCTAGACCGCGCGGAGAGGTCAAGGTCACAGCCGCGTCCTCTGCTGCTCACCTGCGCTTTTGCCCTAGCATCCGAGCATGACGGTCCTGCCTGACGACGGGCTCTCGCTGGCCGCCGAGTTCCCTGACGCGACCCATGAGCAGTGGCAACGCCTGGTGGAAGGCGTACTGCGCAAGTCGGGCAAGGAAGCCTCGGGCACGGCAGCGGAAGACGCCCTGTCCACCTCGTTGGAGGACGGGCTCCGCGCCCGTCCCCTCTACACCGCGGACGACTCCGCACCCGAGCCCGGCCTCCCCGGTTTCGCCCCCTTCGTACGGGGTGGCCGCGCCGAGGGCAACACCCTCGGCGGCTGGGACGTACGCCAACAGCACACGACCGGCGACAACGCCGCGGTCCTCGGCGACCTGGAGAACGGCGTCACCTCGCTGTGGCTGGTCACGGGCGAGCGCGGCATCCCGGTCGCGTCGCTCGGCGCCACCCTCGACGGCGTCTATCTCGACCTGGCGCCCATCGCCCTCGACGCGGGCAGCGAAGTCGAGCCCGCGGCAGCCGAGTTGCTACGGCTGTACGAGGAGCGGGGCATCGCGCCCGAAGCCGCCCGCGGCACCCTCGGCGCCGACCCGCTGGGCTTCGCGGCCCGCACCGGCAACGAGGGCTTCCCCTTCGCGCCGGTCGCCGCCCTCGCCCGGCGCTGCGCCGAGGAGTACCCGGGGCTGCGCGCGCTGACCGTGGACGCGCTGCCGTATCACGAGGCCGGCGGTTCGGCGGCGCAGGAGCTGGGCGCCTCGCTGGCGACCGGTGTGGCCTATCTGCGCGAGCTGACCGAGGCGGGCCTGAGCGTCGAACAGGCCGTGGGGCAGCTGGAGTTCAGATACGCGGCGACCGCCGACCAGTTCCTCACCATCGCCAAGTTGCGCGCGGCGCGCAGGCTCTGGGCACGGGTCACCGAGGTCTGCGGGGCTCCCGGCGGGCAGACGCAGCACGCGGTGACCTCGCCGGTGATGATGTCCCGCCGCGACCCGTGGGTGAACATGCTGCGCACGACGGTCGCGACGCTGGCCGCCGGGGTGGGCGGCGCCGAGTCCGTCACCGTGCTGCCCTTCGACCACGCGCTGGGTCTGCCGGACGCGTTCGCGCGCCGGATCGCCCGCAACACCTCGACGATCCTGGTCGAGGAGTCGCATCTGTCCCGGGTGATCGACCCGGCGGGCGGCTCCTGGTACGTGGAGCGGCTCACGGACGAACTCGCCCACGCGGGCTGGGAGTTCTTCCAGCACATCGAGCAACAGGGCGGCCAGGCAGCCGCGTTGCGCTCCGGCAGCCTCCGCGAGGACCTCGCCGCGACCTGGGCGACCCGCAGCGCAAAGCTCGCCAAGCGCCGCGAACCCATCACCGGCGTAAGCGAGTTCCCGAACCTCGCCGAACGCCTCCCGGAGCGCGCCCCCGCCCCCACGGCCCCGTCCGGCGGCCTGCCGCGCGTGCGCCGCGACGAGGCCTACGAAGAGCTCCGCGCCCGCTCCGACGCCCATCTCGCGGCGACCGGCTCCCGGCCCCGGATCTTCCTGGCCGCGCTCGGCCCGGCCGCCGCGCACACCGCCCGCCTCACCTTCGCGTCGAACCTCTTCCAGGCGGGCGGCATCGAGCCCGTCACCGGGGGCGAGTTCGCGGGCAGCGGGGCCACCGAGGCCTGCCTGTGCTCCAGCGACGCACTGTACGAGGAGCAAGCGGCGTCGGTCGCCGGGGAGTTGAGGGCGGCCGGTGCCGGGCACGTGTTCCTCGCGGGCCGCCCCGGGCAGTACTCCGGTGTCGACGCCTATGTCTTCGCGGGCTGTGACGCCGTAGCCGTACTCTCCGCCACCCTCGACCGCATGGGAGTGTCCTGATGGCAGCGATGGGGCACATCCCCGACTTCTCCGGGATCGAGCTGGGAGCCCCGGCCACCCAGGCCGCCCCCGACGAGTGGCGTGACACCGTGAAGAAGGCGGCGGGCGGCGACGACCTCCTCTGGGAGACCCCGGAGGGCATCGCGGTCAAACCCCTCTACACGGGGCAGGACTTGGAGGGCCTGGACTTCCTGGCCACCTACCCGGGCATCGCGCCGTATCTGCGCGGCCCGTACCCGACGATGTACGTCAACCAGCCCTGGACGATCCGGCAGTACGCGGGTTTCTCCACGGCCGAGGAGTCCAACGCCTTCTACCGCCGCAACCTGGCGGCCGGCCAGAAGGGCCTGTCGGTCGCCTTCGACCTGCCCACGCACCGGGGTTACGACAGCGACCACCCGCGCGTGACCGGTGACGTCGGCATGGCAGGCGTGGCGATCGACTCGATCTACGACATGCGCCAACTCTTCGACGGCATCCCGCTGGACAGGATGACAGTGTCGATGACGATGAACGGCGCGGTACTTCCGGTGCTGGCGCTCTACATCGTGGCGGCGGAGGAACAGGGCGTACCGCCCGAGAAGTTGGCCGGGACCATCCAGAACGACATCCTCAAAGAGTTCATGGTCCGCAACACCTACATCTATCCGCCGAAGCCGTCGATGCGGATCATCTCCGACATCTTCGCGTACACCTCGCAGCGGATGCCCCGCTACAACTCCATCTCCATCTCCGGCTACCACATCCAAGAGGCGGGCGCGACAGCCGACTTGGAGCTGGCGTACACCCTCGCGGACGGCGTGGAGTACATCCGGGCGGGCCGGGCGGCGGGGATGGACGTGGACGCGTTCGCACCCCGGCTCTCCTTCTTCTGGGCGATCGGCATGAATTTCTTCATGGAGATCGCGAAGATGCGCGCGGCCCGCCTCCTCTGGGCCAAGCTGGTCAAGCAGTTCGACCCGCAGAACGCCAAGTCCCTCTCCCTGCGCACCCATTCGCAGACCTCGGGCTGGTCGCTCACGGCGCAGGACGTCTTCAACAACGTCACGCGCACCTGCGTGGAGGCCATGGCGGCCACCCAGGGCCACACCCAATCACTTCACACCAACGCCCTCGACGAGGCCCTCGCGCTCCCCACCGACTTCTCCGCACGCATCGCCCGCAACACCCAACTCCTCATCCAGCAGGAATCGGGCACCACGCGGGTGATCGACCCGTGGGGAGGCAGCGCGTACGTGGAGAAGCTGACGTACGACCTGGCCCGCCGCGCCTGGCAGCACATCGAGGAGGTCGAGGCGGCGGGCGGCATGGCCAAGGCCATCGACGCGGGCATCCCCAAGCTGCGCATCGAGGAGGCCGCGGCCCGCACCCAGGCCCGCATCGACTCCGGCCGCCAGCCGGTCATCGGTGTCAACAAGTACCGCGTGGAGACGGACGAGCAGATCGACGTCCTCAAGGTCGACAACTCCTCCGTACGCACCCAACAGATCGAGAAACTACGGCGGTTGCGCGCGGAGCGCGACGAACAGGCCACCCAGGACGCGCTGCACGCGCTGACCCGCGCGGCCGGCGAAGGCACCGGAAACCTCCTGGAGCTGGCGGTGAACGCGGCCCGCGCGAAGGCGACGGTCGGCGAGATCTCCGACGCGCTGGAGAAGGTCTACGGGCGGCACGCGAGCCAGATCCGTACGATCACCGGTGTGTACCGCACCGAAGCCGGCGACTCCCCGTCCGTAGAACGCACCCGCACCCTCGTGGCCGACTTCGAGGAGTCCGAGGGCCGCCGCCCCCGCATCCTGGTCGCCAAGATGGGCCAGGACGGCCACGACCGCGGCCAGAAGGTGATCGCCACCGCCTTCGCCGACCTCGGCTTCGACGTCGACGTCGGCCCGCTGTTCCAGACCCCCGGCGAGGTGGCCCGCCAGGCCGTCGAGGCGGACGTACACATCGTCGGAGTGTCGTCGCTCGCCGCCGGACACCTCACCCTCGTCCCGGCGTTGAAGGAATCGCTCGCCGAGGAAGGCCGCGAGGACATCATGATCGTGGTCGGCGGAGTCATCCCGCCCCAGGACGTCCCCACCCTCCTGGAGATGGGCGCGGCGGCCGTGTTCCCGCCCGGGACGGTGATCCCGGACGCGGCCTACGACCTCGTACAACGCCTGGCCGCCGACCTCGGGCACACCCCGTGATCGAGGTCGACACCTATGTGAAGGGCGTACTCGACGGCAAGCGGGCCCTGGTGGCCCGCGCCATCACCCTCGTCGAGTCGACCAAGCCCCAACACCGGGTCATGGCCCAGGAGTTGCTGACCGCACTCCTCCCGCACAGCGGCCAGGCCCGCCGGATCGGCATCAGCGGCGTACCGGGCGTCGGCAAGTCGACGTTCATCGACGCGTTCGGCACGCTGCTGACCTCGCAGGGCTTCCGGGTCGCGGTCCTCGCCGTGGACCCGTCGTCGACCCGCACGGGCGGCTCGATCCTCGGCGACAAGACCCGCATGGAACGCCTGGCCGTGGACCCGGCGGCCTTCGTCCGCCCCTCCCCCACCGCCGGCACCCTCGGCGGCGTGGCGAAGGCGACCCGCGAGTCGATCGTGGTGATGGAAGCGGCGGGCTACGACGTCGTCCTCGTCGAGACGGTAGGCGTAGGCCAGTCGGAAACGGCGGTCGCGAACATGGTCGACTCTTTCCTGCTGTTGACCCTGGCCCGCACCGGCGACCAACTCCAGGGCATCAAGAAGGGCGTCCTAGAACTGGCGGACGTCATCGCGGTCAACAAGGCGGACGGGCCGCACGAGCGCGACGCGAAGAGCGCGGCACGTGAACTGGCAGGCGCGCTGAGGCTGATGCATCCCGCCGACGCCAACTGGACCCCACCGGTGCTGAGTTGCAGCGCCCGAGAGGGCACCGGCCTCGACACGGTCTGGGAACGCCTCGAACAACACCGCTCACTGCTGGACTCCACCGGCCGCCTGGCTGCGAAGCGCAGCGAGCAGCAGGTGGACTGGACCTGGACGATGGTCCGAGACGAACTCTTGGGGAGGCTGCGCTCCGATCCGGCAGTACGTGCTCTCGGCCCAGTGCTGGAACAGCAGGTCAGGGACGGCGAGTTGACAGCAACGCTGGCCGCAGAACAAATCCTGCGCGCATTTGGCACGCCGCCCAACTGAACCGACCTGCTTTTAGGGGCGCGGGGCTGTATCGATTTGCGGCTCCGCCGCGTGGGCGCGACCAGCCCCCACCGGGCCGCAGACAAAAATCGACGCATCCAACCCCCACCCCGTAGGCTGGCCAACGCAGCTGGTTCGCCCCGTCACCCAGACGGACGCGTCGCAAGAGGGAACCCGGTGAAACTCCGGGACTGCCCCGCAGCGGTAAGCAGGAACGACCGCCGTCATACGCACTGGGCCCACACAGGACCTGGGAAGCGACGGCCAGTAGGTGACCCCCGGTCAAACGGAGGCCGTGCCCGCAAGTCCGAAGACCTGCCAACTGCCCGCACGCGAAGCATTCACGCGCGGAATCCCGGTGACCTCGTGGGCGGGTCGGCGTACATACGGGCGGTCACCATCCCCCGGTCTACGAACCTTCGCGCTCACGTCCCGACACCGGGATCCAGGGAGATATCTCGCGAAGGAGATTTCCGTGACACCGAAGTCCGCAGCCGCGGCAGCACGGGCAACCGTCTACGGCTACCCCCGCCAGGGCAAGGGCCGAGAACTCAAGAAGGCCATCGAGGGCTACTGGAAGGGCCGCGTCGACGCCGACGCCCTCCGAACCACCGCCACCGAACTGCGCCGCACGAACTGGCAGCACCTGACGGACGCCGGCATCCACGAGGTACCGACCGGCGACTTCTCGTACTACGACCACGTCCTGGACACCACCGTCATGGTCGGCGCGATCCCCGAACGCCACCGCACCGCCGTCGAACTCGACGCGCTGGACGGCTACTTCGCGATGGCCCGCGGCACGCAGGACGTGGCGCCGCTGGAGATGACGAAGTGGTTCGACACCAACTACCACTACCTGGTCCCCGAGTTGGGCCCGGACACCATCTTCACCTCCAACTCCACCAAGCAGGTCACGGAGTTGAAGGAGGCCCTCGCCCTGGGCCTGACCGCTCGACCTGTGCTCGTCGGCCCGGTCACCTACCTCCTGCTCGCCAAGCCCGCCCCCGGCGTGTCCGCGGACTTCGACCCGCTGACCCTGCTGGACCGGTTGCTGCCCGTGTACGCCGAGGTCCTCGCCGATCTACGGGCGGCGGGCGCGGAGTGGGTACAGCTCGACGAGCCCGCCCTGGTCCAGGACCGCACCCCGGCCGAACTGAACGCCACCACCCGCACCTACCGCGACCTCGGCGCCCTCACGGACCGGCCGAAGCTCCTGGTCGCCTCCTACTTCGACCGCCTCGGCGACGCGCTCCCGGTCCTCGCGAAGGCACCCGTGGAGGGCCTCGCGCTCGACTTCACCGAGTCCGCCGCCGCCAACCTGGACGACCTCGCCGCAGTGGGCGGACTGCCCGGCAAGCGGCTGATCGCAGGCGTGGTCAACGGCCGTAACGTCTGGGTCAACGACCTCACCAAGTCCCTTGCCACACTGGGCACGTTGCTCGGTCTGGCCGGCCGGGTCGACGTGGCCGCCTCCTGCTCACTGCTCCATGTGCCCCTCGACGCCGCCGCCGAGCGGGACATCGAGCCGCAGATCCTGCGCTGGCTCGCGTTCGCACGGCAGAAGACGGCCGAGATCGTCACCCTCGCCAAGGGCCTGACCCAGGGCACCGACACGATCGCCGCCGAACTCGCCGCACACCGGGCCGACTTGGCCTCCCGAGCGGGTTCCGCGCTCACTCGCGACCCCGCCGTACGGGCCAGGGCGGCCGCGGTCACGGATACCGATACCCGCCGCTCCCGACCGTACGACGAACGAACCACGGCGCAGCGCGCGCACCTCGGGCTGCCCCCGCTGCCGACGACCACGATCGGCTCGTTCCCGCAGACCGCCGAACTGCGTACCGCACGGGCCGACTTGAGGGCGCGGCGGATCGACACGGCCGGTTACGAGGAGCGGATCAAGGCGGAGATCGGCGAGGTCATCTCCTTCCAGGAGAAGACCGGCCTGGATGTCCTCGTGCACGGCGAGCCCGAACGCAACGACATGGTCCAGTACTTCGCCGAGCAACTGACGGGGTACCTCGCCACGCAGCACGGCTGGGTCCAGTCCTACGGCACCCGTTACGTCCGTCCGCCGATCCTGGCCGGGGACCTCTCCCGCCCGGAACCGATGACGGTCCGCTGGACGACGTACGCGCAATCGCTCACCTCGCGCCCGGTCAAGGGCATGCTCACCGGACCGGTCACCATGCTCGCCTGGTCCTTCGTCCGCGACGACCAGCCGCTCGGCGACACCGCACGACAGGTCGCCCTCGCCCTGCGTGACGAGGTCAACGACCTGGAGGCGGCCGGGACTTCGGTCATCCAGGTCGACGAACCCGCCCTGCGCGAGACCCTCCCGCTGCGCGCGGCGGACCGGGAGGCGTATCTCGCCTGGGCCACGGAGGCGTTCCGGTTGACCACCGCCGGGGTGCGGCCGGAGACGCAGGTCCACACCCACATGTGCTACGCCGAGTTCGGTGACATCGTGCAGGCCATCGACGATCTCGACGCGGACGTCATCAGCCTGGAGGCGGCCCGTTCGCACATGCAGGTCGCGCGGGAACTGGCCGAGCACGGCTATCCGCGCGAGGCGGGGCCGGGTGTCTACGACATCCACTCCCCGCGCGTGCCGAGCACGGCCGAGGCAGCGGCCTTGCTGCGCAAGGGACTTGAGGCCATTCCGGCGGAGCGGCTGTGGGTCAACCCGGACTGCGGTCTGAAGACCCGCGGCTGGTCCGAGACCCGCGCGTCCCTGGAGAACCTGGTGGCCGCGGCCCGCACGGTCCGCGAGGAGCTGGCCGGTTCCTGACCCAATGGTGGTGGGGCGGCCGGGAGGACACCCTGCCGGCCGCCCCCGCCCTGAGACGATGATCCGCACAGCCCGCAGAACTGGAGCGACGAAGTGACCAGCCGCATCACCTTGATCTCGCCGGCGATGAACCGCTCCCTGCGGGAGACCCGGTTCGACGACGGCAGTCCGCTCGACCCGAGCGGAGCGACTCGCGCCGAGTCCGTCGCGGGTTCGCTCCGCTCGGTCGACCGGGTGCTGGTTTCACCGACCGTGCGGTGCCGGGAGACGGCGTCCGCGCTGGGCCTCTCGGGCGTGGCGGAGGCGGAGTTGGCGGGGTTGGACATGGGGCGTTGGCGAGGGCTGACCCTCGATGAGGTGATGGCGCGGGAGCCGGACGCGGTGATGGCCTGGCTGACGGATCCGGATGCGGTGCCTCATGGCGGGGAGTCGGTGCGGGGGCTCTGCGAGCGGGCTGCGCGGTGGCTGGATGGGGCGGCCGAGTTCGAGGGCGGGACCCTTGCGGTGGTTGAGCAGGAGTTCGTGCGGGCCGTTGCGGTCACGGTTCTGGATGCGCCTGGGTCTGCGTTCTGGCGGCTCGATGTGCCCCCGCTGACTGCGACCGACCTCAGTGGGCGGGCCGGGCGGTGGAATC
Organism: Streptomyces prunicolor NBRC 13075; assembly: GCF_000367365.1. Lineage (GTDB taxonomy): Bacteria > Actinomycetota > Actinomycetes > Streptomycetales > Streptomycetaceae > Streptomyces > Streptomyces prunicolor. Next base: position 25,863 of record NZ_BARF01000085.1, on the reverse strand, counting down.
TGCGGCTTGGGCGGGAGCTGGGAGCCGAGGACCACTAGCACGCTACGGAAGTCACCTTCAGGGGTATCCCCACCCGGCTATACACACCGTATATACTCGCTGTGTATAGTCCCGGCATGCCATCACTGAACGCTCTGTGTAAGAAGAGGGAAAGACCCCGGGCCGGGTTGCGTGCCGTCGCCATGTTTGTGGCCGTTGGCGTGCTGGGTCTGGCGTCGAGCGGGTGTACCAAGCTCGACACGACCGCGCCGGCCACCGCTCGCGCCGAGGGCGTGTCGGCCACCGCGCGGGCCGGTTTCGGGGCGGTCGACTGCCGGGAGGTGAAGTGCATCGCGCTGACCTTCGACGCCGGGCCGAGCGAGAACTCGGCGCGGCTGCTCGACATCCTGAAGGAGAAGCAGGTCCTGGCGACCTTCTTCCTGCTCGGCAAGCGGCACATCGAGAAGTACCCGGAGCTGGTCGAGCGCATGGCCGCCGAGGGGCACGAGGTCGCCAGCCACACCTGGGACCACAAGATCCTGACCCGAATACCCCCCGCGCAGATACGTGACGAACTGGAGCGCACGGACAGCGCGATAGAGCGGATCACCGGCAAGCGGCCCACACTGATGCGCCCGCCGCAGGGCCGCACCGACGACGAAGTGCACAAGATCTGCCGGGAGTTGGGCCTCGCGGAGGTGCTGTGGAGCGTCACCGCCAAGGACTACGCGACCACCGACTCCGCCCTCATCACCAAGCGCGTCCTCGCCCAGGCCACCCGGGACGGCATCATCCTGCTGCACGACCTGTACCAGGGCACCGTGCCCGCCGTCCCCGGCATCATCGACGCGCTGAAGGAGCGCGGGTACGTGTTCGTGACCGTGCCGCAGCTCCTCGCGCCCGGGAAGGCGGAGCCGGGGAAGGTGTACCGCCCCTGAGTCACCAAGCCAGGTGCAGGGCGTACGGGGAACGGTGGATCATCGTCGGCCGCATGGTGACCGGACGGTCCTCCGCCAGCCGTAGACCGGGCAGGCGGGTCGTCAACTCCACCAGGGTGAGGCGGAGTTGTTCGCGGGCGAGTTGGGAGCCGGGGCAGCTGTGCACGCCGAAGCCGAAGGCGAGGTGGCGGTTCGGGGTGCGGGTGATGTCGAAGGTGTCGGCGCGCGCATGGCGCCTCTCGTCACGGTTGGCCGCGCCGAAGGCGATGAACAGCGGTGCTCCGGCGGGGAGTTCGGTGCCGGCGAGGACGAGCGGCCGGGTGGTGACCCTGCGGAAGCCCTGTAGCGCGGTGTCGTAGCGGGCCGCCTCCTCGATCGCGGCGGGGATGCGCTCGGGCTCGGCGCACAGCAGCTCCCACTGGTCCGGGTGCCGGAGGAGATGCAGGACGGTGGTGCCGATGAGCGCGGTGGTGGTGAGGTGACCGGCGATGAACAAGTTCTGGAGATGGGCGACGAGTTGGTGCCGGTGCTCCAGGGTGAGGTCGCCGCCGTCCGCCTCCTCGGTCACCGAGGCGATCAGTTCCGTACCGAGGTCTTCGCGGGGCTGTGCGTGCCGCTCCAGCACGTACCGGTCGAGGGTGTACTGCATCGCGACGACGTCCTCGGCCGCGGCGATCTGCTCGTCCTCCTCCAGCGGGCGGAAGAGCAACTCCTCGGCGCGGTGGCCGCCATGGACGACCCCGGGCACGTCGGCGGGGTCGAGGCCCACGATCCTCCCGACGACCTCGCCGGGGAGCCGCCTGGCGTACGCCGACATCAACTCGACGTGCCCGTCCTTGGCGAACGTGTCGACGAGGGCGGCGGCGCGCTCGGCGGCGTAGGGCAGGACGGCGGTGACGCGGGCCGGTGAGAGGCCGCGGACGATGGGCGCGCGCAACTGCTGGTGCTGCGCGCCGTCCGCGGTGACGACGACGGGCCGCCCGCCGAACCCGCCGCCGAGGACGGCGAGCGCTGCGGGCGCCGGCAGTACGTCGGGCCGTAGGGCCGGCGACGAGGAGAAGTCCTCGGGGCGGCGCAGGACTTCGCGTACGTCGGCGTCCCGGGCCACGAGCCAGGCGTCGAGTTCGGCGAGGTGCGTGAGTCCCTCGGTCTGCCGTGCCCGGGTGTAGTGCGGGTACGGGTCGCACTGCAAGTCGTCGAGCCTGGCGTGCAGTTCGCGGTCCACGGGACACCCTCCGGCCGGTTGCGTGATGCGGTGCGGTGCGGGTCGGGCTCATCGTGCCGTAGGGGTGTGCGGGTGCGGTAGGGAACTTCCGGGCAGGGTGGCCCAGTTGGTCAGAACACCACCGTCCACCCCTCCCGCGCGGCCTGCTCGGCGGTGTACGAAACGCCGTGCACCTTCAGGCCGTTCGCGTCTAGGAGGGTGATCTCGCCGCCCTGGTTGCCGAGTTGGACGCCGTCGGTGAGCGGGACGAGCAGGGTGGCGCCCGGGGCGAGGGGGCCGGGCGGTACCGCGCAGGAGTGGCCCAGCCGGTCCCGGACGCGCCAGCCGGTCGGGTCCAGCGGATCGGGCGAGGCGTTGAGGAGGGTGACGCTCTCCGGTTCGGGTGCCGGGCCGCGCGGGTTGACCAGGGCCGCTACGACGCGGACGGGCCGGCTGCCGGGGTCGGGGCGCGAACCGTCGGTGTCCTCCAGGGTGTGGCCGGTGGTGTCGTCGGTGTGCCAGGACTGGCTCTGGAAGGCGAGGAAGATGCCGACCCAGCGGGACTGTGCCGGGAAGTGGATGAGGAGGCCGCCGTCCTGCCAGACCCCGTCGTCGCCGCTGAAGCGGCGGCTGTTGCCCTGGTTCATGTGGATGTCGTGGACGCCGTTGCCGGGCAGGAAGCCGAACACCTTGTCCTTGACGGTCGGTTCGGGGCCGAAGCGCTCGCCGAAGACGTACAGCCGGGCCTCCAGGTCGTCCACCGCGCGTCGTACGTAGTGGTCGAGGAGGTCGGCGAGGTCGTTGTCGGGGCCGCTCGCGTCCGGCGGGAGCGTGCGCAGCTGTGCCGGGTCGAAGAGGTTGCCGCGCACGAAGTCGAGGTTCGGGCCGCCGGGTCCGGGCAGCAGGGTGTTCCAGCCGCTCGGGAGGCCCTCCAGGCGGGCGGTGACCGGGTGGTGGAAGTCCTCGCTGACGAGGTAGAGCAGCTCGGAGGGCCGCTCGGCGGACAGGACGTTGACCGCGGCCCGGAAATGCGTGCCCGCGTCGTCCGTGAGATGGATCTGGTAGTGCGGTGTACCGGCGGCGCCCTCGCGCCTCGTGTCCACCGCGCGCGTGATCAGTACGCCGTAGGCCTTCAGTGGCATGACGACCAACTCCCCCTGCGGGCAGGCGGGATGCCCGCCCATGGGAGAAAGCGTAGGGGGGAGGCGCCCGCTCCGGCCGGGACGCGGGGAAACTCGGGGCGGCCGTCCGGTGTACGTCCGCGTACCTGTGAACCGCTAGGCCAAGGGTGTGAGCCGCCGGTGAAAGTACCGTCGATCAAGAAGCGTTCTCTACGATCCACACATGGTCAACTTCCGTCTCGAACGCACAGCCCCGCTTCCCCTTGAGGAGGCGTGGCGCCGGTTGACGGAGTGGCCACGCCATGCCGACGTGGTCCCGCTGACCAGGGTCACCGTGGTCACTCCGCCGCCGACCGGTGAGGGCACGGTCTTCGTGGCCCGCTCGGGTCTCGGGCCGTTCGCCTTCGACGACCGGATGGAGGTCACCGTGTGGCGACCGCCGACGCAGGACGAGCCGGGTCTGGTACGGCTGGAAAAGCGGGGGCGGGTCGTCACCGGCTGGGCGGAGATCGAGGTCCGGCCGGGGCCGGGGGGCCGTAGCCGCGTGGTGTGGGAGGAGGAGCTGCAGGTCCGCTTCCTGCCGCGTCTCCTCGACGGGCCGCTGCGGTGGGCGGCGCGGTCGATGTTCGGGCGGGCGGTGAACGGGCTGCTGCGACGGTCGTAGCGCAGTCGATCCTTACGGTTGTTAATCCTTACGGTTGTCAATCCTTACGGAGGCAGTCCTTAGGGCGTCAGTTCTTACAACCTCAGTCCTTACGGCCCGTCGCCGCGACCGTCACTCCCAGGCCGATCATCGTGAGGCCGCCGATGCCGCCCACCGCGGACAGTCGGCGGGGTGAGCGTGCGAACCAGTCGCGTGCGGTGGCGGCGACCAGCCCCCACACGCTGTCCGAGGCCACGGCGATGAGGTTGAAGACCAGGCCGAGCAGCAGCATCTGGCTGGTGACGTGGCCCTGTTCGCGGTCCACGAACTGGGGCAGTACGGCGGCGAAGAACACGATCGTCTTGGGGTTGGCCACCCCGACCGCGAACCCCTCCCACAGGGTGCGCAGACCGCTGTGCGGGGCCGCCTCCTCACCGGCGAACGCGGCCCGCAGCGAACCGCGTTGACGCCACGCCTTCACCCCGAGGTACACCAGGTAGGCGGCGCCGGCGAGCTTCAGTGCCGTGAAGACGAGCACCGAGCGTTCCACCAGCGAACCGATGCCCAGTGCCACCGCCACGACGAGCAGATAGGCGCCGAGCGTGTTGCCGAGCACGGTGGTCAGCGCGGCCCGGCGGCCGTGGGCCAGCGCCCGTCCGATCACGAACAGCACGCTGGGGCCGGGGACGATGATCAGCAGGAAGGACAGGGCCGCGAAGGCGACGAGTCGGTCGGTGGACACCATGCGCCCATGGAAGATCGGGGCGCCCCGGGCCCGCAACTCATTTCCCGCAGGCCCGATCTCGAGGTCCGGCGACCGTCGCCAACGCTCTAGTGTGATGGTCCTGAACGGCCCTTCCGGGCAACGGAATCAGGAAAGGTGACCGGCGGATGTCGCTTCGCCCCGGGGACGCGGAGACCATAGGCGGCTACGCGCTGCTCGACCGGCTCGGCAGTGGTGGGATGGGCGTCGTGTATCTCGGGCGGTCGGCCTCGGGACGGCAGGTCGCCGTCAAGGTCGTGCACGCGCAGTACGCCCTGGACGAGGAGTTCCGGGCCCGCTTCCGGCAGGAGATCGCAGCCGTCCGCCGCGTCAGCGGCGCCTTCACCGCGCCCGTCGTGGACGCCGACGCCGACGCCGAAGTCCCCTGGATGGCCACGCTCTACGTGCCCGGCCGCACCCTAGCCGAAGTCGTCGAGAAGGACGGCCCGTTGGAGGGCCGCGCCCTGCGCACACTCGCCCTGGGACTGGTCGAGGCGCTGCGGGACATCCATCAAGCGGGCGTCGTGCACCGGGACTTGAAGCCGAGCAACGTGCTGCTCGCCGAGGACGGCCCGCGCGTCATCGACTTCGGCATCTCCCGCGCCGCCGACAACCAGACCCTCACCGTCACCGGCCGCCTGATCGGCACCCCGCCCTTCATGTCCCCGGAGCAGTTCGCCGCGCCCCGGGACGTCACGGCCGCCTCCGACGTCTTCTCACTGGGCTCCCTGCTCGTGTACGCGGCCACCGGCAACCGCCCCTTCGACGGCGCCAGCCCGTACCTGACGGGTTATCAAGTCCTGCACGAGCAGCCCCGCTTGGAGGGCGTGTCCGAGCCGCTGCGGAGCATCGCCGAGCGCTGCCTCGACAAGGAGGCGACGGCCCGCCCCCAACTGCCGGAACTGCACGGCATGTTGCTGACCCTGCCCGAGAACGAGACCGGGTCCTGGTCCTGGTCCGGGGCGGCCACGGCGGCGGGCCTCCCGAGAACCGCCCGCCCCCGCCCGGCCACTCCCACCCCGGCGACCGTCCCCGACAACGGGCAACGCCCGCGCCGAACCCGGCGATTGGTCATCGCCCTCGCCACCGCACTCGCCGTGACCACCCTCGGTCTCACGACCCTGCACTGGGTGTCGGACCGTGACACGGACTCGGGCACGCCCGCCGCGTCCACGTCCTCGGCGTCCCCCGCCGCCGTGTCCCTGCCCACCGGCTGGAAGCCGTGGCGGGCGAGCCTGCTCACCGCCCAGACCGGCGATCCCCTCGACTACACCCAGTCCGGCTGCCTGGCGGGCGGCAGCACCGTGTACTGCGCCGGTACGGGCGCCACGGTCACCGCGCTGGACGCCGCCTCGGGCCGGGTCCGCTGGCGGTCGGGCAGCAGCCCCGAGACCTCGCTCCCCATCGGCGTCCGGGACGGGCGCGTCTACACCTACGACAAGCCCGACTCGAACGACACCTTCATCACCCGGCGCCTGGTCGCCCTGGACGCGAAGACCGGCACCCGGCTGTGGCTCCACCCGATCAGGGACGACACGGACCCGGTCCTGTTCGACGGCGGGATCCTGGCGATGGACACGGACGCGACGAGGTTCGTGGCCTACGACGCGTCGGGCCGTCGGCTGTGGACCGCGCCCATCTGGTCGAACCTCGGGAACTCCTGCACTCCGACGGCGCTGGGCGGCGCCCCGTACGCCGTCTGCACGGTCGAGGACGATCCCTCCCAGAGCGACTTCGTCCTGGTACGCCTCGACCCCGCCACCGGCGCGCAGCGAAAGATCGCCGAACTGCCCACGGGGGCACTGCCGTTGGGCGTCGACGAAGGCCGGGCGCTGTTCCTCGTGCCGAAGCTGGCGCCGGAGGTCTTCGGCAGCGGCCCGGACCAGCTGTACACCGCCCTCGACCGGGTGAACCCGAGCACCGGCGCGATCCAGCGGATCGCCCTGCCCGCCGCCACTCGCGGCACGGCCACCCTGGTCAAGGACGTGATCTACCTCGTCCGCCCGAACGGCACGGTCACCGCCGTCCGCGCGGCCGACGGCAAGCGGCTCTGGCAGCGGGGGACGGACACCGAGAACCTGTCGACGCCGGTACTGTCGGCGAAGTTCGACAGGCTCTATTTCTCGAACCAGTTCGGCCGTCTGCTGGCCCTGGACCGGAGCACCGGAGCCGTCGAGTGGCGTACGTCCGCACTGGCGAACGCCGGCGACTCCACGGACGACACCACGCCGTACGCCGTACTCGTCAAGGACGCGCTCGTGGCCGTGGCGGGCGACACGGCGTTCTCGGTACGGCCGCCCGCGGGGCGCTGAACCGCGCCGCTCAGGCCACCGAGCCGATCCGTCCGGCGGGCAGCGATGTCGCGTCGCGATGGATCGGCGTATGCGCCCCGGTGAGTGAAATGCCGGTGCCGCCACGCCTGTTGGCGACGATCTCGGCGGCGATCGACAGGGCCGTCTCCTCGGGCGTACGGGCGCCGAGGTCGAGCCCGATCGGGGATCGCAGGCGGGCCAACTCCATTTCCGTGACGCCGACTTCGCGCAGCCGCTCGTTGCGGTCGAGGTGGGTGCGCCGGGAACCCATCGCGCCGACGTACGCCACCGGGAGGCGCAGCGCGAGCTGGAGCAGGGGTACGTCGAACTTGGCGTCGTGGGTCAGGACGCACAGGACCGTGCGGGCGTCGACGTCCGTGCGCTCCAGGTACTTGTGGGGCCACTCGACGACGATCTCGTCGGCGTCGGGGAAGCGGGCCCGAGTGGCGAAGACGGGGCGGGCGTCGCACACCGTCACGTGGTAGTTCAGGAACTTGCCGACGCGGACCAGTGCGGAGGCGAAGTCGATCGCGCCGAACACGATCATCCGGGGCGGCGGGACCGAGGACTCGACCAGGACCGTGAGCGGGGCCCCGCAGCGGGAGCCCTGCTCGCCGATCTCGACGGTGCCGGTGCGGCCCGCGTCCAGATAGGCACCGGCCTCGGCGGCGACCGTGCGGTCCAGTTCGGGGTGGGCGCCGAAGCCGCCGTCGTAGGAACCGTCGGGGTGGACGACGATCGCACGGCCCCGCAACGGAGTTGGGCCCGAGACGATCCGGGCCAGGGCCGCCGCGCCGCCGCTCGACGCGGTCGACAGGGCGGCGGTGACCACCGGGCGGGCGGGGTCGCCGACCCGTACCGGTGTGACGAGGATGTCGATGACCCCGCCACAGGTCAGGCCGACGGCGAAGGCGTCCTCGTCGCTGTAGCCGAAGCGCTCCAGGACGGTTTCGCCGTCCGCCAGCGCCTGTTGGCACAGTTCGTAGACCGCGCCCTCCACACAGCCCCCGGAGACCGAGCCGATCGCCGTACCTTCGGTGTCCACCGCGAGGGCGGCGCCGGGCTGGCGGGGCGCGCTGCCGCCGACAGCCACCACGGTGGCGACGGCGAAGTCACGGCCCTGCTCGACCCACCGGTGCAGCTCTTCGGCGATGTCCAGCATCTCGGTCTCCTAACGGGGTTGCGGGGAAGGGTAGTTGATGCGGGCTAGTGCACGCCCAGCCAGCTCTCGACCGGGTTGAGGGCGAAGTACACCAGGAAGATGACCGTCAGCCCCCACATGAAGGGGCTGATCTCCCGCGCCTTGCCCTGGGCGGCCTTGATGGCGACGTACGAGATGACTCCCGCGGAGACACCCGCGGTGATGCTGTACGTGAACGGCATCACAACTACCGTCAGGAAGACAGGGATTGCGGTGGCCCGGTCCGCCCAGTCCACGTGGCGGGCGTTCATCAGCATCATCGAGCCGATGACGACCAGGGCCGCGGACGCGACCTCCTGCGGGACGATCGCGGTGAGGGGAGTGAAGAACAGGCACGCGGCGAAGAACAGGCCGGTGACCACCGAGGCGAGGCCCGTGCGCGCGCCCTCCCCCACCCCCGTCGCCGACTCGATGAAGACGGTCTGGCCGGAGCCGCCCGCCACGCCGCCGATCGCGCCGCCGGCGCCGTCGATGAACAGCGCCTTCGACAGACCCGGCATCCGGCCCTTGGCGTCGGCGAGTTGGGCCTCGGTGCCGACGCCGATGATGGTGGCCATCGCGTCGAAGAAGCCGGCCAGGACGAGCGTGAACACGATCATGCCGACCGTCATCGCGCCGACCTTGCCCCAACCCCCGAACTCCACATGGCCGAAGAGCGAGAAGTCCGGCATCGAGACCGCGCTGCCGTGCAGTTCGGGGGCGGCGCCGCTGGCCCACTGCTTGGGGTCGATGACCCCGGCGGCGTTCAGGATCGCGGCGACGACCGTGCCGGTGATGATGCCGATGAGGATCGCGCCGGGCATGTTGCGGGCCTGGAGCATGAAGATCAGGAGCAGGGTGCCGGCGAACAACAGGACGGGCCAGCCCGTGAGTTCACCCGCCGGGCCGAGGGTGAGCGGGGTCGCCTTGCCCTGGTGCACGAAGCCGGACTTGTAGAAGCCGATGAGCGCGATGAACAGACCGATGCCCATCGTGATGCCGTGTTTCAGCGCGAGCGGAATCGCGTTCATGATCATCTCGCGCAGGCCGGTGACGACGAGCAGCATGATGACCACGCCGTACATCACGCACATGCCCATCGCCTGCGGCCACGTCATCTGCGGGGCGACCTGCGAGGAGAGCACACCGGAGACGGAGAGTCCGGCGGCGAGGGCGAGCGGCACCTTGCCGACGAAGCCCATCAGGAGGGTGGTGAAGGCCGCGGCGAACGCGGTCGCGGTGATCAGGCCTTTCTGGCCGAGGGTGTCACCCGCGACGTCCTTGCCGGACAGGATCAGGGGGTTGAGCAGCAGGATGTACGCCATCGCCATGAAGGTGGTGACTCCGCCGCGCACCTCGCGCGCGACGGTCGATCCCCGCCGGGATATGTGGAAGTACCGGTCGAGCCAGGACCGGCCGGCCGGGACGCGGGTTCCTTCACCCGAGTCCTCGGCGGCGGTCCTGGGTTCCACTGACTGCTGGGTCATGGGGCCATCTCCCAAGGTTCACAGGGGCACCCGTCGGCCGCCTCGGCGGCGCGCGGGATTTGGGATGGACGACCCGGGGGACGGCCCGAGACGAACAATGGGGACCTGGGGGGATCAACTCCCCCCAAGGCGTCACCGGTTGGGACCCCGAAAGGTCACGTGCCCGTGAGGTGCTCCGGGCGTACCGGTGTCCTGTTCAGTTCCAGCCCTGTCGCGTTCCGAATGGCCGCCAGGACGGCCGGAGTTGACGACAGGGTGGGGGCCTCGCCGATGCCGCGCAGCCCGTACGGGGCGTGCTCGTCGGCGAGTTCGAGCACATCGACCGGAATGGTCGGCGTGTCGAGGATGGTGGGGATCAGGTAGTCCGTGAAGGACGGGTTCCTGACCTTGGCGGTCTTCGGGTCGACGATGATCTCCTCCATGACCGCCACGCCGAGACCCTGGGTCGTACCGCCCTGGATCTGGCCGATGACGGACAGCGGGTTGAGCGCCTTTCCGACGTCCTGCGCGCAGGCCAGCTCGATCACCTTGACCAGGCCGAGTTCGGTGTCGACCTCGACCACGGCGCGGTGCGCGGCGAACGTGTACTGGACGTGCCCGAAGCCCTGCCCGGTGCGCAGGTCGAAGGCCTCGGTGGGGCGGTGCCGCCACTCGGCCTCGATCTCTACGGCCTCACCTTCGAGGACGTCCGCCAGATCGGCGAGCACCTCGCCGCCGTCGGTGACCACCTTGCCGCCCTCCAGGAGGAGTTCGGCGGTGGCCCAGGCCGGGTGGTAGGTGCCGAGCTTGCGGCGGCCCATCTCCAGGACCTTCTCGCGGACCAGCTCGCAGGAGTTCTTGACGGCGCCACCGGTGACGTACGTCTGACGCGACGCCGACGTCGAACCCGCCGAACCCACCTGCGTGTCCGCCGGGTTGATCGTCACCTGGGTGACGCCCAGCTCGGTGCGGGCGATCTGCGCGTGGACGGTGACTCCGCCCTGGCCGACTTCCGCCATCGCGGTGTGCACGGTGGCCACCGCCTCGCCGCCGACAACCTCCATACGGACCTTGGCCGTTGAGTAGTCGTCGAAGCCCTCGGAGAAGCCGACGTTCTTGATGCCGACCGCGTAGCCGACGCCTCGCACGACGCCTTCGCCGTGCGTGGTGTTGGACAGGCCGCCGGGCAACTGCCGTACGTCGGCGGCCTCTCCGGCCGCGAGCCACTGCTGCTCGGGCGGCATGGGCATCGCCTTGACGCGGCGCAGGAGTTCGGCGACCGGCGCCGGGGAGTCGACCGGCTGCCCGGTCGGCATGATCGTGCCCTGCTCCATCGCGTTGAGCTGACGGAACGCGACCCGGTCCATGCCCACCTTGTCGGCGAGCTTGTCCATCTGGGCCTCGTAGGCGAAGCACGCCTGGACCGCGCCGAAACCGCGCATCGCGCCGCAGGGCGGGTTGTTGGTGTAGAGGGCGATGGCCTCGATGTCGACGTCGTCGATGACGTACGGTCCGGCACCGAGCGACGAGGCGTTTCCTACGACCGCCGGGGAGGCGGAGGCGTAGGCGCCGCCGTCCAGGACGATCCTCGCCTTGAGGTGGGTGAGCTTGCCGTCCTTCGTCGCGCCGTGCTCGTAGTAGAGCTTGGCGGGGTGGCGGTGGACGTGGCCGAAGAAGGACTCGAAGCGGTTGTAGACGATCTTGACGGGCTTACCGGTGCGCAGGGCCAGCAGGCAGGCGTGGATCTGCATCGACAGGTCCTCGCGACCGCCGAACGCGCCGCCGACGCCGGACAGCGTCATCCGGACCTTGTCCTCGGGCAGGCCGAGCACGGGGGCGATCTGACGCAGGTCGGAGTGCAGCCACTGAGTGGCGATGTAGAGGTCGACACCGCCGTCCTCGGCCGGGACCGCGAGACCGGACTCGGGGCCGAGGAACGCCTGGTCCTGCATGCCGAAGGTGTACTCGCCCTCGACGATGAAGTCGGCGCGCTCGCGGGCCGCCGCCACGTCGCCGCGAATGATCGGCTGACGGTGCACGATGTTCGGGTGCGGGACATGGCCGATGTGGTGGTCGTCGCGGCCCTCGTGGATGAGGATCGCGTCCGGCGCGGTCGCGGACAACTCGTCGGTGATGACCGGGAGTTCGCGGTACTCGACCTTGATCTTCGCGGCGGCGCGGCGGGCCGTCTCCGGGTGGTCGGCGGCGACGATCGCGACCGGCTCGCCGTGGTGGCGGACCTTGCCGTGCGCGAGGACCGGGGTGTCCTGGATCTCCAGGCCGTAGTTCTTCACGTCGGTCGGGAGGTCGTCGTAGGTCATGACGGCATAGACGCCCGGGGTCTTCAGCGCCTCGACGGTGTCGATGGAGACGATCTCGGCGTGGGCGACCGTGGAGCGCAGGATCTGGCCCCAGAGCATGTCCTCGTGCCACATGTCGGAGGAGTACGCGAACTCGCCGGTGACCTTGAGGGTGCCGTCCGGGCGGAGCGTGGACTCGCCGATGCCGCCCTTGGTCTGCGAACCCTGGGTGACCTTGGTGGGAGTGCCGATGGGGGCGCCTTTTGCGGAGATGTCAGACATGTCAGACCGCCTCTCCCTGCCGGGCGGCCGCCAGGCGTACCGCGTCCATGATCTTCTCGTAGCCGGTGCAGCGGCACAGGTTGCCCGAGAGCGCCTCGCGGATGTCCGCGTCGCTCGGGGTCGGGTTGTGCTCCAGCATCTCGTCGGCGGCGACGAGGAGCCCGGGGGTGCAGAAGCCGCACTGGACGGCGCCGGCGTCGATGAACGCCTGCTGGATGGGGGCGAGTTGGGTGCCCTCGCCGGTCTGCGAGTCGAGCGGTTTCGCCTGCCAGCCCTTGGCCTCGTCAACTGACGTACCGCAGGCGCCCGTTCCGCAACTTCCGTGTTCCGCGCGCTGCTTGGCGTAGTCCGCGAGCCCCTCGACCGTGACGACCTCGCGGCCCTCGACCTGACCGGCGGCGACGAGACAGGAACACACCGGGATGCCGTCGAGGCGGACCGTGCAGGAGCCGCACTCACCTTGCTCGCAGGCGTTCTTGGAGCCGGGCAGCCCCATCCGCTCGCGCAGGACGTACAGGAGGCTCTCGCCCTCCCACACGTCGTCCGCTTCCTGCCGGCGGCCGTTGACCGTGAAATTGACGCGCATCAGGCGACTCCCTCCGTGGGGGCGGCGGTGCCGCGATAGGACTCCCAGGTCCAGGTCAGGGTGCGGCGGGCCATGATGCCGACCGCGTGCCGGCGGTAGCTGGCGGTGCCCCGGACGTCGTCGATCGGATTGCAGGCGGCGGCGCACAGGTCCGCGAACTGCTTGGCGACCGACGGCGTGATGATCTTCCCGCTCTCCCAGAAGCCGCCCTCGTCGAGCGCCGCGTTCAGGAATTCCTCGGCGGCCTTCGCCCGGACGGGGGTCGGCGCGGCCGAACCGATGCCGGTGCGGACCGTGCGGGTGGCGGGGTGGAGGGCGAGGCCGAAGGCGCAGACGGCGATGACCATGGCGTTGCGGGTGCCGACCTTGGAGTACTGCTGCGGGCCGTCCGCCTTCTTGATGTGCACGGCCCTGATCAGCTCGTCGGGCGCGAGCGCGTTGCGCTTCACGCCGGTGTAGAACTCGTCGATCGGGATGAGCCGCGTGCCGCGCACCGACTCGGCCTCGACCTCGGCGCCGGCCGCGAGGAGCGCGGGGTGGGCGTCGCCGGCCGGGGAGGCGGTGCCGAGGTTGCCGCCGACGCCGCCGCGGTTGCGGATCTGCGGGGAGGCGACCGTGTGCGAGGCGAGGGAGAGGCCCGGCAGCTCGCCGCGCAGGTTCTCCATGATCCGGGTGTACGGGACCGAGGCCCCGAGCCGCACGCTGTCGGCGCCGACCTCCCATTCGTAGAGATCGCCGATGCGGTTCAGGTCGAGGAGGTACTCGGGCCGGCGGTGGTCGAAGTTGATCTCGACCATCACATCGGTGCCGCCCGCGATCGGTACTGCGGTGGGGTGCTCGGCCTTCGCGGCGAGCGCCTCCTCCCAGCTGGCGGGGCGAAGGAAGTCCATGACCGGCTCTCTTCTTCGTCTCGTGGGTCGTACGGATCAAGCCAGTTCGTGTGCGGCGGGTCCGGCTCGTTCATGTGCTGTTAATGCAGCGTGAGGTCAGTACACAGCGCCGTGCGCGGAGCGGGTCAGTCACGGAAACCATGAAGGAGTTGGCTGGCCAGGGCGGGCATCTTGTAGATTCATATGAACAGAGGCCATCAGTAACCCCTCCGATTCCCTGTGGAAACGTGGGAAACAGCCCCGCACCCACAGCACCTCTTGGTTCATCGTAGTTTTCTAGACAAAGAACGGCGGCGACGGCGATGCGGCTGCGCGCACTCCTGGACACCGATGCGCTGGGGCTGCGGCTGCTCGGCGGCGAGGACGAGCTGGATCGCACGGTCCGCGGGGTGATGACCACCGACCTGCGCGACCCCACCCGCTACCTCTCGGGCGGCGAGCTGGTCCTGACCGGTCTGGCCTGGCGCCGGAACGCCTCCGACACCGAGCCGTTCGTACGGCTCCTGGTCTCCGCCGGGGTGGCCGCGCTGGCCGCCGGCGAGGCCGAGCTGGGCGCCGTCCCGGACGACCTCATAGCCGCCTGCGCCCGGCACCGGCTGCCGCTGTTCGCGGTCAACGAGTCGGTGGCGTTCGCGACGATCACCGAGCATGTCGTACGGCAGGTGTCCGGTGAGCGGGCCGGTGATCTCGCGGCCGTGGTGGACCGGCACCGCCGGATGATGACCTCGGGCCCCGCAGGGGGCGGCCCGGACGTGGTGCTGGACCTGCTCGGCTCGGACCTGGATCTGCGGGCGTGGGTACTGTCGCCGACCGGGCGGCTCATCGCGGGTTCGAAGGTGTCGGGGCCCGCGCTGCCCGTCGACGTGTGCGCGAAGCTGGCCGCCGAGCAGCTGGCCGCCGCCCGCACGGGCCGCCGGGGACCGCACCGGCTGGCGCTGGGCGGCTCGACGTACTCGCTCTTCCCGATCCGTGGCGGCGGGCGGTCCGCGCAGGGCTCGCGGGACGTGCGCGAGACGGTGCTGTCGGACTGGCTGCTCGCGGTCGAAGCGGATGCCGGGGACTGGCCGGACGAGCGGCTCGACCTGCTCCAGGGAGTCACGCAGCTGATCGCCGTCGAGCGGGACCGGCGGGACGCGGCGCGCACGGTCCGCAGACGGCTTGCGCAGGAGGTCCTGGAGCTGGTCCAGACGGGTGCCGCGCCGTCCGAGATCGCCGCGCGGCTACGGGTCGCCGCTCCTGTCCTGCTGCCCGGGCTCGGCGCGGCCCCGCACTGGCAGGTGGTCGTGGCCCGGGTCGAGTGGGACGGCGCGGACATCGAGGCGGGCCCGGTCGCGCAATCGCTCCTGGAGGAGATCCTGGTCGACCCGCTGGCGACCGGCCCCGAGCCTTCCGACCGGATCGCCGTGGCCCACTCGGGCGACGAGGCGATCGCGCTCGTACCGCTGCCCGCGGTGTCGGCGGAGCACGACGGCTCCGAGTCCGGGATCCACGCGGACGTGCTGCTGGCGGCCGTACGGGATCCGCTGTCGGCCGGGCTCGACGACGACGGGCGGGTCACGCTCGGGGTGAGCGCGGCGGTGCACTCGGCGGAGGGGCTGCGCGGGGCGCTGGAGGAGGCGCGGCACGCGAGACGGGTGGCCGCCGCCAGGCCCGGGCGGGTGTGTGCGGCGGGGCACCAGGAGCTGGCCTCGCACGTGCTGCTGCTGCCGTTCGTG
Source organism: Streptomyces prunicolor NBRC 13075 (assembly GCF_000367365.1). Lineage (GTDB taxonomy): Bacteria > Actinomycetota > Actinomycetes > Streptomycetales > Streptomycetaceae > Streptomyces > Streptomyces prunicolor. The sequence continues at coordinate 10,484 of NZ_BARF01000085.1, read as the reverse complement.
CCGGACGACGTGCGGCGGGCGTTCACCGCGCGGCTGCTCGACCCGCTGCGGGACTACGACCGCCGGCACCGCGCGGAGCTGATTCCGACGCTGGAGGCGTTCCTGGAGTGCGACGGTTCCTGGACGCGCTGTGCGAGCCGGCTGCACCTGCACGTCAACACGTTGCGCTACCGGGTCGGCAGGATCGAGCAGTTGACGAGTCGGGACCTCTCGCGCCTTGAGGACAAGCTGGATTTCTTCCTGGCACTGCGGATGAGCTGACCCGAAGATCCCACGACTTTGTGAATTCTTTCACCCACCCTCTTGGCCGGGCCGCCCGATCCGTGCTGAGATGCGGCCACCACTCAACAGCTCAATGGTGTGCTCGGGGAGGGCAACGTGGCGCATTCCGCCATGTCCGGTAACGGAACGACCGCTGGTGACGATCCCCTCCAGACCGCGGTGTGGCGGCTGCGCTCGCGGGCCTGCTGGGTCGACGCGGCGGCGCTGCTGCGGCCCGACACCGCGGCACCGGCCCTCCAGCGGACCGCGCTGCTCGTGGAGCGGTGTCTCTACACCGAGCAGGGCTGGGAGGACGCCGACGACGCGCTGCGTACGGCGGAGGCGCTGGCCCACAGTGACGACGAGCGGGGCGCGGCGGCCTGCGAGCGCGGGTACCTCGCCTACGCGGCCACCCTGCACTCGGTGCGCGACCGGGCCGACGAGGCGCGGGCCGCGCTCGGGCGGGCGGCGGCGCTGATCCCGCCGGACGGTGCGGGGCGGGCGCTGCTGGACTTCCGGCGGGGGCTGGTCGCGGAGAACCTGGCCCGTTCGCCGCAGGCCGCGCGGGCCGCGTACCGGCGTGCGCACGCGGGGGCCGCCGACCAGGCCGACCCGCTGCTGCTGTCGTTCACCCATCGCCACCTGGCCGGACTGGCCCTGCGGGACGGGGAGTTGGCGGAGGCCCGGCACGGCTTCGCCGAATCCCTGCGGATCCGGGAGGAGTTGGGCTACCTCGTCGGCACGGCACCGGCTCTCGCCTCGCTCGCGGACGCGGAGGCCGAGCCGGAGGCGTCCCGGTTGCGCGAGGAGGCCCGGCGCCTTTTCCGGCTGCTCGGGGGCGTACCGACGTGGCTGGCACGGCAGTTGGCGGTGCCGACGCCGGGGGCGGCCACCGCGTAGATCACCCGCCGTCGGTCCGGCACCGGCACTCGCTTCCCTCGCGGCGACGGCGTAGGTCAGGAGCCCTCGGTCCGGTTCTGCACGACGTTCACGATGTGGTGGACGAACTGCAGGACTGATGACCGGAGTTCGGGGTCGCGGGCGACCAACACCCCGACGGCGACGAGCAGGAGGAAGGACAGGAGGCTGCCGCCGCGGCCCGAGCGTGAGTGGCTGCGGCGGGCTCCCGCCTGCGCGGCGCGCATCCCGTCCTGTGCCGCCTGTCGTGCCGACTGCTCGGCGCCCCGCCGCGCGGCCTGTTGGGCGGCCTGCTGACCCGGATTCGGAAACATCGGCGCTCTCCCCCGCGGAACGGTCGTCCCTTTCCGTGGGGCACGTCACCGCCGGTCGGGAGGGTTCCCGGCGAGGCTCTCGGTGGCCGGACCCGGACCCGCTCGTGACCGGAGTCACATATTCGGATTCACGCGGCTCCCGCGAAGTGCTCCCGCACCAGTGACTGCGCCACGTCCCACTCCCCCGCGACCAAGGCCTCCAGGAGCGCGAGGTGTTCGGCCGCGTCCGCCGCGAGGTCGGCCCGTCCGCGGGTGACGGGGCCGCCGACCAGCGGCCACTGGGCGCGCCGGTGCAGGTCCTCGGCGATGTGGACGAGCTGCTCGTTCCCGGAGAGGGAGAGGAGGGCGCAGTGGAAGGCCCGGTCGGACTCGGCGTACGTCGCCCGGCACCCGGAGGACGCGGCGCGGACGGTCCCCTCGGCCAGCGGACGCAGGTCGGCCCAGCGGGCGGCGGGCACGGTGCGGGCGAGCCGGAGCATCACCGGCACCTCGATCAGGGCGCGGATCTCGGCCAGTTCGGCGAGTTCGCGGGCGCCGCGCTCGATCACGCGGAAACCCCGGTTCGGTACGACCTCGACGGCACCCTCGGCGGCGAGTTGCTGCATGGCCTCGCGGACGGGGGTGGCGGAGACGCCGAACCGCTCGCCGAGCGCGGGCGCGGAGTAGACCTCGCCGGGGGTCAGTTCGCCGCCGACGAGCGCGGTGCGCAGCGCGTCGAGTATCTGACCGCGCACGGAGGAACGCTGGACGACCGCACGGGGCCGCGATGGGGGTCCCCCCGCTCGAGCGAAGCCGAGAGTGGGGGACGGCGTCTCGCTGTGCGTGTGCTCACCGCGCACCGCACCGGCGCCGTCCCCGAGCGACCGGTCCCGGTCCACATCGGCGGCGCGCTGCTGCGGCGGCACCCAGGCCCCTCGTGACATACGCGGGTCCGGAACACCCGTCCCGGCGGAAGCCTGCGTGCCCTGCTTCACGGGTCCTCCTCCGGACGTGTCGGTACTTGGGGTCATTACGGCGTCTTGTTACTCGTCCGTCAAGCACCTTAGGCGCAGATCGGACTAGTTCAAATTACTGAAGTGATGGGTAAGGTAAGCCTTACCTTTAAACCAACGGCGAATCGGTGGTCCCGGCATGCCCTTGCCTTCTTCGGCCGTAGCGGACGCGTACGCCCGCCTCACCGAGGTCATCCCCGGGCTCGCGATCACCGAACTCACTCCGGAGCAACCGATCCCGACCGGCGGCGGCTGGGTCTCGGCCGCCGCGCTCGCGGAGGGCGGCGCGGGCCTGGAGTCATTCCTGGCCAGGGACGACGCCCAGGTCCTGCGCGACCACGGCCGCCGGGGCCGCCCGGACGTGATAGCCACCTTCGGCCTGCACCACTACGCCTGGCCGGTCGTCCTCCTGTTCACCGTCCCGTGGTTCCTGCACCGCCGCGTCCCCCGCCTCCCCGTGACCCACGTCTCCTACGACCGCACGGCCGCGGGCTTCGACATGGGCCGGCTGGCCGTCCGCACCGACGCCTTCGCCTGCCTGCCCGGCGACCCGGCCGCGCTGCTGCCCGGCGCGCGGGTGGTCCCGGACGAGGAGGCGCTGCGGGCGGAGGTGCGGGCCGCGGTGGCCGAGCACATGGAGCCGGTCCTGGCCGGCTTCGGCCCGCGGATGCGTCGGCGGGGCCGCGCCCTGTGGGGCATGGCGACCGACGAGGTCGTCGAGGGCATCTGGTACGTCGCCGATCTCTTCGGCGAACAGCCGCGCGCCGTACGGGAGTTGGAGCGGCTGCTGCCGGGTGCGACCAAGCCGTACGTCGGTTCGGCCGCGTTCCGCGAGGTGACCGGGCCGAACGGCGAGGCGCTGTCCACCCGGGACCGGGCCAGTTGCTGTATGTACTACACGCTGGACGCCGAGGACGCGTGCGCGACCTGTCCGCGCACCTGCGAGACGGAGCGGGTCACCAAGCTGCTGGCCACAGCCGTGAGTTGAGGGACCCTCAGTCACACGCTCCACTCGGGGCCCGCTAGGATCAGCCGCGAACAAGGCGTCCGTCCGGTTACAGGTGCTTCACAACTTCCTCACTTGCCGCAGGAACTTTCCGTGGAACCACCCGTACGGGTAGTCTTATTCGAACTCAACTCCCGCCCCTCAAGCGGCAGTTCGAGCAGAAAGCCGCCCTGGGCATCCCCTTGCACCTCCTTGGCGGCCTCTTGCCCCGAAAACGCCTGAGGGCCGTTGGGATTGGGCCACTATGGCGGGCGTTACGCCCTATCCCAATGCAAGGGACCCCAGATGAGACTGACCGACATATCGCTTAACTGGCTGCTTCCCGGCGCCGTACTGCTCCTGGGCATGCTGGCGGCGGTTGCGGTGCTCGCGCGGAGCAAGCGGTCCGGCGGGGAGCACGCGAAAGACGACTCGTGGGAGCGCACGGAGGAGCGCCGCAGGCGCAAGGAGGCCATATACGGCATCGCCTCCTACGTCCTCCTGTTCTGCTGTGCGGCGGTCGCCGCGGCACTCTCCTTCCACGGACTGGTCGGCTTCGGCCAGGAGAACCTCGGCCTGACCGACGGCTGGGAGTACCTGGTCCCGTTCGGCCTCGACGGCGCGGCCATGTTCTGCTCCGTCCTCGCCGTGCGTGAGGCCAGCCACGGTGACGCGGCCCTCGGCTCGCGCATACTCGTGTGGACGTTCGCGGCCGCGGCCGCCTGGTTCAACTGGGTGCACGCGCCCAGGGGCATCGACCACGCGGGCGCTCCGCAGTTCTTCTCCGGCATGTCGCTGTCGGCCGCGGTCCTCTTCGACCGCGCGCTGAAGCAGACCCGACGGGCCGCGCTGCGCGAGCAGGGTCTGGTGCCGCGTCCGCTGCCGCAGATCCGTATCGTCCGCTGGCTGCGGGCCCCCCGCGAGACCTACAGCGCCTGGTCGCTGATGCTCCTGGAGAACGTGCGCAGCCTGGACGAGGCGGTCGACGAGGTGCGCGAGGACAAGGCGAAGAAGGAGGAGACCCGACTGCGCCGCCGCGACCAGCAGCGCATCGAGCGGGCCCAGCTCAAGGCCATAAGCCGGGGCCAGCGCGGCCTCATGGGCCGGGGCGGCGGCCGTTCGCCGGAACCGCAGGCCCTGGAGCGCGGCTCCGGTCAAGCATCCGCGGAGCCTGCTCTATCGACGCCGGAACAGCTGCCGGTTCGCACGCGTCCCTCACTCCAGCCAGTCCGCGGGGCATCTGACCCGATAACCGTCGACCTCACCGCCGAGGACGACACGATGGCCCTGCCGCGCCTCGACTCCCTGGAGCGCAAGCTCAAGGACCTGGAGCAGCAGTTCGGCTGAGCCGAGGGCTGAGAACCTGGATCCGGGACCGGGCGACATCGGGACGGGGGCGAAGTCCAACTGGACTCCGCCCCCGTCCCGTTGCTCATGCCGGGCCCGTCGTCTCGCTCATGCCGCGTCCGAATCCAGCTCGAACCAGACGGACTTGCCCACCCCGTGGGCCGACACTCCCCAGGCGTCCGCGAGGGACTGCACCAGGAACAGGCCCCGCCCGTGCGTACCGTCGTCGGCGTCCGGTACGCGCAGTCGGGGCCTGCGGGCCACGAAGTCCCGTACCTCCACGCGCAGTCCACCGGGTCCCACGGTCGCCGTGAGCACGGCGTCGTGGTCGGTGTGGATCAGCGCGTTGGTGACGAGTTCACTCGTGAGCAGCTCCGCTATCTCCGATCGTCCCGGCCTCCCCCAGTGCCGTAGCAGTTCACGCAACGCTCTGCGCGCCTCGGGCACCGCCCGCAGGTCCGCGCGTCCGAGTCTGCGCCTCAGTTGAGGCGGCTGCGCCGGTTCCGTGGCGCTGTCGGCCTTGTCCTCCGCCGCTTTCGCCGAGGAGGCCCCGATCGCCATGGGACCGCCCCCTCGTGCTTGCCTTTTCATGACCCCCGCCTGCACGCCGGTTTCCGGTTCCCTCCTGCTCGAACATGTTCACGGGGATCCATGCCCTCGTCGGGAACAGGGCAGTCATGTCGAATCGTCAACGACCGGGTGTTCGGCCACAGTTGCGCCGGGTCCGGCGGGGCGGAGGTTTCGGGGGCGCTGCCGTCCGTACGGTCGAACGGCCACGGTACGGAGCATGCGGCGCGGGTGGGGCGGTCGGGGCGTTCCCCTCCGGGGTGTCATGGCTCCCGGCGTCGGGACCAGACACCCCGTGACGTCCTGACCACCGGCGATCGAACCGACTGCCGATGCGCGGCTGCCGATCCGGCCGTAGTCCGCGAAGGCGTGGGGCGATTGGTCCCCCCGGACCTCCTTCGAAGCCCACGCTCCGCGAAACTGGCCGGAATCAGCCGCTCAGGAACCGCGAACAGCTCCTCTACGGGGCTTACTTGCCGCCGATTCCCTTCGTACCGATGTGGAAGATCTTGTGGGTCGTGCGGGTCATGTCGACGACCAGCTTCGTGGTGTCCCCGCCGCCCCAGGTGAGGGTGACGGTGGCCTCGGTGTAGTCGGCGGTGCCGTTGTCGGTGACCTTCCAGCTCATCGGGGTGTTCTGCGCCTGGAGGACGCCGTCCGCGTGGTTCTTCGCCTCCCAGGCCTTCAGCTCCTTCAGGTAGGCGGGGGTGAGGTAGTAGTTCCGCAGCTCCGTGGCCAGCTTGCCGCCACCGCTGTCGAGGTCGCTCTCGGCGTCGACGTAGGCGCCGTAGAAGTCGGCGATGCGGGTGATGTTGTCGTCCGGCGAACCGCTCACGGTGCGCGGGGCGCCGGCGGAGGCCTGGGCCGCCAGGCCCAGCCCGAGGGCGAGGGCGAGGCCGGCGGCGAGGGCGGTGCGGCGCGTGGCCTTCTTGCTGTTCACGTGTGTTTCCCCGTTCGGGTCGATGCCGTGCTGTGGTCGGACCGAGCTTCGGCGTTCGGCGGCGGCGACCGCAATGACCGACACCAACCCCGCAACGGTGGAACCGTCCCACCCCTCCTGACCTCCTGATATAGGGAGTCTCTGGGATGCCGTCCTGGGACGCGACACGCACGGGAGCGATGGTGTCGGGCGAGGCCAACGACAAGGACGTCGAGGAGTTCGCGGCGCTGCTACGGCGCCTGAAGGCACGCACGGACCGCAGCTACAGCCAGCTGGCCCGCCGCCTGAACATGAACGCGTCGACCCTGCACCGCTACTGCGTGGGCGAGGCGGTCCCCCTCGACTTCGCCCCCGTCGAACGCTTCGCTGCGCTGTGCGGGGCGACACCGGAGGAACGGCTGGAGCTGCACCGGTACTGGATCCTGGCGGTCGCGGCGCGACAGCGGAGGCGGGATGCGGAGCCGCCGGTGGAGAGCCCGGCTCCGGCTCCGGTTCCGGTTCAGGTCCCGGTTCCGGTTCAGGTCCCGGTTCCGGACGCGGCTCCTGAGCCCGCCGTCCGATCGCCCTGGTACCGACGACGGCTCCCGCTCACCGCCGCCGCGGTGTGTGCGGTGCTCGCGGTGTGGGGCACCCTGTCGGCGGTGTCCACGCACGACACGGCCGAGTCCAAGTCCAAGGCCGGCGCCACGGCGAAGGCCACCCCTTCCGCTCTCCCCGCTCCCCTCGCCTGGACCGCCAACTCCCAGGTGTGGGACCTCCATTGCAGCCATGACTACGTCGTCGACAAGTCACCCGCCCAGGTTCCGCGGCCCCCGGCCCAGGAGGACGCCGGGATCTGGGCGGCGCAACAGCACGCGGTGCACGGGCGGGACACGAACGTCGAGATCTCGGTGCAGGGCCGGACATCCACGGCGGTGGTCCTGGAGGCGCTGCGCGTACACGTCGTCGGCAGGGCAGCCCCGGCCCACGGCACCGCGTACGCCATGGACCAGGGCTGCGGCGGCGAGGTCAGCCCCCGCTACTTCGGCGTGGATCTGGACGCCGATCACCCGCAGGCGCGCCCGGTCGCCGGGAGCACCCTGGGGACGCCGGTCCCGGCCGTGCACCTGCCGTACCGGGTCTCCGCGCAGGACCCCGAGGTGCTCCTGGTCAAGGCGCGGACCCAGACCTGCGACTGCCGCTGGTACCTGGAACTCGACTGGTCCTCCCAGGGCCGCACCGGCACCCTCCGGATCGACGACCACGGCAAGCCGTTCCGCACGAGCGGCATCAAGGGCCTGCGGCACCTCTGGTACTCGTCGAACGGCTGGGCACCGTACGACAGTTAGGCCCCGACGGGTCTAAGGCCGGGGCATGTTGCGGATGTTGGAGCGGGCCATCTGGAGCATCCGCCCAACTCCCCCGTCCAGCACGATCTTTGAGGCCGACAACGCGAACCCGGTGACCATCTCGGCGCTGATCTTCGGCGGGATGGACAGCGCGTTGGGGTCGGTGACGACGTCCACGAGAGCAGGCCCGTTGTGCTTGAAGGCCGCCTTCAGGGCGCCTTCGAGGTCCTTGGGCTTCTCGACCCGCACACCGTAGGCACCGCAGGCGCGCGCCACGGCGGCGAAGTCGGGGTTCTTGTTGGTGGTGCCGTACGACGGGAGTCCGGCGACCAGCATCTCCAACTCGACCATGCCCAGGGAGGAGTTGTTGAACAGTACGACCTTCACCGGCAGGTCGTACTGGACGAGGGTGAGGAAGTCACCCATCAGCATGGAGAATCCGCCGTCACCGGACATCGACACGACCTGCCGCTCGGTGTCGGTGAACTGGGCGCCGATCGCCATCGGCAGCGCGTTCGCCATCGAGCCGTGCGAGAACGAACCGATGATGCGGCGGCGCCCGTTGGGCGTGATGTAGCGGGCGGCCCAGACATTGCACATGCCCGTGTCGACGGTGAACACGGCGTCCTCGTCGGCGAGTTCGTCGACCACGGCGGCCACGTACTCCGGATGGATCGGAACGTGCTTCTCGACCTTCCGCGTGTACGCCTTGACGACCCCTTCCAGCGCGTCGGCGTGCTTCTTGAGCATCCGGTCGAGGAACTTCCGGTCCCCCTTCGGCTTCACCCGCGGGGTGAGACAGCGCAGCGTCTCCTTCGCGTCGCCCCACACCGCGAGGTCCAACTTGGAGCGCCGGCCGAGGTGTTCGGGCCGTACGTCGATCTGGGCGATCTTCACGTCGTCGGGGAGGAAGGCGTTGTACGGGAAGTCGGTGCCGATGAGGATCAGCAGGTCGCACTCGTGGGTGGCTTCGTAGGCGGCGCCGTAACCGAGCAACCCACTCATTCCAACATCGAACTTGTTGTCGTACTGAATCCATTCCTTGCCGCGCAGGGCGTGTCCGATCGGGGACTTGATCTTCTCGGCGAACTCCATCACCTCGGCATGCGCACCGGCGGTGCCGCTGCCGCAGAACAGGGTGACCTTCTCCGCCGCGTCGATCATCTCGACGAGCTTCTCGATCTCGGCGTCGCCGGGCCGGACGGAGGGCCGGGAGGTGACGAGGGCGGTCTCGGCGGCCTTGTCCGGGGCGGGCTCGGAGGCGATGTCGCCCGGGAGCGAGACGACACTCACGCCGCTCTGCCCCACCGCGTGCTGGATGGCGGTCTGGAGCAGCCGGGGCATCTGCTTCGGGTTGGAGATGAGTTCGCTGTAGTGACTGCACTCCTGGAAGAGCCGGTCGGGGTGGGTCTCCTGGAAGTAGCCGAGACCGATCTCGCTGGACGGGATCTGCGAGGCGAGGGCGAGGACCGGGGCCATGGAGCGGTGGGCGTCGTAGAGGCCGTTGATGAGATGCAGGTTGCCGGGGCCGCAGGAGCCGGCGCAGGCCGCGAGCTTCCCGGTTATCTGCGCTTCGGCGCCGGCGGCGAAGGCGGCGGTCTCCTCGTGCCGTACGTGGATCCAGTCGATGGCGGAGTTGCGGCGGATCGCGTCGACGACCGGGTTGAGGCTGTCGCCGACGACGCCGTAGAGGCGTTTGACTCCGGCGCGGACGAGGATGTCGACGAACTGTTCGGCAACGTTCTGCTTGGCCATGGTTCTCGCGTGCCCTTCGGTTTCCGGTGTCCTGCGGATCCCTCTGGGTTCCATGAATTCACAGCCCGGGCGCTCACGCCTCCCAAACAGCGGCGGCCGTGCGGTCGTCGGCATAACCCTTGACCCGCACTTGGGTGTCGGCGAGGAACGCGGCGAGACCGGGCGGGGTGGTACCGGACCACCGCCCCGCCAGATGCGCGGACAGCTCGGGCTCGCCGCGCAGGGGCTCGGCCAGCCCGCCGGTGCACATGAGGAGCGCGTCCCCCGGGCGGGCGACGGAGGCACGGAAGCGGAAGGGTTCGCGGGGCGGTTCGGGGGCGGGTTCGTACGGGCTCGGGGGCGTCGGGATGCCGAGGTCCATGGTGAGCCGGTCGCCCTGGGGCGTCTCGGTGGGCTGCGACCCGAACCCGACGACGGCCTCGCCGCTCAGGTCGCCGACGGCGGGCTCGATGTCCTGCCACTCCCCGTCCCGCAACCGGAAGAGCCCGCCGGGCCCGACGCCGAAGAAGACGCGGGTACGGCACTCCGGATGCGCGGGAAGGAGGAGACACCGCAGCCCGGCCGAGTACTCCTCCGGATCGATGCCCTGTTCGGCGGCGCTGGCGCGGAGCTTGCCGAGGCTGCGGTCGGTGAGCCGGTGCAGCCCGGACTTCAGGTCCCCGCGCCGAGCAGCCCTTATGTCCTCGGAGAGCCGCGCGTGACTCCGGCCCACGGCCCGCGCGATCCAGTCACAGGCCTCGGCGGCGGCCCGATGCGCCCCCGGCGTGGCCCGGGCCCCGGTCGCCATCGCCACCAGCACCAACGCCTGCTCCCCGACCCCGAACCGCGCGGTCAGCAACGAGTCCCGCCGCGGCTCCCCCCGGAACCTCGCGGAGTCCCCCCGCACGGAAGCGGCCCTGATCGTGCTCGTCCCGTACCGCGCCCCGTCCAACACGGTGTCCGCGACCAGATCGTCGAGCTCGTCCGGGTCGGCGAGCGGGAGAGCGGTGGGCTCGGCGTCGTAGGTGGGGGGTCCGGAGCCTACGTAGTCGAGGGTGAGGGGTGCGGGTGGAGGCGGGGGCGGTGGTGCGAGGGCGG
>NZ_BARF01000086.1 GCF_000367365.1 Streptomyces prunicolor NBRC 13075 | reverse complement strand
CGAAGTCGCAGGTCAGGGGTCGCTTCAGAGGAGATCTGAAGCGGCCCTTCGACTATTCTCGGGGACCACTTGGGGACCCAGGGTGCTTGACGGGGGTCGTGGCGCACTTTGACCCGGTCAAGGTGCGCCACGGGGTGCATGGTAAGGCGCAGAGCGGGCGGTTCGTGGAGCCGTCTACGTGTTTCCGATGACGCATCACATGGAGTGCGTCGCGATTCTTGAACCGGCCGCGAAGGGCTCCTGACCTGCTGCTTTGCGTGCGCGCATGATGTGTGGTGCGGGCGTTGCGGGCGATATCCGGACGTTGAAATGACGCTCGTTCTGATGGGGTGTCAGGTGGCCTGTCGGGCAGGTCAGGCCCTGTCAAGGTGGCACGTGTCGATGGAGCGCCGAGAGCAGGCGACGCTCTGTGCGGAGCCGCTGGTTCCTGTTGGTCGGATATCCCGGAAGGGGCCGGTGGGCGGGTTGGCCTGCCGTGATGAGCGGCCGATGCCCGCCACTCTGTGCGAATGACCTTTCGGCTGTTTCGCGCTCGTGTCGGTTGACGGAGTTGGAAGCCCAGTGGGCTCGCACTGCTGCCGGACGCCCTTTCGGTTCTGTTCGGGGAGGCGGCGCGGTGTGGGTTGCACCCTGCGTGTCGGTGGTCCGCCCTGGTCGAACGGCAGCGCGGGTTCCTCGAATGCCCTGTTGTCGACGAGAACGCTGGAACCTGGATGTCGAGTGGCTGGCGCTGGGCCGACACCTTGCGAGGGACTGGTGGAGCGAGAAAAGGGTTTCTCTCTCATCGGAGGCATTGCGCCTGCTCGGTTTCGTGGGCAAGTTCGGGCCCCGGTGGCGCCACACGCCGGTCCTGTCCGCGTGATGCACGTCACGACCCCTGTGTTTTCCCAGCTTGAGCGCGACCTTCGTAGGTGGGGGCGGTGTGCGGGGGTGGGTCGTTCGGATCGGTGGGGTGTAGGGGAGTTTACGCGGAGATCCGGACGGGTCAACATGGCGCAGCGAAGGTGAGCAATCATTTTCTCAACGGTGACGCAGGCGTGTGCCTGCGGCATGGTGTCGCCGTGGGGTGATTCGTTCGCGGCCACCCATCGGTCGCGGTTCGTTGTCGTGTGACGGGTGTGACTCTCCATGGTTGTCAACTGACGGGCCGCGCGTTCGCTATTACGAACAGCGTTCGATATGTCAAACAATACGGTCCATTCGCCACAGACCTTCGAGAAGCACTAAGGACAGCCGGTGCAGGCAGAACACGATGGATTGACGAGTCCCGACACCTTCGTCATCGGAGTCGACTTCGGGACGTTGTCCGGGCGGGCCGTGGTGGTTCGTGTCGCTGACGGCGCCGAACTGGCCGTCGCCGAGCACCCGTACACCCACGCCGTCCTCGACCGGGCGCTGCCCGACGGGACGCCGCTGCCGCCCGACTGGGCGCTCCAGGTCCCCTCGGACTACGTCGACGTGCTGCGTATCGCCGTACCCGAGGCGCTGGCCCGCTCGGGTGTCCGGCCGGACCAGGTCGTCGGTATCGGTACCGATTTCACCGCGTGCACGGTCCTCCCGGTCCTCGCCGACGGCACCCCCTTGTGCGAACTCCCGGACCTCGCCGGCCGCCCGCACGCGTACGTCAAGCTCTGGCGTCACCACGCGGCGCAGGCCCAGGCCGACCGCATCACCGCCCTGGCCGCCGCCCGCAAGGAGCCCTGGCTGCAGCGGTACGGCGGGAAGATCTCCTCGGAGTGGGAGTTCGCCAAGGCCCTGCAACTCCTCGAAGAGGACCCCGAGCTCTACGCGTTGACCGAGTGCTGGATCGAGGCCGCCGACTGGATCGTCTGGCGGCTGTCCGGCATGTATGTCCGCAACGCGTGCACCGCCGGTTACAAGGGCCAGTACCAGGACGGCAGTTACCCCTCCCCCGACTACCTGGCCGCGCTCAACCCCGGCTTCGCCGGCTTCGTGGCCGACAAGCTGGACCAGCCGATCGGCCAGCTCGGCGACCGCGCAGGTGGGCTGACGGACCCACCGCTGCCTCTACCTCGCCTTCCCCTCCATCGGCGGCATCACCCACACCCACTCCACCCACGCCGTCGCCTTCGCCCAGGCCCGCCGTGACATACCGGTCCTGGGCACCACCCACGCCGACACCTTCAACGGACCGGTCCCGTGCACCCCCGACCTCACCGCCGACCAGTGCGCGAAGGACTACGAGTACAACACCGGCCGGATCATCGCCGACCTGCTGAAAGGCGACGACCAACGGGCGACCGAGGTCCCGGCCGCCCTCGTCGCCAACCACGGCCCCTTCACCTGGGGGCCCACCGCCCGCACATCCCTCGAACACGCCATCATCTGCGAAGCCGTAGCGCAAATGGCCATCAACACCCTGGCCCTGTCCCCGGCGGCCCCGCCACCCCCACACCTGCTGGCCCGCCACTACACCCGCAAACACGGCCCCGACGCCTACTACGGCAACCCGGGACCGGGGGCGACCGCTGCTGTGTGACCGGTGGCCTCCACAGCTTCCCGGGGCTGCCCCGCCGACACACCACGGCCGGCGGGGCAGCCCTTCAGTGCTCTGGCGAGCCAGGTGCGACGGGGCTCGCCCGCGGGGTTCTCGGCAGTGCCTCAGGGAGCGTTCGAGTACGCGGCTGCGGTGCGGCGTCGGCGGCGGTCATGTACCAGGGACAGCGCGGCCGGGCTGCCCTCGTCGGTTTCCCAGGCCGCGGCTGCGAGCAACTCGGCAGGCGGGCGCTGAGCAGCGCATGCCGTCCTGACCGGCGGCAGCCGACGTGGTGTGTTCGGCCGGGGCACCGTCCCTCGGGCGGGGCGTGGCCCGACCCTCGTCACAGGGTGGCGCCCGGGAGTGAAGCTCCGGACACTTCGGCTCTCAAGTGGCCGGGCCGTCCCGTGCCGACCCACGCCGCAGCAGCTCCTGGGGCCTGTCCGCGGCGGATCAGGTCGGTCTCGACCAACGGCACTGATCAGTCCGGGTGAACAGGGTCCGGTGCGCGCAGCTGCAGGGCGGAGGAGGGCTGCGACGCGGTCGGGGAGTCGGCGACCGACGACAACGCCGCTGGGGGTCCCCGTGCCCTCAAGGCAGTGGGGGAGCGCGCCAGACCCCTGGGACACCGGGGTGATCCGCCGGACAGTCCCTGGGCCAGGCAGGGCTGGGAATCGTGCGGGTGACCGATCCCGGCCTGCCCGGCCTTCTCCGGCCCACACTACGGCTCAGGTGGATTCACGGACGACGAGGCGGCAGGGAACGGTGTGCAGGCCGGGCGCCGACATGGAGCCGATGGCGTCCAGCAGCAGGAGGGCGGCCCGTCGGCCGATCTCGGGGAGGTCCGTGTCGATCGTGGTGAGGGGGGGACGGGACGCCAGGGCCATGACGTCCCAGTTGTCATACCCCACGATCGCCGCCTGGCCCGGGACGTCCAGGCCCTTCTCGCGCAGGGCGTCGGCGACTCCTCTGGCGATCTGGTCGTTGCCGCAGAAGAAGGCGTCCGTGTCCGGTGCGGTGCGCAGCACCGCTTCGGCGGCGCGGCGGCCCCATGCCTCGCTCCACTCCCCGAAGTGGACCCGGCCGGTGGCGAGGCCCAGGGAGGAGCGTTCGAGCAGTTCGAGGGTGTGGTGGGCGCGGTCGCGGGCGGCCGCGTGGTGGGCCGGGCCGGAGATGTGCGCGATCCGGGTACGGCCGGTGGCCAGCAGGTGCTCGATGGCCAGCTCCGCTCCGCTCCGGTCGTCGGACACGACGGAGATGTCGTCCGGGTCGGTGGACGGCGAGAGCGCGTAGACCGTCGGGATCGGCTCGATGCCGTTCAGCGGCGGGCGCGGGTCGGTCCTCCGGCCGGTGACGATGATGCCGTCCACCCGGCGGTCCATGAGATTGCGCAGGTGGTGCTGCTCGCGGATTGCGTCGCCGCGGGTGTCGCACAGCAGTACGGAGATCTTTCCGGCGCCGAGCGCGTCTTCGGCGCCGAGGAGGACGGGCGTGCTGAAGCGACCGATGCCGTCGGTCGTCATCAGCCCGACGGTCCAGCTGCGGCCGGTGTGCAGGCTCTGCGCGTGCTGATTGGGCCGGAAGCCGAGCTCCTCGACGGCGTCCAGAACCCGCTGCCGGGTCTCCGGCCGCATCCTCCCACCTCCGTTCAGCGCCTTCGAGGCCGTCCCGACACTGACACCGGCCAGTCTGGCTACGTCGGCGAGCTTCGCCCGCCCGGTGGACGGAAGACCTGGAGCGGCAGTCACGCGCAATCCTTTTCCTAGACGATGCCTGCAGGGTGCATCCTGGCACCGTTCGCGACTGCTGGCCAGTTCCGAGCCGGCATTGAAAATACTTGTGCGCACCCCTTGACGCGCACTCGTCCCGCTTCCTACCTTTCCCGGCAGAAAAACGTTTGCCCAAAGCGGGTTCGAGAGCACGGAGCAGCGCCCGTCCGAATCTTCGGGACGCCGTGACGCCACCCACGCGTCCGGGCCCCGACTCGTTTCCCACCTACCTCTTCGGAGAACCATGCCCCGCCCACGCTCCGCCGCGCCTTCCTCCTCGGCCTCGGCCCCGTCCGAACAGGCAGGCACCTTCACGGGGCCGGTTCGTCCGGGACCGGGCGCCAAGGCCGCACTCGCCCCTGTCGCAGGCGAGGTACGCGCCGGCTTCTGGAGCACCCGCCGCGAGGTGAACGCACGTACATCCCTCCCGCAGGGCCCCGAACTCCTTGAGACGGCAGGGAATCTGCACAATCTGCGGCTGGCGGCGGGCACGGTCGAGGGTGAGTTCCGGGGTGCGTACCCGTTCGTCGACACGGATGTCTACAAGTGGCTGGAGGCCGCCTCCTGGCAGCTGGCCCAAGGCCCCTCCGCCGAGCTGGAGTCGGACGTCGACCGGATCGTCTCCCTGGTGGCAGCAGCGCAGCAGCCCGACGGCTACCTCAACACCTGGTTCCAGCTGGTGAAGGGGGGCGAGCGGTACAAGGACCTGCGCTGGGGCCACGAGTTGTACTGCGCGGGCCATCTGATCCAGGCTGCCGTCGCCCATCACCGGGCCACCGGTCGGACGGAACTCCTCGACGTGGCCAGCAAGTTCGCCGACCATGTCGACTCGGTCTTCGGCCCGCCCGGCAGCGGCAAGGAGATCGACGGCATCGACGGTCACCCCGAGGTCGAGACCGCCCTGGTCGAGCTGTACCGGGAGACCGGAGAACACCGCTACCTCGATCTGGCCGGCTACTTCGTCGATCGTTTCGGCCACGGCCTGCTGGGCGGCGAGGCGTACTGCCAGGACCGGGTGCCGCTGCGCGAGGCGGACAACGTGGAAGGCCACGCCGTACGGCAGTTGTATCTGCTGGCCGCGGCCGCAGACCTGGCCACCGAGACCGGGGAGGCCGAACTGCGGTCCGCCGCCGAGCGGTTGTGGCATGCGATGACCACCACGAAGACCCATCTCACCGGCGGGCTCGGCGCGCACCACGAGGAGGAGGACTTCGGCGACCCGTACGAACTGCCCAACGAGCGTGCCTACTGCGAGACCTGCGCCGCCATCGCCTCGGTCCAGTGGAGCTGGCGCATGGCCCTGCTCACCGGCGAGGCCCGCTACTCCGACCTGATCGAACGCACCCTGTACAACGGCTTCCTGGCCGGTGTGTCGTTGGACGGCGAGCGCTGGCTGTACGTCAACCCGCTCCAGGTCCGCGACGGCCACACCGACACCGGCGGCGACCAGTCTGCCCGCCGCACCCGCTGGTTCCGCTGCGCCTGCTGCCCACCGAACGTCATGCGGCTGCTGGCCTCCCTGGAGCACTACCTCGCCACCAGCGACACCGGTGGTCTCCAGATCCACCAGTACGCCACCGGCCGTTACACGGGCGACCTCGACGGGGCCTCGGTCGCGGTGCGCGTCGAGACCGAATACCCCTGGCAGGGTGCCATCGGCGTGACCGTCGAGGACACCCCGGCCGACCGGCCCTGGACCCTCTCGCTGCGTGTCCCGCAGTGGTGCGGCGAGTACCGGGTGCGCTGCGGGGACATGGCGTACGACCAGACAGATGCCCCCGTGGCCGACGGCTGGCTGCGGCTGGAGCGCACTTGGGCCCCCGGCGACCGGGTCGTCCTCGAACTCGCCATCGAGCCGCGCCTGACCGCGGCCGACCCACGCGTGGACGCCGTGCGCGGCTGCGTGGCGATCGAACGCGGGCCGCTCGTGTACTGCCTGGAACAGGTCGACCATCCCGGCGGTGGCCTGGACGACATCGTCCTCGACACCACCCGCCCACTCGCCGTCGAGCACCGTCCGGACCTGCTCGGAGGCGTCACGACGGTGGCGGCGGCCGGCCATCGCCGGCATGTCGCCGACGCGGGCTGGTGGCCGTACAGCTCCGCGCACAGCGAGGCACCGGCCACGGACAACGATCCGGTCGAACTCACCGCCATCCCCTACTACGCGTGGGCCAACCGCCAGGACGGCAGCATGCGCGTCTGGCTGCCCACCTCCTGAGCCCTCCACACGCAGCATCCCCCGCTTCCTCTCCCTACGAGCCGCACCCAGACAACGAGGTCACCGTGAGAAACACCCGCCGCACCCTCCTCACCGCCATCGCCGCAGTCGGCGCGCTCACCTCTGTCGCCGCCTGTGGCGGCGGTTCCGACTCCTCCTCATCCGGTTCCGGGAAGGCCGGCGGGACGTACAACTTCTGGGACCCGTACCCGCAGTTCGACGCCTCCTCGCCGTGGGGCAAGCTCGTCACCAAGTGCGGCACCGACGCCGGGGTCAAGGTCAAGCGCACCGGCATGGACACCACCGACCTGGGCAACAAGGCGCTGCTGGCCGCCCAGCAGGGCAACGCGCCCGACGTGATGCTGGTGGACAACCCGGTCGTCTCCACGCTCGTGGAGGCGGGGATCCTCAACAAGACGAGTGACCTCGGCCTGGACACGAAGTCGATCCAGAAGAACATCCTCGGCGCGGGCGTCATCGACAACGCCCCCTACGGGGTGCCGATCGGCGCCAACACCCTCGCCCTCTATTACAACAAGAAGATCCTCTCCGCCGCGGGCGTCGACGCCGGCTCCATCAAGGACTGGAACTCCCTCACGGCCGCCCTGAAGAAGGTCAAGTCGGCCGGGAAGAAGGGCATCACCTTCTCCGCGATCAACACGGAGGAGGGCAGCTTCCAGTTCCTGCCCTGGTTCTGGGGCGCGGGCGGCGACCTCACCAAGCTCAACTCGGCCAAGGGAGTCGCCGCCCTCTCCCTGTGGAAGCAGTGGGTCGACGCGGGATACGCGCCCAAGGACGTGCTGCAGAACACGCAGACGACCAGCTGGCAGGAGTTCGCCACCGGCGACTACGCGTTCAGCGAGAACGGCACCTGGCAGCTCGGCAACGCGGACAAGGCCGGCTTCGCGTACGGCGTCATCAACATCCCCGGGCAGAACGGCGGCTCCGCGCCGGTACCGACCGGCGGCGAGTTCGTCACCGTGCCGGTGCAGAAGGACTCCTCCCGCTACGACGTCAGCAAGAAGATCGTCACCTGTCTGACCAGCTCCACGAACCTGCTGTCCACGGACACGGCTCTGACGTACGTGGCGCCCACCGCGGAGGTCCAGGCCCAGCAGGTGAAGCAGAACCCCGAGCTGAAGCCGTGGATCAGTGCGGTGGCCGCGGCGCGTGGCCGCACCAGCGGCGGTCTGGGCACCAAGTACCCGACCCTCTCCCAGCCGATGTGGACCGCCGTGCAGTCCGCCCTGTCGGGCGGCAAGAGCCCGCAGGCGGCCCTCGACACCGCTCAGACGGCCGCGGGCAAGGGCTGACACCCGGCCCCTCGCCGCTTCTCCGGAAACCGTATCGCCACCGCCGGGACACCGCCGCCGGCCCGGACACGCCACCCGCATTCAGGAGTACGCATGACCATCGCCCGCGTCGACCGCCGCGCGCAGCGGTCCCCGGCCGGGTCCGGGGCGACCGGCACCGGACAACGGACGAACACGTCGGCACTGCGGCGCCGGCAGCGCCGCGGCAGCCGGCTCACCGCACTGGCCTTCATCGCCCCACTGGTCGTCTACCTCGCCGCCTTCTACCTCTATCCGCTCTACCGCAACCTGGACCTGAGCCTGCGCGACTACACCGTCCGGTCGTTCGTGCAGGGGGACGCGCCCTTCTCCGGTCTCGACAACTTCCGGACCGTCCTGGACGACCCCACGTTCGGCCCGGCGATGCGCCACACCCTTGTCTTCACCTTCGCGTCGATCGCGTTCCAGTACGCGGCCGGGCTCGCCCTCGCGGTCTTCTTCAACCGGCACTTCCGGCTCGCGCCCACCCTGCGCGCGCTGTTCCTGATCCCGTGGCTGCTGCCGCTGATCGTGTCGGCGTCGACCTGGTCGTGGATGTTCAACAGCGAGTCCGGTGTCATCAACTACGCCCTGCACCTGGTGGGCATGTCCCCGGTGGACTGGCTCAACTCGCCCGACTGGGCGCTGACTTCGGTCGTCATCGCGAACATCTGGATCGGCATTCCGTTCAACCTCGTCATCCTCTACAGCGGGCTCCAGAACATTCCCGGGGAGCTGTACGAGGCCGCGTCCCTGGACGGGGCCGGGGCCTGGCAGCAGTTCCGCCGGATCACCTTCCCGCTGCTGCGGCCGGTGTCGGCCATCACCCTGCTGCTCGGGCTGGTCTACACGCTCAAGGTGTTCGACCTGATCTGGATCATGACCAAGGGCGGTCCGGGCGACGCCTCCTCCACCCTGGCGACCTGGTCCTACCAGCTCGGCTTCGGCACGCTGCTTCCCAAGTTCGGCCCCGGCGCGGCCGTCGGCAACATCCTCATCCTCATCGCGCTCGTCTTCGGCCTGCTCTACATCCGCGTCCAGAGGAGGCAGGAAGCATGAAGTCCCGTACGGGAAAGCGCCGTTACACCGTCATCGGCGTCCTGCTGACCGCGCTGATGCTGTTCCCGGTGTACTGGATGATCAACGTGTCCCTCACCCCGCAGCAGGACATGCGCAAGACCCCGCCCGACCTGCTGCCTCTCCACCCGACCTTCGAGGGCTACCGCGCCGTCCTGAACGACCAGATGCCCTACCTCGGCACCAGCCTGCTCATCGGCCTGGGCACGGTCGCCCTCACCCTGCTGCTCGCCGCCCCGGCCGGCTTCGCACTGGCCAAACTCCGCCCTTTCGGCGGAGGAGTTCTCGGTCTCGTCCTGCTGATCGCCCAGATGATCCCCGGGATCGTCATGGCGATGGGGTTCTACGGCATCTTCCTCGACCTCGGCCTCCTCAACTCGTGGTGGGGGCTGATCATCGCGGACTCCACCATCGCGGTGCCCTTCGGCGTCATGATCTTCACCGCGTTCATGTCGGGCATCCCCGGCGAGCTCATCGCCGCCTCCCGCATCGACGGGGCCGGCACCTTCCGCACCTTCTGGTCGATCGTCCTGCCGGTGAGCCGCAACGCCCTGGTCACCGTGTCGCTCTTCAGCTTCCTGTGGGCCTGGTCCGACTTCGTCTTCGCCAACACCCTTGACGGCGGAGGCGATCTGAGGCCGATCACCCTCGGCATCTACAAGTACATCGGCAACAACAACCAGGAGTGGAACTCGATCATGGCCACCGCCGTCGTCGCGTCGATCCCGGCAGCGGTGCTCCTCGTTCTCGCCCAGCGCTACGTGGCCGCCGGCGTGACCGCGGGCGCGGTCAAGGACTGATCCGCCGTGCCGGCCGCCCCGGGCCCCCGGGTCGGGCGGGGCCGCGGACCGCCGATGCCTCCCCGAGCCACCTCCGCACCGCACTGAGCAAGTCCCCCTCCCTTCCTCAGGAGAGCCGCTGATGTCATACCTGAGTACCCGTCACCGCTACAGAGCACCTGTCGGCCGCGCCACTGCCGGCGCTCTGGCCACAGCCCTGGCCGCCACCGCCGTCGTCCTGACGGGCGCACCCGCCCAGGCCACCCCCACGTCGGCCACCACCTTGGTCGTCAACGCCGCGCAGACCCTGCGCTCCGTCACCCACGTCGGCACGGGCAGCCTCTACGGCCTCGCCACCGCGAGCACTCCCAGCGACAGCCTCGTGCAGGCCCTGAAGCCCAACACGTTCGTCCAGATGGCGCCGGGCGGCAGCCAGCTCCCCAACGGAGAGCCCGCTCCCGCGGGTGACGCCCTCGTCGTCGCCTCCAAGGCCGCCAACGCGGGCGCCAAGGTGGTCGTACGGATGCCGGACTGGTACCCGAACTTCCCCTACCAGTGGGTGAGCTGGAGCGACTGGCTGTCCGCCGTCGACAAGCAGGTGGCCGCGGTGAAGTCCTCCGGCGCCACGAACATCAGCGCGTACGAGCTGTGGAACGAGCCCGACTGGACCTGGGACACGACCAACGCCGGTGCCTTCGACGCGGGTTGGGCCCGTACGTACAACGAGGTGCGCAGCAAGGACGCCACGACCCCGATCCAGGGTCCGAGCTACTCGGCCTGGAACCAGTCCTGGATGACCACCTTCCTCACCGACGCCAAGGCCAGCGGTACGGTCCCCGACGTCATCGCCTGGCACGAGCTCCAGGGCAGCTCCGGCGTCGCCGCCCATGTCGCGGCCTACCGCTCGCTGGAGAGCAGCCTCGGCATCAGCCCGCGTCCGATCGACATCGAGGAGTACGGCACGCCCACCGAAATGGGCAACTCCGGTGCCCTCATCGGCTACGCCGCCAAGTTCGAGCGCGCGGGCGTCCGCGACGCCGAGCTGGCTTTCTGGAACCACTACGGCACCCTCGGCGACACCCTGACCGACACCGGCGGCTCGCCCAACGGCTCCTACTGGACGTACAAGTGGTACGGCGACATGTCCGGGAACATGCTCACCACCACGCCCCCCGCGCAGACCGGCATCGACGGTCTGGCCTCCCTCAACGGCGCGGGCAACCAGATCAGCGTCATCACCGGCGGCTGCACCGGCTCCTGCGCCGTCACCGTCAACGGGCTCTCCTCGCTGTCGGCCTTCGGCAGCACCGTCCACGTCAAGCTCGAGTACAGCCCCGGCACCGGCCGCACCACCGCTTCCCCCGGCCCGATCACCATCTCCGACACCGACTACTCCGTCTCGAACGGTTCCATCACCGTGCCGGTGACGATGAACGCCTCCGACGGCTACCACCTGGTGGTCACCCCCAGCGGCACGTCGACGTCGCTGGCCGGGCGCTACCAGATCACCAACAAGAACAGCGGCCTCGCCCTGGACACCCTCAACGCGGCCACCGCACAAGGCACTTCGGTCGTCCAGGCCACGTCCACCACCGGCGCCGACCAGAACTGGACCCTGACGGCCGCCGGTTCGGGCCTCTACAAGATCGTCAACCAGAAGAGCGGCCTGCTGCTCGGCATCACCAACGCGGGCACCAGCGACGGCGGCACCGCCCTGATCTGGGGCGACAACGGCACCGCCGACCACCTCTGGCAGGTCATACCGGCCCGTGACGGCTACTACAAGATCGCCAACTACAACAGCGGGCGACTGCTCGGCGTCGACCAGATGAGCACCACCTCCGGCGCCCAGGTCCTCCAATGGTCCGACAACGGCACCGCCGACCACCTGTGGAAACTCACCGCCCGCTGAGGCGGCCCGGCACACGGTTTCTCGCCTGCCGGGGGGCGGGCGAGAAACCGTGGCTTTCTCGATCCGGACGTTATGTGCGGTGTGGGCGTTGCGGGCGATATCCCGACGCGCGTTCTGATGGGGCGTCAGGCAGTTTGAGCTGCCGGTCAGGGTCTCTGGCACTCCGC
Organism: Streptomyces prunicolor NBRC 13075; assembly: GCF_000367365.1. Taxonomy (GTDB): domain Bacteria; phylum Actinomycetota; class Actinomycetes; order Streptomycetales; family Streptomycetaceae; genus Streptomyces; species Streptomyces prunicolor. The sequence continues at coordinate 14,567 of NZ_BARF01000086.1, read as the reverse complement.
GGAAGATCGGTGCTCAAGCCGGGTGCATATTTCACGCCATCGACCAACAGGGTTTCGGAAACGCACGGGCCAGCCCCCTTGGAGGCAGTCCCGTGACCCTGACGGACGAGGCCATCGAAAGGATCAAAGCGATGATCCTCAACGGCGAACTCGCCCCGGGCTCCCGGCTGCCGACCTGGGAAGCCCTCGCAGAGCAGTTCGGTCTCTCGCGCAGCACCCTTCGTGAGGCGGTGCGAGCCCTTACCGCCATGCGGATCCTCGTGGTCCGTCAGGGCCCCGGGGCGTACGTCTCCAGTCTCGACCCCACCTTCTGCTGGAGACGCTGTCCTTCGCCGCGGACGTCTCCCGGGGGCGTACCGCGCTGCAACTGCTCCAGGTTCGCCGGATGCTGGAGCCGGCGGCCGCGGTACTCGGTGCCAGGGACCTCAGGGCGCTCAGGGAAACCCTGGACCGCGGCCGCGCCGCCGCCACGGTCGAGAATTTCGTGCTCCACGACACGGCCTTCCATCCCCGGACCGTCGAAGCGGTCGACAACCCCGTGATGTCGTTGCTGCGCCAGGTGCTCTCCAGCCGGACCCTGCGGGTACGGATCCTGCGCGGCAGCCAGGTCGAACGCTCCTTGGACAGCGCACACCAGGACCACGAGGAGATCCTTCACGCGCTGCAGGCCCGCCACGCCCTTCGCGCCGCATCGGCCGCCGCCGTCCACATCTGCACGGTCGAGCGGTGGCCGGCGGAGAGCTGACCGAGGCCGGCCGTCCGCCGGTGGACGTCGGCAGACCGGGTACCGGGGCTCGAACCCGGCCATGACCACCACGTCCGAGTGGCCTCGCCATGTCGAAGGCTCCGCCCTGCCCGGGCGCCGAACACCCACGCTGGAGCCCCCTCCCGCACTTCTCGCTGTCAATCATCGGAACACTCAGTTGCCTTGGAGGCCTCTCAATGTCGAGAGCGATCAACAGACGACAGTTCCTCGCCGGTACCACGGCCGTCGCGGCGGCGGTGGTCGCGGGCGGGCTGTTCGGTGCCGGCCCCGCCGTCGCCGCACCGTCCACCTACACGCCCACGTGGGACTCGGTGAACCAGCACCCGGCGTCTCCCGAGTGGTTCCAGGACGCGAAGTTCGGCATCTACTTCCACTGGGGCGTCTTCAGCGTCCCCGCCTACGACAGCGAGTGGTACCCGCGCAACATGTACTTCAGCGGCAGTGGCGTGAACCAGCACCACATCGCCACGTACGGCGACCCGTCCGTGTGGCCGTACCACAGCTTCATCAACGGGGCGAACGACAAGGCGGGCAACTTCACCCAGTTCGCGCCCAGGCTGAAGTCCGCGGGCGGCAACTTCGACCCCGCCGAGTGGGCGCAGCTGTTCGCGGACGCGGGCGCCAGATTCGCCGGGCCGGTCGCCGAGCACCACGACGGCTTCTCGATGTGGGACAGCCAGGTCAACGAGTGGAACTCGGTCGCCAAGGGGCCGAAGCTGAACCTGCTGAAGCTGTTCACCGACGCCGTCCGGGCGAAGAACCTCAAGCTGCTGGTGTCGATGCACCACGCCTACAACTACCTCGGCTACTTCGAGGCCGTCCCGGCACAGTCCGACCCCAGCCTGAAGAAGCTCTACGGGCAGCTGGACAAGACCACGGAAGACCAGCTCTGGTACGACAAGCTCAAGGAGGTCGTCGACCTGGCCAAGCCGGACATCATCTACCAGGACGTCCACCTGGACCAGATCGCCGAGACGCAGCTGCTGAACTTCCTCTCCTACTACTACAACCAGTCCAACTCCTGGGGCCGGGAGGTCATCGCCACCTACAAGGACGCGTTCAACGGCCACGGCGAGGTCTTCGACTACGAGCGGGGCGGCCCGGCCGACATCACTTCGCCCTACTGGCTCACCGACGACAGCGTCTCCAGCACCAGCTGGTGCTACACGGAGGGCATCGGCTACTACACGGCACAGCTGTTGCTGCACGCGATGATCGACCGGATCAGCAAGAACGGCACCGTCCTGCTCAACATCGCGCCCAAGGCAGACGGCACCATCCCCCAGGGCCAGCGCGACATCCTGCTGGGAATCGGCGACTACCTGGGGCGCTTCGGCGAGTCCGTCTACTCGACCCGGGCCTGGACCGCCTACGGCGAGGGCCCGACGAAGATGGGCGGCGGAACGTTCATGAACCCCACGACCGGAACCGCCCAGGACATCCGCTTCACCCGGAACAAGGCGAACACCACCCTGTACGCCACGGTCCTCGGCTATCCCGGCAGCTCGCTGACCGTCAGGACACTCAGCTCCAGCCGCATCAATCTGGGTTCGCTGACCTCGGTGAAGCTGCTCGACAGCACGGCCGGCACCTACATCGACCTCCCGAACCGGACCCAGGACGGGTCAGGGCTCACGGTGACCCTGCCGTCGTCGGCACCGTTCTCCGCCCCCATGTACGTGCTGAAGCTGGCCTTCTCCGGCCAGATTCCCACGCTGCAGCCGGTCGACGGTGCCCTGGTCTGCACGGACGTCAACTACGCCGGTACCTCCGCCGCACTCGGCCTGGGCGACTACACCGCCGACCAACTCGGCCTGCACGGGATGCCCGCGCTCAGTATCACCTCGCTGAAGCTCGCCCCGGGCCAGCAGGTCGTCGCCTACTCCGGCGACAACTTCACCGGGACCCAGTGGACGTTCACCGCCGACAACGCCGACCTGCGGGTCACCGGCCAGAACGACAAGATCACCTCGCTGAAGGTGCAGTTCAACCCGTCGACCTACCTCAAGATCATCAACTACACCGACGGCCTGGCCCTGGACAGCGGCGGCAACGTGGCAGGCGGATCCGACCTCAAGCAGTGGCACTACTTCGACAGCGCCAACCTCCAGTGGCAGGCGGTCGAGGTCGGCAGCGGCTACTACAAGCTGGTCAACCGCACCAACGGCATGGTCGCCGACAGCTGGGGCGCCACCAGCAACGGCGCCACCTGCAAGCAGCTGGCCTGGAACGGCCACACCAACCAGCAGTGGAAGATCACACACCGCGGAGGCGGTCAGTACAACATCGTCAACCGCACTACGGGCAAGCTCCTGGACGGCGGCGGCAGCGTCTCCGAGGGCTCCGTCACCAAGCAGTGGGACTGGGGCAACAGCACCAACCTGCAGTGGACCATCAGCCCCGTCTGACCCGTTCCCCAGAGCCCATGGCCCGGTGCGGTGCCGAACCCCGGCCCGCACCAGGCCATGCGAACAGGCAAGGACCCTCGCCGCTGCCACGCACCGCGGCTGCGGCTGGGGTGCGCGGGCCGACCGCCCCGAAGAGCGGCTTCGGACCGTCCCGCGCCCAGGCAGACGACCTGACCACAAGGAAGAGGGACGCTTCCATGCATGTGAGACATTCGCTCCGCAGACTGAGCGCGCAGGTTGCCGCGCTGACGCTGGCCGTCGCAGGCGGGGCGGCAGTTCTGGCCCCGTCGTCGGCGCAGGCCGCGAGCGACACGATCGGCGTGACCCTGACCACGTCGGACCTGAGTCAGGCCCTGACCCCGCAGCCGGGCATCGCTCTCGGCCCGGTGTCCTCGGGCAGTGTGAACCTCACGGTGGACGACACGCAGTCCTACCAGACCATCGACGGATTCGGTGCCGCCTTCACCGACACCTCGGCCTACCTCCTGCAGAACAAGCTCGGCACCACCGCCCGCGACCAGGTGATGCGCGATCTCTTCACCCGCGGACCCGGCATCGGCCTGTCGCTGATGCGAGTGCCCATGGGCTCCTCCGACTACACGGCGACCCCGGTGAGCAACCCCTCCACCTACTCCTACGACGACAACGGCGGGACCGCCGACCCGACCCTGGCCAACTTCTCCACCGCGCACGACGACGCCTACGTCATCCCGATCATCAAGCAGGCCCAGGCGCTCAACCCGTCGATGAAGCTCTTCGCCAACGACTGGAGCCCGCCGGCCTGGATGAAGACCACCAACACGATGCTGGGCCAGGGCAACGGCACCCTCAGGTCCGACATGTACGGCCCGCTGGCGCAGTACTACGTCAAGTTCCTGCAGGAGTACAAAGCCAAGGGCGTCAACGTCTGGGGCGGCACCCCGCAGAACGAGCCGACGATCTCACCGTCCACGTACTCGGCCATGCTGTGGGCCGCGGGCGACGAGGCGAACTTCATCGCCAACAACCTCGCCCCGGCACTGCAACAGGCCGGCCTGTCCGACACGAAGATCCTCGGCGGGGACGCCGACCACGTGGACACCAGCTACGCGAACACGCTGATGGCCAACCAGGCGGCGCACGACGCGATGTACGGCACGGCGTGGCACTGCTACCAGAACGACCTCGGCAGGATGACCACGATCCACAACTCCTACCCGGACAAGCGGCTCTACGAGAGCGAGTGCTCCACCGGCCCGGGCATCGCCCCCATGAACGCCGCCCAGCTCGCCCTGGAGTCCACCGTCAACTGGGCGAGCGGCGCCCTTCTGTGGAACCTGGCGCTCGACACCAACGGCGGCCCGAAGATGGGCGTCGGCTGCGACAACTGCACCGGCCTGGTCACCGTCGACCAGGCGACCGGCAAGGCCACCTACACCAACAACTACTACCAGCTGGGTCAGTTCTCGAAGTTCGTCGTTCCCGGCGCCACGCGCATCGGCTACAGCGACGGCGGCAACGTCTGGGCCCAGACCTACAAGAACCCCGACGGCGGTGAGGTGCTGGTCGCACACAACAACAACACCAGCAGTACCGCTTTCACGGTCACCTGGAACAACGCCGGATCCTTCCAGTACACCCTGCCCGCCGGCGCCACGGCGACCTTCACCCGGGGCGCGCAGACGGCCGCCGCCCAGATCGTCGGCCAGGGCTCGAACCGGTGCCTGGACGACACCGGCAACCCGGCCAACGGTGTCCAGCAGTACATCTGGGACTGCACGTCCGCGAACGCCAACCAGTCCTACCTCTATTCGGCGAGCCGTGAACTCCAGGTCGCGGGCAAGTGCCTGGGCGCGGCTGCGAACGGCACAGCCAACGGAACCAAGGTCATCACCTGGGACTGCAATGGCGGCACCGGCCAGAAGTGGACCTTCCATGCGGACGGCAGCATCACCAACGACCTGTCCGGACTCTGTCTCGACGTGACCGGTACGGCCACGGCGAACGGGTCCAAGGTCCAGCTGTGGAGCTGCACCGCCGCATCCAACCAGAAGTGGTCTGTCTCCAGCGGAGGCTGACGAGGCGGACTGCACCCGGCCGGTCCGCGAGTGTGCCGTGGACCGGCCGGGCCCCGCGTCATGCTCCGCTGCGGCTCTGTCCGAACGGGAAGTCGCGAGGCTCAGCGCGCAGTGTCCTCGGCGCACGGACAAATGCGGGGCCCTGCACAAACAGGAACAGCGGTGGACCAGGTCTGTGTCCAACCGCCCACCGGCACCTGGAAAGCCGCCGGCCGGACCCTCGCCGAGCTGGGCCGGACACCGGACGGACCCCGGCTGAGGTTCGGCGACCCGGCGGCGGCGCAGGTGTCACCGGCCCCGGTGCGCGGCGCGTGTCCGCAGGACCGGCTCGACTCCGTACTGCTCCCGGCCGCCCGTGACCGGGGTGCCGTGGTCCGCCACGGCACCCCGGTCGTCTCGCTCGCCCCGGACACCGACGGGGTGACCGCCGTCCTCGCGGACGGGAGCCGTGTCCGCGGCGGGTACGCCGTCGTCGCCGACGGCGCCTCCAGCGCTGTCCGGGACGGCCTGGGGGTGTCCACCCTCGGCCGCGGCCGACTGGGGGTCCCCAAGATGAACATCGTCTTCCGCGCCGACCTCTACAGTCAGTTCGGCGCCGTGCCGTACATGACCGACATCACCGCGCCGGGCGCATGGGCCATGCTCATCACCGTCGACGGCCACGACCTGTGGATGCTGCACGTCGACTACGACCCGGCCAAGGGGGAGAGCGCCGAGGACTTCACGGACGCCCGCTGCGCCGCCCTGGTGCGCCAGGCGGTCGGCGTTCCCGAGCTGCCGGTCGAGATCGTGAGCCGGGCGTCGTGGTGGCTGCACTCCCAACTCGCCGAACGGTTCGCGCACGGCAGGGCCTTTCTCGCGGGTGACGCCGCCCACGCCATTCCGCCCCTCGGCGCCTTCGGCATGAACCTGGGCATCGCCGATGCCCACAACCTGGCCTGGAAAGTCGCGCTCGTGCTGCGCGGCACGGCGGACGGCGCCCTGCTCGACAGCTACGACACGGAGCGTCGCCCGGTCGCGGCCTTTACCCTGCAACAGGCCATGCTGCGGCTGCGGAACCCCGCGCTGCACTGGAACCCGATGGCGGGCGACGCCCGCAGGGCGGTGGGTGCGGTCAGCACGCCCAACGTGAAACTGGGGTACCGGTACGACTCCCCGGCCGTCGTGGGCCCGGAGCCCGTCCCACCCTCGACCGAGGACGTCCGGTTGAACCTCGACGGGGCGCCCGGGTCCCGGGTACCGCACCTATGGGTGGAGCACGACGGCCGCCGGCTGTCCACCTTGGACCTCGTGGCCTCCCGCTTCACCGTGCTCGCCGGGCCCGACGGTACCGGCTGGTGCGCGGCGGCGGAGCGGTACGCCGCCGACACGGGCTTCCCCCTGGGCGCCCACCGCGTCGGCGGGAACGGCCCGGTCCGGGATCCGGAGAACCGCTGGCCCACCCTGGCCGGAGTCGATCCGACAGGCGCCCTGCTGGTGCGGCCCGACGGCTTCGTGGCCTGGCGTGCCACGGACGGTTCCGGCGGTGGCGATCCGTACCGGCAGCTCGACCGGGTGCTTCGCGCCGTGCTCGGCCACGACCGCGATCACGGCAACGAGCCTGGGCTGGGGCCGGAGTGATGGCCGAGCCCGCGGTCGGGCCGGATGTCTCCAAGGTCGCCGCCTCTTTGCCCACCGCCCCGTGATCCCGCGAGCGGACGCGGCCCTCCCGGCGCGCACGGTCGTCGAAACGACGGACGAGTCCGGGTCACGGTGGGGGAAGTGGCGTGACCCGGACTCGGGGGCGGGACTGCCCGGTGGTGCGGCCGGGTGTCCGTCGATCGGCGGGTCAGGGGACCACGACGATCTTCTTGCCGGGCGAGGACGCCTGCGCCTCCCACGCCTTGGCGGCCTCCTCCAGCGGATAGGTGGCGGTCGCCAGGGCGAAGGAGCCCTCCACGGCGAGGGCCGCGACCCGGTTGTAGGCGGCGTAGGCGTCGGCCGGCTTCGCCGTCGTACCGCTGAAGCCGATGAGGGACAGCTGCGCGCCGCGGAGCATCTCGACGCGGAACCCGCTCTCGTCGCCCGCCGCCGCGCCGATGTTCAGATAGCGCCCACCCGGCCGCAGGCACGCCAGAGCCGGAACGGCCCAGGCACCCCAGAGCGGGTCGACGACCAGGTCCACGGGGCCGCCGAGCGCGGCCAGTTGCTCGGCCGGCGGTTCGTCGCCGAGGACGACCACGCCGTCCGCGCCGGTGACTCGGGCGAGGCGCTCGGGGTTGCGGCCGGCGGCGATGACGCGCTCGGCGCCGGCCAGTTTCGCGAGCTGGACCGCCGCCGCGCCGAGCGGGCCGGTCGCGCCCAGGACCAGGACGCTCTCGCCCGCCTGGAGGTCGGCCTTGCGCAGCGCCAGGTCCGCTCCGGCGCCGACGGCGCCGATCGCCGCGGCGGCGACGCTGTCCAGCCCGTCCGGTACCGGGATGCAGGCCGCGCGCTCGGTCAGCAGGAGCTCGGCCAGCCCGCCGTTGACGCCCGGCACCAGGCCGGCCGGAACCGTGGCGTGTACCCGGAGGCCCTGATCGGGGCCGGCCGTGATGGTCCCGACCACTTCGAAGCCGGGCACGTAGGGGACCTTCGGCGGTCCGGCGCGGTGGTGCCCCTCCGCGACGTGCAGGTCGATCGCGTTCAGAGCGGTTGCCTCGACCCTGACGACCACCTGAGTGTCGGTCGTGGGCGCGGGGTCGGCGAGGGCGGTCGCATGCGGTGCGGCGCCGACTTCTTCGATCACTGCCGCTTTCATCGCTGCTGCTCCTTCTCGGCGGTGGCGCCGCGAGGGGCGTCACTGGGACGGCTGCCGTTGTCGTATGCGGTCGGTGGAGTAGATCTCGGGACCGTGAGCATGGGCCGGAGCGTAGCATGTGACCGACCAGTCGGTCACCCGGTTCGCCGTCGCGCTCGATCTGGACCCGCCGGGGCGGGCATATACTCCGAAGCTATGGCAGCAGGAGTGCAGATGCCCGGAGCGTTGCAGACACGTGAGGCGTTGCTCGACGCCGGTGCGGCGCTGGTGGAGCAGCACGGCCTGGGCGGTCTCAGTGTGAACATGGTGGTCGCGCAGGCCGGGGTCGCCAAGGGGACCTTCTACGTTCACTTCAAGGACCGGGCGACGTTCGTCGACGCCATGCACAAGCGCTTCCACGGCCGGGTGCAGGCCGCCGTGGACGAGGCGGTCCAGGGTCTGGAGCCCGGCGCCGAGCGCATCTTCCGCAGCACCGAGGCGTATCTCGACGTCTCGATCGCGAACCGGGGCGTCAAGGCGCTGTCGCTGGAGGCCCGTTCGGACCCGACCGTCCAGGGCGGTCCGATGGCGGCCCGCCGTGAGCGGCTGGCTGCGGCGGGGGTCGCGGACCTGAAGGCGATGGGCTGGGAGGACGCGGAAGCCGCGGCCCAGCTGATCGCGGCCATGACGCGGGAGATCTCGGTGCTGGAATTCGACGCCGGGTGTCCGCTGCCGGCCTCGCGCCGCGTGCTCAGGCGGTTCCTCGGTATCTGACGGCCGGGGACCTCGCGATGCGACGGGTCTCGGGTGCTCGTATGCCCCTCGGCCGGAGCTGTCCGTAGCCGAAGCGTTTCTTCCGGATGTGTTCCTTGGGTTCACAGGTATGCCCTCGGCCGGGTTCGGGTCCGGTCGTGCGCGGTCTTCCGGCCGGGCCGATGGTGTACGGCTTCCAGCGGCTCGGTGAAGTCCCGGCGGCCGGGGCCCCGTCACGCCGAAGCGAAAACCTCGGAAGCCGTACCGGGAAAGAATCATTGGCGAACAGCGCATGTAACGGGCAAACGGAAAGCGGGATTCCAGAATCGCGATGCTAGAACGAAAGAAAGTAAATAGTCAACCAAAGGGAGCTGTCGGTGCGATATAGCCGGGTTCGTTGAATCTGTCGAAAGTGGACATACTGCCGATATTTGTAGGTGGCGGGGTGTGGACCTGGCGAATGCTACGGAAGGTTACTTCGGCGCCTCCGCTTCTGGGCGCGCCGCCTTGGAAAGTTTGCAGCTGACCTGCTCCGGCGCCCGCTTGTCCGGGGATTTTTTACGTACCGGTTACAGAAGCTGCAACCCGATGCCCGGTTCGGGCGGGACGTGAATAGGAAAAACCTTAGACTTGCGCTTTCGGTCGGTGGGACTGGTTTTTGGGATTTCTGTATGGGAATCTAGATCAACAATGAACGGAGCCTTGGCGAGCATACGGGGAGGCTAAATCGTGTCGGCGGGACAGGATGCGATCACTGAGGCGAATACTTGCTCACCTGAGCAGGCTGATGACCTGTGCAGAGTCTGGTCGCTGTTCGACAACTCGTCCGCGCGCATTGCGCATTTAGATCTTGGCCTCCGTCTGATAGGGAGCAACGTCGGCTTCGCCGACGTGTTCGGGCTGTCGGTCGAGGAGCTCCCGGGGCTCGCCCTCGTCGACCTGGTGCACGTACGGGCCAGGGACACGCTGACGAGTCGGCTGCTCTCGGTGGCGCGCGGTGAGCGGAGCAGGTTCAGCGACCGGGTCGCCGCGCTGACCAGCGAGGGCCGGACCTGTACCGAGCTGACCGGGATCGCGGTGACGGACGACACGGGTCGCATCGACTCGCTCGTCGTCCTGCTGGACCTGGAGCCGGAGCCCGCGGACGACACCGCCGGGTCTCCCGCGACCGATGTGAGAAAGCCACTGACCAGGATGGAGGCCCTGGTGCTTGAGGGCGTGGCGGCCGGCATGTCCACTGTGCAGCTGGCTTCGAAGCTTTTCCTGAGCCGCGGTGGGGTCGAGTATCACGTCAGCGCGCTGATGAAAAACCTCGAAGCTGCCAACAGGTCCGAGCTGGTGTCCAGAGCTTATTCGGCCGGTCTGTTCCGCAGGGGCAGCTGGCCACCGCTGGTGACCGAGGGCCTTGTCGAGTAGTGCCGCACCGGGTCGGGCCAAGGAGCCGTCACCCCGCGCTTGACCAGGGGGTCGGTGGTCTTCCTGCTGCCAGCCCGCGGCCCCGTCACGGGGGTCTCGGTCCTGGTGCGGATGAGCACCGTACTGGCGTATGGGGAGGGTGAGCGCATCGCGACTGGTGATCGGCCGGAAAGGGTCCGAGGGGTCCATACGGTGTCGGCGAGGGAGCGGTGGACCGCTTCGCGCGCTCTGGCGCCGGGCTCGTGGATGGAGTCAAGGCCGTGGCGCGGCGCGGCGAGCCGGTTCGACGCGGCGGGCACTGCACGCCATTGTGACTATTCATGCCGGTCTCGTCGGATCGGGTTATCGGCCGCCATTCGGGACTTTTGACAACCCTCAGCAGCTTCTCGGGAGAAAAGGATCAACATGTTTACAACGCTCAACGATGAGCGATGTCGGGTGGGGCCGACCTCGCGGCCGGGTTGACGAGCAAAACCCGCAGGAGGTCATGAGGCGGCGTCACGTCACGACAATCTTCGCGTCACCTTCATTCACTGGGCGAGCAGGGGAGAATCAATGACAGAGGTACTCGCCTCCGCGGTGGGCAGGGGCAGTCAGCAGGAAATCCTCAGATCGCTCTTCGAGCGGTCCGGTTTGTGCATGGCCAGGTTAGACAGCGGGTTCCGCCTGGTCGAGGTCAATGCCGAATTTTCGGAACAGTTCGGCTGCCGGCCGGCGGAGTTGGGCGGCCGGTCTTTCGGTGATCTGCTGCATGCCGATGCCCAGACGCTGGTCAGTAGGCAGTTCTCCCGGCTGCTGGACGATCAGGAGGCCCGTTTCACCGAGCCGATGATCGCGTTCCGGCAGAAGGACTCGACCGTTTTCAGCGGCGAGTTGACGGGGTTCACCGTCTGCGCTCACGGCGGCGAGGGCCTGATGGCGCTCTTGTGTCCCGAGACCGGCAGCAGGCAGGACCCGTCGCCCACCCCCCACAGGCTGGTGCTGACCGATATCGAGGCACGCATCCTTGAGGGTGTCGCCGTCGGCATGTCGACCGTGAACCTGGCCTCCACGCTCTACCTCAGCCGTGGCGGCATCGGCTATCACGTGGACACGCTGATGCGGAAGCTCAAGGTCAAGAACCGGCCCGCGGCCGTCGCGAAGGCGTACGCCATCGGTCTGATCAGCCCGGGCTGGCCGCCGCGCGTCGACACCGACTAGCGCGTTTCGGCTCAACTCCGCTGCCGTGTCGCCCCGTTGGGGAAACCGCGGTTCGCGGACCGTACTCACGGGTCGTAGGGCGCGGACCGCAGCGCACCGGTGAGCAGTGCAGTGACACGCACGCCGTGGGGGAGTGGCCAGTCGGTCCGGCCCGGCGCCCCTGGCCGGGCCGGACCGACTGGCGATCCGCACGATGTCGTCCGGTCGCCGGTCCTCAGGTGAGTTGCTGGGCCGCGACCGGTTCCTTGTCGAGGCTCGGTTCCCTGCTGGGGCGCAGCATCACGTAGGTGAACACGATGCCCACCGCGACCAGGGCCGTCGCCACCCACATCCCGACGTGGTAGCCGTCGAGGAACGCCTGTCCCGGTGTCGAACCGGACCGCAGCTCGGCGTTCTGCTTGGACCGCAGCACCGCGCCGATGATCGTGATGCCGAGCAGTCCCGCCACCTCACGGGCGTCGTTGAGGATCGCCGACGCGACACCGGCCTGGGCCTCCGGGGTGTTCTGCATCACCGCGTTCGTCATCGGCACGTTCATGATGCCCATGCCGCCGCCGAGCACGATGAGCGACGGCAGCAGCGAGGCGAAGGTCGCGTGCTCGTCGTGCATGTTCAGCATGATGAGTCCGACCGTCATCATCACCATGCCGAGCGAGACCGTGCGGAACCCGCCGATCCAGGCCTCCATCAGCGTGGAGAAGCCCGCGAACGCGGCCAGCGCGAAGGCCATCGGGACGAACAGCAGGCCCGCCTTTGACGGCGAGAAGCCGAGGATGTCCTGCAGGTAGATCGAGGTGAAGAAGTAGATGGCGAGGGCGCCGAACGCCCAGATCATCTGTGTGCTGATGCCGCCGGTGAACTGGCGGATGCGGAACAGCCCCAGGTCCACCATGGGTTCCGCGGTGCGCGACTCGATCACGAAGAAGGCCACGCCGGCCACGCCGGCCACGACGAAGGCCGCGACGATCTTCATCGAGGTCCAGCCCGCGTCGTTGCCCTCGATCAACGCGTACGTGACGGCGAACAGCGCGACGGCGGACGTGACCAGGCCGCCGACGTCCAGCACCCGGTTGTTGGCTGGCGCTCTGGACTCGCGTACCGTCCGGACGCTCAGCGCGAGCGTCGCCACGCCGATCGGGACGTTGATCAGGAAGATCCAGCCCCAGTGGATGTTCTGGGTGATCAGACCGCCGGTCACCGGGCCGAGGGCCAGACCGGCCGCGGCGCTCACGGTCCACAGGCCGATCGCGTTGGTGCGCTCCTTCAGGTCGGTGAAGGTCGCCGTGATGATGGCCAGGGTGGCCGGCGTCAGCAGGGCCGCGCCGATGCCCTGCACCGCCCGGCTGGCGATCAGGACGCCGCCGTTGCCGGCCAGGCCTGCCGACAGCGAGGACAGCGTGAAGACGAGCAGGCCGATCATGTACAGCCGACGGCGGCCGTAGGCGTCGGCGAGTCTGCCGCCGGCCAGCAGCAGACCGGCCAGGGTGAGCAGATAGCTGCTCACGATCCATTCCAGGCCGGCTTCCGAGAGGTGCAGACTGCGCTGGATCGTGGGGATCGCGACGTTGATGACGTTCAGGTCCAGGTAGGTCATGAACGTGGCCAGGCTGACCGCTAGCAAAGACCACCACCGGAGCGGATCCGGGGCTTCCTCGGGCGGATCCGCGTCTTGTGCCGGGCCGCTCGCCGACTCCATGCTGGATGTCACAGGGCCTGTCCCTTCCGCGTCGAGCGGTCGCTCCTGCGCCGCTCTCGCGTCGATGTTCCGGGTGTGCCGTGCTGCACCGACCATAGCATGTGACCGACCGGTCGGTCACGCCCTGCGAGGGTCGGTGCACGAAACCCCCACGGGCATGTCCACGCCCGTGGGGGTCCGTTGGTGCGGGATAGGGGATGCCGACGGACGGGCTTGTCAGATGGGCAGGAAACGGCCGGTCTTGGAGATGTACTCGCGGTACTCGCTGCCGAACTCCGAGGCGGACAGCCGCTTCTCCTCGCGCATCGCGGTCGCCGTCAGCCGGCCTATCGCGTACAGCATCGGCAGCAGGGTGCCCAGGTGCGGGAAGAGCGCGAACGAGCCCAGGAACGCGAGCAGGAAGGACGAGTAGAAGGGATGCCTGATCCGGGAGTACGCGCCGTAGGTCACGATCGACACCGGAGCGTCGTCTTCCTGGTGCCACAGCGCCAGCGGCACCCGGTGGGTGCCGAGGGTGTAGAAGAGCAGCGCGATCGAAGCGCCGGTGAGGACGGCGGCGATCGAGTCGAGCGTCACGACCATGTTGTGCATGCCGACCCACGAGTGCCAGTGGGCGAGGTCGGCGGCGATCAGGAACGGCGGGACGCAGAAGAACGGCGCACCGGTCAGCCACCAGCCGGAGTTGAAACTTCCGCCCTTGAAGAAGATGCGTGGCAGCACTCCGATGACCACGTAGGCGCAGAGCACGAGAACCATGACGGGGACGTTCACCTGATACCAGCCTCCGAGATCGAACGGGCACCGGCCGTCATGGCGGCCGGCAGCGGTTGGGGTGTCATACGGCGGATTCCTGGAGCACGTCGACGAGTTCACCGAGGCTGTCGATCTCGCGCAGCCGCGCCTGGGTGAACACGGCGTCGAACTCTTCCTGGAGGTCGACGATCATCTCGACCAACATGAAGCTGTCGGCGGCTAGATCCTTGATCAGGGTCTCCGGGGTGAGGTCGTCCGCAGACACCCGCAGCACCCCGGCGATCCGTTCGGCCACGGTCTCGAAGCTGATCGTGTTGGCGGGCATGGGCTCCCTCGCAAGACGGGCGGCGACTGTGAGCCAGCCACCGAGATGTCGGGCTGAAACGTGCTGGTACGCCGGGTCGTTCGCCCGGTAGTCGCGGAGCACCCGCGTGGCGTTGGCCAGGTCGGCCTTGAACATGGCCTCCTTGACCGTCCACAGCCGCAGGAGGTCGTCGCGCGGCTCGTCGTCCCGCAGATAGAACCGCGCCGTCGCCGGGCGGACCGGCCGGTCGTGCTCCAGGTCCACCCCCAGGCCGTCGGCCGCGCCGCCGACGAGCACCGCGGCCACCCCGGCGTGCTCGGTGTGGGTGAGCGAGGCCCGCGGGTGCGGGAAGCGGTAGCGGGCCGGGTCACCCGGCAGGCCGGCCGCCGCCGCCGCGATCCGCAGCGCGTGTCGGCCGGCCCGGGGCCGGTTCACCGTGGCGACGAGTACGCGGAT
>NZ_BARF01000087.1 GCF_000367365.1 Streptomyces prunicolor NBRC 13075 | reverse complement strand
GGGGAGCAGGGGAGCAGGGGAGCAGGGGAGCAGGGGAGCAGGGGAGCAGGGGAGCGCGGGGAGGGGGACTTCAGAGGACGCGGGCGAGGAACTCGCTCAGGCACGCCGTCTCGGGGTGTTCCAGCGTCCGGCGGGCCGGGCCCGACTCGGCGATGACGCCCTCGTCCATGAAGATCACGCGGTCCGCGACCTCACGGGCGAAGCCGATCTCGTGCGTCACGGCGATCATCGTCATGCCCGAGTCGGCGAGCAGCCGCATGACGTCGAGGACATCCTTGACGAGTTCGGGGTCCAGCGCGGAGGTCGCCTCGTCGAAGAGCACGACCTCGGGCTCCATGGCCAACGCGCGGGCGATGGCGACCCGTTGCTGCTGACCGCCCGACAACTGGCTCGGCCGCGCGTGGGCCAGCGCCGCGAGTCCGAGGCGTTCCAGTTGGGCCATGGCGGCGGTCTCCGCGGCCTCCCTGCCCGTGCGGCGGACCTTGCGCAGGGCGACGGTCACGTTGTGCAGGACACTGAGGTGCGGGAACAGGTTGAAGTGCTGGAAGACCATGCCCACCCGGGTGCGGACCGCGTCGACGTCCACGCCGGGGCCGGTGATCAGGTCACCGCCGAGGCGGATCTCGCCCGAGGTCGGCGCCTCCAGCAGGTTCACGCACTTCAGGAGCGTGGACTTGCCCGAACCCGACCGGCCGATCACACAGACCGTCTCGCCCGCCGCGACCTCCAGATCCACGCCCCGCAGGACGTCCACCGCGCCGTAGCGCTTGTGCAGGCCGCGCACACCGACCGCGGCAGCCGTGGCCGTCCCTGACTCGTCGGCGCGCGGGTTCTTCTCGGACAGCGTTCCGGTCATGGCTCAGACCTCCAGCGCGGTCGGTGCGGACGGGGTGGACGAGGCGGACGGGACGGGGGTCGGCACGGCCGTCGCTCTGTTCTGTCCGCGTCCGCCGTCTCGCAGCCGCAGGTCGAGCCGGTTGACCAGGAAGGTGAGCGGGACGGTGAGCAGCAGGTAGCAGGCGCCGGCGGCCACCAGCGCGGAGGAGTTGTACGTGGCCGCCTGCCGTTCCTGCGCGATGAAGTAGAGCTCGCGCTGCCCGAGACCCAGCCCGAGCAGATACACCAGCGCGCTCTCCTTGATGTCGATGATGAACTGGCCCGCCAGCGCGGGCAGTACGTTCCGTACGCCCTGCGGTACGACGATCACCCGCATCGCCGTCGGATACGACATGCCGAGACTGCGCGCCGCGCTCAACTGCCCAGCCGGTACCGCCTGGATGCCCGAGCGGAAGATCTCCGCCAGATAGGCCGCCGAGATGAGGCCGATGGCGAGGACGGCGTACCCGAGCGGGTCCCTGCCGAACGGCCTGATCCCGGCCGACGGCAGGCCCAGGCCGACGAGACTCACGGTCACGATCGCGGGCAGACCGCGGAAGACGTCGACGTAGATCCGCGCGGGCAGCCGCACCCATCGGCGGTGCGACAGCAGGAGCAGCGCGAGCAGCACGCCGAGCACGACACCGAAGACGATCGCGAGGCCGGCGATCAGCAGGGTGTTGCGCAGGCCCTCGGTCAGCAGGACGGGAAAGGCCTTGAGGAGTTCGTCGGGGTTGAAGAACGTGTGCAGAAACAGGTGCATCGGCCGGAGCCTCTCGCTGCGCGGACTGCTCTGAGCGGGCGCTACGACTGCTCAAAGCGGCGGAATTGGACGCAGCCTAGGTCGGCCGGCGGGCGGTGGCGCCGATGCTTACCGCGGGTGCGGTAAGCATCGGCTGTACGCTGCGCCGCATGCCTGTCGTCATCAGCTTGCAGGGCGCCGTTCCGGCGGACGTGGCCGTGGGCCTGTCACCGCTGGCGGAGCTGATGGCGTGCCTGCACTCGATCGCCGAGCCCGAGCACCACCTCGCCGTACGGCAGTGGCTGGAACGGGTACGCGCCGAGCTGTCGACGGAGTCGCAGAGTCTGATCGCGGTCTACTCGCCCCTGTGGACCCGGATGCGCTGCCGTCTGCTGATGCCGCTGGAACCGCCGCTGGGCCTGACCCTGGAGCAGGAACTGGCCCGGCTGGAGGCGCTGTCGCTGGACGACTTCGTCATGGGCGCCGCGCCGTCCGTGCACGGCGGCGTCTTCGACACCCACGGCCTGCTCACCGACCGGGCGGTGCGCGAGGCCTACATCCTGTCCAGCGAACGGCGCTCCTTCAGTCGGGGCGAGTTGACCCGCAGCCTGTTCCAGACCCCGGAGCGGACCCGGTCCGGGCTGCTGGAGCTGCTGCGGCGCTGCGCGGCCGAGTTCTTCGACGCCGAATGGGCGCGGGTGCGGCACCGGTTGGAGAGCGAGTGCACCCGGGTGCGGGCCCGGGTCCAGGCCCTGCCGTTGCCCGAGGCGCTCGCCTCGCTCAGCCCGAACGCCACCGTCGGGCACAACCCGCCATCGGTCGCCTACGACAAACTCCAGTCGCTCCGGGCCGATCTGCGCGGGCGCCGCTGTCTGCTCGTACCGTCCGCGCACACCCGGCCCCATCTGATCGTCCGGGACGATCCGCCGTATCCGCTCGTCGTGCACTTCCCCGTCGAGAACACGGGCCGGCAGTCGGAACAGGCCACGCTGGCACAGGTGCGGCTCAGGCTGTCGATCCTGTCGGATCCCGCGCGGCTGTCGCTGTGCCGGCACCTGGTGAACGAGCCGATCACCACGTCCGACCTGGCCGCACGGACGGGCATGACCCTCCCGCAGGTCTCCCGCCACCTCGGCCGACTGCGCGAGGCGGGCCTGCTGACCTCCCGCAGGGACGGCCGACAGATCCACCACCGGCTGGACACCGACTGCCTCATGCGGCTGGGCGTGGACGTCCTGACCTCGATCATCCGCTGACGGTACGTGCGTTCACGGGGGAGGCGGGCGGGGAAACAGCGCGGAAACCTGGGGCTCCAAGTTGCGTGGCGCGCAACCTAGTGCGTATAGCGGTACTCGTATTAGCATGCCTCGCGTATCTACGGCGCGAGCGAGACGAGAGATCATGGCTCCCCTGCAATACGACTTCGTCATCGTCGGCGGTGGATCCGCCGGCAGCGCACTGGCGAACCGGCTCTCCGCGGACCCGGCCAACCAGGTGCTGGTCCTGGAGGCCGGCCGGCCCGACTACCCCTGGGACGTCTTCATCCACATGCCGGCCGCGCTGACCTATCCGATCGGCAGCCGGTTCTACGACTGGAAGTACGAGTCGGAACCCGAGCCGCACATGGGCGACCGGCGCGTCTACCACGCGCGCGGCAAGGTGCTGGGCGGCTCCAGCAGCATCAACGGCATGATCTTCCAGCGCGGCAACCCCATGGACTACGAGCGCTGGGCCGCCGACGCGGGCATGGAGAGCTGGGACTACGCGCACTGCCTGCCGTACTTCAAGCGGATGGAGAACTGCCTCGCGGCCGATCCCGACGACGAGTTCCGCGGCCACGACGGTCCGCTCGTCCTCGAACGCGGGCCTGCCTCCAACCCGTTGTTCGGTGCGTTCCTCAACGCCGTGCAGGAAGCGGGGTATCCGCGTACCGACGACGTCAACGGCTATCAGCAGGAGGGGTTCGCGCCCTTCGACCGCAACGTCAGCCGGGGTCGACGGCTGTCGGCTTCGAAGGCGTATCTGAAGCCTGTGCGGAAGCGGCCCAACCTCACCGTCACCACCCGCGCGATGGTCACCCGTGTCCTCTTCGAGGGCAAGAAGGCCGTCGGCGTCGAGTACCGGCACCGCGGCAAGGTCCGTCAGGTGCGCGCCCGCGAGGTCATCCTGTGCGGCGGCGCGATCAACTCCCCCCAGCTGCTTCAGCTTTCGGGCGTCGGCAACGCGGAGGAGCTGACCGCGCTCGGCATCGACGTCGTCCACGATCTGCCGGGCGTCGGCGAGAACATGCAGGACCACTTGGAGGTGTACATCCAGTACGCCTGCAAGCAACCCGTCTCCATGCAGCCGTACATGGCGAAGTGGCGCGCCCCCTTCATCGGCCTGCAGTGGCTCTTCCGCAAGGGTCCCGCCGCGACGAACCACTTCGAGGCGGGTGGCTTCGCCCGCAGCAACGAGGACGTCGGCTATCCCAACCTGATGTTCCACTTCCTGCCGATCGCGGTCCGCTACGACGGCTCGTCGCCGGCGGGTGGCCATGGTTACCAGGTGCACGTCGGGCCCATGTACTCCGACGCGATCGGCTCGGTGAAGATCAAGAGCAAGGATCCGCTGGAGCATCCGGCGCTGCGCTTCAACTACCTGTCCACGGAGCAGGATCGGCGTGAGTGGGTCGAGTCGATCCGGGTCGCCCGCAAGCTCCTCAACCAGCCGGCGCTGGCCCCGTACAACGACGGGGAGATCTCGCCCGGGCCGTCCGTGGAGAGCGACGAGGAGATCCTCGCGTGGGTGGCCAAGGAGGGCGAGACCGCTCTGCATCCGTCCTGCACCTGCAAGATGGGCACGGACGAGATGGCCGTTGTCGACCCCGGGAGTATGCGAGTGCACGGGGTGGAGGGGCTGCGGGTCGTGGACGCGTCGGTGATGCCGTATGTGACCAACGGCAACATCTACGCGCCGGTGATGATGATCGCGGAGAAGGCGGCGGATCTGATCCTGGGCAAGGGGCCGCTCGCTCCGTCCGACGCGGTGTATTACCGGCACGGGGGTGCGCAGCAGAAGCAGGCGGGGTGAGCGCGGGGGGCGTTGAGAGGCTGAGGGCTGAGGGCTGAGGGCTGAGGGTGCCGGGGGTGCTGAGGGTGCCGGGGGTTCTGGGGGCTGCCGCCCCCAGGCCCCCGCTTCGGCCTGAACGGCCTCGTCCTCAAACGCCGGACGGGCTGGATGTGGCGGCCTGCGATTCGAAGTGCCGGTGATGGCTGGGTGTTGTTGGCCTGCGTTTCAGGCTGCCGTGGACGGGCTGGATGGTGTCGGCCTGGACTTCGAGCCGGCGGCGACGGCTGGCTATAGCAGGCCTGGGTGTCGAGAGGCCGGAGACGGCTGAATTGCCGGGCTGCGCTCTAATGCGCTGAGGGCGGGCTGATGTGTGTGCCCGCGTTGGAGGGCGCCGGGGTCGGGCTGGCGTATGCGTGCCCGCGTTGCAGGGCGCCGGGACGGGCTGATGTGTGCGTGCCCGCGTTCCAAGTCGCCTTGGACGGGCTAATTGGTGCGCGCGCCCGTGTTCCAAGCCGCCGCGGGCAGGCTGGTGTGTGCCCGTGCTCCAAGTTGCCGGGGGAACACGCTGATTGGCGCGTGTCTGTGTTGCAAGTTGCCGCCGACAGGCTGGTGCGTGTGCCCGCGTTTCAAGTCGCCGCAGACTGACTGATGCGTGCGCCAGCGTTCCAGGTCGTCGGGAGACAGGCTGGTGTGTGCGCCAGCGTGTCAAGCCGCCGCAGACAGGCTGGTGGGTGCCCGAACTCCCAGCCGCCGCGGACTGACTGATGTGTGTGCGCCAGCATGCCAAGCCGCCGGTGGGCAGGCTGATTGGCGTGTGCCCGCGTTCCAAGTCGCCGCCGACAGACTGCCTCAGCGTGCCCGCGCCCCAAGTGCCGCCGCCGGAAGCCGTATACAGCCCGCACCCGCCGCACCCGCACCCGCCGCATCCGCACCCGCCGCATCCGCGCCCGGGCTCACCCGCACCCGCACCCGGAGTCACCCGCACCCGGAGTCACCCGCACCCGGAGTCACCCGCACCCGGAGTCACCCGCACCCGGAGTCACCCACACCCGGAGTCACCCGCGCCCGGACTCACCCGCTCCCCCGGCACCCGGACACACCCCACCCACACCCCCACCTTCACCGAAACACCACCGTCCGATTCCCATACACCATCACCCTGTTCTCGCTGTGCCACTTCACCGCGTGCGCCAGCACCTGCGCCTCCACGTCCCGCCCCACCGTCACCAGCTCATCCGGGTCGAGTGAGTGGTCCACCCGGACCACGTCCTGGTCGATGATCTGGCCCTCGTCCAGTTCCGGTGTCACGTAGTGCGCCGTGGCGCCCACGAGCTTGACCCCGCGGTCGTACGCCTGCTGGTAGGGGCGGGCACCCTTGAAGCTGGGGAGGAAGGAGTGGTGGATGTTGATGGCGTGGCCCTCCAGTTGCTTGCAGAGGTCGTCGGAGAGGATCTGCATATAGCGGGCCAGAACCACCAGGTCGATGTTCAAATCCCTTACCAGGTCGAGGAGTTGGGCCTCCGCTTCGGCCTTCGTGTCCCTGGTTACCGGGACGTGGTGGAAGGGGATGCCGTAGGTGTCCGCCAGTCCCTCGAAGTCGCGGTGGTTGGAGACGATCGCCGGGATCTCGATGTTGAGGGCGCCGGTGCGTTGGCGGAACAGCAGGTCGTTCAGGCAGTGGCCGAACTTGGACACCATGATCAGGGTGCGGGTGGGGGTGGAGGCGTCGCGGAGGGTCCAGGAGATGCGGTACGCCTCGGCGACCGGGCCGAATCGGTAACGCAGAGTTTTCAGGTCGGCGTTTGGATCGGAAACGTCGAAGTGGACCCTCATGAAGAAGCGGGCCCCCAGCCGATCATCGAATTGCTGGCTCTCCAGGATGTTGCCGGAGTTCCGGACGAGAAAGCCGCTCACGGCATGGACCAGTCCGGCGCTGTCCGGACACGAGAGGGTGAGGACGAATTCGCGGCCAGGGTGCGGTCGAGGGGACATGGGCGGCCTCCGTCGGTGCGTCACATCGATGCGTATTGCACAACATGGTGAGCGATACGCAACAAGATGAGGCCGAGCGCCGCTCGCGGTCAAGGGGCGGCCGCGCGAGGGGCGGCATGGCGAAATCGTCATCCGCCAACCCCTTGACGTATGTCTGCACATTCGCCAAGGTGTTCCACCACAAGCAATACGGTGCACAATGCGCAACGAAATTCGCTCGAAGGGCTCCACACGTGGCAGACCTGTATGTGGACGGAGAATGGCGCGACGCGGTGGCCGGCGGTCACCGTGACATTCGCTGTCCCGCCGACGGCACGCTCAGCGCGACCGTGTCCGAGGGAACGCGTCCCGACACCGAGGCCGCGATCGCCGCCGCCCGCCGCGCCTTCGACGAGGGACCCTGGCCGCAGACCCCCGAGCGGGAGCGCGCCGCGCTGCTGCTGCGCACCGCCGACATCCTTGAGCGCGACGCCAAGGAGTTCGCCCGCGCCGAGTCGCTGGACACCGGCAAGCGGCTGGTGGAGAGCGAGTACGACATCGCCGATGTTGTTTCCTGCTTTCGTTACTACGGTGGGATCGGCGGTACCGATGCCGGGCGGGTCATCGACACGGGGCGTGACGACGCCGTAAGTCGGGTCGTCTACGAGCCCGTTGGGGTGTGCGGGCTCATCACACCCTGGAACTACCCGCTGCTGCAGGCCAGTTGGAAGGTCGCTCCGGCGCTCCTCGCCGGCAACACGGTCGTTCTCAAGCCGAGCGAGCTGACTCCCTCCACCTCCATCCTGCTGATGAAGGCGTTGGAGGAGGCCGGACTGCCCGCCGGTGCCGCCAATCTCGTGCTCGGGAGCGGGCCCGAGGTGGGGGCGCCGCTCTCCGAGGACCCCGCCGTCGACATGGTCTCCTTCACCGGGGGACTGGAGACTGGCAAACGCATCATGGCCACCGCCGCCGCGACCGTGAAGAAGGTCGCGCTGGAGCTGGGCGGCAAGAACCCCAACGTCATCTTCGCCGACGCCGACTTCGAGACGGCCGTGGACTTCGCGCTCACGGCCGTCTTCCTGCACTCCGGCCAAGTCTGCTCCGCCGGCGCCCGGTTGATCGTCGAGGACTCGCTGCACGACCGGTTCGTCGACGAAGTCGTGCGGCGTGCGCGGCAGATCAGGCTCGGCGGGCCCTTCGATCCCGAGGCCGAGACCGGGGCGCTGATCTCCGCGCAGCACCGGGAGAAGGTCGAGGCGTACGTCGCGGCGGGTATCGCCGAGGGGGCCGTGTTGAGGTGTGGTGGTGAGCGGCCGGACGAACCCGCCCTCGCCGACGGGCACTTCTATCCGCCGACCGTGCTCGACGGCTGCACGCAGGACATGCGGGTGGTGCACGAGGAGTCCTTTGGACCGGTCCTGACCGTGGAGCGGTTCACCGACGAGGACGACGCCGTACGCATCGCCAACGACACCGAGTACGGACTCGCCGGCGCCGTCTGGACCCAGGACGCGGGGAAGGCCCAGCGGGTCGCCCGGCGGCTGCGGCACGGCACGGTGTGGATCAACGACTACCACCCCTATGTGCCGCAAGCGGAATGGGGTGGCTTCGGACACTCGGGCGTGGGCCGGGAGTTGGGACCGACCGGCCTGGACGAGTACCGAGAGCCCAAGCACATCTGGCAGAACATCCAACCCCGGCCGCAGCACTGGTTCCGCGGCTGAACGCCGAAAAGAGGTCGATCGTGACCCCAGCACAGACCGAGGTGCCGCAGCGGCGCGGCACTCCCCAGGACTCGGCCCCCACCCCGGTCATATCCGTGCGCAAGCTGTGGAAGGTGTTCGGGCCGAAGGCAGAGCAGGTACCCGAATCCGAGGAACTGTGCGGGCTCACCCGGCGTGAGCTGATGGACCGCACCGGCTGCACCGCCGCCGTACGCGATGTGAACTTCGAGGTCTCGCCCGGCGAGGTCTTCGTCGTCATGGGGCTGTCCGGCTCCGGGAAGTCCACCCTGGTGCGATGTCTGACCCGGCTGATCGAACCGACCTCCGGCGAGATCGTCTTCGAGGGCGAGGACATCCGGGACGCGGACGCCAAACGGCTGCGCGAGCTGCGGCGCCGTAAATTCTCCATGGTCTTCCAGCACTTCGGACTGCTGCCGCACCGCCGGGTCGTCGACAACGTGTCGTTCGGCCTGGAGATACGCGGCATGAGCAAGGCCGAGCGCACCAAACGGGCCCTGGAAGTCGTCGAGTTGGTGGGGCTCTCCGGGTACGAGAACTCCTATCCCGACCAGCTCTCCGGCGGTATGCAGCAACGCGTCGGTCTGGCAAGGGCGTTGGCCGGTGACCCGGACGTGCTCCTCTTCGACGAACCGTTCTCCGCGCTCGACCCGCTGATCCGCCGTGACATGCAGAACGAGGTCATCCGGCTGCACCGCGAGGTCGGCAAGACCATGGTGTTCATCACCCACGACCTGTCCGAGGCCCTCAAGTTGGGCGACCGTATTCTCATCATGCGCGACGGCAAGATGGTGCAGTGCGGGACCGGGGACGAGCTGGTCGGCGCTCCGGCCGACGACTACGTACGCGAGTTCGTGAAGGACGTGCCGCGCGGTGACGTCCTCACCCTGCGCTGGATCATGCGTCCCGCCGTGGACGAAGACGCCCTGGACGGGCCCGAGTTGGGCCCGGACGTCGTGGTGCGGGAAGCCACCCGCGCAGTGCTCGCGGCCGACAAGCCGGTCAAGGTCGTAGAGAACGGCAAGCTGCTCGGCATCGTCGGCGACGAGGAGATCCTCGCGGTCGTCGCCGGGCGGGAAGGCGGCGCGTGATGACCGTCGCCGTGGAGAAACCGGAGCCCGCACAGCAAGTCGCGGACACCGCACCGGAGTTGAAGAACCCGCGACGCAAGGTCACCCGGCCCATGATGGTGGGCGCGATCCTCGTCGTATGGCTCGTGCTGTTCGCCGTGCTGCGCGGTAAGCAGACGCTGACCCTCGCGGCGGCCGATCTCACCGGGCTGCACCGCTGGTTCAACGACCTCAACGACTCGATCGGCGCGGACCGCAACTCCAACCCGCTCTTCCTCTACTTCTTCAACGAGATCCGCCTGGTCATCGACAACCTGGTGACCTTCGTCCAGGACCTGATCTCGCAGCCGAGCGGCGACCGCCCGCTGCCGCAGATCGGCTGGCTCGGTGTCGTCGGCATCACCGGTTTCGTGTCCTGGGCCGTCGGCAACTGGCGGGTCGCACTGCTCGCCATGGCCGGCTTCGCCTTCTTCGGGCTCCAGGGCCTGTGGCAGGAGAGCATGGACACCCTGGCGCTCACCCTCTCCGCGGTCCTCGTGGCGCTGGTGTTCGCGATCCCGCTGGGGGTGTGGGCAGGGCTGTCCGACCGGTTCAACCGGATCATCACGCCCTTCCTGGACTTCATGCAGACGATGCCGACCTTCGTCTACCTGGCCCCGCTGACCCTGTTCTTCCTCATCGGCCCGGCCTCCGCCGTGATCGCCACCGTGATCTACGCGGCCCCGCCCGCGATCCGGATCACCGCGCACGGCATCCGCTCCGTGCCGGAGACGACCGTGGAAGCGGCCGATTCCATGGGGGCGACGCGCTGGCAGTCGCTGCTCAAGGTGCTGCTGCCGATGGCCAAGCGGACCGTGGTGATGGGCGTCAACCAGACCATCATGGCCGCCCTCGCGATGGTCACCATCGCGGCCCTGATCGACGCACCCGGCCTCGGCAAGACCGTCATGCAGGCACTGCAGACGCTCGACGTCGGTACGGCCTTCAACGCGGGCCTGGCCATCGTCGTCATGGCGATCGTGCTGGACCGGGTCACGACGGCGTCCAGCACGCGTGCGGAGCAGGCCCGGAACTCGACGGGTCGCTTCCTCAAGTGGCGCCGCCCGCTGCTCGGTTCGGGCGCCGTGGGTGTCGTGGTGCTGATCTACCTCTCGCACACCTACCTGTGGGCGGCGCAGTTCCCCGGCGACGGCGGCACCGGTACGCACATCACGAACGCGGCGAACAGTGTGACGGCGTGGGTGCAGGACAACCTGTCGGGCATCACCAACGCCTTCCGCAACACGCTCACCAACGGCCTGCTCAATCCGTTCCAGTCGCTGTTCACCGACTCGCCGTGGTGGCTCGTCGGCGCGGCTCTGATCGGGATGGCCGTGGTGCTCGGCGGCTGGGGGACCGGGGTCACCACGGCCGTGTGCGTGGGCCTGCTGGTGGGCACCGGCCTGTGGTCGGACGCCATGACGACCTTGGCCTCGACGCTCGTGGCGACGGTGCTGGTGATGGTGTTCGGCATCGCCCTCGGCGTGTGGATGGGGCGCAGTACGGTGGTGGACCGGCTGCTGCGGCCCACGCTGGACGCGGCGCAGGTCATGCCGCCGTTCGTCTACCTTGTGCCGTTCCTCGCACTGTTCGGCCCGACACGCTTCACCGCGATCGTCGCCGCCGTCGTGTACGCCGTACCGGTCGCCATCAAGATCACCGCCGACGGGGTGCGGGCCGTGCCCGAGACCACCGTCGAGGCGGCCACCGCGGCCGGCTGCAACACCTGGCAGATCATCACCAAGGTTCAACTCCCGATGGCACGCAGCGCCTTGACCCTCGCGACCAACCAGGGCCTGATCTACGTGCTGTCGATGGTTGTTGTGGGCGGCCTGGTGGGAGCCGGCGCCCTCGGCTACGACGTCGTGGCCGGATTCTCACAGAGCGAGCTGTACGGCAAGGGGTTGGCGGCGGGGCTGGCCATCGTCCTGCTCGGAGTCATGTTCGACCGGATCACTCAGGCGGCCGCGCGCCGAACCAGCGCTTAAAGGAGCACGACACCATGGCAAGACACTGGCGAACCGGCGCGGCCGGCCTGGCCGTCCTCGGCCTCACCCTCACCGCGTGCGGCGGGGCGAAGGTCGGCGACACCTCCTCGGGCTCGGGCAGCAGCTCGGGCAGCTCGGCCAAGTGCGGGACCTTCAACCTCGCGGTCAACCCGTGGGTGGGCTACGAGGCGGACGCGGCGGTCGTCGCGTACGTCGCGCAGCACCAACTCGGCTGTACGGTCAACAAGAAGGACCTGAAAGAGGAGATCGCCTGGCAGGGCTTCGGGACCGGTGAGGTCGACGCCGTCCTGGAGAACTGGGGCCACGACGACCTCAAGAAGAAGTACATCACCGGCCAGAAGACCGCCGTCGAGGCCGGCCAGACCGGCAACAAAGGCATCATCGGCTGGTACGTACCGCCGTGGCTGGCGAAAGCCCACCCCGACATCCTCAACTACAAGAACCTGAACAAGTACGCGTCCGAGTTCAAGACCTCCGAGTCGGGCGGCAAGGGTCAACTCCTCGACGGGGACCCGTCGTACGTCACCAACGACGCCGCGCTGGTGAAGAACCTGAAACTGGACTTCAAGGTGGTGTACGCGGGCAGCGAGACCGCGCTCATCCAGGCCTTCCGCACCGCCGAGAAGAACAAGCAGTGGGTCATCGGCTACTTCTACGAGCCGCAGTGGTTCCTGTCCGAGGTCGCGCTCAAGAAGGTGGCGCTGCCCGCGTACACGACGGGCTGTGACGCCGTAGCGTCGAAGATCGCCTGCGACTACCCCGTCTACGACCTGGACAAGATCGTCAGTGCGAAGTTCGCCAAGTCGGGCAGTCCCGCCTACAACCTGGTGAAGAACTTCAACTGGACGAACGAGGACCAGAACACCGTGGCCAAGTACATAGCGCAGGACAAGCTGTCCGACGACGCCGCGGCGAAGAAGTGGGTCGACGCCAACCAGGCCAAGGTCGACGCCTGGCTCAAGTAGGCGGCGGACGAACGCGGTTGACCATGCCCGGTGGGCGGTACGCGCAGATGCGTACCGCCCGTCGGGCATTGCCGTGTTCCGGCCGGTGGCAGGGGCGTCGTCCGACGTCACGGGACCCCTTGACACCCGCTCCCCCCGCCGGGCACATTGAGTTGCGCAACCTGAAGCATGTTGCGCAGACAGCAACCGGATTGCTTTCTAGCCGGAGGTGCGGCGATGGCGGGACCCCGAGTGGTCATCATCGGAGCGGGTGTCGTGGGAGCGGCGCTCGCGGACGAGATCTCCGCGCGAGGCTGGACCGAAGTGACCGTGGTCGACCAGGGCCCGCTGCCCGCCACCGGGGGCTCGTCCTCGCACGCCCCGGGGCTGGTCTTCCAGACCAACTCCTCGAAGACCATGACCGAGTTGGCCCGCTACACGGTCGAGAAGTTCTGCTCCCTCGACGTCGACGGCAAGCCCTGCTTCCTCCAGGTCGGCGGCCTCGAAGTCGCCACCACCCCCGAGCGCGTCGCCGAACTCCACCGCCGCCACGGCTGGATCACCTCCTGGGGCATCGAGGCCCGCCTGCTCACCCCCGAGGAGTGCGTCGAGCACCACCCGCTGGTGAACCCGGACCGGGTCCTCGGCGGCCTCCTGGTCCCCACCGACGGCCTCGCGAAAGCCGTCCTCGCCGTCGAGGCCCAGATCCGCCGGGCCACCGAGCGTGGCGTGACCTTCCTCGCCCGCCACGAGGTCCTGGACGTCCAGCAGACCGACGGCCGTGTCACCGGCGTCCTCACCGACCAGGGCGAGATCCCCGCCGACATCGTCGTGTGCTGCGCCGGCATCTGGGGCCCGAAGATCGCCCGCATGGTCGGCATGAACCTCCCGCTGACCCCGCTCGGCCACCAACTCGCCTGGACCGGTCCAGTACCCGCCCTCGCCGGCCAGACCGAGGAGGCCGTCCGCCCGATCCTGCGCCACCAGGACGCCGACCTCTACTACCGCGACCGCTTCGACGTCATCGGCATCGGCTACTACGGCCATCGCCCGATGCCCATCTCGGCCGACGACATCCTCTCGGTCGGCGAGGCCGACGACATGCCCTCCGTCCTCAAGTTCACGGAGGACGACTTCGCGCCCGCGTGGACGGAAACGCAGTCCCTGCTCCCCGCGACACGGGACACGAAGGTCGAGGAGGGCATCAACGGCCTGTTCTCCTTCACCTCCGACAACTTCCCGCTCCTCGGCGAATCCGCGGAGGTCAAGGGCTTCTGGGTCGCCGAGGCGGTCTGGGTCACGCACTCGGCGGGCGTCGGCCGCGCGATGGCCGAGTGGCTGGTCGACGGCTACTGCTCGTCCTTCGACCTCCACGAGTGCGACGTCAACCGCTTCGAACAGCACCAACTCGCCCCCGAATACGTCCTGGCCCGCGACTGCCAGAACTTCGTCGAGGTCTACGACATCCTCCACCCCCTCCAGCCATCCGGTAAGCCGCGCCCGATCCGCACCAGCCCCTTCCACGCCCGCCAGCAGGAACACGGCGCGGTCTTCCTGGAGGCGAACGGCTGGGAGCGCCCGCAGTGGTACGAGGCCAACTCCGGCCTGCTGGAAGGCCGTTCGATCACCACCCCGAACGACTGGGCGGCACAGTACTGGTCGCCCATCGTCGGCGCCGAGGCACAGGCCACCCGGGAAACGGTCGCGATGTACGACATGACGGCCCTCAAACGCCTGGAGGTGACCGGCCCCGGCGCCGCCGACTTCCTGGAGGGCCTGGTCACCGGCAAGGTCGCCAAGTCGGTCGGCTCGGTGACGTACACCCTCCTCCTCGACCACGACGGCGGCATCCGCAGCGACATCACCGTCGCCCGCCTGGCCCGCGACCGCTTCCAGGTCGGCGCCAACGGCAACCTCGACCTCGACTGGTTCACCCGCCACCTCCCGGCCGATGGAACGGTCCAAGTCCGAGACATCACACCCGGCACGTGCTGCATAGGCCTGTGGGGTCCACTGGCCCGCAAGGTCCTCCAGCCCCTCACGGACGAGGACTTCACCAACGAAGGCCTCAAATACTTCCGCGCCAAAAAGGCCTACATTGGAACGGTCCCGGTGACCGCCATGCGCCTCTCCTACGTCGGCGAACTCGGCTGGGAGCTCTACACCACAGCGGATCAGGGCCAGAAACTCTGGGACACCCTGTGGCAGGCCGCGCAACCGCTCGGCGGTGTCATCGCCGGACGCGGCGCCTTCAACAGCCTCCGCCTGGAGAAGGGTTACCGCTCCTTCGGCACCGACATGACCTACGAGCACGACCCCTACGAGGCCGGCGTCGGCTTCGCCGTCAAGCTCGACAAGGGCGACTTCATCGGCAAGGCGGCACTGGAACGCCGAAAGACCGACGTACAAAGGCAGTTGACCTGCCTGACCATCGACGACCCGCACTGGGTCGTCATGGGCAAGGAACCGGTCTACGACGGCGAGCGCGCCGTCGGCTACGTCACCAGCGCCGCCTACGGCTACACGATCGGCAAGGGCATCGCCTACGCCTGGCTCCCGGCCGAACTCGCCACCCCCGGCACCACGTTGCACATCGGCTATTTCGACGAGCGTGTCGAGGCCGTCGTCGCCGAGGAGCCGCTGTTCGACCCGACGATGTCCCGCCTCCGCGGCTAGCCGGAAGGACGCGAACTCCCCATGAACGCGCTGAACACCCCCTTGGCGGAACTGGATCCCGAGGTCCACGCCGCGCTCCGCGCCGAACTGCACCGTCAGCAGTCCACGTTGGAGATGATCGCCTCCGAGAACTTCGCGCCGTCCGCCGTACTGGAGGCGCAGGGCTCGGTCCTCACCAACAAGTACGCGGAGGGCTACCCCGGACGCCGCTACTACGGCGGCTGCGAACACGTCGACGTCACCGAGCGGTTGGCGATCGAGCGCGTCAAGTCGCTCTTCGGCGCCGGCTACGCGAATGTCCAGCCGCACTCGGGCGCGCAGGCCAACACGGCAGTGTTCTTCGCCCTGTTGAAGCCCGGCGACACGATCCTCGGCCTCGACCTCGCGCACGGCGGACACCTCACGCACGGCATGCGCCTCAACTACAGCGGCAAGATGCTGAACGTGGTGCCGTACCACGTCTCCGAGACCGACAACCTGGTCGACATGGATGAGGTGGAGCGCCTCGCGAAGGAACACGGCCCCAAGATGATCATCGCGGGCTGGTCGGCGTATTCACGGCAGTTGGACTTCGCGGCGTTCCGGCGGATCGCCGACGAGGTGGGCGCCCTGCTGATGGTCGACATGGCGCACTTCGCGGGTCTGGTGGCCGCAGGCCTGCACCCGAACCCGGTCCCGCACGCACATGTGACCACGACGACGACACACAAAACCCTCGGCGGCCCGCGCGGCGGAGTCATCCTCACCAACGAGGCCGACCTCGCCAAGAAGATCAACTCGGCGGTGTTCCCCGGCATGCAGGGCGGCCCGCTGGAGCACGTCATCGCCGCGAAGGCGGTGTCCTTCAAGGTCGCGGCGTCACCGGAGTTCGCGGAACGCCAGTCCCGCACGCTGGCCGGCTCGCGCATCCTCGCGGAGCGCCTGACCCGACCCGACGTAGCCGCGACCGGCGCGAAGGTCCTCACCGGCGGCACGGACGTCCACCTGGTCCTGGTGGACCTGCGCGACTCGGAGCTGGACGGCAGGCAGGCGGAAGACCTCCTCCACGAGATCGGCATCACCGTCAACCGCAACGCCGTGCCCTTCGACCCGCGCCCGCCCATGGTCACGTCCGGGCTGCGCATCGGCACCCCGGCGCTCGCCACGCGAGGCTTCACGGAGGAGGACTTCGCGGAGGTCTCGGACGTGATCGCGCTGGCCCTCCAACCGGCCCCGGACATCGCCGCGTTGCGCGCCCGCACGGAGGCACTGGCGGCGAAACACCCGCTCTACCCGCACCTGTCCGAGGAGGACGCCCCCCGATGACCCCCCGCACCCCGGGCGCAGACCTCCCCGAACACCCCGACTGGCTCTGGCGCACACCCGAGCCGAAACGCTCGTACGACGTAGTAATCGTGGGCGGCGGCGGCCACGGCCTGGCCACCGCCCACTACTTGGCGAAGAACCACGGCATCACCAACGTCGCGGTGCTGGAGAAGGGTTGGCTGGCGGGCGGCAACATGGCCCGCAACACCACGATCATCCGTTCCAACTACCTCTGGGACGAGAGCGCGGGCATCTACGAACACGCCCTCAAACTCTGGGAGGGCCTGGAGGAGGAGCTGGACTACCCGATCCTCTTCTCCCAGCGCGGAGTCCTCAACCTCGCCCACAGCCTCCAGGACGTCCGCGACAGCGTGCGCCGGGTCGAGGCGAACCGCCTCAACGGCGTGGACGCGGAATGGCTGGACGAGCGGCAGGTCAAGGAGGTCTGCCCGATCGTCAACGTCTCGCCGGACGTGCGCTATCCGGTGATGGGCGGCACCTACCAGCCACGCGCCGGCATCGCCAAACACGACCACGTGGCGTGGGGCCTGGCCCGCTCCGCCGACGCGGCAGGCATCGACCTCATCCAGAACTGCGAGGTGACGGGCCTCGACATGGTCGACGGCAGGGTGGTGGGCGTACAGACCACGCAGGGCCCGATATCGGCGGGCAAGGTGGCACTCTGCTCAGCAGGCCACACATCAGTCCTGGCGGCCATGGCGGGCATCCAACTCCCCCTCCAGAGCCACCCGTTGCAAGCACTGGTGTCGGAACTCCTCGAACCCGTCCACCCCACGGTGGTCATGTCCAACGCGGTCCATGTGTACGTGAGCCAGGCGCACAAGGGCGAGTTGGTGATGGGTGCGGGCATCGACTCGTACAACTCGTACACCCAGCGTGGAGCGTTCCACATCATCGAGGAACAGATGTCCGCGGCCCTGGAACTCTTCCCGGTCTTCGCCCGAGCGCATGTGCTGCGCACGTGGGGCGGCATCGTGGATGTGACCCCGGACGCGTCACCGATCGTGGGCCTGACCCCGGTGGACAACCTGTACCTCAACTGCGGCTGGGGAACCGGCGGTTTCAAGGCCACCCCGGGTGTCGGCTGGGTCTACGCCCACACGATCGCCCACGACACCCCTCACCACCTCAACGCCCCCTTCTCGCTCGACCGTTTCACCACCGGCGCGCTCGTCGACGAGCACGGCGCCGCCGCGGTGGCCCACTAGGGAGCCCAACCATGCTGCTGATCCCCTGCCCCTGGTGCGGGCCCCGCGACGAAGCCGAGTTCCACTACGGCGGCCAGGCCCACGTCGCCTACCCGGAGACCCCGGCCGACCTGACCGACGAGGAGTGGGCCCGCTACCTGTTCTTCCGCGACAACCCCAAGGGCCCGTTCGCGGAACGGTGGAACCACGGGGCGGGGTGCCGCCGCTGGTTCAACGCGGTGCGAGACACGGCGACGAACGAGATTCTGGGGGTGTACCGGGCGGGGGAGGAACGGCCAACGGTGAGTGGGCGGGGGGCGGTTGCCGACTCGACGGAGCTTTCTCAGCCGAGTCCGGCCGCACCTGTCCTTCCGGCCGCCGCTGATCAGCCGGGCCAGTCACCATCAGCCCGTTCGACGTCCACTCTTCAGCCCGGGCCCGCATTTTCAGCCCGTCCGGCGTTTGAGGACGAGGCCCTTTCGGGGCCGACGGGGGTCCAGGGGGCGGAGCCCCCTGGGAACGGGGTCGAAGGGGCAGCGCCTCTGGAGGATGGGACGGGTAGGGGCGGCGGGGGCGAAGAAACCCATCCGTTCCGCCACCCCACCCACGGCCGAATCCACCGAGACACCCCCCTCACCTTCACCTTCGACGGCACCGAATACCAGGGCTACAAAGGCGACACCCTCGCCTCCGCCCTCCTCGCCAACGGCATCATCCAAACCGGCACCAGCATCAAACTAGGCCGCCCCCGAGGCATCTTCACGGCAGGCGTCGAAGAACCGAACGCGGTCATCCAGATCGAGGCCCCTTTCCCTGAGCCAATGCTGCCGGCAACGACCATCGAGCTGTACGACGGCCTCGTGGCGACCAGCCTCCCCGGCCAGGGCCGCCTGGCCACCGAACCGGACCCCGCCCGCTACGACGCGGTCCACGCCCACTGCGACCTGCTCGTGGTCGGCGCAGGCCCAGCCGGCCTCGCAGCCGCCGCAACCGCAGCCCGCACCGGAGCCCGAGTCATCCTCGCCGACGACCGCCCCGAACTGGGTGGCACCCTCCTGGACACGGCCCAACTCCTCGACTGGGTAGCTGAGTTGAAGGAAGAGCTCAGCACCGCACCAGACATACGCATACTGACCCGCACCACCGTCTTCGGCCACTACGACGACAACCACCTCCTGGCCGTGGAGCGCCGCACCAACCACCTCGGCGCAGCAGCCCCCACCCACGTCTCCCGAGAACGCGTCTGGCGCATCCGAGCCCGCCGAGTAGTCCTGGCAACAGGCGCCCACGAACGCTCACTTGCCTTCGCGGACAACGACCGCCCGGGCGTGATGCTCGCCGCCTCGGCCCGCGCGTACGTCAACCGCCACGGCGTCCTCCCCGGCCGCCGAGCCGTCGTCTTCACCACCAACGACAGTGCGTACGCAGCCGCGTTGGACCTGGCGGCGGCAGGCGTGAAGGTCGAGGCGATCGTGGACACCCGCCCGTCGGAGCCGGACGAGTGGGCGAGCCGAGCCCGAGAGGCAGGCATCGAGGTACTGCCCGGACACGCGGTCGTAGGCACCGAGGGCACCCCACGCCTGACCGCCGTAGCGGTCGCCCCATACGGCGAAACCACAAACAGGCTAAGGCAGTTCACCGCCGACCTCCTTCTGGTCTCCGGCGGCTGGAACCCCGTCGCCCACCTCTTCAGCCAGGCAGGCGGAAAACTCCGCTACGACGACAACCTCGGCTCTTTCGCCCCCGACACCTGCCGTCAGCTGGTGGAGGTCGCGGGCAGCGCGAACGGTGAATTCAACCTGGCCGGAGCCCTGTTGCAGGGCGCAGCCGCAGGGGCCCGAGCGATAGAGGCCGGGGGCTACATCGCCGAAACGCCTTCCCTGCCCGAAGTGACCAGCGAACCCCACACTCCCGCCATGCACGTCTTCGACGTCCCCGGCGCCGCCGACGCCCCCCGCTTCGTGGACCTCCAACGAGACGTCACCGTCGCCGACTTGACCCGAGCCACCGCCGCCGGCCTCAACTCGGTCGAACACACCAAGCGCTACACGACGGCCGGTACGGCCAACGACCAGGGCAAGACCTCGGGCATCCTGGCCAGTGGCGTGGTCGCCGAACTCCTCGGCGTGGACGTATCGGCCCTCGGTACGACAACATTCCGCCCGCCCTACACGCCCGTCTCCTTCGCCGCCCTCGCCGGCCGCGACCGGGGCGCGCTGCACGACCCGATCCGTACGACCGCGCTGCACGACTGGCACGTCATGCAGGGCGCGTTGTTCGAGAACGTCGGCCAGTGGAAGCGGCCTTGGTACTACCCGCAGGACGGCGAGGACATGGAGACCGCCGTGCTGCGCGAGTGCGCGGCGGCCCGCGAGAGTGTCGCCTTCATGGACGGTTCCACCCTCGGCAAGATCGACGTACAGGGCCCGGACGCACCCGTCTTCCTCGACCGGCTCTACACCAACATGATGGGCAACTTGAAGGTCGGCATGATCCGTTACGGCGTCATGTGCCGTCCGGACGGCATGGTCTTCGACGACGGTACGGCCATCCGCCTCGCCCCGGACCGCTACCTGGTCACCACGACCACGGGCAACGCCGCCGCCGTACTGGACTGGATGGAGGAGTGGCACCAGACCGAGTGGCCCGAACTCCGCGTCCACTGCGCCTCGGTGACCGAACAGTGGGCCACCGTCGCCCTGGTCGGCCCCCGCTCCCGCGAGGTGCTCGGCTCACTCGCGCCCCAACTCGCCGTCGGCAACGACGACTTCCCGTTCATGGCCTGGCGGGACACGACCGTCGCCGGTATCGAGGCGAGGGTGTGCCGGATCAGCTTCTCCGGTGAACTCGCCTACGAGATCAACGTTTCACCGTGGGAGGCCCTCGCCCTGTGGGAGGCGCTGTACGAGGCCGGTGCCCCCTTCGGCATCACCCCGTACGGCACCGAGACCATGCACGTCCTGCGCGCCGAGAAGGGCTACCCGATCATCGGCCAGGACACCGATGGCACCGTAACTCCGCAGGATCTCGGCATGAGTTGGGCGGTCTCGAAGAAGAAGCCCGACTTCATCGGCAAGCGCTCCTACGCCCGCGCCGACGCCGTCCGCCCCGACCGCAAACACCTCGTCGGCCTGCTCCCCGAGGATCCCGCAGCCTTCCTCCCCGAGGGCACCCAGCTCATCGCGGACAGCGTGCTCCCGGCCCCGCCCGTTCCGATGCTCGGCCACGTCACCTCCAGCTACCGCAGCGCCGCCCTCGGCCGCACCTTCGCTCTCGCCCTGATCAAGGGCGGCCGCGACCGCATCGGCGAGCGCCTCTACGCCCCCGTGGGCGACCGGTTGATCCCGGTGACGGTCGCAAGCCCCGTCCTCTACGACCCCGAGGGAGCCCGCCGCGATGGCTGACACCGCCCTTTCCGTCCCACGCCGCAGCCCCCTCGCGGGCGCCGCCGACCGACTGGCCGCCGTGACCCGTACCTCCGGCGGCACGGTCCGGCTGGCCGAACTCCCCTTCCTGGCCCAGGTGAACCTCCGGCTCGACGCGAAGGGCGCGGCGGCGGACGCCGTAGGACTCGCGCTCGGCCTGTCCCTGCCCCTGGAGCCCAACACGGTCGTACGGGCAGGGGAGTTGACCGTGCTGTGGCTCGGTCCGGACGAGTGGCTCGTGGTGGGGCCGCCGGACACCCAGCGGGACGTGGAGCATCGGATCCGCGCGGCGGCCGGTGACGAACACATCGCCGTCACCGATGTCTCGGCCCAGCGCACCACCCTCCTCGTCTCCGGCGCCCGCGCCCCCGAACTGCTGGCCCACGGCTGCCCGTTGGACCTGCACCCGCGCGCCTTCGGCCCCGGACGCTGCGCCCAGACCACCCTGGCCCGCGCCCAGGTGGTGC
Source organism: Streptomyces prunicolor NBRC 13075 (assembly GCF_000367365.1). Lineage (GTDB taxonomy): Bacteria > Actinomycetota > Actinomycetes > Streptomycetales > Streptomycetaceae > Streptomyces > Streptomyces prunicolor. The sequence goes on along the minus strand of NZ_BARF01000087.1, from coordinate 25,776 downwards.
TGGTCGCCCGGGACGAACCCGGCGCCGGATTCTGGGTGTTGGTCCGTTCGTCCTTCGCCGGGTATCTGACGGACTGGCTGCTCGACGCGGCGGCGGAATACGTGCAGGAGTCCTGAGTAGACCCGAAGCGGCTCGGGCGGCAGCGGGCGAAAGCTAACGTTGCGGCCCGCGTCGGCTGCGGGCCTGGTCAGCGATATCAAGCCGAGTCTTCGACGAAAGTGTCAACAATAGAGTCGACGCTATTGCCTACGGATTAACGGACAGCTACGTTCCTCGCCGTGCCTGCACGACCCCGGTCCGGCGATCGAACGGAGTACCCAGCATGCCCAAGCTGTTCAGATGGTGTCGGTGGAATTCGGCCACCTTCATGGCCACCCTCGCCGCAGCCGTCGCGCTGGTCACCGGTGCGGGGGTGGCACTGGCCAACAGCACGACCGGCAGCGCGCAGGCCGCCAACTCGGCCTTGGCGAACGCCGTTTCGTCGAGCACCACGACCTCGGGCATCGCACCGGCCATCTCATGTTCCGCCGTCGCGCAACTGGACCTGGCGAGCGCCGTTCCCGGCGTACCCTTCGAGATCACCTCGGCCACCGAACTCGCCGCGAGCGCCAACACTCTTGGAAACTGGGCCGCTTGTGACGTGAAGGGTGTGATCGCCCCTCAACTCCACTTCGAGATCAAGCTCCCCGAGGCCGGCTGGCAGGCCAACTACCTCCAGGTCGGCTGCGGCGGCCTCTGCGGCAACGTCAACGTGACCAGCGCCCCCGCCTCGACCGGCTGCGTCCCGCTGACCACCGGCGCGTTCGCCGTCGCCTCCAGCGACGAGGGCCACTACCAGGGCGGCGGCCTCTTCTCCACCGACCCGACCCTGCGCGCAGACTTCGGCTACAAGTCCGACCATGAACTGGTCCAGGCGGCCAAGGCCGTCATCAAGCAGTACTACGGCCGGCCGGCCACCCACTCGTACTTCGACGGCTGCTCCCAGGGCGGCCACCAGGCGCTCACCGAGGCCCAGCGCTACCCGACCGACTTCGACGGCATCATCGCGGGCGCCCCGGCCAACAACTTCACCGCGCTGAACACCTTCTCGCACGCCTGGACCGCCCAGTCCGTGTACCTGAACGGCGGCCCGGCGACCCTCACCAACGCGGACCTCGCGGACCTCCACAAGGCCGTGCTCAAGGGCTGCGGCGCCCCCGCCGACGGCATCATCGCGGACCCGCTCAGCTGCACCTGGGACCCCGGCACCATCCAGTGCGAGACCGGCCAGACCTCGACGTCCGACGCGTACTGCCTGACCGCCGACCAGGTCACCACCCTGCGCCGCGTCTACGCCGGACCCACCGACGAACACGGCCAACTCCTCTACCCCGGCTACCAGTTGCGTGGCTCCGAGCTGAACTGGGCCGGCATCATCACCCCGGCCACCGCCACCGGCGCCAGCGGCGACATCAGCTTCGTCCGCGAGACCCTGCGCTACCAGATCTTCGACAGCCCCCAACCGACCCTGACGTACAAGGACATCAAGTTCACGGCCGCCTACTACAAGAAGGTCATGCGGCTGGGCGAGGGCATGTACGACGCCACCGACCCCGACCTCACCGCGTTCAAGAAGGCCGGCGGCAAGCTGATCCTCTGGCACGGCCTGGGCGACCAGCACATCCCGGCCGTAGGAACGATGGCCTACTACAAGGCAGTTGAGAAGGTCGTGGGCGGCGAGGCGGCCACCAAGACCTTCGCCCGCCTCTTCCTGCTTCCCGGCGTCGCGCACTGCGGCGGCGGCCAGGGACCGGACACCTTCGACGCGCTGACCGCGATCACCGACTGGGTCACCAAGGGCGACGCCCCGGCGAGCCTGACGACCAAGTCGGTCGACAGCGGCGGCAACACCACCGCCTCCCGTCCGGTCTACCCCTTCCCGTACTACGCCAAGAACACCACGGGCGGACCGGCCACCGACGCGAGCAGCTACACCCCCGTCAAGTCCACCGCCGAAGCCGGCCTCAAGCTCGACTGGCTCGGTTCCTTCCGCTCCGGCTACGAGACGGTCGGCAACTGGGTGGGCGGCAAGTGGGTCGTCACCAAGGGCAAGAACTGACCGTAAACGGACGGTAGTTGAGGTGTCGCGGCTCCCGGATCACGCCGGGGGCCGCGACGTCGTCTACGCCGCCCCGTGGTTCAGGACGCCGGTGATGACGGTGTTCGCCACGCGGTGATAGGCCTCGGGCTCGGGTACGGTGCCCGGCTGCCCGGCGGCCAGCAGGTGTCCGGCGCCGATCAGGGTGCGGGCGAGCGTGTCGATGTCGGCGTCCGGGGTGATGCGGCCGAGCTCGCGTTCCGCCGTGAGGTACGAGACGAACATGGCCGTTGCCTCCGTCAGCAGGGGGATCCCGGCAGGCGTGGTGGGGCGCAGCCGGACGCGCAAGGCGTCCCGGGAGATGACCAGGCCGACGATCGCCACCGCGACCGGACCGAACAGGTCCGCCAGCGCACCGGTGAGGTTGCCGGCGACGGTGCCCGTCCCGGCGGCGTCGCGCAGCGCGGCGGACTGGGCGCCGAGCCTGCCGATACGGTCCAGGACGAGCTCGACGAGGAAGGCGTCGAAGTCGGTGAAGTGCCGGTGCAGGACGCCCTTGGCACAGCCCGCCTCCGTGGTCACCGCCCGACTGGTCAGCGCGTTCGGCCCCTCCCGGAGCAGAACCCGCTCGGCGGCGTCGAACAACTGCTCACGCGCATCGCGCAGGGCCACCCCTGTCGGCATACCGTGCGTCCTTCCTTCCGCGCCCAGGCCATGGACAAGTGGGCGCGTGCCCAACCGTAGACGAGTGGGCGGGTGCCCACTATGGTGGGCGCATGCCCACTCTCCCTCCTGAACAGCCTGAACAGCCTGAACAAGCTGAACGATCTGGACGGTCGGAGCATCCCGAACGGTTGGAGCGGTCCAAAGAGTCACGGCTCTCCGTGCGGGACTCGCATCGGGCCCGGCAGATCGCCGAGTCCTTCGGCACCGACGCCGAGCGTTACGAGCGCGCCCGGCCCTCCTACCCCGGCGCCCTGATCGACCGGATCGTCACCGACAGCCCCGGACCCGACGTTCTCGACGCCGGGTGCGGGACCGGCATCGCGGCTCGGCAGTTCCAGGCGGCGGGGTGCCGGGTGCTCGGGGTGGAGCCCGACGCGCGGATGGCCGAGGTGGCGCGGCGACTCGGCGTCGAGGTCGAGGTGTCGACACTGGAGGCCTGGGACCCGGCGGGGCGGAAGTTCGACGCGGTCGTCGCGGCTCAGGCCTGGCATTGGATCGATCCAATTGCGGGCGCCGCCAAGGCCGCGCGGGTGCTGCGCCCCGGCGGTCGGCTGGCCGCGTTCTGGCACGTCTTCCAGCTCCCGCCCGACCTCGCGGAAGCCTTCGCCGAGGTCTACGAGCGGCTCGTACCCGAGGCTCCGGTCAACGTGCGGTGGCTGTCCGGGCCGCCCGAGGCCGCCTACGCGCCGATGCTCACCAAGGCCGCCGACGGGTTCCGTACGGCCGGCGGGTTCGGTGACTCCGAGGAGTGGCGCTTCGACTGGGAGCGGACCTACACCCGGAACACCTGGCTGGACCAACTGCCCACCATCGGCCTCCTGACCCGACTGCCACAGGACAGGCTCGCGGAAATCCTGGTGGGCGTCGGGGCGGCCGTCGACAAGTTGGGCGGCAGCTTCACCATGCGCTATTCCACGGTGGCGGTCACGGCGACGAGGAACGGTGCCGGTCCCTCGTGACGGAGACCGGCTCGTGGCGGAGTTCCCGCAGTATCCCGGCGAGACGCGCTGCGACGGTCTCGGCCGCGCCTTGCACATACCGGGAGTTCATCGCCTCGTAGGTGATGCGGCGTAACTCCCGGCGTCCGCCATGTACTTGGCGGCACCGTTCACCATGGTGACCATGCAGGTGGCGGGGAACGGTGACGCGGCCCTGAGGTCGAGGCCGGTGCGGGCGTTCAACTCGGCCTGGAGGCAGGCGAGTACGAGATCGCCGATCCTGGCCACGACGACCGGCGCCTCGGTGGTGCCGTCGGGCGTGAAGTCGTAGCGGGTGGTGGGGCGGAGGGCGTGCAGGCCGCCCCGACCAGGAACAGGGCCACCGTGCCGTCGCCGTAGTGCTGTTCGACGCGGGTCGCGGCTACGCCCGCCAGGTCGCCGGTGATCTCGCGGTCGCCGGAGCGGGTGAACGAGCCGTTCATCACCGAGGATTGGACGGCGTGGTTCACCAGCACAGCGATCGGGGAGCGTTGACGCCGTCCGTGCCGTCGATCCGTACCTCCTCGCCCTCCGGTGCCTGCTCGGGCGGATGGATGTGCGGCGCGGAGAAGGTGTGGCTCGCCACGACCAGCGCGTGTGCGGGGTCCACCGCGCAGACCTGGTGCAGGATCTCCTTCCCTCGTCGGCGCGTTCAGCGCGCTCGACGTGGTGTTCTCCACGACCGCGGGCGGCCCGGGCGACGCGACGACGTGATCGTCACGGCGGTCCCGCTGATGAGCTGGCTGCGCCGGCGGGCGGTGCCGATGTGAGCGCGATCGCCGTACGAACACGGGGAGTTGCCCGGTGCGTCGGGCTCACCCTCTTCGCGATCCCCTGGATCCTCGTCCCGTTCTGGCTGCTGATCGTCAACTCCCTCAAGACGGAGGGCGATGCGAGCTTCCTGTCGATGAGCTGGCCCAAGCACTGGAGCGCCGGGGTGAATTACCACACGGTGATCGACAAGGGCTCGTACCTCACCGGTCTGCGCAACAGCGCGCTGCTGGCCGCACTGACGATCCTCGCGGTGCTGCTGCTCGGCTCCATGGCGGCCTGGGCGTACGCCCGTTCCGACTCGCGGACGCTGCGGTTCGCGTACTACACGTCCGCGCTGTCGATCGTGCTGCCCCCGGCGATCATCCCGACGATCTACGTCCTCACCCAGCTCGGCCTCAACGGATCGCGTCTCGGCTACCTGCTGGTGATCGCCGGTACCCGGCTCGGTGTGGTGATCTTCCTCGCCACCGGGTTCGTCCGCACTCTTCCGCACGACTTCGAGGAGGCCGCGGAGTTGGACGGGGCGAACAGGTGGCAGATCTACTGGCGGATCGTGCTGCCCGTGCTCACCCCGGTGCTCTTCACCGGCGCGGTCATGCTGATCATCTCGGTCTGGAACGACTTCTACTTCGCCCTGTTCCTGCTGCGCGGCTCCCAAGCGGCCACGCTGCCGCTGACGTTGTACTCCTTCGCCTCCTCGTCCACGCACGGTGTCAGCTGGAACCTGGTGTTCGCCCATGTGGTGCTGACCAGCCTGCCGCTCGTCCTCGTCCACCTCTCCTGCAGCGCCGCGTCCTCGCGGGCCTCACGGAAGGAGGTGTCACGGGCTGAGTGCCCCGGTCAGGACACACAACCCACGTGCGCCAGCGCCTGCTTGAGCAACACCCCGTGCCCGCCCGGCATTTCGCTGCGCAGCGCCTCCGAGGCGGCCTCCTCGGGGCTGAACCAGACGAGGTCGAGAGCGTCCTGCCGGGGCCGGCAGTCGCCGGTGACCGGTACGACGTAGGCGAGGGACACGGCGTGCTGGCGGGGGTCGTGGTACGGGGTGACGCCGTGCGTCGGGAAGTACTCGGCGACGGTGAACGGCTGCAGCGAGGTCGGGATCCGGGGCAGCGCGACCGGGCCGAGGTCCTTCTCCAGGTTGCGCAGGAGGGCGTCGCGGACCCGCTCGTGGTGCAGTACGCGGCCGGAGACGAGGGTGCGGTTGACGGTACCGTCGGGGCCGATGCGCAGCAGCAGTCCGATGCTGGTCACCTCCCCGTTGTCGTCGACGCGGACGGGCACCGCTTCGACGTAGAGGATCGGCATGCGGGCGCGTGCCTGTTCGAGGTCGTCGGCGGACAGCCAACCGGGCGTGGTATCGGTCATGTCAGACATTGCTTGATCATACTTTCAGTGTCCGTCGGATAGCCGGTAGACCCGGCGGGCATTGTCGGCCCCCGCCCAGCGTGCCAGCCGCAGCGCGTCGGGCAGGCCCAGTTCGTCGGCGTCCACCCGCTCCTGGAGCAGATCCCCCAGTCCCCGGCGGAACGCCAGTGCTCCGAGCCCATAGAACTCCGAAAGACCATAGGCGTCGGAGCTGTACAGCAGTTTGCGGAACGGTGTGATCTCCATCGCCTCCGCCAGTACCGCCCGCGCCCGGGCCGGTCCAACATGGTGCAGGGTGAGCCCCACGTCCAGGTACACCTGTTCGAAGACGGCCGCCAGGTATCCGGCCTGACGCTGATACGGCCAGCAGTGCAGAAGCAGCACCGGGATCGTCCCGGCGGTCAGGTGCAGCCAGTCCGTCAGCAGGGCGGGGTCCGTGCGGTGCAGCCGGATGTCGTTGTCGCCGAACCCCGTGTGGAGCTGGAGCGGCAGCCCCAGGTCGATCGCGGTCCACAGCAACTCCCGTACCAGCACCGGGTCTTCGAGCCGCCCACCACGCACCAGCCAGGCGCGCGCAGCCCGGGTCACCTCCGCCGCCGACGGCCTCACCGGATCGAGATCGAACCCGGTCCGATACGAGGCCACCGACTTCACCCCCACCACCCCCGGCCGCCGCACCGCGTCAAGGGCGGCGGCCCGAAAAGCGTCGGCATACCCGTCCGGCTCGACACCCCGCCCGGCCACGGACTCCGCTACGGCTTCGAGTCGTACGACCTCATGGGCTACGGCGCCCGCAGCCTCGGCGAGTTCGGCGGGCGAGGTGATCTCGTGCGGCGCGAACCCCGTGTCGAGACAGAGAACGCCGGTGCCCGCGGCGGCCAGGAAACGCCGGTTCACCTCGTGCGGCCCCAACTCCGCCCGCCGGGCGAGGTATTCGTCGGCGGGCGCGTGCCGCTCCAGGTCCAACAGGGGTGCGCAGTAACGGCGTACAGCGATTCCGACCGGGCTGTCGAACGGCGAGATCCCGCTGCCGGGCCAGACGTCCCCCTCGGTGAGCAGCGACTCGAAGGCCGCCCGGTCGAGATCCTCTGTGACGACTCCGTGGCAGTGGTGGTCCACCAGCTCCAGCGCGGCGAGCGCCTCGTGGACCGGTCCAGTGGCCATCGTCAGTACTTCCAGCGGTACACGGCAGCCACTTGCTCGTCGTCCAGCTCCGCCACGGCCGCGATCTCGCCCTCTCGTACGGCGATCACCGCGTCGGCGAGGACCGGTCCAAGCGCGGCCCGCAGCTGCGCGTCCTTGCGGAACTCCGCGACGGACTCGGCGAGGGAGGTCGGCAGTCGTCGTACACCCCGGGTCTCGGCCTCCGCGGCGCCCAGATGCGCGGGGTCTCCGGTGGTCTCCTCGGGCAGGGCGGCGGATGACGTCAGGCCGTCGAGGCCCGCGGCGATCAGGCTGCCGAGGGCGAGGTACGGGTTGGCGGCCAGGTCGACCGGCTTGACCTCCAGGTTCGCTGCCTGGGCGCGTTGGCCCGCCGTGCCGGTGACGACGCGTACCGCCGCCTCGCGGGTCTCGCGGCCCCAGGCGGTGAACACCCCTGCCCACTGGGAGGGTTGGAGGCGGAAGTAGCTGGCCGGGCTGGGTGCTGTGACGGCGGTGAGGGCCGGGAGGTGGGCGAGGATGCCGGCCGCGAACGACTCGGCGTCGGCCGTCATGCCGTAGCGGCGGTCGCCCCCGGCATGCAGGTTCGCGCTCTCGCGCCAGCCGGAGAGGTGGATGTGGCCGCCGTTGCCGACGCCCTGGGCGAAGACGGCCGGTGCGAACGAGGCGCGCAGACCGTGCCGTTGGGCCACCGCGCGGATGGTCTGCCGTACCAGGACACTGCGGTCGGCCGCCGCGACCGGGTCGAGGGCGCCGATCGACAGCTCGAACTGCCCGGCCGCGTACTCGGGATGGAACTGGTCCACATCCACGCCCTGGGCCGCCAGGGCGGAGAGCAACTCGGCGCCGTAGTCGCCCAGTTCGATCTGGCGGGTCGCGCTGTAGGCCGGACCCGAGGTGGCGGGGACGAACGCGTCGTCGGGTGCCGTGGCCAGACCGAGTGCCCACTCGATCTCGATGCCCGCCCGGAAGGTGAGCCCGTGCAGTCGCTGCGCGTCAACGACCGTACGGCGCAGGAAGGTTCGGCTGCAGCCGGGGTGGCGCTCGCCCTCCTGGGTGATGCGGTCGACCGGGGCCCAGGCCCAGCCGGGCTGGCCGGACAGGATGGCCAGGTGGTCGAGGTCGGGGTAGAGGCGCAGATCGCCGTCCGGGGAGCCGAGGACGTCGGTGGTGACGATGGAGTCGTTCGCGAGGAACGTGTCGAAGACCGGGGACATGCCGACGCCCCAGGCCGCTGCCGAGGCGAGCTTCGCGGTCGGGACCGTCTTCACCCGGCCCACGCCCGCGGTGTCGACGTAGGCCAGGACGATCCCGTGCACACCCCGCCCGGTCAGCTCCGCGGCCAGCGCGGTGGCGCGCTCGACCTCGCCGGGACGGCCGCCGGGCAGGGGGTCGGCAAGGGTGGTCATACGTCCTCCACGGTCGCGTCCTGGGCGGTCGGCGTCTCCGTGTCAGGGTTTCACGGCCACCGCGCCGAACTGCGGTACCACGGCCGGGGAATCGGAGTCCGGGCGCCATCGCGAGCACGGGACGAGGCCCGGGTCGAGGAGGTCGAGGCCTTCGAAGAAGGCGGCGACGTCCTCGCGGCTGCGGGCGGTGATCGGGGGAGTGGCGTTCTCGTTCCAGAACTCCATGGCCGGGACGTTGCCCTCGCCGCCGAGGTCGGCGTCGAAGGTGGGGTGCGTGAGGACCAGGAAACTGCCCGAGGGGACCGAGGCCATGACCCGGCGCACGGCCTGGCGGGCCTCCTCGGTGTCGAGGATGAAGTTCAGGATGCCCAGCATCATCACCGCGACGGGCCGGTCGAAGTCCAGTGTGTCGGCGGCCCGTTGGACGATCGCCGCCGGATCGTGCACGTCCGCGTCGATGTAGTCGGTGACGCCCTCGGGGGTGCTCGTCAGCAGGGTGCGGGCGTGGATCAGGACCAGGGGGTCGTTGTCGACGTACACGATGCGCGCGTCCGGTGCGACGCGCTGCGCGATCTCGTGCGTGTTGTCGACCGTGGGCAGTCCGGTACCGATGTCGAGGAACTGCCGTACCCCACGCTCGGTGGCGAGGAAGCGGACCGCCCGGCCGAGGAAGTCCCGGTCCGCGCGCGCCACTTCACGGATCACCGGGAACATTCCGGCGACGTGTTCGCCGACCCGCTGGTCGATCTCGTAGTTGTCCTTGCCGCCGATCCAGTAGTTCCATACGCGCGCGTTGTGCGCCACACCGGTGTTGAGCCGGGTCGGTCCCTCTGCCGGGGTGTCGCTGTCACTCACGTCTTTGCTCCTTGTCGCCCGTCTGACCTGTCAACTCCATTGTGCCGCCAGGTGATCACTCGGCCCAAGGGGTCGCGACGATCGGGTCGCACGTTCTTCGGGGGCGGTGAACTGTCAGTCCAGGTTGCCGGGTTGGGCGGGCGGCGTGCGTCCGGCCTGGACGTCCTTCAGCCGCGTGGTGCCGTTCTGGACGGCGGCCTTCGTCGTGTCGGACTCCGTGCCGTCGAGACCGCCGGACGTGACCGTGATCGCGTCGGTGCCGACCCGGACGACCGCCAACTGCGCGGTGAGCGTGGTGGGTTCGCTGCCGCTCGTGCCGGTGACGGTGACCTGGAGACCCTGCCGGGCGTCGCCCGCCGAGGGCACTGAGTCCTCGATGACCTGGACCGTCCGATGGCCGCCCTTGGAGTCGGTCGCGGTGAACTGGTCGCACTTCACCGGCAGCGTTTTCAGCCAGTTCAGGAAGGCGCCGAGCTTGGCCCGGTCGTAGGCGGCGACCTGGTAGAGCAGCCGGGAGTCGCTCTGCTCGAACCCGGTCAGCGCGGACGCGCCGGACGGCTTGCCGAGGAGGGTGTCGTCGTAGAGCGCGTCGAGCAGTTTCTGGCAGTCGGCGGCGTTCGTCTTCGCGGTGAGGAAATCGGCGACGTCGACCTTGTCGACGACCAGCTTGTCGCCCCAGCCGGCGGCGTCCTTGACCTGCGTCCAGTTGTCCTCCAGATCGGCCTCGGTGATCAGCGCGGTCTTTGCTCCGGCCGGGGTGAGGACGGGGGCCGCCGAGGCGGATCTCTCCGTACGGGGCGAGGCGATCTTGGACTCGGCGGCGAGCGGGGAGGCGGCGACGTCCGAGGCGTTGGAACGGTCCACATCGCGGCCGCCACCTCCTCCGTGGCCCTCGCCGGAGCAGGCCGCGCACGTCAGCAGGGCGCCCACCGCCAGGGCCGAGGCGAGGAAACGGGCGGGACGGGACGGTCGGGAGGGCGGGCGACGGTGCATGGCGGGGCCTCCGGGGGAGTGGCAGGTGTGTCCTCAGCGCACCACCGGGCCGTCCGACCCTCCAGCGCAGGGGGCCGTACGGGTGAGTCACGGACGGTCAGGGGCGCGCGTCCGCTCGGGCGACCGGTACGTCAGCGCGTGTCGTCCTCCGGCGGCCCGGAATGCCGGTGCGGCAGATGCAGACGGTGCTCGTGGTGCTCGTGCGGCGGGCGGGGTTCATGTTCCGCGCGGCGTGCCCGCGCCGCGAGCCCGGCCTCCAGCACATGCACCGTGCGCCCGCCGCACTTGGGGCAGATCGCGTCCGCGAGCGGTGACCTGAGGGCCTTGCCGTCCTCGTCGACGTACTCCTGCGTGGTCAGGCCGGTGGTGTCGGTCGGATCGGTGAAGAACATCAGCTGGAAGGTGGCCTCCCAGCAGTGGCCGCAGTCACCACAGGTGAACGCGAAGGTCTCCGGCACGGCTCGGGGTTCCGCGGTCATGGCAGGGTCCTCCGTCGAGTAGGGCGGCAGGCCGGGTGGCCGACATTTCCCCCAGCGCACAACGCCCCAGGTCGTACGGCAACTCGAACGCCCCGCCCGGCATGCCCGCACCCCCGCCCGCCCCGACACTGGCCCCAGGCCCCGCCACCGTGACGTGAAGGAGTGACCATGCTGCCCGGATTCCTCACCAGGGCGGTCGAGTTGCTCCTCGGCAAGGAGGGCCGCTCGCTCCACCTGAAGGCGGCGGGCGGGGCGACGGCGGTCCTCGGCGTGGTGATGCTGGTCGGCTCCTGGGCGGTGGTCGTCGCCGAGCACGGAGCGCGCGGCGCCAATCTGACGACGTACCCGAAGGCCCTGTGGTGGTCGATCGAGACGGCGACCACCGTCGGGTACGGCGACTTCTACCCGGTGACACTGTGGGGCCGCGTCGTCGGCTCGGTGGTGATGGTCGTCGGCATCACCACCTACGGCCTGGTCACCGCGGCCCTGGCGACCTGGTTCGTCGGCCGGGAACAGCGCTGCCGGCATCATCTCGCGCACGGGGCCGAGGAGTTGGGCGAGGAGGCGGTGCGGGCGCTGCACGAGCGGTTCGACCGGCTGGAGCGGATGGTGGCGGGGAAGGGCGAGGAGCCAGGACGACGGTAGGGGTGGACGACGGTAGGGGTGGCGGACGAGGCGTGAGAGGGAGTGTGTGCGGTGAGGGAGCCGACCGTTCCCGGCTCCCGTCCGCCTACTCGGCCAACGTCAGCGCAGTGAAGGCGTGCCCCTCCCACAGCCGCCGCGAGGCCTCCTCCGGGTACGCCGTGACCGTCGGCTCCGCGTCGAGCACCTGCACCGACCGGCGCTCGGTGTCGTACGCGGGCCAGCCCGGGTCGCCCGTCCTCGCGAACGCCGTCCAGGACGCACGGAAGCGGGACGAGAGTGCCAGGGCCTCGGGGGAGGGCTCGACGTCGGCGAACAGCAGATTGCCCAGGTCGGCGGTGAACGTGCCGAAGAGCAGCGGGATGTCGAGGCCGTGGCAGGCGCCCAGTACTCCGCCCAACCCCGGTGCGGGCCAGGTGAGTTCGTAGACGTGCACGCGTCCGCCCGCGGCGACCTGCGCATCCGCGAGGTGGACGCAGGGCATGCGGAACACCCGGTCGGAGTTGACGAGCTCGTACAGCTCGCCCGGTGAGGCGTCCGGGAAGGCGGTGCGGTAGGCCTTTGCGGCATCGGGGCCGGGCCCGAACCGGCGCAGTGCGGTCGCCGCGTCCTCCTCGGTGATTTTCCCGAACTGCCCGTCGAGCACGGTGAACAGGCGGAACTCGTCCCGGTTGTGACCGAGGATCAGCTCCACGTCCCGGGCCGCGCCCGCCGCGAGACCCTCCCAGGGTGTGGTGGGCAGTACCTCGCCGTCGACGACGGGCGCGAAGGGGCTCAGCGTGTGGGCGACGGTGCCCCACCGGTCCTCGTGCTGATGCATCTTGGCGGTCAACGTCTCGCCCAGGGCGGGCAGTTGACGCGGGTCGACGGTCGCGAGGTCGGCGGCGGTGGGGCGCAGTCCCGCCTCGGCGGCGATCGCGGTCGCGATGTCCTTGGCCAGCGGGTCGGAGAAGAAGGGGCCCGGCACGCTCTGCGCGATGGCCCGGCGGAACAGTCCGGCGGCGCTCGGCATGACCAGCAGCGAGGCCACCGACCCGGCACCGGCCGACTCGCCGAAGACGGTGACCTGTTCGGGGTCGCCGCCGAACGCGGTGATGTTCTCCCGCACCCACTCCAGCGCGGCGACCTGGTCGAGCAGCCCGCGGTTGGCCGGGGCGCCGTCGATCCGGGCGAACCCCTCGATGCCGACACGGTAGTTGAAGGTCACGACCACCAAGTCGCCGTCGCGGGCGATGTGTTGGGCGTCGTAACCGGGGCTGCCCGCGTGTCCCAACTTGTAGGCGCCGCCGTAGATCCACACCATGACCGGTCGGCGGGCCGTTGGACCGGGTGCGGGCGTCCACACGTTGACGGTCAGCCAGTCGTCGCCCGTCGGTCCCTCCAGCACGCCCCTGCGGCCCTGGAATCCGGACTCCTGCGGGGGCGGCGGCCCGAACTCGAAGGAGTCCCGCACGCCGTCCCAGCCGCGCACGGGCCGTGGTGCCTGGAACCGGGCCTCCCCGACCGGCGGTTCGGCGAACGGGATACCGCGGAAGGCCGCCAGCCCGCCCTCCAGCCGCCCGCGCACCGCACCGGCGCCGCATCGCACCACGGGCGCGGCGGCCGAACCGGCTGTCGTGTCACGGGAGTTGGGTGTCGTCATCGTGGACTCCTCGCTGTGTGCCGGGGGAACTGCTGGGTGCGCGGACAAGCCGAGGACGGTCGCCGTCCCGCACCTCGCGGGACGGCGACCGCCGTGTGCTCGATGGCCAGAATGCCTTACGCCTTGGCCTCGGCGGCCTCGGCGGCCTCGGGAGCCGGGGTCGGCTCCTGGTCGGCCGGTGCCTCAACTGCCTTACGGGCCTTGGGGATCAGGCTCGCGAGGAAGAAGGCCAGCAGCGCGGCTCCGGCACCGATCGCCATGACCACCTTGAAGCCGTTCTCCGAGGGGAGGGCGCTGCCGCCGAAGTCCGTGGTCATCTGGGCCAGGATCACACCGGCGATGGCACTCGCGAAGGAGGTGCCCAGGGACCGCATCAGGGTGTTGAGGCTGTTCGCCGCGCCGGTCTGGGACGGGTCGACCGCGCCCATGATCAGGGCGGGCAGGGCGCCGTAGGTGAAGCCGACACCGGCACCGATGATGCAGGACACCAGGATGAGGTGCCAGACCTCGGACATCAGCAGGATGTTGAGGGCGTAGCCGGAGGCCACGATCAGCGCGCCGATCATCAGGGTGACCTTCGGGCCCTTGGCCTTGGTGACGCGGGCGGACACGGCGGACATGGCCATCATGACCAGGCCCTGCGGGGCGAGCACCAGGCCGACCATCAGCATCGACTTGCCCAGGCCGTAGCCGGTCTGCGTGGGCAGTTGGAGGAGCTGGGGGAGGACCAGGGACATCGCGAACATCGAGAAGCCGAGGGCGATCGAGGCCAGGTTGGTGAACAGCACCTGCGGCTTGGCGGTCGTACGGAGGTCGACCAGCGGCTGCGGGCTGCGCAGCTGGTACCAGCCCCAGGAGAGCAGGATCGACACGGCGGCGATGCCGAGGATCAGCGTGGTCGCGCTGGTCCAGCCCCAGTCGGAGCCCTTGGAGATCGCGAGGAGCAGGGAGACCAGTCCGGCGGAGAGTCCGAGGGCGCCGACCAGGTCGAAGCGGCCGCCGGTGCGGACCTTGGACTCGGGCACGATCAGCAGGACCAGCAGGAAGGAGAGGGCGCCGAGGACGGCGGAGACCCAGAAGAGGAGGTGCCAGTCGTAGTGGTCGGCGATGAAGGCGGCCGAGGGCAGGCCCAGGGCGCCGCCGACACCGAGCGAGGCGCTCATCAGCGCGGTGGAGCCGGCCAGCCGGTCGCTGGGCAGCACGTCCCGCATGACGCTGATGCCGAGCGGGACGACCGCGGCGGCCAGACCCTGCAGCGCGCGGCCGATGACCATCGGGACCAGCGAGTCGGCCAGCGCGCAGACGATCGAGCCCGTCACCAGCAGGATGATGCTGGTCAGCAGCGCGCGGCGCTTGCCGAACATGTCACCGAGGCGTCCCACGACCGGGGTGGCCACGGCCGCGGCCAGCAGGGTGGCGGTGACCGCCCACGCCGTGTTCGACGCGGAGGCGTTCAGGTACTTCGGCAGCTCCGGGATGATCGGGATCACCAGGGTCTGCATGAGCGAGACGACGATTCCGGCGAGGGCCAGCACCGCGACGACGGCGTTCGACCTCGGCGGAGCGGAGGAACCCGCTTCGGCGGGTCGGGCAAGGGCGTCGGACATGGCAGTGCCTCCATCGGGAACGAGCTGCGATGAGCTGGACGTACGGACTTGCTTGACTTACTCAACCATAATGAGATTGATTGAGTTAAGCAAGCGCATTCTGGTCGTGGGTCTGGGGGTGGCCCTGAGAGCGGCCCTGGGGGTGGGGCAGCAGTGGCAGTTCGGTGACGACCTCGAAGCCGCCCTCGGGGCGGTGACCTGCGCGAAGTCGACCACCGGCGGAGAGTGCACGCTCGCGCATGCCGATCACGCCGTACCCGCTGCCGGACGCGGAGGAGGGCATCGCCGTACCGCCGTGGTCGGTGACGGTGATGCTCAGCCGGTCGTGTGCGTAGCTGAGCCGCACCTCCGCCGCACCGGTGCCCGCGTGCTTGGTCACGTTGGTGAGCGCCTCCTGCACGATCCGGTACGCCGTGAGATCCGCACCGGCGGACAACGGCCGTGGCCCACCTACGGTGTTGACGGTGACGGACAGCCCGGCGGGCTCGAACGAGGCGGCCAGCTCGGCGAGTTGGGCCAGACCGGGGTTGGGCCCCGACGGAGCCTCGGAGCCGTCGCTCTGGCGCAACAGGCCGACGGTGGCCTTGAGTTCACGTACGGCGGACAAGGTGGTGCCCGCGAGTTCACCGGCGATCCGCTCGGCCTCCTCGGGGCGGCTGCGCATCAGTCGTACGACCGTGCCGGCCTGGAGGTTGGCCAGGACGAGGTGATGGGCGACGACGTCGTGGAGATCGCGGGCGATCCGCATGCGCTCCTCGGTGACGCGGTGTCGTGCCTCCTGCTCCCGGGTCCGTTCCGCGTGCTCGGCACGGGCCTGCACCGCGTCCAGGTAGGCCGCGCGGAGCCGGGTCGTGGTGCCGAGCGAGGTCGGCAGCAGCAGCCAGAAGGCCGGGCCGAGCAGCTTCATGACCAGCGGTTCGCTGCCGGGTCCCACGACCAGGGCCGTGCCCACCAGCAGGGTGATGGCGGAGACGGTGAACAGGTTCGCGGTGGTGCGGTCGGTGCGCAGGGCCAGTGTGTAGAGCGCGACCATCAGCGGTCCGATCACCAGGACCGTGAGGATGTAGCCGAGCGCGGCCACGGCCATGGCGCAGCCGAGGGTGACCACCACCGTGGTGCGCGGCAGGGTGCGCCGCCACAGCACGGCGAGCGAGGCGACGCCCGCGACCAACACGCCGGGCCACCACGGGACTTCGAGGTCGCGGCCCGGGAGCGTCAGCGCGCTGCCCGGGAAGGAGCAGACGAAGAACGCGGCGGCGACGACCAGATCGACGGTACGGGGATGGCAGCGCAGCAGCCGCTGCAGGCTGTGGATCATGGCGTGGGGATCATGAGGTGGAGGTGTTCCTGTCCGAGACGGCCGGCCGTCCGCGGGTTCCCGCCGTCGACCGTGGCCGACGGCGGGAACCCGCGCGCCCGCGACTACTCGTCGAAGGTGACGACGATCTTCTGGGCCGCGCCCGGTGTCAGCGCGAGCTCGAAGGCGTCCCCGACCTCGGCGAAGGGCACGCGGTGGCTGATCAGCTTGGCGAACCGCTCGTGGTGCTCGACGATCTCCCGCGTGACCTCGAAGATCTCGGTGGGGTAGCCCTGCGAGGCGATCAGCGTTAGCTCGCTGCGCAGCATCCCGCCGAGATCGATGTCGGCGCCCTTCTTCTGTACGGCGACCATGACCAGCTTGGCGCCCCACTTCGCGGAGTCCACCGTGGTGTTGACGACCGCGGCGACACCGGCGGCGTCGATGTAGATGTCCGTACCGGGGCGCGGCTGGCCCAGCGCGTTGGCGGCCTGGCCGTGCAGCTCGGTCAGCCGGGCGGTGACGTCCTCCTCGGCGGAGTTGATCACGGCGTCCGCGCCGACGGCGAGCGCGGTCTCCAGGCGCGAGGCGACGACGTCCGCGACGACGATGTGCTCGACCCCGCGCAGCTTCAGCCAGATCGCCGCGCCCAGACCGATCGGCCCGGCGCCGAAGATGACGACCTTGTCACCGGGCCTGGCCTCGGAACGGTTGACGGCGTGCCGGGCCACGGCCATCGGCTCGTTGAGGGCGGCGACGTCGAACGGCACGGTGTCGGGGAAGACGGTGACGCTCTTGCCGATCTCGCAGTCCTCCAGCAGGAGGTAGTCGCTCATGGCGCCGTGCCTGCCGCCGCAGCCGATGATCCCGGAGGGCGCGCCCTGCGGGTTGACGACCACCCGGTCACCGGCCTTCAGGCCCTCGACCTCGGCGCCGACCTCGACGATCTCGCCGGCCGGCTCGTGGCCGAGGGGGACCGGGGCCATGGCGCCGCCCGGTCCGAAGGGGCCGCCGCCGATGTGCAGGAAGAAGGTGTCGGTGCCGCAGATCCCGCAGGCGCGGATCTTCATGAGGGCGTCCTTCGGCCCGGGCGCCGGACGCTCGACATCCACCACGTCGATCTTGTTGTCGGCGCCGGTCTGCACGGACTTCATCGTGGCCATGAGGGGCTCGCTTTCCATGTACAGGAGGGGTGTCACCGGCCCCGGCGGCGGACGGGGGGAGTGCTCCGGCCGTCGGGGCCGGTGACTGTGCCGTACTCCGTCCCCACGGTGTACGGCACGACGGGGACGCCTCCGCTTAGGCGGCCCCAGCTCTGGGCTTACTTGAGTTAGGCAACCATAAAGCATTACTTGAGTCAAGCAAGTGATTTCGGTCTTGCTTGACTCAGGCAAGTAGCTGTTACGGTGGACGCATGTCCGCACCGTCGCCCGAAACAGCACCCGTTCCGGAGGACGTAGCCGAGATCGAGCGGGTCCTCACCCGTATCGCCTATCTGGCGGGGCGGGCCCGGCAGCACGAGCGTCTGATGGCGCTGGCCGGGCTGCCGCTGGACCGGGCCGCCGTGTCGATCCTCCGGTACATCTCCGAGAGCGAGCCGCTGCGCCCTGGTGTGCTGGCGGTCCGGATGTCGGTGGAGGCCTCTCATGTCACGCGCCAGCTACGGCAGTTGGAGCAGCTCGGCCATGTGGTGCGCATCCCGGACCCCGACGACGGCCGCGCCCAGCGCGTCCAGCTCACCGACAGCGGCCTGGCCGCCGTCAACCGCATCCGGGACGCGAGCCGCCGCGGCATCGAGATGGCCCTGACCCATTGGTCCGCCGAGGATCTACGGCACCTCGCGGGCCTCTTTCACCGGCTGGTCGACGACTTCGTCACCCATGCCGAGGCGGCGGTGGACGTCGAGACGCCGGCCTGACGGCACGGAGCACGTCCGTGGGGACGGCTCGGGACCCAGGCTGCGGCCGACCGTGCCGGGGTGGCTGACGGTGCCGGGGTCGCCGACGGTGCTGGGCCGAGGGCCGCCAGGGGTGCGGCCTTCGGCCTCGCGGCCGGTGAGGGGTTGGCGCGGAGTCGTAGGGAGTGGTCGCTCGGGGTCGCTCGTGGCCCCTCCGGCTTCGTCGTCAGACCTTGAAGCCGACTCCGCCGTACAGCGAGACCGGCCCCTCGCCGAGCGGCGTTTCGCCCTCCGCGAGTTCGGGGTGCCACTCGGACACGGACACGATGCCGGGGTCCATCGGCTCAAGTCCCTTGAAGATGCTGCTCACTTCGGCGTGCGAACGGGCCACCAGCGTCACCCCGCCCGCCGCGTAGGCGGCGATGCCGCGCGCCACCTTCTCCGGTTCGAGGTCGGCCGTCATCGCGGACAGTACGAGACAACTCCCCGGCGCCAGCGCGTCGATGAGGGTGTCCACCAGCTCGCGGGCGCCGTCCTCGTCCGGGATGAAGTGCAGCAGGGCGATCAGGGACAGGGCGATCGGGCGGTCGAAGTCGAGGACGCGGGCCGCCTGTTGGAGGATGGTGAGCGGTTCGCGGGCGTCGGCCTGGAGGTACTCCGTCGCACCCTCGGGCGTGCCGCGCAGCAGCGCCGCCGCGTGGGCGAGGACGATCGGGTCGTTGTCGACGTACACGACCCGCGCGTCCGGCGCGGTGGACTGGGCGATCTGATGGAGGTTGGGCTCGGTCGGTATGCCGGTGCCGACGTCCAGGAACTGGCGGATGCCCGACTCCCGGACGAGCATCCGCGTCGCCCGCTGCATGAACCAGCGGTTGGCGCGCGCGGTGCGCGGGGCGCCCGGGTCAAGTGACGTGATCTGCCTGCCGAGTTGCTCGTCGACCGGGTAGTTGTCCTTGCCGCCGAGGAACCAGTCGTACACCCGCGCCGGATGCGGCTTCGACGTGTCGATCCGCTGGACGGCCGGCTCCGTCCCGGTCACGCGATGCTCCTCTGCTCGACTGTGCACGACGACCCTCGCGGGCGGTGTGCGACGACCCCTGTGGGACGTGCGAGAAGTTTGGCACGGTCATGCTGACCGGGTGACGCCGTTTGGGGTGGCGCTGTTCAACACCCCGTCCAGGAAACGGATCAGGTCCGCGAAGACCTCGGCCCGGTTCGTCTCGTTGAACACCTCGTGCCGGGCGCCCGGATACACGTGCTCGGTCAACTCCCCGCCGTTCAACCGTTCCACGCCGACCCGGCTGCCGGCGAGCGGGACGAGCCGGTCGTCGCTGCCGTGGAGCCAGAGCAGGGGGAGTCCGCCGATGTCGCCCAACTCGCCCACGGTCTCCAGGGTTTGGGCGAAGGCCTCCAGTGTCGGCCGCTTCATCGGACCGTGCCAGACCAGCGGATCCGCCGCGTACGCCGTACCGACGCCGGGGTCGCGGGAGAGCGAGGCCGGGCTGATCGGGACGTCGGGGATCTCGGGGAGGGAGAGCAGTCGGCCCGGCAGTTCCCAGGTGCCGATCACCGGTCCGGACAGGACGAGGGCGGACAGCTCGTCGCCGTGGCGCTGTGCGAAGCGGGATGCGATCAGGCCGCCCATGGAGTGGCCGATCAGGACGAGGGGGACGCCCGGGTAGGTGGCGCGGGCCAGGTCGGCGACGGCGTGCAGGTCCGTGACCACGTCCTCGAAGTCCTCGATCAGCACCCGCTCACCGGCCGAGGTGCCGTGGCCCTGGTGGTCGGGGCCGAGGACTGCCGCGCCGTGCGCCACGAGTACGGTCGCCAACTCGGCGTACCGGCCCATGTGTTCGCCGTATCCGTGCGCGACGAGGGCGATGTACCGCGGGTGCTCGTGCGGCCACTCGTGTGCGGTGATCGGGTTCCGGGTGCCGAAGAGGACATGCTCGCGGGTGTCGTCCACCCCCGAAAACTAGCATCGCTCATCGGGCGACCCCGGTCCGCTGCGGTGTGGCAGGGGCCATCTGCCGAGACACTCCTTACGCGGACGGATGTAAGGACATAGCATCGGTCCTCGCATGAACACGATGACTCTCTGGCACATTTCCGGCTGGGAATTCGCCGCGCTGGCCGCCGCGGCCCTGCTCGTCGGCTTCTCGAAGACCGCCGTGAGCGGGGCCAACACGGTCAGCCTCGCGATCTTCGCGGCCGTCCTGCCCGCCCGCGCCTCCACCGGCGTCCTGCTCCCGATTCTGATCGTCGGCGACGTCCTCGCCGTCCTCACCTACCGGCGGCACGCCCACTGGCCCACGCTGTGGCGGCTGTTCCCGGCGGTCGCTGCGGGCGTCGTGATCGGGACGCTGTTCCTGGTGTGGGCCGACGACGCGGTCGTACGGACGTCGATCGGGGCGATCCTGCTGCTGATGGCCGGGGTCACGGTGTGGCGCAGGCGCAAGGCGGAGGCGGGTGCGGAGGACGAGCCCGATGCCGTCGCCACCCGGTCCGGCCGGGCGAAGGCGCGCTCGTACGGTGTGCTCGGCGGCTTCACCACGATGGTCGCCAATGCCGGCGGCCCGGTGATGTCGATGTATCTGCTCTCGGCGGGCTTCCGGAAGCTGGGCTTTCTCGGCACGTCGGCGTTCTTCTTCCTGATCGTCAACGTGACCAAGGTGCCCTTCAGCGTGGGCCTCGGCCTGATCGACGGCCACTCGCTCCTCCTTGACGCGGCGCTCGCGGCGTTCGTCGTGCCCGGTGCGTTGATCGGCAAATGGGCTGTGAACCGAATCAACCAGCGATTGTTCGAGCAACTTGTGATCGCGGCGACGATCATCGGCGGCCTGCAACTGCTCCTCCGCTGACCCCTCGCCCCCGTGACCTCGTACGCTCGCCGCATGTCCCCGCACATCCTGATCCTCGGCGGCACCACCGAGGCACGTGAACTCGCCGCCGAACTGGCGGTACAGCGGCCCGAGGCCCGGGTCACCACGTCCCTCGCCGGGCGGGTGGCGAAGCCGGGGGCGCTGTCGGGAGACGTACGGATCGGCGGGTTCGGCGGAGCCGAGGGGCTGGCCGAGTGGCTGCGGGAGCACCGCGTGGACGCCGTCGTCGACGCCACCCACCCCTTCGCGGAGTCGATCACCGCGAACGCGGTGCGGGCCGCGACGGACACCGGACTGCCCGTCGTCGTGCTGCGCAGGCCCGGTTGGCGGCCGGTTCCCGGAGACCGCTGGCACCCGGTCGCCTCCCTGGGCGAGGCCGCCGAGGCGCTCCCCGGACTCGGGCACCACATCCTCCTCACCACCGGCCGCCTCGGCCTCGCCGCCTTCGCCCACCTCACCCAACTGCACTTCGTCGTACGGTCGGTGGAGCCGCCCGAGCCTCCGACGCCACCGGACATCGACGTGCTGCTGGCACGCGGGCCCTTCACCCTGGCCGACGAGACGGCACTGCTCCGCGAGCACCGGATCGACGTGGTCGTGACGAAGGACAGCGGGGGAGCGGCGACGGCGGCCAAACTCACGGCCGCGCGGGAGGCGGGCGTCCCGGTCGTGGTCGTACGACGACCGCCGTTGCCGGACGGGGTGAGCGCGGTGCCCGATGTCGCCGGGGTGCTGGCGGGGCTGGGGTTCAGTGCGGGGCGATGACCGTGGCCCGGAGACGGTCCACCGCGCGCAGGATCTCGTCCCGGTTCTTGGCGCTCTTGATCCAGGCCGGGAGGCGGGCGACCAGTGTCATCTTCTGCCCGGTGTCGTACCAGGGCGCCCGTTCACGCAGGTCGGCGGCGACGAATCGCCTGATCAGGTCCAGGTGGGGGAGGCCGTAGGCCCAGAGTCCGCCGTGCCGGGTCTGCGTCTGCAGCCACAGGGGGAGGCGGAAGTAGGGATCCCAGGCCAGGCCCACCGAACCGCGTGGGAAGCAGATGCTGCGCTCGGCCCAGGTCCGGGACTGGCCACAGCTCCGGCAGACGAGGTGTCTCGGCGCGAACAACGCCCGACCCGGCTCCGGGCGTGGGCCCGGCGGCCGTACAACATGGGCGATCCGCTCGCAGCGCGGGCACCGCACCAGCATCGAGTCGAGGAAGTCGTACTCGGTGCTGCGCGGATCACGGAAGCGGACGGGCGCGGAGGACATACCGTGAGTTTCGCCCCTGTCCGCCCCGCGCGTCACCCGGTTTTCACGGTGCCGAGCTCGACTCCAACTCCGCCGCGCGCTGCGGCAGTCCGGAGGTCAGGTCCTCCACCAGGAGGCGCTTGGCGATGGAGTCGACCGCGGCGCGCAGGTCCGTGCCCGACGGGCGGCCGATGTCCTGCTGCACCCTCTCCTCCAGCCAGGTGCCCCACGCCTTGCCGATGACCTCGGCCTCGCGTTCGCCGGCCGCGGTGTGGGAGAGAAGGTAGCCGTCGCGGGTCAGATAGCCCTCCTCGACCATGCGGTCGAAGACCGGGAGGAGCACCTCCGGGGGCATGTGGCGGCGGGCGGCGATCAGGCCGAGGCTGGCATGGCCGACCATCCTGCCGAACAGTTCGACCTGCATCACGGCCCAGGCACCGGCGACGTCCAGCCGGGTGTCGGAGTTCGTGATGATCCGCCGGGCGGTGTCCAGGTCCGTGCTGCCGATGACCTTGCCGACGGCCGCTTCGAGGAGCCGTTGCGAGTCCGCGCCGCGCGGTGACGCGAAGCCCTCGCCCATGTCGGTGGAGCCCTTGCGCGCGCTGTCGCGCAGCTGCACCTGCTTGAGGAACAGGGCGACGACGAAACCGATCACGGCGACCGGGACCGTCCACCGGAACACCGTGTGGATGGTGTCGGCGTACGCGTTGATGATCGGCGCGGCGGCGGCGTGCGGCAGCTTGTGCAGGCCCTCGGGGCTGGTCGCCGCCTTGGTGATCACGGCCGGGTTCAACGCGCTGGCCCTCGCGGCCTCGGCGATCCCGTCCTTGAGGTTCGGGGCCAGGCTGTTGGCGTAGATCGTGCCGAAGACGGCGGTGCCGAACGAACTGCCCAGCGTACGGAAGAAGGTGACGCCGGAGGTCGCGGTGCCGAGGTCGGTGTACTCGACGGTGTTCTGCACGGCGATCGTCAGCACCTGCATGCACAGCCCGATGCCGGTGCCGAGCACGAACATGTACACCGACTCCAGGAACGCGCCGGTGCCCGGGCCCATGAGGGACATCAGATACAGGCCGACGCCCATCACCGCGGAGCCGATGATCGGGAAGATGCGGTACTGGCCGGTCTTGCTGACCACGTTGCCGCTGAAGACGGAAGCGATCAGCAGCCCCATCACCATGGGCAGAGTCCGCACACCGGAGATCGTGGCCGAGTCACCGTCGACGTACTGCAAATAGGTCGGCAGATACGTCAGCGCGCCGAGCATCGCGAAACCGACGATGAAGCTGAGGATCGAACAGACCGCGAACACCGGGTTGGTGAACAGCCGCATGGGCAGCATGGGTTGCTCGGCCCGGGTCTCCACCCAGCAGAACAGGCCCAGCGCGATCACACCGCCCACGAACAGGCCGATGATCGTTGCCGAACCCCACGCGTACTCGTTGCCGCCCCAACTCGTCGCCAGGATCAGCGAGCTCGCACCGACCGCGACCAGCGCGATGCCCAGGTAGTCGATCACGGGCCGCATCGCCGACTTGACCACGGGGATGGTGCGGGCCGCCGCGATGACGACGACGATCGCGATGGGCACGTTGACGTAGAACGCCCAGCGCCAGGTGAGGTGGTCGGTGAACAGGCCGCCCAGCAGCGGTCCGATGACCGTGGCCACGCCGAACACCGCGCCGATCGCGCCCTGGTACTTGCCGCGTTCCCGCAGCGGGATGACGTCGGCGATCAGCGCCATCGCCGTCACCATCAGACCGCCCGCGCCGATGCCCTGCACGGCCCGCCAGGCGATCAGCAGCGTCATGTTGGTGGAGAAACCGCACAGGAACGAGCCCGTGATGAACACGATCGCCGAGACCTGGAAGACCACCTTGCGGCCGAACAGGTCACCGAACTTGCCGACCAGCACGGTCGCCACAGTCTCCGCCAGCAGATAGGCGGTGACCACCCATGACATGTGTTCGGCGCCTCCCAGGTCCGACACGATCGTCGGCAGCGCCGTACCGACGATGGTCTGGTCGAGGGCCGCCAGCAGCATGCCCAGCATGATCGTCACGAAGACGACGTTGCGGCGGCGGGAATCCAGCACGGGGGGCTGCTGCGCGGAAGGCAGCGAGGTTTCCTCGGCGACTGTCACGAGGTCACTGTCACACCGTCGGCCCCCTGATGCATATGGGGCGGTCCACTCGGGTGCCCCAGCCCCAGCCCCAACCGCTGCCCCAACCTCCAGCCCTGGTCCCTGCCCGCTACTCGCCCTTCGGGTGCCTGCGCAGCAGATACGTGTCCATGATCCAGCCCTTGCGCTCCCGGGCCTCCGCGCGCAGCCGCTCGATGCGCGGGGCGGCCTCGGCTATCGGACCGGAGGCGAGGATCTCGTCCGGAGTGCCCAGATAGGCGCCCCAGTAGATGTCGATGTCCTGGTCGGCGTACCGCCGGAACGCCTGGTGCGCGTCCAGCATCACGACCACGTCGTCCACCCCGTCCGGGAACCCCTCGGACAGCCGCCGGCCCGTGGTGATCTGCACCGGCCCGGCCACCCGGTTCAGTCCCGTGCGGTGCCGGGCCACGAGCGCCGAGACACTGCTGATGCCGGGCACGACGTCGTACTCGAACGCGACCGCGCCCCGCTCCAGGATCTCCTCCAGGATGCCGAGCGTGCTGTCGTACAGCGAGGGATCGCCCCACACCAGGAACGCGCCGCTCTCGTCCTCGCCCAACTCCTCGGCGATCAGCCG
Source organism: Streptomyces prunicolor NBRC 13075 (assembly GCF_000367365.1). Taxonomy (GTDB): domain Bacteria; phylum Actinomycetota; class Actinomycetes; order Streptomycetales; family Streptomycetaceae; genus Streptomyces; species Streptomyces prunicolor. The sequence continues at coordinate 1,018 of NZ_BARF01000087.1, read as the reverse complement.
CTCGTAGATCTCCGCACGGGCGCTGCGCCAGTCCCCGACCGCCGGGGAGTACGCGGCACCCCCCGCCTTCCGGTCCCGCTCCGGGTCCCGCGCCTCGACCAGGCGGTACGTCCCCTCCGGTATGTGCGCGTCGAGCATGTCCCGGCGGAGCTGCGTGAGGTCGGACTTCACCTCGCCCTTGTCGAGGAGGAAGAACACGTCGGTGCCCCGCAGCACCCTGACCGCCTGGAGGGTCAGCTGCTCGGGGTCGCCCGCGCCGATACCGATGACATGAATCTTTCGCACGCCCCCGAGTCTGCCCCACGCCACTGACAGTCCGTACACCGCACCGGCACGCATCAGTACGCACCTGTACAGATTGGGATTATTCCGGCTACGACGTCCCGCGCAGCCGAGGCGCCCGCGCCCCCGCGTCGACACTCCCGCCGCCCCGCTCCACGTCGTCCCCGAGCCCCCGCGCCCAGGCGGCGACCCCCGCGAGATCCATGCCGTACGGCTGCTCCCGCCCCGTCAGGGCCGCCCACTCCTCGACACCCCCGGCGCCGCGCCGCAACAGCCGGGCACCGCCGGTGACGTTCCCCCGGGCCGCGTGCGTGAGGCCCACGGCGAGTTGGGCGAGCCCGCGCCACAGGGCACGCTCCTCGTCCGGCCCCGACTTCCAGGCGTCCTCGAAGACCTCGTGCGCGTGGAACGGTTTCCCCTCGTCGAGCAGCGCCTGCGCCTCGACGACGGTGTCCTCCGGCGCCCGCACGACCCCCTCGGGTTGCCGCGCCACACCGTCAGCGTCGTACGGCAACGGCCGCCCGAGCCCGTCCCGAGGCCGGGCGTTGCGCGCCCGCCCCTCGCCGTCCCGGTCGCGCGCTCCGGCCGTATCGCCTGAGGTGGTACCCGAGGTCGCATCTGAGGTTGTGTCGCCCATACGACGATTGTCCCGCGCCCGGCGCCGGCTTCGGCGCACCCCCGGCGTGGGGTAAAGTGCTGTTCGCGCGATCACACGGTTCTCCGTGGGAACCGCATC
>NZ_BARF01000088.1 GCF_000367365.1 Streptomyces prunicolor NBRC 13075 | reverse complement strand
GGTCGGCACTCTTCTCGGCGCCGCCCGGGTCGAGATCCTCAGGCGGCACGTCGCGAGGCACCGCCCGTCGATCGACGTGTGGCCTGCCGTCGGCAGAGCTACCACGTGTGTGTCGGAGCCGAGGGAGTACTCCTCCCGTGCGGGACTACGGGAGGTCGTCGTCCTCGTCCGGGATCCGGTGGACGGCGGCTTCCAATGCGAAGGCCGCGCCGCCGTCAATGCCGCCGTCGTGGGCGAGCAGGCCCTTCTCGGTGTCTCGCGCGCCCTCGTTCTCACGGCAGTCGAGTCCTTCGGGCTGGTAGGCCTCGTCCACACACGCGGCCTGCCGGAGTATGCGCCGGGGCGGGGCGGAGGAGCAAGACCCCGGAACGTGAAGGAGGCACGGGTGACCAGCAGTACGGAGACCGGCGGCGCCACGGGTACGCCGGACAAGGACTACAACCTGATCTGGTATGGGGAAGCGTGCTTGAGCAACGCGCTGCGCCTGGACGGAGCCTGAGCAAGACCTTGTCCGCGAGGCGGTCGCCGAGTGAGCCTGTCTCGTGTCTTCCCGTCAGGGAAACAAGGCGATACCGATGACGATCAGCGCGATGACGCCGATGACGAACGCGGCGACCAGCCAAGGACTGCGGTGCTTCACGGGAGCCTTGGGTTTCGCCCCGCGCGGCCGGTCCTCCGGCAGGGTGGGGTGGGGCGGACGGTCCCGTGAGTAGAGTTCCTCGTCCCGTTGGTTGTCCATGAGAACTCCTTGATAGTCCGGTGAGCACGGCGCGCTGCCTTCCGATCGGGGAGCGGAGGGCGTCTCGTGAGCATGCGAGTCCCCCTCATCGACCACGCCAACCTCACCTGTTCGCTCAAATCCGAGGATGGGTCGCCCTGCGGCGGTGACGGACACCACGCGTACGGGCCCAGAACGTACGACGACGCTCGTCGTCCCGGGCCGTAGGCCGCAAAGGAAACGGAGCCGACTCGCTCAGGGGTCGTTCCGTCGTTCCGGCGCGTCGCGTGTCCTGACGATCAGTTCACCGGGTGGCCCGGGGTGATGCCGCGGGCGTCGCTCAGGGACATGGGAGGAGCCGGGGCGCCTCCGAGGGTCTCCGCCGCCTCCGGAGCGAGGAGGAAACCGACGTGGTCGCCGCCGTCGATCCGGCTTTCCACGCGACCGACGAACCAGGTGGGCGCCTCGTCGAGGATCACGGACCCGCCTGGTCCCGGATGCCAGGGGACGTCGGTGAACTTGTCGGTCCGGTCGCCGGTCTCGCCGCCGAAGAGCCGGGCCAGTCGACCCTGGTCCCGGTGGAGGAGATGGACCGTGAGCCGCTCGGCGTGCTCAGCCACCCGGTACGTGTGATTGACCCTGGACAACCAGACCACGAACCGGGCGGGCCGGATGGAGCACTGCGAACCGAACCCGACCAGGCAGCCGGCCCTCTCACCGGCGGCCTCGGCGGTGACGACGTACATCGGAGAGTCGACCATGTCGGTGAACGGATCGAAATCGGTCACGGTACGTGGCTCCCGGCTCAAGGATCGGATACTGCGGAAACGTTCGAATCGGCTTCCGGCCCGCTCACGGAGGTCGTCAGTGCGCGGAACGCGACGCTCCGCCGAACAGCCGGGCCAGTGCCCGGAACGGCAGTGCGACGACGGTGGCGATCGCACTGCCGATGCTGCGGAGCACGTCTGCGATGGCGCGGAACATGGAGACCTCCAGGTCTGTCTACGTTTTGGATGAATGCCAGTGACGGGTACCCGCCGGGGCATCAGGTACTCGGTGGCACAAGGAGCGTCCCGTCCCGGCTCGCCCCTGCGTCGGCTCCCGCCTCGCTTCTCCCATCTGCTCAGCCGTTGAGGATGGTCGGCAGGGCCAGCGCCGCCAGCAGGGTCGTGCCCGCCAGCATCCATGCCACGTAGTCGCCGATGTGGCCGGACTGCAGGCGTCGTAGTGGAGCCGTCCATGCCCCGTCACCGAGCAGCTTCGGGCGGGTTGCGGCGAGCGTGGCGAGGCCGAGGGCCAGCAGCGTCGAGGTGAGACCGAGGAGCACGCCGATGAGAGTCCAGTGCGGCGCGGGGGCGGCTCGGCCGGACACCGCGTGGCCGACCGCCGCGGCGAAGCCGGGCACCGCGCCCATGGCGAGGGACAGGACCAACAGCACGGCGGGGACCGCGGTCATGGTGTCCGGCACCCGGCTCAGGCGGCTCCGGGTCTCCGGTTCCTCCTTCTTGCCGGTGGTCTCGTACGACGACTCGTCGTCGGGCCGGGGGCCGAGGCCGAAGAACACGCGAGCGGCGACTCGGAGCACCGCGCCCGCGGTCACCGCCGACACGGCGACGAACAGTACGGTCAACGGGCCGCCGACCGCCTCCTCCAGCACCGCTTTGCCGAGTCCGATGCCGAAGGGCGGCAGACCGGCGAGGCTCAGCGCGCCGGCGACGTACAGCACAGCAACTCCGCGTAGTTCGCGGGCGCGTCCGTGCAGGGCGTGTTCGTCCACCGAGCCGTACCGGTCGAGGAGTGCGCCGGTGCAGGCGAACAGGGCGGCCTTCACACCGGCGTGGCTCAGGATGTAGAGGGCGACTCCGTCATCCGCCTCGGGGCTGAGGGCGCCGATGCCGATGAGGAAGAGGCCCATGTGGGCGACCGTGGAGTACGCCAGCAGCCGTTTGATGTGCCGCTGATACCAGCACATGACCGCGCCGACCAGGCCCGTCAGCGCCCCGAGGACGACGAGCGCGTGCTCCAGGTCGGACGCCGGGATGCCGCCGGGGCCCGAGAAGACCGTGCGGTAGACGCGCCAGACGCCGTAGGCGCCGAGTTCGACCATGACTCCGGAGAGCAGCATGCACACGGGTGTCGGTGCGACCGCGTGCGCGTCCGGCAGCCAGAAGTGGAACGGTACGGCCGCCGCCTTCACCAGCAGTCCGGTCAGGACCAGCGCGAAGGCCGCGAGGGTGAGGGCGTCGGGGGAGCCGTGCCGGTCGAGGCCCTCGCCGATCTTCGTCATGGCGAGTTCGCCGGTGCGCGCGTACAGCAGGCCGATGCCCATCAACATGGCGTAAGCGCCGAGGGAGTTGAGGACGCCGAAGGACAACGCGCCCTGGACGGCCTTGGGTTCCTCCACGCGATGACCGGTCAGGGCGTAGGCGACGACGCTCATCAACTCGAAGAACACGAAGGCGTCGAACAGGTCCCCCGCGATCGCGAAACCGCACATACCGCCCTGGAACAGCAGCATCAGGGCCGGGAAGGAGCCTGCGTGACGGCGGGGCGGTTCGTCGAAGTAGTGCCAGGAGTACGCCAGCGCCGCCACCGTCAGCAGGGAGGCGAGCGCGGCCATGCCGAGCCCGGGGCCGTCCCCGACGAGGACGATCCCGACGCTCTCGCCGCCTTCGGGTGTCCAGCCGCCGACCCAATCGGTCATGGGCGGTGAGGAGTTGAGGAGGAGTGCGATCGCGAGTGCTGCCGTGCCCGCGGCGAAGAGACAGCCCACCGTTTCGGCGGCGGCGCGGGGCAGGTGGCGTCCGGCGGTGACGAGGAGGGTGGCTCCGAGCAGGGGGACGGCGACGAGGACCGGGAGCAGGTGGTGCATCAGCCGCGCAGCTCCGAGAGTTCGTCCGGGTCGACCGTGCCGTGGAGTTTGGAGATCTGCAGGACGAGGGCGAGCAGCACGGCGGTCACCGTGGCGCCCACGACCACGTCGGTGAGGGCGAGGGCCTGGACGACCGGGTCGACGACGGGGCGGGAGCCGGGTTTCAGGTCGGAGAAGACGGGGGCGGTGGCGCCGTCGCGGTAGCCGACGGCCAGCAGCAGGACGTAGGTGGCGGACTGGCAGACGGCCAGGCAGCCCACGGCGTGGATGAGGTTCCGGCTGGTCGCCAGTCCGTAGCAGCCGACGAGGAACACCCACGCGGCGACGAGGTACGGCAGGACCGACATCACGTCTCGCCCTCCTTCTCGATCTCCACGGCCTGGTCCAGGAAATTGGCGAGCAGTACGACGACCGCGCAGGCGACCTCCATGCCGATGGCCGCGTTCAGGAGGGGAACGGTGCCGCCCGAGGACAGGGTGTTGAAGGTGCCGTAGGGAAGGAAGTCGGCGAGGAACGCGGTGCCCGCGACGAGGCCGGCGAGGCCCAGCACGAGGTAGGCGGAGGCCGCGAGGGCGTCGGCGACCTCGTAGGAGCCGACCGGGCGGATGCGTTCCAGGGCGCGGTAGTCGGCGCCCAGGTAGAGCAGGTGCAGGGCGGTCGCCACGACGACACCGCCCTGGAAGCCGCCACCCGGGCTGAGTTGGCCGTGCGCGATCACGTACAGGCCGGTGAGGACGGCGACGGGGAGGACGAGGAGGGCGTATCGGCGTACGGGCAGGGCGACTTGCTCGGGTTCGGGTGCGGCGCGGTGTTCGTCTCGGGTCTGGCGCAGCAGGACGACGGTGCCGAGGACGGACGCGAAGAGGATGCTCATCTCGCCGAGGGTGTCGAAGGCGCGCTGGTCGAAGTTGACGGAGGCGATCGTGTTCGCGGTGTGCCGGGCGAGGGAGGCGCGTACCACCCGGTCCCCGTACGGGTGTTGGTCGCCGCCGAAGCGCGGCAGGTCGAAGCAGGCGGCGACGAGGAGGGCCGCGAGACCCGTGCCGCCGACGGCCATGACGAGCAGCCGTACCCGCCGGGTCATCGTTCCGTCTCCTCGCGTCGTTTCGGCCGCCGGACCTTGCGTACGGACAGCATGATCAGCAGGGGAGTGAGGGCGGAGCCCACGGCCAGTTGGGACAGCGCCACGTCGGGGGCCTGGAGCACGGTGAACAGGACCGCAAGCACCGTCCCGAGGACGGCCAGGACGAGCGCCTGCCGTGCGGGATCACGGACGGCCACGGCGGCGGTCGCGGACCCGGCGACCAGCAGCAGCGCCACGACGATCAGCGGATCATCCACGCCGGCTCCCCGCGAAACCGCCGGACAGGGCACGGGACGCGGTGAGGTTCCCGCCGATCAACAAGGCGCCCACGACCAGGAGTTTCACCAGCGCACGGCTTGGGCCCGCCGCCACACAGACGGCGATCACGACGGCGGCCCCGAACGCGGCGACCGCGTACGTCAGCCCCCACGTCCGCGGCGGGTCCGCGGCCAGGTCCTCCACAAGAAGCCGGGCGAAGACGAGGGTGCCGACCGGGCCCAACAGGGCCAGCAGCAGTGCGAGATCGACGTACGACGGGCGGTCGTAGCCCTCGGACAGGAGCAACAGCGCGGGGCAGGCCAGCGAGGTGGACAGGTTCTGTGCCACCACCCGGCGCCGCAGCGGGCCCGTGGCGACGCCCCAGACCGTGGCCCCGACCCCGACGGCGAGGGCGGCCGTCGCGGCGACGGTCCAGCCGTTCACCACCCGCTCACCGCGCGGCGCGTACCCCACGCGGCGAACGCGCCGACCAGCGCGGCGGATGTTCCCACGACGAGTTCCAGTGCGTCCACCGCGCTGATGAAGACCAACCACAGCAGGGCGAGGGCCGCCCACCAAGCCAGGATCTCGGCCGCGCCGAGGAGCGTCGTACGCCGGTTCACACGGCACCTCCACCGGGAGTGATTCACCCTGTTTGTTGGGCTGTTTCCGTTTCGTCATCCAAGCATCGCCGCTCCTCCACCGGGTGGCGGCGCGCGATGACCTGGCATCCGAAGTGCCCTGGGCGGGCGGAAGGAAACCGGTGACGAGGACGCGGGGGTCCCTGCCGGGACGGGTTCGGCCGGTGGGGCGGCCGGTGGGGCGGCCGGTGGGGTCGGTGGGTGTGCTGCTCCGGGAGCAGGAGTTCCTCGTATCTGCCCAGCGCGAGCAGCAGGCCGAGCATCAGGGGCGGGACGAGCACCGCGAGCACTGCCATGACGTGTCCTTCTCCGGAAAGGTGCACGGGGGCGGCATCCGGGTGTCCTCGGAGCGAGGGGACAAACCTCCGTGTGGGCGTCCGGTCCGCGGGTACGCGAGTGGCCACGCCGGAGATCCGGGCATCGCGTGGCGGACCGTCGGCGCTGTCGCCGTCGGCGGCCACGGGCTTCGTCGGCGTCCGGTCCCCACCCGACTCGAACGTTCCAACGCGGAGGAGAATCGTGTGACCCCGTTCCACACCTTCACGGAACCGGCCGAACAGATCCTCCGCCGGGAGGTGAGGGCGTGAGTCTCCGTCGCAGCCGGCCCACCGGGCCCCTCGTCCCGCGTCCGGGAGACGACGTCGCCGACGCGACGACCCGCTACCTCCTGTACGGGCTCCTTCCCGGCTGGTTCGTGCCAGGGCTGGCCGACTGGGTGATGCACCGGCGGACCCGGATCGAGAACACGTCCGGGACGAAGGAGTCCCTGATCCACGCGCTGATGATGACCGAGGTCGGGATCCCCATCGCCCTGACCCTGCGCTACGAGGTCAACCCCCTGCTCCTCGCCGTGCAGTTGGGCGGCGCCGCGGTCCACGAGGCGACCGCGCTGTGGGACGTACGGACCGCGGTGCGCAGCGAGCGCGAGGTCAAGCCGATCGAGCAGCACATCCACAGCTTCCTCGAATCCCTGCCCTTCGCAGCGCTCACCTCCCTGATGTGCCTGCACAGCGACCAGGTCAAGTCCCTTGTGCACGGCGGGCGTTCGGACCCGAGCGCCTGGCGGTTCGTGCCGCGCCGACGGCCGTTGTCACGCGGCTACCTCGCGGGCATCGCCGCCGGGATCGGCGCGTGCGTGCTGCTGCCGTACGGAGAGGAGCTGCTGCGCTGCCGCAGAGCGGCCCGGACACGCGGGAAACCGGCCAAGGACGAGACCACATGGCAAGCCGCACAAGGAGGTTGACCACCATGCGTATCGCATTCCTGATGGCGCCCGAAGGCGTCGAGCAGATCGAACTGACCGAGCCGTGGCAGGCGGTCACCGACCAGGGCCACGAGACCGCACTCGTGTCGACGGAGCCGGGACAGATCCAGGCGTTCAACCATCTGGACAAGGCGGACGTGTTCCCGGTGCAGCTGGTCGCGCGTGAGGCGTCGGCCGGGACGTTCGACGGCCTGGTCCTCCCGGGCGGGGTCGCCAACCCCGACCTGCTGCGCACCGACGAGGACGCCGTGTCGTTCGTACGGGACTTCTTCGACCTGGGCCGTCCGGTCGCCGCGATCTGCCACGCGCCGTGGACGCTGGTCGAGGCGGACGTGGTCTCGGGCCGCACGCTGACCTCGTGGCCGAGTCTGCGCACGGACATCACCAACGCGGGCGGGACCTGGGTCGACGAACAGGTGCGCGTCTGCGACCACGGCCCCAACACGCTGGTCACCAGCCGCAGGCCCGACGACCTGAAGGCGTTCTGCGACACCTTCCTCGTCGAGTTCGCCAAGGCCAGGAAAGCAGCCTGACCGGGCCCCGCGACCGGACGTTAGCCCCCTCGATCACCGGGAACCCGTTTCCATGCATCCGGGCGGCCCACCGCGTCGGGGCGCTCGTAGAAGGGAGTCGACGGTGGTCGAGGCACGTGGATCGGAGACGGCGCTGGACACACGGGCGCTGGAGAAGGCACTCCGCGAGCGGGTCGACGGCGAGGTGCGGTTCGACGCGGGCAGCCGGGGCGCCTACGCGACGGACGGCTCGAACTACCGGCAGGTCCCGATCGGCGTCGTCGCCCCGCGCACGGTCGACGCGGGCGCAGACGCCGTGGCGGTGTGCGCCGAGTTCGGAGCGCCGGTGCTCTCCCGGGGCGGCGGCACGAGCCTGGGCGGCCAGTGCACCAATACCGCCGTGGTCATCGACTGGACGAAGTACTGCGACAGGCTCTTGTCGGTCGACGCCGACCACCGCACCTGCATCGTCGAACCGGGCATCGTGCTCGACGAACTCAACCGCCGACTCGCCGACCACCGGCTCCAGTTCGGCCCCAAGCCGTCCACCCACAGCCACTGCTCCCTCGGCGGCATGATCGGCAACAACTCCTGCGGCGGGTCCGCCCAGGCCTACGGCAAGACCGTCGACAACGTCCGGCGCCTGGAGATCCTGGCCTACGACGGCACCCGCTGCTGGGTCGGCCCCACCTCCGACGCCGAGTACGCCGAGATCGTCGCCGCGGGCGGACGGGTCGCCGAGATCCACCAGGGGCTGCGGGAGATCATCGACCGCACCATGGCGGAGGTACGGCGCGGATTCCCCCGTATCCCGCGCCGGGTCTCCGGATACAACCTGGACTCGCTGCTGCCCGAGAACGGCTTCGACGTGGCCCGGGCGCTCGTCGGCAGCGAGGGCACCCTCGTCACCGTCCTGCGCGCCGAACTCGACCTGGTGCCCCTCCCGCCGTACGAAGCCCTCCTCGTCCTCGGCTACGACGACATCTGCACGGCCGCCGACGACGTGCCACGGCTGCTGAAGCACAGCGCTCCGACCCAACTGGAGGCCCTCGACGGGCGGATGGCCCAGCTGATGCGCGAGGAAGGCGCCTACCTCGACTCGCTGGACGAACTCCCCGACGGCGAGAGCTGGCTCCTGGTCCAGTTCACCGGCGACAGCCAGGACGAAGTCGACGAGCAGGGACGGCAGTTGATCCATGCCCTGGGACGCGACGAGGACGATCCCTCCGTGGCGTTCTCAGACGACCCGGCCCGCGAACGCAAGATGCTCAAGGCCCGCGAGGCCGGACTCGGGGTCACCGCACGCCCGCCCGACGGCCGCGAGACCTGGGAGGGCTGGGAGGACTCGGCCGTCGCGCCCGAGGTGCTCGGCGACTACCTGCGCGACCTGAAGAAGCTCTTCGCCGACTTCGGCTACAACCACCCCTCCCTGTACGGGCACTTCGGCCAGGGCTGCGTCCACACCCGCATCCCCTTCGAACTCACCACCGCCGAAGGCGTCGCGCAGTTCCGGGAGTTCCTCTTCCGGGCGGCGGATCTCGTCGCCTCCTACGGCGGTTCGCTCTCCGGTGAGCACGGCGACGGGCAGGCGCGCGGTGAGCTGCTGCCCCGGATGTTCGGGGAGGACGTGGTGGCCGCCTTCGGGCAGGTGAAAGCCTTGTTCGACCCGGACAACCGGATGAACCCCGGCAAGGTCGTCGACCCCTACCGCATCGACGAGAACCTGCGCCTGGGACCCCTGTGGCGCCCCAACAGCCATGACACGCACTTCAGTTACCCGGACGACGACCACTCCTTCGACCGCGCGGTGCTGCGCTGCGTCGGCATCGGCAACTGCCGTACGCACGAGGGCGGGGTGATGTGCCCCTCGTACCGGGCGACGGGCGAGGAGGAGCACTCCACCCGTGGGCGGGCCCGGCTGCTGTTCGAGATGCTCGGCGGGCACGCGGACTCCGCCGTCACGGACGGCTGGCGCTCCACGGAGGTGCGTGACGCCCTGGACCTCTGCCTGGCCTGCAAGGGCTGCAAGTCGGACTGCCCGGTCGGCGTCGACATGGCCACCTACAAGGCCGAGTTCCTCTCCCACCACTACGAGGGACGGCTGCGCCCGGCGGCGCACTACTCCATGGGCTGGCTGCCGCTGTGGGCACGGCTGTCGCGCACGGCACCGCGGTTGGTCAACGCCGCGCTCGGCGCACCCGGCCTCGCCGGCCTGGGCAAACGCCTCGCGGGCGTGGCCGTCGAACGCGACGCGCCGGTCTTCGCCGAGGAGTCCTTCGTGCAGTGGTGGCGGGCGCGGGGGAGCGCGGACCCCGATCCGGCCGACCCGCGCACCGTCCTGCTGTGGCCGGACACCTTCAGCACCTACTTCCACCCGAACGTCGCGAAGTCCGCGGTCCGCGTCCTGGAGGACGCCGGCTTCAAGGTCGCCGTCCCGACCCGTGCCGTGTGTTGCGGACTGACCTGGATCTCCACCGGCCAACTCGGCACCGCCCAGCGGGTGTTGCGCCGCACGCTCGACGTCCTGAGGCCCTGGCTGGAGGCCGGCACACCCGTCATCGGGCTCGAACCGTCCTGCACGGCCGTCTTCCGCGCCGACGCCCCCGAGCTGCTGCCCGAGGACCAGGACGTGCAACGGCTCGCCGGGCAGTTCCGCACCTTCGCCGAGCAGCTCCTCAACCATGCCCCGGACGGCTGGCAGCCCCCGCGGCTCACCAAGTCGGCGACCGTGCAGACCCATTGCCACCAGCACGCGGTCACCAAGGACGACGCCGACCGCGAACTGATGCGCCGCGCCGGAATCGACGCCCGGGTCCTGGACGCCGGTTGCTGCGGCCTCGCCGGCAACTTCGGCTTCGAACAAGGCCATTACGACCTGTCCATGACGGTGGCCGAGCAGGGGGTGCTGCCCGCCGTACGCGAGACGGCACCCGGCGCGCTGGTTCTCGCGGACGGCTTCAGCTGCCGTACGCAGATCGAACAGGGCGACACCGGCCGGCGCGCCCTGCACCTGGCCGAGGCCCTGGCGCTCGCCCTGGACGAACGGCATCTGCCCGCCGACCACCCCGAGAAGCTCGCCGACCGGCCCGAGCGTTCCGCACGCGACGGCCGTCTGCTGGCGGCGGGCGCGGCGGTCGCCGTCCTCGGAGCGGCAGCAGCCGGGGCCTTTCGGCTCCGCAACCGGCAATCAGCCCGATGAAGCCCCGATGAAGCGATGAAAGGAATCCCCGTGTCCATCAAGGTGTCCGACTACGTACTCCAGCGGCTCCGCGAATGGGACGTCGACCACGTCTTCGCCTACGCGGGCGACGGCATCAACGGCCTTCTCGCGGCCTGGGGCCGATCCGACAACAAGCCGAAGTTCGTCCAGTCGCGGCACGAGGAGATGTCCGCGTTCGAGGCCGTCGGCTACGCCAAGTTCTCCGGCAAGGTCGGTGTCTGCGCGGCGACTTCGGGCCCCGGGGCGATCCATCTCCTCAACGGTCTCTACGACGCGAAGCTCGACCACGTTCCGGTCGTGGCGATCGTCGGGCAGACCAACCGCAGTGCCATGGGCGGCAGTTACCAGCAGGAGGTCGACCTGCTGAGCCTCTACAAGGACGTCGCCTCCGAGTTCTGCGAGATGGTGACCGTCCCCGAGCAGTTGCCCAACGTCATCGACCGCGCGATGCGCACCGCCTACGCCAAGCGCACGGTGACCGCCGTCATCATCCCCGCCGACGTCCAGGAACTGGACTACTCGGCGCCGACCCACGCCTTCAAGATGGTGCCGTCCAGCCTGGGCCTGACGCACTCCGCGCCGGTCCCGGCGGCTTCGGACCTCGCGCGCGCCGCCGAGATCCTCGACGCGGGTGAGAAGGTCGCGATCCTGGTCGGACAGGGCGCGCGCGGAGCCCGGGCCGAAGTGGAGGAGATCGCCGACGTGCTCGGCGCCGGGGTGGCCAAGGCATTGCTGGGCAAGGACGCCCTGCCGGACGATCTGCCGTATGTGACCGGTTCGATCGGCCTGCTCGGCACCCGGCCCTCCTACGAGCTGATGCAGGAGTGCGACACCCTGCTCGTCATCGGCTCCAGCTTCCCGTACACCCAGTTCCTGCCGGAGTTCGGCAAGGCCCGCGCCGTCCAGATCGACATCGACCCGTTCATGATCGGGCTGCGCTACCCCTTCGAGGTCAACCTCGTGGGGGACGCCGCCGCGACCCTCAAGGCACTGCTGCCGCAGCTGAAGCGGAAGAAGCACGGCAAGTGGCGCAAGGAGATCGAGAAGAACACGGCCCGCTGGTGGGAGGTCATGGAGCGCCGAGCGGCCGTCGACGCGGACCCGATCAACCCCGAGTACGTCGTACACAGCCTGGACGCCCTCCTCCCGGACGACGTGATCCTGGCCGCCGACTCCGGCTCCGCCGCCAACTGGTACGCACGGCACCTGCGGATGCGCGGAAACATGCGCGGCTCGCTCTCCGGCACCCTCGCGACCATGGGGCCCGGCGTGCCGTATGTCATCGGCGCCAAGTTCGCCCACCCCGACCGCCCCGCCCTCGCGATCGTGGGCGACGGAGCCATGCAGATGAACGGCATGGCCGAACTCATCACCGCCGCCAAGTACTGGACCGAGTGGCAGGACCCGCGCCTGATCGTCGCCGTCCTCAACAACCAGGACCTCAACCAGGTCACCTGGGAGATGCGCGCCATGGCCGGCGCCCCGCAGTTCCTACCCTCCCAGGCGATCCCGGACGTGCCCTACGCCGACTTCGCCCGCTCGATCGGCCTCGGCGGGGTGCGCGTGGAGAAGCCGGGGGAGGTGGCGGACGCCTGGCAGCAGGCGCTCGGTGCCGACCGGCCGTTCGTCATCGACTTCCGGACCGACCCCGCCGTACCGCCGATCCCGCCGCACGCCAGCCTCGACCAGATCGAGGCCGCGGCCTCCGCCGTCATCAAGGGCGACAGCGACCGGACCGGCATGATCCGGCAGGGGCTGAAGGCGAAGGTGCAGGAGATGCTCCCCGGCGGCAAGCAACGTCAGGACGAGCCGGAGAAGTGATGACCCCGCGCACCGGCGGCGCTGACGAACCGCTCGTGGACCGCGTCGGGACGGCCGTCTACACCGTCCCCACCGACGCGCCCGAGGGCGACGGCACGCTGGCCTGGGACTCGACGACCATGGTCGTGGTCCAGGTCGGCGGCGGTGGCGCGACAGGACTCGGGTACACCTACGGCGCGGCGGCGACCGCCCAGGTCGTCGAGCGGCAACTCGCCGATGTGGTGACCGGCCGCTGCGCCTGGGACGTACCCGCCGCCAACGAGGCGATGAGCCGGGCGGTCCGCAACGCCGGCCGCCCCGGCCTGATCGCCGGCGCAGTCTCGGCCGTCGACATCGCCCTGTGGGACTTGAAGGCACACCTCCTCGGCCTGCCCCTGACCCGGCTGCTCGGCACGAGCCGCACCGACGTGCCCGTCTACGGCAGCGGAGGCTTCACGACGTACGACGAGCACCAGCTGGATCGTCAACTGTGGGGCTGGGTCGAGGAGTTGGGCATTCCCCGGGTGAAGATCAAGATCGGGGAGTCCTGGGGCCGCGCCGAGCAGCGGGACCGGGAACGGGTAGCGCAGGCCCGCCGGAGCATCGGCGACACACGGGACCTCTACGTCGACGCCAACGGCGGCTACACCCGCAAACAGGCGATCCGGATGGCCCGGCACCTCGACGAGCACGGCGTGACATGGTTCGAAGAGCCCGTCTCCTCCGACGACCTGGCCGGGCTGGCACAGATCCGGGCAGGTGTCGCACCCGAGGTGACAGCCGGCGAGTACGGCTACACGCTCCCGTATTTCGGGCACATGCTCGGCGCCGGAGCCGTCGACTGCCTCCAGGCCGACGCCACCCGCTGCGGCGGCATCACCGTCTGGCTGCGCGCGGCAGCCCTCGCGGAAGCCGCCGGACTGGAACTCTCCGGCCACTGCGCCCCGCACGCCCACGCGCACGCGGCTGCCGCGATCCCCAACTTGCGCCATCTGGAGTGGTTTTACGACCACACACGCATCGAGGACCTCTTCTTCGACGGGACCCTCGACCCCCACGGCGGCAACATCCGCCCGGGTGCCGACGGCGCACCCGGCCACGGTCTGACCCTCCGCGCAGAGCAGGCGGAGAAGTACCGGACCGGATAGGCCGGGACAGGGGACAGGAGAGGAACGGAGCCGCGACGAACACGCCGGGACGAGAGGACGAGCATGAACCAGCAGACCGTCGTCATCACCGGGGCCAGCGCCGGAATCGGCCGGGCCACCGCACGGCTCTTCGCCGGGCGAGGCGCCAATGTCGTACTCCTCGCCCGAGGCAAGGCGGGCCTCGACGCCACGGTCGCCGATGTCGAGGAATGTGGCGGCCGTGCCCTCGCGGTGCCCACCGACATGGCCGACCCCGCACAGGTCGAGGCGGCGGCAGTGGCCGCCGAGGAGGCATTCGGGCCGATCGACGTCTGGGTCAACAACGCCTTCACGTCTGTGTTCGCGCCGTTCATGGAGATCGAGCCCGACGAGTACAAACGGGTCACCGAGGTGACCTATCTGGGCTTCGTGCACGGCACCCGGGCCGCGCTCCGGCGCATGATCCCGCGGGACGCCGGCGTGATCGTGCAGGTCGGTTCTGCCCTCGGCGACCGGTCCATCCCCCTGCAGTCCGCCTACTGCGGCGCCAAGCACGCGGTGAACGGCTTCACGTCGAGCGTCCGTACCGAGCTCATGCACCGGCACAGCCACGTGCACATCACCGTGGTGCAGATGCCGGCGGTCAACACCCCACAGTTCTCATGGGTGTTGTCCCGGCTGCCGAGGCACCCCCGGCCCGTACCGCCGATCTACCAGCCCGAGGTGGCAGCCCGGGCCGTGGTCAACGCGGCGGACCATCCGCACCGCAAGCAGTACTACGTGGGCGCGTCCACCGCCGCGACCATCCTCGCCAACAAGGTAGTGCCGAGCCTGCTGGACCGGTACCTCGCCCGCACGGGCTACGCGTCGCAGCAGACCGACGACAGCGAGCCCGGTGCCCGCACGACCAACCTCTGGCTCCCTGCGGACCAGGCCCCGGAACACGACTACGGAGCACACGGCACCTTCGACGAGACGTCCCACCCCCGCTCGGCCCAGGCGGCACTCGCGCGACACCCCGGGTTCGTACTGGCCGCCGCGACGGGAGCGGTGGCGACGGGAGTGGGAGCGGTACTGCGCCGCAGGCGTCGAAGGTGAGACCGGCTCGCCCCGCCCCGCATCACTCAGCGCAGGGCGATCAGGCCGATGGCCAGTACCGCGCACATCAGGCCGAAGCCCTGACGACGGTTCAGGCGCTCCCCGAGAAACAGCAGAGCGAGGACGACGGGGACGGCCGGATACAGCGACGAGAGCACCGTCGCCACGGCCATGAGCTGCCGTGTGGTCGCCTCCAGATACAGCACGATGGCGGCGGTCCCGACCGCGCCCGCGATCACCGCCGCCGCCCACGCACCCCTCGGCATGGTCCAACGGCCGCCGTACGGCGCCAGGACGCCCGCGATGACGACGACGGACACCACGCGGCTCAGCACCACCGGCCACAGACCGCTGTCGCCGTCCACCTGAGCCATCGCCAGGAACTGCAGACCGATCCCCGCGCTCGCCACCAAGGCGCTCGGCACCCCGTGGGGCATCGCCCCTTTTCCCTCCCCGCCCGCACCCGCTGCGTCCTGCGAGACCAGCCACAGCGCCGGTAATACGGCGGCCATGCCCACCCACACCAGCGCGGCGGGGCGCTCCCCGAGCAGCACCACGCCCACCAGCACCGGCAGTGCCACGGCACCGACGTCGCTCACGGGGACGACGACACTCATCGCCCCCTGCGACATCGCCCGGTAGAGAAACGCGACCCCCACCCCCGTTCCGGCCCCCGACAGTGCTCCCCAGCCGTAGTCCGCGAGCGAGGCGGAGCCCCCGGGCAGACTCGGCGCCAGGACGAGCGCGAGCGCGCTGCCGCCCAGCTGGGCATGGAGGGCGACGGTCATTCCGCCGACCCGCCGGGACAGCAGACCGTTGACGAAGTGGGTGACTCCGAAGCACAGCGCGGATATCAGGGCGAGGCACTCACCCATCACACGCGTTCCTCACGGTCAGCGGCCGAGGGCCCTCTGCAGCTGTTGTTTGTCCATGGAGGAACGGCCGTGGATGTTGCGCTTCTTGGCCTCCGCGTACAGCTGGTCCTTCGTGGGTCCCTCGGCGCCGCTGTGTGAGCGCTGCCCGCCGCGTTGCGAGGCGGACTTCGGGTCACGGGTGGAGGTCTTGCTGGAGGTCTTCGCCTCGCCCGCGCGGGCGCGCTCCTTGTTCACCGTGCGGGACGCGATCTCCTTCGCCCGGCGCGTGGACTCGCCGCGCTTCTCGGCACTCTCCTTCACGTGCTCGTACTGTCGTTCCCGCTTCTTGTTCGATCCTGCCGGCATCGTGTTGCTCCTTTCCTGCGCTGATCGACTCCTGCACTGATCGACGGGTTCCCCTCCCACGGGTCGCGTAACGCGTCACGCGTACGGCGCTCTCGTCAGTCTCCGAGCCGGGGCAGCACCTTGGTGCGGTAGAAGTCGAAGAAGCCCTGTTGGTCCGGCCCGATCTGGTTGACGTAGACGGTGTCGAAACCGGCGTCGACGTACTCCTTGACCGCCTCCACATGTGCGTCCGGATCGTCGCCGCAGGCGAGATTCGCTTCGACGCGATCGGGGCCGACGAGCTCGGAGGCCTGCTCGAAGTGGCGTGGGGTGGGCAGGAGTTGGGCGAGTTCGCCGGGGAGCTGTTCGTTGGCCCAGAGGTGGTGTGCCGTACGGACGGCTTCGTCCTTGTCGGTCGCCCAGCAGACCTTGAGCCCCGCGGAGACGGGCTTGGTACCGCCGCCGCCGCGTCGGAACCGTTCAATGGCGGTGGCGTCCGGCGCCATGGTGATGAAGCCGTCTCCGATGCGGCCGGCGACCTCGGCGGCGTGCGGGCCGAAGGCGGAGACGTCGATGGGCACCGGTTCGTCGGGGATCGTGTACAGCCGGGCGTTCTCCACGGTGTAGTGCTTGCCCCGGTGGCTGATCTGCTTCCCGGTGAACAGCTCCCGCATCACCTGCACCGCTTCCTCCAGCATCTCCAGGCGTACGTCGGCCTCGGGCCAGGCGTCACCGAGAATGTGCTCGTTGAGCGCCTCACCGCTGCCGATGCCGAGCCGGAAGCGTCCACCGAGTTGCACCGCGCCGGTGGCTGCCGCCTGGGCGACGACGGCCGGGTGCATACGGATGAGGGGGCAGGTCACGGCGGTCTGCACGGGCAGTGAGACGGCTTGGGAGAGGGCGCCGATCACGGACCAGACGAAGGGGCTCTGTCCCTGGTCGTCGTTCCAGGGGTGGTAGTGGTCCGAGATCCACAGTGCGGTGAATCCGGCCTGTTCCGCCATCCTGGCCTGCTCCACCAACTCGGCGGGACCGTGTTCCTCGCAGGACAGGAAGTATCCGAACTCCGTCATGGCGCTCTCCTCGGGGCAGTGGATCGTCCGCCCTCCGGGTGGCCGCGCAGCGCGCCGGGAAACGTCCGCTCTACGCGGGGCGGGAGCCCTCGGCCACAGCTGTGGAGATCCGCTCCTGCACATGGCCGGGCAGCGGCGTCCCGTTGACCGAGTCGACGAGGTCCTCCGCGAGCTGGTGGAGTTTGGTGTTCGTGTGCTGGGAGACGTCGACCAGGACGTTCCAGGCCTCGTCGGGGCTGAGGCCGAAGGAGGCCATCAGGACTCCGCGCGCCAGGTCGATGACCGGCCGGGTCACCATCGCGCGCTTGAGCTGTACGACCTCGACGCGCAGCTCCTCGGCCTCGTCGGACACCTCGTTCTCCTCCGTGGGGTTGTGCGTCGCAGCGGAATGTTCGTGATGTCCGTGCCAGGCGTTGACCACCCCGTTGACGGGCGCTCGGGCGTGAGTGAACAGCGGCAGCGTGTCGGTGAGGGTGAACAGCCTCTCGACCCACGGACTGAGAGCCCGGACGCCGAGTGTCTTGCCGTCGGCCAGGGCGATCCGGCGGACGCGCAGCAGGACGCTGAGGCCGGAACAGTCGCAGAAACCGACTCCGGTCAGGTCGAGGTCCACGCCTGCGGGCGACCGGGCGAGTGCCAGGCGCAAGGCGTGCTGCATGGTCTGTTCCGTGTCGATGTCGATCTCGCCGGAGACCGTCACGAGCGTCCGGGTCCCGGCCGGACGCGTCACGATCTCCAGGAAGGCCGACGGGGCAACAGTCGCTGGGACGCGCGGCGTTGCACAGACAGCTGGGCTGCTGTTCCTGGGCGGGGCGGAGAAGTCGTGTTCTGACATGGCAGTCGCTCCCGAAGCCTTCGCCTGTCCTCTGCCGGTACAAGTTTCATGCGGCGTGCGAAACGCGTCAAGAGATACCTGAAATATATTTCGCTCCTTTGAATACGCGAATGTTACGCCCTAGGCTGGGGTGCATGGGTGGAGTATCCGAGACACGTGCCGGATGGACGTTCCTCACCAGCCATGCCCGGGTGCTGGCTGCGATCGCCGAGGAGCATCGCATCCGCATCCGTGACATCGCCGCGCGGTGCAGGCTCACCGAGAGGGCCGTCCAGAAGATCATTTCCGATCTGGAGCAGGACGGCTATCTCACCCGCACACGGGAGGGGCGGACCAACGCGTACCGGATCCAGCCGGGGACCATCCTGCGGCATCCTGCCGAGGCGGGGATGACGGTCGAAGCGCTGCTGTCCGCCCTCGCGCGGCACGACGATCAGCGTGACGGACAGCCGCCGCGGTCACGGACGGTACGGCCGCGCGAGCGTGATTCCGAATCAGCCAGGTGACGGCACGGACTTGACCGCGCGCCGCTGTTTGAAGCGTGCGGCAAGGGGGACCCGGCCCGGTGCTGGGTGGTCAAGGGGAGTGGGGCTGCGGAGTCGCCTCCCCGTCCGACACGGTGAGATACGATCCGCAGCCCCACGGGCCCGTCCGCTCCGGCTTGCCGCCTTCCGGCCGATCTGCGAGTGGCAGGCGCCGTAGAAGCGCGCGGCCGACTCCGGCCTCGCGACCATCGCGCCACCTCGCCCTGTTCATCACGATTTGTTGGTTTTCTCTGGCTCTGCGTGATCGTGTGCGTGAGCCCGTTTCGGGGCTCTCCGCGCGGGAATGCGCCATAGGAGTGCTTCGGACAGGAGGCACGTCCGTGGGAGCCGGTGGACGCCGGATCGCGGGTGTGTTCCGCCCGGTAAGCGCGTGCTCGCTCCCATGGGACCGTCCAGTCGACAACCCCTTGAGGGAGTTGTGAGCACCATGGCCACAGTTACCAGGAAGCGTCATCCGCACGACGACGCTCCGAACACCGCCGCCGCCTTCGTCCACCTCTCGCACCTGCCCGACGGACCCGAGCGGGACGTGGTGCGCGACGAACTCGTCCGGGCGTGGCTTCCCATGGCGGAACGTATCGCGGGCCGCTACCGGGGAAAGGGAGAGGACTTCGAGGACCTGTGCCAGGTCGCGGCCCTGGGCCTGGTCAAGGCCGTCGACGGCTACGACCCCGAGCGCGGCCACGCCTTCGAGAGCTACGCCGTCCCGACCGTCACCGGCGAGATCAAACGCCACTTCCGCGACCACATGTGGGCTCTGCATGTGCCCCGCCGCGTCCAGGAACTCCGCAACAGGGTGCGCGTCGCCCTCCGCGACCTGTCCGCGAAGGGCCCTGGCCGGCGCCCGGGTATTGCCGAGATAGCCGAGTACACGCAGCTGAGCGAGGACGACGTCCGCACCGGTCTGGAGGCGCTGGACAGCTTTGCCGCGCTCTCCCTGGACGCCGAGGCGCCGGGTGAGGACGTCGGCATGACGCTCGCCGGTGTGCTGGGGGAGCGGGACACCGGGTTCGACCTGGTCGTCGACCGTGAGGGGGTCAAGCCCGCTCTGCGGACGCTGCCCGAACGCGAGCGCACCATCCTCTACTTGCGCTTCTTCCGGGGCATGACCCAGAGCTGCATAGCGGAGCAGCTGGGCGTCTCCCAGATGCACGTCTCCCGGTTGATCAGTACGTCCTGCGCCCAGGTGCGCGAACGCGTGCTCGCCGACGCCGCCTAGCGCTCCGAGAGTGAGGCCGGCCGCCCTGCGGGACTTCTCCCGGGGGTGGCCGGTGGCGGGCTCACTGCCGAACCCTCCCGGGAGCGGTTGGACAGTTGTCCGCCTTCCTACGACTACCGGGCTGGAGCCGCCGCAAACGACAACCGCGGATCACGGTGGGGGCGGAGCTCCGGGAATCTGGGTGGGCCCGTACTTGTCGAGGGCCTCTTCCAGGGGCGCCCGGACGTCGGACGGGAGGTCTCCGTTGCGCCCCCAGATGAGGATCAGTTCCGCGATGTTGCGCAGCTTGATGTTCGTGCGCTGGGAGACCTCGCGAAGTACGGCCCACCCCTCGTCCGGCGTGACACGACCGAGGGCGACCATCATGCCGATGGCCTGGTCCACCGTGGCGTGCGAGGTGACGGCCTCCTTCAACTGGTCGACCTCTTCCCGCAGTTCCACGATCTCCTCCACTACCTCCCCGGACACGGAAGGCTCTGTCGGGACATCATGTGGCACGCCGTCTCCCGAAGGGGTGTCTGAAGTCATCGTCTTCTCCGAGGTCGCGATCCCGGTCCTGTGTCGTCGTCCTTCAGGTACATGGTCGCTACCCGCGCGCGCCAGTGCCAGAGGGGCGTGAGCGCCGGAGCCCCCGTCCGGAACCCAACCCTCAGCCCTCGTCCGGCTGGTCGTCGGCCCGTTGGGGCACCACGGTGTACTTCGGGTCCTCCGCCGAGGCGACCCCGGCCGCGAAGATGCCGAAGCGGGTGCACGCCGAGCCCGCGAGGAGGGCGAGTCCGCTCGCCACGGCGGCCGGGCGACTGCGGCCGAGCAGCAGGCCGCCCGCGGCACCGGCCGCGGTGAGCAGGCGGGCCGCGCGCAGCAGGGTTCCGGCCCGGCCCTGGCGGTAGGTCTCGGCGACCATGCCCAGCCGTTTCTCCGCCGCCTCGGTCGCCGTCACCTCGGCCGCGGCGGCCAGCAGCGCGGCGCAGCGGGCCGGCGCGGACTCGGTCACGGGGCCGAGGACCAGTCCCATCCCGGCTGCGGCAGCCGTCGCCGACGCGGCGAAGACGTACGGGAGTTCGCGGTGTGCGCCGTGCCAGGCCGGTACAGCGGTGTCCGCCGCCAGGACGGCCGTGTACGAGGCCACCGCCGGGCCCAGCAGCGCCGCCGCCGAGGTCGCCGCCGCCCCCGCCCGGGGCAGCCGGCCGGTGACCGCGCTGAGAGCAGCCGCGCCGGCGGCCGGACCGTAGCCCGCGAGCAGCCACGAGCCCACACTCATGGGCGAGGTCGGCTTCAGCACCCGGAGCATGTTCGGGAACCGGCTGGGCACTCCGAGGTCGTGCACGAGCGCGGCGGCGGACAACGAGACCGCGGCGAGCGAGGACACCTTCATCGCCGTGGCGGTGGTCGTACGTCCGGTGAGTTGGGCGCCCGCGGCGAGCACGGAGCCCGCGCCGGCCAGGCCGCCGAGGAAGAAGTACCCGGCGATGTCCCGGGCGGCCCATGACGGTGCCTTGATCACCGGGCGCCCGTAGTAGGACTCGAACTCGACGCGGGGGACCATGAGTTGCTCCCCGCGACGCCCGCGGCGACCGCGATGGCTGTCCCGCCCGGTCTGCGTCATCGTGTTCCCTTCTTTCCCCGGAGGGCCGGCAGCACGAAGGAGAGGGCGAGGCCGCCGACCAGCGAGAGGGCCGCCGCACCGGCGTGCTTCCACATCGTGGGGAGGTCGCGGGTGGTGACGACCGGGTTCGGGGGCAGTCCGTAGACCTCGGGTTCGTCGAGGAGCAGGAAGAACGCGCCGTCGCCGCCGACCCCGTCGTCGGGTTCGTGGCCGTAGAGCCGGGCGCCGTCCACGCCCGCCTCGTGCAGTTGGTCCACGCGCAGCGCGGCTCGTTCGCGCAGTTCGTCCAGCGGGCCGAACTGGATGGACTCCGTCGGGCAGGCCTTGGCACAGGCGGGTTCCTGTCCGGCGCCGAGGCGGTCGTAGCACATGGTGCATTTGAACGCCCGCCCGTCGTCGGGGCGTTGCTCGATCACGCCGTACGGGCAGGCGGGCACGCAGTAGCCGCAGCCGTTGCAGATGTCCTCCTGGACGACGACCGTGCCGAACTCGGTCCGGAAGAGGGAGCCGGTCGGGCAGACGTCCAGGCAGGCCGCGTGGGTGCAGTGCTTGCACACGTCGGACGACATCAGCCAGCGCAGCTCGCCGGGCTCGCCGCCGGGCGCTTCCGACTCGGCCTCCACCAAGGGGAGTTGAGTCCGGCCGTCCGGTGCCGGGACCTGTGGTTTCTGCTGTTCGATGAAGGCGACATGGCGCCAGGTGGAAGCGCCGAGCCCCTGGGTGTTGTCGTAGCTCATGCCGGTGAGGGAAAGCCCGTCCTCCGGGATGGCGTTCCACTCCTTGCACGCGACCTCGCAGGCCTTGCAGCCGATGCAGACGGAGGTGTCGGTGAAGAAGCCGACGCGGGGCGGGGGTTCGGGGTGTCCGGCGTCGCGGGCGGGGTCGGGTTCCGTGCCGCTCAAGAGGTGACGGTCCGTCATTTCCGTGTCTCCGTCCCTGTCTTGGCGGTGATGCCCGCGCGTCTGCGGTACTCGGCGACCAGCTTCGGCAGGTCGGGGCCGCGTGGCCGGCGCCCCGGGCGGATGTCGGCGGTCAGGGCCTTGTCCTCCTGGATGTGGGCGTTGGGGTCGAGGGCGATGGCGACGAGTTCGTTGGCGGCGTCGCCGGTGGCCACGCCGTTGGGGCCCCAGTGGAACGGCAGTCCGATCTGGTGGACCGTACGGCCGTGCACCGTCAGAGGCCTGATCCGTGCGGTGACCATGACGCGGGCCTCGACGGCGTTGCGGGCCGTGACGATGGTGGCCCATCCCATGTGCTCCAGGCCGCGTTCGGCGGCCAGTTGGGGGGAGACCTCGCAGAAGAACTCCGGCTGGAGCTCGGAGAGATAGGGCGACCAGCGGCTCATGCCGCCCGCCGTGAAGTGCTCGGTGAGGCGGTGCGTGGTGACGACGTAGGGGAAGACCTCGGTGCCCTTGTCGTCGCCGCTCGGGTGGTAGCGGTTGCCCTCGCGGGGGAGCAACTGGCGTACGGGAGAGCGTGGTGTGGACGGGTGCAGGGCGTTGGTGAAGGGGGAGTCCTGCGGTTCGTAGTGCGTGGGGAGCGGGCCGTCCTCCAGTCCCGCGGGCGCGTACAGCCAGCCCTTTCCGTCGGCCTGCATGATGAACGGGTCGTCGCCACGCAGCGCGTCCGGGCCGGTCGCGTCGTCGTCCGGTACGAAGTCGGGGGCGCGGTCGGGCACGAAGTCGGGGATGTCGTGTCCGGTCCACTTCCCCGCGTCGCCGTCCCACCAGACGTAGGCCTTGCGCTCGCTCCACGGGGTGCCGTCCGGGGCGGCCGAGGCCCGGTTGTAGAGGATGCGCCGGTTGGCGGGCCAGGCCCAGGCCCAGTCGGCGGCCACCCAGTCCTGTTCGCTGCCGGGCCTGCGGCGGGCGGCCTGGTTGACGCCGTCCGCGTACACCCCGCAGTAGATCCAGCAGCCGCACCTCGTCGAGCCGTCGTCCTTGAGTTCGGTGTACGCCGAGAGCGGCGCCCCGTCCGGGCCGTGGCCGTTGATCTCGGCCAGCACGGTGGCGGCGACCGGCTCCCGCAACGGACCTTCCACCGGGTAGTCCCAGGTCAAATCCTGTACGGGCCGGTCCATGGGATCCGTGGAGCCGGCCAGTCTCTCCTTGATGCGGCTGCCCAGGTGGTACATGAACCACAGGTCGCTGCGGGCGTCGCCCTCGGGTTCCACGGCCGCGTGATGCCACTGGAGCCAGCGGTTGGTGTTGGTGAAGGAGCCGTTCTTCTCGGTGTGGGCGGCGGCCGGGAAGAAGAACACCTCGGTGCCGATGTCCTCGGTGCGCAGCTCGCCGGTCTCGATCTCGGGGCCGTCCTGCCACCAGGTCGCCGACTCGATGAGGGAGAAGTCGCGCACGACGAGCCACTCCAGGTTGGCCATGCCGAGGCGCTGGAGCCGGGTGTTGGCGGAGCCGACGGCGGGGTTCTCGCCCATCAGGAAGTAGCCCTTGCACGCGCCGTCCAGCTGGGCCATGACCGTGTCGTAGGTGGAGTGGGAGCCGGTCAGGCGCGGCAGGTGGTCGAAGCAGAAGTCGTTGGCGGCGGTGGCCGCGTCGCCGTAGTACGCCTTGAGGAGGCTCACGAAGTAGGCCCGCATGTTGCCCCAGAAGCCCTTGTCCGTGCGGCTGGCGTCGATGAACGCGTCCAGGTTCTCGTGCGCGTGGGCGTGCGGCATGGGGAGGTAGCCGGGCAGCAGGTTGAAGAGGGTGGGGATGTCGCTGGAACCCTGGATGGAGGCGTGGCCGCGCAGGGCCTGGATGCCGCCGCCGGGGCGGCCGATGTTGCCGAGCAAGAGTTGCAGCACGCTCGCGGCGCGGATGTACTGGGCGCCGACCGAGTGCTGGGTCCAGCCGACCGCGTACGCGAACGCGCTCGTCCGCTCGCGGCCCGAGTTGGCGGTCAGGGCGTCGCACACCCGGAGGAACGTCTCGCGCGGTACTCCGCAGACCTCCTCGACCAGCTCCGGGGCGTAGCGGGCGTAGTGGCGCTTGAGGATCTGGTAGACGCAGCGCGGGTGCCGCAGAGTCTCGTCGCGGGGCGGCCTGCTCGCGGTCTGCGCACCGCCCGAGCCGTGTGTCTCGGAGCCGCCGGAGCCCTGGACGCGCTCCTCGTACTGCTCGTCGACCTCGCCCGTGGGCTGCTGCACCTCGACACCCTCGTACTGCCAACTCGACGGGTCGTAGTGGTGCTTGTCCTCGTCCAGACCGGAGAAGACGCCGTCGAGATCCTCCGTGTCACGGAAGTCCTCGCTGACCAGGGTGGCGGCGTTGGTGTAGGCGAGGACGTACTCGCGGAAGTCCTTCTCCTCGGTCAGGACGTGGTTGATGATCCCGCCCAGGAACGCGATGTCGCTGCCCGCGCGGATCGGGACGTGCAGGTCGGCGAGCGCGCTGGTGCGGGTGAAGCGCGGGTCGACGTGGATGATCCGGGCGCCGCGCTTCTTGGCCTCCATCACCCACTGGAAGCCGACGGGGTGCGCCTCGGCGAAGTTGGAACCCTGGATGACGATGCAGTCGGCGTGCTGGAGATCCTGCATGAAAGTCGTGGCGCCGCCCCGCCCGAAGGAGGTACCGAGCCCGGCGACCGTGGAGCTGTGGCAGACCCGGGCCTGGTTCTCCACCTGGACGATCCCGAGGCCGGTCAGCAGCTTCTTGATGAGGTAGTTCTCCTCGTTGTCGAGGGTCGCGCCACCGAGGCTGGCGATACCGAGGGTGCGTGCGGTGCGCAGCCCCTCGGACTCCCACTCCCAGGTCCGGCGCCGCGTCTCGATCACCCGGTCGGCCACCATGTCCATGGCGGTCTCCAGGTCGAGGGGCTCCCAGTCGGTGGCGTACGGCCGCCGGTACAGCACCTCGTGGCGGCGGGCGGGGCCGGTGGTGAGCTGGAGCGTGGCGGATCCCTTGGGACAGAGGCGGCCCCGGCTGATGGGCGAGTCCGGGTCGCCCTCGATCTGCACGACCTTGTCGTCCTTGACGTAGACCTGCTGGCCGCAGCCCACCGCGCAGTAGGGGCACACGGAACTCACCACCCGGTCGGCGGTGTCCGTGCGCGGCCTGAGCCGCTCGGTGCGCGGCGACATGGCGGCCCGGCCCCGGCCCAGCGGGTCGGAACCGGTGAGCTGACGGAAGGCGGGCCAGTCACTGACCCAGGTACGCACACCCATGGTGTGTCCTCTCGGCGGCTGGGATCTCCGACGTCGGCGGTGGGCGCCGTTTCCAGACTGGCCCACTGAGGTGCGGACGGCGCGCGGAGCGTCAGTCGGACGGCTCGTCGGGCACGGGGTGCTCGGGCCGGGGGCTTCCGGAGCGCGGAGCGCCGCGCCGACCCGTTCCGGCCTCGTCCGTGTCGGGCAGCTCGGGGTCGGGCAGCTCGTCCTCGTCCTCGGCCGGCCGAGGCGCGTCGGCGGCCGGCTCCCAGGGGTCCCCGTCGGACCCCGCCTGCTGGTCGGGCATGTCCCTCGGCACGGGCTTGGTCTCCCGCCCCACGCCGTCGCCGTGACTCCCCGGACGGTGCTCGCTCACGGTGCTCTCCCCTTCTCGGCCGGACCCTGGTCCGACCCCGGGTACCCCGCACGAGGCATCGCCATACAGGGCCGTCAGCTCTTTTTGTACTTGAATCGTGGCGTGGGCACGCGCCCTTGTCGGTCTCCCGCCGTCTGCCCGGTGTGCCGTCCGTCGGTCTGCCCCGCGTCCGATGAAGCTCCCCCTTGATCGTGGACACCTGGAGACTGGGGCATGAGGTTCCCTGCACACACGGGCGGGGACGGCCGACCGGGCATGCTCCGCCGACCTGCTGGAGCCTCCGTGGGCGCGGTGCGGTCGGGCGGTTCGCAGGAGGTCGCGTAAGCCATGGAGGTCGCGTAGGCCATGGAGGTCGTGGCTGAGATCGCCGAACTGCGGGAAGAGGCCGACCAGTTGAAGGAGGCCGTCACCTCGCACGCCATGGTGGATCAGGCCATCGGCATGATGGGCGCCTTCGGCCGTGGCTCGCCCGACCAGGGGTCGGCCGTACTCCGTGAAGTCTCCCAGCGCACGGGAGTCTCCCCAGCGCACGAGCATCAAGCCGCGCGACATCGCGGAACCGATCCTCACCCGGGGAGGCAACGACGATCTGCCACCCGACATCCGCGCGATCCTGGAAAACACCCTCGACAAGTGCGGGCCGACCCAGCTTCCCGGGCGTCCGACCCGTACTCAACACCGTCGGACGGGGTACCCGGGTCACCCCGTACGACGGCGTTGAGTACGGGTCGGGGAGTTCTCGTGCAGGTCGTGTTCGCCACCGCGGCGTTCGCGCCCCGGGTGTCGGCGGATGAGCGGGGGCTGACGCACGATGGACCAAGTCGTTGTCGCCGGAGGTGGGTGTGTGAAGTCCGGTCGCCCGGACGAGGGCGGAGAGCGGGGCACGGAGTCGGCGAGCGGCTCGGGTGCTTCGGATCGTCGTTCCGTCATCAGGGCACTGGCGGGCGCGCTGGAGGTGTCCGACGCCGCCTCGGTTCCGGCGCGGCTCTGTCAGGTCTGTGTCGATCTGCTGGACATCACGGGAGCGTCGGTCTCGCTCGACGGAGGTGCGTCCGGGGAGTCGGCGGTGTGGTGGTCCAGCGATCCGGTGGCGGCACAACTGGCGGAGGCGCAGTACAGCCTCGGCGACGGGCCCTGCACCACCGCCCGGACGTTGGTCGCTCCGGTACTGGCCGCGGACCTGACCGGTGGGACCGACGCGCGTCGGTGGCCGATGTTCGCCCAGCGAGCGGTGGAACTGGGAGTACGCGCGGTGTTCTCACTCCCCCTGGGCAGCGACGCGGTGGCGATCGGCTCGCTGGATCTGTACCGCCGCGGCCCGGGGCCGCTGAGTCCGGGGGACACCGCGGGTGCTTTCACCGCTGGTGAGGCGATCACCCTGGCGTTGATGCGTGTCCAGTCACAGGCGGAGGACACGGCCGCACGCGGCGGAGCCGAACTCACCTCCTGGCTGGACGCCGCGGAGTCGGGCCACGAGGAGGTGCACTACGCCACGGGCATGCTGATGGTGCAGTTGGGTGTCGGTCCGCAGCAGGCTCTGGCCCGGCTGCGTGCCTACGCTTACGCACAGGGCGTGACGGTGACCCAGGCGGCGCGTGAGGTACTGGCCCGCAGAGTGGAATTCGACGAGTAGGCCCGGACCGACCGAGACCGGGGACAGCGACATGGGCATGAGCCGGGTACAGCGTGTCGCGGAGGCCTTCATCAGTGTGGCCGACGTCCTCGACGCTGATGTCGACGCGCTGGTGCCGGCCGGCTGGTGAACCACTGCACCGAACTCACCGATGCCGACACGGCGGGACTGCTGCTCGTCGACGCACGCGGACGGCTGCGCACCGTCGCCTCGTCCGACCGGCGCGCGGAGGCGCTGGACAGGCTGCAGGCCCGGACGGGCGAGGGACCGGGCGTGGACTCCCTGCGGAGCGGGGAACCCGTCCGCGCCCCACGGCTCGACACCCGCGCCGAACGCTGGCCCCAATACCATCGGACTCGCCGGCGACGTGGGTGTCCACGGCGTCTACGCCCTTCCCCTCACCGTGCGCGACCAGCCGGTCGGCGCACTGAACCTCCTCGTGAGCGACACCCGCGAAATCCCCGCTGAAGACCTCACCGTGGCGGCGTCGCTGGCCGGTGTCGCGGTCGGTGCCATGCTGCGCTGGTGGTCCGAGCCACTGCGCCCCTCGGGCACCGGTTGCCCGGTCTCCCGACCCGACGGGCTGAGTCGGCCGCTGCCGCCGCGGACGGATCGGCCTTGTCCAACAGGCCTTGTCCGCCCGGGACCGTTCGCGCGGTGGGACAGTTGGAAGAAACACCGGTCGCTTCTCCTGCCCGGGCCTTCGGCGGGACGACCGGACGGCGCTGGAGCTTCCCGGGACCGGAGTCCGACCCCAGCGGCATGCTGCTATGCCGACCAGCGGAGAACGTTCCGTGAAGGGATGAGCATGACCGGCTCACTCCACCCCGCCGTACCGGACCTCACCGCGCTCCTTCTGACCACCAGGACGCTGGAAGCCTTCCTCACCACACTGGCCGAAACCGTGCTGGACATCTCACCTGGATGCGACGGGTGCGGGATCACCCTGGAACGGGAGGGTCACCCGCTGACGGTGGCCAGCTCCGGTAGGAGCGCCAGGCGGCTGGACGAGGAACAGTACGGCCAGAACGACGGCCCCCTGTCTGCAGGCCCTGCGCACCGGTCAGGAGATCTTCGTTCAGGACACGCGTACCGACCGGCGCTGGGGCGGATATCCCGCATACGCCGCGGCCAACGGGGCCCGCTCCTCCCTCTCCCTGCCCATCGCGGCCCGGACCTGGACACCCGGCGCCATCAACCTCTACGCCTCCGCACCGGACTCGTTCGCCGGCGCCGACCTCACCGTCCTGCGGGCCGTAGCCGCCCAGGCCACGGGAGCCATCGCCCTGGCCCAGCGGCTGGCCGACGTCCCGGCGTTCAACGACGAACTGCGGACCGTCATGGCCACCCGAGCCCTCATCGACCGGGCGATCGGCGTCACCATGGCACGCCAGGACTGCACCCATGACGAGGCGCTCGCCTTCCTCAAGGACACCGCCCGCCGCCAGGGCACCACACTTCGCGCCGTGAGCGCCGCGGTCCTGCGCCATTACGGCGAGCCCCCGAACCCGAGTGAACCCCCGGTCCACCCATGACGCGACCCGC
This sequence comes from Streptomyces prunicolor NBRC 13075, assembly GCF_000367365.1. GTDB lineage: Bacteria > Actinomycetota > Actinomycetes > Streptomycetales > Streptomycetaceae > Streptomyces > Streptomyces prunicolor. The sequence goes on along the minus strand of NZ_BARF01000088.1, from coordinate 100,097 downwards.
CGAGTTCATTCCGGTCCGAGGGACGATGCCGACGCGTGCGGGGTGTCTCGATGTCTTTCGTCGAGCCCGGCGTGCCCTACGCGTCGTCGGAGCGGGAAGGGCACACGGGCCCGGTTGGGAACATCGCCAGGGGCGAGTTCTTGTACTCCGGTGCGGTGCGCGTTCTGGGTCCGGTGGCGTGGTCCGCGCGCCGTGCGAGGCGGCCGGGCGTCCGAGAACCACGGACCGTGTCCGGGGCTCACCGGCCGTAGGCCCTCCGGAGTCCGTTGTCGCGATTCGACGGCGCGCTCCCGGCGTAGCACGCTGCAGACATGGCAGAGGTGCCGATAGTGGTGCACCGGGCGATCGCGCAGGGCGGCCGGCCCGTTGTCATACGGAACGAGGTCGCCGGTCTCGCCCACTGTGACGGCGATGTCGTCGAGTTCGTCCGGCGGGCCGGTCTGTCCCTGGGGGAGGACATCCTCGACGATCCGGTGTGGGTGAGGTGGAAGGGCGGGCGGGCCCACGACTACGAGGCCGTATGACGTCGCCCCGGGCGGTGCCGGGCCCGGCCGTCCGCTATCGGCCGGTGGTGTCGGAGAAGCCGACGTCGTCCGCGGTCGTGATGCGCGCGGCCATGTTGCGTTCCATCATCCTCAGGGCGGCCTCGGCCAGGTCCTGGTGGATGTGGGCGACCGCGTCGCGCGGCACCGTGACCTTCAGATGCCGGATGTGGGCGTCGAGCGCCGAGTACAGCACGCACTGCTCGGTGACCTGCCCGCACAGCACCACGTGGTCGACATCTTCCTGGCCGAGCAGATAGCTCAGCGGAGTTTCGAAGAAGGCCGAGTGCCGTGCCTTGACGACGAACAGCGACGCCTCGTCGGGGGCGACAGCCCGTACCAGGTCCGCATGCGGTCCGCGGAGCGCGGCCTCCAGGAGTTCGCCGTGGTGGGAGCGCCATTGCCCGAAGTTGTCGTTGACGTAGATCACCGGCACGTCGCACCGGCGCGCGCTCTCCAGCAGCCGGGTCACCCCGGGCAGGCACGCCTTCACCGAGGGCAGCAGCAGGTCGGCGTCGTCGTGGTCGTACGTGTTGATCATGTCGATGACGATCAGCGCGGTCTTTGCCATGTCTCCCAGCCTGCATCGTCGAGCGGATTCTTCGCCTCCCGTCGTGTGGGTCGGGCCGGAGCGGGCGGGGTACCCGGAGCGCATGGGGCTGACCCGGCGCCGGGACATCGAGGCGAGCGGGGTCGCCGTCACGTATTACCTCTTCGATCTGCTGCGCCTGGACGGCGCCGACACGCGCTCGCTGCCGTTGCGCAGCCGCAAGTCCCTGCTGCGCCGCGCCCTGACCTACCGGGCGCACCTGCGGATGACGGCCCACCGCAACGAGGGCGGCGCCGAGTCGTCGGCCGACGCCTGCGCCCGGGGATGGGAGGGGCTCATCGCCAAACCTGCCAACGGCCCCTACCGGCAAGGCCGTTCGACGGACTGGCTCAAGCTCAAGTGCTCGCTCGGCCAGGAGTTCGTCATCGGCGGTTTCACCGAACCAGCGGCCAGCCGGGTCGGGTTGGGTGCGCTGCTGCTGGGCTACCACGAGGGTGGGCGGCTCCGGCACGCGGGCAAGGTCGGCACCGGCTTCGACCGCCGCACCCTCCTCGATCTGCGGGCCCGGCTCGACGAACTGGCCACCTCCGAGCCGCCGTTCGCCGACCACGTCCACGAGGCACGCGCCCACTGGGTCGAGCCGACGCTCGTCGCGCAGATCGCCTTCACCGAGTGGACCCGCGACGGCAGGCTGCGCCATCCGCGCTTCCTCGGGCTGCGCGACGACAAGGCGGCACGGGATGTCGTCCACGAACGTCCCTCCGAGCTCACCGCGCCATGAACGACGGCAGGCCCGTCAGTACGCGGTCCGGTGTGAGGGGCAGTTCGCGGTAGCGGACGCCGGTGGCGTGGTGGACCGCGTTGCCGATGGCCGCCGCCGTGCCGACGATCCCGATCTCGCCGATGCCCTTGCTGCCCATCGGGTTGAGGTGCGGATCGTCCTCGTCGATCCAGTGCGCCTCCACGGCGGGCACGTCGGCGTGCACGGGGACGTGGTACGCGGCCAGGTCCGACTCGGTGAAGTCACCGAACGCGGCGTCCATGGTGCTGCCCTCGGTCAGGGCCATGCCCAGACCCATCGTCATACCGCCGATGAACTGGGAGCGTGCGGTACGGGAGTTGAGGATGTGCCCGGCGGCGTACACACCTAGCAGGCGGCGGACCCGGACCTCGCCGGTGACCGTGTCGACGGCGACCTCGGCGAAGTGGGCGCCGAAGGCGTGCCGGGCGTAGTCGCTGTCGGCGTCCGCGGTCCCCGCCGTGTCGGCGCTCGCCGTGAGACCCGGCTCCGGCAGCTGTCCCGTGTGTTCCGCGAGGCCTGCGCGCAGCCGCGTGCACGCCTCATGCACCGCCCAGCCCCACGAGGCGGTGCCGGAGGAACCGCCGGCCAGCGAGGCCGACGGCAGGTCGCTGTTGCCGATCTCCGTACGGACCCGGTCCAGCGGGACGCCCAGGGCGTCGGCGGCGACCTGCGCGAGGACGGTACGGGCACCGGTGCCGATGTCGGTCGCGTTGACCCGCACGGTGAAGTTCCCGTTCGGCAGCGCCCGCGCGGTCGCGGTGGAGGGCTGGATCAGCACGGGGTACACGGCGGCGGCCACCCCCGACCCCACGAGCAGCGGGCCTGAGGAGTGCGGACCCGGGTGGGGGTCGCGGTGCGCCCAGCCGAAGCGCCGGGCACCCTCGCGCAGGCACTCGACCAGGTGCCGGCTGCTGAAGGGCTTGCCGCTGTCCGGTTCGGTGTCCGGCTCGTTCGCGATCCGCAGCTCGACGGGGTCCGTGCCGAGCGCGACCGCGAGTTCGTCCATGGCCGACTCCAGGGCGAACATGCCGGGTGCCTCGCCGGGTGCGCGCATCCAGGAAGGGCTCGGCACATCCAGCGGGACGACACGGTGGGTCGTACGGCTGTGGGGTGAGGCGTACATGACGCGGGCGGGTACGGCGGCCTGCTCGACGAACTCCTTGATGCGGGAGGTGTGGGTGGTGACCTCGTGCAGGAGGGCGGTGAGGGAGCCCTGCTCGTCGGCGCCCAGGCGGACCCGGTGCAGGGTGGGCGCGCGATGTCCGACGAGCGCGGGCAGGAAGCGGCGGGGGAGGACCACGGTGACGGGCCGTCCCGTCCGCCGTGCCGCCATCGCGGCGAGCACCACGTGCGGGCGGGCCGTCCCCTTGGACCCGAAGCCGCCGCCGACATGTTCGGCCACGACGGTGACCTGGTCCTCGGGGAGCCTGAACAACGCGGCGAGCGTGGCTCGTACCGCCGTGGCGCCCTGGCTGGAGTCGTGCACGACGAGCCGGTGGCCGTCCCACTGGGCGGTGGCGGCGTGCGGCTCCATGGGGTGGTTGTGCAGGGGTGGCACACGGTACGCGGCGTCGACGCGGACCGCGGCGGATGCGAACGCGCCCTCGGGGGCGCCGCGTTCCCGGTGCCCGGGATACCCGCCGTTGGCCTCCTCGGGAACGTACGCCCCGGGATGGCTGTCCGTGAGCGTCACGTCGTGGTCCTGCGCTTCGTACTCGACACGGACCGCCGCGGCACCGGCCCGGGCGGCTTCCAGCGTCTCGGCGACGACCAGAGCGATGGGCCAACCCCGGTGCGGCACACGGGAGTTCTGCAGAACGGCGAGCGTGGGGTCGTCGGCGTCGGCGAGACGGGGAGCGTTCTCGTGGGTGAGCACGGTGATCACCCCGGCCGACCGCAGCGCTTCGGTGGTGTCGATCGCTCTGACCGCGCCACAGGCGATCGCGGCGGTCACGGGCCAGGCGTGCACGCGTCCGGGGACGGTGTGTTCGGCGGCGTAACGGGCCGTGCCGGTGACCTTCTCGCGGCCCTCCCGGCGCTCGGCGGGTGCGCCCAGCGCGGTATCGGTGTCGGACATGGAGTCCTCCTCGTGGTGCCGGGGCGGAAGTCCCGTCAGGTGCTGGTCGTCGGCGGTGCCAACCGGGTCAGGACGTCGAGGGCGAGATCGCGGGCGAGGCCCACCTTGTAGGCGTTGTCGGACAGGGGCTGGGCGGCGGCGAGTTCGAGGTCGACGGCCCGCTCGAAGGCGGCGGCCGTGGGCGCGGCACCCAGCAGCGCCTCCTCCGCGCGCCGGGCACGCCAGGGCCGGTGGGCGAGCGCGCCGAAGGCGACACCGACGTGCTGGACGACGCCGTCGTCCACCCGTAGCACCGCCGCGACGGAGGCGAGGGCGAAGGCGTACGAGGCACGGTCACGGGCCTTGCGGTAGCGGGACGGCAGCCCGGCCGCCGTGGCCGGCAGCACGACGCCGGTGATGATTTCGCCGGGGCGGATCTCGGTGTCGCACTCCGGGTGGTCACCGGGCAGCCGGTGGAACTCGGCGGCGGGGACCGACCGTTCGCCGTCGGCCCCGTACAGCTCGACCTGCGCGTCGAGGGCGGCCAGCGCGACGGCCATGTCGGACGGATGCGTGGCGATGCAGTGCGGCGAGTGCCCGAGCACCGCGTGGTCGCGGTGGACGCCGTCCCGGGCGCCGCAGCCGCTGCCCGGCTCGCGCTTGTTGCACGGCTTGGAGGTGTCCTGGAAGTAGGGGCAGCGGGTTCGCTGGAGCAGGTTGCCGCCGGTGGTGGCGATGTTGCGCAGCTGCCCGGAGGCTCCCGCGAGGAGCGCCTGCGAGAGCACCGGATAGCGGTCGCGGACCAGAGGATGGGCCGCGAGGTCGCTGTTGCGGACGGTGGCCCCGATCCGCAGCGCACCGGCGGGCAGTTCCTCCACCGAGTCCAGGGGCAGCCGGCTGACGTCGACGAGGGTGGCCGGCTGTTCCACGCCGAGCTTCATCAGGTCGACCAGATTGGTGCCGCCGCCGAGATACCGGGCGCCGGGATGCGAGGCGTACGCGTCGGCCGCCTCCTCGACGCTGCCCGCGCGTACGTATCCGAAGGGCTTCACGGGATCACGTCCTCGACGGCTTCCACGATGTTCGGGTAGGCACCGCAGCGGCAGAGGTTGCCGCTGAGCCGCTCGCGGATCTCCGCCCGGTCCAGCGCGACGGGCGGCCCGGCGGGGGCGCCGGGGTCGGTCACGTGGGAGGGGTGACCGGCGGCGGCCTCGGCGAGCGCGCCGATGGCGCTGCAGATCTGCCCCGGGGTGCAGTAGCCGCACTGGAAGGCGTCACGGTCCAGGAAGGCGCGCTGGAGCGGATGGAGTTCCTCGCCGTCCCCGCCGAGTCCCTCGACGGTCGTGATGTCGCCGCCGTCGAGGGCGACGGCGGGCAGCAGACAGCTGTTGGCGCGGCGGCCGTCGACCAGAACCGTGCAGGCGCCGCACTGGCCGTGGTCGCAGCCCTTCTTGGCGCCGGTCAGGTCGAGGTCCTCGCGCAGCACGTCCAGGAGCACCGAGCGGTGGTCGACGGTGAGTGTGTGCGGTTTGCCGTTCACCCGCAGAGTGATCTCCGAGTGGTGGTGGTCGGGTGGGCCGGTTGTGGGGTGTGCGGTGTCGGTTTCCATGAAGGGCCTTCCGTTCGTACAGGCCGTCGGACGGCGATCGAGGTATTCCGAAAGGTGGCGCCCCGAGGGCTACGGGGGTGTGTCGTCCTCGTCCGGGATCCGATGGACAGCCGCTTCCTCCGCGGAGGCCGCGCCGCCGTCGATGCCCACGTCGTGGGCGAGCAGGTCCTTCTCGGCGTCCTCGTGCGCGCCCTCGTCAGGAGCCATGAGGCGACCGGCCCGGTCCGCCCCCACCTCGTCGTCCAGCGGTTCGCCCTCGCCGCCCGCGAGGTCTCCGACGCCGTCGTCCCCGCCGGGCTCCTCCAACGCCGGGTCCCGGCGCTCCTCCGCCAGCCTCTGGTCCAGGCTCTCGCCCTCGCGCTGCTCACCCGCCGTCGTGCCCTGGTGTTCCACCCCGAGCGGACGCTCGGGCGGTGACCAGCCCTCCTCGTAGGGATCGGCGCCCCGGTCGTTGAGCGTGTCCTCGGGGTCGAGGATGCCCTCGTCCTCCCGGTCGTCGGGGCCTTCGGGCTGGTAGACCTCGTCACCCATCACGTCGTCGTGGTTCTGGCTCCCCATGGTGTGCGTACCTTTCGGACGATTCGGATTCCTCCAGTCCGCGTATCCAGGCCGGCCTGGATCACACGCCCGTATGCCGACGTGTGTGCCGGAGAGCACCGGGTACCCGCCGCTCTCCGGCAAAGAAGCGCACCCCCGGAACACGAAGGAGGCACGGATGACCAGCAGCACGGAGACCGGCGGCGCCACGGGTACACCGGACAGGGACTACAACCTGATCTGGTACGTGGAGGCATGCTTGAGCAACGCGCTGCGACTGGAGACGTACATCGCGGACGCGGAGCGCGGGAAGGACACCGAGGTCGCGGATCTCTTCCGCAAGGCCCAGGCCGACAGCCGCAAGGGTGCCGAACTGGGCAAACGGCTGCTCCGCGCGCGGCTGGACGGTGACTGAGAGCCCCGTACGGGAACGCGTGCGGGGCTGTGACGACAGGACTCAGCGGTCTTCGGTCAGCACCGAGTCCGGCGCGAGAGCATGGTCGACGAGCGCTTGGGCGATGTCCAGAAGCCGGTGGCCGTCGAGGGCCGAGTGGGCGCGCAGGGCCGACCGGGCCTCGGCCAGGGTGAGACCTCCGTGCTCGGCCACCATGCCGGTGGTGGAGTTGTTCCTGCCGCAGGTCCGAGGAGGCCCCCTGCCTCGACTGCTACCGCGAGAACCGATCCTGGGCGAAAGCACCGGCCGCTGGCCACGGCTGGCACCGCTCGCGACCCGCTGCGGTTACCGCGCCGCGCACGCCCTTCCGCTGCGCGTCCGCCAGCAGACCATCGGGGCGCTCAATCTCCTGCTCACCACGCTCGGCGGCCTGCCGGACACGGAACTGAGCCTGGCCCAGTCGCTCGCCGATGTCGCCGCCGTCGCCCTGACCTGGTCGACCCTTGTGCGATCAGCCTCTGCGGCGGTCACCCCGGACGCTACTCCGTCCGGGGCATCCCCGGCGAAGTGGGCGACGAAAGGATCCGGAGAATCCGGATGCGCAGTCACTCAGTCGGCACGCCGACGTCGCCGGCGCCACCTTCGCCGCGGGCTCCCCGCACTCCCCGCCTCCTACGGCGTGCCGGCTTCCCTTGCTCCCCTCACGTGAGCGCCTCGTGCGTCGGCCGGGCCACGGCCGGGATGACACCGCCGGCCAGAACGGCCTGCCGTTGCCGGGGCGAGAGGTGGTGGTGCAGGCGGTATTCCTCGGAACGGGTCGTGTTGCGGACGGTGAGGGTCGGCGGAGCGCCGGCGGTGAGAGCGGTGTGCAGGTCCTCGATGCGGAGCCGGTCGCCGGACTTGATGCGGTCGTGGTCGGCGGGGTCGTCGAACTCCAGCGGGAGGACGCCGAAGTTGGCGAGGTTCTGCCAGTGGATACGGGCGTACGACTTCGCGATCACGGCGTGCAGCCCGAGGTGGCGCAGGGTGAGCGCCGCGTGTTCGCGGGAGGAGCCCTGGCCCCAGTTCTCGCCGGCGACGATGATGTGACCGCCGTGCTCGCGGAGTTCGGCGGCGCGGCCCGGGTAGTCCGGATCGAGTCGGGTGAGGGTGAACCCGGCGAGTTTGGGGAGGTTGGAGCGGTACGGCAGGGCCCTGGCGCCGGCGGGGGAGATCTCGTCGGTGGAGACGTCGTCGTCGGCCTTCAGCAGGACCGGGGCGTCGAGGGTGTCCGGCAGGGGATCGAGGTCGGGCAGCGCGGAGATGTTGGGCCCGCGTTCCAGACGTACGTCCATGGCCTCGTCGGGCGGCGGCGGTGGCTCCAGCATGGCGGTGTTGACCTGGGCGTGCTCGGGCAGGTCCGGTCGCGGGTACGGCACCTTGTGCTCGGCGCCCCAGTCGCGCGGGTCGGTGATGGTGCCGGTGAGCGCGGAGGCGGTTGCGGTCTCCGGGGAGCAGAGCCAGATCGCGTCGTCCTCGGTACCGGAGCGGCCGGGGAAGTTGCGGGGGAAGGTGCGCAGCGAGTTGTGGCCGACGGCGGGGGCCTGGCCCATGCCGATGCAGCCCAGGCAGCCGGCCTGGTGCAGCCGCGCACCGGCCGCGATCAGGTCGAAGGTCGCGCCGCTGCGGGTGAGGTCCTGGAGGATCTCCCGGGAGCTGGGGTTGACGTCGAAGCTCACTCCGGAGGCCGTCTGCCGGTCCCGGACCATGGCGGCGGCGACGGCGAAGTCGCGCAGGCCGGGGTTGGCCGACGAACCGATCACCGCCTGCCCGATCGGCTCGCCCGCCACCTCCCGCACCGGTACGACGTTGCCTGGGGACGTGGGCCTGGCGATCAGCGGCTGCAGGGCGGAGAGGTCGATCTCCTCGTCGAGGTCGTAGCGGGCGTCGGAGGCGGCGGTGACCTCGCTGAAGTCGTCCTCGCGGCCCTCGGCACGCAGGAAGTCGCGCACGGCGTCGTCGGCGGGGAAGACGCTGGTGGTGGCGCCGAGTTCGGCGCCCATGTTGGCGATGACGTGCCGGTCCATGGCGCTCAGGTGGGCCAGCCCCGGTCCGTGGTACTCCAGGATGCGGCCCACCCCGCCTTTGACCCCGTGACGCCGCAGCAACTCCAGGATCACGTCCTTGGCGCTGACCCAGTCGGGCAGGGCACCGGTCAGGCGGATGCCCCAGATCTGCGCCATCCGTACGTACAGCGGCCGTCCGGCCATGGCCAGGGCGACCTCCAGACCGCCGACGCCGATGGCCAGCATGCCGAGGGAACCGGCGGCGCAGGTGTGCGAGTCGGAGCCGGCCAGGCTCCGGCCCGGGACGCCGAAGCGCTGCATGTGGGTGGGGTGCGAGACGCCGTTGCCGGGCTTGGAATACCAGACGCCGTAGCGGCGGGCGGCCGAGCGGAGGAAAGCGTGGTCCTCGGCGTTGCGTTCGTCGGCCTGCAGGACGTTGTGGTCGACGTACTGCACGCTGACCTCGGTGCGCACCCGGTCCAGTCCCAGCGCCTCCACCTCCTGCATGACCAGGGTCCCGGTGGCGTCCTGGGTGAGCGTCTGGTCGATGCGCAGACCGATCTCCTCACCGGGCACCGCGCGCCCCTCGACCAGGTGTTCCTCGATGAGCCGGTGCGCCACCGTGCCGCCGGAGCTCTGCCGCGCAGTCATCTCCCGATACCTCCTGCCGGAGTGCTGGACCGTATTGCTCGGACGAACCCCGACTACCCGTCACCACGCGTCCGTCACGTCCCTCGACGCGGACTGATCGCGCCCGGCACCGCGATGCCGCCGACGGGCCGAGGCTTCTGCGGGGCGAGAAGTCGCCGGACCAGAAGAGGTTTGGCGTAGCCGGTACCGGCTACGCGGCGGGCATACAGTACTCCGAGGATCCGGGAGGTGATGCCCCATGACCCGGGCAGTACATGAGGTGATGTCGTCCGGAACGGCAGCTGTCGAACCGATGACCTCGGTGGCGCGGGCGGCCCAAATCATGCGCGAGCAGGACATCGGCGCCGTCCTGGTGACGTACGACTGCGATCTGTTCGGCGTTCTCACCGACCGCGACATCGTGGTCCGGGTGGTCGCCGAGGGCCGCGACCCGCACACCACCACTGCCGGATCGGTGTGCTCCCGCCCGCCCGTGGTGACCGTGGCCGCGGACGACACCACCGACCACGCCGCCGAGCTGATGCGCCGGCACGCCGTGCGCAGACTCCCCGTCGTCGAACGCGGTGGCTGGCCGGTCGGCATCGTCAGCCTCGGCGACCTGGCCGGTACGGAGGGTCCGGGCTCGGTCCTGGCGGACATCGGCAAAGCCGCTCCGAACCGCTGAGGGAGGGGTGCCGTGCCCGACGATCACACGGGCCGGACGACGGAGCCGATGTCGCGCTCGCGCTCCGGCGTGATCGGGCGCCGCTTCCCGAGAACCGGGACCGAACCGGCTACCGCCCGGAGCCCACTTCGGCTCCGGCTGCTGCTGTCCAGGGTCTTCCTGCCGCTCTTTGCCGTGGCGGGTGTGTTGTTCGGCTTGTGGGCGGGCGGCTCCGATCCCGGTGACACGCCTGGTCGCGGTGTCCTGGTCACCGTCGCCGCGCTGTGCGGCGTACTCGCGCTGGTAGCCGCACTGGACGTGCTGGTCGTGGCACGCCGCCTGCGGCGCGAGAGGAGCACCCGCCGCGATCGCGACTGAGACGGATCGGCTGCCGGTGTCCCGGGCGCCGTCGCACTGCCGCACTCCTGGCCGCACACCAGAGGGACCCAACCGCCCAGGCACCAGGGGCTGTGTGCCCCGCCGACACGTCGGTTGTCCTCAAGGCGGGGTTCGCCGTACGGCAGGACGCACGTAAGGCCTGCCACCGGCGAGCGTCGGATCTGTCCTGGGCGAGGTCCAATGCGCCACAGTCGGCCTGCTGCGGTGTCGGGTACGCCGTCCACGGGTTCACTTCCTCGATCCGCATCGAACTCCTGCACGCGAGGAGCGACGTGCGTGTCACCGTCGTAGAGAGGCCGGGGGTGAACATGCCGCTCCACGGCGCGACCGTACCGCCGGGTATCGGTCTGCTGCAGGCGGGTGACGTGGAGCCCGAGAAGGTGCTGCTCCCGCTGACGGGAACGGCAGGGAGTACACCAAGGGCGACCTCGTCACGTACTACCGGGTCGTCGCCTCCTCCATGTTGCCGCACCTGCGCGGACGCCCGTTGATGCTTGAACGACACCCGGAGGGTATCGACGGCCCGGCCCCCGGTTCATGCAGAGGAACGTCCCGGAGCGCTACCCGGACTGGATCGAACGCGTCGAGGTGTCCTAGGAGGGCGGCACGGTCACGCACCCGGTGTGCGACGACACCGCCACTCTCGGGTACCTCGCCGACCAGGCCTGCCTCACCCCGCACCGCTGGCTGTCCCGGACCGACAGGTTCCACCCGGACCGACCGCCTCGTCTTCGACCTCGGCCCGTCGACCGGGGACGACTTCGCCGCCGTGCGCCAAGCGGCCCTGCTACTACGGGAGTTGCTCGACGAACTGTGCGCGTACCGCCGAGCGCCGCCACGATCCGGCGGGTCATCGGGCGGGTCTGTCCGGGCGGCCTGGCCGACCTGAGCGGCGCCGATCCTCTGGGCGCGCAGTCACTGGCCGCGGACGGCGAAGCCGCCCGTGCCACGACCAGAGCCCGGCCGCCCTTCCCCTGGCCGCGATGACCGGCCAGGGGCGGACTGTCACCCAGCTGCGGGTGCCTGACAAGACCAACGAAATCGCGCTTCCTGGTGGAGGAGAAGAACGCCCACTATCTGCTGGTGGTCAAAGCCAGCCAACCGGGCCTGCACCGACAGGTCAGGTCACTGCCGCTGAAGGAGGTCACCGCTTGCCGCCACGACCGCGAGAGCGGCCACGGCCGCAAGGAGACCCGGTGACCAGAGTGCTCACCGTTACCGAGTTCGGACTCGGCTTCCCTCACGCCGTCCAGGCCGTTCGGATCCTGCGCCACCGTACCGACCTCAAGGCCGGCAAGTGCACCCGCCAGACCGTCTCCGCGATCACCAACCTGGCCTCTCATCGGGCCTCGCGCCAACGCCCGGGTCAACTGGCCAGGTCACAGTGGACCATCGAGAGCCGGCTGCACTTCGTCCGGGACACCTCCTTCCACGAGGACGCCTCGAAGATTCGTACCGGCCACGGGCCGACAACATGGCTGCCCTGCGGAACCTCGCGATCAACACGCTCCGCGACGCCGGACACAGCGACATCGCTGCCGGCCTACGCCACACCTCCTACGAGCCCTTCACCCGCCCGCTCGACCTCCTGCGCATCGCCTGACCAGCGACACTGACAAGGCCAAGAGGCCTCGTGACGCCCTGCACATCACCGACGCCCTACCTCGGGCGGCCTGACCTTCAGGCGCGTAGGCTGATTCGGTGATCGTGAAGGAATCGTTCAACGTCCGCAGGACCGTGCCGTATGTGCGATTCGATCTGCTGCTTGCCGCGATCAGCGCCACTGCGGCGTACCTACTGGTCGACATCGGTGAAATCTCCTGGCTCGCGCTGCCGTCCTTGGTCGCCACTGTCCTTGGTACCGCTCTGGCCATCCTGCTCGCGTTCCGCGCCAATACCGCCTACCAGCGCTGGCGGGAAGCAAGCACCATCTGAGCCCAGATCACTGGTCTGTCGCGGACCCCGCGTGCTTGTCATCGCGGCCGCCCGCGCCGCGCAGGACGAACGGCGGCGAGGCGACAGCCACGCCGCCGTACAGCAGCTCTGGAACACCGTGCGCGGTGCCGTCCGAGCCTGTGCCCCGGAGGGTCTTCCTCCCCTCAGCTGCCTCGACCGCAATCCCGACACCGCGGGAGGTCGCGTCCGCGCTCTGCTGAACTCGCTTCTCACCGACGCGCTGGACAACGAAGAGCGATGGCAATGGCTGACATGGCAGCTACTTCAAGCGCTGCCCGAACTCACCGAAGCATCGTGGGACGATCCCACTGCGCTTCAGGAACCGTTGGCCTACCTACCCGCCGAGACAGCGCCGGTTCGTCGCGTCATCGACAAGTCCGGCGGGTCTGGTGCAGGTTTGAGTGACAGGCTCCGGCCGGCCTGGCGGCCCAGGACTTTGTGGCCGCCGCCGTCAGGGATCCGGCCGAGTTTCTTGACGTCCACATGGACGAGTTCGCCGGGCCGGTCGCGTTCGTAGCGGCGGATGACCCGTCCGGTGGGCCGGTCCAGGAAGGCGAGACGGTTCAGTGCGTGCCGGGTCAGGATGCGGTGCACGGTGGAGGCGGGCAGGCCCAGGACCGGTCCGATGCGGGCGGGGCCGAGTTTGCGGGCCTGCCGCAGCCGGCACACCCGAGCCGTCGCCGGGGTGCAGTGTCGTCAGGGGTCGGCTGGAGCGGTCGTGCAGTCCCCGCTCACCCTCCAACTGCCAGCGGCGGATCGATTTGTGGCCCGTGGTGCGGGAGATGCCCATCTCTGCCGCGACATGCGCGACGGGACGGCCTGAGCGGACCCGTTCGACGAGCAGCCGCCTGCCGTGAACGGTCAGCCGGGCATTACGGTGGGACACGAAGACCTCCGTGCGGTGCAGTCCTAGACAGCTCCACCACACCGGAGGTCTTCGCCATGAGCAAGCCCGACAAGTGACAACAACGCTCGTGATCAATACATCTGGCCCGACATCCACATGACACCCGAGGAGGGCATGCGCGCCCACCTCGACCTCCAGGGCGGGCAGCCGCACGGGGTGCTGCTGCCCATCCACTGGGGCACCTTCAATCTGGCGCTGCACCCGTGGGCCGAGCCCGGCGAGTGGACCGCGGACGAGGGAGAGGCGGTGGGCCAGACCGTGGCCACACCGCGGCCGGGCGAGCCGTTCGAACCGGGCGGCGACCTGACGACGGCCCCTTGGTGGCGGCCCTTCGGGGGAACGTTCGCCCACCACTGGCAGACCCCGAAGCCGGTGGCGACGGAACCGGAGCCGACCCCCCGCTCCCGCGGAGCTGGACCTCGCGAACGAGCGCTGACCGAGCGGGTCCCGCAGGGGAGGAGCGCCTGCCCGGCGGCTCCGCTCAGTCGAGGACCGCAGTGGCCTCGACCTCGACGAGATGGTCGGGTACGTCCAGGGTCGCCACGCCGATCAGTGTGCCCGGCGCCATCGGCGTGGTGCCCAGCTTCGCGGTGGCCCGGGCTACCCCCTCCAGGAACAGGGGCATCTTGTCGGGGGTCCAGTCGACGACGTAGACGGTCAGTTTCACCACGTCGTCGAAGGACGCGCCGACCGCGGCCAGCGCGGTGCCGACGTTGAGATAGCTCCGCTCGACCTGGGCGGCGAGGTCGCCTGCGCCGACCGTGACCCCCTCGGCGTCCCAGGCGACCTGCCCGGCGACGAAGACCAGCTTCGACCCCGTCGCGATCGACACCTGCCGGTACACCGGGATCTGCGGCAATCCGCTGGGGTTCATCAGAGTGACGGCCATGCTGCCCACCTCGTTCTCGGTCACTTGTGGTTACTCGGAAACCGTAGGAGAGTTGCCGCTGACCTGGAAGAACGCACTTTTCAGTGACTGAGGAACCTTATGGTGACAAAGCAATTCAGTGACTCGCCCGAGGACGCGGACCTGCGGCGCGCGGACTCGCTGGCGCGGGAGATCTTCTCCGACGTCGCCAACAAATGGGCGTTCCTGATCATCGAGGCCCTCGGTGAGGGCACCCTGCGCTTCAGCGAACTGCGGAACGCGATCGAGGGCATCAGCCACAAGATGCTCACCCAGAACCTGCGCATGCTGGAGCGCAACGGTCTGGTCGAGCGCGACGTGCACCCCACCGTGCCGCCGCGCGTCGAATACACCCTCACCGAGTCGGGCCAGGGACTCCGGGCGACGGTCGACGCCATGTGCGGCTGGACCCATCACTACCTCGGTCACATCGAGGCGGCCCGCCGCCGCTTCGACGCCTGACGCGCTCGTACGTCCCCGCCGCGATCACACTCCGTGATGCTCCGGGGTGTGATCGAGGGCGGTCGAGATCCCGGGAAACGCCTCCGCGGTTCGCCCTTGAGTGTGGGGAGAGTGAGTATCGGGGGGCGGGGTGGCGTCGAACTGCCCGGCCCCCGACGCCCGTTCGTGACCGGTTCCGATCAGGGACGATCGATTCTTTGTCCTTCTTCGGTCTGCGGTCGAGGGGGTTATCGGTCTGTCGTACGAGGCCTCATACCAGAGCGGGACGCTCCCCGGGGGACTTTGTCAACTGCCCACCGCACCTGATGCGTTGGCGACTACTGTGAGTGTCCGTCGGGCGACGTGGGGCCGGATTTTTCGGTTCTCTCGACCGGCACCGCGATGGCGTATGCCCGAATCGCGCACCCCGCGCGAACCAACCGGCCCGACGCACCAGTACGAGGACGCCGATGTCTCAACTCCGTGCACCGGCCGCCCGCGCAGACCGCCGTGAGGGCGGCCGGCACGGGCGACCGGCCGCCCGCCCCGTGCCCGCACTGCCCGATACGCACATACGTCCCCAACTCCTGCGCCTCGCCGTGCTGCCGCCCGTCGCGGTCGCGCTGAGCGCCAGCGCGGCCGTCCTGTTCACCGTCCGCTCCACCGGAGCGCGGACCAGCCTCACCCTCTGGGGTGTCCTCGCCGGAGCCACGTCGGTGACGTTCGCGGGCATCCTGATCGCCGCCGTGGCCGCGGGCCGCGCCGCCGGTTCCGTCAGCGACCGCATCGACGCCCTGCGCCGCAGCAGCGCGCGCGGCGAGGCCGATCTGCGCGACCTGGTCGAGGCGCTGCGCCGCGGCGAGGGCCCGCCCCAGCGCAAGCCGCGCAGCAAACCCCCCGGGAACGCCGACGACTTCGACCTGCTCGCCGCCGACCTGGCACACGCGCACGACGGCGCCGTCACCGCCGTCGTGGCCGCCTCTCAACTCTCCAGCCAGGCGGGCAGCGAACAGAAGGTCGAGGTCTTCGTCAACCTCGCCCGGCGCCTGCAGTCCCTCGTGCACCGGGAGATCTCCATCCTCGACGAGCTGGAGAACGAGATCGAGGACCCCGACCTGCTCAAGGGCCTCTTCCACGTCGACCACCTCGCCACCCGCATCCGCCGCCACGCCGAGAACCTCGCCGTCCTCGGCGGTGCCGTCTCCCGCAGACAGTGGAGCAACCCGGTCTCCATGACCGAGGTACTGCGCTCCGCCATCGCCGAGGTCGAGCAGTATTCCCGCGTCAAGCTCGTGCCGCCGATCGACGGCACCCTGCGTGGCCACGCCGTCGCCGACGTGATCCACCTGCTGGCCGAACTCGTCGAGAACGCCACGGTGTTCTCCGCCCCGCACACCCAAGTGCTGCTCCGCGTCAACCTCGTGACCTCGGGCCTCGCCGTCGAGGTCGAGGACCGCGGCCTCGGCATGCCCGTCGGTGAACAGAGCCGCATGAACGCCCTGTTGACCGATCCCGACCAGGTCAACGTCGCCAGCCTGCTGGCCGACGGCCGCATCGGCCTGTTCGTGGTCTCCCAACTCGCCCGCCGCCACGGCATCCACGTCCGCCTGCAGACCAACATCTACGGCGGGGTGCAGGCCGTACTCGTCGTGCCACAGGCCTTGTTGGGTACGGCGCCGGGCGCCCCCGGGGCCGTAGGGCAGCCGCAGGACACCTTGGGCGGGGGGCAGCCGCTCGCGCCGCCGCAGCAGGCTCCGCGGGTCGGGGCGCAGGGTGGGGTCGAGGGAGGTCAACCGGCCGTCGGCCAGGGGGCGTTGGCGTCGCCCGGCACGGCGGGGCGGCACCAGCGCGGGTCGGGGGCACCGGGGCGGCATCAACGACGGGACTCCGCGCCGGGGCCGAACGGCAGCGGACCGCCGTTGCCCGTGCGGGGCGCCCACGCGGAACGGGCCAACCCCTCGGAAGCGGTGCCCGGCATCCGTCCCGACGACCGGGGGACCGTGGCGGAGAACGTGACCGCCCCGCCCCTCCCGCGCGGCGGAGCGGTACGCGGCACCATGGGCAAGCCGCCCCAACTGCCCCGGCGCCGCGCCCAGGAACACATCGCACCCCAACTCCGCGACGGACCGGCACCGCGCCAGGACTCCGAGGATCCCGCAGGCCACGACCCGGGCCTGATGGCCGCGTTCCAACGGGGGATCGGCCTCGCGGAGGCGCGGCAGCACATGGAGGCGGCGAAGCTGGTGGAGGGGACCGAGGCGGCCTCACCACACATGGAGGCACCCCAGATCGTGGAGCCGCCGCATATGGAGACTTCGCATATGGAGGCTTCGCCCAGGGAGTTGGAGCGCCCGGAGTCGGTGCACCCGGAGTTCGTGCCCACCGGTGAGGTCTACACCGGCGAGGTCCACACGGGCGGTCTCTACATGAACGCGCTCCACGCGGAACCGTCCGCCCCGGAACCCTCCGCCCCGGAACCTTTCGCCGTAGAGCAACCGCACATGTCGGCAACCCACATGGGCTCCGGCTACATGGACACCGCGCTCCACCGCTACACCACTCAGCCCACGACACCGGACGCGGAGGCGGACGTAGGCCCAGGCGCGGACACGGGCCCACGCACCTCCACCACCCCCGGCACCCACATCGGCGCGGACCGTTTCACCCTCGCCCCCCACATGGACGCGGCCCCCATAGCCGAAGCGCACGCGCATGCGCGCGGTCACGACCACGACCTCACCGCCCGGCACGACGGGAGCGCATCAGCCGGATGACCACGCACGCCCCCACCCCTACAGTCACCCCCACCAGCGCTCCCGCAGACCTTCGTACCCCAAGGAGTCGATCCACCATGGCGAGCGATGCGCCGACCGGCCAGCCGACCGGCCATGTATCCGATCTCGACTGGCTGATGAGCGGCCTCGTGCAGCGCGTTCCGCACACCACCAGCGCGGTCCTGCTCTCCTGCGACGGGCTTGTGAAGTCGGTTCACGGGCTCGACCCCGACAGCGCCGACCACATGGCCGCCCTGGCCTCCGGGCTGTACTCCCTCGGCCGGAGTGCGGGCGTCCGCTTCGGTGACGGTGGAGACGTCCGACAGGTGGTCGTCGAGCTCGACTCGACGCTGCTCTTCGTCACCACGGCCGGCTCCGGCACCTGTCTCGCCGTGCTCGCCGGCCGCGAGGCCGACGCGGCCGTGCTCGGCTACGAGATGGCGATGCTGGTCAAGAGCGTCCGCCCCTACCTCGTGACCGCGCCCCGGCAGCACGCCGTCGAATCACCTGCGATGAGGCCTTGAGCGTGGCGACGGCCGGCGACGGGCCTTGGTTGGACGACGCGGCCGGACGTCTGGTGCGCCCCTTCACGGTCAGCAACGGCCGTACCCGGCCCTCCGTCGCGCTCGACCTCCTGTCGCAGGTGATGGCCACCGGCGCCACCCCCCTCGGCTACCTCGGCCCGGAGCACGCGCAGGCGCTCGACCTGTGCCGCGCGCCCGTGTCGGTCGCCGAGGTCGCCGCGCACCTGAAGTTGCCGGCGGTGGTCACCAAGGTGCTGCTGTCGGACCTCGTCGACTGCGGGGCGCTGACCACCAAGCCACCCGAGTTCCACCACAACCCCACTGACCGGTCTCTTCTGGAGGCAGTGCTCGATGGACTACGACGACAGCTCTGACTACGAGAGCGGCCACGATCCCTTCCCCACCGCACTGAAGATCCTGGTGGCGGGCGGTTTCGGTGTCGGCAAGACGACCTTCGTCGGCGCGGTGAGCGAGATCGCGCCGCTCAGCACGGAGGAGCTGCTCACCACGGTCAGTGCCGCGACCGACGATCTCGAAGGCATCGAGAACAAGGTCGAGACGACCGTGGCGATGGACTTCGGCCGGATCACCCTCGACCCGGAACACGTGCTCTATCTGTTCGGTACGCCCGGACAGGAGCGGTTCTGGTTCATGTGGGACGAGCTGTCCGAGGGCGCGCTCGGCGCGGTCATCCTCGCCGACACCCGACGACTGGAGGAGTGCTTCGCGGCCGTCGACTTCTTCGAACAGCGCGGCCTCGGCTTCATCGTCGCGATCAACGAGTTCGACGGCTCCTACCGCTACGACCCCGAGGAGGTGCGTGCCGCCATAGACCTCGACCCCGGGATCCCGGTCGTGCGCTGCGACGCGCGGATCTCCAGTTCCGGCGTCCAGACCCTGCTGACCCTCGTCCGCCATCTCATCGCCCACGCCCCGGCACATGTGCCGAGCCATGGTGCCCACATGTGATCCCCGCACACCGCCACGGAGTTCCTCTATGTCATACGTCCACAGGGACGGAGTACGCCCATGAGCTACGACCCGCCGCGTCCGGCCGGTCGTCTGCTGCTCACGCCCGAGGACAAGGAGGCCCCTCAACGGGTGCGACGGCTGCGCGGGTTGGGCCTGGGGGAGCACCCGGACCCGGCGCTCGACGCCTTCGCGGACCATCTCGCCGACCTGACCGGGGCGCCGTACGCCATGGTCAACTTCATCGACGAGAACCGGCAGTTCTTCGCCGGTCTGCACACTCCGGGCGGGGTGGGACTGCCCAGACCCGTCACCGGAGGTGAGCACGCCAAGCCCGAGGTGGGCCGGCAGTTGGCGCGTGACTATGGGTTCTGCCCCCATGTGGTGGTCAGACGTAAGGCGCTGGTGTTGGAGGACGTCTGCGACTATCCGCGGTTCGCGGGCAATCCGGTCGTCGACGAGTTCGGGATCCGTTCCTATCTGGGGGCGCCGCTCATCGACTCCACGGGGATGGTGCTGGGCACCGTGTGTGTCGTCGACACGGAGCCGCGGCCCTGGGGGAAGCAGGGTCTTGAGACGATCAAGTCGACAGCGGCGGAGCTGGTGTCCCGCCTGGAGCTGCTCGGCGGCGGATAGGCGGATAGGCGGATAGGCGGGTGGGCGGACAGTCCAGTCTCTAGCCGACCGGTCGTATACTTGTCGTATGGGTAGGACCAGTGATGCCGGAGAGAAGATCCTCGCCGCCGGGCGGTCGCTCTTCGAGGCGCGCGGGTACTCGGCGCTGGGGGTGGCCGAGATCTGCAAGGCGGCCGGAGTGCCGAAGGGCAGCTTCTACTACTTCTACGCGTCGAAGGAGGCCCTCGCGCTGGCCGTCGTCGACGAACACTGGGCGGACCAGCGGCGGGAGTGGACGCGCATCCTCAGCGGTGTCGGCAAAGACGGCGGTGACGCCGGTGGAGCCCAACCGCTGGACCGGCTGCGGAAGTTGTTCGAGGAGACGGAGGCCGGGCAGCACGCCGTGCAGCAGGGCTGCGGCACCGTACTGGGCTGTCTGTTCGGCAACCTCAGCCTGGAGATGAGCAATCAGACCGAGGCCGTTCGCGCGCGGTTGCAGGAGATCTTCGACGCCCAGGTCGAGATGGTCGCCGCGGTCATCGACGAGGCGCGCGACCGGGGGGACGTCACCGTCAACGACTCCCGCGAGGCGGCGCGTTCCGTCGTCGCGCAGTTGGAGGGCCAGGTGATGTTCGCGAAGCTCTACAACAACACCGGGCGCCTGAGCCCCCTTTGGGGCAACTGCCTCGCGCTGCTCGGCGCCCGCGCGGCCTGATCAGCGTTCGGCGGCCCGTACCTCCGGGGCCGGCACGGAGTGTCGTAGCGTCACCGTCCGACGGGGGAAGCCGGCCCGCAGGACGGCGGCTGCCGTGGCCGCGGTGAGGACCACCGCGGCGGCCAGGAGCAGGGCCGGGCGGTAGCCGTGGTGCAGCAGCGGGGCCACGGCGAGGGGGCCGAGGATCTGGCCGACGGAGTAGCCGGCGGTCAACAGGGCCACCGAGCGCGGGAATTGCAACTCCGCCCCGGCCGCGAGGGCGAGCGTGCTGACGCCGATGAAGGTCGCGCCGAACAGCACCGCGCCGACCAGGGCCGCCGCCACCCCGCCGACCAGCGCGGGCAGCGCGATGCCGACCGCCTGGATCACCAGGGCCACGCACAGCAGCCCGGGCCACGACCAACGGCGCCCGAGCCGGGCCCACAGCGCGGCGGACGGTACGGCGGCCAGCCCGACGAGCACCCACGCGCCGCTCCCGATCCAGCCGGGCGAGCTCTGGTCGATCGCGGCGACCAGGAAGGTCCCGGCGACGATGTAGCCGACGCCCTCCAGGGTGTAGCTGACGAACAGGGCGCCGAACCAGGGGTCAACTACCCTTTCGGGGGCGTCAGTCGAGGGCGTGACCGGCACTTCGGGTCGTAGATTCCATGCGGCGGTCGCGAGCGCCGTGGCGAGCGCGGCCGAGGACCACCATGCGACCTGCCAGTCCGCGACGGAGTGCAGCGTGAGGACCAGCAGGCCGGAGAGCGCGATGCCGGCGCCCACCCCGCCGAAGGCCCAGCCGGGCAGGTGCGGCGGGTGGTTCCGCAGGTGGCCCAGGGCCGAGCTGACCGCGACCACGAAGATCAGCGCGCTCGCGACGCCGGCCAGCAGGCGCAGCGCGATCCACACCTCGGTGCTGTGGGTGGCGGGCATCGCGGCGAGCGTGCCGATCAGCAGGACGAGCGCGCCGCGGAAGACCGCGCGTGAGCGGACCAGGGCGGGCAGCAGGGTGCCCGCGAGGGCGCCGAGGAAGTAGCCGACGTAGTTGGCGGTGGCCAGCTGCGCGCCGGCGTCGGTGCTCAGGCCCGCCTGCGCGTGCATCAGCGGGAGGACCGGGGTGTAGACGAAGCGGCCGACCCCCATGCCGGCCGCGAGGGCGGCGGCGACCCGGGCGACATGGGGCCAGGGCGACAGGAGGGTCCCGTCCGCCCGGGGCGCGGGGACCGGGGCGCAAGAGCTCATGAAGGTGAAATCCCTTGCAGGTGGGGGGAGTTACTCCGTATATCCGGGGTCGTTCGGGTGCGGTTCCAGCGGGGTGACGGCGAAGGTCATCCACGCGTGCAGGGGCAGGGTGCCGAGCACCTTCTCGTGGAGTTGCTCCTCGTCGTCGGCGCGCCAGACGCCCACGCTGCGCAGTTCACCCACGGGGCGCCACAGCCGCGCCAAATGGCCGGTCGAGGCCAGTTCGCGGGCCCGGACGGCCTCGGCGGCGCGCCGCTCGTCGACCTCCTCCTGAGGTGTGCCTTCGGGGACGGTCGTGGTGATCTCGACCAGGAACTCTCGCATGATCTCGCTCCGTTCGGGCCCGCCCGGCCCGGCGGCAGGGCGCCGGACTTCCATGCCCCCATCGTGGCCCCGGACCGGCGCGGGCGCCACGACAGGCTTGCTCCCTGTTGAGAGGGACGGCCTCCCAGCCCGCGTAGCATGACGGGCGTGGAGCTGCGCCAACTCAGGTATTTCGTCGCCGTCGCCGAGGAACTGAACTTCGGCCGGGCCGCCGACCGCCTCCTGATCGCCGGCCCCTCCCTCTCCCAGCAGATCAAGGCCCTCGAACGCGATCTGGGCGTACGGCTCTTCGACCGCGACCGCCGCTCGGTCTCCCTCACCCCGGCCGGCGCCGCCCTGCTCCCGCACACCCGGGCGCTGCTGGAGCGGGCCGACGACCTCCGCCGCCGCGCCGGCCGGCTCGCGGGCTCGGAGGCGGTGCGGCTCGGCTACGTCAACTGGCTCCCCGCGGACCTGACTTCGCGCACCGCCGGAGTGGCCCAGGTGCACGTCGACGCGTGGGTCGCGCCCTCGCACACCCAGGCCGCCCGGGTCGCGGACGGCAGCCTGGATCTCGCCGTGTGCTGGGTGCGGGACGAGGACCTGAAACGGCACGGCCTCCGGGCCCGACTGCTGGGTGCGGATCGCCTATATGCGGTGAGCACAGGTACCGACGCCGGCGATGTGTGGGCCCGGGACACATCCGTCCTCCTCGACGACGACACCAATTCCTGGTCGTCCTGGAACGTGTACGCCGAGCGGCTCGCCCATGACACCGGGGCCCGCGCGGTGCCCATCGCCGACGGCGGGATCACCGGCCCCGCGTTCTTCGACCACGTCCGCCGCAGCCGCCGCCCGATCGTCAACTCGCCCAAGGGACAGACCACTTCACTGCCGCCCGACCTGGTGCGCCGCGAGATCGTCGGACCCACCGTCCACTGGACCTGGTCGCTGGTGTGGCGCGAGGGCGAGACGCGTACCGCGGTCCTCGCCGCCGTGGACGCGCTCTGCGAAGGCGTCGACGCCGGCGACCTCGGACTGCGCGCCCCCGATGCCTGGCTGCCCGAGGGCGACCCGCACCGCTGACGTGTACTGGGAGGCCAGGCCTCTCAGCAGCGAGGATTCCGGTCCCGGGCAAACCCCCTCTGACCTTTGCTTTCACCTCCCCGGATCACCTACTTTCTCCAATAGGCGACCGGTCGGCTAGGAAAAACCACCGGCCGGGAGCACCTCAGCCACCACTTCGGAGAAGGTCGTCATGAGCACTCAGAACCAGAAGGTCGCGATCGTCACCGGTGCCTCGCAGGGCATCGGAGCCGGCGTCGTCGAGGCCTACCGCAAGCTCGGTTACGGCGTCGTCGCCACCTCGCGCACCATCGCCCCCGCCGACGACGCGGACATCGTGACCGTCCAGGGCGACATCGCCGACCCGGCCACCGCCGAGCGGGTCGTGGCCGCCGCGATCGAGCGGTTCGGCCGCATCGACACGCTGGTGAACAACGCGGGTGTCTTCGTCGCCAAGCCGTTCACCGACTACACGGCCGACGACTACGCGGCCGTGCTCGGCATCAACATGACCGGGTTCTTCCGGATCACCCAGCTCGCCATCGGGCACATGCTCACCCAGGGCGGCGGACACATCGTCAACGTCACCACCAGCCTGGTCGACAACGCGGACGCCCGTGTCCCCTCCGCGCTGGCCTCGCTGACCAAGGGCGGCCTGCAGTCGGCCACCAAGTCCCTCGCCATCGAGTACGCCACCCGCGGCATCCGCGCCAACGCTGTGTCGCCCGGCACCATCAAGACCCCGATGCACCCGGAGGAGACCCACATGGGGCTCGCCGCCCTGCATCCGGTCGGGCGGATGGGTGAGGTGAGCGACATCGTCGACGCCGTGGTGTTCTTGGAGAACGCTCCCTTCGTCACCGGCGAGATCCTGCATGTCGACGGCGGCATGAGCGCCGGTCACTGACCGGCCACTGAGAAAGGTCGACGGAGATGAACAGCAAGGACGACGAAATCATCCTGCGCGGTGTCCTGGACCCCTGGAAAGCGGCCGTGGACGCCCACGAGCCGGAGGAAGTGGCCCGGCTCTTCACCGAGGACGCGATTTTCCAGGGGCTGCATCCCTTCAGCGTCGGACGGAAGGGAATCGCCGAGTACTACGACTCCCAACCCCCGGGCATGACCGCCCAGTTCGAGGTTCTCGAAACCAGGAAGCTCGCGGACGACGTCGTACTCGGTTATCTGGACACGGAGTTCACGTTCACCGACCGGTCGCCGGTCGACGTCAAGCTCGCCGTGTTGGTGAAGCGGCTGGCGGACGGCTGGTACATCGCCCACTACCAGGTGTCGCGGCTCGACGGGTGCCAGGCGTGAAGGTGCCAGGCGTGAAGGTGCCAGGCGTGAAGGAAAGCTGCGGCACGGCTTAAGAAAACCTCGATGGACCGGGGCGCTCAGGTGGGGCAGATTGCTTGCAGAATCCACCCCCACCCCTGGAACGGGCGCGTCCGGCATGTCCGGATCGTGCCCGGCCCCGGGACCTCACCCTCAGGAGCCGTAGCGTTGAAGGCGCTGGTCAAGGAGAAGGCGGAGCCCGGGCTGTGGCTCGCGGACGTCCCGGAGCCCGCCGTCGGACCCGGCGACGTACTGATCAGGGTCCTGCGGACCGGGATCTGCGGCACCGACCTGCATATCCGGAACTGGGACGGGTGGGCGCGGCAGACGATCCGTACGCCGCTGGTGCTCGGCCACGAGTTCGTGGGCGAGGTCGTCGGGACGGGCCGGGACGTCGCCGACATAGCAGTCGGTGAACTGGTCAGCGGTGAGGGCCACTTGGTGTGCGGCAAGTGCCGCAACTGCCTGGCCGGGCGCCGCCACCTGTGCCGCGCCACGGTCGGGCTCGGCGTCGGACGGGCCGGGGCCTTCGCGGAGTACGTCGCGCTGCCCGCCGCCAATGTGTGGGTGCACCGCGTTCCCGTCGACCTCGATGTGGCCGCGATCTTCGACCCGTTCGGCAACGCCGTGCACACCGCGCTGTCGTTCCCGCTCGTCGGCGAGGACGTGTTGATCACCGGTGCGGGCCCCATCGGCTTGATGGCGGCGGCAGTTGCCCGGCACGCCGGCGCGCGGAACGTCGTAGTGACGGATGTGAGCGAGGAGCGACTCGCCCTGGCCCGCAAGATCGGCGTGAGCCTCGCACTGAATGTGACGGACGCTCAGATCGCCGACGGCCAGCGGGAGTTGGGACTCCGCGAGGGCTTCGACGTCGGACTGGAGATGTCGGGCCGACCCGAGGCGATGCGCGACATGATCGCCAACATGACGCACGGCGGCCGGATCGCGATGCTCGGTCTGCCCTCCGAGGAGTTCCCGGTCGACTGGTCCCGCATCGTCACCTCGATGCTCACCATCAAGGGCATCTACGGCCGTGAGATGTTCGAGACGTGGTACGCCATGTCGGTACTGCTGGAAGGCGGCCTGGACCTCGCGCCCGTGATCACCGGCCGCTACGGACACCGCGACTTCGAGGCGGCGTTCGCGGACGCGGCGAGCGGCAAGGGCGGCAAGGTCATCCTGGACTGGACCGCGTAACTCCCTTCGGTACCGAGCAACTCCCTGTCGGACCGAGTAACTCCCCCTCGGCGAAGGAACTTTAGGAGCTTCCCCCATGTTCGACTCCGTGCGAGACGACCTCCGCACCACCCTCGACGAGATCCGCGCCGCCGGACTCCACAAGCCCGAGCGCGTGATCGGCTCCCCGCAGTCCGCGACCGTGAACGTCACCGCGGGCGGCCGTCCCGGCGAGGTCCTCAACTTCTGCGCCAACAACTACCTCGGCCTCGCCGACCACCCCGAGGTCGTCGCCGCCGCCCACGAGGCCCTCGACCGCTGGGGCTACGGCATGGCCTCCGTGCGCTTCATCTGCGGAACCCAGGAGGTCCACAAGGAACTTGAGGCCCGCCTCTCCGCGTTCCTCGGCCAGGAGGACACGATCCTCTACTCCTCCTGCTTCGACGCCAACGGCGGTGTCTTCGAAACCCTGTTGGGCCCGGAGGACGCGGTCATCTCCGACGCCCTCAACCACGCCTCGATCATCGACGGCATCCGGCTCTCCAAGGCCGGCCGTTTCCGCTACGCCAACCGCGACATGGCCGATCTGGAACGGCAGTTGAAGGAGGCGGCCGGCGCCCGGCGCAAGCTGATCGTCACCGACGGCGTCTTCTCCATGGACGGTTACGTCGCCCCGCTGCGCGAGATCTGCGACCTCGCCGACCGCTACGACGCGATGGTCATGGTCGACGACTCGCACGCCGTCGGCTTCGTCGGCCCCGGCGGCCGGGGCACCCCCGAACTGCACGACGTCATGGACCGCGTCGACATCATCACCGGCACCCTCGGCAAGGCCCTCGGCGGCGCCTCCGGCGGTTACGTCGCCGCCCGCGCCGAGATCGTCGCGCTGCTGCGCCAGCGTTCACGGCCGTACCTCTTCTCGAACACCCTGGCCCCCGTGATCGCGGCAGCGTCGCTCAAGGTCCTCGACCTGCTGGAGTCGGCGGACGACCTGCGCGTCCAACTCGCCGAGAACACGGCCCTGTTCCGCCGCCGGATGACCGAGGAGGGCTTCGACATCCTCCCCGGCGACCACGCCATCGCACCCGTGATGATCGGCGACGCGACCGTCGCCGGCCGGATGGCGGAGCTGCTGCTGGAGCGGGGCGTGTACGTGATCGGCTTCTCGTACCCGGTCGTCCCGCAGGGGAAGGCCCGCATCCGGGTCCAGCTGTCCGCCGCGCACTCGACGGACGATGTGAACCGGGCGGTCGACGCGTTTGTGGCGGCCCGCGCGGAGCTGGACGCCTGAGCGGAACGGGAGGCCCGGGTGCGGCGGGAAACCTGAGGGGAACGGGAGGCCCGGGAGCGGCTGGAAACGTGAGGGGGCCGAACAGCTTGGACATATTGCGATAATCGGTCCCATGATCGAAGCGCGGCGGCTCCACATCCTCCGTGCGGTGGCCGACCACCGCACCGTGACGGCGGCAGCCGCCGCGCTGTATCTGACCCCCTCGGCGGTCTCCCAGCAGCTCGCCGCCCTGGAGCAGGAGACCGGCCACCGCCTGGTCGAGCGCGGCGCCAAGGGCGTACGGCTGACCCCGGCCGGCGAGATCCTGCTCAGCCACACCAACGTGGTCCTGGCCCAGCTGGAGCGGGCCGAGGCGGAACTCGCCGCGTACAGCTCGGGCGCGGCCGGCACGGTCACCGTCGCCGCGTTCGCGACGGGTATCGCACAGGTCGTAGCCCCCGCGCTGTCCCGGCTGGCCCTCCTCGCACCCGGCATCCGCCTCCGGGTCCAGGACGCCGAGGGTGACGCCAGCCTGCCGATGGTGCTGGACCGGCAGGTGGACGTCGCGGTCGCCGTCGAGTACCGCGGAGCCCCGCCCGCCGACGACCCGCGCTTGATCCATGTCCCGCTCTACGCCGAGCCGTTCGACGCGGTCGTTCCGCTCACCCACCGCCTCGCCGACGCCGCCGAGATCTCCCTCGCCGAACTGGCCAAGGACCCGTGGATCGGCCCGTACCCAGGCAACCCCTGTCACGAGGTCGTCGTCCTGGCCTGCGAGAACGCCGGATTCCAGCCCCGTCTCGAACACTCCTCCGACGACTTTCGCGCCGTGGTCGCCCTCGCCTCGGCGGACGCGGGTGTGGCCCTCGTCCCGCGCTCGGCGCTGCGCGGAATGGACCTGACGGGAGTCGTCGTCCGGCCCGTCGACGGGGTGGCGCCGACCCGCCGCGTCTTCGCCGCCGTACGACGCGGCACGGAGGAGCATCCGCTGATCCGCCCGGTATTGGACGCGCTGGAAGAAGTGGCCCGGACGTAACCTCGCCGTTTCATATCCGGGATATCGTCCCGGATATGAGATCCGAGGAAACGGCTACGACCCTCGACCCGGTGGACATCCGACTCGGCGCCCGGCTCGCCGAGCTGCGCGCCCAACACGGCTGGTCCCTGGGGGAGTTGGCGGAGCGCAGCGGGGTGAGCCGGTCGACCCTGTCCCGCGCCGAACGCGCCGAGATCAGCCCCACGGCCGCCCTCCTCAACCGCCTCTGCGGTGTCTACGGCCGCACCATGTCCCAACTCCTCAGCGAGGTCGAGGCCGCACCCGCCCTACTGATCCGCGCCGCCGAGCAACCGGTGTGGGAGGACCGCGCCTCCGGTTTCGTACGACGATCCGTGTCGCCCCCGCACACCGGGCTGCGCGGCGAACTCGTCGAGGGACGACTCCGGGCGGGCGCCGACCTCGCCTACGACCGCCCGCCCGTGCCCGGCCTGGAACAGCACATCTGGGTTCTGGAGGGCGCCCTCCAGGTGACGGCCCAGGACGTCGAGCACCGTCTCGACGCCGGTGACTGTCTGCGGTTGCGGGTGTGGGGGCCGACGCGGTTCCGGTGCCCGGGCCCCGAGGACGTGCGTTACGTGCTGGCGGTGGTGCTGCCGTGAAGGTGACGCGTGTGACGCGGGTGACGCGTCTGGAGGTCGCTCAACTGCTCGCCGCCGTCGATGAGTTGGCGGACCTGTTGACCGACACCGTGGACGACGGCGCCTCGATCGGCTTCCTGGCGCCGCTCGGCCGGGCGGCGGCCGTCGACTGGTGGCGGGAGCGTGCCAACAGTGTCGCCGCCGGGCAGCTCGCGGTGTGGGCGGCGTCGATCGGCGAGCGGATGGTCGGCACGGTGAGCCTGGCCATCCCGGACAAGCCCAACAGCCGCCACCGCGCCGAACTGGTCAAGCTGATGGTCCACCGGGACGCCAGGGGAGAGGGCCTCGGACGCCGACTGCTGACCATCGCCGAGGACGCGGCCAGCGCCGCCGACATCACCCTCCTCCACCTGGACACCGAGACCGACAGCCCCGCCGAGCACCTGTACCGCTCCACCGGCTGGACCCGGGCCGGCGTGATCCCGGACTACGCGGCGAGCCCGGACGGGGTGCTGCGGCCGACGACGCTCTACTACAAACGCGTGGGGGCGGGAACGCCGGCGGACGTGGGTGCGGGGGCGACTGCGCGAGGTCGGTGAGACCTGGTGGCCGGTCAGCGCGTGGAGATCCGTACTTCATCGACCGTCGGCAGGACGGTCGGCATGTCGTCGGTGACCCAGGCGTACTCCAGGGCCGCCAAGGTGGCGCCTTCGTCGGTCCACACCAACAACTCGCCGACGTACTCGCCCGACCGATCGAGGACGTGCGCGTCCACGGGTACGAGCTCGGACGCCATCGCCGCGCGCCGTACGGGTGCGCGAACCCGCAGGTCGACGCTCACGGATCCCGGTGCCCAGACGGCCACCACCTCCGTCCGTTCCAGCTGGCTCCGCAGTACGGGGGCGTCGGCGAAGTCGGCCGCGAGGATGCGCTCCAGCACGGCTCGCTCGGAGCTGTTCAGGGGACGGGGTTCGACGGGTACGGGCGCCATGCACCCATCATCCATGCACTATGCAGGGGCTCCCACCAGGTGGTTGTCAGTGGCGGCCGCTATGTTGCGTCTCATGCCGGATGCCGAAGACGTACGCCGTATCGCCCTCTCCCTCCCGGACACGACGGAGAAGATCGCCTGGAACATGCCCACTTTTCGGGTCGCCGGGAAGATGTTCGTCACGGTGCCCGAGGAGGAGACCTCCATCGCCGTGCGCTGCCCCAAGGAGGAGCGTGACGAACTGGTTCTCGCCGAACCGGAGAAGTTCTGGATCGCCGACCACGAGGCGGGCTTCGCCTGGGTCAGGGCCCGGCTCGCCGCACTGGACAGCGAGGAAGAACTCCGCGACATCCTCGCCGACTCCTGGCGCCAGGCGGCCCCGCCCCGACTCCTGGACGCCTACCCGGAGGTGGGCCTCCCGTCCGGGTCCGGCGACTGAAATTCCCTCGGCGTTGTCAGTGGTGCGTGGCATCATCCGGAAGCGGTAGTGGGAGCGGGGCGGAGGGGGATCCGGCTCCCACCCGGGCGGTATTTCACGGGCATCGGCGGGGCGCTTCGGGGGCGGCGGCCGGGGGAGGGAGCGGTGGGGGATGACGGGGAGGGCATCGGATCCGGTGCGCAAGGGGACAGGGCGTGAGTCGGCGTCGGGCGGGGCGACCGGCGGGGACGACGGCGATGACATCGTTGCCGGAGCTGTCGCGGGAGTGGGAGCGGGAGCCGGGGTTGTCGCGGGAGCGGCTGTCGCCGGGGCGGTGAAGAGTGGCGGTGCGGGCGGCGAACGGCCCGTCTGGTCAAGGGACTTCGCGCTGTTCTTCGTGGCACGCGCCGTCGCCCGGCTCGGCGACACGATGCTGCCGGTGGCCCTCGCCGCCGGCCTCCTGGAACACGGGTACGGCGCGGGCGCGGTCGGCCTCGCCATGGCCTCCACGGCCGCCGCCTTCGCGGGACTTGTCGTCTTCGGCGGGGTGATCGCCGACCGGTTCAGCACCCGCAAGCTGATGATCGGCGCCGACCTGGTGCGCCTCGGCACCCAGTCCCTCGCCGCCGCGCTCTTCTTCACCGGCCATGTCGTGCTCTGGCAGATCTGCGCGATCGGCTTCGTCAACGGCGTGGCGGGCGCGGTGTTCCAGCCCGGCGTGGCGAGTACGGTGCCGCGACTCGCCTCCGACATCCAGGGCGCGAACGGCGCGATACGCATCGCCGAGTCCGCCGCCCAACTCGCGGGTCCGGCCGTCGCGGGCCTGCTCGTCGGATTCACCTCGCCCGGCGGCGTGTTCGCGGCCCACGCCGCCACCTACGCGGTCAGCGCCCTCTGTCTCCTGCTGCTCCGGCTGCCCCCGCTCGCACCGGGCAGCCGCGAGCCGGGGCACGGGTCGGGCGCCTTCAAGGCCGATCTGGTCGAGGGATGGCGGGAGTTCAGATCACGCACATGGCTGTGGGGAGTCATCGCCGTCTGGTGCCTCTACATGATCGCCGTATCGGGCCCGACGGTTCCGCTCGTGGCGACGGAGGTGGTGCAACAGCACGGACCGCGTGCCTACGGCCTGATCAACTCGGCCCTCGGCGCGGGCACCGTCGTGGGCGGACTCCTCGCCCTCCGGCTGCGCCCCCGCCGTATGCTGCGCGCCGGGTCGATCGCCCTCTTCGCCTTCGCCGGTTTCCCGGCAGCCGTCGGGGCGGGACTCGGCGTACCGGCCATGGCGGCCGGAGCCGCCGTCGCGGGGGTGGGAATGTCCTTCTGGGGCGTGATGTGGGCGACGAGCGTTCAGACCCAGGTCCCACCGGACGTCCTCAACCGCATCCACGCGTACGACGTGGCGGGCTCCCTCGCGATGATGCCCGTCGGCCAGGCCCTGGCGGGCCCTGCGGCCGCGGGCATCGGTGCCGGCCATGTGCTGCTCGTCGCGGGGGCGATGAGCTTCGTGGTGCCGACGATTCTGCTCCTGGTGCCTGCCATACGCGGGCTGATACGGGCCGACGCGGTACCGGTGGGCCCGGGTGCCCCGGTCGCCCCGAGCGACGTGGCGATACGTGAACGGGCGTGCCCGCAGGACAGTTGACGGCGAGGGCTGGTGTTGGTGCGGCCTTCGGCGAGGGCGACGGTGAGGGCGTTGTCGTACGGCGAGGCCTCAGCCCCGTACCGCCACCCGCCCGCCGTCTCCCCCTCCCGCAAAGCCGCCGATCCGCTCGCGCAGGGTCCGCGTGTCGAGGCCGTGCGTGGTGAGGTGTTCGGCGACGGTGCCGTAGCGCCGGAGTTCGGCGCGGCCGACGCCCAGGCCGAGCACACGGTGGGGCACGTCGGCGAGCGCGTCGTTCGCGGCGGTTGTGGAGGTGCCCGCCAGATACGGCTCGACGAGGACGACGTCCGTCCCGGCGGCCCGCGTGGCGGCGCGCAACGCGTCCGCGTCGAAGGGCCGTACGGTCGTGGCGTACAGGACGGTGACGTCGAGGCCGTCCGTCGCGGCGAGGATGGCGTCGAGCATCGGGCCGACGGCGACGACCACGCCGGAGCGGCCTTCGCGGACGGTGCGGAAGCGCGCGCCGTCGACCGGGAGGGCCTCCGCGTTCGACTGGACGGACAGCCGTACGTACACCTTGTCGTCGCCCGCGGCGACCGCGTGCCGTAGCAGGGTCTCGGCCTCGTCCGGGTGGCCCGGCACGTGTACGGTCCAGCCGTCCAGGGTGTCGAGGAGGGCCACGTCGCCCGGAGCCATGTGCGTGAACCCACCGGCGGGCCAGTCGAAGGAGGCCGCGGCGCTCACCAGTACCGCGCCGACGTCCTGGTGCCCGAGGTCCAGCTTCACCTGCTCGAAGGGCCGCTCGACGAGGAAACTCGCGAAGGTGTGCACGACCGGACGCATCCCGGTCAGGGCGAGTCCCGCGCCCGCCCCGACGAGGAGCTGCTCGCGGATGCCGACGTTGATCACCCGGTCGGGGTGCCGGAGTTGTGCGTCCGCGAAGCCGTCCCTGCCGATCTCGGCGAGCACGACCGCGACCCGTGGGTCCTCCTCGAGCAGCCGGGAGACGACCGGGGCGAAACGGTCACGCATGGTGTCCATGGGGAGCCTTTCTCGATGTGATGGTGGGGAGGGCGGGGGAGGGCCGATCAGGCGGACTTCGGTTCCACCCGGGCCACGACCGCGTGCGGTCGGCCGGGGTGCGGTGCGGTGAAGGCGGCGTACAGCGCAGCGTGGTCACGGCCGTCGACCGTCACCGCGGACCAGCCCGCCGCCTCGAAGCGGGCCGCGATGCCGCCGGGCCGGGCGTGGCCGGCGGAGGAGTTGTCGACGACGACGGTGTGCAGCCGGTCCAGCCTGGCGGGCCCGGCGAAGGCGATGGCCTCGTGGTTGCTGCCCTCGTCCAACTCGGCGTCCCCGACCAGGACCCAGACCCGCGGGGCGGTGCGTCCCTGGGCGCGCAGCCCCAGTGCCGTCCCGACGGCGATCGGCAGCCCGTGCCCCAGCGACCCGCTGCCGATCTCGGCGCCCGGCACCAGTACCCGGTCGGGGTGGTGCCCGAGCGGCGAGTCGTAGGAGCCGAAGTCCGGGAGCCACTCCACCGGTACGAATCCCTTGGCGGCCAGCACCGCGTAGTAGGCCATCGGACCGTGCCCCTTGGACAGCAGGAACCGGTCACGCTCGGGGTCGTCCATCCGCTCCGGGCCGACCCGCAGCACCTGGTCGTACAGGACCCACAGCACGTCGAGCGTCGAGGTCGCCGCCGGACCGTGCTTCTCGTCGCCGGTCATCAGTCCCATGAGGCGGGGCAGGTCGCCGTGCGTGTACGGGCGGCTGTGTTCCGTGGTTGTCGTCGTCATGCGGACGATCGTGCAACCTCAACCAAACTTCAGGTCAAGTGCTGCCGGGGACGCGACCGGAAGCCGGCCCCGAATAAAGGCGTGCGCGATCACCGACGGGAGTGCGGTATTGTTTCCATGCGTGTCCGGCCAGGGGAAACCCCAGGTCAGACGGGCAGCGGGACGTGGCGCAGCTTGGTAGCGCACTTGACTGGGGGTCAAGGGGTCGCAGGTTCAAATCCTGTCGTCCCGACTTTTGAAGTCGCAGGTCAGAGGCCGTTTTCTCAGCGATGGGAAGACGGTCTTTGTCGTGTCCGCAGGGGTGGTTCGCGGAGCCGTTGGAAGCCGTGGCGGCGAAGGCCGGCGACCGGCCGCCGGATCCGGCGCGGTGTTCGCTGGTGGTGATCCGATCGGCCTTTGCGGCACCGCCGCGCGCAAACTTTGCCTCCCGAAGGGGGGTCGGACAGCTCGCAAGAATTGCGCCACGCGGGCCTGTGGGTTGGCCCGTTGGGAACGCGGCACGGCCGGGGTCGGTTTGCGGGGGCTTCGGGGGCGTGCTGGTCGGCGCGCACGATCTCGGAGTCGACGGCGACGACCCGGTCGAGGTCGTCCTCGGCGCCTGCCTGCGCGAACGGAACGGTGCGGACCTGTTTCCGGGTGTCGTCGATCAGTGCCGGGACGCCTCGGGTCGCCGGTGCCGTCGGCTCGGCGAACTCCCGCCGTCGTCGGGCGCAAGGGACGTTTTGCGTCACCAGGGCACCCGCAGGCGGTCGCTGATCTATGGCCCCGCCTTCAAATATTGAGCACAAAGTCCACACAGACCTCTCTTCAGGCGGCCCCAGATGGTCTAGATTGACCGTGCTTTCGCAATGGTGGGACACCAGGCGACAAATGGTGATCTATGGGTCCGGCGATGTGGACGGCCAGTAGCCGCGTCTCTCGCGCCTGACGTGGGGGTGATCGGTACTTGGACCCGTAGGGGGGCTTGGGGCGCGGGGAGCATCCGGGGTTTCGACGGGGTTCCGCGTACCTCAGGGGCTTGGCAGGACCTGCGAGTGCGCTGTCGCCAGGGGGTTGACCACATAACTCTGAGACAGCCGGGATGTCATACGCCGGGGGCGGTGGTGTTCCGAGGGGGAGCGGTGCGGTGGGGGCCTCCCGAGGGGAGGCACAGTGCGGGGGGCGGGGACCCTCCGCAGGGGGAGAAACAGTGTGCGGCGGCGACGCCGTACCACTGGGGACCTTGGGGGGTTCTGTGCGGCAGGGGGGAATAGTCGGCCCTTTTCCGTCGGCGCGTGGGCGTCTGGCGGACGGGGCGATCAGCCAGCCCGCGACCGATTGGGAGCAGCGGTACCGCCGTACCGTGATCATCAGTGACACCGTGGCCACCGCCTGCGTGGTGGGGGCGATCGGCGACTTCTTCGGGGCCCGGGACGCGGCCAACTGGCATGAGAAATGGGGGATTCTCGCCTTCGGCACCCAGCTGCTGGTGCTGGGAGCGCTTGCGGTGAGCCGGGCGTGGGCTCCGGCCGTGCTCGGCCAGGGTGCCGAGGAATTCCGTCGGCTC
The DNA here is from genome assembly GCF_000367365.1 of Streptomyces prunicolor NBRC 13075. GTDB lineage: Bacteria > Actinomycetota > Actinomycetes > Streptomycetales > Streptomycetaceae > Streptomyces > Streptomyces prunicolor. Next base: position 65,702 of record NZ_BARF01000088.1, on the reverse strand, counting down.
GGACGCTCGCTGTTCACCGCGACCGTCGTGCTGGCGCTCGGCGGGATCGCCCTGACCTCGCGGAACATCAAGCTCTGGATCTTCGTCGCGATCCCGGCGATCGCGCTCGTCACCATGACCGCGCGGTATCTGCTCCGCCTCTGGCTGCACAAACAGCGCAACGAAGGACGGTGCCTGAGACCGGTGCTCGCCGCCGGGAGCCCGGCCACCGTGCGCGACCTGATCAACCGCACCCGCAAGTTCCCGCACCTCGGCTGGCGGGTGGAGGCGGTGTGCACGACGGACGGCCGGGGGATCGACGGCGAGCAAGGCGGGCTCGACGGTGACCAGTTGGACGGAGTGCCGGTCATCGGCCTGCTGGAGGACGTCGCCAAGCACGTCCGCCACGACGGCTACCGAGTCGTCGCCGTCACCCCCGACCCGCACTGGTCACCGCACCGGCTGCAGCGGCTGGCCTGGAACCTCGAAGGCAGCGACGCCGAGATGATCGTGGCCCCCGTGCTGATGGAGGTGGCCGGCCCGCGCCTGCATGTCGACGCGGTGCTCGGGATCCCGCTGCTGCGGGTCAGCATGCCGACCTTCAGCGGTGGCCGCCGGGCGATCAAAGGGGTCGTCGACCGGCTGGGCGCAACGATTCTGCTGGTGGTGCTCGCGCCGCTGATGCTCCTCGTCGGGCTGCTCGTGCTGATGGACAGCCGCGGCGGGGCGATCTATCGCCAGCGCAGGGTCGGCAAGGACGGCCGCGAGTTCACCATCGTCAAGTTCCGCACCATGGTCACCGGGGCCCACGGGGCACGTGCGGACCTGGCCGACCGGAACGAGGGCGCGGGTCTGCTGTTCAAGCTCCGCCGGGATCCGCGGGTGACCCGGGTGGGAGCGGTGCTGCGCCGGTACTCGCTCGACGAGCTCCCGCAGCTTTTCAACGTGCTCACCGGATCGATGTCGCTCGTCGGACCGCGGCCTCCGCTGCCGGAGGAGTCCGCCGCGTACGGCCCGGACATCCGGCGGCGGCTGCTGGTCAAGCCCGGCCTCACCGGCCTGTGGCAGATCAGCGGACGCAGCGATCTGTCCTGGGAGGAGGCGGTCCGCCTCGACCTGCGGTACGTGGAGGACTGGTCGCTCGCCCTGGACACGGTGATCTTGTGGAAGACGCTGCGTGCGGTGCTCCACGGGCAGGGGGCCTACTGATGCGCGGGGGTCGACCGACCGACGCGCGGAACGCAGGCCGCAAGGGCCTGACTGGGGGGAGAGACGGAGCATGAGAGTCAGCGTTTTCGGGCTCGGCTACGTGGGCTGTGTGTCGGCCGCGTGCCTGGCCAGCATGGGGCACGAGGTCATCGGGGTGGACGTGAACCAGGTGAAGGTCGACCTGGTCAACGACGGCAAGGCCCCGGTGGTCGAGGAGCGGATCGGCGAGCTCATCGCCGAGGTCGTGCGGACCGGAGCGCTCCGCGCCACCGGTGATGTCCGCGAGGCGATCATGGACAGCGAGATATCGCTGGTCTGCGTGGGCACGCCGTCGGAGCCCAACGGCAGCCTGTGCACCACGTACTTGGAGCGGGTCACCGAACAGATCGGCGCCGCGCTCGCCGAGCGGGGCGGGCGCCAGACCGTCGTGTTCCGCAGCACCATGCTTCCGGGCACCTGCCTGAACCTGCTGGTGCCGATCCTGGAGAAGAACGTCGGCGGCACGGCCGGGGTGGACTTCGGGGTCGCGGTCAACCCGGAGTTCCTGCGCGAGGGCACGAGCGTGCAGGACTTCTTCGACCCGCCCAAGACCGTCATCGGCGAGCTCGACCCGGCGAGCGGCGACGCGGTGGCGGCGCTGTACGACGGCCTGCCGGGCGAGGTGTTCCGGGTGCCGATCCCGACCGCCGAGGCCATCAAGTACGCGGACAACGCGTTCCACGGCCTCAAGATCGGCTTCGCGAACGAGCTGGGCTCGGTGTGCCAGGCGCTCGGGGTGGACTCGCACCAGGTGATGGACGTGTTCCTGGCCGACCGCAAGCTGAACATCAGCCCCGCCTACCTGCGGCCCGGCTTCGCCTTCGGCGGTTCCTGCCTGCCCAAGGACCTGCGCAGCCTGGTCCACGCGGCGCAGCGGGCCGACGTCTCCGTGCCCATCCTCTCCCACGTGCTGGCCTCCAACTCCGACCATCTCCAGCGCGCGGTGGACCTGGTCGAGCGCACCGGCAAGCGCAAGGTGGGCCTGTTCGGGCTGTCCTTCAAACCCGGCACCGACGACCTCAGGGAGAGCCCGCTCGTCGAGCTGGCGGAGCGGCTCTTCGGCAAGGGCTACGACCTCAAGATCTACGACGCCAACGTGAGCCTCTCCCGGCTGCTCGGCGCGAACCGCGAGTACATCGAGAGCCGGCTGCCGCATCTCGCGCAACTGCTCGCCGACTCCGTCGACGAGGTGCTGGAGCACGCCGAGGTGTGCCTGGTCGGGACCAAGGATCCGGCCGTGCTGTCGGCGCTGCCCCACACGGGCGGACCGGCGATCGTCGACCTCATCCACCTTCCCGACGCCGAGACGCGCCGGAACGAACCGGGGTACATGGGCCTTGCTTGGTGACGCAATCAGCCGCGACGGGACGAACCGGCGCGCGCTGATCCTGGTGGAGAACCTTTCGGTGCCGTTCGATCGGCGGGTGTGGCAGGAGTGCACCACCCTGCGCGACGCGGGCTGGGAAGTGCACGTCATCTGCCCCCAGGGGGAGAAACGGGACACGGAACCGGAAGCGGTGATCGACGGGGTCCGGATCCACCGCTACCCGTTGCGCGCGGCCACCGGCGGGCCCGCCGGCTATCTGCGGGAGTACGGAACGGCGCTCTGGCACACGCTCCGGCTGGCCCGAAAGGTCGGCCCGGTCGACGTGGTCCACGCCTGCAACCCGCCCGACCTGCTGTTCCTGCCCGCACTGTGGCTGAAGCGGCGCGGCGCGCGGTTCGTCTTCGACCAGCACGACCTGGTACCCGAGCTGTACCTCTCCCGGTTCGACCGCGGCGAGGACCTGCTCTACCGCGCCGTGTGCGCGCTGGAGAGGCGGACCTACCGGGCCGCGGACATCGTGCTCGCCACGAACGAGAGCTACCGGGACGTCGCGCTGCGCCGCGGCGGCAAGCGGCCGGAGGACGTCTTCGTGGTGCGCAGCGCGCCCGCGACCGACCGGTTCCAACCGGTGCCGCCGGAGCCGGAGTTGAAGCGCGGCAAGCCTCATCTGCTGTGCTACCTCGGCGTGATGGGCCCGCAGGACGGCGTCGACTACGCCTTGCGGGCCCTCGCGAAGTTGCGCGACGAACTCGGGCGGACCGACTGGCACGCGGTCTTCGTCGGCGCCGGCGACGCCTTCGACGCGATGGTCGAACTGTCCCGGCAGCTGGGTCTGTCCGAGCAGGTGCAGTTCACCGGGCGCATCCCGGACGCCGACCTGGTGCGCTACCTGTGCACCGCGGACGTGTGCCTTTCCCCGGACCCGTGCAATCCGCTCAACGACGTGTCGACCATGAACAAGGTCCTGGAGTACATGGCGATGGGCCGGCCGATCGTCTCGTTCGATCTCCGGGAGGCGCGCGTCTCCGCCGGTGACGCCGCCGTCTACGCGCCCGACGACGACGAGGCCCAGTTCGCCAAGCTCATCGCGCTGCTCCTCGACGATCCGCAGAAGCGGGCCCGCATGGGCAAGATCGGCCAGGAGCGGGTCAGCGGACCGCTGTCCTGGGAGAACTCGCAAGCGTCACTGCTCGCCGCCTATGCCGCCGCCTGCCGGGACCAAGCCCCGGTGTCCGCGGCTGGGCCGGTCCGTATGGGGAAGAGGCCGCACCATTGAATGACGACACGATCCGCCTGGTCACGATCGGACGGATTCTCCGTCGGCGGTGGCGGCTCCTCGCCGTCCTCGCCGTAGCGGGCGCGCTCTTCGGCTACGGCACCTCGGTGCTGCTGCTTCCGCCGCGCTACACGGCAGAGGCGTCGGTGCTGCTGCCGGGCCAGTGGGAAGAGCGCGAACTGCTGACTCAGGTGGACATCGCCACCAGTTCGGCGGTCGTCGACCGCGCGGCCGCCGCGCTGAAGTGGGGCACCAGCGGCGCCGAGCTGCAGAAAGACGTGAGCGCCAAGGCGGACGACGGGAACATCATCAAGGTCTCCGGTACGGCCGACACCCCGGAGCGCGCGCAGCGGCTCTCCGACCAGCTGGCCCAGCAGTTCGTCACCTTCGCCACCCGTATCGCGGGCGGCAGCACCGACCCCGCGGCGGACACGGCGACCGAGGCGCTGCGCAAGCAGGTGGCCGAGACCAACCGCCGTATCACCGATCTGGCCGACTCGGCGGATCCGGGGCAGACCGTGGAGGGCGTGCAGGCCCGCACCGAGCTGGAGGGTCTGCGCACCGGGTTGCAGGACGCCATGAAGAAGCTGGAGGAGGCCAACCCGGCGAGCGCCAAGGCCAGCATGGTCGTCATGGGTCCGGCCCCCCGGCCGACCGGGGCGGCGGCGCCGACGAGGATGCAACTGACCGTCGGCGGGGCGCTGTTGTTCCTCCTGCTCGCGGTCATCGGCCATCTCGCCGCCGCACGGGTGAGCCGCCGGCTGCGCGCCGAACCGGAGATCGCCGCGGCGCTCGGCTCGCCGTTCCTCGGCACCGTCGACGTGCCCGGCGAACGGCACGGGCACCGGCCCGAGAGCCACGGCTCGCGGGCCCGGTTCCGCCGCCTTCTCGGCATCGACACTCCCTGGGACGCACCGGCCCTCCAGCGGTCCGGCGACGAGGCCGAGCGGCGGCTCCGCTACCGGCGGGTGTGTGCCAGGCTCCGGGACCAACTGCCCGCCCCCCGACGGCTGCTGGTCGTCGTACCGGAAGGCGACGAGGTCGCCCGGCTGGCCGCCGGACAGCTCGTCGCCGAGGCCTCCGGTGACCCGCGGCTGCGGGTGGTGGAGGTCTCGGTGGACCGGCCGATCGTGCCGGACCGCGACACCGAGTCCGGTGCCCTCGCCGTCCTCAGCGCCGGGAGCTGGACCGCCGGGGAACTCGCCGGCATCGCCGAGGCGTGCGCGGACGGCGGCCACGAGCTCGTCGGCGTCGTCGTCGCCGGCACGGTCCGCACCCGACCGACGGAAACCGCCGACCGACTGTCCGACGACGCCACTTTGACGTTCGCGGTACACGGCCACGCGACAGGAGATCCAGCGTGACGACGAGCACGACTTCGGAGTCGTCGGCCGCCACCCCGCTCCTCGACCTCCAGGCGCTGGTGGTCGCGGTGCGCAGACGCCGCCGGCTGTGGGGTGCCATGGCGCTCCTCGGGATGCTGGCCGGCGCGGCCGTGGCGGTCGTGCTGCCGCCGGCCCCGGCCGCCGTGACCAAGGTGCTGGTCGCGCACCAGGAGGACCAGCCGAACGACACCGGAACGCTGATCCGCACCGACGCCCAGCTGCTGGCGACCACGCGGATCGCCGACCAGGCCCTGAAGATCCTCAAGTCCCCGGAAAAACCCGAGGACTTCATGAAGGACTACCGGGGCACCGGACTGACCAACAACGTCCTCCAGATCGATGTGACGGGCAAGACCGACACGGAAGCGGTGGCCCGGGCCAAGGCACTGGCCGAAGCGTTCGTCGCGGACCACGCCAAGCGCATCCAGGACATCGCCGACGCCAACGCCCAGGGCCTGCTCGACCAGCGGGACCGGATGGAGACGGAGCTCGCCGACGTCAACAAGTCGATCGGCGGCCGGTCGCCCGACTCCGACCCCGCGGACGCGGCGAACCTCGAGTCGCTCTTCGCCCGGCGGGCCGAACTCACCTCACAGATCTCCGACTTCGGCCAGCGCGCCGAGGAGGCCCGCGTCGGCGCGCCCCAGCTCGTCGCCGGCACCCAGATCGTGGACGCCCCGCGCGCGGTGCGGAGCTCGCTGCCCAAGGCCCTCGTCACCGACGGCGTGATCGGACTCGTCCTCGGGCTCTTCCTCGGGCTCGCGCTGGCCGCGGTCGGCGTCGTGGTCGCGGACCGCCCCGTGCTGCGCCGGGACATCGCGGCGAACCTCGGCGCCTCGGTCATCGCCGAACTGCCGCGCCGCTCCGGCAGGTTGTGGCAGCGCCGGCGGACCCGGGTGGCACGCGAACGCCTCGCCACCACGCTGGCCCGCACCTCGCGCGGCTCGGCGGAGCCGCTGTCGCTGCTGGAACTCGGCTGCGCGCGCAGCACGGCCGTGATCGCCCTCGGTCTCGCCCGGGCACTGGGGGAGGACGGGCCGGTGACCGTCGTCGACGGTCTCCCCGGCACACAGCTCTCCGGCCGCCGCCCGAAACCGGGGGACCCCACAGTGGTCGGCGGCGAGAAGGCAGCCACCGTGTCCCCGCAGGAGCAGCGGATCGGCGTCGGCTCGGTGGCGCCCGGCACGGCGTGGACCGACCTCCAGCACCTCGGCTCCCGGACCGTGCTCGTCGTACGTGCCGGACACGGCAGCGCCGCATGGCTGCACACCGTGGCCCGGCAGCTCGCGGACCAGCACATCCCGGTGATCGGTGTGGTGCTGATCGACCCCGATCCGCGCGACCGGACCGACGGCACGCTGTGGGACGGGCTGGCCAACGCGCTGCGCGGCCACAGCGAGCGGCCGACCTGGCAGAACGGTGGGGGTACCGCCCACGCCGCTCAGTCAGTGGGGGAGGGCCGGCGGATCACGGAACGGCAGCCGATACGGGCCGCACGGGTTCCGGACAACGACCAGGAGGTGCGGTAGACGTGTGTGGCATCGCGGGCACGTACCGATGGCCGGACGGAAAGGCCGTCACCGACCGGCTCACCGACACCCTCGCCCACCGGGGCCCGGACGGCTCGGGCCGCTACGGCCACCCCCTGGGTGACGGCGAAGTGCAACTCGGGCACCGTCGTTTGTCCATCATCGACCTGTCCGAGACCGGCGCCCAGCCGATGGTCTCCGACGGCCTGGCCCTGACGTACAACGGCGAGCTGTACAACGCGCCCGAACTCCGCGCCGAGTTGGTGGCCACCGGGGTGCGCTTCCGCGGTACCTCCGACACCGAGGTGCTCCTGGAGGCCTGGCGGCGCTGGGGCACGGACTGCCTGCCCCGGCTGCGCGGCATGTTCGCGTTCGGCGTCTTCGACGAGCGGACCGGTGAACTGGTGCTCGTCCGCGACCAGTTGGGCATCAAGCCGCTGTTCCTGCTCCGGCGCGGCCAGGGCCTGATGTTCGCCTCCGAGCTCAAGGCGCTCGCCGCCGCGACCGGCAAGTCGCTGGAGGTGGACCAGGCGGCGCTGGTGGCGTCCCTCCTCTACTACTGGGTGCCGGACTCGCGCTGCGCGTTCCGCGAGGCGGAGAAGCTTCCACCGGGGAGCTGGCTGCGCTGCCGGCCCGACGGCCGGGTGGAGCGCGGCAGCTTCTGGAACCTGAAGGACGTCGCCGCCGAGGGCCGGGACCGGGCGCTGGCCGGTGAGCGGCCGGACCTCGACGCCGTCGTCGAGGAGTCGACCCGGCGCCATCTGCTCTCCGACGTACCTGTGGCGACCTTCCTCTCCGGCGGCCTCGACTCCAGCTATCTGACCGCGCTGGCGGCCCGCCACCAGCCCGGGATCTCCGCCTACACCATCGGATTCCGCGCCGAGGACGCCAAGTTCGAGGCGATGCCCGACGACCTGCGCTACGCCCGGCAGGTCGCCGAGCAGTTCGGTGTCGACCTGCACGAGATCGAGATCGCCCCGAACGTGCTCGACCTGCTGCCGCAGATGACGTACAGCCTGGACGAGCCGATCGGCGACCCCGCCGCGATCAACACGTACCTGATCTGCATGGCCGCCCGGGAGGCCGGGGTCAAGGTGATGCTCTCGGGGATGGGCGCGGACGAGCTGTTCGCGGGATACCGCAAGCACTTCGCCAACCTGCTCGCGCTGCGCTACCAGCGCGTCCCCCGGCCCCTGCGGCGCGGGGTGTCCGGAGTCGTGGACCGGCTGCCGGTCGCCTCGGCCCGGCGCGGTTACCGGTCGGTGCGGTTCGCGAAGCGGTTCCTCTCCTTCGCCGATCTGCCGGAGGAGACCGCGTTCCGGCGCAGCTACACCATGTACGACCAGGACGAACTGCTGGCCCTGCTCAACCCGGATCTGGCCGGGACGGTCGACGATGTGCTGACCGAACACGCCGACGTCTACCAGGACAACGACCTCGACGACTTCGTCAACCGCATGTGCCTGACCGATGCCCGGATGTTCCTGCCGGGACTGAACCTCGCCTACACGGACCGGTCGAGCATGGCCGCGTCGACCGAGGTGCGGGTGCCGTACGTGGACGTCGAGGTGGTCAAGGCGGCGTTCGCCGTGCCCGGCGATCGCAAGATCGTCGGACGGCAGGGCAAGGCCGCTCTCAAGGAAGCGGCCACCTCGATCCTGCCCCGGGAGATCGTGTACCGGCCCAAGGGCCTGTTCAGCGCCCCGCTGCGGGCCTGGATGAGCCGGGACCTGGCACCGCTGGTGCGCGAGGTGGTCAACGACGGCGTGCTCGTCAACTCCGGGCTCCTGCGCCGCGACGCGCTGGCGCGCATGGTCGCCGAGGACGCCGCCGGACAGGCGGACTACTCCAAACATCTGTGGCACGTACTGACCCTCGAGTACTGGTATCGCGACGCGACCTCTGGCTCCGCCCAGAGCGCTCGGACGACGGCTTAGAAAACAGGAGTTCTGGTGAAGCAGGTTGTACAGAACTACAAGAGCGGCGAGCTGGCGGTGCTCGACGTTCCGGTACCGGGGTGCAAGCCGGGCGGTGTGCTGGTCCGCAGCGCCTACTCGCTGATATCCACCGGCACCGAGCTCATGAAGGTCTCCGAGGCCGGCATGTCGATGCTGGGCAAGGCCCGCTCACGGCCGGACCAGGTGGCCAAGGTCATGCAGAGCGTGGCCACCAACGGGGTGCCCGCCACCTACCGCAAGGTGATGGGCAAGCTGGACTCCTACACGCCGCTGGGCTACTCGCTGTGCGGGGTGGTCGAGCAGGTCGGCGCCGGGATCGACGACGTGAAGGTCGGCGACCTCGTGGCCTGCGCCGGCAACGAGCACGCGCTGCACGCCGAGCTGAACTGGGTGCCGAAGAACCTCTACGCCCCGGTCCCCGACGGACTCGCGCCGCGCCACGCGGCCTTCGGCACCGTCGGCTCGATCGCGATGCAGGGCGTCCGCCAGGGCGAGCCGCAACTCGGCGAGGTGGCACTGGTCATCGGCCTCGGCCTGATCGGGCAGCTGGTGGTGCAGCTCCTCACCGCCGCGGGAGTCCGCGTGGTCGGCGCCGACCCCGACCCGACGCGCTGCGAACTCGCCGAGCGCCTGGGCGCCGCGGCCTGCGGCGACCCCGCGTCCCCGGCCGTGGAGGCGGCCGTCGCCGAACTCACCGACGGCCACGGCGTGGACCAGGTGTTCCTGGCCGCCGGCGGCGGCAGCAACCAGCCCGTCGAGCTGGCCGCCCGGCTCGCACGGGACCGCGGCCGGGTCGTCGACATCGGCAAGTGCCGCCTGGACCTGCCGTGGAACGCGTACTACGAGAAGGAACTCGACGTCCGCTTCTCGCGCTCCTACGGCCCCGGGCGCTACGACCCGTCGTACGAGCTGGAGGGACGCGACTACCCGATCGGCTACGTGCGCTGGACCGAGCGCCGCAACCTGGCGTGCTTCCTCGATCTCCTCGCCCGCGGCAGGGTCGACGTGGAGCCCCTGGTCTCCCACATCGCCGACTTCGACGACGCCGTGGAGACCTACCGGAGCCTGAAGGACGGCGACCTCAAAGCCGTTGCCGTGCTGTTCCGCTACCCCGAACAAGCGGCGGAACAAGGGGAGTCGGCGGCCCCGGAGGTATCCGTGCCCGAGGTGCGACGCACCGGCACGACCGTCGCCCCGGCCCGATCCGCCAAGACGCCGGTGCGGCTCGCTTTCGTAGGCGCGGGAAACTACGCGACGTCGATGCTGCTGCCGCACCTTTCACAGCGCGAGGGCGTCGAGCTGTCGACCGTCGTCACCACGACGGCGCTGTCCGCCGCCAACGCGCAGCGGAAGTTCGGCTTCGCCCAGGCGACCACCGACCTCGACGCCGTGCTCGGCGACAAGTCCATCGACGCGGTGTTCGTGGTCACCCGGCACAGCTCGCACGCCGAACTGACCCGGCAGGCACTGCTGGCCGGCAAGACGGTGTTCGTGGAGAAGCCCCTGGCCCTCACCGAGGACGAACTGGCCGGAGTGCTCGCGGCGGTGGAGGAGTCCGGCAACGACCGGCTACAGGTGGGCTTCAACCGCCGGTTCGCGCCGCTGCTCCAGGAGGCCAAGAACCGCTTCGGCACCCGGACCGGTCCGGCGAGCCTCCGCTACCTGGTCAACGCGGGCAAGCTCCAGCACGGCAGCTGGTACCTCCAACAGGGCGCCGAGGGCTCGCGGTTCGCCGGCGAGGGCGGCCACTTCATCGACACGGCGAGCTGGCTCCTCGACGCCGACCCGGTCTCCGTCTACGCGACAGCCGCGCCCGGCAACGAGGACCTCCAGGTCGTCCTGCGCTACCCGGACGGGTCCACCGCCACCATCAGCTACGTCACCACCGGCGCACCCGGCTTCCCCAAGGAGACGCTGGACCTGGTCGCGGACGGCAAGGTGCTGCGGCTCGACGACTTCGTCCGTGCCTCGGTCTACGGCGGTAAGAAGTGGGTCAGTTCGCGGCTGCCCAAGGCCAGGGACAAGGGCCAGAACGCCGAACTGGCCGCGTTCATCAAGGCGGTTCGGACCGGCGGACCGATGCCGGTGCCGCTGGAGTCGCTGGTCGCCACCACGGCGGCCACCCTCGCCGTACAGACCGGCCTGGCCGGCGACGCGCCGGTGACGCTGACGAGGACGCCATGACCATGAGCGCGGGCTGGTACCTGCGGCGGCTGTCCCGGATGGGACCGCGCGAGGTCGCGGGCCGGGCGGGCGACGCCGTGCGCAGGCGGCGTTGGCGGTCGGCGCGGCCGGACTCCCCGAGCGTGACCGGCGCCCGGTTCACCGCGGTCCTGCCCGAAGGAGCGATCGCCTCGGTGCCGCCGGACGCCGCGAAACGGCTCGTCGCCGAGGCGGACCGGCTGATGTACGGGCACGTCGAGTTCTTCGGGGTGGTCCGCGACGACCTCGACGACCCGGACTGGTGGTGCGACCCGAAGACCGGGCGCCGGGCTCCCTGGGGCTACGCCTTCGACGTGCCGTACCGGAACGAGGGCGTGGTCGGGGACATCAAGCAGATCTGGGAGCTGTCCCGGCATCAGTACCTCACCGTGCTCGCCGCCGCCTACGCGGTCACGGGGGACGAGCGGTACGCCGAGCGAGTGGCCGATCACCTGCGGTCGTGGTGGAAGGCGAACCCACCGCTGCGTGGCGTGCACTGGATCAGTGGGATCGAGCTGGGCATCCGGCTGCTGTCCTGGGTGTGGATCCGGCGGCTGCTCGACGGCTGGCCGGGCGCGGCCGAGCTGTTCGAGGACAACCCGGTGGCGCTGAACCAGATCTGGCACCACCAGCGCTGGCTGGCCGCCTTCCCCAGCCGGGGATCCTCGGCGAACAACCACGTCATCGCCGAGACCGCCGGACAGTTCGCCGCGGCCTGCGCGTTCAACTGGTTCCCGTCGTCGGTGCGTTGGCGGTCCGGCGCGCTGCGGTCGCTGGAGCGGCAGTTGCGCGCCAACACCTTCGACTCCGGCCTCAACCGCGAGCTGGCCACCGAATATCACGGACTCGTCCTGGAACTCGGCCTGGCCGCGGTGGCCGAGGCGGATGCCGCCGACGTGCCGGTCCCCGAGCCGCTCCGGCTGGTACTGCTGCGGATGACCGACGCGCTGGCGGCCGTCGTGGACAACCGGCTGCGTCCGCCCCGCCAGGGGGACGCGGACGACGGCTTCGGTCTGGTCGTGGACGGCGCGGGCACCGACCGCTGGGGTTCGCTGCTGGCCACCGGCGACGCCGTGTTCGGCCGGCTCGCCTGGTGGCCGACGGTGACCGGCACCGACGTGCGCACCCCGCTGCTGGCCGCGCTCGTCCGGCCGTACGCGAAGGACGGAACCGCCCGCCCGGCGACCAGGCCCGACCGCTTCGCCGACGCGGGGCTCACCGTCCTGCGCGGTCCCGAGGAGATCTGGTGCCGCTGCGACGGCGGTCCGCACGGCTTCCTGTCCATCGCCGCGCACGCCCACGCCGACGCGCTGTCCGTGGAGGTCCGGCACGACGGGGTGGATGTGCTCGCCGACCCGGGGACGTACTGCTACCACGGACAGCCCGCATGGCGGCAGTACTTCCGGTCGACCCTCGGCCACAACACGCTGCAACTGGACGGCGGTGACCAGTCCGTCTCCGGCGGCCCGTTCCTGTGGACCCGGCACGCCCGCAGCCGCGTCCTGGACGTGGACAACTCCGGTGCGGGGGTGGCCCGTTGGGCCGCCGAGCACGACGGCTACCAGGGCTCGACGCACCGCCGCCGGGTGGAACTGACGGCCGAGAGCCAGGAGCTGAGGATCGTCGACGAGGTCCGCGGCCGGCAAAGCCCGCGCCGGGACGTGCGGTTGGCGTTCCACCTCGGCCCGGCGATCGCCGCGGACCTGGCCGGGCACCGGGCCGTGCTCACCTGGACCCGGGACGGGGAGGACCGCTCAGCGGTGCTCGACCTGCCCGCGCAGTTGTCCTGGCAGGCGCATCGCGGCGAGACGGACCCGCCGCTGGGCTGGTACTCCGCCGGATTCGGGCGCAAGGAACCCACCACCACGCTGATCGGCACCGGCTTCGCCGACGGCGCGGGCGAGTTCACCACCGTGCTCGGGTTCCGCGGCCAGGGGGGCGCGTGAGGATCAACAGGCGGCCCTGGGCGTTGGCGGTGGCACCGCTGGCGCTGGCCCTGCTGACGGCGACCGGCTGCGACAGCACGTCGAGCGCCCCGGCCACGACGAAGCCGACCGCCGCGCCGTCCACGTCCACGTCCGCCGCCCGGTCCGTGGCCCGGGTGTGCGCCAACCCCGCCGCCGGGCCGGCGAAGGCACCGGCGGGCGCGGTCACCGTGGACCCGAAGGTGGTCGGCGACCTGGCGGCGAAGACCAAGAAGAGCCCCCCGAACACCACGTTCTGGCTCAAGCCGGGCACGCACAAGCTGGAGCGGGACCGCTACGCCCAGGTCATCCCCAAGAAGGGGGACCACTACATCGGTGCGCCGGGCGCGGTGTTCGACGGCCGGAAGGTCAACCAGTACGCCTTCACCGGCAATGCCGCCGATGTCACCATCCGCTTTCTGACCGTGCGGGGATTCGTCGCGCCGCAGGACGAGGGCGTGGTCAACCACGACTCGGCCGACGGGTGGGTCATCGAACACTCGACGATCAAGGACAACTCCGGCGCCGGGCTGATGGCCGGTGCCCGCCAGCAGGTGCGCGCCGACTGCCTGCGCGACAACGGCCAGTACGGCATGAACGCCTACAAGGGCAACGGCCGTATCACCGGCCTGGTGGTCGAGGGCAACGAGATCACGGGCAACAACACCGGTGACTGGGAGCGGCGCAAGGAGGGCTGCGGCTGCACCGGAGGCATCAAGTTCTGGGAGGTCGACGGCGCGGAGATCAGCGGGAACTGGGTGCACGACAACCGCGGCGCCGGGCTGTGGGCGGACACCAACAACAACGACTTCCGCATCGAGAACAACGTGATCGAGGCCAATGACGGTGCCGCGCTGATCTACGAGACCAGCTACAACGCGGTCATCCGGGACAACACGATCCGGCGGAACAACTGGGTCGAGGGCCGCAAGGCGGCCGACGGCGGTGACAACTTCCCGTACGCGACCGTCTACCTGTCCGAGTCCGGCGGCGAACCGAGGGTCAAGGCCCGCACCGACAAGATCGAGATCTACCGGAACGTGCTGGAGGACAACTGGTCCGGGATCACCCTGTGGGAGAACGCCGACCGGTTCTGCAACAGCCCGGCCAACACCTCGTCCGGTGACTGCACGCTGCTGGTGAAGAAGACGAGCACCTGTGTGCGACCGGCGATCGCCAAGGCACCCCTCTACTCCGACTGCCGGTGGAAGACCCAGCGGGTGGACATCCACGACAACCGCTTCGTGCTCGACGAGTCCGTCGTCAAGTGCACGGAGATGTGCGACCGCATGGCCGTGCTGTCCAACTACGGCACCTATCCGGACTGGTCGCCGTACAAGGGCGAGCAGGTGGCCGACGCCATCACCGAGAAGCAGCACAACCGCTGGCACGACAACGTCTACGTCGGACCGTGGAAGTTCGACGCCGAGGACCAGAGCCGGGTGCTCGACTTCGGGCAGTGGCAGGCGGCGCCGTATCTGCAGGACAAGGGCAGCACCCTCGACCTCCAGGCCGGTGGTTGAGATGGGGGAGAACCCGACGCGCGGACCGGACACGGTCGGCACGCGGCCGGGCGCCGCACCGCGCCCGGCCGGCACACCGAAGACCGTCGGCATCGTGTGGGGACTGCTGGTCCTCAACACGCTCGGCTCCGCCGGGGCGAAGACCATCGTCCCGCTGCCCCGTTCCCTCATCCAGATGGTCACGATGGGCTCGCTGGTCGCCGCGTTCACGCTGGCGCTCGTGGTCAACCAGCGGGTGCGGATCAGGGCCAGCGCCTATGTACTGCTGCTCTCCCTGCTGCTGGTGTCCAGCGTGATCGCCAGCGCGAGCCTGGAGTCCGGGATGGGCGCGCTGTTCCGCTGCTTCCGGCTGACTCTCTTCGTCGGCACACTGTGGCTGCTCAGCCGCTGGTGGGACGGCAGTCTCACGTTCGTCCGCTACCACATCCGGGCCTACTTCGCGGTCCTCGGCTCGGTGGCCCTCGGCCTGCTCGTCTCCCCGGGCAAGGCCCTGCCCGGCCTCTACGGCGGACGCCTCGTCGGCGCGCTGTGGCCGCTCACCCCGCCGCAGATCGGGCAGTACGCGGCGGTGATCATCGGGCTCACCGCGCTGCTCGTCATCGGCAGGCGGACCGACCGGACCAGCGCCGTACTGGTCATCGTGCCGTCGCTGGTGCTGCTCGCGCTGACCCACACCCGGACGGCCACGCTCGGCCTGCTCCTCGGGCTGGCGCTGGCGATCGGCTCGCTCATCCTGACCAGCGCCGCGGCCCGCCGCTTCTTCACCTGGGCGGTGCTGATCTCCACGGTGGCCGCGGTCGGCTTCGCCTCAGCGCTGCAGACCTGGTTCCTGCGCGGACAGAGCCAGGAGAACTTCTCCAGTCTCACCGGCCGGGCCAAGGTCTGGAACGCCCTGCTGGCCGAGCCCCGGTCCGCCGCGCAGCAGGCGTTCGGCGTGGGCCTGGGCGACAAGTCCTTCGGCGGGCTGCCGATCGACAACAGCTGGCTGGCCGTCTACAACGAGCAGGGTCTGATCGGCGTCACCCTCGTCGCGTTGATCATCGCCGTGCTGGGCGGCGTCGCGCTGCTGCGCCCGCCGTCGTTGCAGCGGGCCTGCGCGATCTTCCTGATCAGCTACTGCGCGATCGCCTCGTACACCGAGGCCGGTCTGGGCGACGCCTCGCCGTATCTGCTCCATCTGGCCCTGGCCGCCTCGCTGTTGGCGGTACCCGCCCGGGCCGTTCCGCTCGCGCTGCCCGAAGCCCCTCGACGGCACGTCCCGCGCTGGGCCCGTAGATCGGAGGCGAAGTGAGCATGCACGTTCTCGTGGTGCACAACCGCTACAACTCGGCGCAGCCGAGCGGGGAGAACAAGGTCGTCGACCAGGAGGTGGAGCTGCTGCGCGCGGCCGGCCACCGGGTCGAGGTGTTCGAGCGGCGCAGCGACGACATCGGCGCCCGCTCCCTCCTCGGCAAGGTCGCGGTGCCGCTCCTGGTGCCGTGGAACCCGGCCGTACGTACGGAGCTCGCCGCCAAGCTGCGCGCCGAGCGGCCGGACGTGGTGCACGTCCACAACGTCTTCCCGCTCCTGTCGCCCGCCGTGCTCGCCGCCTGCGCCGACGCCGATGTGCCCGCCGTCGCCACGCTGCACAACTACACCCAGGTCTGCCCGCCCGGCACACTCCAGCGGGACGGCCGACCGTGCACCGAGTGCGTCGGCTCGACGCCGCTGCCCGCCGTCCGGCACGGCTGCTACCGCAACTCCCGCCTGGCGACCGTGCCGCTCGCGGTCAGCCTGTCGGTCAACCGGCGGCGCTGGTGGTCCGGCGTGGAGCGGTTCCTCTGCATCTCCGCGGCGCAGCGTGACGTCCTGGTGCGGTCCGGCATGCCGGCCGAGCGGCTGGCGGTGAAGCACAACTTCGTGCCGGAGCCGGGCAGTCGCCGCACGGGTGACGGCGAGCATGTGCTGTATCTCGGCCGGCTCGCGGAGGCCAAGGGCGTGCGGCTGCTCATGACCGCGTGGGACGAGATCGCGGCGGGCGGCGGTGTGGGCGTACCGCTCGTGATCGCCGGCACCGGGCCGCTGGAGCCGGAGGTGACCGCCTGGGCCGCGGGCCGCGACGACGTGCGCTACGTCGGCCTGTTGGACGCGGCGGAGTGCCGGGAGGCCATCGCGCGGTCGGTCGCCGTGGTGGCTCCCTCGACGTGGCTTGAGGCGTTCGGCCTGGTGGTCGTGGAGGCGATGGCGGCCGGGGTGCCGACCGTCGCCGCCGGTCACGGCGCCTTCGTCGAACTCGTCGAGGACGGCGTCACCGGGCTGCTGCACCGGCCGGGCGAGCCCGCCTCGCTCGCGTCCCGCATACGCCGGATCGCGGCCGAGCCGGCCCGCAACCGGGAGATGGGGCAGGCGGCCCGGCGCCGCTACGAGCAGGGATTCAGCCCGGCCGTCGGCCTGGAGCGCCTGCTGGAGGAGTACCGCACCGCGATCGCGGGTCGGTCAGCACTGGCTCGCGGCGGGGACACCCGCGCGAGCAGGGGGGATGGGGACAGCAGATGACACGATGCCGACTCTGCGGCTCGGAAGCGACGACGAGCGTCGTCGATCTTGGAGCGACACCACCGTGTGAGAGCTTTCTCGCCGCGGACCAACTGGACCGGCCGGAGCAGACGTACCCGCTGAACCTGCGGGTCTGCACCGACTGCTGGCTCGCGCAGCTCCCGCCGCTGATCACGCCGGAGGAGACGTTCAAGGAGTACGCGTACTTCTCCTCGTTCTCGACCTCCTGGGTGGAACACGCGCGCACGTACGTCGCCGATGCCGTACAGCGCCTCGCGCTCGGTCCCGACGCCTTCGTGGTCGAGGTCGCGAGCAACGACGGCTACCTGCTGAGACATGTGGTGGACCGCGGGATCCGCTGCCTCGGCATCGAACCGTCGGTGAACGTCGGTGCCGCGGCGCGGGAGGCGGGGGTGCCCACGCACACGGCGTTCCTGAGCCCCGACACCGGCTCGGCCGTCCGCGCCGAGCACGGCCCGGCGAACCTGGTCGTGGCCAACAACGTGTACGCGCACATCCCCGACGTCGTCGGCTTCACCCAGGGGCTGCGCGCGCTGGTCGCCGACGACGGCTGGGTCTCCATCGAGGTGCAGCACCTGCTGACCCTGATCGAGGACAACCAGTACGACACGATCTACCACGAGCACTTCCAGTACTACACGGTCGCCTCCGCGATCCGGGCCCTCGCGAGCGGCGGACTCGCCCTCGTGGACGTCGAGTTGCTGCCCACGCACGGCGGCTCCATCCGGCTGTGGGCCCGGCCCGCCGAGGTGGCGGGGGAGCCGTCGCAGCGGGTGGCCGACGTGCTGGCCCGGGAGAAGGCCGCCGGCTTGCAGGAGTTGTCGGGGTACACCGAGTTCTCCGCCCGGGTGGCCAAGGTGCGCCGGGATCTGCTGCGGTTCCTCATCGACGCCGCCGAGCGCGGCGAGACGGTCGTCGGCTACGGCGCCCCGGGCAAGGGCAACACCCTGCTCAACCACTGCGGCATCCGGCCCGACCTGCTCACGTACACGGTCGACCGCAATCCGTACAAGCACGGCAGGTTCACCCCGGGCACCCGCATCCCGATCCTGCCGCCCGAGCAGATAGCCGCCGACAAGCCGGACTACGTCCTCGTCCTCCCGTGGAACCTGCGGGCCGAGCTGGTCGAGCAGTTGTCGTTCGTGCACGAGTGGGGCGGCCGGCTGGTCTTCCCGATCCCGGAACTGAGCGTTGTCGAGGGCGTCTTGAAGGAGGTCACGGCATGAAGGTCGTCCTGTTCTGCGGCGGTTACGGGATGCGCATGCGCAACGGAACCTCCGACGACGTGCCCAAGCCGATGGCGATGGTCGGGCCGCGCCCGCTGATCTGGCACGTCATGCGCTACTACGCGCACTTCGGGCACAAGGAGTTCATCCTCTGCCTCGGCTACGGGGCGCACCACATCAAGGACTTCTTCCTCAACTACGAGGAGACGGCGTCCAACGACTTCGTCCTGCGGGGCGGGCGCACCGAGTTGCTGTCCACCGACATCGCCGACTGGACGATCACCTTCGCGCAGACCGGCATCGAGTCACCGATCGGGGAGCGGCTGCGCAGGGTGCGGCACCATCTGGACGGCGACGAGATGTTCCTCGCCAACTACGCCGACGTGCTCACCGACGCCCCGCTGCCCGAGATGATCGACCGGTTCGCCCAGCGCGACGCCGGGGCGTCGATGATGGTCGTACCGCCACAATCCTCGTTCCACTGCGTGGAGTTGGGCGAGGACGGCCTCGTAGGGGGCATCACTGCGGTGAGTGACATGCCGCTGTGGGAGAACGGCGGCTACTTCGTGCTCCGCCAGGAGGTCTTCGACCACATACCGGAGAACGGGGACCTGGTCGCCGACGGATGCGCCCAACTGGCCAAGCGCGGACGGCTGGTGGCGCACCAGCACCGCGGCTTCTGGAAGCCGACCGACACTGTGAAGGAGCGCGCAGCGCTCGACGAGGCCTACACCCGGGGCGACCGCCCGTGGGCCGTGTGGGAGCGGGACAGCGCAGAGGTGCGTGCGTGATCAGGCTCGGAGCCGGTCCTCTCGACCGGATCGTCGTCGTGGGCGCCCACTGCGACGACATCGCCATCGGCGCCGGCGGCACCCTGCTGACGCTGTGCCAGGCCCGGCCCGGCATCCGCGTCGACGCACTGGTGCTCTCCGGCGGCGGCACTGAGCGGGAGCAGGAGGAGCAGGCCGCGCTCACCGCCTTCTGCCCGGGCGCCGACCTGCGGCTGACCGTGCACAAGCTGCCGGACGGCCGGCTGCCCACGCACTGGGACGAGGCCAAGGCCGCGGTCGAGGAACTGCGCGAGCGGACCGACCCGGACCTGATCCTGGCCCCGCGTACCGATGACGCGCACCAGGACCACCGCGGCCTGGCCCAGCTGATACCCACCGCGTTCCGCGACCACCTCGTGCTCGGCTACGAGATCGTCAAGTGGGACGGCGATCTCGGCCGCATGGCGGCGTACCAGCCGCTGTCGCCGGAGACCGCCGAACAGAAGGTGCGGCTGCTGCAGGAGCACTACGCCTCGCAGCGACACCGGCCCTGGTACGACCGGGAGGCCTTCCTGGGCCTCGCCCGGATCCGCGGCATCGAATGCCACGCGCGATACGCCGAGGCGTTCGCCGTCACCAAACTCACGCTCAACCTGGGGGGTTGAACACCTTGCGCGTACTACTGACCGGACACCAGGGCTATCTGGGCACCGTCATGGCCCCGATCCTCACCGCCGCCGGACACGAGGTCGTCGGCCTCGACTCCGGCCTGTTCGCCGACTCCGTCCTCGGTCCGCAGCCCGCCGACCCGCCCGGGGTACGGGTGGACCTGCGCGACATCACCCCCGAGCACGTGGCCGGGGTGGACGCCGTGATCCACCTGGCCGCCCTCTCCAACGACCCGCTGGGATCGCTGGCGCCGGAACTCACCTACGACATCAACCACCACGCGTCCGTACGCCTGGCAAAGCTGGCCCGTGACGCCGGAGTTCGGCGCTTCCTGTACGCGTCGACCTGCTCCGTCTACGGCGCCTCCGGCGGCGACGGCCTGGTGACCGAGGACGCCCCGCTGCGCCCGGTGACGCCGTACGCGGAGTCGAAGGTGCGGGTCGAGGACGACGTGCACGCGCTGGCCGACGGCGACTTCACCCCGGTGTTCATGCGCAACGCCACCGCCTTCGGCTACTCGCCCCGGCTGCGCGCCGACATCGTGCTGAACAACCTGGTGGGCCACGCGCTGCTGTCCGGCGAGGTGTTGGTGCTCTCCGACGGCACTCCCTGGCGCCCGCTGGTGCACGCCGCCGACATCGCCCGCGCCTTCACGGCCGCGCTCACCGCACCGCGCGAGGCGGTGCACGACCGGGCGTTCAACATCGGCAGCGAGATCAACAACGTCACGGTCGCCGAGATCGCCGACCAGGTCGCCGAGGCGGTGGCCGGCGCGAAGGTGGTGATCACCGGCGAGAACGGCGCCGACCCGCGCTCGTACCGGGTGGACTTCTCGCGCTTCCGCAACGCGATCCCCGGCTTCGACTGCGAGTGGACGGTGAAGCAGGGCGCGCTCGAACTCGCCGACGCCTACCGGAAGTTCGACCTGACCCGGGAGGCTTTCGAGCAGCGCTTCACCCGCCTCGCCGTGCTGCGCGCGGCGACCGAGGCCGGCACCGTCGACGACACCCTGCGGTGGCGCCGATGACCGACACGGGCGAGGAAATGTACGGCCTGGTGGAGCGGCTGTACCCGCTCTGCCGGAGCATCACCGGCGACGGCGTGCGCGCCACCCTGGACATCGTCGGCGAGTACCTCCCGCTCCAGGTGCACGAGGTGCCGACCGGGACACAGGTCCTCGACTGGACGGTGCCGCAGGAGTGGAACATCCGGGACGCGTACATCGCCGACAGCACCGGCCGGCGGGTCGTCGACTTCGCCGCGTCCAGCCTGCACGTCCTCGGCTACAGCGTGCCGGTCGCGAGGACCATGCCCCTGTCCGAGCTGCGCGCCCACCTGCACACCCTGCCGGACCAGCCGAACTGGGTGCCGTACCGCACCAGTTACTACAAGCCGGAGTGGGGCTTCTGCCTGGCCCAGGAGACCCTGGACGCGCTGCCGGACGGCGAGTACGAGGTACGGATCGACTCCACGCTCGCCGACGGGCACCTCACGTACGCCGAGCACGTGGTCCCCGGACAGGTCGCCGACGAGGTGATCGTCTCCTGCCACACCTGCCACCCGTCGCTGGCCAACGACAACCTGGCCGGCATCGCGGTGGCGACGTTCCTCGCCCGCGCGCTGGCGGAGCAAACGCCGTACTACACCTACCGGTTCATCTACGCGCCCGGCACCATCGGGGCGATCACCTGGCTGGCCCGCAACGCGGAACGGGTGGACCGGGTCAAGCACGGGCTGGTGCTGGCCTGCGCAGGCGACTCGGGTCAACTGACGTACAAACAAAGCCGACGCGGTGACGCGGAGATCGACCGGGTGCTGCGGCACGTGCTGGCCGCGTCCGAACGCCCGCACCAGGTCAACGAGTTCACCCCGTACGGCTACGACGAGCGGCAGTACTGCTCGCCCGGCTTCAACCTGGGCGTGGGCTCGCTCACCCGGACCCCGTACGCGGGCTACCCCGAGTACCACACCTCGGCGGACAACCTGGACTACGTCTCCCCGACGGCGATGGCGGACACCCTCGCCGTCTGCCGCGAGGCGTTCGCCGTTCTCGACCGCAACCGGCGGTACCTCAACCTCAGCCCCTACGGCGAACCACAGCTGGGCCGGCGCGGGTTGTACGACGCGCTCGGCGGGCGCAGCGACACCAAGCAGGCCCAGATGGCCATGCTCTGGGTGCTCAACCTGTCCGACGGCGAGCACAGTCTGCTGGACGTCGCCGAGCGGTCCGGGCTGCCGTTCGACACCGTCGCCGACGCGGCCGGTGCGCTGCACGAGGCCGGGCTGATCAAGACATGACGCCGATGACCACCGACGGGGAGAATCCTCGGACAACGGCGAGACCCGCCCGGTCCGCCAAGCGGGCCCTCGTCGGGCGGCTGTCCTGGGGACTGGCCGACCAGGCGGCCTCCAGCATCAGCAACTTCGCGGTGGGCATCTACGTGGCCCGCTCGCTGGGCGTGACCGCGTTCGGCGTGTTCAGCCTCGCCTGGGTGACCTATGGCGTGGTGCTCAACGTCTCCCGCGGCCTGGCCACCGACCCGCTCGTGGTGCGCTTCAGCGGAGTACCGGAGCCGTCCTGGCGCGGGGCGGTGGCCCGCTCGACGGGTACCGCGCTCTGCGTCGGCACGGCCCTCGGAGTGCTGTGCCTGGCGGCCGGGCTCGGGCTCGGCGGCCGGGTGGGGCCCGCGTTCGCCGCCCTCGGTCTGATGATGCCGGGGCTGCTGCTCCAGGACGCCTGGCGGTTCTCCTTCTTCGCCGCCGGCGACGGGCGCAAGGCGTTCGTCAACGACATCGTGTGGGGCATCGCGCTCATCCCCGCCATGGTGGTGGCGGCCCATGTCGGCACCGTGGCCGCCTTCGTGCTCGCCTGGGGCGCGTCCGCCACGGTGGCGGCGGGGTACGGCTGCGTCCAGTCCGGCATCCGGCCCCGCACCGCACAGGCCCGCGGGTGGCTGCGCGAACAGCGCGATCTCGGCTACCGGTACCTGGTCGAGAACGTCAGCCTCAGCGGCGCGAGCCAGCTCCGGGCGTACGGCCTCGGCGCGATCGTCGGAGTGAGCGCGGTGGGCGCGGTGCGTGGCGCCGAACTCCTCCTCGGCCCCTTCCTCGCGGTACTGATGGGGCTGTCCCTGGTCACCGTCCCCGAGGCGGCACGCGTGCTGCGGCAGGCCCCGCACCGACTGGGCAGGTTCTGCCTCTTCCTCGGCGGGGGACAGGCCACCGGAGCGCTGCTCTGGGGCTCGGCGCTGCTGCTGATGCCGGGCAGGTTCGGCGAGTTGGCGCTCGGCGACGTCTGGCACTCCTCCTCGCACCTCATCGTGCAGATCACCCTCAGCGTCGCCGGAGCGGGCCTCGGCACCGGCGCCGCGGCCGGACTGCGCGCGCTCGGCGCGGCCCGGCGCAGCCTGAAATGCCAGCTGTTCGCCTCCGCCTGCTACGTCGGCGGCGGGCTCGGCGGGGCTGCCCTCGGCGGCACGGCCGGCTCGGCCTGGGGCGTCGCCGCCGCGACCATCAGCGGTTCGGCCGTGTGGTGGCTGCAACTGCGCTCCGCCCTGCGCGAGCGCCACCGCGATCCCATCCCCGAAGTGAGGACCTCATGACCGACCGACCGCGGCTGAGCATCGGCCTGCCCGTGTACAACGGCGAGGAGTACCTGGCCGAGTCGTTCGACGCCCTCCTCGGCCAGACCTACGAGGACTTCGAACTGGTCGTCTCCGACAACGCCTCGACCGACGCCACCGAGGACATCTGCCGCAAGTACGCCGCGCAGGACTCCCGCATCCGCTACCTCCGGCTGCCCCGCAACATCGGCGCCACGCCGAACCACAACCACGTCTTCGCCGAGTCCCGCGGCGAACTCTTCAAGTGGGCCTCGCACGACGACCTCTACGGCCGCGACCTGCTGACGCGCTGCATAGAAGCACTGGACGAGCGGCCGGACGTCATCCTCGCGCACACCGACCAGGCGGTCATCGACGGCGACGGCCAGGTGACGGTGCCCTACGACTACACGCTCGCCACCGACTCCCCGCACGCACCCGACCGCTTCCGCAGCCTGCTGTTCGAGCCGGGCGGCGACGACTTCTACGGCGTGATCCGAGCCGACGTGCTGCGCCGGGTGAAACCGATGGACAGCTACCACCACGCGGACCGCACGTTCGTCGCCGAGATCACCCTGCACGGACGCTTCCACCAGGTCCCGGAACTCCTCTACTTCCGCCGCGACCACCCCACCCGCGCCGAACGCGCGAACCCCTCCAAGCGCGCCCGCTGCGTCAACCTGGACCCGCGCCGGGCCGGCGCGCTGCACCCGACGCCCCGCCTGCTCGCCGAGTACATCTGGGGCTTCGCCTCGGCGATCCGGCGGGCACCGCTGTCCCCGGCCGACCGGCGCGCCTGCTACCGCCACCTGGCTTCCTGGATGACCAGCCGGGTCCGGCCGGGCGCAGGCGAGCGCGTCGAGGACCGCGCCCCGGTCGACCCGGCCCAGCTCACGGTCTCCGTCGACGCCCTCGTCGCCGGCCGCGAGGGGAGGCGCGCATGACGTCAGCGCCCGAAGGGCCGGTGCGCGTCGGGGTGTTCGGCCTGCTCGGCTCCGGCAACCTCGGCAACGACGGATCGCTCGAAGCCGTCCTCGCATACCTCCGCGCCGACCACCCGGACGCGGTCGTGGACGCCCTGTGCGGCGGACCCGAGGCCGTGACGGCCCGGTTCGGGATCCCCGCCACCCGGATGCACTGGAACCGCGCCGAGTACCGGACCGCGTCACGCGCGGGCTCGATCGCGTCCAAGGGTCTGGGCAAGTTCGTCGACATCTTCCGCACCGCCGCCTGGGTGCGGAAGCACGACGTGGTGATCGTGCCGGGCATGGGCGTCCTGGAGGCCACCCTGCCGCTACGGCCGTGGGGCTTCCCGTACTCGCTGTTCCTGCTCTGCGCGAGCGGCCGGCTGATGCGCACCCGGGTCGCGCTGGTAAGCGTCGGCGCCGCCGAGATCCGCAACCGGCCCACCCGCGCCCTGGTCCGCTGGTCGGGGCGGCTGGCCGCGTACCGGTCGTACCGGGACGCCCAGTCCCGGGACGCGATGCGGGCGATGGGCGTGGACACCGCGCGCGACGAGGTCTACCCGGACCTCGCGTTCTCCCTGCCTGCGCCGCGGACAAGCATGCCTTCGGGCCCGCCCGGCACGGTCTGCGTCGGCGTCATGGACTTCCACGGCGGCAACGACGACCGCGCCCGGGCCGACGAGATATACCGGCGCTACCTCGACGGGACGATCCGGTTCGTCCGCACGCTGGTCGAGGAGGGGAGACCGGTCCGGCTCCTCACCGGCGACCGCTGCGATGCCACGGTGGTCGCCGCGATCCTCGACGCGGTCGACTCACCGCTGGTCACCGCCGCCGAACCGACTTCCCTGGACGACCTGATGAACGAGATGGTCGCCGCCGACACCGTGGTGGCGGTCCGCTACCACAACCTGATCTGCGCGCTGAAGACCGGCACACCGGTGCTCGCCCTCAGCTATGCGGCGAAGAGCGACGCGCTCATGGACCGGATGGGCCTCGGCGCGTACTGCCACCCGGCGCGCGAGGTCGACGCCGACCGGTTGCTGGAGCAATTCCGGGCGCTGGAGAAGCGATCGGCCGAGCTACGGGGGACCCTCGCCGAGCGGAACCTGGCCGCCGCCCGCCAACTGCGGGACCAGTTCGGCTCGTTGACCGCGGCCGTGTTCCCCGCGACCGACCACACCCATGCTCACGCCCGCCAGGAGTCTCCATGAAAGCGACCGAAGTCCCGGAGATCACCGGCGCGTTCCTCTTCGAACCGACGCCGTACGCCGACGAACGCGGCTTCTTCTGCCGCACGTTCGACGCCGACGTGGTCCGCTCGGTGGGCCTCGACCCGGACGCCTTCGTCCAGGACAGCCTGTCCCGCTCGGTCCGGGGCGTGGTGCGCGGTCTGCACCTGCGATCCGGCGCGGGCGAGGCCAAGTTGGTGCGGTGCTCGTACGGGCGGGTCTTCGACGTCGTCGTGGATCTGCGGCCGGATTCCCCGACCTACCGCCATTGGACTTCCTTTGAACTCACAGGAGAATCACAGCCAACTCTTTACATTCCCGCGGGATGCGCGCACGGTTTTCAGGCACTGACCGACACCGCCGACACCTCGTACCGGATCGACCGCCCGCACGATCCGACCGAGGACGTCACCATCGCCTTCGACGACCCGGAGCTCGCCATTCCCTGGCCGCTGCCGGTTGCACTGATGTCCCAACGGGACCGCGAGGCGCCGAGCCTCGCCGAGGTCCTGAAGCACAGAGAAAGATGAGGTCCTCGTGGACACCGAAGTGCTTGACCTGCCCCTGTCGCGGACAGCCAACGAGCGGCTGCACGCCATGATCCCCGGGGGCGCTCACACCTACGCCAAGGGCGACGACCAGTACCCCGAGAACCTGGCCCCGGTCATCAGCCACGGCAGCGGTGCCCACGTGTGGGACGTCGACGGCAACCGTTACATCGAGTACGGCTCCGGCCTGCGGTCGGTCAGCCTCGGTCACGCCCACCCACGCGTGATCGAGGCCGTGCGGCGGGAACTCGGCCGCGGCAGCAACTTCGTCCGGCCGTCCATCGTGGAGGTCGAGGCCGCCGAGCGCTTCCTGGCCACCGTGCCGACCGCCGAGATGGTGAAGTTCGCGAAGAACGGCTCCGACGCCACCTCCGCCGCGGTACGCCTCGCCCGCGCCGCCACCGGCCGCACGCGGGTGGCCCTCTGCTCCGACCACCCGTTCTTCTCCGTCGACGACTGGTTCATCGGCACCACACCCATGTCCGCCGGCATTCCGGCGGCCACCACCGACCTCATCGCCTCCTTCCCCTACGGCGACCTGGCCGCCACGGAGGAGATGCTCACCCGGTACCCGGACGAGATCGCCTGCCTGATCCTCGAACCCGCCACAGCCACCGAGCCGCCGCCGGGCTACCTCGCCGGCCTGCGCGAGCTGGCCGACCGGTACGGCTGCGTACTGATCTTCGACGAGATGATCACCGGCTTCCGCTGGTCCGAGGCGGGCGCCCAGGGCCTGTACGGCGTCGTCCCCGACCTCTCCACGTTCGGCAAGGCGCTGGGCAACGGATTCGCCGTCTCCGCGCTGGCCGGGCGCCGCGACCTGATGGAGCGGGGCGGACTGCGTCACTCCGGCGACCGGGTGTTCCTGCTGTCCACCACGCACGGCGCGGAAACGCACTCCCTGGCAGCGGCGATGGCCGTGCAGACCACCTACGTCGAAGAGGGGGTCACCGCGCGGTTGCACGCCCTGGGCGAGCGGTTGGCCGCCGGTGTCCGCGAGGTCGCGGACGGCATGGGCGTCGGCGACCACCTCGTCGTCCGGGGCCGGGCCAGCAACCTGGTCTTCGCCACCCTCGACGAGAACGGGCAACCGTCGCAGCAGTACCGCACCCTGTTCCTGCGCCGGCTCCTCGCGGGCGGAGTGCTGGCCCCCTCCTTCGTGGTGAGCAACGCACTCGACGACGAGGACATCGACCGTACCGTCGACGTGGTGGCCGAGGCGTGTGCGGTGTACCGGAAGGCGCTGGACGCCGCCGACCCCACCCCCTGGCTGGTCGGGCGACCCGTGAAGCCGGTGTTCCGCCGCTTGTCGTGAGGTGACGTGACGTCAGCGGTGTTCCCGCCGACCGGAGTCGGTCATCCGGTCGGCGATCCGGTCGACCAGCCACGCGGTGGCCGGAATCGCCGCCAGTGCGGTGCACCAGCCGCCGAGGACGTCGGTCGGATAGTGCGCGCCCAGTCCGACCTGTGCCCAGCCCATGGCGGCGCCGGCGACCAGCGCCGAGCCGAGCACGAAGGACGTGCCGGCCGTCCTGCCGAGGCCGAGTCGGCGGGTCGCGAGCAGCGCCGCCATGAGGGCGAGCGCGGTGGCGAAGGCGGTGTGCCCACTCGGGTAGGACAGGTTGCCGGGGCCGTGGATGGTGCGTCCCACCAGATGCTTGATGAGTGTGGTCGCCCCCACGGTCGTGCCGACGCCGGCCACGACCAGCACCGCCGCGCGGGGACGCCGAAGCAGCAGACAGCCCACCACGCCGGCCACGATCAGCACCGCCGACCCCACGGGCTCCCCCAGGAAGTCCAGGGCCAGGGCGACGCGCCGCCACGGTGGCCCCAGAGTGTCCGCCGTCGGCTGGATGATCCACCGGTCCACCGTGCCGGGCTCGCTGTGACCGGAGTACAGGACCCCGAGCGCGCCGACCACCAGCGCGGCGAGGACCGCGATCAGCCCGAGCCACGGGCGCAGCGACGGGGGCAGCACCGATGGCGCCGGCCGGCCGGTCACCCGTTCACCGCGTCCGGTCGACCTGGGGTGGTGCCCTTGTTCCGCTGCCGCCCGCCGTGATCCAACCCGAGCCCCCGTCGTGTCCGATGCACTCTCCGGCGACCGTGACCCCATGACCGCCCCGCGGATCCCCGCTCCCGGCCCGTGCGCCTCGGCGTGAGCCGTCAGCACCCTAGCCGCAATCCGGCCGCGGCAAACCGCCGTTGGACGGTTCGACCTGATCCGGGGGGTTGAGATCAGCACGACGACCGCACCTGACGGTCTGCCTCCGCGGGTGCTCGTGGAAGACGACCTCGCCGTGGCGGGTCCGGATCCGCGACGCCGACGAAGGCCGCGTCGAGGGACATGCCTACTCTTCACCGAACGGGCACTCCTGCTGAACCGCCCACCGCTGTCCGACCTCGAGCTGTGATCCCCGGGACGCGGGCGGATGCGTACGGCGACGGCGCGTCCGCCCCTGTCCCTGTCCCCGAAAGGCACGCTTCTTGGCCTCGATGCTCTATCCAGTGCTCGAATCCTTTCCCGACGCCGCGAGTGCGCTGGCGCGGGCGCGGGCGATCATGCGCGATCTGGCCGACTGGTCCACCGACCCCTGGCCCCGGCTGGAACCGATCAGCACGGCCGAGCAGTACGCGTACGCTCTTCGTTCCTTCGGCACCGCCCGCATGGTCGCGGACCGGGATCCCGTCGTCTTCCCCTTCCTGGACGAACTCGTGCGCCGTGATGCCATCGCGTTCGACGCGGAGCAGCCGAGGTCGTGGCTCACGGCGGACCTACGTCTTGGCCCCGAGCTGGCCGACCTCTGGCCGCTGCCCGAGGGCGTGATGCTCTCCCTGGACACGACCCTGCCCTTCGGTACCGCCGACAGCGAGCCCGAGGACGACGCCACCGAGGAGGAACTGGACCGGATGGTCTCCGCGCTCGGGCCACTGAGTCTGGACGTCAGCTGGAACTGCGGCTGGCGCGGCCTGTCCGATTCCAAGAACTGCGGCGTGCAACTCTGCCTGAACAGCGTCTGGGTGCAGCAGCACGCTGAGCTGTCTCCCGGACAGTTCGGCGTCTGGATCACCCTCGGCACCCGCGTCACCTGGACACCCGAGGGCGAAGCCTGGCGCCGCGACTCGGGGCTCCTGCTGGGCGAGGAGCAGCAGGGGTGACCCGGACATGAGGCCACCGACCCCTCGCAACCGACTCCGGCATCGTGGGGTTATCGTAAAAGTGATTAATTCTGTATTTGTTTTCCTGTGAGGGTTTCCTTCGCTTCCCCCGTAAACAAGGGTGAAGGGTGGAGGGCACATGGATGCGGAAAACAGATTCGAGACGAGAACCACCTTCCTGCTGCTGCGCTTGGAATGGCTGGGTGGCCTGGCCGTATGTTCCGCGCTCGCCGTGCGGCATTTTTCGGAGATCCGGTGGGCGGTGTTCATCGCGCTCTTCGTCGTCATCGACGCCATCGGCTATCTCCCCGGCGCCCTGGCATTCCGGAGAAGCCGGGACGGGCGTATCTCGCGCTGGTACTTCGTGGCGTACAACACCATGCACAGCCTCGTGACCGCGGGCGTCGTCGCCGGTCTGTGGGCGCTGCTGGTGAAGCCGGAATGGGCGCTGCTCGCTCTCCCTCTGCACCTGCTGGGAGACCGTGCCCTGTTCGGGAATTCACTCAAGCCGTTCGGGGTGCTTTTTGAACCGCATCCGCATCCGGCGTACGTCGATTTCGAGCGGGCGTACTCGCATTCGACCGGAGAGAATTCCGGTGAATCCCGAAGGGGTGCCGATGCCGTCCGTCTTTGAGACCCTGGTCCGGCACAGCGACAATCCGAGCTCGTTCCTCGCCCTCAATCAGGGCAATGAATACTTCCGAGATCCGCGCTTCGACGGCACCTGTGTCTATCGCCGGTCGGGGCGGCACCTGCTGCAGTTCGCGGGCCCCTTCGCGGCCGAGGAGCAGCGCGCCGGTCTGCTGGACGCCTTCGCGGCGCAGGCCCGGCCGCGGCGGCTGGTGGCCGTACAACTGCAGCGGGCCGACGCGGAGTTGTACGGGGCGCACGGGTTCACGGTGAACCAGCTGGGGGCGTCGTACGCGGTCGACCTGGCCCGGTTCACGCTGCGCGGATCGGCCTTCGTACGGCTGCGGAACAAGATATCCAGGGCCCGGCGTGCCGGCCTCGAGGTGGTCGAGGCTTCCTCCGTCGCCGACGACGAGGTGCAGAACGAACTGGATCTGATCGACCGGGCCTGGCTCCAGGGCAAGGGCGGTGCCAAGGAGCTGCGGTTCCTGGTGGGGGAGCGGACCGGGCTGGCCCAGCGGCACCGGCGGTTGTTCGTGGGGCGGATCGGCGGGGTGGCCCTCGGGTACATCAGTTACTCACCGGTCTTCGGCAGCCGACCGGGCTGGCTCCACGACCTCAGCCGGCGTTCCCCGGACGCTCCACCCGGGGTGATGGAGGCGCTGAACGCGACCGCGATGGAGCGGATGTCGGCCGACGGCGCGGGCTGGCTGCACTTCGGTTTCACGCCGTTCACCGGTCTCTCCGACGAGCACGAACTGCCGTGTGCGAGCCGTACTTTCACGCGCTGCGTGCGGCTGCTCGCCCAGCACGGCGGACGGATCTACCCGGCCGCGGCACAGCTCGAGTACAAGCGGAAATGGGCGCCCCATGTGGTGCTGCCCGAGTACATCGCCTTCCAGGGGCGGCCCGGTCCTTCGGCGGTGTGGCAGCTGCTGCGCGCGACCCGGGCGCTGTAGGGCCTGGCCAACCATTCCCGCCATTGCTGCCAGTCCCGCCAGTCCAGCCAGTCCTGCCAGTCACGCCATTGCCGTCATTCCCGTCCGCCGGACGGGGTCCAGCGCGACCGGGTCGTCCCGGAGCAGGGGAGCACATGAGGTTTCTGGAGCGCGAACGCGCCGTACTGACGAAGTTGCTGCCGGGGCTCGACGAGAGTCTGCGGGCGGTGCCGCTCATGGAGCTGGAGAGTCCGCGCAGCCCCGGTATCGGGCTCTTCCGCGACAGTGGCGGTCCGGGGCTCGTGGTGCCGGTCTCCTGCAAGGGGAAGGGCGCCACCGCGCTGGACGCCCTGCGGGTGCAGCGTGCCCTGGGCAGCAGGTCGCCGTCCCTGGCGGTGGCCACCACGATGCACCACTTCTCCATGGCCACCCTGGTCGGCCTGGTCACCGACGGCGAGGGCCTGGAGTGGATGCTCGTCGAAGGAGTGGCCTCCGGCAACCGCCTGGTGGCCTCCGGCTTCGCCGAGGGGCGTCCGGGCGCCGGCATCCTCTCCCCGTCGATGACCGCCACGGTGGGACCCGACGGGGTGCGGATCAGCGGGGTGAAGCGGCCGTGCAGCCTAGCCCGGTCCATGGATCTGCTCACCGCCAGTGTCCTGGTACCCGGTGAGCGGGGAGCACGTGACGAGCTGGCGGTGGCGTTGGTGCCCGCCGAGAGCGAGGGCGTGAGCGTCAGCGGTTTCTGGTCCAGCTCCTTCCTGTCGGGAGCGGAGAGCGACCAGGTCACCCTCACGGATGTGCTGGTACCGCCGGAGCTGCTGCTGCGTACCTCGGCCACGGAGGGGCGCCTGGACGAACTGCAGACCGCGGGGCTGGTCTGGTTCGAGCTGCTGATGACGGGGAGCTATCTCGGGGTCGCCAGTGCGCTGGTGGAGCGGGTGCTGGGCAACGAGCGGGTGCCCGAGTCCGAGCGGGTCCGGCTGCTGGTGGAGGCCGAGGGCGCGATGGCCGCCGCGGAGGGCGTCGCGCGTCGGCTCGACGAGGGCCGCCCGGACGAGTCGACGCTCGCCGACTCGCTGTACGTGCGGTACTGCGTGCAGGACGCCCTTGCCCGCATCGTCCCGCGGGCGGTGGAGCTGCTCGGCGGCCTCAACTTCATGAGCTCGGACGAGGTCGGACACCTCGCGGCCTGCGCCAACGGGCTGTCCCTGCACCCGCCCGCACGGTGCAGGATGACCGGCCCGCTGGCGGCCCACCTGGCGGACGGCCCGCTCACCGTCGCCTGATCCGATCCCGATCCCGATCCCGGGCACGACTCCTCACCTCTCCACGACCGCCTCCCACCCCACTCCAACACCCCTCCACCCGATGGGAGTTCCCGAACCATGCCGCCAGAACCCACCGGTCCATCCCACTCGTCCCGCCCGTCCCGCCCTCGAAGTCAACGCCCCACCCTGCTGCTCACCGGCGCCGCCGGAGTGCTCGGCCAGGCACTGATCGACGAGCTCTGCGACGACTACGACCTGATCTGCCTGCGTCACCGGGCACCGCTGGACGACCCCCGGGTACGGGAGGTGACGGCGGATCTGAGAGCCCCCGGTCTGGGGCTCTCGCCCGCTCAGCGGCTGGACCTCGCCGCCGAGGTGGACGTGGTGGTGCACTCCGCCGCGGCCACCAACTGGCGGCTGACCCCGGCCGACATCTGGCGCACCAACCTGGACGGCACCCGGTCGATGCTCGACCTGGCGGCCCGCGCCGACGCGCCCTTCTTCTACATGAGCACCGCGTTCGTGGCGAACCCGCTCGCGCCCGAGGAACAGGAGCGCTTCCCCGGGGCGGCGGCCTACCTCGCCTCCAAGACGGCGGCCGAGGAGGCCGTACGGTCGACCGAGGCCCCCGGGGTCATCCTGCGTCCGTCCCTGGTCATGGGCGACTCGTCCACCGGCCGGATCGCCCGGGTGCAGGGCCTGACCCGGGCGCTGGGCGGGATCGTCAAAGGCCAGGTCCCGGTGCTTCCGGGCTCGCCCGGGACACGGATCGACATGGTGCCGCAGGACGTGGTGGCCCGCGCGGTGGGCGACCTGGTCAGGTCCGGCGTCGCCCAGGGCGAGTACTGGCTGACCGCCGGGCGCGAGGCCATCCTGCAGCGGGAGGTCGTCGACATCTGCCTGGAGTTCGCCGAGTACCACGGTGAACGCCCGCACCCGCCGCGGCTGATCCCCGTGGAAGCGGTGCACCGGCTGCTGCTGCCGCTGCTGGAGGGACCGTCCTTCCCCGCGCTGGTGCGGCGCCGGCTCCAGGACTACGCGGAGCTCCTGCTGGTCTTCCAACGGGAGTTGCCCTTCGCGTCCGACCTGGGAACACCGCACTGCGGCACGGCCCCCACCCGCGCCGCGATCCGCTCGGCGCTGGCACGCAACGTGGAGTGCTGGGCAACTGGGCGAGGTGGCCTGCTCCGGTCACGGACGGCACAGAGTCCGACGGCTCAGACGCCGACGGCTCAGACGCCGACGGAGCTGGCGTCATGACCGCCGTGGAGGTGGCGGCTCACGCTTCCGTAGGGGCGGCCACTCCCACCACAGCTGGGGTAGCCGGTACCGCCCCGGCAGAGACGGCCCCTCCCACCCCCACCCCCGCAGAGACGGCCCCTCCCACCCCACCCCGCAGAGACCACCGCCCCACCCCCCACACCACCACCCCCCGACACCGCTGAGCTCTACCGCCGCCACCTCGGCACCGGCCGCGCGGTCATGGGCACCGTGCTCGGGGGCATGGCCGAGGTGCGTTCCGAGGGCGTCTGGGTGCACACCGACGACGGGCGCCGCTACCTGGACTTCGGGGGCTACGGCGTCTTCATCCTGGGGCATCGGCACCCGGCCGTACTCGACGCGGTGCGCCGGCAGTTGGACGCGCATCCGCTGGCCACCCGGGTGTTCCTGGAACCCGTCGCCGCGCAGGCCGCTGCCGCGCTGGCCGCGCGTACCCCGGCGGGGCTCGACCACGTGCACTTCGTCAACTCCGGTGCCGAGGCCACCGAAGCGGGTCTGAAGCTGGCCCGTGCCCATGGGCGCAACGCGCTGGTGACCACCGTGTCCGGGTACCACGGGAAGACCCTGGGGGCGCTGAGCGTCACCGCCAACTCCCTTTACCAGAAGCCTTTCGAGCCGTTGTTGCCGGACACCGCGCAGGTCGCCTACGGGGACTTGGACGAGCTGGACACGGCACTCCGTGCGCGCCGCGACCGCGCCTGCGTGATCCTCGAACCGGTGCAGGGCGAGGGCGGGGTGCGTATCCCGCCGCCCGGGTATCTCGCGGAGGCGGCCGGGCTGTGCCGTACGTACGGCGCCTTCCTGATCGTGGACGAGGTGCAGACCGGGCTTGGCCGGCTCGGCAGTTGGTGGGGTGTGGACGCCGAGGGTGTGGTGCCCGATGTCCTCCTCGTCGGGAAGGGGCTGAGCGGCGGTGTCGTACCGGTGGCCGCGATGGTCGCCACCAAGGACGCCTACCGTCCGTTCTCCCGCGACCCCTACCTCCACACCTCCACCTTCGGCGCCTCGCCGATCGCCTGTGCCGCGGCGATGGCGGCGGTGGAGACGATCGACCGCGAGGGCATCGTGGGCCGGGCCGCCGTGCTGGGTCGTCAACTGCTCACCGGGGTCGAGGAGATCTGCGCCCCCTACCAGGAACGCCTGGTGGACGAGGTCCGTGGCCGGGGACTGCTGATCGGGATCGAGTTCGTCCGGGCACAGGCCGTCGGCGAGACGCTGCTGGAGCTGGTGAGCCGCGGCGTCCTGGTCAACCACTCGCTCAACTCCACGCGCGTGCTCCGGCTGACGCCCCCGGCC
Organism: Streptomyces prunicolor NBRC 13075; assembly: GCF_000367365.1. Taxonomy (GTDB): domain Bacteria; phylum Actinomycetota; class Actinomycetes; order Streptomycetales; family Streptomycetaceae; genus Streptomyces; species Streptomyces prunicolor. Next base: position 31,171 of record NZ_BARF01000088.1, on the reverse strand, counting down.
ATCGCCGACGCCGACGAGACCCAGCTCTTCCTGGACGCCCTCGCCGAAGCCCTGCGGGCCGTGCACACCCGCCTCGGCTGACCGGTCAGGAGGTATATCAGCAGGACGCCCCCCCCGCCGGTCACGACAGCCCACCCACGTCAGTGAGGACGAACCCCATGCGCCATGTGACAGTCCGGATGACAGCCCAAGGCATCGACCCCGAGCACGCCTACCGGAGGATCAGCGACTTCAGCCGATACCCCCAACTCACCACGACGGTCCGCGCGGTGGAGGTGCAGCCGCCGCGACCGGACGGTTCCGTGGTCTCCGAGTGGACGGTCTCCTTCCGCAACGGGCTGATGCGCTGGACGGAACGCGACACCTTCTCGCCGGCGACTCTCTCCATCGCGTTCGAGCAGCTCAGCGGCGACTTCGAGACCTTCGAGGGCAGTTGGGCCTGCGAGGCGCACCCGGACGGCACCACCGTCACCTTCCGGGCCTCGTTCGACCTGGGGATCCCCACGCTGGCCGAGATCCTCGACCCGGTGGCCGAGTCGACGTTACGTACGAACATCGAGAAGATCCTCCAGGGTCTGCTCGGCACGGTGTCGCCGGCCGATTTCGTGGACGCCGCGCATGGCTGACCTCGCCCTGAACCTCGCCCTGGCCCGGCCGCCGGACCCGGGCGAACAGTTGCGGGACGAGCCCGGCCCGGACACCGAGCACTGCCTGCGCCTGTACGCGAAACTCGCCTCCGGCGTCACCGTGGTCACCACCCAGGGCGGGGACGGGCGGCCCACCGGGATGACCGTCTCCGCCCTCACCTCGCTCTCGGCCCGCCCGCCCCTCCTCCTCGCCTGTCTGCGCAACGGCTCGCACACGCTGTCTGCGATCGGCGGCCAGGGCGTCTTCGCGGTGAACCTGCTCCGGGACAACCAGCGTTCGCGGGCCGCCCAATTCGCGGATCCGGCCGTCTCACCGAGCGAGCGGTTCCGCGAGATCCCGCTCCGTCGCGTCCTGGGCGCACCCGTCTTCGGCGACGCGCTCGGCTGGTCGGTCTGCCTGGTCGAGGACATCCGCCGCTACGGCGACCACAGCGCCGTGGTGGGAAGGGTGGCCGTGGTACAGGTGGCGTCGGGGCGGCCGCTGCTCTGGCACGACCGGAGGTTCGGGTCGCTGTCCGGGGCCGGGGAAGGGGCGCCCCGGTGACCCTGTTCGCGCCGGGCACGCCCTGCTGGGAGCCCGGGGACCCGGACGGCACCGACCCGCCGGCCACCGTGCGCGGCTCGATCGGTGCCGATGTCGCGGTGGTGGGCGCGGGACTAGTAGGACTGTCCACCGCCTATCACCTGGCGGAACGTCAACCCTCCCTGGACATCGTGGTGGTGGACGCGCGGCGGCCGGCGGCCGGTGCCAGTGGGCGGGGCACCGGGCTGCTGGGTCCCCGGGTGGGGCCGCCGGTCGACCGGGCGGTGCGGCGGCACGGTCCCGCCGTCGCCCGCCGGATGCACCGGGCCAGCGTCGAGGCCGTACGACAGGTCGTGGAGCTGTGCGACCGGCTCGGTGTGCCCTGTGCGGACGGGGAGCAGATCGTCGCGGCGCGTTCCCGTGCCGGGCTTGCGTCCCTGGCGCGGCAGGCCGCCGCCTATCGCGCCCTGGACCTGGAGGTGCCCGTCCTCTGCGCCGCCGACATCCGGCGCCGGGTCGACGTGCCGTACCACGCGGGTCTGCTCCATCGGCACTCCGCCACTCTCGACCCGGCCGCGCTGACGGCGGCCTTGGCGAGGGCTTGTGTGGCCAAGGGCGTACGGCTCTACGGCGGCAGCCCGCTGCGGGAGGTGCGCGGCGGGGACGGACAGCAGCCCCAACTGCTGTTCCCGCACGGCACCGTGCGGGCGCCGAAGTCGGTGCTGGCGGTGAACGCCGGGGTGGCCGGGCTCGGGCTGCCGGTGGGCACGGTGCTCGGGCTCGAGGTGCACGCGGTGGCGACCGAGCCGTTGGGCCATGAGACGCGGGCGCTCCTCGGGCACGGTGGCCTGGCGGTGATCGATGCGGTGCCGCTGGCCCCGTACTTCCGCCTCACCACGGACGGACGGTTGGTGGTCGGGGGCGGTACCGCCCTGTGTCCGGACGGGACCGGGCCCCGCCGTAGGGCCGTACTGCGGGTGTTCGCGTTCCACCGGCTGGAGCAGTGGCTGCGGGCGCTGCACCCGGTGCTGGCCGGAGTGGAGGTCACGCACCGCTGGGCGGGCGGGATCGGGGTGACGGCGGACGGTCTCCCTGTGGTGGGGCCGGTCCGGGGGCGGCCCGGTGTCTGGTACGCGGGCGGCTGCAACGGGCACGGTCTCGCGATGTCGGTGGCGCACGGCTCCTACCTCGCCGCGGCCCTGCTGGGCGAAGCGGACGCGAGTGAACCGCTGCCCTGGCACCGCTCCCGGGCGCCCCGACTGCCGGTGTCGGGACCGGCCCGGCCGCTCCTGCGGGCGCGGCTGGCCGCGATGGACCGCACCGTCCGCCGCGCGGCCTGGCCCGAACTCGGCCCCCGGGGGTGAGGAGCCGTGGACCACTCGACCGATTCACCCCGACCGCCGCACCACCACACGGACGCAGGGCTGACCGGAAAGGAACACCAATGATCGGCACACTGCTGGCAAGGCCGTTGGAGCTCATGGAGGACAACTTCCGCAGGCCGACCGGGCGAGCCGGGCGGTTCTTCGGAAATCTGATGGCGGTGCAGCACCGGAGCCTCACCGCGTGGACGATCGAGCACATGGACGTGCGCGGCCGTCAGCGGGTGCTGGACGTCGGGTGCGGCGGGGGCATGGCGGTGAAGCTGCTGTCGGGGCGGGCCGCTCAGGGATTCGTCGCCGGGGTGGACTACTCGATGGAGATGGTCGAGCAGGCCGTACGGCGCAATCTGCCGGCCGTCGCGCGCGGCCGGGTCGAGATCCGGCACGGGGACTGCTCCCAACTGCCGTACGAGGACTCGTCGTTCGACCAGGTCTGCGCGATCGAGACCTTCTACTTCTGGCCGGATCCCCTGGCCGGCCTCGCCGAGGCGTACCGGGTGCTCAAGCCGGGCGGCCAGGTGGCCGTCACGCTGGAGATGAGCCGGGAGGCCGCCGACGAACCGTCGCTGACCCAGCGGTTCTTCGGCCGGCGTTTCACGGAGCGCTCGCAGCGGGCGGGGCTGCACATCCTCTCCGGGGACGACCTGGTGGAACGGCTCACCAAGGCCGGGTTCCAGGACGCCCGGTTCGTGTCGGAGCCGCGCCGTTCGCTGGGCTGGGTCTGCGCGCTGGCGCGGAAGTGAGGGCGATGGCGATGGCGATGACCGACGTACGCGATGGTGTGGCGGCGGGTGCCCCCAGGGCGGCCGGGCTGCCGTTGCTGGGCAGCGTGTTGGACTTCCGGCGCGACATCCTCCAGGCCATGCAGCGGGGGCGCACCGCCCACGGAGACCTGGTTCAGTACCGGCTCGGGCCGGTGGCGGTGCACGGTGTGTCCAGCCCGGAGTTGGCCGCTGAGGTGCTGACCGACAGCGACCGGTTCGGGAAACTCGGGCCGGACAACCCGTTGCGGCTCGTGCTCGGTGAGGGGCTGCTGACCAGCGACGACCACAAGAGCTGGCTGCGCAACCGGCGGATGATGCAGCCGATCTACACCAAGCAGGCGCTCGCGGGCATGTTCGCGACGATGGGGGTCTCGGCGGCCGAGCAGATCGCGCACATGGGGGACCGCTACCGGACGGGCGCGGTGGTGGACCTGCACACGGAGATGATGCGGGTCACCCTCGACATCGTCAGCCGCTGCATGTTCAGCACCGATGTGAGCCGCACCCTGGCCGGGCTCGGACCGGACGCGGTGGACGTCGCGATCAACTACGCCTTCGACCGGCTGCAGAACCCGCTGAGCCCGCCGACGTCCTGGCCGACCCCGCGCAACCGGCGCTTCCACGAGGTCATGCGGGGACTCGACGACCTCATCTACCGGATCATCGCGGAACGCCGGCGGCCCGACGCCCCCACCGGCGGCGGGGACCTGCTGGACATGCTGCTGGCCGCCCGCGACGCCGACACCGGCCAGGGGATGACCGACCGGGAGCTGCGTGACGAGGTCATCACCACCTTCGCCGCCGGCCACGAGACCACCGCGATCACCCTCACCTGGGCCTTCTACCTGCTCTCCCGGCACCGCGAGGTGCTGGAGCGGGTCCAGCGCGAGGTGGACGGCGTCCTGGGCGACGACCTGCCCACCCCCGAAGACCTGGCGGCGATGCCGTACACCCTGCGGGTCTTCGAGGAGGCACTGCGGCTCTACCCGTCGGCACCGATCCTGCCCCGGCTCGTGCGGCGGGACACCGAACTGGGCGGCTACCGGGTGCCGGCCGGGTCACGCGTCCTGGTGAACCTGTACGACATCCACCGGCACCCCCGGCACTGGACGGACCCCGAGCGCTTCGACCCGGACCGCTTCCTCCCGGAGACCGGCAAGGCGCGGCATCGCTTCGCCTATCTGCCGTTCGGCGCGGGGCCGCATCTCTGCATCGGGAAGCACTTCGCGCTCATGGAGGCGCATCTGCTGCTGTGCGCCCTGGTGCGCCGCTGGGAGTTCCGCCATGTTCCCTCTCACCGGGTGGTGAACCACGCCACCATCACGCTGCGGCCGCGGTACGGAATGCTGATGACGATGCATCAGCGGACGCCCTCGGCCGCACGCACCGCCCATGTCGCCGGAGAACGGACCTCATGAACGCCGACGCCTCGCTCCTCGACCCCGAGCACATCAACCGGACCCGCTACCGGCCGGGCCAGCGGGCCGGTCACTACGAGAGCTTCTACCAGCGGGGCAACCACCCCACGGAGCCCCGCGCCTTCTGGATCAGGTACACCGTGTTCAGCCCCGCGGACATGCCCGAGGCGGCCATCGGCGAGCTGTGGGCGATCTGGTTCGACGGGGTGACCGGTCAGCATGTGGTGGCCAAGGAGGAACACCCCATCGCCGACTGCCACTTCAGCACCGACTCGTTCGGCGCCCGGGTCGGCGACCGCGTGCTGGAACCGGGCCGCCTCAAGGGCGAGGCGCGGGGTCCGGACGGCCGGATCGGCTGGGACCTGACGTACACCGGGGACCGGCCGCCGCTGTTCCTGCTGCCGCCGAGGATGTACACGGGCGGGTTCCCCAAGGCGAAGAGCCTGGTCGGCACGCCGCTCGCCCGGTACAGCGGCAGCCTGGACGTCAACGGCGAGAGCATCGACATCGACGGCTGGACGGGCAGCCAGAACCACAACTGGGGCAGCCGGCACACCGACCACTACGCCTTCGGGCAGGTCGCCGGCTTCGACGGGGAACCCGACAGCTTCCTGGAGGTCGTCACGGCCCGCGCCAAGCTCGGCCCCGTGCACATCCCGCAGGTCACCTTCCTCGTCCTGCGCCACGACGACCGCGAGTACTCGCTCGTGTCACTGCGTCAGGCGCTCACCGCCAAGGCGGACTTCGGCTACTTCTACTGGGACTTCGCCACGTCCGACGGCACCGTCGACATCCGCGGCCGGATGACCGCCCCCAAGGAACGGTTCGTGGGCCTCAACTACTACAACCCGCCCGGCGGGATCAAACACTGCCTCAACACGAAGATCGGCTCCTGCACGGTCGAGATCGCCAACCGGGTCACCGGCAGGCGCACCGCGCTCAAGACCGATAGCCGCGCCCTGATGGAGATCCTCACGGACGACCGTGAGCACGGCATCACCATCCGCGCGTGAGAGGCCATCCGCGCGTGAGCGGCCCGGTCCCGCTGGTCGAGCGCGTCACGGTCCGGGTGTCGCCGGACATCGCGTACGCAGCCGTAGCCGACGTCACGCGCATGGGGCAGTGGAGTCCGGAGGTCCGCGGCGCCCGCGTGCTGGGCGCCCGCGGGCCCGTGCGCGTGGGCACCCGCTTCGTGGGACTCAACCGCGCCGCGTGGCTGCCCTGGGCCACCCTGTGCACCGTCGTCTCCGCCCGGCCGGGAAGCTGCTTCTCCTTCAAGGTCAGCTTCCTGGGCGTCGCCCTGTCCCAATGGACGTACCGCTTCAGGGAGGTACCCGGCGGATGCGAGGTCACGGAGGAGTGGCTCGACCTGCGGTCGGCGGTCGCCGGACGACTGCTCACCGCCGTCAGCCCGGCGGTCACCGGCGTGGTCCGGCGCCGCGAGCGCAACCGCGCGACGATGCGGGCGACACTGGCCGCCCTCCGGACAGCTCTGGAGGACGGCTGAGGCCGGAGCCTGGAGGACGGCCGAGGCAGGGTGCGTGGGCGGGCGCGTCAGCGGGACCTACGGCGGTGGTCCAGCAGCAGTGCCATGGCCCCCAGGGCGATCAACCCGGCGTAGGAGGAGCCGCGTTCACCTCCCAGGGCGGCCGGCGTCCTCGGGTGGTGGACCTGGAGCGCGAACCGCCGGTTGGACGCGTCGGCCAGCAGTCCGCGCAGCTGCTCGGGGCTGGTGGTGGCCGTGACCATCAGGTCCATCGCCGTACGGCCCAGCTGCTCCAGCGAGATGAACTCGCCCAGCAGGGACATCACGATGCCGCGGACCTCGCCCTTGAAGATCTCCGCCAGCGACAGCTCGGGCGCCAGGCAGCGCACCGAGCCTTCGAGGTTGGCGAAGGACTTCCCCAGCAGCGAGATCGAGGGCGCGGAGCCGATGCCCCGCTTGGTGGCCTTCTCCAGCACCGTGGTGAGCGAGACGCCGAAGTTGAGCTCGCCCAGCGAGGCGCTGGAGATCTTGGGGACCAGCGCCGCCATGTCGGCGGCGAACGCCGGCAGGTTCGCCCAGGCGGTGAGCTTCCCCATGTCCGCCCAGGCGCGGGCCAGTCCGTGTCCGTCGTTCTGCGCCAGCGCCATCAGCAGCGGCAGCAGTTGCAGGCTGGTCCGCTTGTCCAGGCGCCCCACCATGCCCCAGTCGATCAGCGTCGCGGGGCCCCCGGGCAGCGCGAAGACGTTTCCCGCGTGCGGATCCGCGTGGAACGTCCGCTGCACGAAGTAACCCCGGTACATGAACCGCAGCAGGTCCTTGCCGATGTCCGTGCGTTCGCTGTCGCTGAACGACCTGGGGTCCAGATGCCGTACGGACATGCCGGGAGCCATCGACTGCACCAGCACCCGGGGTGTGGCCGAGAGGACCTCGGGGACGGCCAGGGTGCGGAAGTCGCGGGCCGCCTCCCGGCCCTCCTCCATGTTGCGGGCCTCGCCGGTGAAGTCCAGTTCGGGTTCCATGGCGTCGAAGATCGAGCCCAGCATCGCCTCGACGTCGATGACCTCGTTGAACCGCGGTGCCGCCCGGGCCACGATGCGGGACGCCCGGCGCAGCAGGGCCATGTCCGCCCGGACCGCCTCGCGGATCTCCGGCCGCTGGATCTTCACCACGGCCTCCCGGCCACCGGGCAGGGTCACCTTGTAGACCTGGGCCAGCGACGCCGCCCCGAGGGGCTTGCTGGTATCGATGTCGTCGAACCTGAGTTTCCAGTCGGGGCCGAGATCCTTCTCCAGGACCGGCTCGAACAGGGAGAACGGCTGCACGTCGACCTGGTCGTGCAGGTTCTGGAACTCGGCGATCATCGAGGGCGGCACCATGTCCGGCCGGGTGGAGAGGATCTGGCCGAGCTTCACATAGAACGGGCCCAGGCTCTCCAGGGCCTTCCGTACGGCCCGGGCACGCCGTTGGGCGTCCCCGGCGGCGGATTCCTCATCCTCCGCCGGGGACCGGCCGTTCCCCTTGGATCTGCCGCGTTCCCGCGCCGTGTGACCGACCTCGTCGGCGATCAGACTGCCCAGCACCTTCACGACCAGCCGGAGCCGATCGCCGATCAAGGTCCTCACGACGCGGGTTCCCTCCTCAGGGTTCTGCGGAAGCCGGCCCGGCGCACCGGGCACGGCCCGCGGGTCAACGGCCTTGTGTCAGGACGGCGTCGGTCATCCCTTCTTGGCCGGCGGACGGACTCCGGCACTCGCCGCGACATCACTGATCGCGTCGAGGGAGCTGACCAGCGTGGAGAGCAGGTCGGTCAGCCTGGCGATCTGCTGGGGCAGGGTCGCCAGGGATTCGGCCAGGCCGCCGAGACCGCCCACGGCACCGGGCAGACCCGCTGCCGCACCGGCGAGCTGGCCGAAGGCGGCGAGCGGATTGTTGTGGGAGGAGGTGGACTGGCCGGCCAGCCCGGCGAGGGCGGCAGCCGGGTTCGCGCCCGCCAGGACGGCGAGCGGGTTGGCGTTCGCGAGTGCGGCCAGGGGGTTCACGGGACCGGAGCCCCGGTCGGAGGAGGCGCCCGCCAGGAGGGCGAGCGGGTTGGCGCCGGCGAGTGCGGCCGCGGGGTTCACGCCGCCGCCGAACGCCGCCATCGCCTGCAGTGCCCCGAGGGGTGTCCCGGCCAGGGCCGCCATCGGATTGCCGGAGCCGAACCAGTCCGGGTAGTCGGACTTCCTGGACTTGTTCGGCGGGTCGAGGAAATCGTTGAAGGCCTTGTTGGAACTGTCGGCGATGTCGCCGAGTAAGTTCTTGATGGTGTCCTGCGTGCTCGGTTTGTCAGCCATTCTCTCGGGTGTCCTTCCCTAGGGGCATCATGGAATTCACCATGATGCCCAACCATTTTTCGGTCATCCGCAGGATTCGCCCAGTGATTGGGTGCACATGTGCCGGAGCCTGGCTCTGCCACGTGTGAAAGCACCCTCGGCGGCCTTTACGGAGATCTGGTTGATGCGGGCGAACTCGGCGATGGAGATCCCATTCGCTCGCGCCAGCATCACCTGCCGCTCCCTGCCGCGGAGCTGGCCGGCCTGCCGGAGCAGCCAGCGACCGAATTCCCGGTCGCAGACGGCTTCCTCCAGCATCTCCGGCTCCCCGTCGGTGATGCGCAGCAGCAGCCGCTGCCAGCGCTCCCGTTCCCGGTAGCTGTCGATGCACAGCCGCATGGCGACCGTGGTCAGGAACGCCCCGAGCCGGTCGCGGTCCAGGTCGCGGTGGGTCGCCGCCCGCAGCATGGCCTCCTGGACGCAGTCCTCGGCGTCATGCAGATTGGGCAGCCGGCGGCGCACCAGACGCAGGAGGCGCTCGCGATGCTGAAGGACTTCAGTCCAGAAAGAATCGCGGCATAAGTGCATGCGTATCACCAATGATCGAACGAAAGAAATGCTCCCGGCGATTGGGTTCACGCATGCCCGCATGCGACGAAAATCCCCTCCACTCTTTCCACCCCCTCGCCCTTCCTTTTCATTCTTTGTTGGAAGCAACGGCTTTCTGCCCTGGAGGGAGGTGGTTAACCCGCCCATCACACCCTTCCTTCGTTTGAATGAGAAAATGAGGAGAGATAACATTATCTTCGTGTTGGTCGGTCGACGTGACCGGTACGTCCGGCAGCCCGGGAGACCCTTGTCTGGATACGACCACCCGAAGGGGCGTTTGCACAGGTGAGAACGGGGTCTTGAGCGTTCCGGTGCAACGTGGCGGCGCTCGGGGGCCGATCGGTCCTACGCCACCGCCGCGCGAGCCGCGCCCACCAGTGCGGCGTCCCCTGCTGGGGCGGCGGGTTTCACCGTACGAGTGCGAGGACGAGTACGCCGCGCGCCGACCGCCGAAGTGTCTCCTGCGGGACCCTCCAGGGCTCCGGGAGCCGGTGGATCCGCGTCGGCAAGCGGCTCGTCCGGTGCCCAGCCCCCGGCCGCGAGACCAGTGGACAGAGCGGGGGCGACGAGGTCCCAGGAGCGGGCCATGGAGCCCCCGACCACCAGGGCGGTCGCGCCGAAGTCCACCATGCGCGGGGCCAGCGCGACGCCCAGTCTCGTGAAGGCGTCGTCCAGTACCCGCCGGGCCCGCTCTTCCCCCGCTCTGGCTCGCCCGGCGATGTCGCGCACATCGGCGCCGGGGTCGCCGTAGCGGGAGAGGATCGCCCGGCGGGAGACGGTGGCCTCCAGTGGCCGGCCGTCGATCTCGGTGAGGTCCATCCGGCCCTCGGGCGGTATGCCGGGACCGGTGTCGCGGATGCGGCCGTCGGCGAGAAACGCCGAGCCGACACCGGTGCCGAGCGTGATGCCGACCGCGCGGCGGTGCCCCCGGACGGTGCCCGCGGACCACTCGCCGGTCAGGAAGGCGTGGGCGTCGTTGAGGAACACGACGTCGCCGGGACGCTGCCGCAGTCCACGGAGGAGCGCTCGCCGCACATCTATCCCGTACAGGGCCTCGAACTTGCCCACGCCCCTGAAGAGGGCGATCCCCCTCGCGTAGTCGAAGGGTCCGGGCACTGCCACCCCCCACCGGGCACCAGGAGGCACCGACAGCCCGTCGGCGCAGTGCCGCACGGCGGCGAGGATGGCTTCGGCGTCGCCGTCCGCGTCGAGCGGCTCGCGCGTACGGCTGGAGACGCGGCCGTCACGCGGGTCGACGAGCGCCGCGGTGACGTGCGTGCCGCCGATCTCCAGGACAGGGATCAACGGACCAGCGCCTTCACGACACGCACCGGGCCGACGCCGGCCGCCGCTCGCAGGCTGTACGCGCCGACCGCAGCCGGCACGGTGAGCGTCTCCGCGAAGGAGAGTTCGTGGAGGTCTCCGGCCGCCGTATGCACCGTCACGCCGTCCCCCTCCACCACGTTCAGGATGTGGAAGCGGCCCTGCGTGTCGTCGGTCGCCTCGGCCCCGGCGTCGAGCACGAACCTCCTTACCTCGTAGAACATCTCGGCCAGGTCGCCGATGACCTCCTCCCGCCAACCCGTGCCCTCGCGCACGGTGCGCGGTTCCTGCACCAGGTCACGGGCGACGGCCGCACCGCGTCGTCCGGTCTCCAGGTTGGCGAACCCGTGCTCGTAGGGGAGGGGGCGCGGGTTGCCGTCGGCGCCGGGACGCAGCCAGTCGTAGAACCTCAGGCTGTACAGATAGGGGGTGGCGCTGATCTCCAGCACGAGGTTGCCCGCGCCGCTGGCGTGCGGGGTGCCCGCCGGGATCATGAACAACTGGCCCTGTTCGGCGGGGAAGGCGAGGACGTGGTCCTCGGGGTTCATCGGTACTCCGTCGGTGATGGACCGTTCCACCTCCTTGCGGAAGACGTCCACGTCGGCGTCCTCGCGCAGGCCGAGGAAGACCTTGGTGTCGGTGCTGCCGAGGGTCAGGTAGTACGTCTCGTGCTGGGTGTACGCCCAGCCGAAACGCTCGCGCATGTACGGCTCCTTCGGGTGGCAGTGCACGGAGAGGCTGCCGCCGCCGACGGTGTCCAGGTAGTCGAAGCGGATCGGGAAGGACGTACCGAAGCGGGCGTGCGCCTGTGCCCCCAGCACGCTCAACGGCTCCAGCACGCACAGGAGTTGGAACGGCACCTCGGCCTGCGCCTCCGGTCCGGTGCCGATGAGGATGCCGGCCTCGGGTGCGATCAGTTCGTAACCGAGCGCGGTGTCGCGGGAGTTGGGGTTGAAGCCGAGCTCGCGCTGGGCCCAATGGCCGCCCCAGGGAGTGGAGTTGAAGTACGGGCGGGTGCGGACGGGCTTGCGGGCCAGGGCGGTGTACGTGGCGCGCAGGCCCGCTCCGTCGATCCATGCCGGGTGGTCGGGGCGCTGCATGTCGAGCCAGGCGTCGAGGCGGTGGGCGAGCGCGTCGCGGTGTCGGTCGAGCATCGGCCAGTCGATGTAGAAGAGCCTTCTGAAGTCGGGCTTCTCGTCCGGCAGTCCGAGGTTGGCACCCTGTTCACCCGTGCCGACGGCGGCTTCCGCGTAGCGCTTGGGTACATCGGCGTACCAGAGCAGGTCGTGCTCGACGAGGGCGGCGCCGGGGCCGTAGACGAGGAGCAGTCCTGCCTGTGGGGGTGCGGGTGCAGGGAGGGTTTCGAAGAGGTCGTCGAGGGGGTTGTCGGCGAGCTTGCGGAAGTAGGGGTCGTCTGCGTCTGCCGGGTGTTCGGTACGGCCCCTGATGTGTGCCGGGGGTGCGTAGTGGCTCCGTATGTCGAGCAGGGCGACCGGGGTGCCGCGGTCGGTCAGCTCGCGTTCGAGGTGATCGGCGAGGAGGGACCAGTCGACGGACGGGGGGCCGTCGATGGCCAACACCGTTGGGCCGTGGGGGAGTTGGGAGGCTGCCGCCTGCCAGCCGGTGTGGAGGACGGCTTGCGGGGCGGGGGCGTAGCGCGGATCTAGCCGGTACACACGGTCTCCTCTATGACAGGAGGGCGGCGCTCATTCCTTGCTCGATCCGGCGAGCATCCCGGACACGAGAGTGCGCTGCGAGAAGACGAAGAGCACCAGCACCGGAAGGATGGCGACGATGATGGCCAGGGCGAGTTCGGGGATGGTGACGTTCAGTCCGGCGCCGGCGACGGGGTTGAACGACGGTGTCGAGGTGAGGAGTTGGTTCAGGCCCACCTGGACGGGGAACTGCTCGCTGTTCGGCAGGACGAGGTAGGGCAGGAAGAAGTTGTTCCAGTTGCCCACGAAGCTGAAGAACGCGACCAGTCCGACCACCGGCTTGGCGAGCGGGAGCGCGATGCGCGCGAAGAGCTGCCACTCCGTGCAGCCGTCGATGCGCGCGGCCGACAGCAGGTCCTTGGGGAGGCTGCTCCCGAAGTAGATGTAGACCAGGTACACGCCGAACGGATAGAAGGAGAAGGGGAGTATCACCGACCAGATGGTGCCGATGAGATGGAAGCGGTTGAGTTCCAGGAAGATCGGCAGCACCAGGGTGGCCTGCGGCATGATCATGGTGACCAGGGTGATCACGAGGAGCGTCTTGCGGCCCCGGAACTTCGTCAGCGCCAGCGCGTAGCCCGCCGGAACACTGACGGCCAGTGTCAGGACGAGTGAACCGCCCGAGTAGATGGCCGAGTTGAGCAGCCACCTCGTCATGGCGCCGTCCTGGAAGGCGAACAAGTGCCGCCAGGCGGTGCCTATTTGATGGAACGAGCCGAAGGAGAGCGGGTTGTCCCGCACCACTTCGCCGGCGGTCTTCGACGGTGCCAGCAGCAGCCAGATCACCGGCAGCACGAAGAACACCAGGAGAAAGGCCAGGAGGAGGCCGACAACCAGGAAGGGAAGGCTCCTTGACGGGCGGGCGCGTCGCCTCACGGCCGTCAGGAAGGGAGTCGTCTGTGTCATTTCTCGTCCAACTTGAACAGGTTCGAGCGAGCGACCAGGAGACCTGCGGCGAGGAGTCCTACGGCGAGGAGGACGACGGAGATGGCCGCGGCGCCGTTGAAGTCGCCCTGCTGGAAGGCGTAGACGTAGGCCAGTTGGTTCGGCGACCAGGTGGGGCTCACCCTGCCGAGGCTGGCGGTCTGGAGGAGTTGGGGCTCCACGAACAACTGGGTGCCCGTCGCGAAGGCCATGATCGCCATGTAGACGATCCACTGCCGGATCATCGGGATCTGGACGTGCCAGGCGGTGCGCCACGGTCCCGCGCCGTCCACGCGGGCCGCTTCCAGCACCTCGTCGGGGATGTTGTTCAACGCCCCGTACATCACGACCATCCAGCCTCCTGCACCGGTCCAGAAGGCGATCAGCATGAGGATCAACGGCAGGTTGCCGGGCGCCAGGACGGCGGCGAACGCCTTGAACCCCAGGGCCGTGAGCAGCCAGGACACCGGGCTGACGTCGGGATCCAGCATGAACAGCCAGACCAGCACGCTCGCCACTCCGGCGAGGGCGCCGGGGATGTAGTAAAGGAAGCGGAAGAGCGCCGAGGTGCCCGGACGCACACGGCTGCGCAGGACTACGGCCGTCAGCACGACCAGGACGACGAGCGTCACCAGCCACATGACCAGATAGATCAGCATGTGGGTGAAGGCCGGGGCGAAGCGGTAGTCCTGGATGACCTTCGTGAACTGGTTGAGCCCGGTGAACTGGCCCCGGTCGTTGGTGAGCGACAGGTAGAACGCGTACCCGGTGGGGAACACGCCGAACGCGAGCAGCAGCAGCGCGTAGCCCGCGACGAAGAAGTAGCCCGCGCGACCGCCGCCCGTGCGCCGCGGCGTGGTGCCGCGGCGCACGGGGGAGACGGCGACGCGCTCGGTCTCCAGCAAGGTCACTGATCGACCACCTTGTAGCCCTGGCTCTTGGCCTCGTTGGCGATCTCCTGCTGCCAGGCCGGCAGCGTCTCGGTGAGGCTCTTTCCGGCGGTCAGGGCCGGGAGGACGACGCTGGACCAGGCGGTGGAGTCCGAGAACCTGGTGTTCGACCAGCCGGTCCACACCTCGTTCGCGGCCTGCTCGAACGGCCCGCTCACGTCATTGGCGAAGTAGTCCTTGTTGGCCGGGTTGGCCAGCCAGGCCTTCGCGGCCTGGGCGTAGGCCGGGTAGGTGGGCGCGGTGGCCTGGTTCGCGTCGGAGGTGGTCAGCCAAGTCACCAGGTCCGAGGACGCCTTGAGGTTGGCGCTGTGCGAGGACACCATCCACACACCGCCGCCGACGTTGCCCGTGGCGGCCGTGCTCTCGCCCTTCCAGGTCAGCGGCGTCGCCGCGGCGATCTGCTTGGCCGGAGTCTTGAAACCGGCCTTGAAGAGGTACTGGCCGTACCAGGAAGGGCCGTACGCCATCAGCACCTTGCTGCCGCTGTTCTTGGCGAAGCCCTGGCTGAAGAAGCCCTGCGTGGCGATGGCCTTGGCGCTGATCAGGTTGTCCAGCAGCTTCGCCATCCGGGTGCACTTCGGGTCCTGGAGGTCGGTGCGCAGGGTGTCCGGCTTCGTCAGGTTGAACGCCGGGCACTGGCCCGACCAGAAGTACGACTCATGGGAGTTGGTGTCGCCGACCGAGCCGACGAGGTAGCCGGGGTGCTCCTTGGCGACCTTGGTGCCGAGGGCCTCGTAGTCCTCCCATGTGGTGGGGACCTGGTAACCCCACTTGTCCATAAGGGACTTGTTGTACCAGAGGACGACCTGCGCGATGTCGTTGCGCATGCAGTAGGTGTGGCCGTTGAATTGACAGGGCGTCAGGGAGCCCTTGGCGAAGCCGTCCAGGGTGCTCTGCGGGACGAGCTTCTCGTCCAGGGGCGCGGCGAACGGCTGCGCGCCGGGCTTGGTGGCCTCCGACGCCCAGGTCGCGTCCGTCGGCGTGCCGAACACCACGTCCGGCCAGCCGCTGCCGGTCCGGTCGAACAGCTGCACCTTCGACTGCAGATACGTCGATCCGTCGGCCCCGCCGTCGTACGTGACGACCTTCATCTTCACGTCCGGGTGCGCCTTCTGGTACGCCTGCACCGACGGCAGCCGGGTCGAGTCGGCCCACACCGTGATCTGTGAACTCGCCTTCTGCGCAACCGGCTTGAACGCCGACTGCTTGGAGGAGGAAGGGGTGGTGGTGTCGGCGCTGGCGCAGCCCGCGAGGGCGGCCGCGGTGGCCAGGGACAGCGCGATTGCCGCCGCGCGGAGCGGCGAGTGACGCCGGCCGGTTCTCCGAGATCGGGAAGACTCCATCGTCTTGCCTTGCCTTTCTGTTCTCGCGCCGCTTAGCGCGGTTGCTCGACGAACGGCAGGAGTTGGCTGCCGTAGCCGAAATCGAGGGGGAGGGCGATGCCGGGCCCCGTGGGCGCGTGCACCAGGCCCTGGTCGTCCACATGGCGCTCACGGACGACGTTCACCGAGGTCACCAGGGACTCGTAGTAGGTGGTGTTGGAAATGGCCATGCACAGGTGGTGGTTGGGAATGTCCGAACCGTGCACCTCGGCCCGCAACCGGTGGGCGTCGGCGAGATGCGCGGTGCGCATGGCGCCGGTGATGCCGCCCCGGAGGGTGGTGCCGGTCCGGACACCGAACGTGGCGGCACCCGCCCGGATGAAGTCCGCCGCGTTCATGTGCGCGCCGTCGGACGTCTCGGCCACCAGCAGCGGTACGTCGACGGTTTCGGCGAGCCGCTGATAGGCCGAGATGCTGAACTCCCGCATCGGCTCCTCGTACCAGAGATAGTCGGCCTCGGAGAGCGCCCGCCCCAGCCGGATCGCGTCGGGCAGGTCGAAGCCCGCTGAACCGTCGTACATCAGGGGGATGTTGGGACCGACGTGGTCACGCAGCGCCAGACACAGCTCGGCGTCACGGCGGGCGTCGCCCCAGGCGTGCAGCTTGATGCCTCGGTAGCCCAACTCCAGGCACTGGTCCGTCACGTCGAGGAACTCCGCGATGCTCGCGAACGTCGAGGTGGAGGCGTAGGCGGGGATGGCGTCCCGGAATCCGCCGAGCAGCCGCCAGACCGGTTCGCCGTGGTAGCGGCCGGCCAGGTCCCACAGGGCGATGTCGATCAACCCCAGGGTGGGGAGCGGGAGTTCGTGGATACGGTCCAGCTCCCACACCCGGTGCCACAGCCACTCCCGCTGGAACGGGTCGGCTCCGAGCAGTTCCGCACGGAAGACCCGGTCCACCAGGTCCCGCAGGGTGGAGTGGGCGCCGGGGCGGGCGAACACCGCCACGCCCTCGGCACCCTCGTCCGTCCCGATGTGCAGGACCGCGCCGTCGCCCACCGGAGCGCTGCCGCTCAGCCCGTCGCGCCAGCGGAAGGGCGGACTGGCTGCCGGAACATCGATCCGGTGCACTTCGACATGGGTGATCTTCATCCTGGCTTTCGTCTTCTGTAGGGAGAAAGGTTTCGGCTCGGCAGCGGAGTACTCGGCAGCGCAGTACGAAGCGGAGTACTCGGCCGCGCAGTACTCGGCCGCGCAGTACTCGGCCGCGCAGTACTCGGGCGCGGAGTGCTCAGAAGCCGCCGTACGCCTGGAGCGCGTAGATGCTGCCGCCGTTCCCGCTGGAACCGGTGACGGTCAGGCGCAGGAAGCGTGCGGTGACGGGGGTGTCGGCGAAGGAGTAGACGGCCGACGACGAGGTGGCGTCGGCGGTGTGGTCCTCGAACACGGACCAGGCGGTGCCGTCGGTGGAGTACTCCAGGCGGTACCTGTAACCGCCGGACAACTCGAAGGTGGTCACCACGCTGGAGACGCTGGTGTCCTTGCCCAGGTCGACCTGGATCCAGGACGGGTCGGGCAGGCCCGCGCCCTGCGCCCAACGGGTGGAGAGACTCCCGTCCACCGCCTTCTCGGGCGCGTAGTCGTTGGAGTACGACGACGAGGCGGTGACCGGCTTGTTCAGGGCCAGGTCGTGGTCGGCCGGTGTCGTGACGACTGCCGCCTCGCTGGGGTCGGAGGCGTTGAGCGCCTCGTCGCGTGCCACGACGGTGAAGGAGTACGACGTGTCGGCGGTGAGGCCGGAGACCCGCAGGGGCGTGGCGTCGGTGACAGCGATCCGCTTGCCGTCCTGGTAGACGACGTAGCTGGTGACGCCAGTGTCATCGGTGGCCGCGGGCCAGCTGACGTCGACCAGAGTGGGCAGCAGCGGCTTGACTGTGGGCTGTCCGGGGGCAGTTGGGGCCGTGTGGTCCGTGGCGGTCCTCGGGGTGCCGTAGACCTGGAAGTCGTAGATGCTGCCGCCGTTCCAGCTGGAGCCGGTGACGGTCAGTCGTACGAAGCGGCCCGTGACCGGGGTGTTCGTGTGGGTGTAGTCGGTCGCCGCCGTGGTGTTCGTGGCGGTGCGGTCCGCGAGGGTCTTCCAGTGGACCTCGTCGGGGGAGACCTCGATGCGGTACTTGTAGCCGCTCGCCTTCTCGAACGTCGTGATCGCGCCGTTCACGTCGTACGACGCACCGAGATCGACCTGGATCCAGGACGGGTCGGGCAGGCCGAGGCCCTGGGCCCAGCGGGTGGAGAGGTCTCCGTCGACCGCCTTTTCGGGGGTGTTGGCCTCCGAGTACGACGAGGCGGTGATCGGCTTCTTGAGGGCGAGGTCCGTGCCCGAGGGCATGGTGACGCGCAGGGTCGGGCTGGGAGCGGACTCGTTGCCGGCGGCGTCGCGGGCGGTGATCTGGAAGGTGTAGGACTTCCCGGCGGTCAGGCCCGGGAGGCGTACCGAGGTCGTGCCGGTGGCGCTGACCAGCTTGCCGTCGCGGTAGACGGAGTAGCCGGTGACGGCCGTGTCGTCGGTGGACGCGGGCCAGGTGAGGTCCGCGATCGTCGGGAAGTCGGTGGCCGCGCTCGGCGTGCCGGGGCTGCTGGGCGCCTGGTGGTCGGGGTCGGCGGGGTTCGGGTCGAGATGGCGGTAACTCGGTTGCAGGCCCGCGTTGTTGACGATGGAAGCGGGCAGTTGGGCGCAGGAGTCCACGGTGGTGTTGCCGGTGATGGTGCTGCCCGTGCTGTTGGCCTGGGTGGAGTAGGCGGGCTGGGTGGTGAAGTTGCCCGTGGCGTCGATGTCCATGCCGTGGTTGAGGAACAGCCACTGGTAGGCGATGTCGCACAGGGCGTTGCCGGTGTTCGTCCAGTACCGGCTGCCTTCGTCGTGGTAGATCGCGCCGTAGGCGGGCGGTGGTGTGCCGTGGATGTAGTTGCCGGACACCAGACCGCCGGGGTTGGTGCTCAGCGTGTAGATGGCACCGCCGTCGGCCTGTGACTTCATGATGTCGTAGATCTCGTTGTCCGTGACCTGGGTGTCGCGGCTGGTCGTGGGGGTGTCCCAGATCGGTACGCCCAGGTTTCCCGGGTAGTTGGTGTCGCCGCCCTGGTCGGTGAGGCCCCAGCCCCAGCCGACGGAGATGCCGGTGTAGGGGAGGTCGTAGACCTTGTTGTGGGTGATCGTGGTGTGGTCGGTGTAGCCGGCCAGGATGCCGATGGAGCCGTTGTACTGGTCGGCGACCTTGGTGACCACGTTGTTGGCGACCCTGGTGTCCTTGGTGATGTCCCGGGGGTCGTCGGGGTGGGCGTCGATCACCTCGACCCCGCCTATCTGGATGCCGGTGGCGGCGATCTGGCGGAAGACGTTGCCCGTGATGTCGGTGCCCTGGGTGCCGGTGTTCAAGTTCAGCCCGACCGCGCCGAGTTGGGTGAAGGTGTTGCCCTCGAAGCCGATGCCGTGGCCGTAGTCGACGTTGACGGCGCCGGGCGTCTTCTGCCACTTCAGGCGGGTCGCGTCGAAGGTGGGGTCGTTGCCGACCATCCGGAAACCGGCCTGGCCCTCGATGAGGCCCTCGGAGGAACTGGGCGCGAGCCAGGTGGAGTTGGAGAAGGTGATGCCCTCGAAGGACACGTTGCTCACCGGGGCGGTCCTGGTGCCGTCGATGTCCACCAGGTCCTGCACCAGCGGCACGGTGACGTTCGCGGTGGACAGGTTCTGGCCGGCCTTGGGCATGTAGTAGATCTCGCCCGCACCCTTGTCCAGGTACCACTCACCGGGCGTGTCCAACAGTTCGCGGGCGTTCTCCAGCCAGGTCGGGTTCTGGATCTCCTGGCCCTGCTGGAGATGCGCGTTGTGCCAACAGGGCTGCTGCATCGTCATCTTGTAGTCGGCGATCGACTGCACGGGGCAGCGCATCAGCTTCCAGCCCCAGGAGTTGACGACCTCCAGGTCCGAGGGACGCTTGTAGGTGTTGAGGGCGGAGTCGGTGAAGGCGTAGCCGGTGGCGGTCTGGCTGAACCCGGCGGGGTTCTTGCCGCTCCGCGCCCGGGTCTCCAACTCACCGTCCACATACAGCTGTCGGGTGTCGAAGTCACCCACCTTGGCCTTGTAGACCTTCCCTGCCGAGTCGGCCGGGGTCCAGCCGGTGACCTGCTTGCCCCCGCTGATCACGGGGTGCGCGCCGGGGGCGGCCTCGTAGAAGATCCGGTGTCCGTCGCGGCCGGAGTCCCGGGCGGTCAGGGCGAACGTACGGCTGAGCTGGTAGGTGCCGGACAGGAGCCGGACATGGATGTCGCCCTTGGCCTTCTGCTTGACGTCGCGCACGTAGTCCCGCGCGTGGTCGAGGGTCTTGAAGGGCTGGGCGGCGGTTCCCGATCCCACGTCCCGACCGGTCGGGGAGACATAGACATTCAGGTCCGGCGACCGGGGAGCCGCCTGGGCCGGGCCGGCATTCAGCAGGGCGGCCACAACGGCCACCGAGCAGGCGGCCGTGAAACTTCTTCGCAGCGGCACGAGGGCGCCCCTGCGCGCAGACGGATGAGACACACGTATCCAATCGCCTGAGGGAGGTTGATACCTGCAAGTCCCGGTCGTCCACCGGAACTTCAGGGCGTCGGGCGGCCCGATCGCCGTGCTGCGGCACATGCGAGGCCGGCCGGGTTACGGGGCTGCCGCCTCCGCGGACGGTGGTGGAGCCCCGGTGCTGCCATCTATTGAGAGCGCCCCGGAGGTCCCTCGGGGGCCTCTTGAGCGTCGGTACTGAACAGCCGGTCGCGGATCTTCCGCTCGAACTGGCTCTGCGTGGTGCCGATGTGTTCCACCATGAGCCGTTCGGCGAGATCGGCCGCCCCCGCGGCGACCGCCTCCGCTATGGCCACGTGCTGATGCGCGGCGACTTCCAGCGATCCGGGCACGTCACCGTGGAAGAGCAGCACGTCGGACTGGGACGCCAGGCGCCGCACACCGGCGACGCTCGCCCTGAGGAACACGTTGTGCGAGGCGGCCCCCACCGAATCGTGGAAGGCCGCGTCCGCCTTGGCGAAGGTGTCCACGTCGTTCATCGTGGCCGCCGTCAAGGAACTCTCCGCGCTCTCCCGGATGGCCCGCACCTCGATCGGGGTCGCGTGGGAGGCGGCACGGCGAGCTGTCTCCGACTCGATCACCTTGCGGTAGTCCAGGAGCATCCGGACGTCTTCCATGCCGGTCGGCCGGAAGTGCGAGAGCTCGTCGTCCAACAGCCCGCCGACCGAGGCGGCGACGAAGATGCCGGCGCCGCGCCGCACTTGGAGCCGGCCGATGGCGGCCAGCACCTTCACGGCCTCCCGGGTCACGTTGCGGGATGCTCCCAGGATCTCGGCCAGGCCCTGTTCGGTGGGGAGGCGGTCGCCGGGCCGCAGGTTCTGCTGGGCGATGTACTCCAGCAGCTGCTCCGCGACCAGCTCGTACCCCGGACGGTAGGCCGGTGTTGAGTCACCCAAGGCGAACCCCTCTTGCGTCACGAATGAATCAGGTTCATTTTCCGCGGCCAATATGGCACTGCCGCTGTGAGTTGGGAAGAGATCGGACAGATCTCGGTATGCAGCCCTGCGAAGATGCTGACAAAAACCAATGAACTACGCATGCCTGCTGGGGTGTTGCGCGAAATGAATCCCATCCTTAGGGTCCTGCCTGCTGGATGAAGCAGATCCTTCTCTGTGCGGCGAGGGCCGTGGAAGCGGGAATCTCGTGAGAGCAGACCCACTCGGCCGCACGAGCGTCCAGGTCAGCACGCTGGGATTCGGCGCCGCCCCCATCGGCAACCTCTACGGCCCGATCGACGACCGCCAGGCACAGGCCACCCTCGATGCCGCCTGGGACATGGGGGTGCGCTACTACGACACCGCCCCGCACTACGGCCTCGGCCTGTCCGAACGGCGGCTCGGCGACGCCCTCGCCCAC
This sequence comes from Streptomyces prunicolor NBRC 13075, assembly GCF_000367365.1. Taxonomy (GTDB): domain Bacteria; phylum Actinomycetota; class Actinomycetes; order Streptomycetales; family Streptomycetaceae; genus Streptomyces; species Streptomyces prunicolor. The sequence goes on along the minus strand of NZ_BARF01000088.1, from coordinate 9,826 downwards.
CGCCCACGAACGGAGTTCACCCTCTCCACCAAGGTCGGCCGACTGCTGGAACCACACCCGGCACCCACCGGATCCGACCTGACGGCAGGAGGCTTCGCCGTACCCGACACACTGATCCGCCGCCCCGACTACTCACGGGACGGTGTCCTGCGAAGTCTCGAAGGCAGCCTGAAACGCCTGCGGTTGGACCATGTGGACATCGTCTACGTCCACGATCCCGACGACCACTTGGACGCTGCCCTCGGCCAGGCCCTGCCCACGCTGATCGCGCTGCGCGACCAAGGTGTCATCGGTGCCGTCGGCGTCGGCGCGAACACGGTCGCCCCGCTGCTGCGCGTCGTCGCGGAGGCGGACGTCGACGCCGTGATGGTGGCCGGGCGGTGGACCCTCCTCGACCGCACCGCTCGCCCCTTGCTGGACGCGTGTGCCGAACGCGGGGTTGCGGTGGTGGCCGCCGCTCCGTTCAACTCCGGTCTGCTCAGCCGTCCTTACCCCTCGGCTGACGCCACCTTCGACTACGGCCCCGCGTCGGATTCGGCACTGCGTCGTGCTCGGCTTCTCGCCGAGGTGGCAGGTCGACACGGCACCGAACTCCCGCATGCCGCCCTGCGGTTCCCGCTGCGCGACCCCGGCGTGGCCTGCGTGGTCGCGGGTTTCCGCACCCCTGAGGAGGTTGTGTCGGCCGCCAGTTGGGCCGTCACCGATCTGACCGAGGAAGCATGGCGGGACCTCGACACGGCAGCCGCACAGGAGGCGGACGTCCCGCCCTCGTAGCAGCGGCTGCAACGGCAACGATGTCGCCGAAGCCGAAGCCGAAGCCGAAGCCGAAGCCGAAGCCGAAGCCGAAGCCGAAGCCGAAGCCGAAGCCGAAGCCGAAGCCGAAGCCGGGTCGCAGTCCGACCCCGAGTCACAGGGTGACGGTCTTGTACTCCACATACTGCGCGAGCCCAACTGCCCCGTACTCGCGGCCGATTCCGCTGGCCTTGTAGCCGCCGAAGGGGCCGTCGAAGGCGATGGGCGCGCCGTTCACGGTGACGGTTCCGGTGCGCAGGCGGCGGGCGACGGCGAGCGCACGGGCCTGGTCGGCGGACCAGACCCCGCCGGAGAGGCCGTACTCCGAGTCGTTGGCGATCCGTACGGCGTCGTCCTCGTCGTCGTAGGGGATGACGACGAGGACCGGTCCAAAGATCTCCTCCTGGGCGATCCGCATCGAGTTGTCCACGTCGGCGAAGACGGTCGGGGTGACGTAGTTGCCGCCTTCGAGGCCGGGCGGGATCTGAGGGCCGCCGGTGACGAGGCGGGCGCCTTCCTTGATGCCGAGTTCGATGTAGTCGCGCACGCGCTGCTGCTGGTCGGGGCGGACCATCGGGCCGATGAAGGTGTCGGGGTCGTTCGGGTCGCCGACCTTGAGCGACTCGACGAGGTTCTTCAAGGCGGACACGACTTCCTCGTACCGGCTGCGCGGCGCGAGGACGCGGGTCTGCGCGATGCACGCCTCGCCGTTGTTGAGCAGTGAGGCGAACTTCAGTCCCTGTACGGCCTGTTGGACGTCGGCGTCGGCCAGGATGACGGCGGCCGACTTGCCGCCCAGCTCCAAGCTGACCCGCTTCAGCTGCTCGCCCGCGATGGACGCGATCCTGCGGCCGGCCCCGGTCGAGCCGGTGAACGCGATCTTGTCCACGTCGGGGTGCGACACCAGGTACTCGCTGGTCTCGCGATCGGCGGGCAGGACGCTGATCACGCCCTCCGGCAGGTTGGACCGTTCCAGGAGTTCGGCGAGGAAGTCCATGCTGAGCGAGTTCTCGGGGGACACCTTGAGGACGACCGTGTTCCCGGCCAGCAATGCTGGGATGACCTTGGCCAGGGCCGCGGAGAACGGGGAGTTCCACGGGATGACGGCGGCCACGACACCGATGGGTTCGCGGCGCAGCACGCTCCGGGTGGGGGAGTCGGGGTCGGACGGGGTCAGGGTCTCTTCCCAGCCCAGCTCCTCGGCCGCCTTGAGGTAGGCGCCCGCCTGCCGCCCGAGTCCCGGTTGCCCGGCCAGCGTGAACCAGCCGGCCGAACCGTTCTCCGCCGAGATCAGCGCCGCGATCTTCTCGGCGTCGGCCTCGCGCAGGGCGTTGAGTCGGCGGATGACGGCGATGCGTTCCGCGGGTGCGGTGCGCGGCCAGGGCCCCTCGTCGAAGGCGGCGCGGGCTGCGGCCACGGCCCGGTCGATGTCGGCGGGGCGGGCCTGCGCGGCGCGGCCGATCACCGTGCGGTCGTGCGGTGACCGGATGTCGAGCAGCTCGGGGCTGCTCGGAACGGTCCACGAACCCGCGATGAAGAGTCGGTCGTAGGTGATCATGTGCTCTCTCCCGGGGAGGCCAAGGGTGACTGATTCCAGTAACTGTCACTTCAATGTAGCACTTACCTTTGACAGTGCCCCAGGTGTGTGGTGGTAGCGGGCTATACTTCGCTGCGTGAGAGCCGACGCCGTACGCAACCTCGAAGCCGTCCTGACGACCGGGGCGCGCATGCTCGCCGCCGATCCGGGCGCGAGCATCGCCGCCATCGCCGCCGAGGCGGGAGTCGACCGGCGCACCGTCTACCGGCGGTTCGCCTCCCGCGAGGAACTGCTGGCGGCCATCTATGAGGCCCGCGTCGAGGCCATCGAGCGGGCCGTCGAGGACGCCAGGCTGCGCGAGGCGCCCGTCGCCGTCGCCCTGCACCGGTACGTCGAGGGGATCATCGGCGTCAATCGCAAGTGGCCCGTGGAACTCGCCCGGATGAAGGCCGACGAAACGATCCGCGATCGGCGTGACGCCTTGATCCGGGAGGTTGATGCGTTCCTGGAACGTTCCACCGGCGAGGGCCTCCTGCGTGCCGACGTTCCGGCCGCATGGGCGAGTTCACTGCTGCCGCAGCTCATGCACCTGGCCTCGCAGCAACTACCCGAACTCACCGATGCCCAGGCGGCCGACATGGTCGTCGACACCTTTCTGCGGGGGCTCGGCGGCCGGTGATGTCAGCGGTGCCCGCCTCTCCGAATCCTTGACCCCCGTACGACCCTCCGTGATGCTGTGTTGCGGCATGCGCGAAGCGTGCCGCAATGAGCAACGTTCTGAGCGATGTTCCGAGTGACGTTCCGAGTGACGTTCCGCTCAGCTCTCTCACCAGCGGAGGAGTGGCCATGACGCATCAGGTCCGTGCTGTCGTCGCGCGAGGCAAGGGTGCCCCCGTCAGCCTGGAGACGATCGTCGTCCCCGACCCCGGCCCGGGCGAGGCGCTGGTGAAGGTCGAGGCGTGCGGGGTCTGCCACACCGATCTGCACTATCGCGAGGGCGGTATCAACGACGACTTCCCGTTCCTGCTCGGGCACGAGGCCGCGGGCGTCGTGGAGTCGGTGGGGGAGGGCGTCACCGATGTCGCCCCCGGCGACTTCGTGATCCTCAACTGGCGTGCCGTGTGCGGGAATTGCCGGGCCTGTCGGCGCGGACGGCCGCAGTACTGCTTCAACACCCACAACGCCAAGCAGAAGATGACCCTGCTCGACGGCACGGAACTCTCACCCGCGCTCGGCATCGGCGCCTTCGCCGAGAAGACCCTGGTCGCGGCGGGCCAGTGCACCAAGGTGGACCGGGCCGCGTCGGCTGCCGCCGCCGGGTTGCTGGGCTGTGGCGTGATGGCCGGCATCGGCGCGGCCATCAATACGGGCAACGTCGGGCGCGGTGACAGCGTCGCCGTCATCGGCTGTGGCGGGGTCGGCGACGCGGCGATCGCCGGGGCCCGGCTCGCGGGCGCGGCGCGGATCATCGCCGTAGACATTGATGACCGGAAGTTGGAGAAGGCCCGCTCGCTGGGCGCCACGCACACCGTGAACTCCAAGGAGTCCGACGCCGTCGAGGCCATCCGTGAACTGACCGGCGGCTTCGGCGCCGACGTCGTCATCGAGGCGGTCGGCCGCCCTGAGACGTACAAGCAGGCGTTCTACGGCCGTGATCTCGCCGGGACGGTCGTTCTCGTCGGCGTTCCCACCCCCGAGATGAAGCTCGAACTCCCGCTCCTGGACGTGTTCGGTCGCGGCGGCTCGCTCAAGTCGTCCTGGTACGGCGACTGCCTGCCCTCCCGCGACTTCCCCATGCTGATCGACCTGTATCTCCAGGGGCGGCTGGATCTGGACGCCTTCGTCACGGAGACCATCGCGCTGGAGGATGTAGAGAAGGCCTTCGAGCGGATGCACGGCGGCGATGTGCTGCGTTCGGTGGTGGTGTTCTGATGGCCGCGCGTATCGAACACCTCGTCACCGCAGGGCAGTTCACGCTCGACGGCGGCACCTGGGACGTCGACAACAACGTCTGGATCATCGGTGACGACCACGAGGTCGTCGTCATCGACGCCGCCCACGACGCCGACGCCATCGCGGAGGCGGTCGGCGACCGCCGACTCGTCGCCGTCATCTGTACCCACGCCCACAACGACCACATCGACGCGGCGCCCGAACTCGCCGACCGCACCGGCGCCACGATCTGGCTGCACCCGGACGACCTGCCGCTGTGGAAACAGACCCACCCGGACCGGGCGCCCGGCGGTGAACTGGCCGACGGGCAGATCGTGGTGGTCGCGGGGGTCGAGCTGACCGTGCTGCACACGCCCGGGCACGCACCCGGCGCCGTCTGCCTGTACGCGCCCGCGCTGAACGCCCTCTTCAGCGGCGACACGCTCTTCGCGGGCGGGCCGGGGGCCACGGGGCGGTCGTACTCCCACTTCCCGACCATCGTCGACTCGATCCGGGACCGGCTGCTCGGTCTGCCGGGGGACACCGTCGTATACACCGGACATGGGGATACGACGACCGTCGGCGCCGAGGCTCCGCATCTTCAGGAGTGGATCGACCGCGGGTTCTGAGCCCTGCACGGTGTTGCTGATGGCGCGCGATGTTGCGTGAAAAGCAACACTGGGTAAGGGCTTCGCCCGGCCCCTGAATACCTTGACAACGGTTTGGGGCCGCCCTCAAACTGACGTTGCGCTTACCGCAATCCGTTTCGCTATACGCACCGAGGTGTCATGATGATTCCCGCGTGCCTTCTCGTGGATCTGCCGCGAGGCGAGGCCTACCGGCTCGACATCGATCCGCCGGTTTCGGTGTTCCACACCGACGACGGCGAGGTCTTCGCCATCGACGACACGTGCACCCACCAGGACGCCTCGCTCGCGGACGGCTGGCTGGAGGGCTGCGAGGTGGAATGCCCGCTGCACGCTTCGAAGTTCGACCTGCGGACCGGTGCCGTGGACGCCCCGCCGGCCAAGCGCCCGGTGCGTACGCACGAGGTGCTCGTTCAGGACGGCATGATCTACGTCGTGCCGTCCACGGACGCCCCGAACCTGCCGCCCTGTGTCGCGGCCCGGCTCGCCTCGGGCCCCGCGTGAGGACCGTGGCCGTGGTGGGCGCCTCGCTGGCCGGGCTGTCGGCGGCGCGCTCACTGCGGAAACAGGGCTACGACGGACGACTCGTCGTCATCGGCGACGAACCCCATCGCCCGTACGACAGGCCGCCGTTGTCCAAGGAGTTCCTCGCCGGGACCGTCAGTGAAGACGATCTCCTGCTGGAGATGGATGACGAGGACCTGCGCGCGGAGTGGCTGCTCGGTGCCCGTGCCGTCGGGCTCCAAGTCGACGGCGTGGAGCGGGTGTTGCTCCTCGACGACGGGCGGGAGGTGCGGGCCGACGGCGTGGTCGTCGCGACCGGCGCGGCGGCGCGGAACCTGCCCGGCACGGACGGACTGGCCGGGGTGCACACCCTGCGCACCCTGGACGACGCCCGCGCCCTGCGCGACGAACTCGCCCTGGGCGGGCGGCTGGTGGTGATCGGCGGCGGCTTCATCGGCGCCGAGGTCGCCTCCACGGCGTACGCCCTCGGACTCGATGTGACGGTGATCGAGGCCGCGCCGACCCCCCTCGCGGGACCGCTCGGCGAGACCATGGGCGGTGTCGTCTCCGCCCTCCACGAGGCCCACGGCGTACGGCTGTTGTGCGGTGTCGGGGTGAAAGGCCTGAGCGGGGAGGCCCGCGTCGACGCCGTGCTGCTGGAGGACGGGCGAACTGTCCCCGCCGACATGGTCGTTGTCGGTGTCGGCGCGCGGCCGTGCGTCGAGTGGCTGGAGGGTTCGGGGGTCGAGCTCGACAACGGCGTCAAGTGCGGTGCCGACGGCCGCACCAGCCTCGCCGGCGTGGTCGCCGTAGGGGACTGTGCCAACTGGTATGACCCGCAGGCGGGTTCGCACCGGCGGGTCGAGCACTGGACCGGGGCGCGGGAGCGGCCCGATGCGGCCGTGGCCGCGCTGTTGTCGTGGGGTGCGGTGGAGGCGGGGGCGCCGAGACCGCCGTACTTCTGGTCGGACCAGTACGGCGTGAAGATCCAGTTCGCCGGTCACGCGGCCGGTGCCGACAGTGTGACCGTCGAGGAGGGCGCCCCGGGCGACCGCAGTTTCCTCGCCGTCTACCGGTGTGCCGGGCAGCCGGTCGCCGTGCTCGCGATGAACCAGCCGCGGCTGTTCATGCGGTGGCGCAAACAGCTTGCCGCTACGGCGAGTTGATACGTACAACACCGTCCGACCACACCGTCCGGAGTCGCTCTGCCCGGCGCGTGAATGACCGACCCACGACGTTCTCGGAGGAGCGCACTGTGACCTCGACCAGCCTGCCGGACAGCCTGATCGCCACCCTGCCCGGCTCCTCCTACACGGACCCGGACCTCTTCGCCCAGGAACAGGAACGCATCTTCGAGACGATGTGGTTCTGCGCCGTGCGCTCCTCCGAGCTGGCCAAGCCCGGCGCCTTCCGGACCGTCGACGTGGGCCGCGAGAGCATCCTGATCACCCGCGCCCGCGACAACTCGATACGCGCCTACTTCAACGTCTGCCGGCACCGCGGCGCCAAGCTCTGCACGGAGGAGACCGGCGAGGTGAAACGGGCCTTCCAATGCCCGTACCACGCCTGGACGTACGACCTGAACGGCAAACTCGTCGCGGCGCCCAACCTCACCAAGATGCCCGACGTCGGCCGCACCGAGTTCGGCCTGGTGAGCGTCGCCGTCCGCGAATGGCTCGGCTATGTGTGGGTCAACCTGGCGGAGAACCCGCCGTCGTTCGACGAGGACGTCATCAGCGAGGTCGTCACCCGGCTCGGCGACGTCGAGCTGCTGGAGCACTACGACATCGACCACCTCTCGGTGGGCAGACGCATCGTCTACGACGTCAAGGCCAACTGGAAGCTCATCATCGAGAACTTCATGGAGTGCTACCACTGCGCCACGATCCACCCCGAACTCACCGAGGTGCTACCGGAGTTCGCCGACGGCTACGCCGCCCAGTACTACGTCGGCCACGGCGCCGAGTTCGGCGAGGAGGTGCAGGGATTCACCGTCGACGGCTCGGAGGGCCTCGACCGCATCCCCGGGGTGAGCGAGGACCAGGACCGCCGCTACTACGCGATCACCATCAAGCCGCAGGTGTTCATCAACCTCGTCCCCGACCATGTGATCTTCCACCGGATGTACCCGGTGGCCGTCGACCGCACGATCGTCGAGTGCGACTGGCTCTACCTCCCGCACGTCGTCGAGAGCGGCAAGGACGTCAGCCGGTCCGTGGAACTCTTCGACCGGGTCAACCGCCAGGACTTCGAGGCGTGCGAGCGCACGCAGCCCGGGATGAGCTCCCGGATGTACGCCAAGGGCGGGGTGCTGGTACCGAGCGAGCACCACATTGGAACGTTCCACGACTGGGTCAACGAGCGCCTGGGGATCAGCCAGGGGTGAGCCAAGGGGAGGGGTCAGCCCAGGTAACCCATGCGGTGGCTGATCTCCTCGGCGCCCTTGACCAGCACCGGGGCGAGTTCGTGCAGACGCTCCTCGGTGAACCGGTACGCCGGTCCCGAGGCGCTCACCGCCGCGATGACCTCGCCGTCCCGGTCGCGCACCGGCGCGGCCATGGCGTGCAGCCCGACCTCCAACTCCTCCAGCGTCCAGGTGTATCCGCGCTCCCGTGCCTCGGCGAGGTTCTTCTCCAGCTTCGACTTCGAGGTGATGGTGTGCGGGGTCACCTTCTTCAGGCCGGCCTCCGCCAGCAGCGTGGCGCGCTCCTTGGCGGGCAGGTGGGCCAGCAGGGCCTTGCCGCTGGAGGTGGCGTGCAACGGGGTGAGTTCTCCCACCCAGTTGTGCGCGGTGACGGCGCCGGGGCCGCGGACCTCGTACAGGTTGATCGCGTACTGCTCCTGCATGACGGCGATGTTGACGGTCTCGCCGATCTCCTCGGCGAGGCGCTCGCAGACCGGGCGGCCCTGCTGGGTGATGTCGATGCGCCCGGTGACCGCGCCGGCCAGCCGCACGATCCCGAACCCGAGCCGGTACTTGCCGCGTTCGCCCGCCTGCTCCACCAGTCCGCGCGCCTCCAGGGCGCCGAGCAGCCGGAACGCGGTCGACTTGTGAACCTCGATCTCGCCGGCCACCTCACTGACACCGGCCTCGCCACGCTGGGCCAGGATCTCCAGCACGCTGATGGCACGGTCCACGGACTGCACTCCGCCGGACTGCGAACCTGTCGTTTCAGTATCTGGACTGTAGTTGCTCACAGCGAAACTATACGCGTAGTGCGGTACAACCTGTTTACGATGCGGACTCTCATCAGGTCTTTTCGCCTGGTAGCTGCCGATTCATGCGCCGGGGAACCGGGCCGTGGCAGTACATGAGGCCGTCACGGCCACAGCGGCCGGGGTCCGTCGGTGCAGGCCGACGCCAGCTGCCAGGCGGCGAACCGCTCCAGGGCCACGTCGCCGTCGGCACCGATACCGACGCCCATCGCCTCGTCCGGGCGGGTGGGGTAGACGCGGGCGGTCAGAGCACGCCCGTTGGCGAAGATCTCCAGCGCGGAGTGGTCGACGAGGACGCGCAGATCCACCCGGCCGTCCTCGCCCAACGGGAGCTCGCCGTACCGGGGTTCGATGTCGACCGTCGGATCGAGGCTGCTCGTCTCACGGTGCAGCAGGAGAGTGCCGCCTCCGTCGTGCGTCCGGCTCACCTCCACGACGGTGCGCTCCGCGCCGTCCGGTGTCTCGCGGACCACGAGCCGGGCGGTCGATCCGGGGGCGAGGCGCAGGGTGGTCTCGATGTCCAGCTGGTCCCCGCGTACGGCGCCGAGTCGGGTGTACGGCTCGGTCAGCGCGCCCGGCGCCACCTCCTCGCACTCCCTCCGCAACGCGGTCAGCTCCGGCACCGGCGCCTGGTCCAGGCGGCCGTCCGCACCGAGCGTGACAACCCGCGGCAGGAACCGGTCACCACGCCGACCCGTTCGCCGTTGAAGCCGGCGAAGGTGGAGATCGTGCTCTTCGAGGTCGTCAGGGCGGTCACGGTGCTCCAGAACAGCGGCTTGGTGAAGTCGACGCTCTTCGCCCGCTCCGCGGTGACCCCGACCCCGGACGAGGCCAGGTCGAACTGCCCGGCGGTCAGACCGGCCAGCGATCCGGTGATCGACGTCGACTTGTAATCGACCTCGAGGCCAAGACGTTTGGCCGCCTCGTCGGTCAAGTCGACGATGAATCCGGTGGGTTGACCGGAGTCCTTGGCGTAGGCGAAGGGTGGCTGGCCGGTCTGGGTCGCGGATCTGATGGTGCCGGCCTCGATCAGGCCGTAGGGATTGGCGTCGGACGTCTTGGCGGAGTCCGAGCCGCTGCCGCAGGCGGCGACCGGGAGGACGAGGCCGGACAGGGCGAGAAGTGTGAGGAGCGGACGCCGGCCGGGAAGATTACGGGACGATACGGGCATGGGTGATTCTCCTTGGGGAGCAGGGGA
>NZ_BARF01000089.1 GCF_000367365.1 Streptomyces prunicolor NBRC 13075 | reverse complement strand
CGCAGCCCTCAGGGACGGTCACCCAGACTCACCGGCACCCACACCTCGCACGGAACAACACCCTTTCGGGTTCCGATCGTTGTTCTCCCCGGGCGCGTCGACGCAATCGCGTACAAGCTGGAACTCCCCATGCCACGCGCCCCGGAGGACAGCATGAGCAGCGCCCCCCTGGCCTCAGGCCCCGAAGGACCCGACGCCCTGCGGCCGTTGCTCGGCACCGTCCTCGACGCTCTCGGCACCGGCCGCCGGGCCCGCGGCGGCCCGTTCCCCGCGGGCGGCCCCGACGCGGTCGCCGCCCGTATGCGGGACGCCGTAGGGGACGTACTCCCCGACGACGGCGACCCCGACGCCCTGCGCACCCTCGTGCACGCGCTCGCGGAAGGCGCCGCCGACCCCGCGGACCCGCTGTGCGCGGCACACCTGCACTGCCCGCCGCTCGCCGTCGCCACCGCCGCCGACCTCGCCGTCAGCGCGCTCAACCCCTCGCTGGACTCCTGGGACCAGGCCCCCGCCGCCTCCGCCCTCGAAGCCCTCGTCACCCGCACCCTCGCCCACGAGGTCGGCCTCGCCGACGCCCTCGTCACCACCGGCGGCACCGAAGCCAACCAACTCGCCCTGCTGCTCGCCCGCGAAGCCAACGGCGGCAGCGTGCAGTTGGTCTGCGGAAGCAACGCCCACCACTCCCTGCCCCGCGCCGCCTGGCTTCTCGGCCTGCCCGACCCCGTCGTCGTCCCCGCGCCCGCCGGCACCCTCGACCCCGCCGCCCTCGACGAGGCCCTCACCGCCCTGCCCGGACCCCGCGGCTCCGTCCTGGTCGCCGCCACCGCCGGCACCACGGACGCCGGACTCATCGACCCGCTGCCCGAGATCGCCGGCCTGTGCGCCGCCCACGGCGCCCGCCTCCACATCGACGCCGCCTACGGCGGAGGCCTCACCTTCAGCGACCGCCACCGCGACAAACTCGCCGGCCTCGACCGCGCCCACACCGTCACCCTCGACCTGCACAAACTCGGCTGGCAGCCCGTCGCCGCCGGCCTCCTCGCCGTACGCCACCCCCGCGACCTCGCCGCCCTCACCCAGCGCGCCGACTACCTCAACGCCGACGACGACACCGAAGCGGGCCTCCCCGACCTCCTCGGCCGCTCGATGCGCACCACCCGACGCCCCGACGTCCTCAAACTCGCCGTCACCCTGAAAACCCTCGGCCGCACCGGACTCGGCACCCTCGTCGACCAAGTCTGCGCCCGGGCACGGGAGTTCGCCGCCATGGTCCACAACCACCCCGGCTTCGAGCTCTACGACCCACCCGTCATCAGCACCGTCCTCTTCCGGCCCGCCGAGGCCACCGACGACGCCGTGGCCGCCGTACGCCGCCAACTCCTCACCGACGGACGGGCCGTCCTCGGCCGGGCCGCGCTCGACGGCCGGCTCTGGCTCAAGGCCACCCTCCTCAACCCCCACACCCGGCCCGACGACCTGGCCGCCCTCCTGAAACTGGTGGAAGGAAACACCCCCCGATGAGCCACCCCCCGACGGGTCACCCCCAGACCCCCAACCCCCCACGCCACGAACCCGATCCACCCCGCGATCTGGTCGGCATCGGCATCGGACCGTCCAACCTCTCCCTCGCGGCCCTCGCCCACCCCCTCACCGAACTCGACACCGCCTTCTACGAACAGCGCCCCGGCTTCGACTGGCACCCCGGCCTGCTCATCGACGGCGCGACCGTCCAAGTCCCGTTCCTGGCCGACCTGGTGACCCTCGCCGACCCCGCCAGCCCCTGGTCCTTCCTCAACTACCTGCGGGCCCGCGACCGGCTCTTCCCCTTCTACTTCGCCGAGCGCTTCCACATCCAGCGCGCCGAGTACGACGCCTACTGCCGCTGGGTCGCGGACAGCCTCCCCGGACTCCACTTCGGCCACCAGGTCGACGCCGTCCGCTTCAACCCCGAACGCGACGTGTTCGAGGTCGACTTCACCCAGCTCGACAGCGATGGGGAAGCGGAGGCCCTCGGGCGGACGTACACCAAGAACATCGTCCTCGGCGTCGGCACCGCCCCCTACGTCCCCGACCCGCTCAAGCCCCTCGTCGAGGCCCCCGGCGTCCCCGTCATCCACGCCGCCGACTACCTCGCCCACCGCGAAACGTTTCTCGCCGCCGAGCACATCACCGTCATCGGCTCGGGACAGACCGGCGCAGAGGTCTTCCTCGACCTGCTCCGCCACCGCCCCGCGGGACACGAGAAGCTCCACTGGATCGGCCGCAGCGAGGCGTTCGCGCCCATGGAGTACTCCAAGCTCGGCCTGGAGCACTTCACCCCCGACTACACCCGCTACTTCCACGCCCTCGCCGAACCCGTCCGCGACCGCCTCGTCACCTCGCAGTGGCAACTCCACAAGGGCATCGACGCGGACACCATCGCCGCCATCCACGACGAGCTCTACCGCCGTACCCTGCACGGCGGTTGGCCCGACGCCGTCCTCACCCCCGGCGTCCGCGTCCGCACCGCGGGCCGCATCGCGACCACCAAGGTCGAGCTCCACCTGGAACACCTCCAGCAGAACACCCGCTCCCGCCTCACCACCGACGCCGTCGTCCTCGCCACCGGCTACCGCGAACGTCCCCTCGGCCGCATCCTCGCCGGGCTCGACCCCTACCTGCGCCGCGACAGCGCCGAACGCCCGCGCATCGACGACCAGTTCAGGCTCGTGCTCGACCCCTCCGTCACCGGCGCGGGCTGTCACGTCTACGTCCAGAACGCCGAACTCCACACCCACGGCGTCGGCGCCCCCGACCTCGGCCTGGCCGCCTGGCGCAGCGCCACCATCCTCAACTCCCTCACGGGCAAGGAGCCTTACCCCCTCCCCGGCCGAACCGCCTTCACCACCTTCGGACTTGACCCCCAGGTCCAGATCCCCCCGGCCCGCCAGGCCACCCGCACCCTCACCCCCCTCGTCGAAGGAAGGTAAAAAGAAGCCAGGGCCGGAAGAACCTCGACGGCGGCGGCGTTGGGCCCGCCATGACCACCACGACGACCTGGATCGCGGCCCACCGCACCGCCGTCCTGGGGCCCCACGAGGACGTCCAGCTCTTCCCCTCCCGCAGCTTCACCGACCAGACCGTACGACAGCCCCTGCGCCTGGCCGGAGGAGGCGAGGCACTCCGCGTCAGGCTCAGCAACCGCTACGGCACCGCACCCCTGGAGATCGGCGGCGCCCACCTCGCCACCCGCACCCGCGGCAGCGGTATCGCCCCCGCGACCGACATCCCGCTGACCTTCTCCGGCACCGCGACCGCCACGATCCCCGCCGGTGAGGAACTCGTCAGCGACCCGGTCCACCAGCCGTTCAGCGCCGGGCAGGAGCTGGCCCTCAGCCTCCATCTCCCGGGCGACACCGGACCGACCACCTTCTCACCGGTCGCCCACGACATCGGGCACGCCGCACCCGGCAGCCGACTCGACGCCGAAGTCCTCGACGGCGCCGAGGAGTTCAGCACCGGCCACCTCCTCGCCGGAGTCGACGTCCTGGCCCCCGCCGACACCCGCATCGTCGTCGCCTTCGGCGACTCCTGGATCGAGGGCGCCGCCACCACCCCCGGAGCCGACAACAGCTTCCCGTCCCAACTCGGCCGCCGCCTCGACCGCGGCTGGATCGTCAACCAGGGCCTCTCCGGCAATCGACTGCTCACCGACGGCATCGGCGAACACCTCCTGGCCCGCATAGACCACGACGTCCTCGCCGTCCCCGGCGTCAGCCACGTCCTCGTCCACATCGGGCTCAACGACCTCGGTCTGCCCGGTGTCATCGCCCACCCCGAACCCGCCGAAGGCCCCACCGCCGCCGAGTTCATCGCCGGCCTCACCACCCTCGCCGACCGCCTCCACACCGCCGGACTGACCGTCATCGCCTGCACCCTCGGCACCTACCAGGGCGCGACCTACGACGGCTTCGACAGCGCTGCCGGCCAGGCCACCCGCGCGGAGATCAACGCCTGGCTCCTCGGCGACGACCACCCCTTCGACGCCGTCGCCGACACCGCCGCCGCCGTCGCGGACCCCGCTCAACCCGCCCGTATCCGGGCCGAGTTCAATGCCGGCGACGGCCTCCACGTCAACGACGCCGGCGCGAAAGCCCTCGCCGACGCCGTGGACACAACCCTGTTCAAGCTCTAGAACACCGCGTGCTTCAGAAGACCGGGATGCTTCAGAAAACCGGCGTGCCGTTCCGCGTCAACTTCCAGTCCACCGAGGCGAAGCCGGCCGGATCCAGCACACCCTTCGCGGTCGCCCACTCCGCGATCCGCGTCCGGATCTCCGTCGACTCCGACCACACCTCGGTCGCCGACGCCACATGCGGGAACGCACCGCCGCCGTTCGCCCGGTAGTTGTTCACCGCCAGCACGAACTGCTGCGTGTCGTCCAGCGCCGCACCGTTGTAGGTGAGGTTCTTGATCCGCGAACCCGCCGCCTGCGCGATGTCGATGTCGTACGAGAACCCGGACACGTAGTCGTAGTTGTAGTCCGGGCGGCCGTTCGCGTTCGTCAGCTTCTCCGTGTCGATCACCGCGTCCGCCGCCGTCTGCACGAAGTACTCCGCCGAGTACTCCAGGTACGCCCGCACCTGAGCACCCGTCAGCAGCTTCGCGACCAGCGTGTTGTCGTACACGTACAGACCCGACAGATCCCGGATCGTCACGTTGCCCGCCGGGATCTCCGAGGTCCGCGAGAACGGCGACGCCTGCGCGATCACCGGCAGCGACGCGTACGCCGTCCCCACCAACGCCGCCTTCACCACGTCCTCCTGGACCTTGGTGATCAGGTCGATGATCGGGGCGTCCTTGTACCGCGCGTCGACCGTCGTCAGCGTCGCCGTCGCCGTACCGACCACCTGGTTGACGTACTCCACGACCAGCGCGTGCTCGTCCTTCAGCAGCCGCGTGATCTTCGGGTCGTCCGCGACCGTCTTCGCGTCCCGCAGCGACGCCGCCACCGACTCGACGGTCCAACGCCCCTTCTCGAAGACCAACTCGAAGTCGAACACGCTCAACCGCTCGGCGTAGCACAGCGGTTCGGACAGCACGACCGTCTTGCCCGTCGCCGTGTTCGTGACCTTCAACTCCGGGATCTCCACGTGCGCGTGGCCCACGAGAATCGCGTCGATCCCCGGCACCTGCTGCGCGACGAGCGCCGCCGAGTTCTCCACGTACGGCAGCTGGTCACCGTACGACGACGTCCCCGACGACCCGGAGTGCGCCGACACGACGACGACATCCGCCCCCATCGACCTGAGCTTCGGCACCCACTTCGCCGCCTGCTCCTCAAGCCCCGGGAACGTCAACTTCCCCTGCACATACGCCTTGTCCCAGATCGCGATGCCGGGGTTCGTGAGGCCGAGCACCGCCACCTTCACCGGCGGAGCGCCCGGCACCTGGAACTTCTTGATGAAGTACGGCGGGAAGGCGGGCTTCAGCGTCTTCGCGTCCAGCGCGTTCGCCCCGAGCAGCGGGAAGCGGCACTGGTCCTCGAACTTCCGCAGCGTCTCGATGCCGTAGTTGAACTCGTGGTTGCCCAGCGCCGCCGCGTCGTACCCGATCGCGTTCATCGCCTGCGCCATCGGGTGCACCGGGCCGCCCTTGGCGGTGATCGGGTCCACCTTCGCGAAGTAGTACGTCAGCGGGGTGCCCTGGATCGTGTCGCCCGCGTCCAGCAGCAGCGTGTTCCGCCGCCCCTTCTCCTGGCGGATCTGGTTCACCAGGGTCGACACCCGCGCCAGACCCATCGCGTTGCCCTTGGCGTCGGAGTACTCCGCGTTCTTGAAGTAGTCCCAGTTGAAGACATGCCCGTGCAGGTCCGTCGTGCCCAGCACAGTCAGCGAGTACCGCTTGGGGTGCTTGCCCGGCTTCTTCTGCTCCGCGGCCTGCGCCGCCGGAGCCGCCGCCGCGCCGGCCAGCGCGACCCCGGCGCCCGTCACGGCGGACTTCTTCAGGAACTTCCGGCGGTTCAAGGGCATGTCTGGATCTCCTCGGGAAACGGTCAACAACGCGCGTAGATTCTGACCCGTTTCTTACCTGACGCAACAGCCCCCGCAGGTTTCGATCTGGTGACCACCACAAGCTGTGACCCACCGGTGAATGACACAGTGGGACACATGACCGCGCCCGCAGACGAACCCCAACCCCCCGTCCCCTACGGCACCCCCGACGCCCCCCGCATCGCCGTCCGGGGCGAGGCCCGCCTCGAAGTCGACCCCGAGATCGCCCGCATCGGCATCACCGTCGCCGCCCGCGGCACCGACCGCCGCACCGCCCTCGACGACCTCACCCGCCGCAACGCCACCGTCCTCGACCTGGTCAAGAGCTACGGCGAGGCCGTCGAACGCCTGGAGACCGGCGGCTTCTCCATCACCCCCGAACTCACCAAGCACGGCCGCGGCGAACGCGTCCACCGCTACCACGGCAGGGTCAACGTCACCGCCGAACTCGCCGACTTCACCGCCCTCGGCGAACTCACCACCCGCCTCGCCGACCTCGACCTCACCCGCGTCGACGGCCCCTGGTGGGCCCTGCGCCCCGACTCACCCGTCCACCGCAAGGCCCGCCAGCAAGCAGTCCACGAAGCCGTCCAACGCGCCCGCGAATACGCCGAAGCACTGGGTACGACGCTGGCCGCGCTGGTGGAGCTGGCCGACATCGGCGCCGAGAACGCCCAGACCTACGGCGCCCCCCAGAGCCGTATGCGCTCCATGTCCTTCGCCGCAGGCGGGGGCGAGGACACCACCGCGGCGCCCCTCGACCTGGAACCCCAACGGCAGACCGTCTACGCCCAGGTCAACGCACGCTTCACGATGGCGCCGCCGCGTCTATAAGCCCACCCTTTAGCCCACCCTTTCATTCGACCGTGCGGAACGCTCATCGGAGCACCCCGCCGCACATTCAAGCCTTGTCAATAAGCCTTCACCCAAAGGTTGTTGAGTAGTCATGCACGGCCAATTCCCTACCCATGGGTAAGGTCTAGGCTCAAACCATGCGCCGAGCGAAAATCGTCTGTACCTTGGGCCCCGCAACCGACTCGTACGACCAGATCAAAGCCCTGGTCGAAGCCGGAATGGACGTAGCCCGCTTCAACCTCAGCCACGGCACCCACGCCGAACACGAGGAGCGCTACCAGCGCGTCCGAAAGGCCGCCGAGGAGACCGGCCGCAGCGTCGGAATGCTCGCCGACCTTCAAGGCCCGAAGATCCGACTCGGCCACTTCACCGAAGGCCCCGTACTCCTTGAACGCGGAGACACCTTCACCATCACCGTCGAAGAAGGCGCGGCAGGCGACCGCCAGTCCTGCGGCACGACCTACGCCGGCCTCGCCACCGACGTCACCCCCGGCGAACGCGTCCTCGTCGACGACGGCAAGGTCTGCCTCGAAGTCACCTCCGTCGACGGCCCCCGCGTCCACACCGAGGTCGTCGAAGGCGGCATGATCTCCGACCACAAGGGCCTCAACCTCCCCGGAGTCGCCGTCTCGGTCCCCGCCCTCTCCGACAAGGACGAGGACGACCTCCGCTGGGCCCTGCGCGCGGGCTTCGACGTGATCGCGCTGTCCTTCGTCCGCAGCGGCAAGGACATCGACGAGGTCCACCGCATCATGGACGAGGAGGGCCACCGCCTCCCCGTCATCGCCAAGGTCGAAAAGCCCCAGGCGGTCGAGGCCATCGACGACATCGTCGCCGCCTTCGACGGCATCATGGTGGCCCGCGGCGACCTGGGCGTGGAGATGCCCCTCGAACAGGTCCCGATCGTCCAGAAGCGCGCGATCAAACTGGCCAAGCGCAACGCCAAGCCGGTCATCGTCGCCACCCAGATGCTCGACTCGATGATCGAGAACTCCCGCCCGACCAGGGCGGAAGCCTCGGATGTGGCGAACGCCGTGATCGACGGCACGGACGCGGTGATGCTGTCCGGCGAGACCAGCGTCGGCAAGTACCCCATCGCCACCGTCACCACCATGGCCCGCATCATCGAGGCCGCCGAGGAAGACATCCTCGCCAAGGGCCTGCCCCCGCTGACCGAGCGCAACAAGCCCCGCACCCAGGGCGGCGCCGTCGCCCGAGCCGCCGCCGAGATGGGCGACTTCCTCGGCGCGAAGTACCTCGTCGCCTTCACCCAGTCCGGTGACACGGTCCGCCGCCTCTCCCGCTACCGCTCGCCGATCCCGGTCATGGCCTTCACCCCGGACCCGGCCACCCGCGCCCAACTCAACCTCACCTGGGGCGTGGAGACGATCCTCGGCCCCCACGTCGACTCCACCGACGCGATGGTGGACCAGGTCGACGAACTCCTCCTCAAGCACGGCCGCTGCGAGAAGGGCGACATCGTCGTCATCACGGCGGGTTCCCCGCCCGGAGTGGCCGGCTCGACGAACCTCGTCCGTGTGCACCACGTGGGCGAGGACGACAGCCCCAAGTAGGCTTAGGCGGCGACAAGTTGCGCCCACGGCGTGACGATCGCGAAGTCCGCCGTAGGCGTCACGAGCACCGAGAACAACGCGGTCAGCGACGTGACGTCCCCGGACACCTGAATCGCCCCCAACCCCTTCCCGGCCAACAGCTGCAACAACTGCACCTTGTTCATGGTGAGCGTCAGCCCGGCGGAGGGGTTGGGTGAGGCACCCGACGTACGCGTCAACACACCGTGCTTCAGCCGTAGATGCCAGTACGTGGCCTGCCCCGGCAGATACCAGTCCATGGCCAGGTCGAGATCCCACGCCTTCGGCCCGTCGACCCGCACGGACATGGCATCGATGAGCTGATCGACGGAGAGAGCCGCTTTCACATCGGTACTGTCGGAAGTCGCCGAAGGCGGTTTCACCCCCTTCCGCAACTCCATCGCACCCGTGAGACAGAAGTTCCGCCAGACCGCGTTCTCCGTCGTGTACGCCAGCTTTTCGTAGACCTGGGCGAGGAGTTGCCTGGGTTTCTTCCGATCGGGCTCGGCGAATACGCAATGGTTGAGAAGAGTGGCGGCGAACCGGAGATCTCCGTCGCGGACGAATTCACGTGCTTTCGACACGGCGAGGGTGATGCCGCCCAACGCCTTGACGTATCGCTTCGCCTCGGCAACCGGCGGATGTTCCCAGAGATGAGCCGGATTGGCGTCGAACCAGCCCATGTAGCGCTGGTAAATACCTTTCACGTTATGGCTGATGGACCCGTAATAACCCCGGTTCGCCCACACCTCCGCGAGCGCGGGCGGCAGTTGGAACTCCGCCGCGATTTCGCGCACCGTGAGACCGGAGTTGAGCATTCGCAGGGTCTGGTCATGCATGTACGCGTACAGATCCCGCTGCGCTTCGAGCAGGGCGACGATCTCGTCGTTCCCCCAGGTCGGCCAGTGGTGCGACGCGAAGGCGACGTCGACCCGACCGCCGTAGAGCCCGATCGACTCCGTCAGATACGCCGCCCACTCCTTCGCGTCCCGGACCTGGGCGCCGCGCAGCGTGATGATGTTGTGCATCGTGTGCGTGGCGTTCTCGGCCATGCACACGGCCCGGAGATCGGGGAACAGGAAGTTCATCTCGGCGGGCGCCTCCGTCCCCGGCGTCAGCTGGAACTCCATGACGACACCGTCGACGGTGAGCCGTTGCCCGGTGGCCGAGACGTACCGGGTGGGTTCGAGGAGCCCGATGGTCCCGGTGGAGATGTTCTGCCCGAGCCCGCAACCGACGTGCGCGGCAGGGCCCTTGGGGAGTTGGGCGCCGTACATGTAGACGGACCGGCGGGTCATCGCCGTGCCCGCGTATACGTTCTCGGAGACGGCGTGCTCCATGAAACCCTCAGGGGCGATGATCGGCACGTCACCGGCGCCGTTCGGGAGGACGCCTCGGCAGCCGCCGTAGTGGTCGACGTGCGGGTGCGTGTAGATGAGGCCGGTCACTTCTTTGTCGGCGACGTGGTCGCGGTACAACTTGAGCGCCGCGGCGGCGGTTTCGGCTGAGATCAGGGGGTCGATCACGATGACACCGGTGTCGCCCTCCACGATCGTCATGTTGGAGAGGTCGAGTCCGCGGACCTGATAGATCCGGTCGGTGACCTTGAACAGCCCCTGTTTCCGGGTGAGTTGAGACATACGCCAGAGACTCGCGTCGGCGGTCCTCGGGGCGTTGCCTTTGAGGAAGGCGTAGGCGTCGTTGTCCCAAATGACGTCTCCGGCCGCGTTCTTGGCGACTCCGGGCTTCAGGGCGGCGATGAATCCCTTGTCGGCGGCTGCGAAGTCGTCTTTGTTCGAGAAGTCGATCTCGTCCATGTCTGTGTCGCTCTGCTCCTGGCCGAGGGCTGCGGCGGATTCCGGGCTCATCGCTACGGCAGCCGCGGCGGCACCGGCGGCGGCCGCGACGAAACCTCGTCTGTTCAGGGGTGTCATGCGGTCGAACATCGCGGGTGGGGTTCGGCCCGGTCAACGCCCGCGCGGGGAATTGGGGCAGGTCACAAAGGGGGTGGGGGTGGGTTGTGACGCGTCATGTTGTGGGGTCAGTGTTTGGGGCCCACGTGGGTGTCCATGAGGGCGACTGGGGCTTTGCGGGCGACGGAGATGTCCCTCCTTCTGGAGTGCGAAGACGCCGATGCCGGGGCGCACCTTCGCTATGGCCTCGCGGGACAGTTGGATGAGCCCGGGCCACGCGTCGGCAGACGGTCCGGGGGCCGGGTTCGCGATGCTGAACAGGGGTTCGAGTCGGTCCTGCCAGGAGCGGATCGCGACACGCAGCGAAAAGCGGAGGTTCACGCGAACGTGAACCTCCGCTTTAAATGTTTGCCTTCGATTTGAAGGAAAAGTGCCCCGAGTCGGATTCGAACCGACGCTTGATGGGTTTTGAATCCATTGTCTCTACCGCTGGACTACCGGGGCTTCCTCGGAAACCAAGGTCAACGGTCTCCCGCTGTGCCCCCACCTTATCGCAGCTAGGTAGGCTCTTGTCAGCACTACCCCCGTGCCCTGAACGAGGAGCCCCCGTGACCGCCCCCGAGTCGCCCCAGCCCGTAGACGCGCCCGACGACGACAAGTCGCACGTGCCTCCGCTGACGACCCGTGTCGTCATCGCCGAGGACGAGGCCCTGATTCGGCTCGATCTCAAAGAGATGCTCGAAGAAGAGGGGTACACCGTCGTCGGTGAGGCCGGTGATGGTGAGCAGGCCGTCGAGCTGGCCCGTGAGCACAAGCCCGACCTGGTGATCCTCGACGTGAAGATGCCCAAGCTGGACGGCATCTCCGCGGCCGAGAAGATCGCCGAGGAGGGCATCGCTCCCGTACTGATGCTCACCGCCTTCTCGCAGCGCGACCTCGTCGAGCGGGCGCGGGACGCCGGTGCGATGGCGTACCTCGTGAAGCCCTTCAGCAAGAGTGACGTCGTGCCCGCGATCGAGATGGCCGTTTCGCGCTTCACCGAGCTCAAGCAGTTGGAGCAGGAGGTCGCCGACCTCACGCTGCGGCTGGAGACCCGCAAGCTGGTCGACCGGGCGAAGTCGATTCTCCAGACCGAGTACGGGCTGTCCGAGCCGGCCGCGTTCCGTTGGATCCAGAAGACGTCGATGGACCGTCGGATGTCCATGCAGCAGGTCGCCGAGGCGGTCATCCAGGACGCGGACGAGAAGAAGTCCTCGAAGGGCTGACACCGGCCCATCCACGACGGTACCTACGACGAGGCCCGCGCCCCCGAAGCTGGGGGCGCGGGCCTCGTCGTAGAAAACAACCGGAAGCGACCGGGAGGCGAAGACTCAGTCCTCGCCGAGGTACGCCTTCCGTACCGACTCGTCGTGCAGCAGGTCCTGGCCCGTGCCGGAGAGGACGATGTTGCCGACCTCCATGACGTGGCCCTGGTCGGCGAGCGACAGGGCCGCCTGGGCGTTCTGTTCGACGAGGAGGATCGTCGTGCCGGAGGCCTTGAGCTCCACGATCGTCGCCAGGATCTTCTGCATCATGATCGGCGAGAGACCCATGGACGGTTCGTCCAGCATCAGCAGCTTCGGCTGGGACATGAGCGCGCGGCCCATTGCCAGCATCTGCTGCTCACCGCCGGAGAGGGTTCCCGCGGCCTGCTTCTGGCGCTCTCCCAGGATCGGGAAGAGGTCGTAGGCGCGCTGGATGTCCTTCTCGATGCCTTCCTTGTCCTTGCGGAGGAAGGCGCCGAGCTGGAGGTTCTCGGCGATGGTGAGGCGGGGGAAGATGTGTCGGCCTTCGGGGGAGTGGGCCAGCCCGAGGGAGACGATCTTGTGTGCGGGGACGTTCTTCAGCGGTTTGCCGTCGAAGGTGATGTTGCCGCCGGAGGGCTGCAGCAGGCCGGAGAGGGTGCGCAGGGTGGTCGTCTTGCCGGCGCCGTTGGTGCCGATGAGGGTGACGACCTGGCCGGCCTCGACGCTGAAGGAGATGCCCTTGACGGCTTCGATCTTGCCGTAGGAGACCCTGAGGTCCTCGACCTCTAGCAGTGCGGTCACTGGGCTTCTCCCTTGGTGCTGGTGGTGCTCTCCGCTTCCGCCGCGGGCTGGGTGTCCTCGGGTGTGGGTTCGAAGGGTTCGCCGAGGTAGGCGGCCACGACGCGTTCGTCGGCCTGGACGACGTCGGAGGTGCCTTCGACGAGTTTCTCGCCCTGGACGAGGACGGCGACGCGGTCGCAGAGGTTGAAGATGAAGCGCATGTCGTGCTCGATGACGAGGACGGCGATGCCCTTGTCGCGGATGGCGAAGACCAACTCCTCGGTCGCCCGCGTCTCCTGGGGGTTCATGCCGGCGGTCGGTTCGTCGAGCAGCAGGAGACCCGGCTCGGAGGCCAGGGCGCGTGCGATCTCCAGCTTGCGCTGTTCGCCGTAGGGGAGGTTGCGTGCCAGGTGGTCGCGCTTGTGGGCGAGGCCGATGAACTCCAGGAGTTCCATGGCGCGTTCTTCGCTCGCCTTTTCGGCCCGCTTGAAGCCGGGGCCGCGCAGGAGGGCCGACCAGAGGCCTTCCTTGGTGCGGGTGTGGCGGCCGACCAGCACGTTCTCCAGGACCGTCATGTTGGCGAACAGACGGATGTTCTGGAAGGTGCGGGCGATGCCGGCCTTGGTGACCAGGTGGGGCTTCGGCGGAAGGACCGTGCCCTGGTAGGAGACCGTGCCCTCGGTGGGGACGTAGAGGCCGGTGAGGCAGTTGAAGAAGGTGGTCTTGCCGGCGCCGTTGGGGCCGATGAGGCCTACGATCTCGCCGGCGTTGACGGTGAAGTCGACGGAGCGGACGGCGGTGAGGCCGCCGAAGCGCATGGTGACGTCACGGGCTTCGAGTACAGGTGTCGTCATGGCTCTCTACGCCCCTGCCTTGGTGATGGCCGGTTCGTCGGTCAGGGTCGTGGTGTCCGGTACGTCGAGTTGGCCGGTCTCGTGGAATTCCAGCTGGCGTCGGCGGTTGGGGATGATCCCCTCGGGGCGGAAGCGCATCAGGAGGATGAGCGCGATGCCGAAGGCGAGCAGCGACTTGTCCTGGAGCGCCACGAGCTTCTCCGGGAGCAGGTAGAGCAGGGCCGCGCCGAGGAAGGGTCCGGAGACGGTGCCCATGCCGCCGAGGACGACGGCGGCCAGCAGGAACGCGGAGTTGGGCGGGGCCGCTCCGGCGAACTGGTACGGGTTCGGCACCACGCTGTAGGTGACGTGGGCGCTGACGGTGCCGGCGAGGCCGGCGAGGGTGGCGCCGAGGGCGAACGCGATGAGCTTGACGCGGAAGCCGTTGATGCCCATGGCGGTGGCGGCGGTCTCGTCCTCGCGGATGGCGATCCAGGATCGGCCGATGCGGGAGTCGGAGGCGCGGCGGTAGATCGTGACGACGAGGGCACTGATCAGGACCATGAGCAGGTAGTAGTTGGCGAACCGGCCGATGGTGAATCCGGCGATGTCGTGGTTCTGGCCGAAGTCGAAGCCGAAGAACGACAGGTCGGGGATGGACGGGATGCCGTTGGGGCCGTTGGTGATGTCGGGGCCGGAGACGCCGTCCATGTTGTTGACGGCGATGCGGAAGATCTCTCCGAAGCCGAGGGTCACGATGGCGAGGTAGTCGCCGCGCAGGCGCAGGGTCGGGGCGCCGATGAGGACGCCGAAGACCAGGCTGGCGGCCGCACCGGTGAGGGCGGCGGCCCAGAAGGGGAACTGGACGCCGGAGAACTTGGAGAACTCGGAGCCGGAGACCAGGGCGGCGGTGTAGGCGCCGACACCGAGGAAGGCGACATAGCCGAGGTCGAGGAGTCCGGCGAGGCCGACGACGATGTTGAGGCCGAGGGCGACGGTTCCGAAGATCAGGATGTTGACGCCGAGGTTGGCGTAGTGGTCGTTGGTCTGGGTGAAGGGGAAGCCGATCGCGGCGACGAAGCCCATGGCGAGGGCGAAGCTGCGGTTGTCGGCGGTGAGGCGGCTGAAGCGGTCGAAGAGACCGGCCGTCTGCAGGGCCCAGGCGGTGAAGACGACGACGATGAGGAAGCCGATGAAGAGTTCGTCCTCGGCGTCGATGCCGTAGGCGAAGACCGTGAGGCCGAGGGCGGCGACGATGGTGATGGCAAGTCGCTGGATCCAGGGCGCGGTGGCCTGGGGGGCCGGGACATGGTCGGCCTTGGCGATGTACGCCTTGAGCGCTTCCTTGGTGCTGTCGGTGGCGTCCTGCGGGAAGGCGAGGGCGCCGATGACGGGGAGCAGGGAGGCGACAGCGGCGATGTAGGTGCCGGGTTCCCAGTTGACGATGCCGCCGAGTTCGGCGGCGATCGAGATCACCGTGTACCAGGTGACGGCGAAGCCGCTGAGGGCGGTGAGGACGAGGGGTGCGTTGTTGCGGGCGGGCAGGAGCCAGCCGAGTCCTCGGACGCCGTAGGTGGAGACGGCGAAGAGGGCGGTGATGATGCCCGCGATGAGGGTGAGGACCTGGAGGCCGCCGGGGTAGCCGTTGACGGTGAGGTCGCCGGGGAAGTCGGAGGTCCAGGTCCAGCGCAGGAAGGTGGAGGCGGTGGTGAGGATGCCGCCGGCCAGCAGGAGAGCGCGGGCCGTCGCGAGGGGCAGCGGGATGAGGCCACGCTGTGCCGCGGGGGCGGTGGCCGCTGTCTGAGGGTTCTCGGTCGTCTCGGTCATGTGATCACGCCCTGTCCGCGACGCGTTCGCCGAGCAGGCCTTGTGGCCTGAACAGCAGTACGAGGATGAGGAGACAGAAGGCCCAGACGTTGGCCCAGCCGGATCCGCCGAGCTGCTGCATGCCGGGGATGTGGTTGATGTAGGCGGAGGCGAGGGTCTCGGCGACGCCGAGGACGACTCCGCCGAGCATGGCGCCGTAGATGTTGCCGATGCCGCCCATGACGGCCGCGGTGAAGGCCTTGAGGCCCATCAGGAAGCCCATGCGGTAGCCGATGTTGCCGTACTTCAGGCCGTAGGAGACGGCTGCTACGGCGGCGAAGAAGCCGCCGATGGCGAAGGCTATGACGATGATGCGGTTGGTGTCGATGCCCATGAGCTGGGAGGTGTCCGGGTCCTGGGCGGTGGCCTGCATGGCGCGGCCGGTGCGGCTCTTGCGGACGAACCAGGCGAGACCGGACATGCAGACGATGGCGGCCACCACGAGGAAGATGTCGGCGTCGGTGATGGTGACCGAGCCGATGTCGTGGCTGCCGTCGAGGCTGGGGAAGGAGCGGTCCTTGTCGGCGCCCGGGTAGAAGTTCCGGACGACTTCCTGGAGCGCCAGTGAGAGGCCGATGGCGGTGATGAGGGGCGCCAGCCGTGGTGCTTGCCGCAGGGGGCGGTAGGCGAATCGTTCGGCCCCTACCGCGACGAGGACGGAGACGATTCCGCCGCCGATCAGCATGAGTGGTACCGCGACCACCATCGAGGTGCCGTCGGGCAGGATGTAGGCGTAGACCGTGAGGGCGCCGAAGGCGCCGGTCATGAAGATCTCGCCGTGCGCGAAGTTGATGAGCTGGACGATGCCGTACACCATCGTGTAGCCGATGGCGATCAGCCCGTACATCGAGCCGAGGAGCAGCCCGTTGGCCAGCTGCTGCGGCAGGGTGTTCACCGCGTGGCCTCCATTGTCGCTGGTGGTCGTGTGCACAGATCGCGTGCCTGGGGGTGGGGGGGTGTGACAACGGGCCGCGCGGTCGGGATCCTCCTTCCGCGCGGCCCGTGGTGCGGTGGTGCTGTGGCTGGGATCAGCCGGTGAAGGTACCGGTCTTCACGGCCTTCCAGGCGCCGTTGGTGACCTGGTAGACGGTGAGCTGCTTGTTGCCGGTGTCGCCGTACTGGTCGAAGGTGACCTTGCCGGTGATGCCTTCGAAGTCGGACTTCTGTACGGCGTCGACGACCTTGGAGCGGAGGTCGTTGCTGTCGGGCAGCTTGCCGTCGTTGGCGTCCTTGACGGCCTTCACGGCCTTGATGATGGCGGAGGCGGCGTCGTAGGAGTAGCCGCCGTAGGCGCCGTAGTCACCCTTGTAGCCCTTGGCCTTGTAGGTGGAGACGAAGGCCTTGGCGGCGGGCAGGGTGTCGACGGGGACGCCGACGGAGGTGGCGAGGTCGCCTTCGGCGGCCTTGCCGGCGGTCTGGATGTACGTGGTGGCGTACATGCCGTCACCGCCGAACAGCGGGATCTTGACGCCGGCTGCCTTGAGCTGCTTGGTGATCTTCTCCGACTCGTCGTACTGGCCGCCGTAGTAGACCAGGTCGGCGCCGGAGTTCTTGATCTTGGTGACGAGCGAGCTGAAGTCGGTGTCGCCGGTGTTGACGTGGTCGGTACCGGCGATGGTGCCGCCGAGCTTCTTGAAGCCGCTGTTGAAGATCCCGGCCAGGCCGGCGCCATAGGTCTGCTTGTCGTCGACGACGTAGGCCTTCTTCTTCTTGAGGCCGTTGAACGCGTAGTCGGCGGCGAAGCCACCCTGGAGGGCGTCGGTGGTGGCGGTACGGAAGTACGTCTTGTACGGCCGCGTCTTGGTGGTCGCCCAGTTCTTGCCCTGGGTGAGGCTGGGGTCGGTGTTCGAGGGGGAGATCTCGACCATGTTGGCCGAGGCGAACACCTTCTGCATGGAGAGCGCGACGCCGGAGTTCAGCGGGCCGACGGCGCCGACGACGCTGCTGTCGCCGGTGAAGGCGGTGGCGTTGGACTGGCCGGTGGCGGGCTGCGCCTTGTCGTCCAGGGCCTTGACCTTGAACTTGACGCCGGGGACCCAGTTGTTCTTGTTGGCGTCGTCCACGGCGATCTGGACGCCGTACTGGATGCCGAGACCGGTGGTGGAGTTCTCACCGGACAGCGGGGCGTCGACGCCGATGGTCAGGGTGGTCGACCCGCTGTCACTTTTGCTACCGCTGTCCCGGGAGCCGCAGGCGGTGAGGGTCAGAGCTCCGGTCGTGAGAACGGAGGTCAGTATCACCAAAGAACGCTGTCGCACAATCAGTCCTTTCCGCAGGCACAGTCGCCCCCGTTTGGAGCGGCAAGGTGCTGCGCTGGTACCCAACTCCCGATGGAGCGGTGACTGGCCGTGACTCTAAGCCCGGTCTGTGGGCATGGGCATCGTCGTGAGCTGGCTTGTGACTTTCTTGTTATGACGTGCAGGTTGGCGGGGATCGTGGAGGGTGGGTCTCGGCCGGTTTGGCGGAGTTCAGTTTCGGTCCACATTTTGAGAACCTGCACTTCCGCTTGGCCGTGGGCCTGGCCTGGCCTTTGTCGTGCCGCAGGCCCTGTGGAGGAGCTGAGAAAGGTCGTTGGAGTAGGCGCTGCCGAAGATGAAACTGTGGTGTTGTATTGCGCGCGTGTTACGCAGCGTTACGTCCAGAAAGGCTAGGTCCGCATTCAGGGGCAGTCCCGAACAGTCGGAAACCGAAATCTCCACCGTTACGCGGCGGGTCGCTCCGGTGCGGACGGTGAAGGAAGGATCGGGGACGGCCTGGGCGGTGAGCCCGTCGAAGGCGGCGCCGATGACCCTTATGGCGACGGGAGGTCCGCTTTCCACGGTGACCGCGAAGCGGAAGAAGCCGGTCGTGGTGGGGGTGTCGGTGGTCTGGGCGAGCCCGGTGTAGCGCCATTCGGTGATGTTCGCGGGCCACGGGACGGGTGGGGTCGGCTCGTCCTGCCGCCCGTCGTGGAAGGGCGGCAGGAGGACGGCTCCGACGGCGACGGCGGTGACCGTGCCCGCAGTGAGCACGGCCCTGCGGGTGCGCTGCGGCAGGGTGTGCCAATGGTCCGTCAGGCGGGGCGAGTCGCCCCCGATGACGTCACAACTCCCGTCGATCTCCGGTGAGTCGACGGATTCGACGGGCCCGATACCGCTCATGCCGGCAGCCTCATGGGGAAACGGTAGGGGAGCGGACGGGGGTGCGGAAGACGGGGTCAAGATCCTCCGGTTCAAGGCCGGTTCAGGCCCGGTTCGCAGCGTGGGAGGAGCTGTCAGCCGGTGGTGTTCGCGGGGATGGGGTCGCCCGGCCGCACGTCCCGCAGCATGCACGTCAGCCGCGCGGTGCACACCCGTCGCCCGTCCTCGTCACTGATCACGATCTCGTACGTCGCCGTCGAGCGGCCCCGGTGCACGGGCGTGGCGACGCCGGTGACGAGGCCGGAGCGGGCGCCGCGGTGGTGGGTGCAGTTCAGGTCGACGCCGACGGCGAGCTTCGTGCTGCCGCCGTGCAGCATCGACCCGAGCGAGCCGAGGGTCTCGGCTAGGACGGCGGAGGCGCCGCCGTGCAGCAGCCCGTACGGCTGGGTGTTGCCCTCGACGGGCATGGTGCCGACGACGCGCTCGGCGGACGCCTCGACGATCTCCACGCCCATCCTGGTGCCGAGGTGCCCCGCGGAGAAGAGGGCTACCAGGTCGATGCCGAGAGCCGAGTACTCGTCGATGACGTCCTGCGGGAACTTCCCGTGCTGCTGCTCGCCCATGGGGCCGACTCCGTTCGTCCTACGCCTGGCTGATGCACCTGACCGACGGCTGAGCGAACGCTCAGTCGGTGCTCGATTGTTCCAGACGTACGACGACGGACTTGCTGGCCGGGGTGTTACTGGTGTCGGCGGTGGCGTCCAGGGGGACCAGGACGTTGGTCTCGGGGTAGTAGGCGGCGGCGCAGCCCCGCGCGGTCGGATAGTGCACGACCCGGAAACCGGGCGCCCGCCGCTCCACCCCGTCCTTCCACTCGCCGACCAGATCGACGTACGACCCGTCGGCGATCCCCAGCCGGGCGGCGTCGTCGGGGTGGACCATGACGACCCGGCGGCCGTTCTTGATGCCCCGGTAGCGGTCGTCGAGGCCGTAGATCGTGGTGTTGTACTGGTCGTGCGAGCGCAGTGTCTGCAACAGCAGGCGCCCTTCGGGCAGTTCGGGGTATTCGACGGGTGCGGCGGTGAAGTTGGCCTTGCCGGTGGTGGTCGGGAAGCGGCGTTCGTCGCGCGGGGCGTGCGGGAGGGCGAAGCCTCCGGGGTGCGCGACACGCTTGTTGAAGTCCTGGAAGCCGGGGATCACGCGCGCGATGCGGTCGCGGATCGTCGCGTAGTCCTTCTCGAACTCCTCCCAGGGCGTGCGGGACGCGGCGCCGAGGACACGGCGGGCGAGGCGGGCGACGATGGCCGGCTCGGACAGCAGGTGCTTGCTCGCGGGCTCCAGGCGGCCGTGCGAGGCGTGCACCATGCCCATGGAGTCCTCGACGGTCACGAACTGCTCGCCGCCGCCCTGGAGATCGCGCTCGGTACGGCCCAGGCAGGGCAGGATCAGGGCACGCGCGCCCGTGACGGCGTGCGAGCGGTTCAGCTTCGTCGACACGTGCACGGTGAGGCTGGCGCGCCGCATGGCGGCTTCGGTGACCTCGGTGTCGGGGGAGGCGGACACGAAGTTGCCGCCCATGGCGAAGAACACCTTCGCGTCGCCGTCGCGCAGGGCGCGGATCGCGGCGACGACGTCGTAGCCGTGCTCGCGCGGCGGGGCGAAGCCGAACTCCTTCTCCAGGGCGTCCAGGAAGGCGGGTGCGGGGCGCTCGAAGATGCCCATCGTGCGGTCGCCCTGCACGTTGCTGTGGCCGCGCACCGGGCACACGCCGGCGCCGGGGCGGCCGATGTTGCCGCGCAGCAGAAGGAAGTTGACGACCTCGCGGATGGTCGGGACGGCGTGCTTGTGCTGGGTGAGGCCCATCGCCCAGCACACGATGGTGCGCTCGGAGGCGAGGACCATCTCCAGGGCCTTCTCGATCTCCGGGCGGGTCAGGCCGGTGGCGAGGAGCGTCTCGTCCCAGTCGGCGTCCCGCGCGGCGGCGGCGAACTCCTCGTAGCCGTGGGTGTGTTCGTCGATGAAGGTCTGGTCGACCGCACCCTCAGTCTCCAGGACGAGCTTGTTCAGGAGGCGGAAGAGGGCCTGGTCGCCGCCGATGCGGATCTGGAGGAACAGGTCGGTGAGGGCGGCGCCCTTGAGCATGCCCTGCGGCGTCTGCGGGTTCTTGAACTTCTCCAGGCCAGCCTCGGGCAGCGGGTTGACGCTGATGATCTTCGCGCCGTTGGCCTTGGCCTTCTCCAGGGCGGAGAGCATGCGCGGGTGGTTGGTGCCCGGGTTCTGGCCGGCGACGACGATCAGGTCGGCCTGGTAGAGGTCCTCCAGCAGGACGCTGCCCTTGCCGATGCCGATCGTCTCGGTCAGCGCCGAACCCGACGACTCGTGGCACATGTTCGAGCAGTCCGGCAAGTTGTTGGTGCCCAGCTCCCGCGCGAACAACTGGTACAGGAACGCGGCCTCGTTGCTGGTGCGGCCCGAGGTGTAGAAGAGCGCCTCGTCCGGGGAGCCGAGGGCGGCGATCTCCTCCGCGACGATGTCGAAGGCACGCTCCCAGGAGACCGGTTCGTAGTGCTCGGCCCCTTCGGGGAGATACATGGGATGCGTCAGACGCCCCTGCTGGCCCAGCCAATACCCGCTGCGGGTCGCGAGATCGGCCACCGGATGGGCCGCGAAGAACTCCGGGGTGACCCGGCGCAGGGTGGCCTCCTCGGCGACCGCCTTCGCGCCGTTCTCACAGAACTCCGCCGCGTGCCGGTGCTCCGGCTCCGGCCAGGCGCAGCCCGGGCAGTCGAAGCCGTCCTTCTGATTGACCCGCAGCAGCGTCAACGCGGTGCGTTTCACGCCCATCTGCTGCTGGGCGATGCGCAACGTGTGCCCGATCGCCGGGAGTCCGGCCGCGGCGTGCTTGGGCTCGGTGACCTGCGGGGCGTCCTGGACCGGATCACCCTTGGGCGGCTTCGTGGCCATCGCGGGCCCTCCTTCGCTGGCACATGTGCACTACATCTCCGATCCTCGCACGGGGCAGTGACAGCGCCGAGGTCGGTTCGCGGGATCTATGGGTTCGGGGGAGGGGTGGGGCGGCGGGTGTGTGAGGGGGGGCGGGGAGAGGAGTGGTGCGGGGCGCGGAGTGGGGTAGGGAGGGAGCGGGGCGGGCTTGTCCGGCTCCTCGCCATTGCGGGTGCCGCTGGTCCGGCGGTTGTCCTACGACCGTTGCCGCGAGGCGACCGGGCTCACCACCTCCGCTCCGCCTTCCGTGGACTCGCCTTCCGCGGACTGCCTCCACCCCCGCCTTGGCATGCGCCTCCGCGCCACGGGCCACGATGAATTCGGCTGGCGCTCCCGCCGTCGCGGCGGCGACTTCCGCCACCCCCGGCGCGAGCCCGCCGTCGCGACCGTGACCTCCGACGCGGTGACCGTGACTCCGACTGTCAGTGGGGCGTGGCAGGATCGGGGTCGTGGCAGAGACAGCATCGAAGAAGACCGACAAGACCTCCGGGAACACCTCCGGCGGAGACCGTCCACGGCTGATGCTGATGGACGGGCACTCGCTTGCGTACCGCGCGTTCTTCGCGCTGCCCGCGGAGAACTTCACGACCGCGACGGGCCAGCCGACGAACGCGATCTACGGCTTCGCGTCGATGCTGGCCAACACCCTGCGCGACGAGGCACCCACGCACTTCGCGGTGGCGTTCGACGTGTCCCGCAAAACCTGGCGCTCCGAGGAGTTCACCGAGTACAAGGCGAACCGTTCCAAGACCCCGGACGAGTTCAAGGGCCAGGTCGAGCTAATCGGCGAGCTGCTCGACACGATGCACGTGTCCCGGTTCGCGGTCGACGGCTTCGAGGCCGACGACGTCATCGCCACGCTCGCCACCCAGGCCGAGGCCGAGGGCTTCGACGTGCTGATCGTCACCGGAGACCGGGACTCGTTCCAGCTGGTGTCCGACCACACCACGGTCCTGTACCCGACGAAGGGCGTCTCCGAGCTGACCCGGTTCACTCCGGAGAAGGTCGTCGAGAAGTACGGGTTGACGCCCGCCCAGTACCCGGACTTCGCTGCGCTGCGCGGCGACCCGTCCGACAACCTCCCGGGCATCCCCGGCGTCGGCGAGAAGACCGCCGCGAAGTGGATCAACCAGTTCGGTTCGTTCACGGAGTTGGTGGAGCGCGTCGACGAGGTCAAGGGCAAGGCCGGGCAGAACCTCCGCGACCACCTGGACGCCGTCAAGCTCAACCGCCGGCTGACCGAGATGGTCAAGGACGTCGAACTGCCCAAGACAGTTCTCGACCTGGAGCGCGCTCCGTACGACCGCACGGCCCTCGCGATGGTTCTCGACACCCTGGAGATCCGCAACCCCTCGCTGCGCGAGCGCCTGCTGGCCGTCGACCCGGGCAACGAGGAGGCCGACGCGACCCCGCCCGCCGAGAGCGGTGTGGCGGTCGACGGCTCGGTCCTCTCCACCGGCGAACTGACCGGCTGGCTCGCCGACTACGGCACCGAGCCCCTCGGCGTCGCCACCGTCGACACCTGGGCGCTCGGCTCCGGTTCGGTGACCGAGGTCGCGCTCGCCACCGCCGGGGGAGCGGCCGCCTGGTTCGACCCCGCCGAGCTGGACGAGAGCGACGAGAACGCGTTCGCGGCCTGGCTGTCCGACGCCGACCGCCCCAAGGTGTTCCACAACGCCAAGGGCGCGATGCGGGTCTTCGCCGAGCACGGCTGGACGATCGCCGGCATCTCCATGGACACCGCGCTCGCCGCCTACCTGGTCAAGCCCGGCCGCCGCTCCTTCGACCTGGACGCACTCTCCCTGGAGTACCTCGGCCGCGAACTTGCCCCCGCCGCCACGGCCGACGGCCAGCTCGCGTTCGGCGCGGACGACGGCGCCGAGGCGGACGCCCTGATGGTGCAGGCCCGCGCGATCCTCGACCTGGGCGACGCCTTCGGGGAGCGCCTCCAGGAGGTCGGCGCGGCGGACCTGCTCCGCGACATGGAGCTGCCCACGTCGATCCTGCTGGCCCGCCTGGAGCGGTCCGGCATCGCGGCCGACAAGGCGCACCTGGAGGCCATGGAGCAGATGTTCGCCGGTGCCGTGCAGCAGGCGGTGAAGGAGGCGCACGCGGCGGCGGGGCACGAGTTCAACCTCGGCTCGCCCAAGCAGCTCCAGGAGGTCCTCTTCGGCGAACTGGGCCTGCCCAAAACAAAGAAGACGAAGACCGGCTACACGACGGACGCGGACGCCCTGGCCTGGCTGGCCAACCAGACCGAGAACGAACTGCCGGTCATCATGCTCCGCCACCGCGAACAGGCGAAGCTGCGCGTCACCGTAGAGGGCCTGATCAAGACGATCGCGACGGACGGCCGCATCCACACCACGTTCAACCAGACAGTGGCGGCGACGGGTCGCCTCTCCTCGACGGACCCGAACCTGCAGAACATCCCGGTCCGCACGGACGAGGGCAGGGCGATCCGCCGTGGCTTCGTGGTGGGTGAAGGCTACGAGTCCCTGATGACCGCGGACTACAGCCAGATCGAGCTCCGTGTGATGGCCCATCTCTCCGAGGACGAGGGCCTGTTGGAGGCGTTCACCTCGGGCGAGGACCTGCACACCACGGTCGCCTCCCAGGTGTTCTCGGTCGAGGGTTCCGCGGTCGACGCGGAGATGCGCCGCAAGATCAAGGCGATGTCGTACGGCCTCGCCTACGGCCTGTCCGCCTTCGGCCTCTCCCAGCAGCTGAACATCGACGCGGGCGAGGCACGGGTCCTGATGGACACGTACTTCGAGCGCTTCGGCGGCGTCCGGGACTATCTGCGCCGCGCGGTCGACGAGGCACGGGCGACGGGCTACACGGCGACCCTCTTCGGCCGCCGCCGCTACCTCCCCGACCTCAACAGCGACAACCGCCAACGCCGCGAGGCCGCCGAGCGCATGGCGCTCAACGCCCCCATCCAGGGCACCGCGGCGGACATCGTCAAGATGGCCATGCTCAAGGTCGACACCGCCCTCCGCGAGGCCGACCTCAAGTCCCGCATGCTCCTCCAGGTCCACGACGAAATCGTCCTGGAGATCGCCCCTGGGGAACGGGCGGCGACGGAGGAACTCGTCCGCCACGCGATGGCCGGCGCGGTCCACCTCCGGGCACCACTGGACGTCTCGGTGGGCGTGGGGCCGGACTGGGAGTCGGCCGCGCACTAGCCTCCGGCGGTTGGGCGGGGGATGTGCGGGGGTTTCAGTGGTCGGCGGTGGGGGTGAGTCGGCTGGGGTGGGGTGGTGGGTGGGGCTGGTCGTCTCCCGCGCGGGTGCCGGCGGGGGTGGGGCGGCTGGTCCTCTCCCGTCCGTGTGCCGGCCGGGGTGCGCGGTGGGGGAAGGTCGTCTCCCGTCCGTGTGCCGGCCGGGTGGGGTGGTAGACGTAGCTGTCTCTCAGCCGTGTGTCGGCTCGGGTGGCGTGGTGGGGGTAGCTCGTCTCCTGCGCCTCCCTACCTCACGACGTGCCTGCTGACGTTGCCTCGCAACTGGTTCGTTGACCTGACCTGCACGGAAACTCCGTTGCGACGCCGTGAACACCCGCTGGTGCCGCCTCGCCTTCCCCGGTTCACTGACTGGGCCCGCACGAAACCACGCCGCGAACACCCACTGCGGCGCAGCAGCCGGTACCCGCACTGCCCCGCCGGTAGCGCACCGCCCCCGCCGCTTTCGCAGCCCCGCCGGGCCCTTCGATCCGACCCGCACAAATTCCCGCCGCAACGGCGAGCACCCACCACAACCCATCCCGGCGGTGCCGAGCCCACCCCAACCCTCCTCGTGCCGCCCGCAGGGCACCCGCACCGCTTCCCACTCCAGCTGGCGCGCCCCCGCCCCTGTCGGGCCGCCCGCAAGGCACCGCACCGCCTTCCCACCCCGGCCAGCGG
>NZ_BARF01000090.1 GCF_000367365.1 Streptomyces prunicolor NBRC 13075 | reverse complement strand
AGCCCCGCGCCCCTTCGGGGCACTCCCGAACCGCAGCGGACACGGCACCACCCCGAAGCACCGCATCCGCACGCGTGCGGAACAATGAAGCGTGAGCGTCTGCTCACACACGTACACAGCAACGAGGAGCACGTCATGGCGGGCAACAGCCACGGTCACACTTTGGCCGCCTGGACCGGTACCACCATCATCTTCATCGGTTTCTTGGTCGGTGGCGCCTTCATGGTCATGGCGCAGCCGATCGGCTTCTGGGCCGGTATGGCGATCGCGGTCATCGGCGGCATCGTCGGCTGGGTCATGAGCGCGATGGGAATGGGCATGCCCAAGGACCGTCCCAAGGACCTGACCGAGCTGCTCGCCAAGCCGGCGCACGCCGACAGCTGAGCCGTAGGCAGTAGCTGTCAGCCACCACTTCGTGGAGGGGCGGTCCCGGGAGCACCGGGAACCGCCCCTCACGCGCGCGTGCCGCACGAAAGGGCGAGGGGGCACAATGCGAGACGTGAACGCCGACAGCCAGAGCGTGCCGAAGACACGCGCCCCCGGTTCCGCCTCCGTGCTGAACCGCGTCGCCGTGCCCGCCGGAGTCCTCGCGGCCGTAGCCGGAGCCTTCGCCTACGTCGGCACGGTCGACCCGAACCAGCCGGGCCACTACCCCGTCTGCCCGCTGTACGCCCTCACGGGCCTGTACTGCCCCGGCTGCGGCGGCCTGCGCAGCGCGCACGAGTTCATCCACGGCGACTTCCTCGCCGCGCTCCAGGACAACGCGATCGCCGTAGTGGGCTATCTGGCCTTCACGGTCGTATGGACCGTCTGGGTGGTCCGTGCGGCGCGCGGCCGGTCCGCGCGGATCGAGCTCGGCAGGGTCCAGCTGTGGACTCTGGGCGCGTTGGTGCTGGTCTTCACGGTTGTCCGGAACCTGCCGTTCGGTGGCTGGCTACACCCTTGATCAATCGACGGATGTCCAGGTAGTGGGACCGGCGTCAACCGGATGCGAGGGCTACGCCTTCCTCCGGATACCATCGAGGTCAGATGTGACCATGGCTTTTCCACCGTCCGGAAGGGGGCCGCTCGCGTGAGTGTGCTCGACGAGATCATCGACGGAGTCCGTGCCGACCTGGCGGAACGGCAGGCGCGCGTCAGCCTCGACGAGCTCAAGGAGCGCGCGGCGAAGGCTCCCGCGGCCAAGGACGGTGTCGCCGCGCTGCGCGGTGACGGCGTCAAGGTCATCTGCGAGGTCAAGCGCTCCAGCCCCTCCAAGGGCGCGCTGGCCGCGATCGCCGACCCGGCGGGCCTCGCCGCCGACTACGAGGCGGGCGGCGCCGCCGTCATCTCCGTCCTCACCGAACAGCGCCGCTTCGGCGGCTCCCTGGCCGACCTGGAGGCCGTCCGCGCCCGCGTGGACATCCCGGTCCTCCGCAAGGACTTCATCGTCACGTCGTACCAGCTCTGGGAGGCCCGGGCCTACGGCGCCGACCTCGCCCTGCTGATCGTCGCGGCCCTGGACCAGCCCGCCCTGGAGTCCCTCATCGAGCGTGCCGAGTCGATCGGCCTCACGCCGATCGTCGAGGTCCACGACGAGGACGAGGTCGACCGCGCGGTCGACGCCGGAGCGAAGATCATCGGCGTCAACGCCCGCAACCTCAAGACCCTCGAGGTCGACCGCGGCACCTTCGAGCGCGTCGCTCCCGAGATCCCGGCCCACATCGTCAAGATCGCCGAGTCCGGCGTCCGCGGCCCCCACGACCTCATCGCCTACGCCAACGCAGGCGCCGACGCGGTCCTGGTCGGTGAGTCCCTGGTCACCGGCCGCGACCCCAAGTCGGCGGTCTCGGATCTGGTGGCGGCGGGGGAACACCCCGCACTGCGACACGGCCGTAGCTGATCGGCCGGTAGGGTTTCCTCCGATGACGCTCACGCTGACACCCACGGACCGGTACGCCCGCCTGGCGCGCGGCTGCCGTCCCCGTGGTTGCCGTGCACCCGCACGCAGGGTGCACGGCCGCAGAGTGCGGTACGTCATCGGAGATGAGCCGGGGCAAGTGAACGGCATGCGATGGCACCAGGCTTTTAGGGGCGCGAGGAACTGCGCGACCAGCCACAACGGACCCGCAGCCATCTGAACAACCCTCGCCCCCACGGCGCTTAGTGTCATCCCACACACTCACCGTGAGGTTTCCGCATGCCCAGCGAGTTCTTCATCCCAGACCCCGACGGTCAAATCCCCAGCGCCGAGGGCTACTTCGGCGCCTTCGGCGGCAAGTTCATCCCGGAGGCCCTCGTCGCCGCCGTGGACGAGGTGGCCGTCGAGTACGACAAGGCCAAGCACGACCCCGAGTTCGCCCGCGAGTTGGACGACCTCCTCCTCAACTACACCGGCAGGCCAAGCGCGTTCACCGAGGTGCCCCGCTTCGCGGAGCACGCGGGCGGCGCGAGGATCTTCCTCAAGCGCGAGGACCTGAACCACACCGGCTCGCACAAGATCAACAACGTCCTCGGCCAGGCCCTGCTCACCAAGCGCATGGGCAAGACCAGGGTCATCGCGGAGACCGGCGCCGGCCAGCACGGCGTCGCGACGGCCACCGCCTGCGCGCTGTTCGGCCTCGAATGCACCATCTACATGGGCGAGATCGACACCCAGCGCCAGGCGCTGAACGTGGCCCGGATGCGCATGCTCGGCGCCGAGGTCATCGCCGTGAAGTCCGGCAGCCGCACCCTCAAGGACGCGATCAACGAGGCGTTCCGCGACTGGGTCGCGAACGTCGACCGCACGCACTACCTCTTCGGTACGGTCGCCGGCCCGCACCCCTTCCCGGCCATGGTCCGCGATTTCCACCGCGTGATCGGCGTCGAGGCCCGCCGCCAGATCCTGGAGCGCGCCGGACGCCTTCCCGACGCGGCGATCGCCTGTGTCGGCGGCGGTTCGAACGCCATCGGCCTGTTCCACGCCTTCATCCCGGACGCGGACGTACGCCTCATCGGCTGCGAGCCCGCCGGGCACGGCGTCGAGACGGGCGAGCACGCGGCCACGCTGACCGCCGGTGAGCCGGGGATCCTGCACGGTTCGCGGTCCTACGTCCTCCAGGACGAGGAGGGCCAGATCACCGAGCCGTACTCGATCTCGGCCGGTCTGGACTACCCGGGCATCGGCCCCGAGCACTCCTACCTCAAGGACAGTGGCCGCGGCGAGTACCGCGCGGTCACCGACGACGCGGCGATGCAGGCCCTGCGTCTGCTGTCGCGCACGGAGGGCATCATCCCGGCGATTGAGAGTGCCCACGCGCTCGCGGGTGCGCTGG
This sequence comes from Streptomyces prunicolor NBRC 13075, assembly GCF_000367365.1. Classification (GTDB taxonomy): domain Bacteria; phylum Actinomycetota; class Actinomycetes; order Streptomycetales; family Streptomycetaceae; genus Streptomyces; species Streptomyces prunicolor. The sequence continues at coordinate 48,233 of NZ_BARF01000090.1, read as the reverse complement.
AGGTCGGCAAGGAGCTGGGCAAGGACGGGCTGATCGTCGTCAACCTGTCCGGGCGCGGCGACAAGGACATGGACACGGCCGCGCGGTACTTCGGCCTGTACGACACGGACGCCGAGGTCGCGGCCAACGCGGCCGACACCGCCGAGATCGAGGGGGACGCCAAGTGAGCGGGAACATTCAGCTGCTGTCCGACACCCTCGCCGCCGCGAAGGCCGAGGGACGGGCCGCGCTCATCGCCTATCTCCCGGCCGGGTTCCCGACCGTGGACGGCGGTATCGAGGCGATCAAGGCGGCCTTCGACGGCGGCGCGGACATCGTCGAGGTGGGTCTGCCGCACAGCGACCCCGTCCTCGACGGTCCCGTCATCCAGACCGCCGACGACATCGCCCTGCGCGGCGGCGTCAAGATCGCGGACGTCATGCGCACGGTCCGCGAGACGCACGCGGCGACCGGCAAGCCGGTACTCGTCATGACGTACTGGAACCCGATCGACCGCTACGGAGTCGAGCGCTTCACCGCCGAGCTGGCCGAGGCGGGCGGCGCCGGGTGCATCCTGCCCGACCTGCCCGTGCAGGAGGCGGGGCTGTGGAGGGAGCACGCGGAGAAGCACGGGCTCGCCACGGTCTTCGTGGTCGCGCCCAGCAGCAAGGACGCCCGCCTCGCCGAGATCACCAAGGTCGGCACCGGCTTCGTCTACGCCGCCTCCCTGATGGGCGTCACCGGCACCCGCGCGTCGGTGGGCGCGCAGGCGCAGGACCTCGTCGAGCGCACCCGGGCCACCACCGACACGCCCGTGTGCGTCGGGCTCGGGGTCTCGAACGCCCAGCAGGCCGCCGAGGTGGCCCGCTTCGCGGACGGCGTGATCGTCGGCTCGGCCTTCGTCAAGGGGATGCTGGACGCGCCGGACGACGCGGCCGGCGTCGAGGCGGTCCGCACGCTTGCCGGTGAACTGGCGAAGGGCGTGCGCGGACAGGCGTAACAGCGCGCCGGGCGTCACGGAACAACCGGAATAACAGAACAACGGGTCCCTCGTATGGGTGGACCTGGGACCGGGGAGGCGCGCTGCGCCTCCCCGGTTCGTTCTGCGGGTGTGAGCGAGAAGAACCGTGACGGAAAGCGCACCGCCCGCGAGCGGCTGGCGGTCGAGCGTGAGAAGCAGAAGACCGCGGAGAGGCGGCGGCGCACGCTGATCGTGGCCGCGAGCGTCGTCTGCGTGCTGGGTCTTGCATCGGTGGTCGGCGTCCTCGCCGCGAACCACGGCAAGGACGACAGCGGCAGCAGCAAGGCGGGTCCGGTCGTCGCGCCCTCCGGGGCGACCGGCAAGGACAGCCTGGCGATCCAGGTCGGCAAGGACAGCGCCAAGCCGACGCTCACGGTGTGGGAGGACTTCCGCTGCCCGGCCTGCCAGGCCTTCGAGACGGCGTACCGCTCCACACTCCACGAGCTGACCGACTCCGGGCAGCTCAAGGTGCAGTACCACCTGGTCACGATCATCGACGGCAACCTCGGCGGCAGCGGCTCCAAGCGCGCGGCCAACGCGGCGGCCTGCGCCCAGGACGCCGGAAAGTTCCGCGACTTCCACGACGTGCTGTACGAGAACCAGCCCAAGGAGACGGACGACGCCTACGCGAGCAACGCCAAGCTGATCGAGCTGGCGGGCAAGGTGAAGGGCCTCGACACGTCCGCCTTCCAGAAGTGCGTCAACAGCGGTACGCACGACAGCTGGGTCACGAAGTCCGCCGCCGCGTTCCAGGCCGGCGGATTCACCGGCACCCCGACCGTCCTCTTCGACGGCAAGAACATCTACGCGGACCAGACGATGACCCCGGCGAAGCTGAAGCAGCTGGTCCAGGCGGCCAACAAGGGGTAAGCGGGCGGGCCGGTTTTCATACCGGCCCGTTATGGAGCCGTAGCCGGGCCGCTTGCCGTGGTCGCGGTCCGGCACGGTAGCGTCGACCCTGCCATGGAACTTGCCTACATTCCCAGCCCGTCGCGCGGGGTCTACCACCTCGGCCCCATTCCGCTGCGCGGCTACGCGTTCTGCATCATCATCGGCGTCTTCGTCGCCGTCTGGCTCGGCAACAAACGCTGGGTCGCCCGCGGCGGCAAGGTCGGGACGGTGGCCGACATCGCTGTCTGGGCCGTGCCGTTCGGCCTCGTCGGCGGTCGCCTGTACCACGTGATCACGGACTACGAGCTGTACTTCAGCGAGGGCCGCGACTGGGTGGACGCCTTCAAGGTGTGGCAGGGCGGCCTCGGCATCTGGGGCGCGATCGCCCTCGGTGCGGTGGGTGCCTGGATCGGCTGCCGCCGCCGTGGCATCCCGCTGCCCGCCTGGGCCGACGCCCTCGCCCCCGGCATCGCCTTCGCCCAGGCCATCGGCCGCTGGGGCAACTGGTTCAACCAGGAGCTGTACGGCCGCGAGACGCACCTCCCCTGGGCGCTGCACATCACGTCCTCGACGGACGGCCGCGTCCCCGGCTACTACCAGCCGACCTTCCTGTACGAGTCGCTGTGGTGCATCGGTGTCGGCTTCCTCGTCATCTGGGCCGACCGCCGCTTCAAGCTGGGCCACGGCCGGGCGTTCGCGCTGTACGTCGCCGCGTACTGCGTCGGCCGCGGCTGGATCGAGTACATGCGCGTCGACGACGCCCACCACATCCTCGGCCTCCGGTTGAACGACTGGACCGCGATGATCGTCTTCCTGCTCGCGGTCACGTACTTCGTGATCTCGGCGAAGAAGCGCCCGGGCCGCGAAGAGGTCGTCGAACCGGACACGGAGGCCAACGCGGACGCGGATGCCTCCGGCGGTGAGACCGATGGTGACGACAGCGCGGCGACCTCGGAAGAGGAGCCGAAGAAAGACGCGGACGCCAAGGAAGCGGACGTAGAGAACGAAGCGGACGTGAAGAAAGACGAGGCCGAGTCGGCCAAGAAGGGCTGACGGCCGGTTCTACGACGATGAGGGCGCCCTGTGTTTCACAGGGCGCCCTCATCGCGTTCAGGTGCGGCGCGCCAACGTGAGTGTTCGCTGCGCCGCCGCCACCACCGCCGCGTCGATGAACCGCCCGTCGGGCAGCGCCTGCGCGCCCTCCTCCTGCATGGCCGCCTTGACGATCGTCTCGGCCTGTTCGATCTCCTCGCTCGTCGGGAGGAACGCGCTCTCGATGACCGGGAGTTGACGGGGGTGGATCGCCGCGCGGCCCAGGAAGCCGAGGGCGCGGCCGTGGGCGCAGGACGCGGCCAGGCCCTCCAGGTCGCGGATGTCCGGGTGGACGGACTGGGGCGGTGGAGGCAGATCTGCCGCCCGGGCGGCGACGATCACCCGGGAGCGGGACCAGTCCAGGCCGGCGTCGTCGCGTACGCCCAGGTCGGCCCGTAGGTCCGCCTCGCCGAGCGCGATGCCGTGTACGGAGGAGTGCGCGGCGGCGATCGAGAAGGCCCGCTCGATGCCGAGGGCCGTCTCCAGGAGGGTGTACAGGGGGAGGTCGCGGGCCTTTTCCGCTACGGCTACGACGTCCTCGGCGGACGTGACCTTCGGGAGCCGTAGGCCGGACACGCCCGGGAGGGGTGTGAGGGTGCGGAGGTCGTCGGCCGCCCAGGGGGTGTCCAGGGCGTTCACGCGTACGTGGACGTTGAGTTGGGGCTCCGAGAGAAGCTCCGCCGTGGCCGCGCGGGCGTAGGCCTTGCGGTCCGGGGCTACCGCGTCCTCCAGGTCGACGACGACCACGTCGGCGCCGGCGGCGAGGGCCTTTGTGACAACCGGGGGGCGGTCGCCGGGGACGTAGAGCCAGGTCAGGGGGTGCGGTGTCACAGGGCGCCCTCCTGGCGGAGCGTGGTCAACTCGGTGTCGGTCAGGCCGAGTTCGGACAGGACCGTGTCTGTGTCCGCGCCGTGGGGGCGGCCGGTCCAGCGGATGGCGCCGGGGGTGGCGGAGAGGCGGAAGAGGACGTTCTGCATGCGGAGGGGGCCGAGTTCGGGGTCGTCGACGGTGGTGATCGTGTCGAGGGCCTGGTACTGGGGGTCCGTCATGACGTCCCGTACGTCCTGGATGGGGGCGACCGCCGCCTCCGCCTTCTCGAAGGCGGCCAGGACCTCCGTGCGGGTGCGTTGCGCGATCCAGTCGCCGACCGCCGCGTCGAGGATGTCGGCGTGCCGGGCCCGGTCCGCGCCCGTCGCGAACCAGGGTTCGTCGACCAGTTCCGGGCGGCCGACCAGGCGCATCACGCGCTCGGCGATCGACTGGGCCGAGGTGGAGACGGCGACCCAACTGCCGTCCGCCGTACGGTAGGTGTTGCGCGGGGCGTTGTTCTGGGAGCGGTTGCCGGTGCGCGGCTGGACGTGGCCGAGCTGGTCGTACCAGAGGGGCTGGGGGCCCAGCGCGGTGAGGATCGGTTCGATGATCGCCATGTCGACGACCTGGCCCTCGCCCGTGCGGTCGCGGGCGGCGAGGGCCGTCATCACGGCGTACGCCGTCGCCAGGCCCGCGATCGAGTCGGCGAGGCCGAACGGCGGGAGCGTCGGGGGCGCGTCCGGTTCGCCGGTGATCGCGGCGAAACCGCTCATGGCCTCGGCGAGGGTGCCGAAGCCGGGGCGGTGCGCGTAGGGGCCGAACTGGCCGAACGCGGTGACCCGGGCGAGCACCAACTGCGGGTTGGCGGCGGAGAGTTCGGCCCAGCCGAGATCCCATTTCTCCAGGGTGCCGGGGCGGAAGTTCTCGATGATCACGTCGGCGGTCGCGGCGAGCCGGAGCAGGGTGTCGCGCCCGCCCGGTTTCGACAGGTCGAGGGTGATCGTGCGCTTGTTGCGGCCGAGGAGTTTCCACCAGAGGCCGATGCCGTCCTTCGAGGGGCCGTGACCCCGGGACGGGTCGGGCTTGGTCGGGTGCTCGACCTTGATGACCTCGGCGCCGAAGTCGCCGAGCATGGTGGCGGCGAGGGGTCCGGCGAAGAGCGTCGCGAGGTCGAGAACGCGCAGGCCGGACAGGGGAGTTGTGGTCGTCGTCCCGGTCATGAGGCGTACTGCTTGTCGATCTCCGCGCGGAACGGCATCGACGCCGTCGCACCGGGCCGCTGCACGGACAGGGCCGCAGCCGCTGCCGCCCAGGCCAGCGCGTCCCGCATCGGGCGGCCCTCGGCGAGCGCCACCGCGAGTGCGCCGACGAAGGTGTCGCCCGCGCCGGTCGAGTCCACGGCGGTCACTTGAGGTGCGGGGACGGTGAGTGGTTCGGCGCCCCGGGCCGCGTACAGGCTGCCCGCCGCGCCCAGGGTGACGATCACCTCGGGTACCTGGTCGAGCAGGGCCGCGGCGGCTTCGCGTGGGTCGGTGCGGCCGGTGAGGGCGGTGGCCTCGTGCTCGTTCGGGATCAACAGGTCGACGGCGGCGAGGAGTTGGGGCGGCAGGGGCTGGGCGGGCGCGGGGGTGAGGATCGTACGGACGCCGTGACGGCGGGCCGCCTCCGCGCCCGCGAGCACTCCGGTCAGCGGGATCTCCAGTTGGAGGAGCAGGGCGTCGGCCGTGGCGATCATGCCCTCGTCGCCGGGGGCGAGGTGGTCGACGGTGCCGTTGGCGGCGGGGATGACGACGATCGCGTTGCCGCCCTCGTCGTCCACGACGATGTGCGCGGTGCCGGACGGGTCCTCGACGGTGCGCAGATGGTCGGTGTCGACGCCGATGGGGGTCCCCCCGGTCGAGCGCAGTCGAGAGTGGGGGAGCTCGAAGGTGGACCGGAGTTGGGCGCCGTAGGCGTCGTTGCCGACCGCGCTGATGATGGTGACGTCGCCGCCCGCATGGGCCGCGGCGATCGCCTGGTTGGCGCCCTTGCCGCCGGGGATCGTGCGGAACTCCCGTCCCGTCACGGTCTCTCCGCGCTGCGGGGCCTTCTCGACGTAGGCGACGAGGTCCATGTTCGTGCTGCCGAGCACGGCGATGAGGGTCATGGGCGGGCGGTCTCCTGATGGGTGAGCCGGGCGAGGGTGTCGAAGCCGATGCCGTTGAAGTCGCCTACGGAGGTGGCGAGTCGGTTCTTGAGGGGGGTCGTCCAGCGGTCGGGGAGCGCGGTGTCCGAGAGGAGGGCGGCGATGCCGCCGACCGTCGCGCCGTTCGAGTCGGTGTCCCAACCTCCGGACACCGCGCGGCAGATGGAGCCGGTGAAGTCGCCGTCCGCGTGGATGAGGGCGGCGGCGATCAGGGCGGTGTTGGGGATCGCGTGGACCCAGTGGTGGGTGGGGGAGTAGGTGGCGTGGAGTTCGTCCACGACGGTGTCGAAGTCCCGGTGTTTCCTCGCCAGTTGGAGGGCGTGCCGGATCGCCTTGGCCAGGCGGGAGTTGGGTGGGACGACCGTCAGGCCGGTGCGGAGGCAGGTGTGGATGTCGTGGGTGCCGGTGGTCGCGGTGGCGATGGTGGCCGCCGTGAACATCGCCGCGTAGACGCCGTTCGCGGTGTGGGTCAACGTGGCGTCGCGGTGGGCCTGTTCGGCTGCGGCTGCCGGGTTTCCGGGGTTGGTCCAGCCGTGCACGTCGGCGCGGATCAGGGCGCCGATCCATTCGCGGAACGGGTTGCGGTGGCGGGCCGTTCGCGGGGGTTCCAGGCCGGTGAGGAGGTTGCGGTAGGCGATGCGTTCGGCGGTGAAGGTGCGGCCTGCCGGGAGTTCGTCGAGCCAGAGCTTCGCCACGTCGGCGGTGGTGAAGTCCTTGCCGTGGCGCTGTAGCAACAGGAGGTTCAACAGGGGGTAGTTGAGGTCGTCGTCCTCGGGCATGCCGTCGATGTTCTCGGCCAGGGAGGTGAGGGCGGAGCGGCGGTTCCAGGGGTGGGCGGCGAGGAGTTCGGCGGGGACGCCACGGGCGGTGAAGTAGGTGTTGAGGGGCCAGTTGCCGGTGGCGCGGGCGAGTTGGCGGATGCCGTCGAGGGGGAGCTTCTCGACGGGTTTGCCGAGGAGGCAGCCGACGGCGCGGCCCAGCCAGGCGGCCTGGAGGCGGGCCGGACGGGGCGGGAGATGTGGTGAAGTGGCTTGTGGGGAGGGCCAGTTGGGGCAGAGGGATTTGATGCGTGCCAGGTCGGTGGGTTCCTGGTCCGCCAACTTGCTGGGCAGGTCGGCCAGTTCGTCCAGCAGGTCCTCGGCGAGCAACCGGAGGTAGCGGGTGGGGGGTTGGGGTGACGCGCCCGCCCGTTCCGGGGCTTCCGCACCGCCCGCCGCCCGCCAGCGCGCCGCGATCGCGGATGGTTCGCGTCCGTCCTGGGCGGCCTGGCGCAGCTCGTGGCCGAGCAGGTCCTCCGGCTGGACCCAGGTCAGTCGGAGCACCGCAGCCCTCCGATCTCGGTGAACGCCGCCTCGTGGGCCCGGCGTCGGAGGACGTCCCGTTCGAAGAGCTCGCGGGTGACGGCGGTGAGGGTCGTGGCTGGTTCCCAGAGGTCCAGGCGGCTGGCTTCCGCGACCGTCTTCGACCAGTCCTGCGGGACCGTGGAGCCGAGGGCGCCGGCCACCGCGCCGGCCATCGTCGCGATCGAGTCGCAGTCTCGGCCGTAGTTCACCGAACCCAGCACCGCGTGGCGGTAGTCGCCGCCGGAGACCACCAACATGCCGAGCGCGACGGGGAGTTCCTCGATCGCCTTGGTGCGGGAGGGGCGGCGGGCGTCCAGGGAGGGGGCGCGGTAGTCGGGGCCGACCGTGTCGTACGGTGCGATCGCCTCCCGCAGGGGGACCAGGGCCGACTCGAAGTCCGAGTAGCGGGCGGCCACTTCGCAGACCTGCTCGATGGCGGTGCGGGTGCCGTCCTTCGCCAGGGCGAGGCAGGCGGTCACGACCGAGTCGGGGGTCGCGCCCGGGACGCAGGCTGCGGCCACCGCCGCCGCGAAGACACCGGCTGCTTCGCGGCCGTACGACGACTGGTGTGCGCCCGCGATGTCCAGGGCCTCGGCGTAAGCGGCCGTCGGATGGGCCGCGTTGACCAGGCCGACCGGGGCCATGTACATCGCGGCACCGCAGTTGACGATGTTGCCGACGCCTGCCTCGCGGGGGTCGATGTGGCCGTAGTGGAGGCGGGTCGCGAGCCATTTCTCGGCGAGGAAGATGCGGTGGAGGGGGATGGCTTCCGTCTCCAACTCCGGGATCCAGCGCGGGTTTTGCATCAGGTCCGGGACGAGGTGGTCGGCGATGGAGTAGGCGTCGAGATGGTCGCGGACCTGGGCGTAGACCCGTACGAGAGCGTGGGTCATCAAGGTGTCGTCGGTGACGTGGCCGTCGCCCTTGTGGTACGGGGCGATGGGGCGGGCGGTGCGCCAGGCTTCGCCGTTCCAGGGGCCGACGATGCCGTGGACGCGGCCGGCGTGGCGTTCGAGGATCTGGTCGGGGGAGTAGCCCTCTACGGGGCCGCCGAGGGCGTCGCCGACGGCGGCGCCCACCAGGGCTCCGGTGATCCTCTCTTCGAGGCTGGTTTCGGTTTCTTTGGGTTTTTTAGGTTGTTTGAGTTGTTTGGATTCTTTGGGGTTTTTAAGTGCCATGCACCGAATCATCCTCCTGGTGACGCCGGTTGTGTGGCTTCCAGGAGTTCGGCGAGTTCTACGAGGTCGGTGCCGGTGAGGCGGGGGAGCGCGCAGCCGGAGAGGGTGCGGCAGGCTTCCCGCCAGGTCGATGGGATCGCCTGGCCGCCGCTCAGTGCTCCGGTGAGGGCGCCTGCCAGGGCCGGGGCCGAGTCGGCTACCCGGGAGAGGCAGGCTGCGGCGGGGACCGCTTCCGCGATACGGCCGCGGGCTGCTGTTGCCAGGGCCAGGGCTACGGGGACTGTTTCGGCGGCCGCGATGCCGTAGCTGTAGACGTGGTCGACGATCTGGTGTTCCAGGAGGGGGATCAGGGCGAAGGCGTTCTCGCTGTCCTGGGCCAACTTCAGGGCGTGGCGGGCGTTGCGGCCGATCTCGGTGGCTTCGGGGAGTTCGGCGAGTGCGGCTGCCACGCAGTCGTCCACGTCCGCGCCGATCAGGGCGAGGGAGAGGGCTGCGGCCATGGCTCTGGCGCCGTGGACTCCGTCGCCGTCCTGGGTGTAGTGGGCGTCGAACTCGGCGAGGGCGGCGGCGCGTTGGGGGTCTCCGGGGTGCGCTACTGCCAGTACGCAGGCTCTTACGCAGGCAGCGTCGTCGAAGTAGTGGGGGTTGTCGTGGCCGGTGGCGGGTGGGCGTAGGCCGGCGGCGAGGTTTCCCAGGCCGGCTCTTACCGAGATACGGGCGCGGAGGGGGAGTACGGCGGATTCGACCTCCGGGGCGCGGTCCGCCGCGGCGGCGACCTCGCTGGCGATGGCGTTCCAGGTGAGGTCGATCGCGGCGCGGGTGCGGCGCTCGCGGCTCAGGTCGCCGAGGACTGTGTCGTCGCCGGCTCTCAGTACGGCTTCTGCGGCGAACGCTGCCCATTCGGCGTCGTCGGAGGGGCCCAGGCGTAGGGGTTCGGGGGGTTGGTTCAGGGCGATGGGGACAGGGAGGGTGGTGGTCGCGTTCTGTTCGGCGAAGGTGTCCAGCTCGCGGGTGAGGCGGCGGGTCCACTCGGGCATGCGGGCGGCGCGGTGCCGTGCGGCGGGCCAACCGGCGGCATCACCTGCGGCTAGCCCGAGGAGCAGCCCCTCGATACGGCGGGCCTTTTTGACGGCCTCGGCTTCGCCATCGGCCTTTGTGCTCCCACCCGCACCGCCCGTACAACTTTCGTCGTCGGGTGCGGGTGGCCCCTGTGGGGCGGAATCGCCGTTGGCGGCTGCGGGGTCGAGTGGGATGGATTCGCCTTGGTCGGACGTGAGGTGGAGCAGGTTGGAGTGGAGACGAGGGCTGGAGGCGGGTGGTCCTTGTGGGGTGGGTTCGCCGTTGGCGGGTGTCGGTGGTTGTTGCGGGGTGGATTCGCCTTCGGCGGCTGCGAGTTGAAGCAGCTTGGGGTGGAGATGGGGGCCCGATGCGGGACGCCCGGCGAACTCGCCCCCAGCGACCGCAGGTTCAGTCCGTTGCGCGTCCTGCGCCACCCCGTCGCCCTCGCTCTCGCTCTCCTCACGCCTCACAGCTGCACCTCGTCCTCATCCGCAGCCAGTACGTACTCCCGCTGCTCCCGTTGAGCCCGTCGGACCACGCCCCCCGTGCCCCACTTCCCGCCCTCCCCCGGAACCAGCAACTCCGCGATATCCAGCACATGATGACCAGCCATCGCCGGCAGGCAACTCCCCCGCGCGGGACCGATCGCCGACGCCCAGTCGGGCGGGATCGACGACGCGCCCCGGGTCGCGCCCGCCAACGCCCCCGCCACCGCAGCCGTCGTATCCGCATCCCGCCCCATGTTCACCGCGGTGAGGACCGACTCCACGAAGTCGCCGTCCGCCGCCGCGTATGCGCCGAAGGCCAGCGCCACCGCCTCGGGGGCCAGGTCGGTCCACGGGTAGCCGCCGATGACCACCGCGGAGCGGACCGCTCGTTCGCCTCGGTGGGCCACCGCCACCGCTCGGCGTAGGGAGCGGGCCGTCCAGGAGTCGTCCGGGACTACCGCCAGGGCTGATGCCACCACCGCGATCGTCGGCGCTCCCGCCATCGCCGCCGCCACACCCGCCGCGACCGCCTGGCCGCCGTAGATGCCCTCGCCCTCGTGGCTCACCGAACCGTCGATCGCGACGAGACGGGCCGCTTCCGCCGGGCGGCCCGCCGCGAAGACGCCGAAGGGGGCCGCGCGCATCGCCAGGCCGTCGCTCCAGGCGTGGCGGTGTTGTGCCGAGATGGGGGCGGCCAGGCCCCGGCGGAGGTTCTCCAGGGTGCCGCGTTCGCTGAAGCCCGCTCCCCGGAACGGGCCCTCGTCGCGGTCCGCGATCCACTCGTGCCAGGCCGCCTCCACGTGGGTCGGCGTGAGCGCCGAGCCGTGGCGGGCCAGGAGGAGGCCCGAAAAGATCGCGTACTCCGTGTCGTCCGTGCCGGCCGGGTTCTCCGCGACGTAGCCCGTGATGCGGCCCCAGCGGGCGCGGATCTCCGAAGGCTTCATGTTTTCCGCTGGTGCCCCGAGGGCGTCCCCTACCGCCAGGCCGAGCAGCGCGCCGCGCGCTCGTTCGCGGAGTTCGGTGGCGTTCTTGGGCGCCGGGACCGGGGGAATGCAGGCGATCGATGCCATACGCGGCCTCTCCTACGGGGTTCCCTCAGAGCGCCTCAGGGCGCGGAACCCTTTGCGGATTTGTCCCACGGGAGGCCTTCGGCAGAGCCTGACGGAGTGCAGCGTCACCCGGTCGACATTTGATTGGCGAACCGCACGGATGAGCGTTCGAGGGTAAAGGTGCAGGTTAGCGCAGCCTTTCCTTGCTGGAGGGCGGGAAATGAAAGGCGTATGTTGAGTGTTGTCGAAGAGTGGAACATGTCTAAAGTTAGCCTCGCCTTAGCTGCCTGTCAGCTATCCGTCAGCTGACTCTCAGCCTCCAGGGGGATCACCGCATGGCCATCATCGAGACCGAAGCGACGCTCCATGAGGCGCACCGCGACAATCACACCCACCGTGATGTGAACGGCGGTTGGCTGCGCCCCGCCGTGTTCGGCGCCATGGACGGTCTCGTCTCCAACCTCGCCCTGATGACCGGTGTCGTCGGCGGCGCCGTCAGTCATCAGACCGTCGTCATCACCGGGCTGGCCGGGCTCGCCGCCGGTGCCTTCTCCATGGCGGCCGGCGAGTACACCTCCGTCGCCTCCCAGCGCGAGCTGGTCGAGGCCGAGTTGGAGGTCGAGCGGCGCGAGCTGCGCAAGCACCCGGAGGACGAGGAAGGGGAGCTCGCCTCTCTGTATGTGTCCCGCGGGGTCGAGCCCGCGCTCGCCCGTGAAGTCGCCCGGCAGCTTTCGCGCGATCCCGAGCAGGCTCTGGAGATACATGCCCGGGAGGAGCTGGGGATCGACCCCGGTGATCTGCCCTCGCCGCTCCTCGCCGCCGTCTCGTCCTTCGGGGCGTTCGCGCTGGGTGCGCTGCTTCCCGTGCTGCCGTTCCTGCTCGGGGCGACCGCGCTGTGGCCGGCGCTGATGCTCGCGTTCGTCGGGCTGTTCGGGTGCGGTGCCGTGGTGGCCCGGGTGACCGCGCGGACCTGGTGGTTCAGCGGGCTGCGGCAGCTCGCGCTGGGGGGTGCGGCGGCCGGTGTGACGTACGCCCTGGGCACCTTGTTCGGAACGGTCGTAGGATAGCTCGACGCGCACTTATGCGCTGGGTCGCATAAGTAGCCGTTACTCGCTGGTTTCGAACGCTTAACCACTGGGCATGAGCCGTAAGCGCTGTGGGCAATGACGCTCGCGGCGCACCCGCGGGATGGGCTACGACGCTCCCTCTGCCATGGACCGACGGACATCGATCTGTCCGCTTTGGTCCCCTTCACCTCCACCGCTTGTGCGGTGCACCGCCGCGACCCCGTGGCGTCCGCATGTTGGAACGGAGTATCCGGTTCCCGAGAACCGTTCCATCATGTAACCTGCACGAAATTTTGCGCTTACCCGCAGAGGGCCAACGTCGTCCCTATGCCCATGCATATGCCACGACGACGACGGGAGAGCCGATGCGTACGCCGCGCCAGCCGTCCCAGCACACCGCGAATGGCCAGAACTGGTCCTTCATGGATGCTCGCCCTGCCGCGCAGGGTATGTACGACCCCCGCAACGAGCACGACGCCTGTGGCGTCGGCTTCGTGGCCACCCTCACCGGCGAGGCGAGCCACGCGCTGGTCGAGCAGGCGCTCACCGTGCTGCGCAACCTGGAGCACCGCGGTGCCACCGGTGCCGAGCCCGACTCCGGCGACGGCGCGGGCATCCTGTCCCAGGTGCCGGACGCCTTCTTCCGCGAGGTGGCCGGATTCGACCTCCCCGCCGCCGGTGGATACGCGGTCGGCATCGCCTTCCTGCCCGAGGACGGCGCCGACGCGATCGTCTCGCAGGTTGAGACGATCGCCGTAGAAGAAGGCCTCACGGTTCTCGGGTGGCGTGAGGTTCCGACCGCGCCCGAACTCCTTGGTGCTACGGCCCGCTCCACCATGCCGCTGTTCCGTCAGGTCTTCGTGAGCGACGGGCAGACCCAGGGCATCGACCTCGACCGCAAGGCCTTCGCGCTGCGCAAGCGCGCCGAGCGCGAGGCCGGCGTCTACTTCCCCTCGCTGTCCGCGCGGACCATCGTCTACAAGGGCATGCTCACCACCGGTCAGCTGGAGCCCTTCTTCCCGGACCTGTCCGACCGCCGCTTCGCCTCCGCGATCGCGCTCGTGCACTCCCGGTTCTCCACGAACACCTTCCCGTCGTGGCCGCTCGCCCACCCGTACCGCTTCGTCGCGCACAACGGCGAGATCAACACGGTCAAGGGCAACCGCAACTGGATGGCGGCCCGCGAGTCCCAGATCGCCTCCGACCTCTTCGGAGACCAGGAGAAGATCGACCGGATCTTCCCGATCTGCACGCCCGAGGCCTCCGACTCCGCGTCCTTCGACGAGGTGCTCGAACTGCTCCACCTCGGTGGGCGGTCGCTGCCGCACTCCGTGCTGATGATGATCCCGGAGGCGTGGGAGAACCACGACTCCATGGACCCGGCCCGCCGCGCCTTCTACCAGTTCCACGCCACGATGATGGAGCCCTGGGACGGCCCGGCCTGCGTCACCTTCACCGACGGCACCCAGGTCGGCGCGGTCCTCGACCGCAACGGCCTGCGCCCCGGCCGCTACTGGGTCACCGACGAGGGCCTCGTCGTCCTCGGCTCCGAGGTCGGCGTCCTCGACATCGACCCCGCGAAGGTCGTCCGCAAGGGCCGCCTCCAGCCCGGCCGCATGTTCCTCGTGGACACCGCCGAGCACCGCATCATCGAGGACGACGAGATCAAGGCCGGCCTCGCCGCCGAGAAGCCGTACGCCGACTGGCTCGAAGCCGGCGAGATCGAGCTGTCCGACCTGCCCGAGCGTGAGCACATCGTGCACACCCACGCCTCGGTCACCCGCCGCCAGCAGACCTTCGGCTACACCGAGGAAGAGCTGCGCGTCATCCTCGCGCCGATGGCCAAGGCCGGTGCCGAGCCCATCGGTTCGATGGGCACCGACTCGCCGATCGCCGCGCTCTCCGCCCGCCCGCGGCTGCTCTTCGACTACTTCACCCAGCTGTTCGCGCAGGTCACCAACCCGCCGCTGGACGCCATCAGGGAAGAGCTCGTGACCTCCCTGCGCTCGTCCCTCGGCCCCGCGAGCAACCTGCTGGAGCCGACGGCCGCGTCCTGTCGTAGCGTCACCCTGCCCTTCCCGGTGATCGACAACGACGAGCTGGCCAAGCTCATCCACATCAACGCCGACGGCGACATGCCCGGCATGAAGGCCGCGACCCTCTCCGGCCTGTACCGGGTCTCCGGCGGCGGCGACGCCCTCGCCGCCCGCCTCGCCGAGATCTGCACCGAGGCCGACGCCGCGATCGAGAACGGCGCCCGCCTGATCGTCCTCTCGGACCGGCACTCCGACGCCGAGCACGCGCCGATCCCCTCGCTGCTGCTCACCGCCGCCGTCCACCACCACCTCATCCGCACCAAGCAGCGCACCCAGGTGGGCCTGCTCGTGGAGGCCGGTGACGTGCGCGAGGTCCACCACGTCGCCCTGCTCATCGGCTTCGGCGCCGCGGCCGTCAACCCGTACCTGGCGATGGAGTCCGTCGAGGACCTCGTCCGCGCGGGCACCTTCCTCACCGACATCGAGGCCGAGCAGGCCATCCGCAACCTGATCTACGCGCTCGGCAAGGGCGTCCTCAAGGTCATGTCCAAGATGGGCATCTCGACGGTCGCCTCCTACCGGGGCGCCCAGGTCTTCGAAGCGGTCGGCCTGGACGAGCAGTTCGTCAACGCCTACTTCAGCGGTACGGCCACCAAGATCGGCGGCGTCGGCATCGACGTCATCGCCAAGGAGGTCGCCGCCCGGCACGCGAAGGCGTACCCGGCGAGCGGCATCGCGCCCGCGCACCGCGCCCTCGACATAGGCGGCGAGTACCAGTGGCGCCGCGAGGGCGAGCCGCACCTGTTCGACCCGGAGACGGTCTTCCGCCTCCAGCACTCGACGCGCACCAACCGCTACGACATCTTCAAGAAGTACACGGACCGCGTGAACGAGCAGTCCGAGCGGCTGATGACGTTGCGCGGGCTGTTCGGCTTCAAGTCGGACCGGCCCTCGATCTCCATCGACGAGGTCGAGCCCGTCTCCGAGATCGTCAAGCGTTTCTCCACCGGCGCCATGTCGTACGGCTCCATCTCCCTGGAGGCGCACGAGACCCTCGCCATCGCCATGAACCAGCTGGGCGGCAAGTCCAACACCGGTGAGGGCGGCGAGGACGCGGACCGGCTCTACGACCCGGCCCGGCGCAGCGCCATCAAGCAGGTCGCCTCCGGCCGCTTCGGCGTCACCTCCGAGTACCTGGTCAACGCGGACGACATCCAGATCAAGATGGCCCAGGGCGCCAAGCCCGGCGAGGGCGGCCAGCTGCCCGGCCACAAGGTCTACCCGTGGGTCGCCAAGACGCGTCACTCGACCCCCGGTGTCGGGCTCATCTCGCCGCCGCCGCACCACGACATCTACTCCATCGAGGACCTCGCCCAGCTGATCCACGACCTGAAGAACGCGAACCCGCAGGCGCGGATTCACGTGAAGCTGGTCTCGGAGGTCGGTGTCGGCACGGTCGCCGCGGGTGTGTCCAAGGCGCACGCGGACGTCGTGCTCATCTCCGGCCACGACGGCGGTACGGGCGCGTCCCCGCTGACGTCTCTCAAGCACGCCGGCGGACCTTGGGAGTTGGGGCTCGCCGAGACCCAGCAGACGCTCCTTTTGAATGGCCTGCGCGACCGGATCGTCGTTCAGACCGACGGCCAGCTGAAGACCGGCCGTGACGTCGTCATCGCCGCGCTGCTCGGCGCCGAGGAGTTCGGTTTCGCGACCGCGCCGCTCGTCGTCTCCGGCTGCGTCATGATGCGCGTCTGCCACCTCGACACCTGCCCGGTCGGCATCGCCACCCAGAACCCGGTGCTGCGCGACCGGTTCGCGGGCAAGGCCGAATACGTCGTGAACTTCTTCCAGTTCATCGCCGAAGAGGTCCGCGAGATCCTCGCCGAGCTGGGCTTCCGCACCATCGAGGAAGCCGTCGGCAAGGCCGGAACGCTCGACGTCGAGCGCGCTGTGGACCACTGGAAGGCGCAGGGCCTGGACCTCGCCCCGCTGTTCTACGTCCCCGAACTCCCGGACGGCGCCGCCCTCCACCAGGTCATCAAGCAGGACCACGGCCTGGAGAAGGCGCTCGACAACGAGCTGATCAAGCTCGCCGCCGATGCCCTCGCCGCGTCCAGCGCCACCGACGCCCAGCCGGTCCGCGCGCAGGTCGCGATCCGCAACATCAACCGCACGGTCGGCACGATGCTCGGCCACGAGGTGACGAAGAAGTTCGGCGGCGCGGGCCTGCCCGACGACACCATCGACATCACCTTCACCGGCAGCGCCGGCCAGTCCTTCGGCGCCTTCCTCCCGCGCGGTGTCACGCTGCGCCTGGAGGGCGACGCCAACGACTATGTGGGCAAGGGCCTTTCGGGCGGCCGGGTCATCGTCCGTCCCGACCGGGGCGCCGACCACCTCGCCGAGTTCTCCACCATCGCGGGCAACACCATCGCCTACGGCGCGACCGGCGGCGAGCTGTTCCTGCGCGGGCGTACCGGCGAGCGGTTCTGTGTCCGCAACTCCGGTGCCACGGTGGTCTCCGAGGGTGTGGGCGACCACGGCTGCGAGTACATGACCGGCGGCCGGGCGGTCGTCCTGGGCGAGACCGGCCGCAACTTCGCGGCGGGCATGTCCGGCGGCATCGCCTACGTCATCGACCTGAACCCCGACAACGTGAACGTCGGAAACGCGGGCGCCGTCCACGAGTTGGACGAGGACGACAAGCAGTGGCTGCACGACGTGGTGCGCCGGCACGCCGAGGAGACCGCTTCCACGGTCGCCGAGAAGCTGCTCGCCGAATGGACCGTGTCCGTGGAGCGCTTCAGCAAGATCATCCCCAGCGCCTACAAGGCAGTGCTCGCCGCCAAGGACGCCGCTGAGCAAGCGGGTCTCTCCGAGACCGAGATCACCGAGAAGATGATGGAGGCGGCGATCAATGGCTGACCCGAAGGGCTTTCTGAACCACGGGCGCGAGGTCGCCAAGTCCCGCCCCGTGGACGTCCGTCTGAAGGACTGGAACGAGGTCTACGTCCCCGGTTCGCTGCTGCCGATCATCGGCAAGCAGGCCGGCCGGTGCATGGACTGCGGCATCCCGTTCTGCCACAACGGCTGTCCGCTGGGGAACCTCATCCCCGAGTGGAACGACTACGCCTACCGCGAGGACTGGACGGCCGCGTCGGAGCGTCTGCACGCGACGAACAACTTCCCTGAATTCACCGGGCGGTTGTGCCCCGCGCCGTGCGAGGCGGCCTGTGTGCTGGGCATCAACCAGCCGCCGGTCACCATCAAGAACGTCGAGGTCTCCATCATCGACAAGGCGTGGGAGACGGGCGATGTCGCCCCGCAGGCCCCCGAGCGCCTCTCCGGCAAGACCGTCGCGGTCATCGGCTCGGGCCCGGCGGGCCTTGCCGCCGCCCAGCAGCTCACGCGGGCCGGCCACACCGTCGCCGTCTACGAGCGCGCGGACCGCATCGGCGGCCTTCTCCGGTACGGCATCCCCGAGTTCAAGATGGAGAAGCGGCACATCAACCGCCGTATCGAGCAGATGCGCGCGGAGGGCACCCGCTTCCGCACCGGCATCGAGATCGGCATCGACCTCAAGGCCACCGACCTGCGCAAGCGCTACGACGCGGTCGTCATCGCCGCCGGCTCCACCACCGCGCGTGATCTCCCCGTCCCCGGACGGGAGTTGACCGGCGTCTACCAGGCGATGGAGTACCTGCCCCTGTCCAACAAGGTCCAGGAAGGCGACTACGTCACCGCCCCGATCTCGGCCGAGGGCAAGCACGTCGTCGTCATCGGCGGCGGCGACACCGGCGCGGACTGTGTCGGTACGGCACACCGCCAAGGGGCCGCCTCCGTCACGCAGTTGGAGATCATGCCCCGGCCGGGCGACGAGCGGAACGCGGTCGCGCAGCCCTGGCCGACCTTCCCGATGCTCTACAAGGTGACCTCCGCGCACGAGGAGGGCGGTGAGCGGGTCTACTCCGTCAACACCACCCACTTCGAGGGCGACGAGGACGGCAACGTCCAGTGGCTGCACCTCGTCGAGGTCGAGTTCGTCGAGGGCAAGCTGACCCAGAAGCCGGGCACCGAGCGCAGGATCCCGGCCCAACTGGTCACGCTGGCCATGGGGTTCACCGGCCCCGACCGCCAGAACGGCCTCATCGACCAGTTCGCCCTGGGCCTCGACGAGCGCGGCAACATCGCCCGCGACGCCGACTTCCAGACCAACGTCCCCGGCGTGTTCGTCGCCGGTGACGCGGGCCGCGGCCAGTCCCTCATCGTGTGGGCGATCGCGGAGGGCCGCTCGGCCGCGCGCGGCGTCGACCGCTTCCTGACCGGCGCGAGCGAACTGCCGGCGCCGATCCGGCCGACGGACCGGGCGTTGATGGTCTGACGGTTCATGGTCCGACGGTTCGCCGTCTGACGGTTCATCAAAAGACGTCCCGTACAAAGGCGTACGGGCGGGTCATCTGAGGGGAGACCCTCAGACCCCCCGACGGCGCTTGCCTTGTCCCCGACCGGACCCGGCAGGCGCCGCCGCATGTTCGGGCCCAACTCCCGCCCCCCCTACGGCACCTTGTACGTCTCCCCGTACACCTTCCACACCAACGGCGTCCGCAGCTCCAGGTTCCCCTCCTTCAGGAACTTCCGCTGGGCCGTGTCGATGCGGGAGGTGTCGATGCCGGGATGCTCGGCCCGCATCGTGGCGCGCCGGACGTCGAGGAAGGCGCTCAAGTAGGCCTTCTCGGAGCCGCCTTCGGCCGGGGTCTTGGCCTGCCGCATCGCGCGCTCCCGGATGCCGTAGAAGCCGTCCGTGCCCGGGCCGTGGAAGACGATCGCGTCGTAGTAGATGAACTGGCCGAGCAGGCCCAGGCCGTCGCGCTTGGCGGTGCTGACCGCCGGGTCGAAGTAGATGCGGTCGCGCTCCGCGTCCTGCGCCGCCTGGAAGGCCGGGACCTTCGCCTCGGTGCGCCAGGCGGCCGGGAAGCCGGGGTCCAGGCCCGCGTGGGAGGCCGTGCCGTCGACCTTGCGCAGGGCGGGGAGGTAGCGGGCGAGGCCGTTGTCGGGGTGGGCCGCGGTGTAGTGCTCGACCAGGACGAGCAGGTCGTGGGTGCCGGTGCAGAAGCCGATGATGCCCGCGGTGTAGCCCTGTCCGTCACCGATGTCCTGGACGTAGGCGTACGCGCTGTGCCAGTCGAGGGTGGAGTTCTCGGCGCTGGCGACGAGCTTCTGCGCGAGGTTCTTCATGGTCGGCGCAGCCAGTCCCTCGGGTGCTCTCCGCTGCGACGCGGCCGACGGGGGCCCGGGCCGCGGGTCGTCATGGGCGGTGGGAGAGGAGCCGTAGGCCGTCGCTGCGAGGACGACGGGTACGGCGGCGAGGATCAGGACGCCGACGCGTTTCATGGGCTCCAGCGTAGGGGCGGTTACGTCCGTTATTCCGGGCTTGGGAGGACATTGCTCTCGTGGCACCGTCGTGGCGTAATCTCTGCCTTTTCGCCTTGATCCGAAGGGAGCCCCTGTGGCCGCGATCTCGCTCAGCAAGGTCGAGGAGACCGCACCCGCGCTGGTCAGCCTGTACAAGAGCGCCGGGGTCTCGCTGCGCAAGCACGGGCTGGACGGGCAGCGGGCGGCCGTCTATCTCGTGGTCGACTATTCGGGGTCCATGAGGCCGTATTACAAGAACGGCAGTGTGCAGGCGCTCGCGGACCGGGTGCTCGGGCTGTCGGCGCACCTGGACGACGACGGGACTGTGCCGGTCGTCTTCTTCTCGACGGACATCGACGCCGTCACGGACATCGCCCTGGACGACCACCAGGGGCGGATCGAGCGGATCGTCTCCGGGCTCGGGCACATGGGGCAGACCAGCTACCACCTGGCCATGGATGCCGTCATCGACCACTACCTCGACAGTGGCGCGAAGGACCCGGCCTTCGTCGTCTTCCAGACCGACGGCGGCCCCAGCAACAAGGCCGCCGCGGAACGGTACTTGTGCAAGGCGGCGAGGCTTCCGCTGTTCTGGCAGTTCGTCGGATTCGGCAAGGCGCGGAGTAAGCAGTTCGAATTCCTGCGCAGGCTGGACGAGTTGGCGGTGCCGCAGAAGCGGGTGATCGACAACGCAGGCTTCTTCCCGGCCGGTTCGGATCCCCGGAAGATGTCCGACGACGAGCTGTACGACCGGCTGATGGGCGAGTTCCCGCAGTGGCTCGCGGCCGCCCAGGAGCGGGGGATCGTCCAGTGATCCAGTTCCTGCCCGCCTCGGCGCGAACTGCCGTGCCCTGGAAGAACGGTGGCGGTGTGACGCGGGAGATCGCCGCCTGGCCCGAGGGGGCGGGCATGGACGACTTCGCGTGGCGGGTGAGCCTGGCCGAGGTCGGCGCGGACGGGCCGTTCTCGGCCTTCCCGGACGTCGACCGGACCCTCACCGTCGTCGAGGGCGCGGGCATGGATCTGACGGTGGGTGGCGAACGGTGGCTGGTCAACACTCGTTACGAACCACGGGACTTCAGGGGTGACGTACCGACCGACTGCAGGTTGCTGGACGGTCCTGTCGTCAACCTCAACGTCATGTGGCGCCGGGGCGCGGTCTCTACGGCTGTTGTTCCTACGGTGGCTGTCGTGCGGGGGCGGTTGCGGCTGGGCGGGGGTGCTCTGGTCGTGGCGCTCGACGGGGCTGCCGAAGTGGCCGGGTTGACCCTCGGGCCTTACGACGCCGTGCAGTTGGGCGCCGAGGACGCGGTGCTGCACGCCCGGGGTCGTACCGCCGCGATCGGGCTGTCATTGCCTGCTGACGCACCGTTGGCTTAGCCCGGACCTCGTGGCACCCTGTGGGGTGATCCGACGGGGAGGGCGGCCAGCGTATGGACGGCACACGATCGGTGAAC
The DNA here is from genome assembly GCF_000367365.1 of Streptomyces prunicolor NBRC 13075. Classification (GTDB taxonomy): domain Bacteria; phylum Actinomycetota; class Actinomycetes; order Streptomycetales; family Streptomycetaceae; genus Streptomyces; species Streptomyces prunicolor. The sequence goes on along the minus strand of NZ_BARF01000090.1, from coordinate 27,166 downwards.
GGAGCGGTGGGCACCGGACGGCCGAGCGAGGCCGGCAAAGGGGAGAAGCTCGCCGACTGGGCGGACGGGCGGCTCGGGCTGTACGCGCTCGCCAAGTCCAATATGCGCAAGGTCTTCCCGGACCACTGGTCGTTCATGCTGGGGGAGATCTGCCTCTACAGCTTCCTCATCCTGATCCTCACCGGCATCTATCTCACCCTGTTCTTCGAGCCCAGCGGCGTCGAGGTCATCTACCACGGTTCGTACGCGCCGTTGAACGGCATCCCGATGACCCGGGCCTTCGAGTCCACGCTCGACATCAGCTTCGACGTGCGCGGCGGGCTGCTGATCCGGCAGATCCACCACTGGGCCGCCGTCGTCTTCATCGCCGGCATGCTCATCCACATGATGCGGGTGTTCTTCACCGGCGCGTTCCGCAAGCCGCGCGAGCTCAACTGGGTGTTCGGCTGGACCCTGTTGTTCCTCGGCATCCTCACCGGACTGACCGGCTACTCGCTCCCCGACGACCTGCTGTCCGGCACCGGCATCCGCTTCGCGGACGGCGCGATGCTGTCCGTGCCGATCGTCGGCACGTACATGTCGATGTTCCTGTTCGGCGGGGAGTTCCCGGGGCACGACATCATCTCGCGGCTCTTCCCGATCCATGTCCTGCTGCTGCCGGGGATCATGCTGGGCCTGGTGGTCGCGCACCTGATCCTGGTCTTCTACCACAAGCACACGCAGTACCCCGGCGCCGGACGGAACCAGAAGAGCGTGGTCGGCATGCCCTTCCTGCCCGTCTACATGGCCAAGGCCGGCGGCTTCTTCTTCCTCGTCTTCGGCGTCCTCGCGATCATGGGCGGGATCGCCAGCATCAACCCCGTATGGGCCTTCGGACCGTACCGGCCGGACCTGGTGACGACCGGCGCCCAGCCCGACTGGTACCTCGGCTTCTCCGAGGGACTGATCCGGGTGATGCCGGGATGGGAGATCAACGCCTGGGGCCACACACTGGAGTTGGGCGTCTTCATCCCCTTCACGCTCTTCCCGCTGATCCTCGCCGCCATCGGCGCCTACCCGTTCATCGAGGCCTGGATCACCGGCGACAAACGCGAACACCACATCCTGGACCGGCCACGCAACATGCCTGTGCGCACCGGACTCGGAGTGGCCTGGCTCAGCCTGTACGCGGTGCTGCTGATCGGCGGCGGCAACGACGTCGTGGCCATGCATCTGAACCTATCGATCAACGCGATCACCTGGTTCGTACGGGTCTCCTTCTTCCTCATGCCGGTCGCCGCGTTCCTGATCACCAAACGCGTCTGCCTGGGGCTCCAACGCCGGGACAAGGACAAGGTGTTGCACGGCCGCGAGTCCGGCCTCATCAAAATGCTGCCGCACGGCGAGTACGTCGAGGTCCATGAACCCCTCGCCCCCGGCGAGCGGTTCAGGCTCACCCAGCACGAACAGGAACCGCCGTACGCGATCGGCCCGCTCGTCGACGCGAACGGCGTAGAGCGGCAGGTCAAGGGCGGGCAGCGGGTACGGGCCCGGCTCGCCAAGGCGATGTTCGGATCCGAGGCCCGCATCCCGAAGCCGACGACGGAGGAGTACAAGGAACTCACGAGCGGCGACCATCAGCACTGACGTCACCGGGAACGCTGAGTACGGCCGCCCTGCATGCGTCCGGGCTGCCCCAACTCGTGCGCAGAGCACGGGCCTTGGTCAGCCACAGCGACAGGTCGTACTCGGCGGTGTAACCGATCGCGCCGTGGAGTTGAAGAGCCGTGCGGGCGGTCCGGTACGCCGCCTCGCACGCCATGACCTTGGCCGCGGCCACGTCCGCCTCCGTCATGGTGAGCGCGGCGCCGAAGACCATCGGCCGCGCGAACTCCAACGCGATCTTCGCATCGGCCAGTTGATGCTTGACCGCCTGGAACGAGCCGATGGGGACACCGAATTGGGTGCGCTGCTTGACGTAGGTGACCGTCCTGTCGAGCAGCGCGAGTCCGACGCCGAGGGCCTGAGCGGCGGTGGCGAGACGCGCCCAGGTGAGGGCATGGACCAAGGGCGGGTCCGGGGTGAGGAGTTCACCGCCGGGGAGGAGGTGGGTGAGTCGGCGTGCTGGGTCCAGAGATGTGCGCACCGGCCCGTGCCCAGGGGCCATCCGCAGTCCGTTCCCGTCCCCGTCCCAGCTCAGGCGCGTCGTCGCCACGTCACCGTCCAGTGCGTACGATCCCGTCGGCGCCGCCGTGGCCATCACCTCGCCCGAGGCCAGCGCGGGCAACAGGCGCTTGGCCGAGCCGGGTTCGGTCAACAGCGCGGCCGCCATGACCGTCTCCACGAGCGGCCCCGGAACCGCGTGCCGCCCCAACTCCACGAACGCCACGGCGAGTTCGACCGGCCGGGGTCCCAACCCTTCGTACGCCTCGGGCACCGCCAGCGCGAACACCCCGGCTTCAGCGATACGGCGCCACAGCGCCCGCCCGCTCGCATGCTCGCCGCGGCTCCAGGACCGTACGACCGACGGAGTGTCCGCCGCCGTCAGCATCGCGTTCAACGAGTCGGCGAACGCCCGCTGTTCGGGGTCGAGGAGGAAGCGCATCAGCGGCGGCCCTTCGGCAGGCCGAGCAGGCGCTCGGCGATGATGTCGCGCTGGATCTCGTTCGTACCGGCGTAGATGGGGCCCGCGAGAGAGAAGACATAGCCCTCGGCCCAGTCCGTGTCCGCCAACTCGCCCTCCTCGCCGAGCAGTTCGAGTGCCGTCTCGTGCAGCGCGATGTCGTACTCGGACCAGAAGATCTTGTTCAGGCTGGACTCCGGGCCGATGGACTCGCCGTCCAGGAAACGGGAGGCGTTGGCGTAGGTGAAGAGCTGGTAGGCGCGGGCGCCGATCACGGCGTCGGCCACCCGGTCCCTGGTCGTGGGTGAACTTCCTTGCGCCTGCCAGAGGTTGAGCAGGCGGTCGGCGGCGGCGAGGAAGCGGCCGGGGGAGCGGAGGGTGAGTCCGCGTTCGTTGCCCGCGGTCGACATGGCGACCCGCCAGCCCTGGCCCGGCTCGCCGATCACGTCGTCGTCGGGGACGAACACCTCGTCCAGGAACAGCTCCGCGAACGCCGGTTTGCCGTCCAGGCGGCCGATCGGGCGGACCGTGACGCCGGGTGCGCGCAGGTCGAACATCAGGTAGGTCAGGCCCTGTTGGGGCTTCGGGGTGTTCGGCTCGCTGCGGAACAGGCCGAACGCGCGGTCCGCGAAGGCCGCCCGCGACGACCATGTCTTCTGGCCGCTCAGCAGCCAGCCTCCGCCCGTGCGCACCGCGCGCGAGGTGAGCGAGGCCAGGTCGGATCCCGCCTCCGGCTCCGACCACGCCTGCGCCCACACCACCTCGCCGGTCGCCATCGGGGGCAGCACGCGCGCGCGTTGCTCGCGCGTGCCGTGGTCGAAGAGGGTCGGGGCCAGCAGGTTGATGCCGTTCTGGCCGACCCGGCCCGGTGCGCCCGCCGCGTAGTACTCCTCCTCGAAGACCAGCCACCGCACGAGGTCCACGCCCCGGCCGCCGTACTCCTCCGGCCAGGACACCACCGACCAACGGTCCGCGGCGAGTTGGGCCTCCCAGGCGCGGTGCGCGGCGAAGCCCGCCTCGGTCTCCAGGGAGGGGAGGGGCGCGGCCGGTACGTGTGCGTGCAGCCAGGAGCGGGCCTCGGCGCGGAACGCCTCCTGGGCGGGAGTGAAGTCGAGGTCCATCGGCGGGAGTCCTTCCCCAAGAGCCTTTGAGTCTTCGGCAGTTCTTCCCTAACAAGTGTTTGGTAGGTTAGCGTGGGCCCATGACAGGCGTCGAGAGTCCGGCATACGTCCCCGGGCACGGGCTGCTGAAGGGACGCACCGCCGTCGTCACCGCCGCCGCCGGCGCGGGGATCGGCGGGGCCACCGCACGCCGCTTCCTCCAGGAGGGTGCGCGCGTGCTGATCAGCGACGCGCACGCGCGACGGCTGAAGGAGTACGAGGCCGAGTTGGCCGGGGAGTTCGGGTCGGAGTCGGTCGCCGCGCTGCCGTGCGATGTCACCGACGAGGCGCAGGTGCAGGGGTTGTTCGACGCGGCCGTCGCCGCGCACGGGCGGCTGGACGTCGTCGTCAACAACGCGGGCCTGGGCGGGACTTCGGACCTCGTCGACATGACCGACGAGCAGTGGTCGAAGGTGCTGGACGTGACATTGAACGGCACGTTCCGGTGCACCCGGGCCGCCCTGCGCGCGATGCGCGAGAGCGGCGGCGGGGTGATCGTCAACAACGCCTCCGTCGTCGGCTGGCGTGCCCAGGCCGGGCAGGCGCACTACGCGGCGGCCAAGGCGGGCGTGATGGCGCTGACCCGGTGCGCGGCGATCGAGGCCGCCGAGTACGGGGTGCGGGTGAACGCGGTCTCGCCGAGCCTCGCCATGCACCCGCACCTGGTGAAGGTCACGACGCCCGAGCTGCTCGCCGAACTCACCGCGCGCGAGGCCTTCGGGCGGTACGCGGAGCCCTGGGAGGTGGCCAACGTGATCGTGTTCCTGGCCTCGGACTACTCGTCCTACATGACCGGCGAGGTCGTCTCCGTGAGCAGCCAGCATGCTTAGCGGCGGGAGGGCGTGGGCGAGGGGCCGCACGGGAAGCCGGGGCCGGGGCACGACAATGGGTCCGTGCCGACCAAGAAGAAACCCCCGGTGACCGCCGCTCCGGCCCGCCGTCGTGAACTCCTCGACACGGCGGCCGAGGTCTTCGCCGAGCAGGGGTACAACGCCACCACCGTACGGAAGATCGCCGACCACGCGGGCATGCTCGCGGGCAGCCTCTACTACCACTTCGACTCCAAGGAATCGATGCTGGAGGAGATCCTGCGGACCTTCCTCGACGAGCTGTGGGGCGGCTACGACACCGTCCTGGACGCCGAGTTGAGCCCGCGCGAGACGCTGGAGGCCCTGGTCACCGAGTCGTTCCGGGAGATCGACCGGCATCGTGCCGCCGTCGCGATCTACCAGAAGGAGAGCAAGCACCTGGTCGCGCAGGAGCGGTTCGCGTTCCTCGCCGAGTCGCAGCGCAAGTTCGAGAAGGCGTGGCTGTCCACGCTGGAGCGCGGGGTCGCCGCCCAGGTCTTCCGCGCCGACCTCGACGTCCGGCTCACCTATCGGTTCGTCCGCGACACGGTGTGGGTCGCCGCGTCCTGGTACCGGCCGGGTGGACAGCACAGCGCGGAGGAGATCGCGCGGCAGTACCTGTCGATGGTGCTGGACGGGATCGCCGTACGCACATAACTCACGTGTCTGTATGGGGAGTTGACATGGCCGAGGCCTATATCGTCGAAGCGGTCCGTACGCCCGTCGGGCGGCGCGGGGGAGGGCTGAGCGGGGTGCATCCGGCCGACCTCGGGGCGCATGTGCTCAAGGAGTTGGTCGCGCGCTCGGGGATCGATCCCGCCGCCGTGGAGGACGTCGTCTTCGGATGCCTGGACGCGGTCGGGCCGCAGGCCGGGGACATCGCGCGGACCGCCTGGCTGGCGGCCGGGCTCCCCGAGGAGGTGCCGGGCGTGACGGTGGACCGGCAGTGCGGGTCCTCGCAGCAGGCCGTGCACTTCGCGGCGCAGGGCGTCCTGTCCGGCACCCAGGACCTCGTCGTCGCGGGCGGCGTCCAGAACATGTCCCTCATCCCCATCGCCTTCGCCTCCCGCCAGGCCGCCCTGCCGCTGGGACTCACGGACGGTCCTTTCGCGGGCAGCGAGGGCTGGCGCGCGCGGTACGGGACGCGGCCCGTCAACCAGTTCGCCGGGGCCGAGATGATCGCCGCGAAGTGGGGGATCAGCAGGCAGGACCAGGAGGAGTTCGCCCTCCGCTCGCACCGGCGTGCCCTGCGCGCGATCGACGAGGGCCGCTTCGAACGGGAGACGGTGGCCTACGGCGCGGTCGCGGTCGACGAGGGCCCGCGCCGGGACACCTCGCTGGAGAAGATGGCCGGCCTGAAACCGGTCGTCGACGGCGGCACCATCACCGCCGCCTGCTCCTCCCAGGTCTCCGACGGCGCGGCGGCGATGCTGCTCGCCTCGGAACGGGCGGTGCGGGAGCACGGGTTGACGCCCCGCGCCCGCGTCCACCACCTCTCCGTCCGGGGCGAGGATCCGATCCGCATGCTCTCGGCACCCATCCCGGCCACCGCCCACGCGTTGAAGAAGACCGGCCTGTCCATCGACGCGATCGACCTCGTCGAGATCAACGAGGCCTTCGCACCCGTCGTCCTCGCCTGGCTGAAGGAGACGGGCGCCGACCCGGAGAAGGTCAACGTCAACGGCGGCGCGATCGCCCTCGGCCATCCCCTCGGCGCGACCGGCGTCAAGCTCATGACCACCCTCCTGCACGAACTGGAGCGCACCGGCGGCCGGTTCGGCCTCCAGACCATGTGCGAGGGCGGCGGCCAGGCCAACGTGACGATCATCGAACGGCTCTGACCGACCCGGGCCACGCCCTAGCTGCCTGCGCCCCCGGGGGCCCTCCCCCTCCTGTTGTTGATGATCCGGGGGGGGCGTCAGGACCGGAGCACGGATCCTGATCGAGGTCGGCGACGGCAGCACCTTCCCGACCGCAGGCCACCTCGCCGCCTACGCCGCCCTGGGCGACCCGGCATCGCGGGCCTACTACGACAAGAAGATCGCTCAGGGCAAGCACCACACCCAGGCCCTGCTCCGCCTCGCCAGACGACGAGCCGACGTCCTCTTCGCAATGCTCCGCGACGGCACCTTCTACGAACCCCAGCCCGCCGCGGCGACTTGAGACCTCCTTGTCCTCCGGACAGGCGCGTGATCAGCTTCGGAGATGGGGGCCGAGGATTCCGAGCACATGAAAGTCATCCGCCGCTGGCTGGCCGGCGAAGTGGTCAACAACACCGTCGGCATCAAGCTGACCGGCGGCCCGTTCAACGGACGGACCAAGATCGTCCAGCTCGATCAAGACGCGCTTCCACCTTCACGCCTCCGTGCTCGCGGCGGCCGGGGACAGAGACCTTGGAACCCTGCCGCCCGGCACATCTACACACCCGTCCGTTCCCCCGATGCTCCCGCCGGCTGGATCTACGAATACACCGGGGCCGACACAGCCACGGACAACTGAAGCTCGCACCGGGGACTCCCGCGGACGCCCAGACGGCTTGACCGAAGAGATTAGGGGCACCCCCCGCCCCTGCCACCTGCCACCTGCCCCCGCCCCCTCAGTTCAGGCGTCGGCCCGGACCAGCGTCCACAGCGCCTCGTCGGCCTGCTTCATCACCCGCGCCACCAGCTCCGCGCACGACAGCAAGTCCTCGATCACCCCTGCCACCTGCCCGGACGCCATCACCCCGAGGTCCGTCCGACCGTCCACCATCGACGCCTTGAGCAGCATCGGCGTGTTCGCGGCCAACAGGACCTGGCTCCAGGTCAGCTCCTTGCCGTGCTTCATGGCGAGGCCGTCGCGGATCATCCGGCGCCAGGTCAGTCCGGACAGCCGGCGGAAGCCCGCCGCCCGGCGTACCGCCTGGAACAGGGTTCTCGTACGGCCGGAGTTCTCCAGGGCGTCGACCAGTTCCGTACGGAGCATGCGGTGCGGCAGGCCGTCGACCGCCCTCGTGACCGTCACGTCCTTGACCGTCGCCGCCAGATACGCCGCCTTCACCGCGTCCGGGACCGTCGAGTCCGAGGTGAGGAGGAAGCGGGTGCCCATGGCGACGCCCGCCGCCCCGTAGGCAAGGGCCGCGACCAGCCCCCGCCCGTCGAAGAAGCCGCCGGCCGCCACGACCGGTATGTCCACCGCGTCCACGACCTGCGGCAACAACACCGTCGTCGCCACTTCCCCGGTGTGCCCGCCGCCCTCCCCGCCCTGCACGATCACCGCGTCCGCGCCCCACGCCGCGACCTTCTCCGCGTGCCGCCGCGCCCCGATCGACGGGATCACGACCACGCCCGCCTCCTTCAACTCCGCGATCAGCTCGGCGGACGGCGCGAGCGCGAAGGACGCGACCCGTACTCCCTCCTCGATGATGATCCGCACCCGGTCGCCGGCGTCGGTCGCGTCCGCGCGCAGATTCACCCCGAACGGCTCCCGCGTACGGGACTTGACCTCGCGGACCGCGTCCCGGAGCCGGTCGGTGGTCATGGTCGCGGAGGCCAGGATGCCCAGCGCGCCCGCGTTCGCCGTGGCCGACACCAGGCGCGGTCCCGCCACCCACCCCATGCCCGTCTGCACGATCGGATGCCGGACCCCGACCAGCCGGGTCAGCGCGGTCTCCATCACGAACTCACTTCTCTGAGCCGGGTGTCGGCCGGGTCGATCACTTCACGGATCAGCCGCAACTCGTCCGGGGTGGGTTCACGGGTCGACGGCACCTCGTCCGGGACGGTCAGCTCGAAGCCGGTCGCCTCCCGCACCTGCTCCACACTCACCCCCGGATGCAGCGAGGCCAGCCGCATCGAGCGGTCGGGGGTCGCGAAGTCGAAGACACCGAGGTCGGAGACGACCCGGGGGATACGGTGGAAGCGGGCCGTCCCCGGATGCTCGGCGACCCGGTCGTAGCCCACCCCGCACACCATGTCGACCTTCTCCACGAACACCCGCCGGGAGTGCCGCGGTATCCAGTAACTCGTCGGATTGTTCAGGGTGTTGATCGGCGCCCCGCGCACCCCGAGCAACTGCCGCTTCGGCCGCGCCCAGTCGCCGACGCACGAGATGTTCTGGTTGCCGTACCGGTCGATCTGGCTCGCGCCCATCATCACGTGCCGCCGCCCACCGGACACCAGGGCGAGGTGCTGCCGGTACGGCAACCAGCCCTCCGGTGTCCCGTCCGGACGGACGAGCATCGCCTCGCCGTCGGTGAGCAGGAGATCCGGCGCGAAGGTGAGCCGGGCCAGCCGGGCCCCGACGGAGGGGATCAGGCCCATCGGGCTGGCCAAGATCTCACCCGCGTCACGCCACGCCTCCGCGCAGGCGATCACGCAGTATTCGGAACGCCGTACGTCCATCCGCGGTACGTCCCTACGCGATACGTCCATCACCCTTGCTCCTCCTGCCAGTTGCGCACTGCCGACCGGTAGGCCTCTTCGTCACCGGCCAGGAAGCGCTCGGCGAACTCCGCCCAGGGTGTCGTCGCGTACAGCCGCTGGAAGGCCTCGTCCCTGCCGTGGTCGGGAGCGCACGGGGTGAAGTGGGCGCCGCCGGGGGCCTCGACGACTCCGGTCACGCTCAGCCGCTTCACGAGCAGGGACTGCGGCGGCGCCTCCTTCGTCAACTCGGCCGTGTCCACGATCCGTTCGCAGGAGACGTAGGCCGCGTCCGCCGCCTCGCAGAACAGGTCGTCGAAGTACGGGTCCGGGCCCAGGTACTGCCCGTTGCCCAGCCGGTCGGCGCGGTTGACGTGCACCAGGGCCGCGTCCAGCCGCAACGCGGGCATCGCGACGAACGTCTCCCCGTCGTCGTACGGCGAAGTGACCGTCCGCAGGCCGGGGTTGACCCGCATCACGTCCGAACCGATCCCCGCGCGCACCGGCAGGAACGGCAGCCGGTTCGCGGCGGCGCGCAGGCCCCACATGAACATGCCCTCGTCGACCTCCATCAGCTCGAAGGCTCCGCTCTCGCGTGCCGCGCGGTAGTGCGGTTCGAGGGGGATCGAGTCGAGCGTGACGAAGGCGGCCACCAGCTTGCGGATGCGGCCGGCCGCCGCGAGCATGCCGACGTCCGGGCCGCCGTACGAGACGACGGTGAGGTCGGTGAGGTCCGAGCGGAGCAACGCCCGTACCAGGGCCATGGGTTTGCGGCGCGAGCCCCAGCCGCCGATGCCGAGGGTCATGCCGCTGTGCAGCCGGGCGACGACCTCGTCGGCCGTCATCGTCTTGTCGGTCACCTACGCCCCCTTCCTTGCCTTCTCGCCGGTCACTTCGGGCTTTCCGAAGGTGTCGCGGACCCGGTCGGCCACGCCGCTGACGTTGGCCTCGTAGGTGAAGCCCTGCTCGAAGCGGTAGCTGCGGCGGACGTCGACGGGGTCGATGCCGTTGATCGCGGACTTGGCGAGGCGGATCAGCTCGCCGTCCTTGGCGGCTATCTCGGTCGCCAACTCCAGGGCTGCGGGGAGGAGTTCGGCGCGCGGTACGACCCGCCACACCGAGCCGTGCGCGTGCAGCTCGGCCGCTGTCGCCGTGCGTGAGGTGTAGTACAGGGCGCGCATCAGGTGCTGGGGGACCAGCCGGGCCAGATGTGTGGCGGCGCCCAGCGCGCCCCGGTCCAGCTCGGGCAGGCCGAAGGTGGCGTCCTCGCTCGCCACGATCACATCCGCGTTGCCGACCAGCCCGATGCCCCCGCCGAGGCAGAAACCCTGCACGGCCGCGACGACCGGCACCTCGCACTCGTACACCGCCGCGAACGCCTCGAAACAGCCCCGGTTGACCCCGACCAGGGCCGACTGCCCGCGCGCCTGTATCTCCTTGATGTCCACGCCCGCGTTGAAGCCCCGCCCCTCGGCAGCCAGCACCACACAGCGGACGTCCGGGTCGCGCCCGGCCGTGCGCACGGCGTCGGCCAGGGCGAACCAGCCGTCCACCGGCAGCGCGTTCACCGGCGGGTAGTCGACCGTGACGACGGCGACGCCATTTTTTTCGGGCCCCTTTTTCGAGGGCGAGGTGGAGACACCCATGGACGCATCAGCTACCTTTCCACCAAACATTTGTTAGGTGCGAGGCTTCGAAGCTAGCAGCCGGAGAATCCGAGCGGGAGGCCCTGTGGATAACCACCCTGCCGACGATCGCCCTGTGGACAACTCGCGCGACGCCCCGCTCGCCGACAGAACCGTCCTCGTCACCGGTGGCACCCGAGGCGTCGGCGCCGGTATCGCACGGGCCTTCGTCGAGGCCGGTGCCGAGGTGCTGACCTGTGCGCGCCGACCGCCCGAAGACCCGGTCAAGGGAACCGAGTTCAGGCCCCTCGACCTGCGCGACCCGGACGCCGTACGGGAGTTCTTCGCCGAGCTGCCCCGACTCGACGTACTCGTCAACAACGCGGGCGGCGCGCCGTACCGCCCACTCGTCGACGCGGAGGCCGAACGGCACGCGCGGATCATCGAGTTGAACCTTCTCGCCCCGCTCACGACCTCCCTCGCCGCGTACGAACACCTCAAGCGGGCCAAGGGCTCGGTCGTGATGATCGGCAGCGTCAGCGGCAGCCGGCCCTCGCCCGGTTCGGCGGCGTACGGGGCGGCCAAGGCCGGGTTGGAGAACCTGGCCCGTTCGATGGCGGTGGAGTGGGCGCCGGACATCCGGGTCAACACGCTCGTCGTCGGCATGGTCCGCACGGAACTGGCCCACCTCCACTACGGCGGTGAGGACGCCATCGACGCCGTCTCCCGAACCGTCCCGCTCGGCCGGCTCGCCGACCCCTCCGACATCGGCGCGGCAGCGGTCTTTCTGGCCTCCCCCGCCGCCGCCTACATCAGCGGGGCGAGCCTTCTGGTGCACGGGGGCGGGGAGCGACCGGCGTTCCTGGACGCGGCAACTGCCAATAAGGGTAAGTGAGTTGAAGGGTGATCGACATGAGCGGAATCTGTGATGGGCGGGTTGTCGTCGTCACCGGCGCGGGGCGGGGTCTCGGCCGCGCCCACGCCCTCGCCTTCGCCGCCGAGGGCGCCCGGGTCGTCGTCAACGACCTCGGCGTCGGCCTCGACGGCACCCCGGACCCCGACAGCCCGGCCGCGCAGGTCGTCGCCGAGATCCGCGCGGCGGGCGGCGAGGCGGTGGCCCACGGCGGGGACATCGCCACGGCCGACGGTGCCGCGTCCCTCGTGTCCACCGCCCTGGAGACCTACGGCCGGCTCGACACCCTTGTGAACAACGCGGGTTACCTGCGCGACCGGATGCTCGTCAACCTCGACGAGGACGACTGGGACGCGGTGATGCGGGTCCATCTGAAGGGGCACTTCCTGCCGCTGAAACACGCGGCGGCGCACTGGCGGGCGGAGACGAAAGCCGGCCGTACTCCGGTCGCCCGGATCATCAACACCAGTAGCGGGGCAGGGCTGTTGGGCTCTGTCGGGCAGGGCAACTACAGCGCCGCCAAGGCCGGCATCATCGGCCTGACCCTGGTCGCGGCGGCCGAACTCGCCCGCTACGGTGTCCAGGTCAACGCGATCGCCCCCGCGGCACGGACCCGCATGACGGAACACACCTTCGCGGAGACCATGGCCGCGCCCGACTCCGGGTTCGATGTGATGGCGCCGGAGAATGTCTCGCCGTTGGTGGTGTGGCTCGGGTCAGGGGAGGGGGCCGGGGTCACCGGGCGGGTTTTCGAGGCTGAGGGCGGGCGGATCACCGTGATGGAGGGGTGGCGGGCGGGGCCCAGTGCGGAGAAGGGGGCGCGGTGGGGGGTGGGGGAAGTGGGGGAGACGGTGGTGAAACTCCTTGCGGAGGCGGGGATTCCGGGGGCGGTTTACGGGGTGTAGGCGGAGAGGGTGTTTCTTGGGCCACTTCTCAGCCGACCCGCACGGGCGGTGGGTGGGCATAGGCCCGGGGGGCTGGGGGCGGAGCCCCCAAGGACGCTCACTGCGACGCCGCTCGGCCGCGTCAACACCCGGAGCACACCCGGCACTTCAAGCTATGTGTCGCATTCCAGTACCGTCCGGCACAGCGAACACCTCGCCCGTACCCGCCCCCGCACCGGCACCCGGATGCGCTGATGACACGTAGGGCACGGGAAGGACACCCGAAGGCTGCCACCCTGGTCCCCGCTGAAGGCGTACGGCACGCCTGACGGAGAACCCGGTCCGGGTGCGTGCCGCCGGTCATGGGCGTACCGGCGACGCCCAGCCCACCCCGCCGCAGTCAACGGCGGCTGCTGCTCGTCACGCCGGGCCTGGGCCATGCCCTTGACGTACGCCGTGTAGGCCTGCGGGCTGGTGAACCACACGGAGGGATCCTCGCCGAAGACCAGGGCCCGCTTGGCGAGGACGTATCCGAACTCCTCCGGGGTGAGATAGCCGAGTTTCTGCGAGGACGCCGCGTCCTCCCGGTACGCGTCCAGCAACAGCCACCCCGCCCCCAGATACGTCGCCGCCGTGTCCGTGAGGATCTCGTTCTCGCGGGTGCCGGGGAAGGACAGGTCCAGGCGGTGCAGATACACGTGCATCACCTCGTGCGCGAGAGCCGCGCCGATGTCCCGCCGATGGGTGCGGAACCGGTCGTTCAACTCGATGAAGTACTCGGGCCCTGCGGTGAGTTCGACGTTCGCCGCATGTGTCATCTCACGGAAGCTGATGATCGGCCGCGCGTCCGGGAGCCGGTAGTGCCGGACCATCTCGCGGGCCACCCGCTGCGCGCCGAGATGCAGGTCGTCCGTGTCGCCGAACGCCACGTCGACGGGGGCCACGCTGGTCGCGAACGTCTGGACGGTGTCGTAGGACAACCGCTTGTAGAGCGCGGTGATGGCGTCCCGCACCGTATCGAGGTGCGGGTAGCCGTGCTCGACCGGTCCGTCGTCCGCCACGTCCACAACCCCCAGAGACGCCCTGAACCCGCATCCACTGTATGCCGATGCGCACGAACGCACGCCCCTGAAATACCCCTGACAGATCGCGGCCGGGAAGGTTATGCTCCCCGCGATGACGACGACGATGGTTCACTCCGTACAGAGATCGGGGGTCCCGTCCGCGCAAGGTGAGCGCTGATGCTCCCTCACACCGCGAACGGGGATTCCCGACTTTCCTTCTGGCTGCGCGTGCGCGAGTTCGCCGTGCCGCCCTCCATGATCGAGACCGCCACGGCCCGTCGGCGTGCCGGGGACTGGGCGGGCGCCTGCGCCGCCGCGGGCGTGGACCTCGATCTCGATCTACGGTCCGTAGCGCGCACCCACGGCCGGGAACTGGCCGCCAAGGTCCGCGCCGATCTCCGCCGACTCGCCCCTGACCTGCTCCGATGGCATCTGCCGAGGATCGCGCCGGACGGCCTGCTGCGCCCGGGACTGACCCTCACCCTGGCCCGCTACGGCGACGATGGCGACGACGATGCCACGGGCCCGCCGCATCTGGTGGTCCGGACTCCACCTGCCTGGGCGGACGGCGGCCAGCGGATCAGCCTCGCGCTGTGGGACGGCACCCGCCGTGCCGCCGACGCCCGTCGGCATCCGCATCCCCGGCCCAGCCGTTGGTTCCGCCTCGACCTGCACCGACATCTGTGGGACGCGGGGAGGAGCAGTGAGCTGCGGGACCGGTCCGGTTCCGATCGGCCACCCGGTGTCGAACCTCCGCCGATCGCGGACCTGCACAGGGTGCCCGACGTGCGGAACTGCGCCGTCGACCGGTGGGCCGCGGAGGCGGCGATCGTGCTCCGCGCCGAGGGGCGCGGCGCCGGTCCGGTCGTCGTGCGGTTCGGGTCCCGGCACCGGTTCCTCCTGACCCTGGATCCGGTCCCGGGCACCCTGCGGATCGCACCGGCACCGACGGACGGCACCGCCACCGCCCTGCCGGTCCTCCCCTACGCGGCGACCTGGACCCTGCCCGACCTGGAACTGCTCCGCACCGGCGCGATCGACGCCGACCACCTGCATCCACTGGTCGCCGCCGCCCTCGTACCGGATCGCCCCCGGTCGGACGGTTCCACGCCGGTGCCGGAACAGGGAGGCCAACCGCACCTGATCGAATGCCGGGGCGCCCAGCACCGGATCGGCCTGGTCGACGGCGTACTCGCACCCCTGGACCACGATCCGGCCGAGATCCGTCGCGAGGAACTGCTGGTCGCGCTGACCGGCACCCCGCTGCCCTGCCTCCAGGTCATCGACGAGGCCCACCGCCGCCCGGACTGCCTCACCGGCGTGCGCGAACGCCTCATCCACGGCGACACCGCCGGCGCGCTGGCCGTCGTAGAAGGACTGCTCGGTCCGGACGCGGTGCTGCGCGGTGGCGCGTTGCGGGACGAACTCCAGGCGGCGGCCGAACGGCGGCTCAGGTACGGGCTGTTCAGGGCGGGCCTGGCCGAACCCGGCCCACGGTCCGGCCACTTCTTCTCGGGACGTCCGCACCCTCGGAAGCCCCGCCCCCGTCGCACCACCGGCCGCTGACCGCACGGGACTTCGGCCCCGCCGCACCACCAGCCGCTGACCGCAAGGGCCTTCGGCCCCCGCCCTCACCCACGCACGCCTCACCTCACCCCAACTCGACCCCAAAGGTGACCACATATGCCCACACGCACCCTGTACGCCGCCCTCAACCCCGCCGACCCCATCCCCTCACCCGCCCAACTCGACGTCGCCGAGGACCTGTTGACCCTCCTGCGCGACACCACCACCGAACCCCGTCCCGACACCCAACTGGAGGCCCTGACTCTGGCCGTCGCCGCCGACCTTCCCGTCCTGCTCTGGGGCGAGCCGGGTATCGGCAAGACGGCCGCCCTCACCCAACTCGCCGCCGCCCTGGACCTGCCGCTGACCACGGTGATCGCCAGCGTCCACGAACCGTCCGACTTCTCCGGGCTGCCCGTCGTGGGCGACGATCCCGCCGAGCAGGGCGTTCCGATGGCCCCGCCGGACTGGGCCGTACGGCTCGTGCGGGCGGGACGGGGGCTGTTGTTCCTGGACGAGTTGTCCACCGCGCCGCCCGCCGTGCAGGCCGCGCTGCTGCGGCTGGTGCTGGAGCGGCGGATCGGCGCGCTGCGGCTGCCGCCCGGGGTGCGGATCGTGGCCGCCGCCAACCCGCGGTCCTCGGCGGCCGACGGCTGGGAGCTGAGCCCGCCGCTCGCGAACCGCTTCGTGCACCTTCAGTGGACGCACGACCACGAGGTCGTCGTACGCGGCCTCGGTGGCACCTGGCCCCGGGCGACCCTGCCGCGGCTCGACCCGGAGAAGCTGCCCGAGGCCGTGGACTTCGCGCGCCGCGCGGTGTGCGGGTTGCTCACCGGGCGGCCCAAGCTGGTCCACCAACTGCCCAGCAGCGAGACGCGGCGCGGCGGTGCCTGGCCCTCGCCCCGGAGTTGGGAGATGGCGATGAGCCTGATCGCGTTCGCGACGGCGGCCGGTTCCTCCCGGGAGGTGCTGTCCCTGCTGGTCAGGGGCACGGTGGGGGACGGCCCCGGCCTGGAACTGCTCGCCAATGTGGACCGGATGGACCTTCCCGACCCGGAGATCTTCCTCGCCGACCCGACGGCCGGTGAGCTGCCCGCGCGCGGGGATCTGCGCCAGGCCGTGCTCGACGGCGTGGTGGCCGCGGTCCGCAACCGTCCCGACCGGGCCCGCTGGGACGCGGCCTGGGCGCTGCTGGTCCGGGCGTTGGAGACCGGCGCCCCGGACCTGGTCGTCGTGCCCGCGACCACCCTCGCCTCGCTGCGCCGCGAGGACTGGGACGTACCCCCGGCCATCGAGCAACTCGCCGGAGTCGTCACCCTGTCGCAGCGGGCGGACCGCGCCGCCGAGGCAGCGAAGGCCCACCGATGAACACGTCCGAAGCCAATGGGGTGGGCACTCTCGACCTCGACAAGCTCTTCGCCGCCCGGCTCTACGCCGCCCGCGCCCGCCCCTACCTCGCCACGGCCCTGTTCGCCCTCCACACGGTCGAGTCGCGGCAGGTCCCGACGATGGCCGTCGACCGGCACTGGCGCTGCTATGTCTCGCCGGGTTTCGTGGACCGGATGTCGGTCGAGGACCTGGCCGGCGTCTGGGTCCACGAGGTGTCCCATCTCCTCCGCGACCACCACGGCCGCAGCGACCGCGTCGCCCGCGAGCGCGAACTGACCGGCCCGGGGGAGCGGTTGCGGATGAACATCGCCGCCGACATGGAGATCAACGACGACGCGTACGGCGACGGCCTGGTCACCCCCGAAGGCGCGGTCCGGCCGGAGACGTTGGGGCTGCCCGCCGGGAACCTGATGGAGGACTACCTGCGCTGGTTCCAACTCGGTCCGCGCACCCAGGAGTTGGCGTGGCTGGACTGCGGCAGCGGTGCCGACGGCCTCGACCGGGGTTGGGAGTTGGGGCCGGACGGCGCGCACGGGCTCAGCGAGCAGCAGCGCGACGCCGTCCGCTTCCGGGTGGCGCAGGCCATCAAGGGCCGCCCGGGCAGCACCCCCAGCGGGTGGCGGCGGTGGGCGGAGGACGCGTTCCATCCGCCGCAGCCGTGGCGGGAGTTGCTGGGCGCGGCGGTCCGCTCGGCGGTCTCCGCTCCGGGTGTGGGCGAGGACTACACCTACGGCAGGCCCTCGCGCCGCTCGGTGTCGCTGCCCGGCATCGTGCTGCCGAGCCTGCGCCGCCGACCGCCCCGGGTGTGTGTGGTCATCGACACCTCCAGGTCGGTCAGCGACGCCGAGTTGGGCAGTGCGCTCCTCGAAGTCGCCGCGATCTCACGGGCCGTGGGCGGGCGCCGCGACCTGGTCTCCGTGGTGTCCTGCGACGCGGCGGCCCGGGTCGCGCAACCGCTGTGCCGCGCCGAGGGCATCGAGCTGCTGGGCGGCGGCGGCACAGACCTGCGCACCGGCTTCGCCAAGGCCCTGCGCGGCCGGCCCGACGCCGTCGTCGTCCTCACCGACGGTCAGACACCCTGGCCGGAGTCCCGACCGCCGTGCCGGACGGTGGTCGGGCTGTTCCCGCGCCGGCACGACGGCGGGTCGTACGCCGAGGACGACCCCGACTACGTGCCGGACACACCGCCCGACTGGGCCCGTGTCGTCGAGATCGGGTCCGCCCCCGTCTCCCGGTGACCACGCAGGACGACGGACTCACCGGCGAACGGCGCCTCCTGAAGCTCCAGCACCCACACCTCGTTCACGCCCTCCCGCAGGACGGCACCGGGGACGTACAATTCCCGTTGCGGTCCGGCCGACCAGTACCGCCCGAGATTGAACCCGTTGATCCATACGAACCCCCGTGTCCAGCCCGGCAGTTCGAGCAGGGCGTCCCCGACACCCCGTACCTCGACGGTGCCCCGGTACAGCCCGGGGGAGCCGTCCGACGGCAGCTCCCGCGACGGCACCCCCGTGACGTCGTCCAGCGCGTCCAACCGCAGCCCACGCGCGCGTACGTCGTGCAGATACTGCCGCTCGTGCAACAGCCCCCCGGTGATCCCCTTCGCCTCCCCGAGCCGCGGCCCGTAATTGACCCTCCCCAGGGACTCCACCCACAACTGCACACGCGCGTGCCCGGCGACGGGCTCCTTGAGCTGCTCGTCGCCCTCCGTGAGGACCCCGGCCCGCTCTCCGTCGACGTACACCACCGCGAGGTCCCGCAGCCCGCGCGCGGTGAGCGGACAGGGCGCGCGCGGTCCCGGAACGGTCACTTCGTAGCGGACGATTCCGCGGTCCACGTCCAGTTCCTCGAAGCTCGGCGGCACGGGGCCCTCGGTCTCCGGACCGCCGCGTGCCTCCAGTACGTCGGCCAGGGACGTCCAGCCGGTCAGGCTCACCTCGGCCGGGGCGCCCAACACGTCCGGTGCGGGCGGGAGTTCGGGCAGCGGGCCGTCCGCGTACCCGGCCAGTACCTCGCGGAAGCGCCAGAACTTGTCCGTGGGGCGCCCGTACTCGTCGATCGGCGCGTCGTAGTCGTACGACGTCACATCGGGCTCCAACGGGCCCTCGTGCAGGGCACCGCCGCCCCGGTTGGCGCCCGCCCAGCCGGCGAAGTTGGTGCCGCCGTGCGCCATGTAGAGGTTGACCGAAGCACCGCACTCCAGGATTTCGCGCAGCGCGTCCGCCGCGTCCCCGGCATCGCGTACGACGTGCTCGCCGCCCCAGTGGTCGAACCAGCCGCACCAGAACTCCATGCACATCAACGGGCCTTCGGTGCGGTGCCTTCGAAGCGTCTCGAAGGCCACGCGCGCGTGGGACCCGAAATTCACCGTCGCGAGGACACCGGGGACCGAACCGCCGTTCAGCATGAAGTCCTCGGGACCGTCCGAGGTGAACAGCGGGACCGTGACCCCCTGGTCGCGCAACAGCTCCTCCACGCGCCGCAGATACACCGCGTCGGAGCCGTAACTCCCGTACTCGTTCTCGATCTGCACCATGATCACCGGGCCGCCGCGGTCCAGCTGCCGGGACACGACCTCGGGCAGCAACTCCCGGAACCAGCGCTCCAGGTGGCCCAGGAAACGTGCGTCACGCGTACGCGCGCGTGCCCCCAGTTCGCCGGTCAGCCAGTGCGGCAGTCCGCCGTTCTCCCACTCCGCGCAGATGTACGGCCCCGGGCGCACGATCGCCCACAGGCCCGCCTCCCGCGCCGCGTCCAGGAACCTGCCCAGCGCCGCCACGTTCCGGAAGTCGCCCGGCGCCGGCTCGTGCAGGTTCCACGGGACGTACGTCTCCACGCAGTTGAGGCCCATCGCGCGGAGCATCGCCAGCCGGTGCCCCCAACTCGCCTCGTGCACCCGGAAGTAGTGCAGTGCCCCGGACAGCAGCCGCACCGGCCGCCCGTCCAGCAGAAAGTCCCTGTCGCCCACGGTGAACTCGCTCATGCCCCGACTCTCACCCCTTGGCGCCGATCACGTCCATCCCTTGATCTTCGCAGGAATCCCGGCCTTCAGGCCGGGCGGGAATGCGATCCTCGGCCCGGAGGTGTGTAGCGCCGGAGTTCTCCGTGTCTCGGCGGTGGTGGTCAGGCGGGGCGCTTCTGGTTCTCGATGTAGTCCTTGACGATGCTCAGTGGTGCGCCGCCGCACGACCCCACGAAGTACGAGGGTGCCCAGAACACCGACCCCGTGCCGATGCGGTTGATCCGCCCGGTGTACTCGGCGCGCAGGTAGCGGGAGCTGACCCCCTTGAGGCTGTTGACCAGCTTGGACAGGGCGATCTTCGGTGGGTAGTGCACCAGCAGGTGGGTGTGATCGCCTTCGCCGTTGAACTCGGCCAGCTCCGCGCCGAAGCTCTCGCACACGTCCCGCATGATCGCCTCGCAGCGCGTCAGCATCTCGTCGTTGAAGACCTCGCGCCGGTATTTGGTGACGAATACCAAGTGGGCATGCAGGTGGTACTCGACATGATTTCCCCTACGGACATCGGGGTCTGGTTCCCAGCGTGGTGACATTCGCCAAGTGTATTATGATCAAGCGAACTCAGCCGAAGGGGGGTGGGCCGGATGATCCGTGCGTACAAGTTCCTCATCCGGCCCACCGTGGGCCAGCAGGCCGCGCTCGGCGAGATGCTGCGGGAACACTGCTCCCTCTACAACGGGGCGTTGCAGGAACGGCGCGACGCCTACCGGCATGCCTCGAAGACGGGCATCACATACGGGCAGCAGTCCGCGCAGCTCAAGGAGATCCGGGCGTTTGACCCGGAGCGTCAGGGCCGCTGGTCGTTCTCTTCGCAGCAGGCCACCTTGCGCCGTCTGGACAAGGCGTTCGCGGCGTTCTTCCGCCGGGTCAAGTCCGGTGATGCGCCCGGGTATCCGCGTTTTCGAGGGGTGAACTCGTTCGACACGGTGGGCTTCCCCAAAGACGGTGACGGCTGCCGCTGGAACTCCACCCCACACGACCCCGTGACCCGGGTCCGTTTCCAGGGCATCGGACACGTCAAGGTCAACCAGCACCGGCCGGTGGCCGGCACGGTCAAGACCGTCAGCGTCAAGCGCGAGGGCAGGCACTGGTATGTCGTGCTGACCGCCGAGCAGGTCCAGCCCGAGCCGCTGCCGCCGACCGGCAGCGCGGTCGGTATCGACATGGGCATAGCCAACTTCCTCGCCGACTCGGGCGGTGAGTTCGTGCCGAATCCCCGGTACGGACGTCGCGCTGCCGCGAAGCTCGAAGCCGCACAGCAGGCACTGTCCCGCTTCCCCCGGGTTCGCCGGGACAAGCGCACAGCCAACCACCGGCGTGCCGTGGAGAAGGTCGCCCAACTCCACCGCAAGGTACGTCTCCAGCGGCTCGACCACGCGCACAAGACCGCTCTCGCTCTGGTCCGTGAGCACGACTTCATCGCGCACGAAGACCTCAAGATCCGCAATATGGTCAAGGCCCCCACCCCGAAGCCGGACCCTGACCGGCCGGGCGGCTTCCTGCCCAACGGGGCTGCTGCCAAAGCCGGGTTGAACCACTCGATCTCGGATGCCGGATGGGGGGTGTTCCTGACGATCCTGCACGCCAAGGCTGAGAGCGCCGGACGGGAAGTGATCGCTGTGGACCCCCGCAACACCTCCCGGACCTGCCCCACCTGCGGGCATGTCTCGGCGGAGAACCGGCCCACCCAGGAGAAGTTCCACTGCGTCTCGTGCGGCCACAGCGCGCACGCTGACACGGTGGGCGCCCTGAACGTTCTACGGGCCGGGCTGGTCCGTCGCGACGCCCAACCGGCATAGCGAGAAGTCCCGGTGTTTACGCCGGGGAGGAGTCACGGACAAGGATCACCGTTACTTGGACCGAGCGGACCGAACACTGTGTGAGGGGGCGTCGATGTACCACACCTGGATGCGTTTCTTCACCCCCACACCCGCCCATCACCGCCTCGGCCTCGCCTGCCTCGGCGTGGGCCTCCAGTACGGCGCCCTGCCCACCGTCGGCCCCCGCACCCTCGACCACCACGTGGCCGTCGTGATCAGCGCGGGCGGCGGCTGGTACCTGGCCCCCGACGGCCGCCGTACGACCGTCACCGCGCCCGCGCTGCTGTGGCTCACCCCCGGAGTCCCGCACCACTACGCGCCCGACGCCGGCGCCGGCTGGGACGAGGGGTTCGTCGACTTCACCGGGCCCGCGACGACGACGTACACCGAACTCGGCTACATCGAGCCGGAACGGCCCGTGGTGCCCCTCTCGGACGCGGCCGGTCCCCGCGCGGTCATCGGGCGGATGGCGCGCGCCGCGCGGCGCGGCAACCCGCTCCTGGAGGTGGAGACCGGCGCGGCCGTCCACGAACTCCTGGTCGCCCTGCGCCGCGCCCGCGCCGATCTCGCCCCCGACGGCGACCCGGTCCTCCAGGCCCTCGCCCGGGACGCCTGTCTGCCGCTGACCGTCGCCGACCACGCGACCCGGCACGGCATGACCCCCGCCGCCCTGCGCGCCGCCGTCCGCCGAGGCGCCGGATGCAGCCCCAAGGACTACCTCCTCGGCATCCGCCTGGGCCGCGCCAAGGAACTCCTCGCCGCCACCGAACTCCCGGTCGCCGCCGTCGCCCGCCGCGTCGGCTACGACGACCCCGCCTACTTCTCCCGCCTGTTCACCCGCCGCGTCGGCATGCCCCCCGTCCGCTTCCGCGCCCAACAGGGCCGCACCGTCCCCGGCGGCTGGAGCGACCAGGTCCCCGACCCGGCCGATCCACCGATCATCGAGTGGCCGCACACCACGTAGGGCCGACGATCGCGTGGCCGCACGCCACATAGGGCCGACGATCGAGTGGTCGCACACCACATAGGGGTCGACGACCATATGGCCGCACATCACGCAGGCCCGATCGTCGAATGACCGCACGCCACATAGCCGCACCCCACACAGGGGCCGATGATCGAGTGGTCGCACGCCACGTAGGGTGGTCGCCCATGACCACCAGCACCAATGGAACCGGTGACGTCGACCCCGCCGTGCGCGAGGAGCTCGCCCGGCTGCGCGACAGCATCGACAACATCGACGCGGCCGTCGTCCACATGCTCGCCGAACGCTTCAAGGCCACCCAGCAGGTCGGCTTCCTCAAGGCCACCCACCGGCTGCCGCCCGCCGACCCGGCCCGCGAGGCCCGCCAGATCGAACGCCTCCGCGCGCTGGCCGAAAGCGCCAAGCTGGACCCGGCGTTCGCTGAGAAGTTCCTGAATTTCATCATCGCCGAGGTGATCCGGCACCACGAGCGCATCGCCGAGGACGCCGTGAACGGCGGTTCACCCACGGCGAACTGACCTCCCGGGTCCCGCAAGGGGCGTGACAGCGGGGCGAGTTCGGAGCCATGCTGCGCTGTGCGCTCCTTGTGCACTCCATGTCAGCCGACGGGCACGCCCCGTCAGCGCCTGCGCCATAAGCTGGTTGTCCCACGCGGGAGGGACGTCGGGCCATGCCGTCGGATGCCAAGATCCTCATCGTCGACGACCATGAGGACACGCTGTACGCGCTGGAGAGTGCCCTGGCCCCGCTGGACTGTCCGCTCGCCCGCGCCACCAGCGGCGACGAGGCGCTCAAGCAGGTGCTCCGCGGCCGGGTCGGCCTCCTCCTGCTCGACGTGCGCATGCCCGGCGTCAGCGGCCTCGACGTCGTCCGCTATCTGCGCCGCCTCGAACAGACCCAGCACATCCCCGTCATCCTCCTCACCGGCTTCGGCCTCGACCCCGAACTGACCGCCGCCGCCTTCGCCCTGGGCGTCGCCGACCTCGTCACCAAACCCGTCGACCCCTGGACCCTGCGCACCAAGGTCCGCTACCTCTACGAAGCCCACCGGCGCCACCAGGCCCTCGAACAGGAGGTCCGCGAACTCCGCGCCCTCCTCAAGGACCCCCGGGAACCCCGCCCCGCGCTACCCCACCCGGACGCGCGCGTGCCCTGCCGGCGCGACGCCCAGAACACCGCACCCGCACCCGCATCCGCATCAACACCCGCATCCACATCGGCATCCGCCCCCGCGCCCGACCGGACATAAGCCGCGTACGCGACCTGCTCTGTGCCATGTCAGTGCCATCAGGCAGCATGTCCACCATGTCCGTACTGACGCGCGACGAAGCGCAGACCCGTGCCAGGCTCCTCGACGTCCACCGCTACACGATCGAACTCGATCTGACGACGGGCGAAGACACCTTCGACTCCCGCACCGTCATCGCGTTCACCGTTCGCGGGGATCAAGCAGGCACCGACACCTTCGTCGAGCTCAAGCCCGCCGAGCTGCGTTCCGTCACCCTCGACGGCCACCCCCTCGACCCGGAACAACTCGTCGAGAACCGGCTCCCGCTGCCCGGCCTCACCGCCGGCGAGCACGAACTGCGCGTCGACGCGAGCATGCGCTACTCCCGCACCGGCGAGGGCATGCACCGCTTCACGGACCCCACCGACGGCGAGACCTACCTCTACACCCAGCTCTTCATGGAGGACGTCCAGCGCGTCTTCGCCGCCTTCGACCAGCCCGACCTCAAGGCCGTCTTCGACCTCACCGTCACGGCCCCCGAAGGCTGGACCGTCCTCGCCAACGGCATCACCGAACACCTCGGCGAAGGCCGCTGGCAGGCTGCCCCCACCCCCCTCATCTCGACCTACCTCGTAGCCGTGGCCGCCGGTCCCTGGCACTCGGTGCGCACCGAACACCGCGGCCTGCCCTTCGGCATCCACTGCCGCCGCTCGCTGGCCCCCCACCTCGACGCGGACGCCGACGAGATCCTCGACATCACCCGCCAGTGCTACGACCGCTACCACGAGAAGTTCGAGGAGCCCTACCCCTTCGACTCCTACGACCAGGCCTTCGTCCCCGAGTTCAACGCGGGCGCCATGGAAAACCCCGGCCTCGTCACCTTCCGCGACGAGTTCATCTACCGCTCCGCCGTCACCGACACCGAGCGGCAGACCCGCGGCATGGTCATCGCCCACGAGATGGCCCACATGTGGTTCGGCGACCTCGTCACCCTCCAGTGGTGGGACGACATCTGGCTGAACGAGTCCTTCGCCGAGTACATGGGCTACCAGACCCTCACCGAGGCCACCCGCTTCACCGACACCTGGACCGACTTCGGAGTCGTCCGCAAGGCCTGGGGCTACGACGCCGACCAGCGCCCCTCGACCCACCCCGTGGCCCCGGAGAACGTCGACGACACCGCCTCCGCCCTCCTCAACTTCGACGGCATCTCGTACGCCAAGGGGGCTTCCGCGCTACGGCAGTTGGTGGCCTGGCTCGGCGAGAAGGACTTCCTCGCCGGCATCAACACCCACTTCGCCCGCCACAAGTTCGGCAACGCCACCCTCGCCGACTTCATCGACTCCCTCGCCTCGGGCACCGAACGCGACGTCCACGCGTGGGCGGACGCTTGGCTGCGCACGACGGGCGTGGACACGCTCACCCCCGAAGTCGACGCCGGTGACGGCCACTGGAGTTACACCATCCGGCACGAGGGCAGCCCGGGAGCCCTGTCCAAGCGCGACCCCTCCCTGGACCACGACGGACTCACCCACCTCAGCACCCTCGTATCAACCGGCGGCACCCGCCCGCACCGCATCACCATCGGCCTCTACGACCACGACCTGCACGACGCGAGCCGCCTGGTCCTGCGCGGCCGTATCGAGAAGGACCTCGCCGCCACCCCCGGCGGCAGCATCACCAGCACCATGGGCCCCCGCCCCGCCCTCGTCCTCCTCAACGACGGCGACTACACCTACGCCAAGATCCGCTTCGACGCCGAGTCCCTGGAAACCGTCCGTACCAGCCTCTCCGGCCTCCCCGACCCCCTCACCCGCGCGGTCGTCTGGAACGCCCTGCGCGACAGCGTGCGCGACGGCCAACTCCCCGCCTCCGCCTACCTGGACGCCGCCCGCGCCCACCTCCCGCACGAGACGGACCTAGCCCTCGTCCAGGGCGTCCTCGCCTTCGCCTCCGCCCAGGTCACCGACCGCTACCTCACCCCCGAGGCCCGCCCGGTCGCCCTCGCCACCCTCACCGCCCTGTGCCGCGACCTCATCCGCCGCACCGAGGACGGCTCCAACCCCGGCCTGCGCCTCATCGCCGTACGCCACTTCATCGACGTCGCCGCCCACCCCGACACCATCGCCGCCTGGCTCGTTGAAGGCACCGTCCCCGGCGGCCCGGAACTCGACCCCGAGCTGCGCTGGCGCGTCTTGGCCCGCCTCGCCGTCCTCGGCGCCACCGACGAGCCCGCGATCGCCGCCGAGTTGGAACGCGACCCGTCCGCCACCGGCCAGGAAGGCGCCGCCCGCTGCCGCGCCGCCCTCCCCGACCCCGAGGCCAAACGCACGGCCTGGGACGCGATGTTCACCACGGACGACCTCTCCAACTACCTCTTCACCGCCACGGCCCAGGGCTTCTGGCAACCCGAACAGGCCGACCTGGTGAGCGAGTACGTGCCTCGCTTCTACGAGGACGCGGTAGCCCTCGCCGCCCGCCGCGGCCCCGCCATGGCCGACGCCGCCGGCCGCTGGGCCTTCCCCACCCACGCCGTCGACCCCGAAACCCTCCGCCTCGGCGAGGAATGCCTCCGCGCCGCCGACCTCACCCCGTCCCTGCGCCGCAAGCTCGTCGACCAACTCGACGACCTGGAGCGGGCGTTGCGGGTACGGGAGGCATAATCGCAACCCGGGGTGATCCTCCCTGCCGACGATGCGGCGGGCTGACCGACCTTCCTAGGCTCGATGCCGCCAAGGACGGTCAGCCCCCAGGAGGACTCCTCGTGATCGCAGTGATCGGCGCCACCGGCAACGTCGGCCGCGCCCTCGCCCACCGACTCGTCGCCGCGGACAGCCCCGTACGGGCCCTGACCCGCGACCCCGAGCGGGCCGGCCTGCCCGCTCGGGCCGAGACCGTGCGCTTCCAACTCGACGACCCCGCAACCCTGTTCACCGGAGTCACCCGACTCTTCGTCTACGCCCACGCCACCGACCCCGGCCTCCTCGACACCGCCCGCCGGGCCGGCGTACGGCACGTCGTCCTGCTCTCCTCCGGGATCATCAAGGGCAGTTCCGACGACGAGACCCACCCCATCCACATCGTCCACGCCACCGCCGAACAGCACATCCGCGACAGCGGCCTCGCCTGGACCTTCCTGCGCCCCAACGCCTTCGCCGCCAACGCCTTCCAGTGGGCCCCGCAGATCCGCACCGGGAGCACGGTCCGCGGTGTCTTCGCCAACGGCCGCACCGCCCCCATCCACGAGGACGACATCGCCGCCGTCGCCGAACGCGTCCTCCTCGACGACGGCCACGAAGGCCTCGCCCACCGTCTCACCGGCCCCGAGTCGATCAGCAACGGCGAACAGATCGCGGCCCTCGGCCAGGCCCTCGGCCGCCCACTCGACTTCGTCGAGGTCCCCCCGGACCAGGCAGGCCCCGAACTCTTCCCGCACGTCCCGCCCCACATGCTCGCCGGCCTGCTCAAGGTCTTCGCGGCCACCGTCGACGTACCTCCGGAGATCACCACCACGGTGGAGCGACTCACGGGAACCCCGGCGCGCACGTTCGCCACCTGGGCCGAGGACCACGTGGACGACTTCCGCTGACACTCGACGCCGGCGCATTCCCACACCGGCGGCATCCCAACTCCGGCGACATTCCGGCCCGTCCGGCGTTT
>NZ_BARF01000091.1 GCF_000367365.1 Streptomyces prunicolor NBRC 13075 | reverse complement strand
GCTGGAGTGGGCGACCTCGTGCCCGCCCCCGCGGCACAACTTCCTCACCCTGCCGCGTATCCGCAGCGAATCCCCGGCGTTCGACCTGCACCACCCGGAGATCGCCGCTCTCGACCAGCTCGAGAACGCGCATCACGCTGACAAGGCCCTCGTCGGCGGCAAGGAGGCGGGCAAGTGAAGGTCCAGGGCAGGATGTTCATGTGGCTGGCCGTCTTCGTGCTGGTCATGGCGATCGTCTACGGCGTCTGGTCCAAGGAGGCGGCCGGTACCACGGCCCTCTTCATGGCCTTCGGCCTGTGCATCATGGTCGGCTTCTACCTGGGCTTCACGGCCCGGCGGATCGACACGCTCGCGCAGGACAACAAGGAGGCCGACGTCGCGGACGAGGCCGGCGAGGTGGGCTTCTTCAGCCCGCACAGCTGGCAGCCCCTCGCCCTCGGTGTCGGTGGCGCACTGGCCTTCCTGTCGATCGCGATCGGCTGGTGGCTGCTGTACTTCTCCGCCCCGATCATCATGATCGGCCTGTACGGCTGGGTCTTCGAGTACTACCGCGGTGAAGACCGCACCCAGTAGCACGCGCTGAGCCCGCACGAGCCCGGACACTCCGTCAGGAGGTCCGGGCTCGTGCTTTTGCCGCAACGCCGGTCCCTCGTCCGGGTTACTCACCGCGCCGGGGCTGACGAAGCTTCATAGCCTCGCTTCATGAGCCACAAAGTGTTCTTTCGGGGCGCAAAAGCCGGTGTCGAGAGGGCGACCGTGCTCAGCCCTTCGGGCCTCCGCGCGCTCACCCTCTCGACACCGGCGCGCCCGCGCACCCGCACCGTCGTCGGCTGCACCCTGCTGGTGATCTCCCTCGGCGCGGGCGTCACCGCCTGCGGGTCCGACGGCGGCGACCCGCTGTCGGCCAAGCCGTACGACGCGGCGGGGCAGATCTCCTTCAACGGCCCGTCGGGCAAAGGCAAGAAGGTCGACCCGGACAAGCCCCTGGAGGTCACCGCATCCGGTGACGACGGGCGCATCACGGACGTCACCGCCATGGACGCCACGGGACGCTACGTCACGGGCGAACTCGCCGCCGACGGCACTCGCTGGCACAGCACCTCCCCGCTGGCCGCCAGCGCCCACTACACGGTCCGGGTGAGCACGGAGGACGAGGACGGCGCCCCCGGCCGCAAGGTCCTCACCTTCGACACCAGCAAGCCGACCGCCAAGAAGAGCCTGACGGTGAAGTTCGGCCCGGACGCGGGCACGTACGGCGTCGGCCAGCCGGTCACCGCCGAACTGAACATGCCCGTCAAGGACAAGGCGCAGCGGGCCATCGTGGAACGCGCCCTCAGGGTGGACTCCGTGCCCGCCGTCGAGGGCGCCTGGCACTGGGTGGACGACAAGGAACTCCACTACCGCCCCAAGGAGTACTGGCCCGCCCACGCCACCATCCAGGTCCGCAGCGACCTCGACGGTGTGAAGATCAGCGACCGTCTGTGGGGCGGCAGTTCAAAGGGCCTCAAGCTCACCACGGGCGACAAGATCGTCGCCGTGACGGACGCCTCGTCCCACGAGATGACGGTCTACAAGAACGGCGAGGAGATCAACCAGATCCCCGTCACCACCGGCAAGCCCGGCTTCGAGACCCGAAACGGCGTCAAGGTCGTACTGGGCAAGGAGTACTTCGTACGGATGCGCGGAACCACCGTCGGCATCTCCGAGGGCTCCTCGGACTCGTACGACCTCCCCGTCTACTACGCGACCCGCGTCACCTGGAGCGGCGAGTACGTCCACGCCGCCCCCTGGTCGGTGGGCTCCCAGGGCTCCGAGAACGTCAGCCACGGCTGCACCGGCATGAGCACCAGCAACGCCGAGTGGTTCTTCGACACGGTCCACGAGGGTGACGTCGTCAAGGTCGTCAACTCCAACGGCGACGAGATGGAACCCTTCGGCAACGGCTTCGGCGACTGGAACCTCGCCTGGAAGAAGTGGCGAGGCGGCAGCGCGTTGGTAGGCGGAACGCCCGATGGTCCGAGGCCAGAAGACGCGGCACGGCTCCGTCCTGAGTCCGTGTGAGACGCGCCCCAAAGGGGCGCGGGGCTGTGACATTTGCGGCTCCGCCGCGCGGGCGCGAGCAACCACAACCGGCCCGCAGCCGCGAAACTGCGGGCCGCCCCGAGCTCCTAGGCGCTCAAGGCCCGCTTCTCACGCAGCAGCGAGGCAAGAGAGGCCGCGAACTCAACGGGATCCACCGGAAGGGTCACCGCGGCCTCCGCACGGCTCCACGTGGCGAGCCACGCGTCCTGAGGCCGCCCGATGAGCACAAGCACCGGCGGGCAGTTGAAGACCTCGTCCTTCACCTGGCGGCACAACCCCATGCCACCCATCGGCGAGGACTCCCCGTCGAACACACAGACATCGATCCCACCCCGGTCCAGTTCCTTCAGAACCGCAGCGGGCGTAGCGCACTCAAGGAACTCGACCAACGGCACGTCGGACGCCGGCCGCTTGCCGGAGGCCAACCGCACCTGCTCGCGGGTGTTGGAGTCATCGCTGTAGACCAGCACCGTGGCGGTCGCCTGCATTGTTCCTCCCAAGGTCCGTTGCGCGGATGCTACTCCCTTGAACACCCCGTCAACACCTGTTGGAACACCCCTGCGATGGGCCATACGGGCAGTACACACGCTGCGGACACTCCGAACGGCACCCCCCGGAGTGAGGGCGGGATAAGCGACCGACATAATGTCGGTCGTGGCGACAGCAACGACAGTAGAAACCGGGCACGCGCACCCGTCGGTCAACCGGCCGAACCTCACCAGCGTCGGAACCATCATCTGGCTGAGTTCCGAGCTGATGTTCTTCGCGGCCCTCTTCGCGATGTACTTCACCCTGCGATCGGTGACCGGTCCGGACCACTGGAAGGAGATGGCGAGCCATCTCAACATTCCATTCTCCGCGACCAACACCACGATCCTGGTGCTCTCCTCCCTCACCTGCCAGCTCGGCGTCTTCGCCGCCGAGCGCGGGGATGTGAAGAAGCTCAGGGGCTGGTTCATCATCACGTTCGTGATGGGTGCGATCTTCATCGGCGGTCAGATCTTCGAGTACACGGAGCTGGTGAAGAAGGACGGCATCTCGCTGTCCTCCGACCCGTACGGCTCGGTGTTCTACCTGACCACCGGTTTCCACGGCATGCACGTGACGGGCGGCCTCATCGCCTTCCTGTTCGTCCTCGGACGCACCTACGCGGCAAAGAGGTTCACCCACGAACAGGCGACCGCGGCCATCGTCGTGTCCTACTACTGGCACTTCGTCGATGTCGTCTGGATCGGCCTCTTCGCCACGATCTACTTGATCAAGTAGTCGGGCCCGATCCCGCGCGCAGCCAAGAAGCGCACATTCCAGAAGCATCGACGCAGAAGATCCTGACACCGGGGTAATCCGTGAAAAAGCTCTCCACACGACGACGCCATCCGCTGGCGGCGGTCGTCGTACTACTCCTCGCGCTGGCGGCAGCCGGAGGGGCGTTCAGCCTGCTCGCGCCCGCGAGCAAGGCGCAGGCCGACGAGTCGGCTCAGTCCCTCTCCATCGACGAGGGCAAGAAGCTCTTCGCCGTCGGTTGCGCCAGCTGCCACGGCACCGGCGGTCAGGGCTCCTCCGACGGGCCGAGCCTCGTGGGCGTCGGCGCCGCGGCGGTCGACTTCCAGGTCGGCACCGGCCGGATGCCGGCCCAGCAGCCGGGCGCTCAGATCCCGGCCAAGAAGGTCATCTACTCCCAGGCCGAGATCGACCAGCTCGCGGCGTACATCGCCTCGCTGGGCGCCGGTCCGGTCATCCCGACGAAGAACGAGTACGGGCCCGCCGGTTCGGACATCGCCAAGGGTGGCGAGCTGTTCCGCACCAACTGCGCCCAGTGCCACAACTTCACCGGCAAGGGCGGCGCGCTGACGCACGGCAAGTTTGCGCCGGACCTTGAGGGCGTTGCCCCGAAGCACATCTACGAGGCCATGCAGACCGGCCCGCAGAACATGCCTTCCTTCCCCGACACCACGCTGTCGTCGAAGAACAAGAAGGACATCATCGCGTACCTCGACGCGGTCAACGGTGACGACACCGAGAGCCCCGGCGGCCTTGAGCTGGGTGGTCTCGGTCCGGTCAGTGAGGGTCTCTTCGCCTGGATCTTCGGTCTGGGCGCGCTGATCGCGGTAGCCGTCTGGGTCGCCGCTCGGACCGCAAAGGCCAAGAAGTCATGAGTAGCCAAGACATTCCAGAAGAGAACCTGCCCGCTGAGCAGGACGCGCACGGCGCGGTGTCGGTGGCGGACGAGCAGAACCCGTTCGCCGACCCGGGACTGCCGCCGCACGAGCACCGTGTCCAGGACATCGACGAGCGGGCCGCCAAGCGGTCCGAGCGCGTCGTCGCCTTCCTGTTCACGCTGTCGATGCTCCTCACGGTCGGCTTCATCGCCTCCTACGTGGCGATCCCGCACGACAAGGCGATCTTCGTCTTCCCGATCGGTCACATCAACGCGCTCAACTTCGCGCTGGGTCTGACCCTCGGCGGAGCGCTCTTCACCATCGGCGCGGGCGCGGTCCACTGGGCCCGCACCCTGATGTCCGACGTGGAGGTCGCCGACGAGCGGCACGCGATCGAGGCGCCCCCCGAGGTCAAGGCCAAGGTTCTGGCCGACTTCAAGGAGGGTGCCAAGGAGTCGGCGCTCGGCCGTCGCAAGCTGATCCGCAACACGATGTTCGGCGCGCTGGCCCTGTTCCCGCTCTCCGGCGTCATGCTGCTGCGTGACCTCGGCCCGCTGCCG
This sequence comes from Streptomyces prunicolor NBRC 13075, assembly GCF_000367365.1. Classification (GTDB taxonomy): domain Bacteria; phylum Actinomycetota; class Actinomycetes; order Streptomycetales; family Streptomycetaceae; genus Streptomyces; species Streptomyces prunicolor. Next base: position 119,938 of record NZ_BARF01000091.1, on the reverse strand, counting down.
GGGACGAAGCTCCGCCACACCATCTGGTCCAAGGGCAAGCTCCTCGTCAACATGAACACGAACCTGCCGCTGCGTCCCTCGGACGTGGCCGTCGGCTCGCTCACCTTCGCCAAGCCCGAGGGCCTGGAGGAGACCGACGAGGAGTTCCAGACCGAGATCGCCAAGGCGGCGCTGATGATCGTCCGGCTCCAGCCGGACAACATCAAGGACAAGCGCGAGCTGGAGTGGGCGCACGAGGGCATCGTCGCCTTCTCGAAGATCTGCACCCACGTGGGTTGCCCGATCTCCCTGTACGAGCAGCAGACGCACCACGTGCTGTGCCCGTGCCACCAGTCCACCTTCGACCTCTCCGACGGTGCCCGAGTGATCTTCGGCCCGGCCGGTCACGCCCTGCCGCAGCTGCGCATCGGCGTGAGCGACGAGGGCTACCTCCAGGCGCTCGGCGACTTCGAGGAGCCCGTCGGTCCTGCATTCTGGGAGCGCGGATGAGCACCAACGAGAACAATGAGCGGCGCGACAAAGCACCGGCCGGCGAGAAGATCGCCGACTGGGCGGACGGACGGCTCGGGATCTACTCCCTGGCCAAGTCCAACATGCGCAAGATCTTCCCCGACCACTGGTCGTTCATGTTGGGCGAGGTCTGCCTCTACAGCTTCATCATCATCATCCTCACGGGTGTGTATCTGACGCTGTTCTTCCACCCGTCGATGAACGAGGTGACGTACCACGGCAGCTATGTCCCACTCCAGGGGCAGCTGATGTCGGAGGCGTTCAACTCGACGATGCACATCTCCTTCGATGTGCGCGGCGGTCTGCTGATCCGGCAGATCCACCACTGGGCGGCGCTGATCTTCCTCGCCGCCATGTTCGTGCACATGATGCGCGTGTTCTTCACGGGTGCGTTCCGCAAGCCGCGTGAGGTCAACTGGCTGTTCGGCTTCCTGCTGTTCGTCCTGGGCATGTTCACCGGCTTCACCGGTTACTCCCTCCCGGACGACCTGCTCTCCGGCACCGGTGTCCGCTTCATGGAGGGCGCGGTCCTGTCCGTGCCGATCGTCGGCACGTACCTGTCGTTCTTCCTCTTCGGCGGCGAGTTCCCGGGCGGCGACTTCGTCGCGCGGTTCTACTCGATCCACATCCTGCTGCTGCCGGGCATCATGCTCGGCCTGGTGGTCGGCCACCTGATCCTGGTCTTCTACCACAAGCACACGCAGTTCGCGGGCCCCGGAAAGACGAACAACAACGTCGTCGGCATGCCGCTGCTGCCGGTCTACATGGCCAAGGCCGGAGGCTTCTTCTTCCTGGTCTTCGGTGTCATCGCGGCCGTCGCGGCGATCGCCTCGATCAACCCGATCTGGGCCATGGGTCCGTACCGTCCGGACATGGTGTCCACGGGCGCCCAGCCCGACTGGTACATGGGCTTCTCCGAGGGTCTGATCCGCTTCATGCCGGGCTGGGAGATCAACTTCTGGGGCCACACGCTCGTCCTGGGCGTGTTCATCCCGCTGATCATCTTCCCGCTGGTCCTGGTCGCGATCGCGGTCTACCCGTTCATCGAGTCCTGGGTCACCGGCGACAAGCGCGAGCACCACATCCTGGACCGCCCGCGCAACGTCCCGACCCGTACGGCCTTCGGTGCCGCGTGGATCTCGTGGTACTTCGTCCTGCTCGTCGGTGGCGGCAACGACATCTGGGCCACGCACTTCCACCTGTCGATCAACTCGATCACCTGGGCGGTGCGCGTCGGCTTCTTCGTGGTGCCGGTGCTGGTCTTCATCGCCACCAAGCGGGTCTGCCTCGGCCTTCAGCGCCGCGACAAGGACAAGGTGCTGCACGGCCGCGAGTCCGGCATCATCAAGCGCCTGCCGCACGGTGAGTTCGTCGAGATCCACGAGCCGCTCAGCCAGGACGCACTGCACACGCTCACCGCGCACGAGCAGTACGAGCCGGCCGCGATCGGCGCGACGGTCGACGCTAACGGTGTCGAGCGCAAGGTGAAGGGTTCCCAGAAGCTGCGCGCCAAGCTGAGCGAGGCGTACTACGGCGAGGAGTCCCAGATCCCCAAGCCCACCGTCGAGGAGTACAAGGAGATCACGAGCGGCCACGGCCACCACTGATCGCTGAGGCGTCGCCACGCCACAGTCGAAGGGCCCCGTCCGAACACCGGACGGGGCCCTTCGCCGTGCCCCGCGCTGGATAGGGTGAGGACGCACTCTCACACGAGAGTTCCACTCTTCTACGACACTCAGGAGCGGCCGTATGAGCGCTGTGACCCCCGCTGGAGGCGACACCGCGGCGGCCCGTTCCTGGCCCGAGGTACTGAACTCCCTGCTGTACGGCCAGGACCAGGACGCCGACGCCACGTTCTGGGCGATGGACCAGATCATGCGCGGCGAGGCGACGGACGCGCAGATCGCCGGGTTCGTGGTGGCGTTGCGGGCCAAGGGAGAGACCGTCGAGGAGATCACGGGTCTCGTGCGCGCGATGTACGAGCACGCGAACGTGATCGAGGTGTCCGGGAAGACGGTGGACATCGTCGGCACCGGCGGCGACGGCGCCAAGACGGTGAACATCTCCACGATGTCCTCGATCGTGATCGCCGGCACGGGCGCGAAGGTCGTCAAGCACGGCAACCGGGCCGCGTCCTCCGCGTCCGGCGCCTCCGACGTCCTGGAGCGTCTCGGCGTCAACCTGGAGCTCACCCCGAAGCGGGTGGCCGAGGTCGCCGAGGAGGCCGGGATCACGTTCTGCTTCGCGGTCAAGTTCCACCCGGCACTGCGTCACGCGGGCGCCGCGCGCGGCCAGTTGGGCATCCGCACGGTGTTCAACGCGCTGGGCCCGCTGACCAACCCCGCCAAGGTGCGGGCGCAGGCGGTCGGGGTCGCGGACCCGCGGATGGCGCCCATCATCGCAGGCGTCTTCGCCGAGCGGGGGAACTCCTCCCTGGTGTTCCGCGGCGACGACGGTCTCGACGAGCTGACGACCACGGCCACCTCCCGGGTGTGGATCGTCCGCGACGGCAAGGTCACCGAGGAGTCCTTCGACCCGAGGGACGTCGGCCTCGAACTGGTCCCCGTGGAGGCCCTGCGCGGCGCCGACCCCGAGTACAACGCCGACGTCGCCCGCCGCCTCCTGGACGGCGAGACGGGCCCGGTGCGGGACGCCGTACTCCTGAACTCGGCGGCGGCCCTGGTGGCCCTTGAGGCCGGGGACGGGCCGCTGGCGGACCGGATCAGGGCCGGGATGGAGAAGGCCGCGGAGTCGATCGACTCGGGGGCCGCGAAGCGCACGCTGGAGCGCTGGGCGGCGGTCAGCAACGCGTAGCGAGTCCGAGGTGGCCGTCGTCCCGCGATCCGGACACGGGTTGCGGGACGACGATCACCTCGCGTAAGTTTTCCGACCAGGTCATGAGTGACAGTCATGAGGCCCCGGCCGACTGTCCGGCAACCCTCCGTCCGTGGCGGGGTGCCCCGGGTGAAGACCAGGCCGTAGGCAGCGAGGTCTGCGGCAAGCGCGGGCCCCTCGAAAGACACCAGGGGTCCTGGTCATCGAGGGAGCTCTCTGTGAGCCAGCGAATGCGATAGGGCGCGAAGCCCCACTCCGCACATCCCTTTTCACCCTTTCCTGCGCCGAGCTCTGTCCGCTCGCGCAGTGAATTCGCCTGCCTCTCACGGGAGTTCGCCATGTCTGTCTCCACCGTTGCCGCCGCTACGACCATTTGTGCCCCGCTGCCCGTTCTCGGCCGGGATGTCACCGTCCCGCTCGTCACGGGCGGCGAAGTCACCTACGCGGCGCTCGACTACGCGGCCAGCGCCCCCGCCCTCCAGCGCGTCTGGGACGACGTGGCGGCCTACGCCCCGTACTACGGCAGCGTGCACCGCGGCGCCGGCTACCTCTCGCAGCTGTCGACGGACCTGTTCGAGAACGCCCGCAAGACGGTCGAGGAGTTCCTGGACTGCCGCCCCGACGACCAGCTGATCTTCACCCGCTCGACCACGGACTCCCTGAACCTGCTCGCCGCGGCCCTCCCCGCCGACTGCCAGGTCTTCGTCTTCGAGACCGAGCACCACGCCTCGCTGCTCCCCTGGCAGGACGCCCGGGTCACCTACCTCAACGCCCCGCGCACCCCGGGCCAGGCGGTCGAGACCCTGGAGCAGGCCCTCGCCGCCCGTGACCCGCAGGGCCCGGCCCTGGTCTGCGTCACCGGCGCCTCGAACGTCACCGGCGAGCTGTGGCCGGTCCGCCAACTGGCCGCCGCCGCGCACGCCCACGGCGCTCGCATCGTCCTGGACGCGGCCCAGCTCGCCCCGCACCACCCGGTGTCCGTCCAGGACCTCGACGTCGACTGGATCGCCTTCTCCGGTCATAAGCTGTACGCCCCGTTCGGCTCGGGCGTCCTGGCCGGCCGCGCCGACTGGCTCCAGGCGGCCGACCCCTACCTCGCGGGCGGCGGCGCCAGCCGCAAGGTCTCCCGGCGCGAGGACGGGGGAGTGGACGTGGAGTGGCACGACAGCGCCGCCCGCCACGAGGCCGGCTCCCCGAACGTCATCGGCGCCTACTCCATCGCGTCGGCCTGCAAGGCGCTGACCGAGGCGGGCTTCGACACGCTGGTCGCCCGCGAGCAGCACCTGATCGAGAAGGTACGGACGGGCCTGGCAGAGGTCCCGGAGGTCAAGGTCCTGTCGCTGTTCGGCGACGACGCCCCGCGCGTCGGCGTGATCTCCTTCGTCGTCGACGGCTGGAACAGCTCCCACTTCGCCGCCGCCCTCTCCGCCGAGTACGGCATCGGCGTCCGCGACGGCCTCTTCTGCGCCCACCCCTTGCTCCGCACCCTCCTGGGCACCGACCCCCAGACCCAGGGCGAATGCGGCGCCCCGGAGGCCGCACCGGGCGAGAAGTCCCTGAACGCGATCAGGGTGAGCTTCGGAGCCGGGACCCCGGACGAGCACGTAGAGCGCTTCGTAGGCGCGGTACGCGAACTGGTCACCAAGGGCGCCAAGTGGACGTACCACACGGAGAACGGCCGCTGCGTCCCGGCGGTGTGAGGTAAGCGCGGTCAGATGTAACGAGCCTCAGGGGCAGCCAACCTAGGGGCGCGGGGAACTGCGCGACCAGCCACAAGAGACCGGTCACCCGCAATCAATCCGCGCCCCCCACCCCACTAGGCGCCCAACCTCACGAGTCCAACCCGATAGCAAAAGCCGCCTCAAGGTCATGCTGCGAGTAAGTCCGAAACGCCACGTGCGTATCCGTCCCCTCAACCCCGGGAATCTTGCTGATCCGCCCAGGAATCACCTCGGCCAGATCCTCGTGCTGCCGCACCCGAACCATCGCGATCAAGTCATACGTCCCGGTGACAGAGAAGACCTCGCTCACAGATTCGAGCGCGGCGATCGACTCGGCGATCTCGGGAATCCGGTCCACGCTGGTCTTGATGAGGACGATCGCGGTGATCACGGCTGGTTCTCTCCCTCGGGGACCGTTACTGGGGCGGGCCCAACTCTAGTCGTACGACCGAATCGGACCCACGCGTAGCCGAACCCCAGCGTGAAGCCCACCAGGTGGGCGAGATACGCCACCCCCGGCCCCTGCGCCGCCTGGCCCGCCGCGAGCCACTGGAGGGCGACCCAGAACGGCAGCACGACCCACGCGGGGAAACGCAGCGGCAGGAAGAAGAGGAAGGGGAGGAGGCTCGTCACGCGCGCCCGGGGGAACAAGTACAGGAACGCCCCGAGGACCGCCGAGATCGCCCCGGACGCGCCGACCAGGGACTGCGTGGAGTCGGCGTTGGCCACCGCGTAGCCCAGCAGCGCCAGGTACCCGCAGACCAGGTAGAACAGGGTGAACTCGATTCGGCCGAGACGCTCCTCGGCCATCGCTCCGAAGACGTAGAGGAAGAGCATGTTGCCGAGGAGATGGACCCAGCTGCCGTGGATGAAGAGGGCCGTGACCGGGGTCAGGGCCTCGCGGGCGGGGCTCGCGAACAGGTCGGCCGGGACCACGCCCCAGCGGTGGAAGTACGCCCGCTGCGCGGCGAGCAGCGCGTCCCCGGTGCCGTAGGACGGGACGAAACCCGAGGCCGGGCCGAGGACGAAGATCAGGCAGCACAGGCCGATGAGGGTGTACGTCATGGGCGTCGACGTGCCGCGGAACGTCCTGGCGAGGGCCGGGCCCCAGTTGCTGATCATGGTTACAGAGCATGACGTAACGGGGCGTAGCGGCACAGAGTGCCTCGCCGCTGTGGACGGCCGAGCGGCGAGTACCCGCCAGGCCGTAGGGTTACGAGCCACACTCGCCGGGGAAACCGGCGATCACGGAAACTGGAACAAGAAGGAAGCGGACAGCCACGATGACGGTTCCCCTGCCGACTGCCTCCACGCGGTGGCGCTGCACCCTCTGCGGCAACCTCACGCGCTTCGACGTGACGCGTTCGTCGAAGGTCGTGGAGTACCTCCACCTGGACCTGGCCGGAGAGCCGAACGTGGAGGAGCGCGAGGTGGTCAGTGAGACCATCGAGTCGGTGCGCTGCCGCTGGTGCAACGCCGTGGATCAGGTGGAACTCGTGGACAGGCCGGGCGCCGGCTCCTGAGAGGGAGAGGCCCCGCACAGACATTTGGGGTGTGAGGATGGTGGAGAACTCAGGCGGGGGGCCGGGCGACGGCGCCGCCGAGGTGCTCGACCGTCCGCTGCCCGACGGCGTGCGGAGACGAGTCGTACAGATCGTGTCGGACGCTTTCGGTGGGCTCACTGTCGCCGAACTGCCCGCGCAGCTACGACAGTACGCCCGCTTCGCCCCCAACCGGCGCGCCAAGTTCGCGGGCAATGCCATGGCCGCCGCGCTGGAGACCGATCCGCTGTTCCGGCAGCGGATCGGGGAGAAGCTCAGAGAGGCCCAGTCGGAGCTCGCCGGAGCTCTCGACTCCGGCTCGCCGCCCCCGGCCGCGGATCCGCTCGACGTGGCGGCCGCGGCCTATGTTCTGCGCCCCACCGGCTGGGTGAAGCTCGTCACCGCCGCCGGTGAGGAGGCGCTGCGCGCCGACGCCGAGCGCGCCGACGAGGAGAGCCGGGCCGAACTGGAGCGGCTGCGCGAGGAGTTGGCGCAGGCGCGGGACGCGACCCGGGCGGACACCGAGCGGCTGCGCACCGAGCTGGACGCGGCGAAGAAGGAAGCGGACTCGCTGCACCGCAAGCTGCGTGCCGCCCACAGCGACGTCAAGCGCGGCGAGGCCGCCCTGCGCAAGCTGCGCGCCGAGACGGACACCGCGCGCGCCGAGGCGCAGACCCAGGTGTCCGCCGCCGAGAGTGAGAGCCGCCGCCTCAAGGCCCGGCTCGGCGAGGCGGAGGCGGCCCTTGAGGCCACCCGTAAGGCCGCCCGCGAGGGGCGCAGCGTCGAGGACATGCGGGTACGGCTGCTGCTCGACACCGTGCTGGAGTCGGCCCAGGGGCTGCGGAGAGAGCTGGCTCTGCCGCCTGTCTCCGTACGGCCCGCCGAGACCGTCGACGCGGTCGAACCGGGACGGATGACGCCGAAGGACATCGCCGCGCGGGCGCTGTCGGAGAACGACCCGGCGATCCTCGACCAGTTGCTCGCGCTGCCGCAGGCCCACCTGGTCGTCGACGGGTACAACGTCACCAAGACCGGCTATCCCCAAATGCCCCTGGAGAAGCAGCGGTTGAGGCTGCTCGGGCAGCTCTCGCAGCTCGCCGCGCAGACCGGCGCCGAGGTCACCTGTGTCTTCGACGGGGCCGAGCTGGCCGCGCCCGTGCTGCTCGCGCCGCCGCGCGGAGTGCGGGTGCTGTTCTCCAAACCGGGCGTCACCGCCGACGAGTTGATCCGCCAGCTGGTGCGCGCCGAGCCGCCGGGGAGGCCCGTCATCGTCGCGTCGACGGACCGCGAGGTGGCCGACGGCATCGCGAAGGCGGGCGCCCGGCCCGTCGCTTCTGCGGTACTCCTCAAGCGACTGTCGTGAAGGTCAACGTACAGGTTTAATGCCGGAATTGACCGAACCGTCACGCAACGTAGCGTCAATCGACCATCACTGCATGTTGGTTATGTGCAAAGAATGCTTTGAGTGACGGCATTTTTTCGTGTGAGGATTTGAACTGATCACAGGAACGTCACTAGGGTCAGGCCTCGAACCTCCGAACGGGTGATCACTCAATAGAAGGAGCTCGACTCCGTGGCGTCCCATCGTCGACCGAAGCAGCCGAGCCGCACGCGCGTCACTGTGCTGACCACCGCAGCCGCAGCCGCCGTTGCCTTCAGCGCTCAGGCCGCCAACGCCGCGCCGAGCGAGAAGCCCAGCAAGGACGAGGTCAAGTCGAAGGTCGACGCCCTCTACGAGCAGGCCGAGCAGGCCACCGAGAAGCTCGACGGGGCCCAGGAGAAGCAGGAGAAGCTCCAGAAGGAGATCTCCACCATCCAGGACAACGTCGCCCGCGGCCAGGAGGAGCTCAACAAGCTCCGGGACGGCCTCGGCACGATGGCGAGCGCCCAGTACCGCACCGGGGGCATCGACCCGTCGATCCAGCTGTTCCTGTCCTCGGACCCGGACAGCTATCTCGACAAGGCGTCCACGATGGACCAGTTGAGCGCCCAGCAGGTCGAGGCGCTCACGAAGATCCAGGGCAAGCAGCGCGAACTCGCCCAGGAGCGCGCGGAGGCGAGCAGCAAGCTCAAGGACCTCTCCGCCACCCGCACCGAGCTCAAGAAGAAGAAGGACGAGGTCAAGAGCAAGCTGGCCGCGGCCCAGAAGCTGCTCAACACCCTGACCGCCAAGGAGAAGGCGGCCCTCGACGCGCAGCAGGCGCAGGCCGCCAACCGCTCCAGCTCACGCGTGAACCTCGGCAGCACCGGCTCCGCCTCGAGCCGCGCCGCCGCCGCCTTCGCCGCCGCCCAGTCCGTGATCGGCTCGCCGTACGTCTACGGCGCCTCCGGACCGTCCTCCTTCGACTGCTCCGGCCTCACCTCGTGGGCCTACGCGCAGGCGGGCGTCTCCATACCCCGCACGTCCGAGGCGCAGGCGAACGCCGGCACCCGGATCTACAGCCAGAGCGACCTCAAGGTCGGCGACCTGGTCATCTTCTACGGCGACTTCCACCACGTCGGCCTCTACGCGGGCAACGGCCAGGTGCTGCACGCTCCGCACACCGGTGCCGTGGTGCGCTACGAGGCGATCGGCAACATGACGTTCGAGTTCGGCGTCCGGATCTGATCCGAGCTCGTCCGGTTCCTCTCCGGTCGTTCTCCGGCCCTTGCGCACCGCCCGAACGGGCGAATTACGACACACCAGGCTGACTGCACGCCCCGCCGATGACCTGCGTCATAGGCGGGGCGTCACGTTGTGTGCCCGCGCCGGTCTTTGGCCCGCACCCCTTCACAGAGCTACTGTCTGGCGCGTTTCCCCGCACCGGGGGAGCGGTCCGTGTCCGCCAGCGGAAGGAAGTGCGGCTTCCCGTGGGATCCCGTCGTCGCCTTGCACCGTCCGGGTTCGACCGAGGCGCCAGTGCCGCGGTCTGTGTCCTGTCCGCCGCCGCAGCCGCCCTCGGCGCCCTGCCGGCCACTTCCGCCGTGGCCGCGCCGCACGACGACTCCCGGGCCGAGGTGGACCGGCTCTATCAGGAGGCCGAGCAGGCGACCCAGGCCTACGACAAGGCCGACGAGAGCACCGGGGAACTGCACCGGCAGGTGAGCGACGCCCAGGACCGGATCGCCCGGCAGCAGCAGCGCATCAACACCATGCGGGAGGCGCTGGGTTCACTCGCCGGCGCCCAGTACCGCTCCGGGGGCATCGACCCCACCGTCGCGCTGCTGTTCTCCGACGACCCGGCCGACTACCTCGACAAGGCCTCCGTCCTCGACCGCATCACCACCCAGCAGGCGGGCCAGCTCAAGGACCTCCAGGAGGCCATGCGCGAACTCGCCCAGGAGCGCACCGAGGCCTCCGGACACCTCGCCGAACTGGAGCGCAGCCGCAAGGCCGTCGCCACCCACAAGAAGACCGTAGAGCGGAAGCTGGCGAAGGCCAGGCAACTCCTCAACCGGATGCCGCTCGCCGACCGCGCCTCCTTCGACCGGGCCTCCCGCTCCTCCCGCGAGGACATCCCCGACCTCGGCGCCGGCGTCCCCTCCTCGGGCCGCGCCGCCGCGGCCGTGGCCGCCGCCCAGTCCGCCCTCGGCAAGCCGTACGTCTGGGGCGCCACCGGCCCCGGCGGCTTCGACTGCTCCGGCCTGATGCAGTGGTCGTACGCCCACGCGGGCGTCCATCTCCCGCGCACCTCGCAGGAGCAGCGCTACGCCGGCCACCAGATCCCGCTCTCCCAGGCCCAGCCCGGCGACCTGGTCACCTACCGCTCCGACGCCAGCCATGTCGGCATGTACGTCGGCAACGGCCAGGTCATCCACGCCCCCTACCCCGGCGCGCCGGTGCGCTACGACCCGGTCGGCATGATGCCGGTCTCGTCGGTCACGAGGGTCTGAACCGGCGCGAAAGGGTCGTACGATCGGGAAGTGACTGGTCGTAGGCGGGCGTCGCGCTCCGGAGTGCTCGCGCTGTGTCTGCTGCTCGGCTCGCTGGTGGGGTGCGGCGGACAGCCGGCGGCGAACAGCGCGAAGGCGGCGGTCCAGAGCGTCCTCGACCGGCAGTCCGCGGCCGTCCTGCACCACGACGGGGCGGCGTACGCGCGGACCGGCGCGCGCACCGCGTACGAGAACCTGAGCGCCGTACCGCTGGCGTCCTGGTCCTACCGGCTCACCTCGCTGCACCGCGCCGGCGCCACCGCGACCGCCGACGCCCAGCTGAGCTACCGCGTCAAGGGCTACGACACCGCACCCGTCACGGTCGGCCGCGCGCTCACCCTCCGGCTCACCGCCGACGGGCAGTGGTACGTCGCCTCCGACAAGCCCGCGAAGAAGTCCGGCCAACAGCTGTGGGACCAGGGGAAGGTGAGCGTCGTCAAGGGCGCGCACAGCCTGGTGATGGGGGTCGGCCGGTCCGTCGACAGCCTGCGTGACTTCCGCGCCCTCGCGGACCACGCCGTACCGGCCGTGTCGGCCGCCTGGGGCACGGACTGGACCCGGCACGTCGTCGTGCTCGTCCCCGGCTCCCTGGACGGCATGGCGGGGCTCCTGGGCTCACCTGCGGCCTCCTACCGGGGCATCGCCGCGGTGACGACGGGGGAGGCGGGCGGTTCGGGCAGCGCGCCGGCGGACCGGATCATCGTCAACCCGGACGCGTACGCGGTGTTGGGCTCGGTGGGCAAGCAGGTGGTCCTGACCCACGAGACGACCCACGTGGCCACCCGGGCCCACACCACCCCCGCCACTCCCCTGTGGCTCTCGGAGGGCTACGCCGACTGGATCGGCTACCGGGGCACCGGCCGCACCCCGACCCAGGCCGCCCCGGAGCTCTCCCGCGCGGTTCAGGACGGCGACCTCCCGACCGCGCTCCCCACCGACAAGGACTTCGGCTTCAGCAGCGAGGCGACCGAGCTCGCGCGGGCGTACGAGGGTGGGTGGATGGCCTGCCGGATGATCCAGGACCGGTGGGGAGTCGACCAACTCGGCAGGTTCTACAGGGCGGTTGGCTCGCATCAGAAGCGGGCGGGGGCGGTGGAGGGCGCGATGAAGAGCGTTCTCGGGGTGACCTTGGAGGAGTTCACGGAGCAGTGGCGGGACTATCTTCGGGCTCAACTCGCCTGAGCCAAAAGGGAAATGGCCTCGGTCAGCCACTCCCGCTCGGCCGCGCCCGTCGCCCGCGCGACGCGCAACATGCCCTGCCGGAACAGGTCTTGGGTCTCCTCCGCCCGTACGGGCTCGCCGTCCCGGTAGAAGAAACTCGCCGGGGTCTGGAGGAAGTCCAGGCGGCGGCGGAGCACGGCGGACTGCTCGTGGGGGTCGGGCAGGTGCCGTAGGAAGGCCAGGACCGTGTTGAAGCGGACGTGGTCCGTGATCTCGGCCGGCTTGGGGTGTCTGAGCCGCTCCAGGAGGTCCTCGCGACCCTTCCCGGTGAGGGACAGGACCCGGCGCGGGGCCGCGCTCGTGCCCTCCTCCGTGTGCTGGTCGAGCTTGCCGGCGGTGACCAGGCGGGTGATCGCGGGGTAGAGCGCGCCGTCGCTGACCGGGCGGACATGGCCGCTCAGCGCCTTGATGCGCTCCTTCAACTCGTAGCCGTGCAACGGCTGTTCGGCCAGGAAGCCGAGGATCGACAGCTCCAGCATGTTTCTCCTTGCGGGCTCGTTGAGGCCATGGTACCTCTTATCGAGCTACCTCGATTAGAGGTATTCAGCTCGCGTCGAGGGGGATCCGATCGCCGTGAACAGCCATCGCAAGCAGCTCGTCTCGCTCGCCCACCCCGTCTACCTCTCGCTCCTCGCCTCCGTTGCCGCCGGGATCATCAACACCGTCTGGGTCTCCCGGCTCGGCGGACCGGCCGTCGCCGCCGTGGCCGTCGCGACCAACACCGAGAACGTGCTCCTGGGTGTCGCCCTGGTCTTCGCCTCCGGTACGACGGTGCTGGTCGCCCACGCGAGGGGAGCCCGCGACCCGGCCGCGCTGCGCTCCGCGGTACGCGGCGGCTGGGCCCTGTGCGCGCTGGTCACCCCGGTGGTCGTCGCGTCCGGCTTCCTGCTCCGGGAACCACTGGCCCGCCTGCTCCTCGGCGCCGCGGGCCCCGAACTCCCGCTGGCGGTCGCCTACTTCACCATCTCCCTCCCGGGCATCGCCGTCTTCTACGCCCAGCAACTCGTCGACGGCATCCTCAAGGGCACGGGCGACACCCGCACCCCCCTGCGCCTGGCCCTCCTGGCCAACGGCCTGATCCTCGTCTGCGACCCATTCCTCATCCACCTCTACGGCGTCCGGGGCGCCGCCGTCTCCACCGTGCTGTGCCGGGTGGTCGCGTTGGGGGTGGGGCTGCGGGCGCTGCGCCGAAATGCCTTGCTGCGTACGGAGGTTGCCCCCGCCGAGTCACTCCCCGCCGCGCTGCGCCGCACCGTCACGACCGGCCTGCCCATGTCCGCCGACTTCACCGTCCGGCAGACCGGAACGCTGGTGCTGATCGCGATCGTGGCGCGGCTCGGGGTGCCGGCGGTGGCCGCGTACGCCATCGCCTACAAGGTCCTGTACGTCGCGACGATGGCCTTCTACGCCGTGCGCCAGGCCGCCGCCATCCACACCTCGCAGCTGCGCGGCGCGGGCCGGGACGAACGGCGTGAGATCGGCCGGGAGGCGCTGCTGGTGTCCGGCACGGTGGGCGTGACGGCGGCCGTCCTGCTCGCCGGCACCGCCCCCTGGATCATGGCCGCCTTCGGCGCCGGCCCCCAAGTCGCCCACGAGGGCGCCCTGTTCCTCCGCTGCGTCGGCCCCTACCTCCTCCTGATGGCCTGCTTCATCGCCCTCGGTGGAGTCTTCGAGGGCAGCGGCGGAGCACCGGCACTGCTCCGCGTGACACTGCTCGGCACGACGATCCAACCCCCGTTGGCGTACGGCCTGTCGGGGCTAGGTCTGCCCGGGGTGTGCCTGGCCTTGGCGCTCGCGATGGGGGTGCAGTGCGGGGTCGTCGCCGTGCTCTTCCGGCGTGCCCGGCGTCAGGAGGAGGTCGAGGGTGCTTTCGAGCGGGTCGCCTGAGCGGGGAGTGGCGGCACGTCCGCCCGGGTGGCCGAGCCTCGCGGCAGTGGCCCAACTCTGTTCGGCGTATGGGCTGTTGGGGGTGCCGTTGCTCATGAGGGGTGGGCGGGATGCGGTGGGCGCGGCCGGGGGCTCCGAGTACGCACGGTTCAGGAGGACGTCGAAGGGGCCTTCGAGCGGGTCGCCTGACTCGGCAGCGGCGGTACGTCCGCCCACGTCACCGACGCTTGCCACAACTCCCGTGCGCCGGTGATCGCCGCGGCCACCAGGAGGCCGTTGCGAAGGAGCAGCAGGGTGATGCCCAGGGTGTCGCCGGCGACCACGTGGGCGAACCAGATCGGGAATTCCAGGACCGTGACGAAGGCCGCCGCCAGGACCAGGGCGACCGGGAGGCGCATGCGGCTGGCGCGGAAGCAGGAGCAGACGGACGCGAGGCCGATCAGCCAGACGACGTACTGGGGGCTGATCACCCGGCTGGTCACCGTGAACATCAGGACCGCCACGAAGGCCGCGTCCGCGAGGGTGTGGGGGAGGAAGCGGGCCGCCATCAGGCGCCAGAGCACGATCCAGCCGAAGGCCAGCGCGGTGAGGCCCAGGGCGGCCGTGCTGACCCAGTTGACGTAGGGGCCGACGAACTCCACCGAGCCGTAGTTCAGGAGGACTTGGCCCTGCCAGCCGAAGTGCCGGGCCACGTGGAAGACGAGCGAGCCGAGCGACTCCACCTCCGTGCCCCGGTTGCGCTGGAAGGTCAGGAAGGCGAACGCGCCCGGCATCGACACCGCGAACAGGGCAGCGATCGCCGCGACCGTCACCGCCGCCGCTCCCCACGCGCGGCGCTTGACGGCGCCGAGGAGGAGCAGCGCCGGCCAGACCTTGAGGAGTGCTCCGAAGCCGACCAGCGCGCCCATCACACGCGGATGCCGGGCGCCCGCGAGCAGCGCGGCCACGGCGACCGCGGTCACCATCACGTCGTAGCGCGCGTACACGGTCGGGCCGAGGAGCGGGACGCCCGCCACCCAGACCCAGGCGCCGCGCAGGGTGCGGCCCGGGCGCAGGCCCGTGTAGAGGAGCAGGGCCAGGACGGTCAGGTCGGCCAGGAAGGCCAGGACGAAGAACGCCGACGCGTAGTCCAGGAAGCCCAGCAGGGCGGGGGAGAGGATCGGGAGGGCGGCGGCGGGCGGGTACTGCCAGGTGACGTCGTCCAGCGGGAAGCTGCCGTGGCGGAGCGTCTCGTACCAGCCCTGGTAGATCACCGACACGTCGGTGGTGACGTCGAAGCTGGGGAACACCAGCACCTTGAAGACGAACAGCAGGAGTACGACTCTGGTCAGGCCCCAGGTTCCCAGCAGCGGCGCCAGCCGCCGTCCCGCGCCCGCGATCTCCACCTGAGCCCCTGTTCCATGCCGTGCCTGCCGATGTGGGGCACATGTTCTCCCGATCTGCTGTGCGATGGCCATGAAGCGCGGCCGAACCGGGCTGTGCGGGCTCGTCCGGTAGGGCCGGTAGGGTCTGCCGCGTGCGCAAGACCCTGATCGTGACCAATGACTTTCCGCCCCGGCCCGGTGGCATCCAGGCTTTTCTGCACAACATGGCGCTGCGCCTGGAGCCCGAGCGGCTCGTCGTCTACGCCTCCGCCTGGAAGCGCGGCCGGGAGGGCGCGGAGGCGACGGCCGCCTTCGACGCCGAGCAGCCCTTCACCGTTGTACGGGACGCCACGACCATGCTGCTGCCGACGCCCGCCGCGACCCGCAGGGCCGTGGGGCTGCTGCGGGAACACGGGTGTACGGCGGTGTGGTTCGGGGCGGCGGCGCCGCTCGGGCTGATGGCGCCGGCGTTGCGGAAGGCCGGTGCCGAGCGGCTGGTGGCGACCACGCACGGGCACGAGGCCGGGTGGGCCCAGCTGCCCGCCTCGCGTCAACTCCTGCGCAGGATCGGGGAGTCGACGGACACGATCACCTACCTCGGGGAGTACACGCGGTCGAGGATCGCCGGTGCGCTGAGTCCGGAGGCGGCGGCGCGGATGGTCCAACTGCCGCCCGGCGTCGACGAGAAGGTCTTCCATCCGGGTTCGGGTGGTGCCGAGGTGCGGGAGCGGCTCGGGCTCGCCGACCGGCCCGTCGTCGTGTGCGTCTCGCGGCTCGTACCGCGCAAGGGGCAGGACACGCTGATCCTCGCCATGCCGCGCATCCTGGCCCGGCAGCCCGACGCCGTGCTGCTGATCGTGGGCGGCGGGCCGTACGAGAAGGAGTTGCGGCGGCTCGCGCGGGAGACCGGGGTCACCGACTCCGTGCGCTTCACGGGCGCCGTGCCCTGGGCCGAACTGCCCGCGCACTACGGCGCCGGTGACGTCTTCGCGATGCCGTGCCGGACCCGGCGGGGCGGGCTCGACGTCGAGGGGCTCGGGATCGTCTACCTGGAGGCGTCCGCGACCGGGCTGCCCGTGGTCGCCGGTGACTCCGGCGGGGCGCCCGACGCCGTGCTCGACGGTGAGACCGGGTGGGTCGTGCGGGGCGGTTCCCCGGAGGAGGCCGCCGACCGGATCGTCGCCCTGCTCGCCGACCCGGAGCTCCGCCGGAACATGGGCGAGCGGGGGCGGCAGTGGGTCGAGGAGCGCTGGCGCTGGGACCTCCTCGCGGAGAAGTTGCGGGGGTTGTTGTAGGGGCGCCATCCGGGGTGCCGGGTGAGGTGGTCGGGCGGGTGCGGGTGCGTGGGGGCTGGTCGCGCAGTTCCCCGCGCCCCTAAAGACGGGTGGGGCGCCCGGGGCCCATCGATCCGCGCCCCGGGCAACCCTGCTCTTTTCAGGGGCGCGGGGAACTGCGCGACCAGCCACAGACAACCCGCACCCGCCCGATCGCCTCACCCGGCACCCCGGCTGGCGCCCCAAGCCCCCAACCCGCACCCGCCCGACCACCGCACCCTGCACCGCACCCCGCCTCCCCCCACCCCGCCCCAAAACCGGCGCAGCCCCTTGGCGGAACCGAATAATCCGCACATGCTGCGCGCATGACAGCAAAACTGACGCAGCATCAGCTGACGAGACGTCAAATCCTGGGCATGATCGCCCTCCAGACCGCCGCCACCGCCGGTCTCACCCGTATCGGCCTGCAGTCCGCGCAGGCCGTCGAACCCGCCGCCGTCGAAACCGCCCCCGCGATCGTCGTCGGCTCCGGCTACGGCGGTGCGGTCGCCGCCCTCCGCCTCGGCCAGGCCGGCATCACCACCCTCGTCCTGGAGATGGGCAGGCTCTGGAACACCCCGGGCACGGACGGCAAGATCTTCTGCTCCACCGCCGCCCCGGACAAGCGCTCGATGTGGTTCAAGACCCGCACCGAGGCACCGCTCGCCAGCTTCCTGTGGCTGGACGTCGTCAACAAGGACATCACCGCGTACCCGGGTGCCCTGGACCGCGTGCACTACGACAACATGTCCGTCTACGTCGGCCGGGGCGTCGGCGGCGGCTCGCTGGTCAACGGCGGCATGGCGGTCACCCCGCTCCAGTCGTACTTCGCCGAGCAGTTCCCCACCGTGGACGCCACCGCGATGTACGGCACGTACTTCCCGCGGGCCCGCACGATGCTCGGCGTCAACACCGTCGACCCGACCTGGTTCGAGTCGACGGAGTGGTACCAGTTCACCCGCACCTCACGGAAGGCCGCCACGAACACCGGCCTGAAGACCACCTTCGTGCCCAACGTCTACGACTTCGGCTACATGCAGCAGGAGGCGGCGGGCACCGCCACCAAGTCCGCGCTCGCCCAGGAGGTCATCTACGGCAACAACTACGGCAAGAAGAGCCTCGACAAGACCTACCTCGCCTCGGCGCTCGGCACCGGCAAGGTCACCATCCACACCATGGAGAAGGTCAAGGCGGTCACGCGGGCGAGCGACGGGTCGTACGTCCTGACCGTCGACCGGATCGACGACACCGGCACGGTCGTCGAGACCAAGCAGTACAGCTGCACCTATCTGTTCCTCGGCGGCGGCAGCCTCGGCACCACCGAGCTCCTCGTCCGCGCACGGGAAACGGGCACCCTGCCCGCGCTCAACTCCTCGGTCGGGGCGGGCTGGGGGCCCAACGGCAACACCATGGTGGGCCGCGCCAACCACATCTGGGACACCACCGGCGCCAACCAGTCGACGATGCCGGTCATGGGCATCGACGACTGGGCCAACACCGACAACCCGGTCTTCGCGGAGATCGCCCCGCTGCCCATCGGGTTCGAGACCTGGGTGAGCCTCTATCTGGCGATCACCAAGAACCCCCAACGAGCCTCGTTCGCCTACGACTCGGCGAGCGGCACGGTGAAGCTGGGCTGGACCGCGGCCCAGAGCGCGGTCTCGGTCGCGATGGCCAAGAAGCTGTTCGACCGGATCAACTCGGCCAACGCGACGCTCTACCGGTACGACCTGTTCGGCTCGACCAGCAAGGTGTTCGCGGACGACTTCTGCTACCACCCGCTGGGCGGCTGCGTGTTGGGCAGCGCGACCGACAACTACGGCCGGGTGAAGGGGTATTCGAAGCTGTACGTCACGGACGGCTCACTGGTGCCGGGCAACATCGGCGTGAACCCGTTCGTCACCATCACCGCGCTCGCCGAGCGCACGCTGGAACGGGTCCTCGCCGAGGACTTCTGAGACCTCAAGGGAACCTCCAAGGGAACCCCCAAGAGATGCCCCAACTACCCCAACTACCCGTCTACTTCTGGTAGATGGCCTCGATCTCGTCCGCGTAGTCCTTCGCCACCACATTGCGCTTGAGCTTCAGGGACGGCGTCAGGTGGCCCGACTCCTCCGTGAACTGGGAGGACAGAATGCGGAACTTCCGCACCGATTCCGCCTTCGACACCGCGGCGTTGCCGTCGTCGACCGCGTCCTGGATCGCCTGCAAGAGATCCGGGTCGTCTCGCAGTGACGCCGCGGTGGCACCCGCGGGCTTGCCGTGCTCGGCGGCCCAGCGGCCCAGGAACTCGTCGTCGATCGTGACCAGCGCGCCCACGAAAGGCCGACCGTCGCCGACCACCATGCACTCCGCGACCAGCGCGTGCGCGCGGATGCGGTCCTCGATCACGGCCGGGGCGACGTTCTTGCCGCCCGCGGTGACGATGATCTCCTTCTTGCGACCGGTGATCCTGAGGTAGCCGTCCTCGTCGAGGGTGCCGATGTCCCCGGTGTGGAACCAGCCGTCGGCCAGCGCCTCGGCCGTAGCGGCCTCGTTGTTCCAGTAGCCCTTGAACAGGTGCTCGCCGTGCAGCAGCACCTCGCCGTCGTCCGCGATGCGGACGACCGAGCCGGGCAGCGGCTGGCCGACCGTGCCGATCTTCGTCCGGTCCCAGGGGTTGAAGGCGGTGGCGGCACAGGACTCGGTGAGCCCGTAGCCCTCCAGAACCGTGAAGCCGATCCCCCGGAAGAAGTGACCGAGGCGCTCGCCCAGCGGGGCGCCGCCGGAGATCGCGTACTCGCCCTTGCCGCCGAGCACCGCGCGCAGCTTGCTGTAGACGAGCTTGTCGAAGGTCTTGTACTTGATCTTCAGACCGAGGGACGGACCCGCCGGGGTGTCCAGCGCGCGGCTGTACAGGATCGCGGTGTCGGCCGCCTTGTCGAAGATCTTGCCCTTGCCGTCCGCCTGCGCCTTGGCACGCGCCGAGTTGTAGACCTTCTCGAAGACACGCGGCACGCCGAGGATCAACGTCGGCCGGAACGAGGCGAGTTCGTCGGTGAGGTTCTTGATGTCCGGGACCAGGCCCAGCTTGATCGGTGCCATCATCGGCGCGATCTGCACCAGCCGCCCGAAGACGTGCGCGAGCGGCAGGAACAGCAGCACCGAGCACTCGCCGGTGCGGAACAGCGGGCGCAGCCGCTCCACGATGTTGCCGCACTCCGCGAAGAAGCTGCGGTGGGTGAGTACACAGCCCTTGGGCCGGCCGGTGGTGCCGCTCGTGTAGACGATGGTCGCCGGGTCGTCGGCCTTCGCCTGCGAGCTGCGCTCCTCGACGGTCGCGTCGGTGACGTCCTTGCCCGCGCGGTCCAGCTCGTCGATCGCGCCGGCGTCGATCTGCCAGACGTGCTTGAGCGCGGGCAGCTGCGCGCGCACCGACTCGACGGCGGCGGCGTGCCCGTCCTGCTCCACGACGAGGGCGGTGGCCCCCGAGTCGCTCAGGATCCACTGCACCTGCTCCGGCGAGCTGGTCTCGTACACCGGCACGGTGATCGCGCCCGCACACCAGATCGCGAAGTCGAGCAGCGTCCACTCGTACCGCGTGCGGGACATCAGACCCACGCGGTCGCCGGGCTCGACGCCGGAGGCGATGAGCCCCTTGGCGGCGGCGTGCACCTCGGCGAGGAAGACCGTGGCGGTCACGTCCTGCCAGCCGCCGTTCGCCTTGCGGGCGATCACGGCGACCTCTGGGTGCTGCGCGGCGTTTCTGCGGACGATGTCGGTCAGATTGCCGTCCGCGGGGACCTCGTACAAAGCCGGAAGGCTGAACTCGCGCAAGACTGCTGCTCCTCATAGGGCGCCGGCGCCACGACGTTGTGTGATGCGACGGTCCGGTCCAAGACTCGGGCAGGTGCGTCAGGACCCGGTGGTTGAAATCCTGAGCACGACTGGACTGCCCGGACGTTACCCGTCGGTATGGCTTCTACGACAGGGGGTCCCGGCGAGATGTTCGCTGCGTCACACAGATTGGTGTTTCCTGGCGCACAGTAGTCCACGCCTTTCTTGACTGGCCAGTAACCGCAAGCTCCGCCGCCACTGTTCACGTTTGCCGCACACGCCTACGCTTGATCGTCATGGCACCCACACCGGCCGGTAACTCCGGGACGCGCATCCATGTGGTCAGCGACGTGCACGGCAACGCCCGTGACCTGGCCAGATCCGGCGAGGGTGCCGACGCCCTGATCTGCCTGGGCGACCTGGTCCTCTTCCTCGACTACGCCGACCACTCGCGCGGGATCTTCCCCGAGCTCTTCGGCGAGGAGAACGCCGACCGCCTGGTCGAGCTGCGCACCGCCCGCCGCTTCGAGGAGGCCCGCGAACTGGGCGCCCGGCTGTGCGCCGGCGTCGGCGGGGACCGAGCGGCCCTGATCGAGAAGGCGGTCCGCAAACAGTACGCAGAGATGTTCGCCGCCTTCCCCACCCCGACGTACGCCACCTACGGCAACGTAGACATGCCGACCCTGTGGCCCGAGTACGCCGCCCCCGGAACGACCGTGCTCGACGGCGAACGCGTGGAGATCGGCGGCTGGACGTTCGGCTTCGTCGGCGGCGGCCTCCGCACCCCCATGCGCACCCCGTACGAGATCAGCGACGAGGAGTACGCCGCGAAGATCGAGGCGGTCGGCGAGGTCGACGTCCTCTGCACCCACATCCCACCCGAGGTCCCCGAGCTGGTCTACGACACTGTCGCGCGCCGCTTCGAACGCGGCAGCCGCGCCCTCCTGGACGCCATCCGCCGCACCAGACCCCGCTATGCACTGTTCGGCCACGTCCACCAGCCACTGGTGCGCCGGATGCGGATCGGCGCGACCGAGTGCGTGAACGTGGGGCACTTCGCGGGCAGCGGCAAGCCGTGGGTACTGGAGTGGTGACCTCCTCCTGACTTCCTCCCGACCTCCTCCTGATGTCCGCAGGTAGGGGGTGCGGTAAGGGGGTTGGCGGGGAGGTAGCCTTCACGCTGCACGCACAAGCGCACGACGACGACGCCCTGCCGGTCCGCATCTGGAGGAGCCACAGCGATGGCGGAACACACCAGTTCGAGCATCACGATCGAGGCGGCACCGGCCGAAGTGATGGAAGTGATCGCCGACTTCGCCCGCTACCCGGACTGGACCGGTGAGGTGAAGGAGGCGGACGTCCTCAAGACCGACGAGCGGGGCCGCGCCGAACAGGTCCGGCTCGTCATGGACGCCGGCGCGATCAAGGACGACCAGGTCCTCGCGTACACCTGGACCGGCGACAACGAGGTCTCCTGGACCCTCGTCAAGTCCCAGATGCTGCGCTCCCTGGACGGCTCCTACCTCCTCAAGCCTTCAGGCGCGGGCGCCACGGAGGTCACCTACCTCCTCACGGTCGATGTCAAGATCCCGATGCTGGGCATGATCAAGCGCAAGGCCGAGAAGGTCATCATCGACCGGGCGTTGGCGGGGTTGAAGAAGCGGGTGGAGTCGGGGGAGCCGCCGGTGGAGACGGGCGAGAAGTAGGCGGGCCTTTTCGGCGCCGGCGGGCATTCTCTCCCGGTCCTTGCGGCGGGTTTCCGAGACGGGCCGGCACCATCCACCCCGTCCGGTGCCTTTCGAACGACGACCGGCATTACTCAGCCCGTCCGGCGTTTGAGGACGAGGCCCCTTCAGGGCCGACGGGGGTCCGGGGGCGGAGCCTCCGGCAACGGCGCCCAACCCCCACCGAGCGACTACCGTTCACTCATATGCGCACCCTCCTGATCACCGGCCCAGGCGGCAGCGGCCGAAGCACCATCGCCGCAGCCACCGCACAAGCCGCCGCAGGCACCGGCACCCGCACTCTCCTCCTCGGTGCCGACCGCAGCGACACCCTCGGCGCCGCCCTGGGCGTGGTCACGGGAGCGGCCCCCGTCGAAGCCGCCGAGAACCTCACGGCCTGGCGCCCCGACGCCACGGAATCCTTCCGCGCAGACCTCACCGCCTTCCAGGACCGCGCCTCCACCGCCCTCGAACTCCTCGGCGCGGCCCGCCTGGACGCGGAAGAGGTGACCCCCCTCCCCGGCGCCGAGGAACTGGCCCTCCTCCGAGCCCTCAGGGACGCGGCCCTGTCCGAGGCCTACGACCTCCTGGTCGTGGACCTCCCGCCCACCCCCCACGCGCTCGCCCTCCTCGCCCTCCCCGAAGAGCTCCGCCGCTACCTGCGCCGCCTCCTCCCAGCCGAGCGGCAAGCGGCCCGCGCCCTCCGCCCGGTTCTCGGTCGCCTCGCCGGCGTCCCGATGCCCTCGGAGTGGCTCTACGACACGGCCGGCCGCTGGGACGTCGAACTGGCCGCCGTGGAAGCGGTTCTCGCCGACCGCCACACCTCCGTACGACTGGTCGCCGAGCCCGGACCGGCCGGCGCCGACGCCGTTCGCGAGGCCGGCCTCGCACTCGCCCTGCGCGGTCTGCGCCCCGACGCGCTGGTCGCCAACCGGGTGCTGCCCGAGTCCGTCGAGGACACCTGGCTGGCCGGCCTCAATGCCCAGCAGCGCAAGACCCTGGACGAGTGGCAGGGGACGTACGAGGTCCGGCACGTCCCGCACCTCGGCCACGACCCGCGCGGCACCGACGACCTCACCGCGCTCGCGGTGCCCGGTGTCAACGCGGCGGGTTCCACGGTGGAGTGGCCCGTCACCGACCGGCTGGCCGAGGACGGCGTCCTGGTCTGGAGCATTGCCCTGCCCGGCGCGATACGGGACGAACTGGACCTGGTCCGCCGGGGCGACGAACTCGTTGTCACCGTCGGCCGGTTCCGCCGTATCGTGCCGCTGCCGTCGGCCCTGCGCCGCTGCACCGTGGCCGGCGCGGCCCTGCGCGAGGGCGAACTGCGCATCCGTTTCGCCCCCGACCCGGACCTGTGGCCGCAGGGAAGGTGACCGTGTCGGTATTTGTGGACGCGGAGACGATGAAGCACGTACGCCCATTCGGGTAACGTCGTAGAGACGAACCGTAGTCAGGAGTCCGTCATGAGCGAAGAGCTCCCCCCGTCAGAGGCCGGCAAGGAAGAGGCGCTCGACGAGGTGCGGGCGACCGACGCCGACGCCTGGGCGACGGCGGCCGCCGAAGATCTCGCGGCGGAGAAGGCCCGCCGCCGCACCCAGTACGGCCCGCCCCCGGGCTCGGCCGCCGAGGAACTGCGCAAGCTCGTCGACACCGTCGCGGACAAGCTGTCCGGCCTCCAGTCCCCGCTGCTCGGCCAGGTCGCGGGACCGGCCGCCCAGCAGGTGGTGAAGCAGGTCGTCCAGCAGGCCAAGGCAGCCGTCGAGCCCGTCATCGAACGCAACCCGGACGTCTTCGACCACCTCGCGGCGGCCGGAAACGAACTCCTCGCCGCGTACCGCTCAGCGGTCCAGGCCCAGGAACAACGCTGGACAGCACGGGACACCGAGTTGAAGGACCGCCGTGACCGGGGCGAGGACCCTGGTCCGGGGGAGCGCATCGACCTGGACTAGAAGCCCCTCGGGTACGGTGGGCCGTAGCGGGGCTCGACCGAAACTGAGGGATTCATGGGACTCACCATCGGCGTCGATATCGGCGGCACCAAGATCGCGGCCGGGGTTGTCGACGAGGAAGGCAACATCCTCTCGACCCACAAGGTGCCGACCCCGGGTACGGCCGAGGGCATCGTGGACGCCATCGCCGCCGCGGTCGACGGAGCACGCGCCGGGCACGAGATCGTCGGCGTGGGCATCGGTGCGGCCGGATACGTCAACCGTCAGCGCTCCACGGTCTACTTCGCGCCGAACATCGACTGGCGCCAGGAGCCGCTGAAGGAGAAGGTCGAGGCCCGCGTGGGCCTCCCCGTCGTCGTGGAGAACGACGCGAACGCCGCGGCCTGGGGCGAGTACAAGTTCGGCGCCGGCAAGGGCCACCGCAACGTCATCTGCATCACGCTCGGCACCGGCCTCGGCGGCGGCATCATCATCGGCAACAAGCTGCGCCGCGGACACTTCGGCGTGGCCGCCGAGTTCGGCCACATCCGCATGGTGCCGGACGGCCTGCTGTGCGGCTGCGGCTCACAGGGCTGCTGGGAGCAGTACGCCTCCGGCCGCGCCCTCGTCCGCTACGCCAAGCAGCGCGCCAACGCCACCCCCGAGGCCGCGGAGGTCCTGCTCTCCCTCGGCGACGGCAGCCCCGAGGGCATCGAGGGCAAGCACATCTCCATGGCCGCCCGCCAGGGCGACCCGGTCGCCGTCGACTCCTACCGCGAACTGGCCCGCTGGGCCGGCGCCGGCCTCGCCGACCTCGCCTCCCTCTTCGACCCCTCCGCCTTCATCGTCGGCGGCGGCCTCTCCGACGAGGGCGAACTGGTCCTCGACCCCATCCGCAAGTCCTACAAACGCTGGCTGGTGGGCGGCAACTGGCGCCCGGTCGCCGACGTGATCGCCGCCCAACTGGGCAACAAGGCGGGCATGGTGGGGGCAGCGGACCTGGCGAGGGAGCCGGACCCGATCATGTAACCCACCTTGCTTTCTGCTTTTAAGGGGCGCGGGGAACTGCGCGACCAGCCACGCACGACCGGCAGTCGCCCACGTACCTCGCGCCCCGAGCTGTCAGGCGTAGATTGATCCACATGGCGCCGCTCCCCAACTCCCGCACCGAACCCGACGGTTCAGCGATCATCCGCGTCCTGAGCTACAACATCCGCTCGATGCGCGACGACACAGCCGCCCTGGCCCGAGTCATCAAGGCCTGCGCCCCCGACCTCGTCCTGATCCAAGAGGCCCCCCTCTTCTTCCGCTGGCGCAAGAAGCTGGCCCGCCTCGCCCTGGCCTCAGGCCTGGTGGTCCTCTCCGGCGGAGGCACCGCAGCGGGCCCGGCGCTGTTGTGCTCACTCCGGGCAACGGTCGAGCGCACGGAGGACGTACTCCTGCCACTGACCCCCGGCCAACACCGACGCGGCTTCGCCACCGCGGTCGTACGGATCGGCGGCACTCGCCTGGGCGTCCTCAGCTGTCACCTCAGCCTCCGCCAGGACGAACGCTACGAACAGGGCGGCATGCTCCTCGACCGGCTGGCCGGCATGGGCGTGGACCACGTGATCGCGGGCGGCGACCTCAACGACCGCCCCGACGGCCGGACTTTCGAGCGCCTGGCCAAGAAACTCCAGGACTGCTGGGCCACCGCCCCCTGGGGCGACGAGAACACCTGGACCCCAGGCAACCCCTTCCAGCGCATCGACGCGATCTTCGCGACGCAGGGCATCGAGGTACTGGGCTGCGGGGTGCCGCTCGGGCTGCCCGGCGTCACGGAGGCAGACGTGAGGGCGGCCACCGACCACTTCCCGGTGCTGGCCGCCCTCAAGATCCCGGCAGTTCGCTAGGTCAGACGACCGCGCCCCGCCCCGGATCGTCCCCGTCCTCCTCATCCGTCCGCATCCGCATCACCAACGTGCCGAACCCGCCCAGGAACCCGCCGATCCCGATGGTCGCCAGCCACCAGGTCATGTCCCAGCTGAGCAGCACCGCCAGCAGCAGCAGGATCGGCCCGCCGATCACCCCGAGCCAGGCGAACTTGGCGGTCGTGTCGGCGTCCGGCAGCGGCGGCGGCTCCGGCGGTACGAAGTGGCCCTCGTCGTCCTCGTCGAAGTCCTCCTCGGAGGAGTCCGGCGAGGTGAAGTCACGGGGACCGCCGACACCGGGCGCGAAGGACACCGAACTGCCCAACGGCTTCGCGGGCGCCGGCGGTTCCTCGGCACCCTTGTCCTTGCCCGCGCCTTTGTCCTTGGCCTTGTTGCCCTTGTCCGGATCCTTGGCCTTCGGCTGCTCGTCGTTCTTCTCGGGATCGAGCAGCGCCAGGTCCTCGATCGACTTGAACGGCTTGGCGCCCGGCGGATCCTTGGGCTCCTCGCCGTACCCGGCGACGATCGCGGCCCACGCGGCCTCCTCGTCGAACGGGACGCCCTGCTCGTCCGGTTCGAGGCCCTCGCGGTCGGAGTCGTGCTCAGCCACCTGTGGCCGTCCCTTCCTGCTCGCTCACCCGGCCCGTGTCGGACACCTGCTTGCCGGCACTGGGTGCGAGCCGGCCGATGAACGCGAAGCTCTCCTCGAAAATCCGGTCCGCGTCGTGGTCCAACGTCGCGACGTGGTAGCTCTGTTCCAGCAGGATCTCCGTCACGTCGGTCGAGGAAACCCGACTGAGGACACGAGCCGAGTCGGCCGGCGGAACCACATGGTCCTGGGCGCTGTGCAGCAGCAGGAGCGGCTGGGTGACCTGCGGAAGCTCACGGTCGACCAGCCGGAAGAAGTTACGCAGGGAGTGCGCGGAGTGCAGCGGCACCTTGTCGTACCCGACCTCCTCGCTGCCCTCCTTCGCGATGTCGCTGGCGATACCGGGCGCCGTACGCACCAAGTGGCGGGCCACCGGAAGGGCGTACGCCGCGAGGCCGTGCACCTTGATACCGGGGTTGACGACCACGACACCGCTGATCTCGTCGCCGTGCTTCGCGGCCAGCCGCAGCGCCAGCGCGCCGCCCATGGACAGGCCCGCGACGAAGACCTGTGAGCAGCGCCCGCGCAGGGCGCGCAGCTCGCGGTCCACCTCCGCGTACCAGTCCTGCCAGCCGGTGAGCTGCATGTCCTCCCAGCGGGTGCCGTGCCCGGGCAGCAGCGGCAGCGACACGGTGAGGCCGCGCTCGGCCAGATGCTCCGCCCAGGGGCGCAGCGACTGCGGGGAACCGGTGAAGCCGTGGCAGAGGAGCACTCCGACCTCCCCGCCCTCGTGGCGGTACGGCTCGGCTCCGGGGAGGACCGGCACCTTCGGTCTCCTGTTCATGAGAAGGGCGTGGTGGTGAGACGCGTGTTCATGAGAGGGGTCTGAACAAGTCCAGGTGCGGTTAACCGTACGCGACCGCACTGACACCGACCAGGGTCGTCGGGTCCTTTGACAGTGCTCCGGGTTAAGGTCTGATCGACGGAAACGGGAGGCACTCGGTTGTTGTACGGCACGATGAAGGTCGCCATCGGGGGACCGCTGAAGGTCGCCTTCCGACCCTGGGTGGAGGGCATGGAGAACATTCCGGACGAGGGTGCCGCCATCCTGGCGAGCAACCACCTCTCGTTCTCGGACTCGTTCTTCCTGCCCGCGGTCCTGGACCGCAAGGTGACCTTCATCGCGAAGGCCGAGTACTTCACGACCCCCGGGGTGAAGGGCAAGCTGACGGCCGCGTTCTTCAAAGGCGCCGGCCAGCTTCCGGTGGACCGCTCCGGTGCGCGTGGGGCGGGCGAGGCCGCGATCAAGGCCGGGATCGACGTCCTGGAGCGCGGTGAGCTGTTCGGTATCTATCCGGAGGGCACGCGCTCCCCGGACGGGCGTCTGTACCGTGGCAAGCCCGGCGGCCTCGCGCGCGTGGCGCTCGCCACCGGCGCTCCGGTGATCCCGGTCGCGATGATCGACACGGAGAAGATCCAGCCGCCCGGCAAGGTCATGCCGAAGCTGATGCGGCCCGGCATCCGGATCGGCAAGCCGCTCGACTTCAGCCGGTACAACGGCATGGAGCACGACCGTTTCGTCCTCCGCGCGGTGACCGACGAGGTCATGTACGAGATCATGAAGCTCTCCGGCCAGGAGTACGTCGACATCTACGCGACCGCCGCCAAGCGGCAGATCGCGGAAGCGGCGAAGGCCGACAAGGAAGCGGACAAGGCGGCGAAGGCCGCACTCGCACAGACGGAGAAGGAGCAGACGAGCCCCTAGGTGGGCCGGTCTGTGTCGGGGGTAGGGGGCCATGGCCAAGCAGGTGCGCGTCGTCAGAATGTCCGTGGAACAGCCGCTGTGGCGTGCCCTGAGCGGCTACCGCGTGCTGACCATGCTGTACGCGATCGGGCTCTTCGCCTCCGCCTACGACGAGTTCGACCGTCCGGGCATCGCCATCGCCTTCTACGTCGTCCTGTTCGTGTGGACGCTCGCCACCCTGCCTCGGGTGCAGAGCGCGGTCGCCTGCACCAAGCGCTTCCTCGCCGTCGACCTCGCGATCGCGCTGACCGGCATCGTCCTCACCCCGCTCGCGGCCGACGACCACCACATCTCGGGCGGCGGCCCCACCCTGCCGTCGATATGGACCGCCGGTTCGGTCCTCGCCTACGCCATCAAGGGCGGCTGGCGCTGGGCCGCGTTCGCCTCCACACCGGTCGCCGCCGCCAACCTGATCGAGCGCGGCTCCCCGGCCCGCGACACCGTCCACAACGTGGTCCTCGTCTGGGTCGCCTCCATCGCCATCGGCTACGTCGTGGAGGTCGCCCGGGCCTCCGAGCGCACCCTTGCCCGCGCCCTGGAGATCGAGGCCACCACCCGGGAACGGGAGCGGCTCGCCCGGGACATCCACGACGGTGTCCTCCAGGTACTGGCGATGGTCCAGCGGCGCGGTGCCGTGCTCGGCGGCGAGGCGGGCGAGCTGGGCCGGATGGCGGGCGAACAGGAGATCGCGCTGCGCACCCTGGTCTCCGGCGCCCTGGTGCCCGTGTCCCGGGTCTCGCTGGACGCGGCGGAGGGCGCGGTCGTGAGAGCCGTAGAAGTGGAAGTGGACGAGGCCGACGACGGGCCGGTCGATCTGCGGGCGTTGCTCGCGCCGTATGCCGCCGCCAAGGTGAGTTTCGCCGAGCCGGGGGCTCCGGTGCCGTTGCCCGCGCCTGCCGCGAAGGAGTTGGCCGCCGCTGTCGGTGCCGCCCTGGACAATGTGCGCAGGCATGCCGGTGCGGACGCGCGGGCGTGGATCCTGGTCGAGGACGAACCCCGGGAGGTCGTGGTGACCGTGCGGGACGACGGGCCCGGGATTCCCGAGGGGCGGCTCGCGCAGGCCGAGGGGGAGGGGCGGCTCGGGGTCGCGCTGTCGATCCGGGGGCGGTTGCGGGACCTCGGGGGCAGCGCGGAGCTGGTCTCGATTCCCGGGCAGGGCACGGAAGTTGAGTTGAAAGTACCGAAAGCGCGGGGGAAGGCGGGAACACGATGAGTGAGCAGCGGGGCCCGATCAGGGTCATGGTGGTCGACGACCACCCGATGTGGCGCGACGCGGTCGCCCGCGACCTGGCCGAGTCCGGCTTCGACGTGGTCGCCACCGCCGGTGACGGCGAGCAGGCGGTACGTCGAGCGAAGGCCGCCGCCCCGGACGTCCTCGTCCTGGACCTGAACCTGCCGCAGATGCCCGGCGTCCAGGTCTGCAAGGAACTGGTGGGCGCCAACCCGGCGTTGCGTGTCCTCGTCCTCTCCGCGAGCGGCGAGCACGCCGACGTCCTGGAGGCGGTGAAGTCCGGCGCGACCGGCTATCTGCTCAAGTCGGCTTCCACGGAAGAGCTGTTGGACGCGGTGCGGCGCACGGCGGTCGGCGACCCGGTGTTCACCCCGGGCCTCGCCGGACTGGTCCTCGGTGAGTACCGCCGCCTGGCCTCCGACCCGGCACCGGTCACCGACGGCGACCGGCCCAAGGCACCCCAACTCACCGACCGCGAGACCGAAGTGCTGCGCCTGGTCGCCAAGGGCCTGAGCTACAAGCAGATCGCCGAACGCCTGGTCATCTCGCACCGCACGGTCCAGAACCACGTCCAAAACACCCTGGGCAAGCTCCAGTTGCACAACCGGGTGGAGCTGGTCCGGTACGCCATAGAGCGCGGCCTCGACGACGCGTAGACGCACGAGTTGATCCGATGCGTAGATCAACTCCCGGACAATTCAACGGAATTGATCTCGGAATTGACCTTCCCGCCCATCCCTCTGTGACCTGGATCACCATTAGCGTGGCTCTCACAGGAAACCGCGGCGAAGGGATATTTCCATGCGCGTCGGAGTACTGACCGGAGGCGGCGACTGCCCCGGACTCAACGCCGTCATCCGGGGCATCGTCCGCAAGGGCGTGCAGGAGTACGGCTACGGCTTCGTCGGCTACCGGGACGGCTGGCGAGGCCCACTCGAAGGCGACACCGTCCGGCTCGACATCCCCGCGGTGCGCGGCATCCTGCCCCGCGGCGGCACCATCCTCGGCTCCTCCCGCACCAACCCGCTGAAGCTGGAGAACGGCATCAGCCGGATCAAGGCCAACCTCGCCGCGCAGGAGGTCGACGCGCTCATCGTGATCGGCGGCGAGGACACCCTGGGCGTGGCCGCGCGGCTCTCGGACGAGTACGGCGTGCCATGCGTCGGCGTACCGAAGACCATCGACAACGACCTGTCCGCCACCGACTACACCTTCGGCTTCGACACCGCCGTGGGCATCGCCACCGAGGCGATCGACCGGCTGCACACCACGGCCGAGTCGCACATGCGGGTCCTCGTCTGCGAGGTGATGGGCCGGCACGCGGGCTGGATCGCCATCCACTCCGGACTCGCGGGCGGCGCCAACGTCATCCTCATCCCCGAGCAGCGCTTCGACGTCGAGCAGGTGTGCGGCTGGATCACCTCGCGCTTCAAGGCGTCGTACGCCCCGATCGTGGTCGTCGCGGAGGGGGCCATGCCCAAGGACGGCGACGTCGTGCTGAAGGACGGGACCCTCGACTCCTACGGGCACGTCCGGCTGTCCGGCGTCGGCGAGTGGCTGGCCAAGGAGATCGAGAAGCGCACCGGCAAGGAGGCCCGCACCACCGTCCTCGGCCACATCCAGCGCGGCGGCACACCCAGCGCCTTCGACCGCTGGCTCGCCACCCGCTTCGGCCTGCACGCCATCGAGGCCGTCCGCGACGGCGACTTCGGCAAGATGGTCGCCCTGCGCGGCACGGACATCATCCGGGTACCGATCGCGGAGGCCACGGCCCAACTGAAGACGGTCGACCCGAAGTTGTACGAGGAGGTCGGGGTGTTCTTCGGCTGAGCCGTGGCCGCACTCCGGGCGTCGGCCGGGCAGCTCAGCCCGTCCGGCGCTCCACCGGCTTCGACAACACCGACCTTGCGCTCGTCCCGCGCAACTGACCCACCAACTCCCGTACGACAACTGCCCCGTTGAGCGTCAGGACGGACTCCGGGTGGAACTGGACCCCGGCGAACCCGGGCCCCCGCAGTGCGTGCACTTCCCCACTCGCGCTCCGGCTCAACTCCACACCATGGGCGGCCAGTTCAGCGGCGGCCTCGTCGTCACACCGCGCCACGAAGCTGTTGTAGAAGCCGACGATCTCCTCCCTCCCGAACAGGTCGATCGCCGTCTGCGCCCCCTGGTACGGAACCTCCTTCCGTACGATCTCCAGCCCCAGCTCCGCCGCGATCAGCTCGTGCCCGAGGCACACGCCGAGGACACCGTGCCGGTTCGCCCGGACGAGCTCGGTGGTCAGCGTTCGCAGGAAGCGCATCTTCGGGTCGGCCGCGTCGGAGGGGTCGCCCGGCCCCGGTCCCAGCACCACCGGGCCCTCGTGCGCGAGCGCCGCCTCCCGCAGCCCCTCCTCGTCGTACCGCCGCACGGTCACCTCAAGGCCGCTCGACCGCAGCACATGCGCCAGCATCGCCGTGAAGGTGTCCTCCCCGTCGACGACCAGCGCGTGCCCGGTCAGTTCCTCGGACCGCTCCTGCATCCGCAGCCAGAACGGGGCGAGCGAGGACCGGCGCCCGTCGAGCGCGGCACGCACACGCGGGTCGTCGGCCAGCCGGGGGCGCGTGCTCTCGTCACGCGGCCGGGACGGTCGTACGCCGAGAGCCGCCAGGACCCCCGCCGCCTTCGCGTGGGTCTCCGCGACCTCGCTCGCCGGGTTCGAACCGCGGACCAGGGTGGCACCGACCGGTACCCGCAGCCGGCCGGACGGGTCGATGTCGGCGGTGCGGATGAGGATGGGGGAGTCGAGGGTCTGGGCGCCGCCGGAGTCGCGGCCGAGCAGCGCCAGCGCACCGGCGTAGTAGCCGCGCCCGCCGACCTCGTGCCGCTCGATGACCCGGCAGGCGTTCTGCACGGGCGAGCCGGTGACGGTCGCCGCGAACATCGTCTCCTTCAGGACCTCGCGCACGTCCAGCGAGGAACGGCCGCGCAACTCGTACTCGGTGTGCGCGAGATGGGCCATCTCGCTCAGCCGCGGTCCGATCACGACCCCGCCCATGTCGCCGACCGTGCACATCATCTTGAGCTCCTCGTCGACGACCATCGACAGCTCCTCGATCTCCTTGCCGTCGGCGAGGAAGGTCAGGAGGTGCTCGGGCGTCGGCCCTTCGGCGGGATAGCGGTACGTCCCGCTGATCGGGTTCATCACGACGGTCCCGCCGGACATCCGGACGTGTACCTCGGGGCTCGCGCCCACGAGCGTCCGCTCGCCCGTGTGCACGACGAACGTCCAGTACGCGCCCCGCTCCCCGACCAGCAGCCGCCGGAACAACGCCAGCGCCTCGGCCCTGCCGTACCCCGGGATCTCCCCCTCGTACGTCCGCCGGATGACGAAGTTGGCGCCCTCGCCCCGCCCGATCTCCTCCCGCAGCACGCGCCCGACGATCTCGCCGTAGGCCTCGTCGTCCACGTCGAAGCCACCGCCCTCGACCCGGACCTCGTGCGCGGGCAGCTGTTCCAGGGCGTCGGCGAGCGGGATCTCGTACGACTCCTCGGGGGTGAGGAAGGTCAGCGGGGTGCCGTCGTCGCGGACGTCGAAGCCGCGTTCGCGGATCTGGCGGTAGGGGATCAGGGCCAGGCCCTCGGCCGGGAGGTCGGCGAGGCGGTCGTAGGAGGCGACCGGGCCGAGCATGACCTCGATCACGTCGTGGTCGTGGCCCGGGGTGCGACGGCGCAGCAGGGCGAACGGGCGGGGATCGCGGAGCAGGTCGTCCAGATGCATGGGTCCTTGGTTCCTTCTCGTGGAGAGGAACGGACCCCGGACACACCGAAGGCCGCCCCTCGGGCGGCCTTCGCGGAGTACTGGGAGTACGCGCAGTCAGTGGGCCGCCGGATGAGCGGTCCACCACCAGTTACGGGTCGAATGCGCGAACATGGAGGGCACCCTACCCCACGCACACCTGAGCGTGTGGGTGTCTCACCTGTCGAGCCGCGCGAAAATAGCTCGACACGACCCCGTAATGTTGAGGGCGTGACCGTGAACGCTAAGACCAGCGCCAGCGCTGGCAACACCTGGCGAGACCTGCCCGCGGCGCAGCAGCCCGAGTACCCCGACACCGAGGCTCTGCGCGCAGTGATCGCGGACCTCGAGTCGTATCCGCCGCTCGTCTTCGCGGGCGAGTGCGACCAGCTGCGCGCCCGGTTGGCGGCCGTCGCCAAGGGAGAGGCGTTCCTCCTCCAGGGCGGCGACTGCGCCGAGGCCTTCGACGCGGTGTCCGCCGACCACATCCGCAACAAGCTGAAGACCCTGCTCCAGATGGGCGCCGTGCTGACGTACGCCGCCTCGGTGCCGGTGGTGAAGGTCGGCCGTATCGCCGGCCAGTACTCCAAGCCGCGCTCCAAGGGCACCGAGACCCGTGACGGCGTGACCCTGCCGACGTACCGCGGCGACTCGGTCAACGGCTTCGCCTTCGACGAGAAGTCCCGCATCCCGGACCCCGAGCGCCTGAAGCGGATGTACAACGCGTCCGCGTCCACGCTCAACCTGGTCCGCGCCTTCACCACCGGCGGTTACGCGGACCTGCGCCAGGTGCACGCCTGGAACCAGGACTTCGTGAAGTCGTCCCCCTCCGGCCAGCGCTACGAGCAGCTCGCGCGCGAGATCGACAGCGCGCTGAACTTCATGCGGGCCTGCGGGACGGACCCGGAGGAGTTCAAGACCGTCGAGTTCTACTCCTCGCACGAGGCGCTGCTGCTGGACTACGAGTCGGCCCTGACCCGGGTCGACTCCCGCACCGGCAGGCTCTACGACGTCTCCGCGCACATGGTGTGGATCGGCGAGCGCACCCGTCAACTGGACGGCGCGCACATCGAGTTCGCCTCCCGGATCCGCAACCCGATCGGCATCAAGCTGGGCCCGACGACGACCGCCGAGGACGCGCTCCAGTACATCGAGCGCCTCGACCCGGACCGCGAGCCCGGCCGCCTCACCTTCATCGTGCGGATGGGCGCGGACAAGGTCCGCGACAAGCTGCCCGAGCTGGTCGAGAAGGTCACCGCGTCCGGTGCGACCGTGGCATGGATCACCGACCCGATGCACGGCAACACGTACGAGGCGGCCTCCGGTCACAAGACCCGCCGCTTCGACGACGTGCTGGATGAGGTGAAGGGCTTCTTCGAGGTCCACAAGGGCCTCGGCACCCACCCGGGCGGCATCCACGTCGAGCTCACCGGCGACGATGTCACCGAGTGCGTGGGCGGCGGCGACGAGATCTTCGTCGACGATCTGCACCAGCGCTACGAGACGGCCTGCGACCCGCGCCTCAACCGCAGTCAGTCGCTTGACCTGGCCTTCCTCGTCGCCGAGATGTACAGGGACCAGTAACCGTTTCACCTGTTACAGCAGTGTGCCGTGGGGCGGGGATCACATACGATCCCCGCCCCACGGCACTTTTACAGCTCCTGCGCGGCGGGTAAGGTTAGGTTAGCCTCACCGATTATCGGGATGGCGCGACGACCTTCGATCCCGCCCGGGAGGTGACCCGCGTGTATGTCTGCAACTGCTTCGGTGTGACCGAGGCGCAGGTCGCGAAGCACGCTGAGGGCGGTGCCTGCACCCCCCGGCAGATAGCGTCGGCCTGCAAGGCGGGCACCGACTGCGGGTCGTGCGTACGCCGTATCCAGGCCCTGCTGGGCCGGGGCGCCTGCCCGCGCCGCGAGGCGGCCGACCAGGGCGAGTCGATACTCACCGAGCTGACCGGAGTGGCCGCGATGGCCGATCTGGAAGACGCTGCCTAGCGGGCTCCGGCCGGGGCTCTAGCTGGGCTGCTCGATCTGCTGCGCGATGTAGAGCGCCTCGCCGAGCTGCTCGATCAGCTGCAGCTGCGTGTCGAGGTAGTCGATGTGGTGCTCCTCGTCCTCGAGGATGTCCTCGAAGATGTTGGCCGACGTGATGTCGCCCTTCGTGCGCATCACCTCGATACCGCGCTTGAGGCGGTCGATCGCCTCGACCTCCACCTGCCGGTCCGCCTGGAACATCTCGGTGACCGTCTGGCCGACCCGGACGTGGAACAGCCGCTGGTAGTTCGGCAGACCGTCGAGCATCAGGATGCGCTCGGTGATCTTGTCCGCGTGCTTCATCTCATCGATGGACTCTTCACGCGTGTACTTGGCGAGCTTGGTCCAACCGTTGTTGTCCTGGATGCGGTAGTGCAGCCAGTACTGGTTGATCGCGGTCAGCTCACCGGTGAGCTGCTCGTTCAGGAACTCGAGGACCTCGGGGTCGCCCTGCATCGCAGAGGCTCCTTCCAAAAACGGGGGAACTGGCGGGTGCGCCGCATGATTGCACCGGCGCGAAGACGTCGTCCAGTAAGTGCATGCTTAGTAGGAGTTGCCCGAATCCGTCCAGAGCCGGTCATGTGCACCACCCCCGGTCTGTCAGGATGGAGTCATGGGTCAGAGAGGGGTCGAACAGTCCGAGCTGCCACCGGGCCAGCGGCTCCAGCGCGGCTGGCCGGTCACGCACTACGGCCCCGTGCCCAAGTTCCGCCCCGAACGCTGGGAGTTCAGGGTCTTCGGCGCCACCGCCGACGGCGACAAGCACTGCTGGAACCACGAAGAGTTCACGGCCCTGCCCTACGACTCCGTAGTGGCCGATCTGCACTGCGTCACGAAGTTCAGCATGCTCGGCGCCGAATGGGGCGGCATCCCCGCCCGCACGATCCTGGAGACCGCCCCGCCCGCACCCGCCGTCACCCATGTCATGGTCTGGGCGGAGTACGGCTTCAGCGCCAACCTCCGGCTCGCCGACTTCGCGGCCGACGGCACCATCTTCGCCACCCACAAGGACGGCGAACTCCTCACCGCGGAACACGGCTTCCCGCTCCGCCTGGTCGTCCCCCACCTGTACGCCTGGAAGGGCCCGAAGTGGGTCCGGGGCGTCGAGTACATGACGGCGGACCGGCGGGGATTCTGGGAGGAGCGCGGGTATCACAACGTGGGTGATCCCTGGCAGGAGCAGCGGTACTCGTACCAGGAAGGGTCCGGCGAGGGTCCCGAGCTGTGAGTCTCTGAGGGCTACGCGTCCCTGAGCTTCTTCAGCCGCTCCACATCCGCCGCGTGCCCTTCCTTGCCGCCGGGCGTCTCGATGATCAGCGGTACGCCCGCGGTCGCCGGGTGGGTCATCAGGGCACGGAACGGGTCCTCGCCGATATGGCCGGAGCCGATGTTCTCGTGCCGGTCCTTGTGGGCGCCGACGACGTCCTTGGAGTCGTTGGCGTGGATCAGTTTCAGCCGTCCCTCGCCGACCGTGTCCACCAGCAGATCGAGGGTCTGGTGCATACCGCTCGGGCCGGTCAGGTCGTGCCCCGCGGCGAAGATGTGGCAGGTGTCCAGGCACACGCCCAGCTTCGGATGGGCGTCCAGCGCCTCGAAGTACGGCCCGAAGTCCCAGGTCCGGGAGCACAGGGACGAGCCCTGCCCGGCCGTCGACTCCAGGAGCAGGAACGGGTCGTCGTCGTGGGTCAACTCGTCCAGCAGCGGCAGCAGATGCTCCCGCACCTGGGCCAGCGCCACGGCCCGTTCCCGACCGCCCGTCGCGCTCCCGGTGTGCACGACGACACCGAGCGCGCCGATCTCCCGCCCGCGCCGCAGCGAGTGCCGTAGCGAATCAACGGACTTCTCCACGGTGGCCTCGGTGTGCGAGCCGAAGTTGATCAGGTACGGGGCGTGCACGTACGCCGGGATCGACTCGGCCTCGCAGACCGCGCGGAACTCCTCGTCCTGACGCGGGTTCCCGACCGGTGTGGCCCAGCCCCGCGGGTTGGCGACGAAGACCTGCACGGTCTCGGCGGCCAGCTCACGGGCGTAGGACAGGCCCACGGAGTGGAGACCGCCGGCGACCGGGACATGGCCGCCGACGGGGTTGCGGGAAGGGAACTCAGGGGCGCCGGAAGGGAATCCGGGGGCGCTGGAAGGGGACTCGCTGCTCACCCGTCCAGGGTGTCACGCGCGCGTGCCGCCCCCGTCACCGGATGGTGATCGTGATCGTCGACCCCTTGGCGGCCTGTTCGCCCGCGTCCACGGACTGGCTCTTCACGGTGTCGCCGAACAGACCCAGGATGCCCCGGTCCTCCTTGACCTTGAAGCCGGACTGCTCAAGGAGCTTCGTCGCGGCGTCGACGCTCGCGCCGACCACGCTCGGGACCTCGACCAGCTCCGGGCCCTTGGACAGCGTCAGCGTCACCGTGTCGCCCTCGGCGGCCTGGCTGTCGCCGGCCGGGGTCTGCTGGGCGACCTGACCCGCGTCGTACTCCGAGGTGATCTCGGTGTCCGACACCGTGACCTTGAGGCCGGCCTCCTGGAGGTCGGACTTCGCGTCGTCCAGGTCCTCACCGGTGACGTCGGGCACGTCGACCGCGCTGCCCTTGCTGACGGTCATGGCGATCGCCGAGCCCGCGTGGCGCTCGGTGCCCGCCTCGGGGTCGGTGCTGATCACGAAGCCCTTGGGGACGTCGTCGCTGAACTCCCTGGTGACCATGCCGGCCGCCAGCCCGTCCTGCTTCAGCAGGGTCTGCGCCTTGGCCAGGCGGGTGCCCGTCAGGTCGGGGACCTTCACGGTCTCCGGGCCGTCCGAGATGGTCAGGGCCACCGAGTCGTTGTCCCGGATGCGGGCGCCGGACACCGGGTCGGTGCTGATGACCGTGCCGCGCTTCACGGTGTCGCTGTACGCGTGGTCGACCTTCTTGACGTCGAGACCGGCATCCTTCAGCCGCTCCTTCGCCTGCGCCTCGGTCTTCGCCAGCAGCGGCGGGACCTTGGTGAACTGGCCGGAGTTGATGTACCAGACGCCCGCCCCGACCCCGACGATCAGCAGCAGGGCGGCGACGATCGCCAGCAGCCCGCGCCGGGGCCGCCGCGCCTCGCGCCGCCGGGGCGGCAGCGGCGGCCCGCTCTCGAACCGGCTGGTCCGGTTGAACGGGGCGCCGGGCTCGTCGTCCTCGCTGACCGGCAGCGGACGCGGCACGGTCAGCGAGCGCGGGATCACACTCGTACGGTTCTCGGCGTTGGGATACTCCGAGGTCAGCGCCTGCGGCGGCACCGCGTCCAGCTGCTCGGTGCTCAGCCCCGACCGCGCCTCGCGGACCATCCCGAACAGCGCGACCGCGTCGTACGGCCGCAGGTCCGGGGTGCGCGCGGTGGCGGTGGCGACCAGCTCGTCCAGCTCGTACGCCAGCCCCGGCACGAGCGCCGAGGGCGGCGGGACGTCCTCGTGCAGGTGCTTGTAGAGCACGATCGCGGCGGAGTCGCCGTCGTGCGGCTTCTGGCCGGTGAGCATCTCGTAGAGGACGACACCGCACGCGTACACGTCGACCCGGGGGTCGGCGGTGCTGCCCTCGATCTGCTCCGGCGCGAGATACGACACCGTGCCGAGCACGGCTCCCGTGGTGCTGGTGTTCGTGTCGACGGACCTGACCAGCCCGAAGTCGGCGACCTTGACCCGGCCGTCGTCCCCTATGAGCACGTTCTCCGGCTTCATGTCCCGGTGCACGAACCCGGCCCGGTGCGCGGCACCGAGCGCGGCCAGCACCGGCTCCATGATGTCGAGGGCGGCCCGCGGCTGGAGCGCCCCGCGCTCGCGCAGCACGTCCCGCAGGGTGCAGCCGGCGACGTACTCCATGGCCAGATAGACGTACGACCGGTCGGCGCCCTGGTCGAAGACCTGCACCACGTTCGGATGCGCCAGCCGCGCCACGGACTTCGCCTCGCGGATGAACCGGTCCACGAAGTGGGCGTCGGCCGCCAGCGTCGGGTGCATCACCTTGAGCGCGAGAACCCGGTCCAGGCGGGTGTCCACGGCCCGGTAGACCGTGGCCATCCCGCCGACGGCGATCCGCGCGTCGACGCGATAGCGGCCGTCGAGCAACTGCCCGACGAGAGGGTCATGAAGGGTCGTATCCACGCAGGTGAGTGTACGAGCCAAGGCTGACAGCACGGCGTTTTCGGCCGGTTTCGGGGCGGTACTGAAGCCGACCTGTGACGGATACCTCATGGTGGGGCGGGTATCCGGGGCCGGGCTGTGCGGTTCGGCGGGTGGTGCGTGGGCGGGAGATTCAGAAGGCGGGGCGTTCCGGGTCCAGGCAGGCCACGCCGGTTGTCGGGGAAGACGCCTCGGCGAAGTACCTACGGGGGATACGCCCCGCCCGGAACGCCAACCTCCCCGCTTCCACCGCGCTCCGCATCGCCGACGCCATCAACACCGGTTCCTGCGCCCGCGTCACCGCTGAGGCAAGCATCACACCGGCACACCCCAGCTCCATCGCGAACGCGGCGTCGGAAGCCGTACCGGCCCCCGCGTCCAGAATCACCGGCACACGCGCGTGCTCGGTGATCAGCTGGAAGTTGTGCGGGTTGCGAATCCCGAGCCCGGATCCGATCGGCGACCCGAGCGGCATGATCGCCGCACACCCGACGTCCTCCAGCTTCCGCGCCAGCACAGGATCGTCGTTCGTGTAAGGCAGCACCGTGAATCCGTCGTCGACCAACGTCTCTGCGGCATCGAGCAGCTCGATCGGATCGGGCAGCAACGTGCGCTCGTCCGCGATCACTTCAAGTTTGATCAGTGGGGTCCCCAGAGCCTCTCGCGCCAGTCGCGCCGTCAGCACCGCCTCGCCCGCCGTGAAGCACCCCGCGGTGTTGGGCAGCACCCGGATACCGAGCCGCTCCAGGACGGACAGCACCGAACCGTGCACGGAAGCGTTTACGCGCCGCATCGCGACCGTCGTGAGTTCCGTCCCGGAGGCCACCAGCGCGCGCTCCAGGACGTCGAGGCTGGGCGCACCACCGGTGCCCATGATCAGCCGGGACGTGAAGGACGTACCACCGAGGACGAAGGGGTCGTCGGCCATGGGTCAGCCTCCTTGGACGGCGGTGAGGACCTCGACGCGGTCTCCCTCGGAGAGGGAGGTCGACGGCCACTCCGCGCGCGGGACGACGGTTTCGTTGAGGGCGGCGGCCACACCGGAGGGGGCCGGGGTCAGGGCACGCACCAGGGTGTCGAGAGCCGTGCCGGGAGCGATCTCCCGGGGCTCCCCGTTGACGGAGACGTTCATACGGACTGCTCCACGAGTGCTCCGGCGCCGAACCGCTTCGGCGTGAACGGGCGTGCCTCGTCCGGGAGTTCACCGGTGCTGAGCGCGTGCGCCAGGGCATCGCCGGTGACCGGAGTGAGCAGCACGCCGTTGCGGTAGTGCCCGGTGGCCAGCAGCAGGCCCGGCAGGGCGGTCGGGCCGAGCAGCGGCGCGTTGTCGGGGGACCCGGGGCGCAGTCCGGCCCGGGTCTCGGTGAGCGGGAGTTCGGTGATCCCGGGGACCAACTCGTGGGCGTCGCGGAGGAGTTCGTAGACACCGCCGGCCGTCACGGTCGTGTCCCAGCCCAGTTCCTCACTGGTCGCGCCGACGACCAGTTCGCCGTTCTCGCGCGGCACCAGGTAGACGTGGCTGCCGCGCACCACGGCCCGCACGGTCCGGTTCAGGAACGGCGCGTGACGCTCCGGCACGGTCAGCCGCAACACCTGGCCCTTCACGGGCCGTACGGGCGGCAGGACGTCGTCAGGGACGCCCTTCAGCTGCCCGCTGAGGCTGCCGCCCGCGAGGACGACCTGGCCCGCGCCCAGCACCTCGCCCTCGCGCGTGAGGACCCCCGTGGCGCGGTCCCGCTCGACCGTGAGCCGCTCGGCCCACGTCCGGTGGAGGACGACCCCGGCGCGCTCGCAGGCGGCCACCAGCGCCCCCGCAAGCCGCCTCGGGTCCACCTGATGGTCCCCGTCGACCCTGAGCCCCCCGCGCACACCCGGCGCGAGCATCGGCTCCAGGCGCCGGCACTCGCGCCCGGACAGCCACTCGGAGTCGAGCCCCGACTGGTGCTGCAGGGCGTGCAGTTCGCGCAGATGGGC
Source organism: Streptomyces prunicolor NBRC 13075 (assembly GCF_000367365.1). Lineage (GTDB taxonomy): Bacteria > Actinomycetota > Actinomycetes > Streptomycetales > Streptomycetaceae > Streptomyces > Streptomyces prunicolor. The sequence continues at coordinate 78,700 of NZ_BARF01000091.1, read as the reverse complement.
GCGGTCGTCGGCGTCCAGGGCGACGGCGAGCGTGCCGCAGCGCCGGTAGCCGAGGTCGAGGCCGGTGAGGTCGGTCAGCTCGGCCGCGAAGTCCGGGTAGCGCTGCGCCGAGGCGAGGTTGAGGGCGAGCAGGGTCTGTTCGCCGTAGTGGAGCTCGGTGACGGCGGCCAGCATCCCGGCGGCCACCTGGGCGGCCCCGCCGCCCGGCTCCGGGTCCAACACGGCCGTGGAGAAGCCGCGTTGGGCCGCGCGCCAGGCTGTGACCAGGCCGATGATTCCGCCCCCGACGACGAGGACGTCTGACGTACGTGTAGGCATGGGCGTCCAGCCCCTCCCTTCGCCGGCATGACCCGGATCAGGTTCGTACGGTCGGAGGCCGGCCAGCCTCCCTCTCAGCCCGGTGCGTCCGGACTCCCGCGAGTGCTTGTACGTTGGCCACCCTAGCCCGTACCCCATGTCCCAGTAAGGGAGCCTCCGTCCATGACCCGCTCGCTCGACGGCCTCGTGTTCGCCCCCGTAGCGGACCAGGCACCGGGGCAGGTCGGCACCCGCACCCGGTTCGCGTACCACGAGAAGGACGGCGAGATCTGGGCCGAGTACGCGGGCGGCGATGTCGTGCGCGGGCAACTCGTCGGCACGCGCGCGGGGGATCGATTGGACTTCCGGTACGTGCAGTTGAAGACGGACGGGACGACGTCCAGCGGGCACTGCGTGTCCGAAGTGGTCGAGTTGTCCGACGGTCGCGTGCGCCTCGACGAGACCTGGGAGTGGGAGTCCCAGCCGGGAAACGGGACCAGCATTGTGGAACAGGTCACCTGACGCGCCCACTGCCTGACAAATTGTCAGGTGTCTATGGTGATCGAGTGAGCGAGCAGACGCGGGACCAGGGCACGGTGACAGGACGGCGCGTGGTCGTCGTCGGCGCGGGCATGGCCGGGGTGCAGACCGCGGTCGCGCTACGGGAGCAGGGCTTCACCGGCACCGTCACGCTGATCGGCGCGGAACCCCATCAGCCGTACGACCGGCCCCCGCTGTCCAAGGCCGTCCTGCTCGGCAAGGCCGAGGGCTCCGCCTTCGACGTCGACTTCGAGGCGCTCGGCATTGAGGTGCAGCTGGGGCGCGAGGTGGTGGGCCTGCGCCCCGCCGACCACGAACTGGACACCGCCGAGGGCCCGGTGCCCTACGACGTCCTCGTGCTCGCCACCGGTGCCGAACCGATCCGGCTGCCGGGCGCCGACGGCATCCCCGGGGTACATCTGCTGCGCACCCTGGACGACGCCGAGCGGCTGCGGCCGGTGCTCGCCCGGCAGCATGACATCGTGGTGGTCGGCGCGGGCTGGATCGGCGCGGAGTTCGCCACGGCCGCGCGCGAGGCGGGCTGCGCGGTGACCGTCGTGGAAGCAGCCGACCGGCCGCTCGCGGGCGCGCTGCCCGCCGAGGTGGCCGCGCCGATGGCCGCCTGGTACGCCGCCGCCGGAGCCACACTGCGGACGCACGCACGCGTGAAGCACATCGAGCCCGGCGAAGTCGTGCTCGACGACGGCTCACGGCTGCCCGCGGGCGCCGTCGTGGTCGGCATCGGCGCCCGCCCCGCCACCGCCTGGCTGACCGGCTCCGGCATCGAACTGGGCGCCCACCGCGAGGTCCTCGCCGACGACGGCCTGCGCACCTCGGTGCCGGACGTGTACGCGGTCGGCGACTGCGCCTCCTTCCCTTCGGGAAGGTATGGCGAGCGCCTTCTGGTCCACCACTGGGACAACGCCCTCCAGGGGCCGCGCACGGTCGCCGCGAACATCGTGGGGGAGACCCCGGCGGTCTACGACCCGGTGCCGTACTTCTGGTCGGAGCAGTTCGGCCGGTTCGTCCAGTACGCCGGTCACCACGCGTCCGCCGACACCACCCTGTGGCGGGGCGACCCGGCCACCCCGGCGTGGAGCGTCTGCTGGCTGCGCGGGGACCGTCTGGTGGCCCTCCTGGCGGTCGGCCGCCCCCGTGACCTGGCTCAGGGCCGTCGGCTGATCGAGTCGGCCACGCCGGTGGATCCCGCGCTGCTGGCCGATGCTTCTCTGCCGATGAAGGCGGCTATCGCCTAGTTCGTCCCCCCGGGTCGGACCGGCCCGACTTCCGACTGTCAGTCCGGGATGGCACGCTGTTTACGTGACCGAGATTGACGCAAAGATCGATGCTCTCGTCCCCGCCTGGCTCACGCTGCCCGACATCGCAGAGTTGCTCGATGTCGAGGTGACGCGCGTGCGGCAGCTGGTCAAGGACGGCCAAGTCATCGCCGTACGCCGTGGTGAGAACCGCGCGCTGCACGTCCCCGCCGCCTTCATCGACGGGGCCGAGCAGAAGGTCGTCAAGGGCCTCGCGGGGACCCTGACGCTCCTGCGGGACGACGGCTTCTCCGACGAAGAGATGCTCGAGTGGCTCTTCACCCCCGACCCCAGCCTGCCCGGCACCCCCGCGCAGGCCCTGAGCGAGAACCGCGGCACGGAGGTGAAGCGCCGCGCCCAGGCGCTCGCCGTCTGACCCGCACGACCGACCGGTGCACGGGCCGCGGCGACGCGAGGGCCTGCCTGAACAGGCCCCGCCCGCGGCCCGTGCGCGACACCACCACACGACGAGCAGGACAACGGGGGACACAGCCATGCCCGACACCGCCGCAGCCGCCGCCCGCGCGGAACTTGCCGACGCCCGGGTCTACCTCTGCACGGACGCCCGCCGACGCCAGGGCGACCTCCCGGAGTTCCTGGACGCGGTCCTGGCCGGCGGGGTCGACATCGTGCAGCTGCGCGACAAGGGCCTGGAGGCCGCCGAGGAACTGGACCACCTCCAGGTGTTCGCCGACGCCTGCGCCCGGCACGGCAGACTCCTCGCGGTCAACGACCGCGCGGACGTCGCCCACGCCGCCGGTGCCGACGTACTGCACCTGGGCCAGGGCGACCTTCCGGTCCCCGCGGCCCGCGCGATCCTCGGCGAGGACGTTCTGATCGGCCGCTCCACGCACGCCGAGTCCGAAGCGGCGGCGGCCGCCGTCCAGGAGGGCGTGGACTACTTCTGCACGGGCCCGTGCTGGCCCACCCCCACCAAGCCCGGCCGCCACGCCCCCGGCCTCGACCTGGTCCGGTACACGGCCGCCCTGGGCACCGACCGCCCCTGGTTCGCCATCGGTGGCATCGACCTCGGCAACCTCGACGAGGTCCTCGAAGCGGGCGCCCGCCGTGTCGTCGTCGTACGGGCGATCACGGAGGCCGACGACCCGGGCGCGGCGGCGGCGGAGTTCGCGAAGCGGCTGCGCGGGCTCTGACGGGCGTCCAGGAAGTCGCGCTGTTGTCCGATGGGTGGACAAGAGGGCGACAAACCGGGCAAATTCGCGCTTCCGGTTGGGTGACCGCCGCCCCCTGACTAACCTGCGGGTATGGCTTTCGGGACCGCATCGACCAGGACTGATCGCGCACGGACCGTGCGCGACATGCTCGCGACCGGCAAGGGGACGTACTCGTTCGAGTTCTCCGCGCCGAAAACCCCCAAAGGCGAGCGGAACCTGTGGAGTGCGCTGCGGAGGGTCGAGGCGGTCGCCCCCGACTTCGTCTCCGTGACCTACGGCGCCGGCGGCTCCACGCGCGCGGGCACCGTCAAGGAGACCGAGCAGATCGTCGCCGACACGACGCTCACCCCGGTCGCCCACCTCACCGCGGTCAACCACTCCGTCGCCGAACTGCGCAACATCATCGGCCAGTACGCCGACGCCGGGATCCGCAACATCCTGGCCGTACGCGGCGACCCGCCCGGCGACCCCATGGCCGACTGGGTGGCGCACCCGCAGGGGCTGACGTACGCGGCCGAACTGGTGCGCCTCATCAAGGAGTCGGGCGATTTCTGCGTCGGCGTCGCGGCCTTCCCGGAGATGCACCCGCGCTCCCCGGACTGGGACACGGACGTCGCGCACTTCGTCGACAAGTGCCGGGCCGGCGCCGACTACGCGATCACCCAGATGTTCTTCGAACCCGAGTCGTATCTGCGGCTGCGCGACCGCGTCGAGGCCGCGGGCTGCGGCACCCCGGTCATCCCCGAGGTCATGCCGGTGACCAGCGTGCGGATGCTGGAGCGGTTGCCCCAGCTCAGCAACGCCGACATCCCGGCCGCCCTGAAAGAGCGAATCCTCACAGCCAAAGACGATCCGGCCGCTGTACGCTCGATCGGAATCGAGTTCGCCACCGAGTTCTGCGCCCGGCTGCTGGCCGAGGGAGTCCCCGGACTGCACTTCATCACGCTCAACAGCTCCACGGCGTCACTTGAAATCCACGAGAACTTGGGCCTGCACCACCCATCGCGGGCCTAGACCGGTCGCTCCGGAATAGGACACACTGCGTAGCGGCCACTGGGAGAGGGGCGTACATGGGCTGGACGGTCCTCTACATCGCGTTCGGCGTCGTCGCACTGTGGTTGCTCGGTGAGGTGCTGCTGCAGTACAAGGCACGCCTGCGCTGGCGGCTGCTCGCTTTCGTCGGCTTCCTGGGCGTCGTGCTCGGGGTGCTGATTCCTTCCGTCATCGTGATCGGCCTGGGCGCGGTGGCCTTCGCCGTCGGTCAGACCTACGTCACGCTGTCGTTCCGCCGCGGCTTCGAAGCCGGCTGGGCGGTCTCCGGCCGGCCGGGCGCGGGCGGCATCAAGCGCCGCCGCGGCGAGCCGGACGAGCAGGACCCGAACCTGGACGCCTCCGGCCCCGCAGGTGCGGAGAGCGGCTTCCAGGAGTACGGCCAGAACAAGGCCGCCTTCGGCCAGGACGACGACTACGACCGCGACGACGTGTTCACCCCGAATCGCCCCGTCGCCCCCACGGCCGCCGAGACCACCTCGGTCTACGAGCCACAGCCCCTCCCGGACGACACCGGTTCCTACGGCGTGTACAGCGCCACCGCGTACGCGAACGCCACGGACCCCAACTACGAGGGTGCCGACCAGGCGTACGCCGCGGCGGCCGCGGGCCAGACCCAGGACCAGGCCTACGCGGCGGCCGACCAGCAGCAGTACGGCTACGACAACTACTCGGGCTACGACCAGCAGCAGTACGGCTACGACACGACCGGCCAGCAGCAGTACGCGGCCTACTCCGACCCGTACATCGGCACGCAGACCTACGGCGGCACCGGCTACGACACGGGGTACGACGGTCAGCAGCAGTATCCCCAACAGGGCTACACGCAGGACCAGTACGGCAACGCCGGCTACGGCGGCGAGACCCCGGCCGGCGGGGTCTGGGTCCCGCAGCAGCGCAACGACGAGACCTACGGCGGTGAGATGCCGCCGGAGCAGCAGTACCCGTACCAGGGCGACGGCCAGCAACAGCCGCAGCAGCAGCCGCAGTCGGGCCCCGGCTACGACGAGCAGTACCGTTTCTGAAGCCTCCTGAGACCCTCCTACTGAGATCTGCTTACTGGGACCCTCTGAACTGGGGTCCCTCCACGATCAGTCCGGCCACCAGCGCCCCCGACATCCCGGCGTGCGCAAGCCCGCCGCCGGGGTGGGACCAGCCGCCGACCCGGTAGAGCCCGGGCACGCGTGTGGTGTTCGCCGGGTGCAGGAAACGGCCCCGCCCGGCGGCGAGCGAGGGCGCGGGCACGGCTCCGGAGCGGGCGCCCGTCTCGTCCTCCGTGTCCCCGGGTGTGCGCCCCTCGTGCCACAACAGGCGCTCCCGCAGCCCGGGTACGGCGGACTCGGCGGCTCCGAGGAGGAAGTCGGTGTAGCTCCGGACCGTGCGCTCCTCCTCCCAACCCGCCTCGCTCGACAGCACGGCGGACACCACCACCGACTCGTGCTCGCCGTCCGGCGCGAGCGCGGGGTCGTCGGGGCGCAGCACCGTCACCGTGGGGCAGCGGGGCTCGTCGCCGCCGGGGGAGGTCAGGAGGTCCAACTCGGCCTCGCGGTCCGGGCCGTGGACCACCGTCCGGTGAACGGCCCCGTCCTCGCGCGGGCCGCGCAGGGCCAGCAGGAGCGTGAAGCGCACCGGCCGGGGTGCCTCCGGGTCGGCCCGCACATCGCCGTCCTCGTCCAGTGGACGGTCCGTCAGGGCCCGTAGCCGCGCGGGGTCGACGTCCGCCACGACATGGTCCGCGTCGACCATCGTCCCGTCGGCGAGCTCCACCCCGGCCGCCCGCCCGTCCTTCTCCAGGACCCGGGTGACCTCGGCCCCGAAGACGAACTCGACCCTCCTTGCCACGCACCGCTCGTACACCGCGCGCGCCAACTCCCGCATGCCGCCCCGCACATACCAGGTGCCGAAGGCATGCTCCATGTACGGCAGCACGGCCGCGCTCGCCGGAGCGGTCCGGGGGTGGAGGCCGTACGCCAGCGCGTGGCTCTCCAGGAGGGCCGTCAGGCGCTCGTCGCGCAGCTCCCAGGCGCCGATCTCGGCGAGGGTGCTCGCCCTCCGCGTGCGCAGCAGCTTCTTGTGCGGGACCGCCGGATACGGCTCCTGGTCGGCCAGCACCGACCAGTTCGGCCACAGGGGCTCCTCCAGGAGGGGCCTGCGGGTGCGGTCCCAGGCCTCGCGGGCCCGGATCAGGAAGTCGCCCCAGCGCTGGCCCGCGCCGCCGCCCAGGGCCTCGTCCAGGGCCGTGACGACGCCCGCGCGGGAGGCGTTCGGCAACGACACCGCAGTGCCGTCCGCGAAGACGTGCCGGGAGGAGGGGTCGACCTGGACCAGCTCGACCAGGTCCTCCAGCGGCTCCTTGCCGGTCTTGATGAACAGGTCGCGGTGGACCGCGGGCACGGGCAGCAGTCCGGGGCCGGTGTCGAAGGAGAACCCGTCCCGCTCGAAGCGGCGCACCGCACCGCCGTACGTCTCCGTACGCTCGTACACCGCCACCCGGTGGCCCGCGACGGCCAGCCGGGCAGCGGCCGCCATCGCGCCCATGCCGGCGCCGATCACCGCAATCCGTGCCATGCCTGCGACTTTATCGGCCGCCACTGACAGTCCGGCCACGGGCTGTCACCACGGTGGCGGGTCCGGTGGCCGGCCGGGCGGGTGTCCCACCTGCGCGGCGAGCCGTTTCTCCTCCCGGCGCCGGGCCCGGCGGCGCAGGAAGCGCCGGATCCGCGAGATCAGGAAGAACAGGACCGTGAGCCCGGCCACCAGCAGCACGGCCGCGATGATCGCCGCCGCCTGGGGATGGAACATCGCGAACGAGACGATCCCGCCGACCCCGAGATCCTCCGCGAAGCTCATGATCACGTTGCTGAACGGCTCCGGCGAGGTGTTGATCGCCATCCGCGTCCCGGCCTTGACGGTATGGCTGGCCAGCGCCGACGAACCGCCGATCAGGCCCGCCACCACATCGTTCATCGAACCGCTGTGCCCGGCGAGCACCGCCCCGACCCACGCCCCGGCGGCCGGCCGGATCACCGTGTGCACGGAGTCCCACACCGAGTCGACGTAGGGGATCTTGTCGGCGACCGCCTCGCACAGGAACAGGACGCCCGCTGTGATGAGGACCTCAGGGCGTTGCAGCGACTCGGGGACCGCGTCGGTCACTCCGGTCGCGCCGAAGATCCCGAGCAGCAGCACCACCGCGTACGCGTTGACGCCGCTGGCCCAGCCGCTGGTGAAGACCAGGGGGAGTACGGACACGGAGGCGATAGTAACCACTCGGCAACACGGCGTCCTGGGCCTGAGTGCGTACGGCTGAGTATCCGTACCTAGGGAGTGAGATGAGTACGCGCGCGGATGGGGTGCGACCTGCGCGAACGAGAGAGTAGGGGCACGGAAAGGGGCGCGGCTCCGGTACCGCCGACACGGGGCGGCGGAACGGAGCCCGCGCCCTTGGCCGCTCCTTCCGCCGAACCTTCGGCGGAAGCGAGGCACGGGGGAACCCTGGACCGACCAACGGGGGTTCCAACAGGGGGAACGTACGGGGGAGCACAAGGGAGCGCCGGTTCGAGGTGGCCCGCGGGGGACGCGGCCACAACGGACCGGCGCTTCTGTGTGTGCTCAGCGGTCTCCGCTCACCCGGCCCTGGAGCAGCCGGGACAGCGCCGAGTGGACGTCGTCCAGGGAGCGCTCAGGCTGGAACGACTGCCAGTCCAGGGCGGCCACCAGGACCATCCCGACCAGCGCCGCCGCCGTCAGCCGGACATCGATCTCGGGGCTGAACTCGCCGTTCGCCACGCCCGCGTGCAGCACGTCCTCGATGGCCGCGTTCACCTGCTGCCGCACCACCATGAGCGTGGACTGCCAGGCGCGGTTGGTGCGATACAGCTCGGCCACGTAGAGCTGGGTGAAGGACGGGTAGCGGGCGATGAAGCCGAGGCCCGCGCGGATCATCGCGTCCAGGGCGTCGACCTTGCTGCCGCCGTCCCGCTCCGTCTGCTCGGCGGCCTCCCTGAGGGAGGCGGTGAGGAGGCCCACGCCGTGCCGCAGCAGCTCCTCGAAGAGGACGGACTTGCTGGCGAAGTTGTAGTAGACGGTGCCCTTCGCCACTCCGGCACGCTCGGCGATCTCGTCCACCGTGGTGGCGGAGAAGCCCTGTTCGGCGATGAGCGTGACGGCCGCCTCGTAGAGCTTCTGCCGGGTGGCCTCGCGGCGCGTGCTGCCGCCCGACGGGGTGCTGCTGCTTTCCATGGGCCTGATTGTCACAGGCCCGGCTTCCGTCGCGGGCACGGGTGCCCGGGTCCTGGGCGCGGTCACAGGCTCAGCTCCGGGTGCAGCCGGTCCAGCGTCCACACCTGGCGGCGGCGGGCCGACAGCGCGGTCAGCGCGAGCGCCCCCGCGGTGAAGGCGACGAGCACCACGCACGCGTGCCACACGGGTCCGAGGCCACCGCCGGTGATGAGCCTCCGTAGCGCCTCGACGACGTAACTCATCGGCAGGAAGGGGTGGATCGCGTTGAAGAAGCCCGGGCTGGTCTGCACCGGATAGGTGCCGCCCGCCGACGTCAACTGGAGCATCAGCAGGGCGAGTACGAGGATCCGGCCGGCTGCCCCGAAGCGTGCGTTCAGCCACTGCACGATGGCCGCGAAGCACGCCGTCACCAGGAACAGGAAGCCGATCGTGCCGGCCGCGCGTGCCATCTCCAGGCCGATCGCCCAGTGCAGTACGGCCATCAGGGCCACCGTCTGGAGCACCCCGACCGCGACCACCGGCAGCCAGCCCGCGAGCGCGATCCGCCAGGCCGAGGCACCGGCGGCGAGTGCGCGCCGGTTCATGGGCGCGATCAGCATGTAGGCCACCATCGCGCCCACCCACAGGGACAGCGGGATGAAGTACGGGGCGAATCCGGTGCCGTAGTTGGGCGCCTTGTGCAGGTCCTGGGTGGCGAGTTGGACCGGGTCGGCCATGACCCCTGTGCGCTGGTCGCGGTCCTGCTTGTCGTAGTCCGGGATCTGCGCGGCGCCGTCGTGCAGACCGCCGGCGAGCTTCCCGGAGCCGTCGACGAGCTTGTACAGGCCGCCGTTGAGGTCCACGGCACCCGTCGTCAGCTTGCCGACGCCGGTGTCCAGGGCGGCGGCGCCGGTCTTCGCCGTGCCGAGCCCGGTGTGCAGGGTCTTGGCGCCCGCGGCGACCTTCCCGGCGCCGTCGTTCAGCCTGTCGATCCTGGCCACCGCGTCGTCGAGGTCCTCGGAGAGGTGCGGGGCATGGTCGGCGAGTGCCTGGGCCTGTGTCTGGAGCGTGCCGAGGTTGGCGTCGAGCTTCTTCAGGTCGCCGTTCTGGTCGGCGACCAGGCTGTTCACGTCGTCGGCGACCTTCGCGACGTCCGAGGCGGCCTGAGCGGCCTTCTTCAGGTCGGGGCAGGCGTCATCCTTCAGGACGACGGTTTCGCAGCGCGCCTTGTAGACCTCGTCCAGGGTGTTCGAGGCCGCGTGCGCGCCCTTGGCGGCGACCGGAGCCGTCTTCACCAGGGTGCCCAGGTTGGCGCGGATGGTCTTGGCCGAGTCGGCGACCAACTGGGCCGTGTCCCCGATGGTCTTCTCGTTGTCCTTCAGGAAGGGCCCCACCTTGTCGGCGACCCCGTCGACCGTGTCCGCGAGGGTCTGCGTCCCGGCCGCGACCCGCGCCGAGCCGTCCGCCAGGTCACCCGCGCCCGTGTCGAGCTTCTTGAGGCCCTTGGAGAGCTTGCCGCTGCCCTTCTTGGCGTCCTTCAGACCGTCGGCGAGATCCTTGGAGCCCTCCTCGGCCGTCCCGATGCCACCCGTGAGCTTGTCGGCGCCGTCGGCCGCCTTCACGGTCTGGCCGTGGATGTCGGAGAACGAGACGAAGATCCGGTCCAGGAAGCTCCGCGAGGCCTTGGTGGACGCGGCCGTCCGCACCTCGCTGAACACCGTCCGGGAGATCTGCCCGACGATGTAGTTGTTCGCGTCGTTCGTCCGCACCTGGAGCGCGCCCGTCTCCGGGGAGTCGCCCGCACTGGAGGCGATCCGCGCACTGAAGTCGGCCGGCATCGTCAACGACAGGTAGTACGTGCCGTCCTCGACGCCCTTCCGCGCGGTGGCCGCGCTCACCTCGTGCCAGTCGAACGTCTTGCTGTCCCGCAGCCCCTCGGTGATGCTCGCGCCCGCGGTGAGCTTCTTCCCGTCGGCGGTGGCCCCCTTGTCGTCGTTGACAAGCGCCACGGGGATGCGGTCCAGGCGGCCGTACGGGTCCCAGAAGGACCACAGGTACAGGGCGCCGTACAGCAGTGGCAGCAGCAGGAGGGCGACGAGCGCGGCGCGCGGCAGCTTCCCCCTGCCGAAGCGCCTGAGCTCAAGCGCGGCCAGTCGTGGCGCGTGCATCGGCCTTCTCCGTCCCCTCGGTGGACACCGCTACGACAGTCGTTCCGGAATCGGCGAGGAACCTCAACAGGCCCCAGATCTCGGCCCGTTCGGCATCCGAGAGCTTGAGGTCGACGTCGTCCACGCCGAGCAGCGCGGGCCGCCCGACGAGCGCCAGCGCGATGGACAGCCGCACCTCCTGCGACCGTTCCAGATCCCGTACGGCGGTGCGGGACCCCTTGGGCAGCGCCTCGCGGTCGAGACCGGCCGCGGTCAGGGCCCGCTCGATGCGCAGCCCCGCCTCGACGGCCCGCTCTGTCCTCGGCCGCAGCAGCCCGCGCACGGAGCCCCCGAACCGCCGTTGCAGCAGCGCCCGTTCGCGCAGATGCTCGCCGACGGTCAGCGCCGGTTCGAGGTCGGTGACCCCGGCGACATTCGCCAGGGCGCTGACCCGGCGTACGGCCGCCGACTGCTTCGGCAGCGTGAACTCGCCCACGGAGGCGGTTCCTTCGGACGCCTTCATCCGCCCGGTGAGCGCGAGCAGCAGGCTCGTACGCCCGGACCCGGACGGCCCCTCGACGGCGATCAGCGAGCCGGGCCCGGCGTCCAGGGAGATCCCCCGGAACGCCCAGCCGCGCGGCCCCTCGACCCCGAAGTCCTCGGCCGTGACACCGACCCCACCCACGGTTCCCCATCCCCTGTTGCCGGATTCTTTTGAACTGACTGGTCAGTGCAAAAAGTAACCCGAACCTTCGATCGAAGCAAAAGCGCAGGTCAGAACGGATTGTCAGTGCCATACCTCACGATGGGCACATACGGCACTACCTGACTGGGCGTGCCGTCACACGACGACAGGAGGTTCGTCATGGCCCACCCGTCCGCAGCCGCCGCCCGCCGGCGCCGCGCCGCCGGCCCTGCCCCCTCACTGACCGGCCCGGCGAGCGACGTGCACCCCGTGCTCCGCCGGGCCACGGCCCCGCCAGCCGCCCTCGACCTCCTCGCCCAGGCCCGTGCGGGACTGGACGAGGCAGCAGTCCTCGAAACGTCGAACGAGCGCTACGCGACGGCCCACCTGGCCGCCCTGCGCACCGCCGCCGCGGTACTCGCCGCGCGGGTCCAGCCGGAGCCCACGGCCCGGCGTCGCGGCCGTATCCGCAGCGCCTGGGAAGTGCTCCCCGAGATCGCGCCCGAACTCACCGAGTGGAGCGCCCTGTTCGCCTCCGGCGCCCGGCGCCGCGCGCGGGCCGAGGCGGGCATCCAGGGCGCGGCGACCCGCCGGGACGCCGACGACCTCATACGCGACGTGGCGATGTTCCTGCGCCTGGTCGAGCGGATGCTCGTCCTCCAGCCGGTCCTGCCCCAGCCCCGCCAGGACCCGGAGCGGCCGGGGGACCGCGCCGGGTGAGCCCCCGGTGGTCGCCGCGCGCGACACATGACCAGGTACGGCACCGGAGGCAATAGGGTGGAGGGCGCCTGAAGCCTTCCCTCCGCCCGCACCCGGGCCGGGGAGGCAGCCCGTTCGCTCCGCCGTGCACAGGCGGTGCCGCGCCGAGGAGTCAACTGCCGTGTCGGACCCGAGCCGCCCCCGCGCCTCCCTCCGTACCGCCGTGGTCTGGGACGTCCTTCAGGACGCCCTCGACCGCCGGGTCAAGGCCACGGGTCGAGACGCGCTGGACGTCCTCGACACCGGAGGCGGCAGCGGCAACTTCGCGGTGCCCGTCGCCCGCCTCGGGCACCGCGTCACCGTCGTCGACCCCAGCCCGAACGCGCTGTTCGCGCTGGAGCGCCGCGCCGCCGAGGCCGGTGTCGCCGACCGCGTGCAGGGCGTCCAGGGCGACGCGCACGGCCTCTTCGACGTGGTCGAGCGCGGCGGCTACGACGCGGTGCTGTGCCACGGCGTCCTGGAGTACGTGGACGACCCCGCCGAGGGCGTCCGCACCGTGGTGGCCGCGCTGCGCCCCGAGGGCGTCCTCAGCCTGCTCGCCGCCGGGCTCGGCGGTGCGGTGCTCGCGCGCGCCCTCGCCGGGCACTTCAAGGAGGCCAGGCAGGCCCTCGACGACCCGAACGGCCGCTGGGGCGCCGCCGACCCCGTCCCGCACCGTTTCACCGCCGAGCAGCTCGCCGGGTTCGTCGAGGGCGCCGGCCTGGACGTCGGCGCCGTGCACGGGGTGCGGGTCTTCGCCGACCTGGTCCCCGGAGTGCTCGTGGACACCGAGCCCGGCGCCCTGGACGCGCTGCTGAAACTGGAGGCCGCGGTGGCCGAGCTCACGGCGTTCCACTCCGTGGCCACGCAGCTTCATGTGCTCGGCGAGACGCGGGGTGCCGGCGAGGCGTGAGTGACCTCCCGTGCCGGACCCCTGATCAGGGGCTCGACAGCACATGGAGTACGCCACAGGCCCCCCGATCGGGGGCCCGGCGCCGTATGATCGAGGGAGACCGGTCGGCATGACGGGACGGCCGCTGGGGAATGGAAGCTTCAGCGAGCCGGAACGGCCATGGCGGATTCCGGTTGGTCAATTGGCGTAGAGGGGCGGGTTTCACGGGGGCGATTCCCTGCCTATCCTGAAGGGACCCCCCGGGTCGCCCCGGCGACTGCACGATGAGGAGGACTCCGTGCCGCTCTCGGAGCACGAGCAGCGAATGCTCGAGCAGATGGAGCGAGCGCTGTACGCCGAAGATCCCAAGTTCGCGACAGCGCTTGAGGGAAGCGGGCTGCGCACGTACACCCGGCGACGGGTCTACCAGGCGATGGCCGGCTTCCTCGTGGGTATTGCGCTCCTCATGACAGGAATGGTCGCCAAGCAGATTTGGGTCAGCGTGATGGGGTTCCTCGTCATGCTGGGCTGTGCGGTGCTCGTCGTGACCGGCTGGCGCAAAGCCCCCAAGCCTGGCGAACAGCCCGCCGCGGGCGCACCGCACGCCCGCCATCAGGGACGGCAGCGGCGCTCGGTGATGGATCGTATCGAGCAGCGCTGGCAGCGCCGCCGCGACGAGCAACAGGGCGGCGGCCAGTAGCAGCACCGGCCCCGCGGAAGCAGAACACGCGGCGCTCCTCAAGACACGAGTGAGGGGGTGACCACCGATTCGGTGGTCACCCCCTCCCGTATGCCTGCTGTGCTCTCCGGGCCGTGCCCGCTAGCCCTGCTGTCCGGACGGCTTGCGCAGGGTCGGCCGCAGCTCCGCCGCCCGTGTCGTCACCGACATCCACCAGGCCGACAGCGCCCACACCACCCGGACGGTCGAGCGCGGGGCGACCAGTGCGCGCAGCCGCGTGGAGCGGCCGGCCGTGTCCTGGAACCCGACGACGACCCGCCGGACGTCCTTCGCGAGCCCCGCCGCCAGCTGCGGCCGAGGGGCGTACAGGACCTGCTCCACGGCGTCCGCCACGCGGTGCACCGAAGCGGCGGACGGTGGGTCGAGATGCCCGAGTCTCACGATCCGGGCCGCCGCCTTGCGCGGGGTCAGCGACTCGTCGGGCGAGATCCCGAAGTCCCAGGCGGTATCGGTCAGTTCCTCCCACACGGCCAGCGTGTGGATGGCCGCGTCCGCCTCCGTACGACCGTGCGCTCCCAGCCGTACGGAACGCATCCGGGTCCGCCACAGCATCGGCGCGAACGGGATCGTCAGCAGCAGAAGTGCGCCCAGGCCCAGCGCCACCATCTGCGCGTACCACCAGGGACCCCGCGGCCCACCGCCCGTGGCGAGTGCCGGGGCCTGGCTCGTGCAGCCGTCCAGCTTCCGCTGCTGGGCCGTGCAGCTCTCGCTCGCCGAGGGGGCCGTGGAGGGCGCCGTGCTCGTCGAGGTCGAGGGGACGGCCGGGTCCGGGACGTCACTGCCGGGCGTGGTCGACTGGGTGTACGACGGCACCGAGCCCCGGTTGGGGGTCGGCTCGAAGCGGGTCCAGCCCACGCCCTCGAAGTACAGCTCGGGCCAGGCGTGCGCGTCCTTCAGGCCCACCGACACCGTGCCGTCCGCCTCCGGGGTGCCGGGCGCGAAGCCCACCGCGACCCGGGCCGGAATGCCCAGGGTGCGGGCCATCGCCGCCATCGCGAAGGAGAAGTGGACGCAGAAGCCCTGCTTGTCCCGCAGGAACTTGGCGATCGCGTCGCGGCCGGTGCCGACGTCCACCTGGGTGTCGTACTGGAAGCCGCCGGACACCGCGAAGTAGTCCTGGAGCTTGACCGCCTGCTCGTAGTGACTGGTCGAGCCCGCGGTGACCTTGCGGGCGGTGTCGGCCACCACCGCGGGCAGCGACTTGGGCACCTTCGTGTACTGGTTCCGCATGGCCGACGACGCCTGCGGTGCGGCGGCCAGCTGCTCCGCGGTCGGCTGTACGTCCAGGCTGGTGACCGTGTAGCTCGCCCCACGCGTGTTCTGGCCGTGGTCGCCCACGACCGTCATGCCCACGGGCTCGTAGCGCCAACTGCCGTCGATGTTCACGCCGCTGGGCGGATACGGCATCGGCAGCCAGTCCTGGGCGTACCAGTCGGCGGCCGAGATCCGGGTCGTGATCTCCGAGCGCTTGACGTCCTCGCCGAGGCCGGTCGGGGTGGGGAACTTGCTCGGCACACTCTGGATGTGCCGCTGGGACGGCTTCCAGGTGGTGCCGTCGAAGTCGTCCAGGGACACGATCCGCAGATACAGGTCCGAGACGTCGTCGTTCGGGGAGGTTCGCACAGACAGGACCTGGCGGTTCTCGTCCACGTTCAGGCTGTCGCGCAGCGAGACCAGCGGGTTGACCGCGGAGATCGTGCCGCCGCCTCCGGTGCCCGCGCCCACGCCCGTCCCGGCGGCGTCCAGCAGGCCGCCCGAGATGGTGGGCAGCGGCAACAGGGCGATGGCCATCGCGACCGCGCCGATCCGCCGCCCGGTGCGCACCGGGGCGAGCGGTCCCGCGGACTCCGGGCCCCCGGTCGTACGGGGCGCCCCGCCGAAGACCCGGCCCCACTGGGCGAGCCGGTCCCGGCCCTCGGCCAGCAGCAGCATCAGATAACCGGCGGCGGCGAGCAGGAACCACAGCCAGCTGACGCTGCTCTCGGACAGTCCGGCGGCGACCGAGTACAGCGCGAGCAGCGGCAGTCCGGCCGGCGCCGCGCTGCGGAAGGTGACCGCGAGCGTGTCCACCGCGAGGCCGATCACCAGGACACCGCCGATGAGCATCAGCCGGATGCCGTCGTGCAGCGGGGCCGGGATCGCGTACCGGGAGACATCGTCGGAGCCCTGCTGCAGCAGGTCGGCGAAGTGCTGGAAGGCCTCGGGGCCGGGGACGAACCCGGCGAGGGCCTGCGTGTGCGCGAAGACCAGGGTCAGCATCAGCAGCGTGACCAGCGCCTGCGCGGCGACGGTCAGCGGCCGGGCCAGCGGCACCCGCCGGGTCGCCGCGCCCACGCCGGTCTGGATCGCCAGCATGAAGGCGGCCTGGACGATCCAGGTCGCCGGGGAGACCAGCGGCAGCAGGGCGCAGGACGCCAGCAGTGTGGCCACCCAGGCGCAGATCGCCAGTCGTGCCCGCCCGCTCATGCCCATCCCTCCCCGAGGCCGGTCGCGGTGATGCCGTTGCGCTCCCGGTCCGCCATTTGCCACAGCTCCGTCAGGGACGCGCCGCGCGGTACGCCCACGGCGGTCCAGCCCGCGTCGCGCAGCAACCGCAGCCGCTCCTCGCGCTCGTCACCGGGACCGGCCACGTCGGTCGACTCGCGCGCCCAGCCCTCGCTGTCCAGTACGAAGGCGAGGGCGCCCCCGCTGCGCTGCCGCATCCGGGCGACGATCGCCGCCTGTTCCTCGTCGAGGTCGCCGAAGAAGGCCACCAGAAGCCCTTCGTTCCCGCTGCGCAGGACGTCGTAGGCCCGGGACAGGCCCGCGCCGTCCGAGTGGTCGATCACCGCGAGGGTGTCCATCATCAGCCCGGCCGCGTCCGCCGACTCCTGGCTCGCACCCGCGAACCCATCGGCGTCCTGGCCCGGCACCGAGTTGCCGGTGTCGCTCAACAGCCGTACGGAGAAGCCCCGTTCCAACATGTGCACCAGTACGGAGGCGGCGCCGGAGACTGCCCACTCGAAGGCCGAGTCCGGCCCTTGGCCCGCGAAGGCGATGCCCCGGGTGTCGAGCAGGACCGTGCAGCGGGCGCGCTGGGGCTGCTCCTCGCGGCGCACCATCAGCTCGCCGTAGCGCGCGGTGGAGCGCCAGTGCACGCGGCGCAGGTCGTCGCCGTAGCGGTACCCGCGCGGGATCACGTCGTCCTCGCCCGCCAGGGCCAGCGAGCGGTTGCGGCCGTCGCCGTAGCCCTTGGCCTCGCCGCTGAGGCGGACCGGGGGGAGGGCCTCCACGCGCGGGATGACGGTGAGGGTGTCGAAGGTCGAGAAGGAGCGGGTCAGTTCGCACATCCCGAAGGGGTCCGTCAGGCGGAGCTGGAGCGGGCCCAGGGGGTAGCGGCCGCGCAGGTCCGAGCGGACCCGGTAGGACACCTCGCGTCGGCCGCCCGCCTCGACCCGGTCCAGGACGAACCGGGGACGCGGGCCGAGCACGTACGGCACCCGGTCCTGGAGCATCAGCAGGCCCGTGGGCAGCCGCGAGACGTTGTCCATCCGCAGATGGACGCGGGCCTCGCTGCCGGCGGGCACGCGCGCGGGGGAGAGCCGACGGCTGCCGGCCACTCGGTAGCGGGTGCGGTAGAGCACGGTCGCGCAGACCAGGGGCAGCACGGCCAGCAGCAGCCCGACCCGGAGCAGATCGCTCTGCCCCAGGACGTACGCGCAGACCGCGGCGGCGATACCGGCGGCCAGGAAGGAGCGTCCACGGGTCGTCAGCCCGGCCAGGGCCGTACGGACACCGCCCTTCTCGTCCCGGTCGGTCTCCGCCTCCCCGGTGGTCATCACAGCCTCCGGGGCGGCTGCTGGCCGTACCCACCGAGGCCCAGGCCGCTCTGCGGGGCCGGCGCCGCGGGCACGGGGGTGCGCTGGAGGATCTCCTGGACGACCTGCTCCGCCGTACGACGGTTCAGCTGGGCCTGGGCGGTGGGCAGCAGGCGGTGCGCGAGGATCGCGACCGCGAGCGCCTGGATGTCGTCCGGCAGCGCGTACTCACGGCCGCTCAGGGCTGCGGATGCCTTCGCCGCGCGCAGCAGGTGCAGCGTCGCGCGCGGGGAGGCGCCGAGTCTGAGGTCGGGGTGGTTGCGCGTGGCGGAGACCAGCTCCACCGCGTACCTGCGCACCGGGTCGGCGACGTGGACGCCGCGGACCGCCTCGACCAGCTTGACGATGTCGTGCGCGTGCGCCACCGGCTGGAGGTCGTCCAGCGGGCTCGCCCCGCCGTGGATGTCCAGCATCTGGAGCTCGGCCTCCGCGCTGGGATAGCCGATGGAGACCCGGGCCATGAAGCGGTCGCGCTGGGCCTCGGGCAGCGGATAGGTGCCCTCCATCTCGACCGGGTTCTGCGTGGCGACCACCATGAAAGGGCTGGGCAGCTCGTAGGTCTGGCCGTCGATGGTGACCTGCCGCTCCTCCATGGACTCCAGGAGCGCGGACTGGGTCTTCGGCGAGGCGCGGTTGATCTCGTCGCCGATCACGATCTGGGCGAAGATGGCGCCCGGTTTGAACTCGAAGTCCCGCTGCTGCTGGTCCCAGATGGACACACCGGTGATGTCCGAGGGCAGCAGGTCGGGCGTGAACTGGATTCGCCGCACCGAACAGTCGATCGACCGGGCCAGCGCCTTGGCCAGCATTGTCTTGCCCACACCCGGAACGTCCTCGATCAGAAGATGTCCCTCGGCGAGCAGCACGGTCAGCGAAAGCCGTACGACCTCGGGCTTGCCCTCGATCACTCCTTCCACCGAACTGCGGACACGCTCCACAGTGGCGGTCAGATCTGTAAGGCTCGCTCGATCGTCATAGGTCGTCACCCGGCCCTCCTCGGCCCGTTCTTTCCATGGGCCGACGCGCGCACTGCGGACCGGCCCACCCCGAAACACGGACGGCACGCGGGAAAAGTTCCGCGTG
Source organism: Streptomyces prunicolor NBRC 13075 (assembly GCF_000367365.1). Taxonomy (GTDB): domain Bacteria; phylum Actinomycetota; class Actinomycetes; order Streptomycetales; family Streptomycetaceae; genus Streptomyces; species Streptomyces prunicolor. The sequence continues at coordinate 59,960 of NZ_BARF01000091.1, read as the reverse complement.
ACGCCACACCCGCATTCTTGTTGCCGTTACCGGTTCGTGTCACTCGCCTGTGGACAACTGCCTTCGCTTTGTCGGGTCTTACGACCTTTTGCGCGGTCCGAGGGGCGAACTTTTCGAAGTTTCGGGGCGGGCGGGTGCGTCAGGCGGGGTCGATCTCGCGCAGCAGACCCGACTTCACGTCGAAGACGAAGCCGCGCACATCATCAGTGTGCAGCAGGAACGGCGAGGTGCGCACACGCTGCATGGACTGCCGTACGTCCTGTTCCACGTCCCGGAAGGCCTCCACCGCCCAGGCGGGGCGCTGGCCGACCTCCATCTCCAGGTCGTGCCGGAACTCCTCGGTGAGGGACTCCAGACCGCAGCCGGTGTGGTGGATGAGCACGACACTGCGGGTGCCGAGCGCCCGCTGGCTGATGGTGAGGGAGCGGATCACGTCGTCGGTGACCACACCGCCCGCGTTGCGGATCGTGTGGCAGTCGCCGAGCTCCAGGCCGAGCGCGGCGTGCAGGTCGAGGCGGGCGTCCATGCAGGCCACCACGGCCACCTGCAGGACGGGATGGGCGTCCATCCCGGGATCGGTGAAGGCGGCGGCGTATCGCGCGTTGGCCTCGACGAGGCGGTCCGTCACGGTCCCGCCGTCGGCTATGGCGCCTTCGGACTCTGTGGGTACGGATGCGGAGGTCGTCATACCTATGACGGTACTGGTCACCGGCGGTGCGGTCTTGGTGCGGGATGGGAAAAAGAGCGTCATTGCGTCCTCTTGTGAGGTAACCCACACGGGTGGCGGGGGTGCACCCGTCCGGGTGATTCTTCCCGTTTTGACGCTTCACACGCACCCGGGCCCGCGACGCGCAGGCCGGTTGATTGACCGTGAGGCAGCGTGGACTAAAGTTGCGCGGAGCGGGAGGCGAGGCTCTCCCTGCTGGACTTTTCGCGGAGACCCCGGCGACTTTCCGGATTCTCCCCCAGCTTGAACGACACGTGCGCGGCGCGTACGTACGGCTCGGCCTCCTCCCGCTCCCGGTCGGCTGACGCTTTCGGCGCCGGCAGGCTTCCCTTTCACCAGCGGGCGGGAACCCGGCGGTGCGTAGGGTCCGTGCCGGATCTGAGAGGGCCCCTTGAGCCAGAGTCGACACGTCCCGGTGATGCTCCAGCGGTGCCTGGACATGTTGGCCCCCGCGCTGGAGCGGCCGGGCGCGGTGGTCGTCGACTGCACGCTCGGCCTCGGCGGGCACAGTGAGGCCCTGCTGACCCAGTTCCCCGAGGCCCGTCTCGTCGCCCTCGACCGCGACAAGGAGGCCCTGCGCCTCTCCGGCGAGCGCCTCGCCCCCTTCGGCGACCGCGCCACCCTTGTGCACGCCGTCTACGACGAGTTGCCCGACGTGCTGGAGCGGCTCGGCCTCGCGCGCGTGGAGGGCGTTCTGTTCGACCTCGGCGTCTCCTCCATGCAACTCGACGAGGCCGACCGCGGCTTCGCCTACGCCCAGGACGCGCCCCTCGACATGCGCATGGACCAGACGACCGGCATCAGCGCCGCCGAGGTCCTCAACACCTACGCGCCCGGTGAACTCGTCCGCATCCTGCGGGCGTACGGCGAGGAGAAGCAGGCCAAGCGGATCGTCTCCGCGGTCGTACGGGAGCGCGACAAGGAGCCGTTCAGCAACAGCGCGCGACTCGTCGAGCTGATCCGCGACTCGCTGCCCCAGGCCGCCAAGCGCACCGGCGGCAACCCGGCCAAGCGCACCTTCCAGGCGCTGCGCATCGAGGTCAACGGCGAACTGTCCGTCCTGGAGAGCGCGATCCCCGCCGCCGTGAAGTCCCTTGCCGTGGGCGGCCGGATCGCCGTCCTGTCGTACCACTCGCTCGAAGACCGCCTGGTCAAGCAGGTGTTCGCGGTCGGCGCCGCCAACACTGCGCCTCCTGGGCTGCCTGTCGTGCCCGAGCAGTACCAGCCCCGGCTCAAGCTCCTGACGCGCGGTGCCGAACTTCCCACCGAGGAAGAGGTCGCCGAGAACCGGCGGGCAGCACCCGCGCGGCTGCGGGGGGCTCAGCGCATCAGGGAGGACGTCGTTGATTGAGCACGGGGTGAGGGCGTCTCGCGTGAGGGCGTATCGCTTGAGTGTGGTGCGCATGAGTGTGGTGCGAACGAGTGTGGTGCGCATGTGGGTGGGTTTGGAAATCCAACTCGGGGGCGTGAGTGAGTAGGAAACCTGAACTGAGGGGCAGGGCTGCCCGACTCGCGCGGCTCTTCCCCACCGGTCCCGCGCAGACAAGCGGGATCCAGGCGGCCCGGACCCCGTTCGTCCTCCTTGTCGTGCTGCTTCTCGGCGGCGGCCTGATCGCTCTGCTCGTGCTGAACTCCGCGCTCAGCGAAGGGCAGTTCAAGCTGGACGACCTCCAGAAGCAGACGAAGAGCCTCACCGATGAGGAACAGGCCCTCCAGCGGGACGTCGACGCCTACTCCGCCCCCGACGCCCTCCAGCGCCGCGCCCACGAGCTGGGCATGGTGCCCGGCGGGGACCCCGCCTTCCTCGACCCCAATGGCACGGTGAAGGGTGTCCCGGAGCAGGCCGCCGCGAAGACCGTGAGCACACCGGCGGTCCTCGCTCCCGAAGCACTCGTCAGCAGGCCTAGCCCGAGCCCAAGTTCTAGCCCGAGCCCGGGCCCCACGGCCGTCGTGCCGGCACCGGCCCCCGCGGCCACCCCCGTCGCGACCCGGCCCGCCCAGGCATCCACAGCGCAGACCGCTACAACCCAGACCGCTACAACCCGGACCGCTACAACCCAGACCTCCACAGCGCAGTCCTCCACAGCACAGTCCTCCACCCCGACAACACCCGGCAGGTGACGGAAGTGTCCGACAGGGAACCGCCGCGCCGCCGAGTGCCAGGACCGGCCAGGCCCGAACGCCCGGAGGGCGGTAACGCCGCCCGGCGCCGCCCCGGTCCCGGCGCCCGCCCGGCCCGCCGTCCGGCATCACCGCCGCCCTCAGCCGCAGCCGGCCGCCCGGCGGGCCCCCGCTCCCTCCGGCTCGGCAGCCCCCGCCCCCGGCTGCGCATGATCAGCCTCGCGCTGACCCTCGTACTCATCGCGTTCGTCGTACGACTGCTCCAGGTGCAGGCCGTCGACGCGAGCGCGTACGCCGCCAAGGCCGCGCAGAACCGGTACGTCGACTACGTCCTGGCCGCCGAGCGCGGTGAGATCACCGACCGTTCCGGGGTGGCGCTGGCGACCAGCGTGGACGCGTACACGATCACCGCCGACCCGACGCTGTTCACCCGCAAGCAGTTGAAGATCGACGACGGGCCCGAACAGGCGGCCGCCCTCCTCGCCCCGATCCTCGGCGTGGACCAGGCCGGACTGGTCAAGAAGCTCAGGCCCGCGAACAAGAACCTGCGCTACGTAGTGCTCGCCAACCGCCAGACCCCGCAGGTCTGGAAGCAGATCAAGGACCTGAAGAGCGCGCTCAACACCAAGGCCTCGACCGACCCGACCACGGTCAACGTCGTGGCCGGTGTCCTCGCCGTCCCCACCACCAAGCGCGTGTACCCGAACGGCGATCTCGCCGCCGGGATACTGGGCTGGGTCAACGCCGACGGCAAGGGCGGCGGCGGGGTCGAGCAGCAGCTGAACAAGGACCTCACCGGCAAGGACGGCAAAGTCCGCTACGCCCAGTCCGGCGGTCTCCAGGTACCCACCGCGGGCTCCACGGAGACGCCCGCGGTGGCCGGTGCCGACGTGGAGCTGACGATCGACCGTGACATCCAGTGGGCCGCGCAGAACGCCATCACCGAGCAGGTGAAGAAGTCCAAGGCGGACCGCGGGTACGTGATAGTGCAGGACACCCGCACCGGCGAGATCCTCGCCATGGCCAACGCGCCCGGCTTCGACCCGAACGACCTCTCGCAGGCCAGCGCCGCGTCCCTGGGCAACGCGGCCGTCCAGGACGCCTACGAGCCCGGTTCCACCGCCAAGGTCATGACGATGGCCGCCGTACTCCAGGAGAATGCGGCCACCCCGCTGACGCATGTCGTCGTGCCGAACCGGCTGCACCGCGGCGACCGGCTCTTCCAGGACGACGTGGACCACGCGACCTGGAACCTCACCCTCAACGGCGTGCTCGCCAAGTCCAGCAACATCGGCACCATCGAAGCGGCCGGGCAGCTCGGCAAGACCCAGCCCGAGGCCAACCAGGTCCTGTACTCGTATCTGCGCAAGTTCGGCATCGGCAGCTACAGCGGGCTCAATTTCCCCGGCGAGACCAAGGGCATCCTCGCGCCCGCCGACAAGTGGTCGACCTCGCAGCAGTACACGATTCCTTTCGGCCAGGGCATGTCCCTCAACGCGCTCCAGGCGGCCTCCGTCTACTCGACGGTCGCCAACGGCGGAGTCCGCGTCGAACCCACCCTGGTGCGCGGCACGAAGGGGCCCGACGGCCGCTTCACGCCCGCGGCGACGCCCAAGAAGACCCGGGTGATCAGCGCGAAGACGGCGAAGACCCTCGCCCAGATGCTGGAGTCCGTGGTGGACGACGAGCAGGGCACGGGCGGTAAGGCCGCGATTCCGGGGTACCGGGTCGCGGGCAAGACCGGCACCGCCAACCGCGTCGATCCGGCCACCGGTAAGTACAAGGGATACACCTCGTCGTTCGCCGGGTTCGCGCCCGCCGACAACCCCCGCATCACCGTCTACTGCGCGATCCAGAACGCCACCAGCGGAAGCTACTTCGGCGGTCAGATCTGCGGACCGATCTACAAGCAGGTGATGGAGTTCGCCCTCAAAACCCTCCAGGTCCCGCCCACCGGGGCGAAGGCCGCGAATCTGCCCGTGACCTTCACGCCCTGATCAGCGCAACAGCCAGGAACCGATCCGTGACCATGATCACCTCCCAGTCCGGGAACCAGGGCCAGCAGGACAGCGGGCCCCGCACCTCACTTCGCCCTGCGGCGGGTGCGCCCGGTACGCTCACCGCCGTGCCACCCGCCGACCACTCCCAAACCCCCCAGAAGGGCGCATCCGTGACCTACCCGGGGCCGCCCAGGCCGGCGCAGCTCTCCGCCACACCCCTCGCGGAACTCGCCGACCAACTGGGCGCCGCCGTGACCATGACGACAGCGCCGGTGTCGGCCGCCGAGGTCACGGGCATCACCCATGACTCGCGCGCCGTCCGCCCCGGCGACCTGTACGCCGCGCTGCCCGGTGCCCGGCTGCACGGCGCCGACTTCGTCACCCAGGCGGCCGGCCTCGGCGCCGTAGCCGTGCTGACGGACCCGACCGGCGCCGACCGCGCGGCCGCAACCGGCCTGCCGGTACTGGTCGTTGAGGATCCGCGCGGGCAGATGGGCGAGCTGGCCGCGACCATCTACGGCCACCCCGGCCGCGATCTGCTCCAGATCGGCATCACCGGAACGTCCGGCAAGACCACCACCGCGTACCTCGTGGAGGGCGGCCTGAAAACGGTCCGGTCCACCGGTCTGATCGGTACGGTCGAGATGCGCATCGGCGACGAGCGCATCAAGTCGGAGCGCACGACCCCTGAAGCCACCGATCTCCAGGCCCTGTTCGCGGTCATGCTGGAGCGCGGGGTCGACGCGGTCGCCATGGAGGTCTCCAGCCACGCGCTGGTCCTCGGCCGGGTCGACGCCTGCATCTTCGACATCGCGGTCTTCACCAACCTCAGCCCGGAACACATGGAGTTCCACACGGGCATGGAGGACTACTTCCAGGCCAAGGCGCAGCTGTTCACGCCACTGCGCAGCAGGCAGGGAGTAGTCAACCTTGACGACGAGTACGGCCGCAGGCTCGCCCGGGAGGCCACGGTCCCCGTGACCACCTACTCCGCCGAGGGCCACCCGGACGCCGACTGGCGCGCCCAGGACGTCGAAGCCGGCCCGATGGACTCGACGTTCACCGCGGTCGGCCCCAAGGGCGAGCTGATCACCGCTCGTTCGCCGCTCGCCGGTTCCTTCAACGTGGCCAACACCCTCGCCGCGATCGCCGCCCTGGCCACCGCCGGCCTCGACCCGCAGCTGGCCGCCGACGGCATCGCCGCGGTGCCGGGCGTGCCGGGGCGCCTGGAGCGGGTGGACGTCGGGCAGCCGTATCTCGCGGTCGTCGACTACGCCCACAAGACGGACGCCGTCGAATCGGTCCTGCGCGCGCTGCGCAAGGTCACCGAGGGCAAGCTGCACGTCGTGCTCGGCTGCGGCGGCGACCGCGACAAGACCAAGCGCGAGCCGATGGGCGCCGCTGTCGCCCGGCACGCCGACACCGCCGTACTGACCTCCGACAATCCCCGCTCCGAGGATCCCCTCGCGATCCTCGCGACGATGCTCCAGGGCGCCGCGTCGGTGCCCGCGCACGAGCGTGGCGAGGTCCAGGTCTTCGAGGACCGGGCCGCCGCCATCGCCGCCGCCGTCGCCCGTGCACAGCCGGGCGACACCGTACTGGTCGCGGGCAAGGGCCACGAGCAGGGCCAGGACATCGCCGGAGTGGTCCGTCCCTTCGACGACCGCCAGGTGCTTCGCGAAGCTATCCAGAAGACCCAGGGATGAACTTGTGATCGCCCTCTCCCTCGCCGAGATCGCAGAAGTCGTCGGCGGGCAGACGCACGACATACCGGATCCGTCCGTCCAGGTCACCGGCCCGGTGGTCCGCGACTCCAGGGAAGTGGAACCAGGCAGCCTCTTCGTCGCCTTCGTCGGCGAGCACGTCGACGGCCACGACTTCGCGAACGCGGTGGTCGAGGCGGGCGCGGTGGCCCTCCTGGCGTCCCGCCCGGTCGGCGTGCCCGCGATCGTCGTGGACGACGTCCAGAGCGCCCTGGGCGCCCTCGCCCGTCATGTCGTACGACGGCTCGGCGCGACCCTCGTCGCCCTCACCGGCTCGGCGGGCAAGACCAGCACCAAGGACCTCATCGCCCAGGTGCTCGCGCGCAAGGCGCCCACGGTGTTCACGCCGGGATCGTTGAACAATGAGATCGGGCTGCCGCTGACCGCGCTGAGCGCCACCGCCGAGACGAGGTTCCTCGTCCTGGAGATGGGCGCCCGCGGCATCGGTCACATCCGCTACCTCGCGGATCTGACGCCCCCGCAGATCGGCCTCGTCCTCAACGTCGGCACCGCCCACATCGGCGAGTTCGGCGGCCGGGAGCAGATCGCGCAGGCAAAGGGCGAACTCGTAGAAGCGCTCCCTTCAGTTGAGGATGGCGGCGTCGCGGTCCTCAACGCGGACGATCCGCTCGTACGGGCCATGGCGTCCCGTACGAAGGCGAAGGTGATCCTTTTCGGAGAGTCCGGCGAAGCGGACGTACGGGCCGAGAACGTGCGACTCACGGACAGCGGACAGCCCGCCTTCAGGCTCCACACACCCTCCGGTGCAAGCGACGTGACCATGCGCCTGTACGGTGAGCACCACGTGTCGAACGCGCTCGCCGCGGCCGCCGTCGCCCATGAGCTGGGCATGTCCGCATACGAGATCGCCACCGCGCTCTCCGAGGCGGGCTCCCTCTCCCGCTGGCGGATGGAGGTCACCGAGCGACCGGACGGCGTGACCATCGTCAACGACGCCTACAACGCGAACCCCGAGTCCATGCGAGCCGCCTTGCGCGCGCTCGCGGCCATGGGCAAGGGGCGGCGGACCTGGGCGGTGCTCGGCAAGATGGCCGAGCTCGGGGACGAGGCGCTCGCCGAGCACGACGCGGTCGGACGGCTGGCCGTCCGGCTCAATGTCGGCAAGCTCGTCGCGGTCGGGGGCAGGGAAGCGTCCTGGCTGCAACTGGGCGCATATAACGAGGGTTCGTGGGGTGAGGAGTCGGTGCACGTGTCCGACGCACAGGCGGCGGTCGACCTGTTGCGCAGCGAGTTGCGCCCGGGAGACGTCGTTCTCGTGAAGGCGTCCCGGTCGGTCGGTCTGGAGAGCGTGGCGCAGGCGCTCGTCGAGACCGGTGCCGAGGGTGGGGTCGATGCCCGATGATGAAGCAGATCCTGTTCTCGGGCGTCATCGGTCTCTTCCTGACGCTGGTCGGTACCCCGCTGCTGATCAAGCTGCTGGCCCGCAAGGGCTACGGCCAGTACATCCGTGACGACGGCCCGCGCGAGCACGCCAGCAAGCGCGGTACGCCGACCATGGGCGGTATCGCCTTCATCCTGGCGACGGTTGTCGCCTACTTCCTTTCCAAGGTCATCACCGGCTACCCCCCGACCTACTCGGGGCTGCTGGTGCTCGGCCTGATGTGCGGTATGGGGCTGGTCGGCTTCCTCGATGACTACATCAAGATCGTCAAGCGGCGTTCGCTGGGCCTGCGGGCCAAGGCGAAGATGGCCGGCCAGCTGATCGTCGGCATCAGCTTCGCGGTCCTCGCGCTGATGTTCCCGGACTCCCGCGCCAACACCCCGGCCTCGACGAAGCTGTCGTTCATCACGGACTTCGGCTGGAAGATCGGCCCGATCCTGTTCGTGATCTGGGCGCTGTTCATGATCCTCGCGATGTCGAACGGCGTGAACCTGACGGACGGTCTGGACGGCCTCGCCACCGGCGCCTCCGTCCTGGTCTTCGGCGCCTACACCTTCATCGGTGTCTGGCAGTTCCAGGAGTCCTGCGCCAACGCGCAGACCCTGACCAACCCGAACGCCTGCTACGAAGTGCGCGATCCGCTCGATCTCGCGGTCATCGCCTCCGCGCTGATGGGTGCCTGCCTCGGCTTCCTGTGGTGGAACACCTCGCCGGCCAAGGTCTTCATGGGGGACACGGGTTCGCTCGCCCTCGGCGGTGTTCTCACCGGTCTGGCGATCCTCTCCCGCACGGAGCTGCTCGTCGCCATCATGGGTGGCCTCTTCGTCCTCATCACCATGTCGGTGGTCATCCAGGTCGGCTCCTTCAAGCTCACCGGCAAACGGGTCTTCCGAATGGCCCCGCTCCAGCACCACTTCGAACTCAAGGGCTGGTCCGAAGTGCTCATCGTGGTCCGCTTCTGGATCATCCAGGGCATCTGCGTGATCGTCGGCCTGGGCCTCTTCTACGCGGGATGGGCAGCGGAAAAGTGACCGATGGGCAGGGGCTCTCCTTCGAGGGCAAGCACGTCACCGTCGCCGGGCTCGGTGTCTCCGGCATCCCGGCGGCCAAGGTCCTGCACGGCCTCGGCGCGCTCGTCACGGTCGTCAACGACGGCGCCGACGAGCGCTCCCGGGCCCAGGCGGCCGACCTGGAGGCGCTCGGCATCACCGTGCGCCTCGGCGATGGTGCGACCCTGCCCGACGGCACCGAACTGATCGTCACCACCCCCGGCTGGCAGCCCGACAAGCCGCTGTTCACGGCGGCCCGGGCAGCCGGGATCGAGATCTGGGGCGACGTAGAACTCGCCTGGCGCCTGCGCGGCCCCGAAGCGGCCCCCTGGCTCGCCGTCACCGGCACCAACGGCAAGACCACCACCGTCCAGATGCTCGCCTCGATCCTGAAGGCGGCGGACCTGCGCACGGCGGCGGTCGGCAACATCGGCGTCTCGGTCCTGGACGCCGTACTCGGGGACGAGGAGTACGACGTCCTCGCCGTGGAACTGTCGAGCTATCAGCTGCACTGGGCGCCCTCGCTGCGTGCCCACTCCGCGGCCGTTCTCAACCTGGCGCCCGATCACCTCGACTGGCACGGCTCGATGGAGGCGTACGCCGCCGACAAGGGCCGTATCTACGAAGGCAATCGGGTCGCCTGCGTCTACAACGTCGCCGACAAGGCCACCGAGGAGCTGGTCCGCGAGGCCGACGTCGAGGAGGGGTGCCGGGCGATCGGTTTCACCCTCGGCAGTCCCGCGCCGTCCCAACTCGGCGTCGTGGACGGCATTCTGGTGGACCGCGCCTTCGTCGAGGACCGGCAGAAGAACGCGCAGGAACTCGCCGAGGTCGCGGACGTCAATCCGCCGGCCCCGCACAACATCGCCAACGCCCTTGCCGCCGCTGCCCTCGCGCGCGCCTTCGGGGTGCCCGCCAAGGCCGTACGGGACGGGCTGCGGGCCTTCACGCCCGACGCGCACCGCATCGCGCACGTGGCCGATGTGGACGGTGTCGCGTACATCGACGACTCCAAGGCCACCAACACCCATGCGGCGGAAGCCTCGTTGGCGGCCTACGAGTCGATCGTGTGGATCGCGGGCGGACTCGCCAAGGGTGCGACCTTCGACGAACTCGTCGCCAAGTCGGCGAAGCACCTTCGGGGTGTCGTGCTGATCGGCGCCGATCGCGCGCTGATCCGCGAAGCCCTCGCGCGACACGCGCCGGAAGTACCCGTCGTCGACCTCGACCGGACCGACACTGGGGCGATGCTCGCGGCTGTCCAGGAGGCACAGCGGCTCGCCGCCGCCGGCGACACGGTGCTGCTCGCCCCGGCCTGCGCCTCCATGGACATGTTCGCCAACTACAACAAGCGCGGTGACGCGTTCGCCACGGCGGTTCGCGAACTCGGCGCCTGACCGACGCAAGCGGAGGCGCTGATGCCCAGTAGCCGTACCGGCCGGCCGCCCGTGCAGCAGCGGACCCCCAGACGTCCCGCAGCCGCCAGGACCGTCCGCGACAACCCCGTACGACGGCTCTACGCCAACGCGCGCCGGGCCTGGGACCGTCCGCTGACGGCCTACTACCTGATCGCAGGCGGCAGCGTGCTGATCACCGTGCTGGGTCTGGTGATGGTCTACTCGGCCTCCCAGATCACCGCACTCCAACTCTCGCTGCCCGGCTCGTATTTCTTCCGCAAACAGTTCCTCGCCGCCTGTATCGGCGGGGTCTTGGCGCTCGCCGCGTCGCGGATGCCGGTCAAACTCCACCGGGCGCTGGCCTATCCGATCCTCGCGGGCGCCGTCTTCATGATGGCGCTGGTGCAGCTGCCGGGGATAGGGATGTCGGTCAACGGCAACCGCAACTGGATCTCGCTCGGCGGCTCCTTCCAGATCCAGCCCAGCGAGTTCGGCAAGCTGGCCCTCGTCCTGTGGGGCGCCGATCTGCTCGCCCGCAAGCAGGACAAGGCGATGCTGTCCCAGTGGAAGCACATGCTGGTGCCGCTGGTGCCGGTCGCGTTCATGCTGCTCGGGCTGATCATGCTCGGCGGCGACATGGGTACGGCGATCATCCTCACCGCGATCCTGTTCGGCCTGCTCTGGCTGGCCGGTGCGCCCACCCGGCTCTTCGTCGGCGTTCTCTCGATCGCGGCCGCTATCGGTGTGATCCTCATCAAGACCAGCCCCAACCGCATGGCCCGGCTCGCCTGCATCGGCGCCACCGAGCCCAAGACCGGGGTCGCCGACTGCTGGCAGGCCGTGCACGGGATCTACGCGCTCGCATCCGGCGGGATCTTCGGCTCCGGGCTCGGTGCGAGTGTGGAGAAATGGGGTCAACTCCCCGAAGCCCACACCGACTTCATCTTCGCCGTCACCGGTGAGGAACTGGGTCTGGCGGGCACACTGTCGGTGCTCGCCCTCTTCGCGGCTCTAGGCTATGCGGGTATCCGCGTGGCCGGACGCACGGAGGACCCCTTCGTCAGGTATGCCGCGGGAGGCGTGACCACCTGGATCATCGCTCAGGCGGTGATCAACATCGGTGCGGTGCTCGGCCTGCTGCCGATCGCCGGCGTCCCGCTCCCGCTGTTCTCCTACGGGGGTTCCGCCCTGCTGCCGACCATGTTCGCCATCGGGTTGCTGATCGCCTTCGCGCGCGACGACCCCGCTGCGCGGGCGGCGCTTGCGATGCGGCAACCCCGCTTTGGTAGAAAACGGGGGGGCAGGGGACCCGGTTCCGGCCGGAGTCCCCGCAGATGGAACACGATGCGACGGCGTGCCTCGGCGGCGCGTTCGTCCGGAGAGCGGTGAATTTCGGTGCATGTCGTACTCGCCGGTGGGGGGACCGCCGGCCACATCGAGCCCGCGCTCGCCCTCGCGGACGCCCTGCGCAGGCAGGACCCCACTGTGGGGATCACGGCCCTGGGCACGGAGCGCGGCCTTGAGACCCGTCTCGTACCCGAGCGGGGCTACGAACTCGCGCTGATCCCCGCCGTACCCCTGCCGCGCAGGCCCACCCCCGAACTGATCACCGTGCCGGGCCGGTTGCGCGGCACCATCAAGGCGGCCGAGCAGATCCTGGAGCGCACCAAGGCGGACTGCGTCGTCGGCTTCGGCGGCTATGTGGCGCTGCCCGGCTATCTCGCGGCCAAGCGCCTCGGGGTGCCGATCGTGATCCACGAGGCCAACGCCCGGCCCGGGTTGGCCAACAAGATCGGCTCGCGCTACGCGGCCCGGGTCGCCGTCTCGACCCCGGACAGCAAGCTGCGCGACGCCCGTTACATCGGCATCCCGCTGCGCCGCTCGATCGCCACCCTGGACCGCGCGGCCGTACGGCCCGAGGCCCGGGCCGCGTTCGGGCTCGACCCGAACCTGCCGACGCTGCTGGTCTCCGGCGGCTCGCAGGGCGCCCGGCACCTGAACGAGGTGGTCGAGCGGGTCGCGCCGTACCTCCAACAGGCCGGAATCCAGATCCTGCACGCGGTCGGCCCGAAGAACGAACTGCCGCAGGTGCACCAGATGCCGGGGATGCCCCCCTATATCCCGGTACCGTACGTGGACCGGATGGACCTCGCGTACGCCGCGGCCGACATGATGCTCTGCCGTGCGGGCGCGATGACCGTCGCCGAACTCTCCGCCGTCGGACTCCCGGCCGCCTACGTCCCGCTGCCCATCGGCAACGGCGAACAGCGGCTGAACGCCCAGCCGGTGGTCAAGGCCGGCGGCGGACTCCTGGTCGACGACGCGGAACTGACGCCCGAGTGGATCCAGGGCAACGTCCTGCCCGTGCTCGCCGATCCGCACCGGCTGTACGAAATGTCGCGCGCGGCAAGCGAGTTCGGCCGCCGGGACGCCGACGACCTGCTCGTCGGCATGGTGTACGAGGCGATCGCCTCGCGGCACCGCTAGCCATATGTGAGAGAGGCAGGGGATCGTGGCCGGACCGACGACCGCCGAGCGCGGTGAACGCCAACAGGAGTCGTCCGGCCCGCCCCTTGTCCGGCGCCTGGGACCGCGGCGCCTTCGTCTGATTGTCGTACTCGCCCTCGCCGCAGTCCTGTTGGGCACCGCGGCGGTCTGGCTGCTCTACGGCTCGCAGTGGCTGCGGGTGGAGAAGGTGTCGGTCTCCGGGACCAAGGTTCTGACGCCGGAGCAGGTGCGCGAAGCGGCCGACGTTCCGGTCGGCGGACCGCTGATTTCCGTCGACACCGATGCGATCGAAGCCCGACTCCGCAGGAAATTGCCCCGAATTGACGCGGTTGACGTAGTCCGTTCCTGGCCTCATGGAATCGGGCTGAAAGTGACCGAACGCAGCCCGGTTCTGGTGGTGAAAAAGGGCGGAAACTTCGTCGAAGTGGACGCCAATGGCGTGCGATTCGCCACTGTTTCCACGCCGCCGAAGTCCGTCCCCACCCTCGAATTGACGCTCTCTCAATCGGGTTCGTCCGCGGCCAGCCTGCGCCGCTTCGACGAGGACCGGCTCGTGCGCGAGGCGGTGAAGGTCGCGGGTGGCATTCCGGCCGCGGTCGCGCGGGACACCCAAGTCGTCAAGGTCCGTTCCTACGACGACATCTCGCTGGAGTTGAGCGGTGGCCGGACGGTCTCTTGGGGAAGTGGCGACAAGGGCGCGGCGAAGGCGCGTACGCTCACCGCTCTCATGAAAGCAGCTTCCGGCGCCCGGTACTTCGATGTAAGTGTTCCCACCGCCCCTGCGTCAGCCGGGAGTTGACGCACATTCGCGCAGGCCAGCACCCTGGTTGGGCAGCGCTACGGCTGATCACATAGGGTGAAAAGAAAAACGGGAGGTTCGGCGTGTTCGTTGAACGTGCGCCACTTGTCGACTTAGTGTCCTGTTCAGAAGACTTCAAGGAACGGACACACTGGTAACCCTAAACTTCAACGTTAGGGTTCGGGTCGGCGCTACGGACCGTCCCATTCGACATCCGTCGTCGGATCGCGGAGCACCGCGATCGGCGACACGTAACTCGAGGCGAGAGGCCTTCGACGTGGCAGCACCGCAGAACTACCTCGCAGTCATCAAGGTCATCGGTGTCGGCGGCGGTGGTGTCAATGCCATCAACCGGATGATCGAGGTCGGCCTCAAGGGCGTCGAGTTCATCGCCATCAACACCGACGCGCAGGCGCTGTTGATGAGCGACGCCGACGTCAAACTCGACGTCGGCCGCGAACTCACCCGCGGACTCGGCGCCGGCGCCAACCCGGCCGTCGGCCGCAAGGCCGCCGAGGATCACCGCGAGGAGATCGAGGAGGTCCTCAAGGGGGCCGACATGGTCTTCGTGACGGCCGGTGAAGGCGGCGGCACCGGCACCGGCGGCGCGCCCGTCGTGGCGAACATCGCACGCACCCTGGGCGCCCTCACCATCGGCGTGGTCACCCGCCCGTTCACCTTCGAGGGACGGCGCCGGGCCAACCAGGCGGAGGACGGCATCGCCGAACTCCGCGAAGAGGTCGACACCCTCATCGTCATCCCGAACGACCGGCTGCTGTCCATCTCGGACCGCCAGGTCTCGGTCCTCGACGCCTTCAAGTCGGCGGACCAGGTCCTGCTCTCCGGCGTCCAGGGCATCACCGACCTGATCACCACGCCCGGCCTGATCAACCTCGACTTCGCCGACGTCAAGTCCGTGATGTCCGAGGCCGGTTCGGCCCTCATGGGCATCGGCTCGGCCCGCGGCGACGACCGCGCGGTGGCGGCGGCCGAGATGGCGATCTCCTCGCCGCTCCTCGAAGCCTCCATCGACGGCGCCCGCGGCGTCCTGCTGTCCATCTCCGGCGGCTCCGACCTCGGCCTGTTCGAGATCAACGAAGCGGCCCAACTGGTCAGCGAGGCAGCCCACCCCGAGGCCAACATCATCTTCGGCGCGGTCATCGACGACGCCCTCGGCGACGAGGTCCGGGTCACCGTGATCGCGGCCGGCTTCGACGGCGGCCAGCCGCCGACCCGCCGTGAGACGGGCTCGAGTTCGTCCTCGGCCCGCCGCGACGAGCCGACTCCGGTACGGCAGGAGAGCCGTCCGTCCTTCGGCTCGCTCGGCAGCGTCAAGCCGAAGGAGGAGCCGGAGCACGCTCCGGAGCCGGTCGCCGACCTCCCGGTCGCCCCGCCGGTCCCGCCGTCGCGGACCTACTCGGACAGCGCCGCCGAGGAGCTGGACGTACCGGACTTCCTGAAGTGATAGGACAGGTCGACACCGTGAGCGGCGCGCACTTCGCCTTCACCGACAGGTGGGGCGGGGTGAGCGCCGTTCCGTTCGAGGAGCTCAACCTCGGCGGCGCGGTCGGCGACGACCTCGAAGCGGTACGTACCAATCGCGAACTGGCCGCCAAGTCACTGGGGTTGGACCTGGCGCTGGTGGTCTGGATGAACCAGGTGCACGGCGCGGACGTGGCGGTCGTCGAGGGGCCCTGGGGCTCCTCGGACGTCCCCTCTGTCGACGCGGTCGTCACCGCCCGGCGCGGCCTCGCCCTCGCCGTGCTGACCGCCGACTGCACCCCGGTCCTGCTCGCCGACCCGGTCGCCGGGATCGCGGGCGCGGCCCACGCCGGACGCCCGGGCATGGTGGCCGGGGTCGTTCCGGCCGCAGTGGCGGCCATGGTGGAACTCGGCGCCGATCCCGCCCGGATCATCGCCCGCACCGGACCCGCCGTCTGCGGCCGGTGCTACGAAGTGCCCGCGGACATGCGCGCCGACGTCGCCGCCGTGGAACCCGCGGCGTACGCCGAGACGAGTTGGGGCACTCCCGCGGTCGACGTGACCGCCGGAGCGCACGCGCAGCTAGACCGGCTCGGGGTGCGCGACCGGGAGCAGTCGCCGGTGTGCACCCGTGAATCGGGCGACCACTTCTCGTACCGCCGCGACCGGACGACCGGGCGGCTGGCGAGCTATGTCTGGTTGGACTGATCGGACATGACGGACCGTAAGCAAGAAATCGCCGTGAATCTGGCGAGAGTCGAGGAGCGCATCGCCGCCGCCTGCGCGGCGGCCGGGCGGAAGCGCGAAGAGGTGACCCTGATCGTGGTCACCAAGACCTATCCGGCGAGCGACGTACGAACGTTGGCCGAACTCGGTGTGCGTCATGTCGCCGAGAACAAGGACCAGGACGCCGCCCCGAAGGCCGCCGACTGCGCGGATCTGCCGCTGAGTTGGCACTTCGTCGGTCAGTTGCAGACCAACAAGGTGCGATCCGTGGTCGGTTACGCCGATGTCGTGCAGTCGGTCGACCGTTCCCGGCTCGTCACCGCGCTGTCGAAGGAGGCCGAGCGGTCCGGGCGCGAACTGGGCTGTCTCATCCAGGTCGCGCTCGACGCGGGAGTGAGCGGGCGGGGCGAGCGGGGTGGCGTAGGGCCGGGCGGGATCGGGGAGTTGGCCGATCTCGTCGCCGGGGCTCCGGGGTTGCGGCTCGACGGTCTGATGACCGTCGCTCCGCTCACCGGCGAGTACGCCGGACGCCAACAGGAGGCGTTCGGCCGGTTGATGGATTTGTCGACTGACCTGCGCCGAGCCCATCCTGCTGCGAACATGGTGTCGGCAGGGATGAGTGCGGACCTCGAACAGGCCGTGGCAGCCGGAGCGACACATGTACGCGTCGGCACTGCGGTACTCGGCGTGCGCCCCAGGCTCGGGTAACGTCGCCAGGAAGTCGGACCACAGTAGAAAATATGGTCAATGCCCCCGAAAGTGGGCGTAACGACCTCGTGGATCGCGGGCACTTGGCAGTCGTCAGCCGATCCACCACAGAGCGGAGGACTCAGAGCATGGCCGGCGCGATGCGCAAGATGGCGGTCTACCTCGGCCTCGTGGAGGACGATGGGTACGACGGCCGGGGTTTCGACCCCGATGACGACTTCGAACCCGAACTGGACCCGGAGCCCGAGCGGGACCGTCGACGGCACGAGCCGTCGCACCAGTCACACAGCCCGCATCAGTCTCAAAGGGACGAACCGGTACGAGTGGTGCAGCCTCCGGCCCCTCGCGAACCGGTGTCCCATTCCGCTTCACTGGGTGCGGAATCAGGGCGTCCGGCGCGTATCGCGCCCGTGGCATCCATCACACAAGAACGCCAGTCCCTGGAGAAGAACGCACCGGTGATCATGCCCAAGGTCGTGTCGGAACGAGAGCCTTACCGGATCACCACACTTCACCCCCGGACCTACAACGAGGCCCGTACCATCGGGGAACACTTCCGTGAAGGCACCCCGGTGATCATGAATCTGACTGAGATGGATGACACAGACGCCAAGCGACTTGTCGACTTTGCGGCCGGTTTGGTGTTTGGTCTTCACGGCAGCATCGAGCGGGTGACGCAGAAGGTGTTCCTGTTGTCGCCTGCTAACGTCGATGTCACGGCGGAGGACAAGGCCCGCATCGCAGAGGGCGGGTTCTTCAATCAGAGCTGAGACAGACAGCCGCTAGGAAGCACGGAACAGGGGAGAGGGAAAGACAGACCATGAGCGTGTTCGCGCAGGTGATCTACATCGCGCTGATGGTGTTCCTCATCGTGCTCATCTTCCGGTTGGTCATGGACTACGTCTTCCAGTTCGCCCGCTCATGGCAACCCGGCAAGGCGATGGTGGTCGTTCTGGAGGCCGCCTACACTGTCACCGATCCACCGTTGAAGCTTCTACGGCGGTTCATCCCGCCGTTGCGTCTCGGGGGCGTGGCGCTCGACCTGTCCTTCTTCGTCCTGATGATCATCGTCTACATCTTGATCTCTATCGTGGGCAATCTCGCGAGGTGACAGTGGACGATACGGTCTTGCCGACTGCCGATGACTACGTTGAGGTGAAGAGATGCCGTTGACCCCCGAGGACGTGCGGAACAAGCAGTTCACGACCGTCCGCCTCCGAGAAGGCTATGACGAGGACGAGGTCGATGCCTTCCTCGACGAGGTCGAAGCCGAACTGACGCGTCTGCTGCGCGAGAACGAGGACCTGCGCGCCAAGTTGGCCGCGGCCACGCGCGCAGCCGCCCAGAACCAACAGAACATGCGCAAGCCCCCCGAACAGGACCAGCAGCAGGGCGGCATGCAGCAAGGTGGCATGCAGCAAGGCGGCATGCAGCAGCAGGGGATGCCCCAGCAGGGCATGCCCCCGCAAGGCATGCGCGGTCCGGGTGGCCCGGTGCCCGCCGGCATATCGGGCCCGCCGCAGCAGATGGGCGGCCCCATGGGCGGCCCGCCCCAACTGCCGAGCGGTGCCCCGCAGTTGCCCGCAGGCCCCAGCGGCCAGGGCCAGGGCGGCCCGCAGGGTCAGGGTCCGATGGGACAGGGCCCCATGGGTCAGGGTCCGATGGGCCAGGGTCCGATGCAGGGCCAGATGCAGCAGATGGGCCAGGGCCCGATGCAGGGTCAGATGGGCGGCCAGCCCCCCATGCAGCAGCAGATGGGCGGCCCGATGGGCGGACCCATGGGTGGCGGCATGCCGCAGCAGGGCCCCGGTGGCGACAGCGCCGCCCGTGTCCTCTCGCTGGCCCAGCAGACCGCCGACCAGGCGATCGCCGAGGCCCGTTCCGAGGCCAACAAGATTGTCGGCGAGGCCCGTTCGCGCGCCGAGGGTCTTGAGCGTGACGCCCGTGCCAAGGCCGACGCCCTGGAGCGGGACGCGCAGGAGAAGCACCGCGTCGCGATGGGCTCCCTGGAGTCCGCCCGCGCCACGCTGGAGCGCAAGGTCGAGGACCTGCGCGGCTTCGAGCGCGAGTACCGCACGCGTCTGAAGTCCTACTTGGAGTCCCAGCTGCGTCAGTTGGAGACCCAGGCCGACGACTCGCTGGCCCCGCCGCGTGCTCCGGCCGCCGCGTCGCTTCCGCCGTCCCCGGCGCCCTCGATGGCCCCGGCCGGCGCGAGCGCCCCGTCGTACGGCGGCCCGCAGGGCATGGGTGGCCCGGCTCCGGCCGGCCCGTCCTACGGCGGCCAGCAGCAGATGTCTCCGGCCATGACCCAGCCGATGGCGCCGGTACGGCCGCAGGGCCCGTCCCCGATGGGTCAGGCTCCGTCGCCGATGCGCGGGTTCCTGATCGACGAGGACGACAACTGACCGGCCTTTAGTACGCCTTGGGCGTCGGCAGCGTTCAACAGGGCGGGGCCCCGGATTTCGATCCGGGGCCCCGCCCTTTTTACGCGGGTTGAGCGCTGGATCACGTGAGTTGACCGTTGGCTCAGGTGAGTTGGCCGCCGTTGGGCGTGAGAAAAGGGCCCGGCCTCCACGAAGGAGGCCGGGCCCTTTCGGGTGCCGGTGGTGCTCAGACCTTGTGCAGGCGGAACACCAGGGACAGGCCCTCGTCCGTGAAGGGGGTGCCGTAGGTGTCGTCCGCCTCGCCCTGGGCGAAGTCCGTGGCGAGGACCTCGTCGGCGATCAGGGCCGCGTGCTCGGACAGGGCCGCGATGACCGCCGGGTCGGTCGAGGTCCAGCGCAGGGCGATCCGGTCGGCCACGTCCAGGCCGCTGTTCTTGCGGGACTCCTGGATCAGCCGGATCGCGTCACGGGCCAGGCCCGCCTGGCGCAGCTCCTCGGTGATCTCCAGGTCGAGGGCGACCGTCGCCCCCGAGTCGGAGGCCACGGACCAGCCTTCGCGCGGGGTCTCTGTGATGATCACCTCATCCGGAGCCAGCGTGATGGTCTCGCCGTCCACCTCGACGGTCGCCGTGCCCTCGCGCAGGGCGAGGGACAGCGCGGCGGCGTCGGCGTTCGCCACGGCCTTCGCGACGTCCTGGACGCGCTTGCCGAACCGCTTGCCCAGGGCGCGGAAGTTGGCCTTCGCCGTGGTGTCGACCAGCGAGCCGCCGACCTCGCTCAGCGAGGCGAGCCCCTCGACGTTCAGCTCCTCCGTGATCTGCGCGTGCAGCTCCCGGTCCAGGGCGGCGAAGCCCGTGGCCGCGATCAGCGCGCGGGACAGTGGCTGGCGCGTCTTGACGCCCGACTCCGCGCGCGTGGCCCGGCCCAGCTCCACCAGGCGCCGTACGAGGACCATCTGCTTGGACAGCTCCGGGTCGATGACGGACAGGTCCGCCTCCGGCCACGAGGACAGGTGGACGGACTCCGCGGCGCCCGGAGTCACCGGGACGATCAGGTCCTGCCAGACCCGCTCGGTGATGAACGGGGTCAGCGGGGCCATCAGCTGGGTGACCGTCTCGACGACCTCGTGCAGGGTGCGCAGCGCGGCCTTGTCGCCCTGCCAGAAGCGGCGACGGGAGCGGCGGACGTACCAGTTGGACAGGTCGTCGACGAACGCCGACAGGAGCTTGCCGGCGCGCTGGGTGTCGTAGGACTCCAGAGCCTGCGTCACCTGGTCGGTGAGCGCGTGGAGTTCGGACAGCAGCCAGCGGTCCAGGACCGGGCGGTCGGCCGGGGCCGGGTCCGCCGCGCTCGGCGCCCAGTCGGAGGTGCGCGCGTACAGGGCCTGGAAGGCGACCGTGTTCCAGTACGTCAGGAGGGTCTTGCGGACGACTTCCTGGATGGTGCCGTGGCCCACGCGGCGTGCCGCCCACGGGGAGCCGCCCGCCGCCATGAACCATCGCACCGCGTCCGCTCCGTGGCGGTCCATCAGCGGGATCGGGTCCAGGGTGTTGCCCAGGTGCTTGGACATCTTGCGGCCGTCCTCGGCGAGGATGTGGCCCAGGCAGACCACGTTCTCGTACGAGGACTTGTCGAAGACCAGGGTGCCGACGGCCATCAGCGTGTAGAACCAGCCGCGGGTCTGGTCGATCGCCTCGGAGATGAACTGCGCCGGGTAGCGGGACTCGAAGAGTTCCTTGTTCTTGTGCGGGTAGCCCCACTGCGCGAACGGCATCGAACCCGAGTCGTACCAGGCGTCGATGACCTCGGGCACGCGCGTGGCGGTTTCGCCGCACTGGGGGCAGGCGAAGGTGACCGCGTCGATGAACGGGCGGTGCGGGTCCAGGCCGGACTGGTCGGTGTCCGTCAGCTCGGTCAGCTCCGCGCGGGAGCCGACGACCGTGAGGTGGTTGTCCTCGCAGCGCCAGATCGGGAGCGGGGTGCCCCAGTAGCGGCTGCGGGACAGCGCCCAGTCGATGTTGTTGTTCAGCCAGTCGCCGTACCGGCCGTGCTTGACGGTGTCCGGGAACCAGTTGGTGTTCTCGTTCTCCTGGAGGAGGCGGTCCTTGACCGCTGTGGTGCGGATGTACCAGGAGGGCTGCGCGTAGTACAGGAGCGCGGTGTGGCAGCGCCAGCAGTGCGGGTAACTGTGCTCGTACGGCACGTGCTTGAAGAGCAGGCCGCGGTCCTTGAGGTCCTCGGTGAGCTTTTCGTCGGCCTTCTTGAAGAAGACACCGCCTACGAGCGGGACGTCCTCGGCGAAGGTGCCGTTCGGACGGACCGGGTTCACGACCGGCAGGCCGTACGCGCGGCAGACCTTGAGGTCCTCCTCACCGAAGGCGGGGGACTGGTGGACCAGACCCGTGCCGTCCTCGGTCGTCACGTACTCGGCGTTGACGACGTAATGCGCCGGCTCCGGGAACTCCACGAGCTCGAACGGACGTTGATACGTCCAGCGCTCCATCTCGGCGCCGGTGAAGGTCTCACCGGTGGTCTCCCAGCCCTCGCCGAGCGCCTTGGCGAACAGCGGCTCGGCGACGACGAGTTGCTCTGCGCTGTCGGGGCCCTTCGTCGCGACGACGTAGGTGACCTCGGGGTGGGCGGCGACGGCCGTGTTGGACACGAGCGTCCAGGGGGTCGTCGTCCACACCAGGAGCGCGGCACGGCCGGCCAGCGGACCGGAGGTGAGCGGGAAACGGACGTACACGGAGGGGTCGACGACCGTCTCGTAGCCCTGCGCCAGCTCGTGGTCCGAGAGGCCCGTCTGGTCGCGCGGGCACCAGGGGGCGACGCGGTAGTCCTGGACCAGCAGACCCTTGTTGAAGATCTCCTTGAGCGACCACCAGACCGACTCGATGTACTCGGGGTCCATCGTGCGGTACGGGTCCTCGAGGTCCGTCCAGTACCCCATGCGGGTCGTGAGCGCCTCGAAGGCATCGGTGTGCCGGGTCACGGACTCGCGGCACTTGGCGTTGAACTCGGCGATGCCGTACGCCTCGATGTCCTGCTTGTCGGTGAAGCCCAGCTCCTTCTCCACCGCCAGCTCCACCGGGAGGCCGTGGCAGTCCCAGCCGGCCTTGCGGCCCACGTGGTAGCCGCGCATGGTCCGGAAGCGGGGGAAAACGTCCTTGAAGACGCGCGCCTCGATGTGGTGGGCGCCCGGCATGCCGTTGGCCGTGGGCGGGCCCTCGTAGAACACCCACTCGGGGCGCCCCTCGGACTGGTCCAGGGTCTTGGCGAAGATCTTCTGCTCGCGCCAGAAGTCGAGCACGGCGTGCTCGAGCGCGGGCAGGTCGACCTGGGCGGGCACCTGGCGGTACGTCGGCGTTGTCATCAGCGAGCTTCCTCCGGCGGACTTTCTGCCTTCCGTCCGGAGGGACGAGAGCTACGACTTTCCGTACGCCGTGTGCGGCGCGCTCCCGCGGTACCACCCTCCTTGGCTCCCCGGTGCGTCCAGCGCACCAGTGAGCCCCCTCATTGGGGTCGCGATACCGGGTCTACTCGCCACGGCCGGTCGGCTGCGGCTTTCTTCCGGCGGCTCCGGGGTGATCTTCACGTCGTGCCGGCCCCCGGGCTTCCACCGTCCCCGGGTCGCTCTGGGCTGCGTACGCCGCTACTCGTCCCCATCCACGCTTCTCGCTCCGCCCAGTGTACGGGGCCGCACGGACAGCGGCCGACCGGTTTTGCGGGGGCCTCGGCGGGAGGCTTGCGAACACGGTTCATGACTCGAATGGCGCTGAACACGCGTTCGATGTTCGAGGTGTCGGACTTGGCGGATTACCCGGCGGGGAGCTGGGCACAACGCATGAAGGCTTGCCGCGCGAGGCCAGGGGGGTGGACGAATCGGGCGGCGTGCCCCGTTGCCGCGGGACTCAAGTCGATTTATCGTCCCAGCACGATTCGCGTGCGTGATCACAAAATGTGAAGGGGCCGCGGCCATGGTGGCGAAGAAGACCGCAGCGAAGAAGACCGCGTCCAAGAAGGCGGTCGCTACGAAGGCGGCTTCTTCGAAGAAGGCGACCGGGGAAGGGGCCGAAAGACCGGGGGCCGTCAAGAAGGCGATGGCCGAGGAGACGGTGGCCAAGAAGAGCGCCGCGAAAACCACGGCGACGAAAAAGGCGGCGGCTACGAAGGCCACGGCTACGAAGACGGCCTCTACGAAGACGACCGCTACGAAGACGGTGACCAGGAAGACGACCGCTACGAAGGCGGCGGCCGTCCCGAAGGCCACGGACACGAAGAAGACGGCCGTGAAGAAAGCGGCTGTGAAGAAAGCGGCTGTGAAGAAGACCGTCGCCCCTGAGAGCACGTCGGCGAAGAGCAGCCCTACGAAGAGCACCGCCGGTGCGAAAAGCGGTTCTGCGAAGAGCACCACGGGCACGAATCGCACTGCGGGAACCACGGGAACCAAGGGCACGACCGGCACGAAGAAGAGCGCGGCCAAGAAGGCAAAGGCGGGCGCGGCGCAGGCCGCGGAGCAGACGGGAGCCACGACGGTGGTTGCGAAGAAGACTCCGGGTACGGCCACTGCGGCGAAGAGGGCCGTTCCCAAGGCGCGGGTCGCGGCGGTGCCCGGCGAGCTCGCGGTGCGCCCCGGGGAGGACCCCTGGACGCCCGAGGAGGTCGAGGAGGCCCGTACCGAGTTGCAGTCCGAGGCGGCGCGGCTGAGCGAGGAGATCACGTCCACCGAGCAGGCCCTCGTCGGCCTGATGCGGGACTCCGGGGACGGCGCGGGCGACGACGACGCCGACACCGGGACCAAGAACATCACGCGCGAGAGCGAGATGGCGCTGGCCGCCAACGCGCGCGAGATGCTGATCCAGACCGAGCGCGCCCTGGGGAAGCTGGACGCCGGCACCTACGGTCTGTGCGAGAACTGCGGCAACCCGATCGGCAAGGCCCGTATGCAGGCCTTCCCCCGGGCCACCCTGTGCGTGGAGTGCAAGCAGAAGCAGGAGCGCCGGTACTGACGCGGTACTGACGCCGGTACTGAAGCTGCCGACAGGTGTGCCGTACCCTCATCCTGAGTTAGGTACCTAGGTCGAGGGACTCACGTGGCAGAGGCGGAGCGCATCATCGGTACGCCGGATACCCCAGAGGCGGCGGGGGCCGAGCCGGAGCAGGGCGAGAGTGCGCCCCCCAGGGGCAGGCGGCGGATCACCGTGCTCTTCGTGGTGGCCGTCTTCGCGTACACCCTCGACCTGGTCAGCAAGTTGCTCGTGGTCGCCAAGCTGGAGCACCACGCGCCGATCGAGGTCTTCGGGGACTGGCTGGAGTTCCACGCGATCCGCAACCCCGGCGCCGCCTTCGGGTTCGGCGCGGCCTTCACGGTGATCTTCACGATGATCGCCGCCGCCGTGATCGTGGTGATCGCCCGGCTGGCCCGCAAGCTCTACAGCCTGCCGTGGGCCATCGCGCTCGGGCTGCTGCTGGGCGGCGCGCTCGGCAACCTCACCGACCGGATCTTCCGCTCGCCCGGCATCTTCCAGGGCGAGGTCGTCGACTTCATCGCGCCCAAGGGCTTCGCCGTCTTCAACCTCGCCGACTCGGCGATCGTGTGCGGCGGCATCCTGATCGTGCTGCTCTCCTTCCGCGGCCTGGACCCGGACGGCACCGTCCACAAGGACTGAGCGCGGATCCACGAGGGCTGAGCGCGAGTCGGCGAGGCCTGAGCGCCCCGGCTCGGGTAAGGCGGTGTCGGACCCGTCCGGCATACTCGACCGGGTGAGCACAGTTCCCGAGATCCGAAACCTGCCCGTGCCCGACGGCCTGGAGGGCGAGCGTGTCGACGCCGCCATCTCCCGCATGTTCGGCTTCTCCCGTACGAAGGCCGCCGAGCTGGCCACCGCGGGGAAGGTCACGGTCGACGGCTCGGTGGTCGGGAAGTCCGAGCGGGTGCACGGCGGGGCCTGGCTCGAGGTCGAGATGCCGCAGGCACCCGCGCCCGTGCAGATCGTCGCCGAGCCGGTCGAGGGTATGGAGATCGTCTACGACGACGATGACGTCGTAGTGATCGTCAAGCCGGTCGGCGTCGCCGCGCACCCCAGCCCCGGCTGGACCGGGACCACGGTCATCGGCGGCCTCGCCGCCGCCGGGTACCGCATCTCGACGTCCGGTGCCGCCGAGCGCCAGGGCATCGTGCACCGCCTCGACGTAGGCACATCCGGTCTGATGGTGGTCGCCAAGTCGGAGCGCGCGTACACCTCGCTGAAGCGCCAGTTCAAGGAGCGCACGGTCGACAAGCGCTACCACACGCTGGTCCAGGGCCACCCCGACCCGACCAGCGGCACCATCGACGCCCCCATCGGCCGCCACCCGAACCACGACTACAAGTGGGCGGTCACCGCCGAGGGCAAGCCGTCGATCACGCACTACGACCTGATCGAGGCGTTCCGCGCGGCCTCCCTGCTCGATGTGAAGCTGGAGACCGGCCGCACCCACCAGATCCGTGTGCACATGGCGGCCCACCGCCACCCGTGCGTGGGCGACCTGACGTACGGCGCCGACCCGACGCTCAGCAAGCGGCTGCGCCTGACCCGCCAGTGGCTGCACGCCGTCCGGCTCGGCTTCGAGCACCCCGCCGACGGACAGTGGGTCGAGTTCGAGAGCGGCTACCCGGACGACCTTCAGCAGGCCCTGGACCTGGTGCGCGAGGAGACGTACGCGTGAGTCCGTCGTCGTACGTGGTGCGCGTCGCCGACGATCCCGCCGACCGTGAGGCCTGCTTCGCGGTGCGCAAGGAGGTCTTCGTCGTCGAGCAGGGCGTGCCCCAGGAGCTCGAGTACGACGACTACGACGCCGTGGCGACGCATGTCCTCGCCGTGCGGGAGGACGGGACGCCGCTGGGTACCGGGCGGTTGCTGTACGGCGAGGCGGCCGCGGCGAAGACCGACGGGGACGCGACCGTGGGGTCCCTGGGGCGGCTGGCCGTCACCAAGGAGGCGCGGGGGCTCGGGGTCGGGGTCGCGTTGGTGCGGGCCATCGAGGACGCGGCACGTGCGCGTGGGCTGGCCGCCGTGGATCTGCACGCGCAGACGCATGCGCTGGGGTTCTACGAACGGCTCGGCTACGAGGTGTACGGGCCGGAGTTCCCGGACGCGGGGATTCCGCATCGGGCGATGCGGTGCGCGCTGTGACCGGCTCCACAACCTGAGGGCGTCGAAAGAGCTGGTCGGGCGGGCGGCATGGCAGGCTTGGACGTCCGCTAGTTGAACGTCGAGATCCCGCCGGAGCCCTGACCGTGGATCAATTGGCCCTGCTTTTCGTCCTGTTGCTCGGGGCCGTGGTGAGCGTCCCGCTGGGGGACCGGTTCGGTCTGCCCTCGCCGGTGCTCATGACGCTCCTCGGGATAGTCCTCGCGGTGGCCGACTTCGTGCCGAACGTGAACGTCCCGCCCGACCTGATCCTGCCCCTGCTGCTGCCACCGCTGCTGTACGCGGCCGTACGGCGCACCTCCTGGCGGCAGTTCACGGCCAACATCCGGCCCATCTTCCTGCTGGCCGTGGCGCTGGTCTTCGTCACCACCCTCGCCGTGGCCGCCGTCGCGAGCGCGATCGTGCCCGGCCTGCCGATCGCCGCCGCCGTGGCGCTCGGCGCGCTCGTGGCACCGCCCGATCCGGTCGCCGCGACCGCCGTCGCCGGGCAACTCGGGCTGCCGCGGCGGCTGGTGTCGATCCTGGAGGGCGAGGGTCTCTTCAACGACGTGACGGCCATCGTGCTGTACCACGTCGCGATCGCCGCCGCCGTCAGCGGGAGCTTCGACTTCTGGCGTGCCGGGCTCGACTTCGTGCTGTCCGCCGTCGTCGCCGTAGTGGTCGGAGTGGCCCTGGGGTGGGCCACGAACAAGCTGATGTCGGCCCTCGACGACGCCACCCTGCAGATCGGGCTGACGCTGCTGGTGCCGTACGCCTCGTACGTCCTGGCCGACGAACTGCACGGGTCCGGGGTGCTCGCGGTGCTCACCACCGCGCTGTTCCTGGCGGAGTACTCCCTGGGCGCCGATGATGTGCTGACCCGGCTCGCCGGGGCGACCGTGTGGGATGTCGTGGACACGCTGGTCACAGGGGTCGCGTTCGGGCTCATCGGGCTCGAACTGCACAACGCGATCCGTACGGCGTCCGGGCGGTGGGGCGAGATGCTCGGCTGGGCCGCCGCGATCGTCGGGGTCGTGGTGGTCGTACGGCTGGCGTGGTTGCTGCCGGCGACCTGGCTGACGAAACGGCTGCACGCCAAGCGGGACTACGACGAGGAGATCCCGACGTCCTGGCGGGAGACCGTGATCATGTGGTGGGCGGGGATGCGCGGGGTGGCGTCCGTGGCCCTGGCGTTGGCGATCCCGCTGACCATGGACGACGGGTCGGCGTTCCCGGACCGGGACGAGATCGTGTTCATCGCGTTCGGGGTGATCATGGCGACGCTGGTGCTTCAGGGGCTCACGTTGCCGTGGCTGGTGAAGCGGCTGGGGGTGCGGGCCGACACCGACAGCGAGAAGGCGTTCGAGAAGGAACTGGCGGTGCGGGCGGCGAAGGCCGCGAAGCGGAGGCTGCGGGAGATCGAGGATGTGGAGGAGTTGCCGGAGGAGGTGTCCGAGCAGTTGTTGCGGCGGGCGTTCGACATCGGGGTGCGGATCTCTCCCGAGGTGGGGGACGGGGAGCGGCGGGAGGCGTACGAGAAGCGGGTGAAGCGGGTGAAGCGGATGCGGCGGATCCAGGGGGAGATGATGAGCGCGGCTCGGCATGAGGTGTTGGCGGCGCGGAGTGAGCCGGGGGCGGATCCGGAGATCGTGGACCGGGTGCTTCGGCATCTTGACGTGCGTAGTCTGAGGTGAGTCTCCCACCCGCGCACCGCCCGTTCACCGTGGGCTGGAGGGTGGGCGTTTGTCGTGGGGGTCGGGCGTCGTTGGCGGCTGTGGGCCGAAATGCTTGCCCACCCGCGCACCGCCCGTTTACGGGCGATTGAAGGGTGGACGTCTCCTGTGGGGGCTCGGCCCCGTTGGCGGCTGCGGGTTGAGTGTTGTCGGCGGCCGTCGTTCGAATTGGTTCGTGTTTGTCCTCGCCCTCTTTGTAGGCTCGTCCCATGGCTCGTAACGTCGTAATCAGTGGTGGTGGTACGGGAATTGGGCTCGCCGCGGCGCATGCCTTCGTGGCCGGCGGGGACCGGGTGTTGCTGCTCGGGCGGCGGCGTGAGGTGTTGGAGAAGGCCGGGGTGCCCGGGGCGTTGACGTACGCCGGGGATCTGAGTGAGCCCGAAGTGGTGCGGGGCGTCGGGCGGTTCGTCGCCGAGGAGTTCGGCACCGTGGATGTGCTGGTGCACAGCGCGGGCGGGAACGGGAGCCTGGAACCCGCGAGCGCGAGCGGCGATGAGCTGGACGCCGTCGCGCACGACTGGACCGTGAACTTCCGCAGCAACACCCTGAGCGCCGCGCTGCTCACCGAGGCGCTGAGGACGCGGCTCGCGGAGCCGGGCGGGCGGGTGCTGTTCGTCAGTTCCATCGCCGCGTACCGGGGTTCGGGGAGTGGGGCGTACGGCGGGGCCAAGGCCGCGTTGCACCCGTACGCCCATGATCTGGCCCGGGATCTCGGGCCGCGCGGAATCACCGTGAACGTGGTCGCGCCCGGGTACATCGAGGACACGGAGTTCTTCGGCCCCGCGATCGCGGAAGCGCGGCGTGAACGGATGATCCGAGACACCTCGACCGGGCGTGCCGGTACCCCCGGGGACATCGCCGCGACCCTGCATTGGCTCGCGTCCCCGGCGGCCGGGCATGTCACCTCGCAGGTGATCCAGGTCAACGGTGGGGCTGAGCGGGGGCGTTGAGGGGCTGGGGCTATTTGGCTGAGGTTTGGTTCCGGTCAACGGCGTTGCCGGGCGCGGAGATTGAGGCGCCGGGTACTGGCCTCGGCTGGGGCTTGGGCGTTCGGGGTGGGGGAGGGTTCTCGCCGGGCATGGGCGTTGCGACCTTGGGCCGGCTGGTCGCTCCGGGTGCCGGGTGCCTCGCTGGGCGTCCGGGTCAATGGTGTTGCTGGACACGGGTGTTGGGGTGCCTGGAGGTGCTCAGCCTTGGCCGGTTCCCGGTCGCTTCGCGGGCCGCCCAGTCCAACGACGTTGCCCAGCATGGGCGTTGAGGGGCCGGAGTCGCCCGGACCCGGTTCGGGTTCTGTCGCTCGCCGGTGAGGGGGTACGCACCCGGCGCGGGTGTTGAGGCCCTGAACCGGCCGGCCGTCAGTCGCCAGCGGTGCCGCACCCCAACGGCAGACGCCCACCCCTCAACCGAATGTGAACGGGTGGGCGTGAGTGGGCAATTCAGCCGTGGTCGTCAGCCGACCGGCTACCTCGCCCCGTCCGACCCTCAGCCCCGGTTACCCCCGGAGGCTCATGCGCCGTGCGCCCGACGCCACCACCGTTCGGCGACGGATCCTCCCCCGGAATCGGCGCCGCGTCCGCCGTGTTCACGCGAGGCAGCGCGTAGGGATGCTCCACGTACAGCCAGCGGATCATCTGTTCGCGGACCGTGACCCGTACCGTCCAGATGTCGTCCGCGTCCTTGGCCGTGACCAGGGCGCGGACCTCCATCGTGTTCGGGGTGGTGTCGGTGACGACGAGGCCGTAGCTGCGGCCGTCCCAGGCGGGGCAGGCGCGCAGGATCTCGCGGAGCTGGGTGCGCATCGCGTCCACCGGGGCCGAGTGGTCGACCTGGAAGTAGACGATGCCGGTCATCTGTGGGGTGCCGCGGGACCAGTTCTCGAAGGGCTTGGACGTGAAGTACGACACCGGCATGGTGATCCGGCGCTCGTCCCAGGTCCGTACCGTCAGGAAGGTCAGGGTGATCTCCTCGATCGTGCCCCACTCGCCGTCCACCACCACCGTGTCGCCGATGCGGACCATGTCGCCGAAGGCGATCTGCAGTCCCGCGAAGAGGTTGGCGAGAGTGGACTGCGCCGCTACACCGGCGACGATGCCCAGGACGCCCGCCGAGGCCAGCAGCGACGCGCCGGCCGCGCGCATCGCCGGGAACGTCAGCAGCATCGCGGCGACCGCCACCACGCCGACGATCGCGGCCACCACCCGCGTGATCAGCGTCACCTGGGTCCGGACCCGGCGGACCCGTGCCGCGTCGCGGGAGGCGCGGGCGTAGCGCGCGTACGACGATTCCACGATCGCCGCCGCGACCCGGATCATCAGCCACGCGGTGGCGCCGATCAGCACCAGGGTGAGGGTCTGGCCGATGCCGACCCGGTGTTCCTCCAGCAGTTGTGCCTGGTCGTAGGAGGCTCTGAGGAAGGCCGCGCAGAGTACGAGTTGGTACGGGACTCGGCCTCGGCGCAGCAGGCCCCACAGGGTGGTGTCGTCGTGCCGGGCGTCCGCCTTGCGCAGCAGCAGGTCGGTGACCCAGCCGATGAACAGCGTGAGGACGACGGAGCCGCCGATGACGATCAGCGGGCGCAGTACGTTCTCCATGTGTCCGACCGTACTGGCACGATGGCTTCATGAACATCATGCTCTTCCACTCGACGTACGGTCTCCGGCCGGCGGTGCGCGACGCCGCCGATCGGTTGCGCGCGGCGGGCCACGAGGTGTGGACGCCGGACCTCTTCGAGGGGCGTACGTTCGACACGGTCGAGGACGGCAGGGCGCTGAACCAGGAGATCGGCAAGGACGAGCTCCTCAAGCGGGCCGTGCTGGCCGCCGCCCCCTACTCCGAGCGTGGCCTCGTCTACGCCGGGTTCTCGCTCGGCGCCTCCGTCGCGCAGACCCTCGCCCTCGGCGACGAGAAGGCACTGGGGCTGCTCCTCCTGCACGGCACCTCGGACATAGCGGCCAACGCCTCCGTCGACGGCCTGCCGGTGCAACTGCACGTCGCCGAGCCCGACCAGTTCGAGACCGACGACTGGCTCAGCTCCTGGTATCTGCAGATGGGCAAGGCCGGTGCCGATGTCGAGATCTATCGGTACGCCGGAGCCGGCCATCTGTACACCGACCCCGGGCTCCCGGACTACGACGAGGAGGCCGCCGAGGCCACCTGGCGGGTGGCCCTCGGCTTCCTGGAGACCCTTTAAAGCCTTGCCCACGCCGGTTAAAGGCCCTGCCTACACCGGGTTGTACGTCCGCTCCACCTTCTGCGTGCCGCTCCGCGTCCAGTACGACCGCTCCCAGGACGAGGTCGCGGTCGCCGACGTCCGGTCGGACAGGACGTAATAATCCATCTGCGCGCGGTCGGCCGTGATGTCCAGGACGCCGTAGCCGTGGCGGTCCGTGTCGACCCAGTGGACGTGCCGGTTGGCGAGCTGGATGACCGGTGCGGCGAGCGCGGAGACCGTGCCCTCGGGGACCTTCACGATGTCGTCGAGGTTGTCCGAGGTCATCGAGGTGATCACGAACTCCGTTGCCGCGGACGGCGAGAGCGGGTACGTCCCGGCGTCCACCGGCACGTCGTTGGCCCAGGACATGTGGATGTCGCCGGTGAGGAAGACCGTGTTGCCGATCGCGTTCGAGCGCAGATGGGCGAGGAGTTCACGGCGGTCGTCGGTGTAGCCGTCCCACTGGTCGGTGTTGACGGCGAGCCCCTCCTGCGGCAGGCCCAGCAGTTTGGCGAGCGGCTTCAACAGGTCGGCGGAGAGCGCGCCGACGACGAACGGCGCGATCATCACCGAGTTGCCGACCAGCCGCCACTTGGTGTCCGACGCCTTCAACCCGGCCTTCAGCCAGTCGAGTTGGGCGCGTCCCGTGATCGTACGGTCCGGGTCGTCCACCGAACCGCTGCCCGAACTCGCCTGCTGCGAACGGAAGGAGCGCAGGTCGAGGAGCGAGAGGTCCGCCAGCTTGCCGAAGCGGAGGCGGCGGTAGGTGGTGCCCGCGATCGCCGGGCGGACCGGCATCCACTCGAAGTAGGCCTGTTTCGCGGCCGCTTGACGGGCCGTCCAGGTGCCCTCGGCGCCCTCGGTGTGGTTGACCGCGCCGCCCGACCAGGCGTTGTCCGCGAACTCGTGGTCGTCCCAGATCGCGACGACCGGCGCCTTCGCGTGCAGGGCCTGGAGGTCCGGGTCGGTCTTGTACTTGCCGTGCCGGGTGCGGTAGTCGGCGAGCGTGATGATCTCGTTCAGGGGCGCGTGCTGCCGTACGACCGTGCCGCGCGCCGCGTACTCGCCTGACTTGTACTCGTAGATGTAGTCCCCGAGATGGAGCCAGGCGTCCAGGTCGTTGCGGGCCGCGAGATGGCGGTACGAGGAGAAGTAGCCGGCCTCCCAGTTGGCGCAGGTGACTACGCCGAAGCGCAGGCCGGTCACGGTCGCGTCCGTCGCCGGCGCGGTGCGGGTGCGCGCCGCCGGGGAGTCGGTGCCGCCGGCCGAGAAGCGGAAGAAGTAGTCGGTGGCCGGGGCCAGGCCGCGGATGTCGGCCTTGACGGTGTGGTCGGAGGCGGCGGTCGCGGTGAGGGAGCCTCTGGAGACGATGGTGGTGAATGCCTTGTCGGTGGCCACGGTCCAGCTCACCTCGGTGTCCGGGCCGAGTCCGGAGCCGGGCACCGCCTCGGCGGTGGGCGTCACCCGGGTCCACAGGAGGACGCCGTCCGGGAGCGGGTCCCCGGAGGCGACGCCGTGCAGGAAGGCGGGGGTGTCGGTGGCGGCCCCGGCAGGTAGGGCGGCGATCAGCGGGCCGGCCAGGACCGCGGTGGCTGCGGCGGCCTTGACGACCGTACGGCGGCGCGGGGAGGGCGGGTTGACGTCCTCGGGTGCTCTGTATCGACTGGTCACGAGCGATTAGGTTACTGACCAGTATTAACGAGAGCGGGCGAACTCGTAAAAGTTCGCCCGCTCTTCGGCTGCGCGTCTTGCAAGGAGGCTCAGGCCTGGAGTTACAACAGGGCTCAGCCCTTGAGGGCCGCCGTGAGCGCCGTGTTGAAGGTGTCCACGGTCATCGGCGCGTTCGAACCGTCGGAGGTCAGTGCCTTGCCGTCCATCTTCAGGGTCGGCGTGCCGGTCACCCCGCTCTTGTCGAACGTGGCGGACATGTCCAGCGCCCACTTGTCGTAGGTGCCGTCCTTCACGGCCTTCTGGAAGGCCTTGTTGTTCTTCAGGGCGGGGACCGTGTTCGCGACCTTGATCAGGTACGCGTCGTCCTTGAACTTGTCGGTCGTCTCGTCCGGGTGGTACTTCGTCGAGTAGAGCGCGGTCTTGTACTCGAGGAACGCCTCGGGGCTGATGTTCAGCGCGGCGCCCATGGCGCTCAGCGCGTTCTTGGAGCCCTCGCCGTTGTCCTTGTTGTCGATGAACGTGGCGCCGACGTACTGGATCTTGAACTTGCCGGCGTCCCAGTCGCTCTTCACGGTCGAGCCGACGACCTGCTCGAACTGGGCGCAGATCGGGCAGCGCGGGTCCTCGTACATGACCAGGGTCTTCTTGGCGGTGCTCTTGCCGAAGACGACCGTAGTGCCGTTGGTGCCGGTGGTGTTGGCCGGCTTGACGAGCTTGTCGTCCTTCGCCGACTCCCAGTAGGAGGGCTTGCTGTTCTGCACGACCGCGTAGCCGATACCGCCGGCTATCGCGAGGACCGCGACGACCGAACCGGCGACTATGAGTTGCCGCCTGACCTTGGCGCGCTTGGCCTGGCGCTCGCGCTCCGCGCGCAGCCGCTCACGGGCCGCCGTCTTCGCCGCCGCGCTGTTCCGCTTGCTCATGTTGGTGATCTCCATATGGGACGCGTACACGTCGTACGCGGAATACGTGTGGGGGACTGATGTGTGCTCAGGTACCTGTGGGTGTTCAGACCGCGGGCAGGAGCGAGCACGGCGGTCCACGCCGTCCCAGGGAGTGCACCAGCAGCCGCTCACGGGCGGTGGTCGTACGGTGCGTGGCGCGCGGCAGCCGGCGGGCCGGTGAGGTGCGTCGGGCCGACACCGCGGCGACGGCCAGCAGCAGCGGGCGGAAGCCCACCGCCGTCGCCGCGCGCAGCAGTTCGGACAGCGCGCGCTCGCCGCGGCGCAGATAGGCGGCGGCCAGCAGGCCGACGCCGATGTGCGCGCCGAGCAGCAGCCAGGCGGCGGTGGCGTCGGTGTGTGTGAGCAGCGCCGCCGCCTGATGGGGGTTGTCGGTCATCCGGGCCAGCGAGGTGCCCACGCTGCCGCCGCTGCACAGCACGTCCAGGCCGACCGCGCGCAGCGGTCCGGCGACCGGGCCGCCCGCCCTGCCGTAGCAGGCGTGCTGGCCGGTGGTGAACACCGTGTCGGCGGCCAGTTCCAGCGGGATCAGCAGCGCGGCGATCCGGCCGAAGCCGCGCTCTCGGCCCGCGAGCGCGTAGGCGATCACGAACACGGTGGCGGCGATCGCCGCCACCGTGCCGAACGGAAGCGGGACCCGGGACAGCAGCACGTGCGACGCGGTGCTGAGCGTCACGACCAGTGCCGTGAACAGCGCCGCGCGTACGGCCCTGAGCTGGATCCCGGATATGTCCATAGCGGAGGTGAGTCTGTCATGTGCTCCGGTAAGGGACCCCTAAAGGGTTCCTGTGAGCGTACGGATGGTTACAGACCCGGAATCCGGCCGTTGCGGAACAGGTCGACGAAGGTCTGGTGGTCGGCACGCGCGCGTGCGCCGTAGTCGTGCGCGAAGTCGACGAGCACGCCCGCGAAGCCGTCCTCGTCGGCCGCGATCGCCGCGTCGATGGCCCGCTCCGTGGAGAACGGCACCAGGGACTCGCCGGACTGGTCGTCGGCCGCCGCGTGCATCGTGGCCGTGGCCCGCCCGAGGTCGGCGACGACGGCGGCGATCTCCTCCGGGTCGTCGATGTCGCTCCAGTCCAGGTCCACCGCGTACGGCGACACCTCGGCGACCAGCTGCCCGGTCCCGCCCAGCTCGGTCCAGCCCAGCCACGGGTCCGCGTGCGCCTGGAGCGCGCGCTGGGAGATCACCGTGCGGTGCCCCTCGTGCTGGAAGTAGTCCCGGATCGCCGCGTCCGTGATGTGCCGGGAGACGGCCGGCGTCTGGGCCTGCTTGATGTAGATCACCACATCGTTCTCCAGGGCGTCGCTGTTGCCCTCCAGAAGGATGTTGTACGACGGCAGCCCGGCCGAGCCGATGCCGATGCCCCGGCGGCCGACGACGTCCTTGACGCGGTAGGAGTCGGGGCGGTCCAGGGAGGAATCGGGGAGCGTCTCCAGGTAGCCGTCGAAGGCCGCGAGGACCTTGTAGCGGGTCGCCGCGTCCAGCTCGATGGAGCCGCCGCCCGACGCGAACCGGCGCTCGAAGTCGCGGATCTCGGTCATCGAGTCCAGCAGCTCGAAGCGGGTCAGCGAGCGCGCGGTGCGCAGCGCGCCCAGGAGCGGGCCGTCGGCCGTGTCCAGCGTGAACGGCGGCACCTCGTCGCTCTTCGCGCCCGTCGCCAGCGCGTGCACCCGCTCGCGGTACGCGCCCGCGTAGACCTGCACCAGCTCGGTGATCTGCTCGTCACTGAGCGCCTTCGCGTACCCGATCAGCGCGACGGAGGCGGCGAAGCGCTTGAGGTCCCAGGTGAACGGGCCGACGTACGCCTCGTCGAAGTCGTTGACGTTGAAGACCAGGCGGCCGTTCGAGTCCATGTACGTGCCGAAGTTCTCCGCGTGCAGATCGCCGTGGATCCACACGCGCGAGGTGCGCTCGTCCAGGTACGGGCCGCCCCGCTTCGAGCCAAACTGATTATTTGCAGTGAGGTCGTGGTAAAAGAGGGCCGCCGTGCCCCGGTAGAAGGCGAAGGCGGAGGCCGCCATCTTCCGGAACTTCACGCGGAACGCGGCCGGGTCGGCGGCCAGGAGCTCGCCGAAGGCGGTGTCGAAGACGGCAAGGATCTCCTCGCCGCGGTGCTCGTCGTTGAGCTGCGGAACCGACATCGCTCTGTGCCTCCTGGTACGGGTGGTACGTGACATGTGACGGGTCTGTCGTCACTTTCCAACGCTTGAAGGTACGTGGGAGTGCCCGCCGAGTGTCAGTCCCGAGGCATAGGATTCGGTTTCGTCCCCCCAGACCGTCCGCCGCACTTTGTCGATCGTTTCCCCTGTTATCCCTGGAGGCCAAGCCGTGTCAAAGCCGCCGTTCACGCACCTGCACGTCCATACCCAGTACTCGCTGCTGGACGGTGCCGCGCGGCTGAAGGACATGTTCGACGCGTGCAACGAGATGGGCATGACCCATATCGCCATGTCCGACCACGGCAACCTGCACGGGGCCTACGACTTCTTCCACACCGCGAAGAAAGCGGGCGTCACGCCGATCATCGGCATCGAGGCGTACGTCGCCCCCGAGTCCCGGCGCAACAAGCGCAAGATCCAGTGGGGCCAGCCGCACCAGAAGCGCGACGACGTGTCCGGTTCCGGTGGTTACACCCACAAGACGATCTGGGCGGCCAACAGGACGGGCCTGCACAACCTCTTCAAGCTCTCCTCGGACGCGTACGCCGAGGGCTGGCTCCAGAAGTGGCCGCGCATGGACAAGGAGACCATCTCCCAGTGGTCCGAGGGCCTCATCGCCTCCACCGGCTGCCCCTCGGGCGAACTCCAGACCCGGCTGCGGCTCGGCCAGCCCGAAGAGGCCCTGAAGGCCGCCGCCGAGTACCAGGACATCTTCGGCAAGGACCGGTACTTCCTGGAGCTGATGGACCACGGCATCGAGATCGAACGCCGGGTCCGTGACGGCCTGTTGGACATCGGCAAGAAGCTCGGCATCCCGCCCCTGGTGACGAACGACTCGCACTACACGTACGCCCACGAGTCGGTCGCGCACGACGCTCTGCTGTGCATCCAGACCGGCAAGAACCTCTCCGACCCGGACCGCTTCCGCTTCGACGGCACCGGCTACTACCTGAAGTCCACCGACGAGATGTACGCCGTGGACTCCTCGGACGCCTGGCAGGAGGGCTGCCGCAACACCCTCCTGGTCGCCGAACAGATCGACACCAGCGGCATGTTCGAGGCCAAGAACCTCATGCCGAAGTTCGATATCCCGGACGGCTACACCGAGATCACCTGGTTCAAGGAGGAAGTCCGCCGGGGTATGGAGCGCCGCTTCCCGGGCGGCATCCCCGACGACCGCCAGAAGCAGGCGGACTACGAGATGGACGTCATCATCCAGATGGGGTTCCCGGGCTACTTCCTCGTGGTCGCCGACTTCATCATGTGGGCGAAGAACAACGGCATCGCGGTCGGCCCCGGCCGTGGCTCCGCGGCCGGTTCGATCGTCGCGTACGCCATGGGCATCACCGACCTCGACCCGATCCCGCACGGCCTGATCTTCGAGCGGTTCCTCAACCCCGAGCGCGTCTCCATGCCCGATGTCGACATCGACTTCGACGAGCGTCGGCGCGTCGAGGTGATCCGGTACGTGACGGAGAAGTACGGCGCCGACAAGGTCGCCATGATCGGCACCTACGGCAAGATCAAGGCCAAGAACGCCATCAAGGACTCCGCGCGCGTACTGGGCTACCCGTACGCGATGGGCGACCGGCTCACCAAGGCGATGCCCGCCGACGTCCTCGGCAAGGGCATCGACCTCTCCGGCATCACCGACCCCAAGCACCCCCGCTACGGCGAGGCGGGCGAGATCCGCGGGATGTACGAGAACGAGCCGGACGTCAAGAAGGTCATCGACACCGCCAAGGGCGTCGAGGGCCTGGTCCGGCAGATGGGCGTGCACGCGGCCGGCGTCATCATGTCCAGCGAGCCCATCGTCGACCACGCACCGGTGTGGGTGCGCCACACCGACGGCGTGACCATCACGCAGTGGGACTACCCGCAGTGCGAGTCGCTCGGCCTGCTGAAGATGGACTTCCTGGGCCTGCGCAACCTCACGATCATGGACGACGCCATCAAGATGGTGAAGTCCAACAAGGGCATCGACCTGGAGATGCTCGCCCTCCCGCTGGACGACCCCAAGACCTTCGAACTGCTCTGCCGCGGCGACACGTTGGGCGTCTTCCAGTTCGACGGCGGCCCGATGCGCTCGCTGCTGCGCCAGATGCAGCCCGACAACTTCGAGGACATCTCCGCCGTCTCGGCCCTGTACCGGCCGGGCCCGATGGGCATGAACTCGCACATCAACTACGCCGAGCGCAAGAACAAGCGGCAGGAGATCACCCCGATCCACAAGGAGCTGGAGGAGCCCCTCGAGGAGGTCCTCGCGGTGACCTACGGGCTGATCGTGTACCAGGAGCAGGTGCAGAAGGCCGCCCAGATCGTGGCCGGTTACTCGCTCGGCGAGGCCGACATCCTGCGCCGCGTGATGGGCAAGAAGAAGGCCGACGAGCTGGCGAAGAACTTCACCATCTTCCAGGCCGGCGCCCAGAAGAACGGCTACAGCGACGAGGCGATCCAGGGCCTGTGGGACGTCCTGGTCCCCTTCGCCGGCTACGCCTTCAACAAGGCGCACTCCGCCGCGTACGGCCTGGTCTCGTACTGGACCGCCTATCTGAAGGCCAACTACCCGGCCGAGTACATGGCGGCGCTGCTCACCTCGGTCAAGGACGACAAGGACAAGTCCGCGATCTACCTGAACGAGTGCCGGCGCATGAAGATCAAGGTGCTCCCGCCGAACGTCAACGAGTCGGTGCACAACTTCGCCGCCCAGGGCGACGACGTGATCCTCTTCGGCCTGGAGGCCGTGCGCAACGTCGGCACGAACGTGGTCGACTCGATCATCAGGTCCCGCAAGGCGAAGGGGAAGTACGGCTCGTTCCCCGACTACCTGGACAAGGTCGAGGCCGCCGCTTGCAACAAGCGCACCACTGAATCCCTCATCAAGGCCGGTGCGTTCGACACCCTGGGGCACACCCGCAAGGGCCTCACCGCGCACTTCGAGCCGATGATCGACAACGTGGTGGCGGTCAAGCGCAAGGAGGCCGAGGGGCAGTTCGACCTCTTCGGTGGCATGGGTGACGAGGACACCAGCGAGCCCGGCTTCGGACTCGACGTGGAGTTCACCACCGACGAGTGGGAGAAGACGTATCTCCTCGCGCAGGAACGGGAGATGCTCGGTCTGTACGTCTCCGACCACCCGCTCTTCGGCCTGGAGCACGTGCTGTCCGACAAGGCCGACGCGGGCATCGCCCAGCTCACCGGAGGTGAGCACGGGGACGGCGCGGTCGTCACCATCGGCGGCATCATCTCGGGCCTCCAGCGCAAGATGACCAAGCAGGGCAACGCCTGGGCGATCGCCACCGTCGAGGACCTCGCGGGCTCGATCGAGTGCATGTTCTTCCCGGCGTCCTACCAGCTGGTGTCGACCCAACTCGTTGAGGACACCATCGTGTTCGTCAAGGGCCGCCTCGACAAGCGCGAGGATGTGCCGCGCCTGGTCGCGATGGAGATGCAGGTCCCGGACGTGTCGAACGTGGGCACCAACGCGCCCGTGATCCTGACCATCCCGGCGACCAGGGTCACGCCGCCCATGGTCAGCAGGCTCGGTGAGATCCTCAGCCACCACCGGGGCGACAGCGAGGTCCGCATCAAGCTCCAGGGCCCGACCAAGACCACGATCCTGCGGCTGGACAAGCACCGGGTGAAGCCCGACCCGGCGCTGTTCGGCGACTTGAAGGTGCTGCTCGGCGCGGCCTGTCTGGCCGGCTGAGCAACAGGCGGCGGGCAACAGGCGACAGACGACAGAGAAGTGACTGAGGGGCGCATCCGCCAACGGATGCGCCCCTCAGTCATTCAACAAGCCTTGAAGCAGGCCTCAGTTGTGGCCGAAGCGCTTCTGCTTGCCCTTGCGGGCCATGTCGCCCGGTGTCACCTGGGATATGCGCTGCTCGGCCTGTGCCTCCATCGAGGACGACGTGGCCTGCTCCTGGGCGCGCTCCGACTGCGGCTGCTTACGGTCACGGTTCTTGTTCTTGGCCATGGTGCTCTGCCTCCTGAGGGGGATCTAGGGGCCAGGGCCGCGACCAGATTCACATAGGCTGACGAAGAACGCATTTCGGATAATTACCGTGTGTGACATGGTTGGTACGAGAGAGAAGCCCCGAAACGCCACGCCGAAGATCGAGTTCGGGCCGTTAACCCCTGCGCGGTCGGGCAGACTCGAAGCAAGCCCGAAGTGAACCGACCGGGAAGAGGGTGAGTCGCGTGGACCGCTGCATCGTCCTGGTGGACGCCGGGTATCTGCTGGGGGCGGCGGCCAGTCTCCTCGCCGGAGAGCCCTCGCGTTCCCGTATCACCGTCGATCACGCCGCCCTCATCCAGGGTTTGCGCGAGCGAGCCGAGTCCGACACCGAACGCCCCCTGCTGCGTATCTACTGGTTCGACGGCGCCCCCGACCGCGTCCCGCAGCCCGAGCACCGCAGGCTGCGCGTGATGCCCCGCGTCACCGTCCGCCTCGGTGCCCTGACCCGCAGCGACGGTCGCTGGGCGCAGAAGGGCGTCGACGCCGCCATGCACGCCGAGCTCACCGAACTGGCCCGCAACCGCGCCTGCTCCGACGTCGTGCTCGTCACCGGCGACGGCGATCTGCTGCCGGGCATGATGGCCGCCAAGGAGCACGGCGTCGCCGTACACCTGTGGGCCGTGCAGGCCGCGGACGGGGACTACAACCAGTCCGAGGACCTGGTCGCCGAGGCCGACGAGCGGCGGGTGCTCGACCGGACCTGGATCACCAAGGCCGTACGGGCGAAGGATCTCGGCGGTGTGTGTGCGCCGCCGCCGGTGCCGCGGCCGGAGATCGCCGCGATCCTGTCCGCGCCGCTGCCCGAGTCCGCACCGGCCACGCGCGAGCGGCCGGCCGAGGAGGGCGAGCACGCGGCGGCCGAGGCGGGTTCGGAGAACGGTTCGCAGGAGCGGGTGCCCGCGTCCAAGGGCGTGCCCACCCCGAAGGACCTCGCGAGCCTGAAGGCCCCGGGTGCCGCCCAACCCGTACCGCAGCCCACGAGCGCGACCCTGCGCTGGTCCTCCGACAAAGGGTGGGTCGACCGGCCGGGCGGCGCCGCCGAGCCCCCCGAGGTCGCCTCGATGCCGACGCTGGCGCAGCTGACCACCGCCGAGCAGCGCTGGGCCGACCGCGAGGAAGACATCACCACGGTCGGCGGCGACCCCTACGAAGTGGGCCAGGTCTTCGCCCGCCGCTGGATGGGCCGCCTCGGCGACCACGGCAGCAACCTGCAGAAACTGTCCGGGATGTACCCGCGCGTCCCGCACCGCATCGACGGCGAACTGCTGCGCTACGCCGCCCGGTTCGGCCTCCTCGCGCACAAGGACGACCAGATCGACGAGCACGACCGGTACGCGATCCGGGCCGGTTTCTGGCGCGAGATCGACGTACGGACGGCCGCGGAGCACGCACCCGCGGGCGAGTGAGCGGAGCCGGCCGGGCGGCCGTGCGGCGGGGCGGCTTTACCGACGAATGTGCCGTTCTCGACCGACCCGCGAACGGGCGGGCCTCCCGGACCCCGTAGTCTCGTCCCGTGAGTACGCGCGCGGGAGTGGCACTTCGACACGGTGGGGATGTCGTGTGTGCGGTGCGCGGGCTCAGCAAGACCTATCCGGCGGTGCGCGGCCGACGCGGTGCGCCGGGCACCCCCGAGGTGCGGGCCACCGACGACGTCACCCTCGACATCCGCCGGGGCGAGATCTTCGGACTGCTCGGGCCGAACGGCGCCGGCAAGTCCACCCTCGTACGCCAGCTGACCGGGCTCATGCGGCCCGACGCCGGCAGCGTCGAGATCCTCGGGCACGACATCGTGCGCCACCCGGAGCGGGCCGCGCGGATCCTCGCCTACCTCGGCCAGGAGTCCTCCGCCCTCGACGAACTCACCGTGTCGCTGGCCGCCGAGACCACCGCCCGGCTGCGCGGCCTGGACCTGCGCGACGCGCGGGCCGAACGGGACGCCGTACTGGACGAGTTGGGGCTTACGGCCATCGCCGGGCGGGCGCTCAAGAAGCTGTCCGGTGGGCAGCGGCGGCTGGCGTGTGTGGCCGCCGCGCTGGTCGGGGAGCGGTCGCTGCTGGTGCTCGACGAGCCGACCACCGGGATGGATCCGGTCGCGCGCAGGGCCGTGTGGTCCGCCGTAGACCGGCGCCGGGCCGAGCGCGGGTCCACCGTGCTGCTCGTCACCCACAACGTCATCGAGGCCGAGACCGTCCTCGACCGGGTCGCCGTCCTCGACCAGGGCAAGGTCATCGCCTGCGACACCCCCGCCGGGCTCAAGGAACAGGTCGCGGGCGAGGTGCGGGTCGAGCTGGTGTGGCGGGAGAAGCCGCCGCTGGACGTCCCGGAGGTCGCCGCGCTGCGGGACCGGGCCGTCGAGTCCGGGCGCCGCTGGACGCTCAGGCTCGCCCCGGAGGAGGCCCGGGTGGCCGTCGCCACGGTGACCGGCGGGGCCGCGTTCGCCGCTCTCGACGACTTCACCCTGGCCACACCCAGCCTGGAGGACGTGTACCTGGCACTGGGCGGGAACGCACAGGGGCTGGTGAAAGCATGAGTACACGGGCCGTCGTATCCGTATGGGACAGGGCGACTGCCGGTGTCGAGAGGAGCAGCGCGACGTGAGTGTCGTATCCGCCGATGTTCTGCCGAGTGGCCCGCTGGCCGTGCCGGAGGCCGTCGGGACGGGCGCGGCCGAGCTGGGGCCGAAGGCCAGGCTGTGGCCCTCCATGGCCGCCGTGTACCGGGCACAGCTGTCCCGGGCGCGGGTCGCGCGGATCCCGCTGCTGTTCGTGGCGACCTTCCAGTCGGTCGGCATCCTGATCATGATGCGCGGGGTCGTCGACGGCGGGAGCCACGACGCCCGGTTCGTCGTGGCCGGTTCGTCCGTGCTCGTCGTCGCCTACGTCGGCCTCAACCTGCTCGCGCAGTACTTCGGACAGCTGCGCGGCAGCGGCGGGCTCGACCACTACGCCACCCTGCCGGTGCCGCCCGCGGCCGTGGTGCTGGGCGCGGCGGGGGCGTACGCCTCCTTCACCGTGCCCGGGACCGCGCTCACCGCCGTCTTCGGGTGTGTGCTCTTCGGGCTGCCGATGGGGAACATCTGGATCCTGGCGGCGGTGATCCCGCTCGCCGGGGCCGCGCTCGCCGGGCTCGGGGCGGCTCTCGGGCTGCTTGCGCCTCGCCCTGAACTCGCCACGCTGCTTGGGCAGTTGGGTATGTCCGCGGCTCTGTTGCTGGGTGTGCTGCCTGCCGATCGGATGCCGGACGCGGTGCGGTTCCTGCGGGATCTGGTGCCCTCGACGTACGGCGTGGAGGCGTTCGCGCAGACCTTCGCCGCGCATCCGGACTGGGCGCTCGTCCTCGGTGACCTCGCCGTATGCGCCGGGGTCGGGGTCGTTTCGCTGGCCGTCGCCGCCTGGGCCTACCGTCGGGCTGCCGTCCGGTGACGCGCCGCACAGCGGGGCCTGGCACGATGGCGGTGTGACCGCACCGCTGACTCCGCCTCCGCCGCCGCGTGACCAGTCCCCGCACGACCCGTGGCAGCCGCCGGGTGATCCGGGCACCTCGGGTGACCCCGGCGCCTCGGCCGACCCGGGTGCCTCCGGTGCCGGGTATCCCGCGTATCCCCCGCAGGAAGCGTCCTACGGCCAGGACGGGCCCGGGATGAAGACCGAGCTGATCGAGGGCGTGGTCGTCACGGTCGCCGTCGCGCTCGGTGGGGTGTTGCTCGGGGTGTTGTGGTGGTGGCTGGCGCCGCATGTGCCGCTGGTCGGGGACGTGGTCGACAAGAGCTGGGTCGTCTACCTCAAGGACTCCGAGGGCGAGCAGGCGGTGGGGGTGGACGGAACGTTCACTCTGCTCGCGGTGGCTTTCGGGGTGCTGAGTGCGCTTGGCGTGTTCCTGTTGCGGCGGCGTGGGGGAGTGCCGCTGGTCGCTGCGCTGGCCCTGGGAGGGCTGCTCGCTTCGTTCCTCGCCTGGCGGCTGGGGATGTGGTTCGGGCCCACGAAGGATGTGCTCGCGCATGCCAAGGCTGTCGGTAAGGGGGTTACGTTCTCCGCGCCGCTGAAGTTGAGCGCGAAGGGGGCGTTGCTGGCTTGGCCGGTGGCCGCGCTGGTCGTTCATCTGGGGCTGACGGCGTTGTTCGGGCCGCGGGATCCTGAGCCGGTGTATGTGCAGGACGGGGCGGTTCCCAAGGATGGGTACGGGGCGCCGATGAGCTAGGGCGGTTTTCGCCCCCGCCGCCCCTACCCGTCCCATCCTCCAGGGGCTCTGCCCCTTCAGCCCCGCCTGGGGGCTCCGCCCCCAGACCCCCATCGGCCTGAACGGCCTCGTCCTCAATCGCCGGACGGGCTGGATTCTGCCCGTCGGCGTCGAGAAGTCGCGCCGCGTTGCCCCCTGCGTCCAGAAGCCATCCCCGCCAGTCACCGGACCGGCGTCCGAAACGCC
The DNA here is from genome assembly GCF_000367365.1 of Streptomyces prunicolor NBRC 13075. GTDB lineage: Bacteria > Actinomycetota > Actinomycetes > Streptomycetales > Streptomycetaceae > Streptomyces > Streptomyces prunicolor. The sequence goes on along the minus strand of NZ_BARF01000091.1, from coordinate 15,539 downwards.
TACGCCGGTCGGTGGCCGTGATTAGCCCTGTGCTTTCGTACGCGCCACTTTCGTTTTCTCGTTTTCTTCGACATGCCCCTTGTGCTTAACCCAGGACGGGCGTCGCGTCGAGAGGTCACGCACGGCCGATGGGGGCCAGTACCGCGGCCGTGAGGGTTTTCAGGTCCTCGGGGGAGAGTTCCACCTCCAGGCCGCGGCGGCCCGCCGAGACGCAGATCGTGGGGTGGGAGGTGGCCGAGTCGTCCAGGACCGTGCGGAGTTTCTTGCGTTGGCCCAGGGGGGAGATGCCGCCTCGGACGTAGCCCGTGGTGCGTTCGGCGAGGGTCGGGTCGGCCATCGTCGCGCGTTTGCCGCCCACCGCCGACGCGAGTGCCTTCAGGTCCAGCTGGCCCGCCACCGGGACGACGGCGACCGTCAACGTGCCGTCCACGTCCGCCAGCAAGGTTTTGAAAACCCGGTCCGGGGAGACGCCCATCGCCTCGGCCGCCTCCTCGCCGTAGGAGGGGTGGGACGGGTCGTGGTCGTAGGCGTGGAGGTCGTACGGCACTCCCGCGGTCGTCAGGACGACCGTCGCGGGAGTGCCGCCCGACTGTTGTTGTTTTGGCTTCTTGGCCATCAGTTGGTCCGGTTTCCGGGGTCAGTTCAGGCTTGTCGGGCCTCGGGTCAGGTCCGACGCGGGCAGGGACGGCAGGTTACGGATGATGGCCGTCTCGGAGCGAAGGAGTTTCAGTTCGTCGCGGAGGCGGGAAGCCGTGTCGGGGGCCTGGAGGAGGCGTTGTTTTGTCGCCGTGTCGAGCATCATCGCCGCGGCCACCAGGTAGGAGACGACCGCCGGTTCGTCGGGGAGTTCGGCCTCGCCCGTCGACAGGGTGCGTTCGCGGGCGCCTGCCAAGCGTTTTTGGTATTGGCGGAACGCGCGTAGCACGCCTTCCGCAAGGGCGCCCGCCTCGTCGCCCTTCTCCTCGGGCAGCTCCTCCAGCTCGGCCGTCAGGAACGGGCCCGAGGCGTCCACGGAGAGCAGTCGCATCCGGGTCGTGCCCGTCGCCAGCACCTCGAAGGTGCCGTCGGCGCGCTCGCGGATCGTGGCCGCGTCGGCGACGCAGCCCACCGAGTGGAAGGCCTTGAGCGGGTCGGGGCCGAAGCCGGCGGTGGGCCCGCGTTCGGGCACGGCCGTCTGGTCGGGCATGCCCGGGGCGGTCGATGCCACCTCGTGGCCGTCGCGGATGGCCACGACGGCGAATCGGCGCGAATCCTCCTCAGGGGTCTTGAGCAGATCGCGCATCATGGCGCGATAGCGCTCCTCGAAAATGTTCAGAGGAAGCACGAGCCCCGGGAACAGAACCGAGTTCAGGGGGAAGAGCGGCAGCCGGACGGTGGTCACGGCGCAAAAGCCTAATGGTCGCCGGAGCGGGCACGTCCGTCGTGCTCACTCCGTGGATACCCGGGAGCGTCCTCGAAGGCCCACGGCTGCGTCGGAATCGCCCGCAGAGTGTGGGGAATCGGGCCGCCGAGCGGGATGTCCGAGGCCACCGCCATGCGTACGCCGTCCCGGACTTCGAGGAACTGGCCCAGCGGGTCGTCGGAGATCCGGTCCCAGGGGAAGGACGTGGCGTACGGGCCGATCAGGCGGAGCTGGTCGAGCGCGTCCGTCCAGCGTTCGAGGCGGATGAGGACGTAGGTCAGGAGGTTGCGGACCTCGGCCGGCCAGGGGTCCGCCGCCGCGTAGGTGGCCGAGAGGGCGATCGCCAGGTCGGCCGCCGCGTCCAGGCGGGCGCGGGGCACCGTCGGAGCGCAGCCGTCGGTCAGACAGGCGAAGGCTGCCCGCACCGGCAGCGCCTGGACGAGCGAGCCGGGCAGGGCGTCCTGCGCGGCCGGCTCGGCGAAGTCGAAGCACGCGCGGTGGGAGCAGCGGGCGGTGTGTGGTGTGTTCCCCCACTGCGCGCAGCAGGCCGCCGAGAGGTACTGGAGGGCGGCCACATGGCAGCCGTAGTGGTGCGGGGAGCGGCGGACCGCCTCGCCCCACAGCCGTTCGAACTCGGTGTGCCCGGCGTTCGTGCCCCGTGCCCGGTCGAGGGCGATGCGCCAGGGCACCGGGTCGCGCGGTTCGGCCTCGGCCGCCGCGGTGATCAGCGGGCTCAGCTCGCGCAGCAGTTCGGCGCGGGCCGGTGACTCCCAGCAGCGGTCCATCGCCAGCTGGGCCGTGACGAGGAGTGCGTCCGGGTTCTGCGGGGCGGCCGCGCACCAGTCGTCCAGCCACTCGGGGCGGGAGCGGGCGAACGCGGCGAGCCGGCGTGTGTGGCGGTCGCGGTCCTCCCACTCGGCGGACGCGCGCGTGGCGGCCAGCAGTGCGGAGGCCGGGCCGTACTCGCCGCGCCCGGCGGCGACCAGCGCGGGGCCGAGCCGGTCGTCGGGCGCGTCGAGGAGGACCTCGTCGTCGGCCGGCAGCCCGGCGGCGAGCCGCGAGGTGTTCCTTGCCATCCGGGCGGTACGGATGAACGCGCGCAGCAGAGCCATGGTGTCGACCATTGAAAGACCGTGGATCCGGAGTGCGCCAGACCGTTTGAGCACCCGCCTGAAAGTTGTACGCGCCCTGGTCAAAGGCAGGTAAAAGGTGACTGTTGCTCATCTGTTCGAGTGCTGTGCCCGGGGCCTTTGCGAGCGGGTTCCTAACCGCGTCTAAGCAGGCGTGTGGCGCCCGCCGCCACCGTCGTGGCCAGGATCCACCCCAGCAGGATCAGCGCCACCGAGAGCCACTGCCAGCCCCCGTGCAGCTGCCACTGGCCCACCTGCCCCAGGTCGATCACCGGCAGCAGCAGATCCAGCGCGAACAGGGCCGGGCTCCACGGCGGATGCCCGTTCGCGTTCACCGGCGCGTGGTCGGCGTGCGCGAACGCCAGCGAACTCGCCGCCCACAGCACCGCCATCCATACGGCGGCCCGGCCCGGCCGGTACCCGTAGGCGACCGTCCAGTCCTGCACGACCCCCCACACCTTCGCCGCGACCGGCAGACTCTCCCGCCGCCTGCGCTGCTTGGCGAGCAGCACCTCCCGCGCGTCCTCGTCCTCACCGGCGTTGCGCAGCACGGTCGCGAGCCGCTCGTACGGCTCCGGGGCGTACTCGGCGGTCGCCGCGGCCACCCAGTCGAGGCGGGTGTCCAGCGGGAACGGGCCCTGCGGTACGAGGTTCTCGTACACGAAGCCGCCCATGTGCAGGTTGCCGGGACCCGGCCAACTGGTCGCCGAATCAATCAGGTTGACCACCCGTGCCCCCGACAGCACCACCTTCCCGCGCTGTGGCCCCTCCCCGAGGAAGCGCAACTCCGGCGCCTGGATGCGCAGTAGCGACAATTCCTGGTTGTCCGTGAACGTGAACCGGGCCCGCTCCAGGTCCACCGCGTCCCCGAACCGCCCGTCGTCCAGCCGCACCCCGCCCTGGCACGAGAAACGCTGGATGCGGGTCCCGCGCGCGGGAGTTGTGCCGCTCAGCCACGGGCCGCCGACACCGGCCGGGGTGAGGTACAGGGTGCGGCCCACGGTCAACTGGGGCGCGTTCAGGGCGAGTCGCGTGTACGGGTTCGCCAGCCGGGCGCCGCGCAGACTAAGCGAGACGCCGACCTTGGCGCTGCGCAGGCTCAACTCACCGTGCGATTCGAGGAGTTCGGCCTGGAGATCCTGCCCCACGGTCATGCCGTCGGCGGCGATCGAACGCCCGGTGCGGTCCCGGTACACGATCGCCTGGTTGAGCAGCAGATCCGTGCCGATGTGCGCGTCGGTCAGCCGGACGCCGTTGTGGAAGCGGCAGCGCGGCAGATGCAGATCACCCTCCGTGTGCACCCGCGCCGCCTCCAGGCGCGGCACCGAGCAGTCCACCAGCCGTACGGTCCGGAAGCGGGCCTCCGGCAGCAGCACCTCCCGCTCGAAACGGCAGCCCTTCAGCTCGACGTACGGCGTGACGGTGCCGCCCGCCAGGTCCAGCACGCCGCTGATCTGCACGCCGGTGAGTTTCAGGGAGGCCACCCGGCCCGACAGCGCGGGCGGGCCGTCCAGGAGCAGCCAGCACACGATGCGGGCCCGTACCGTCCGCTCCGGGCCCCACGGGTGCCCGCCGTGCGGATCGTCGACGACCGTGTCGCCGCTGCTCAGGTCGTACACGCTGCCGTTGCGGAAGGCCTGCCACATACCGGCCTCGGCGGCGGTCAGATCGTCCGGCACATCCCCCGCGCGGAGGCCGGCACCCTCGGTCACTGCTCTTTCATCCCTCTCAACTACTCACGGGTTTCGCACAGCTGTTCATGCCCGCTCCGTGACGCCCGGAACACTAGACGTGAAGGGGATCTTCCGGGTTCCGGCCACGGTCTGTATCAGCCATTGATATGCGTGAGCAGTCGTCGATCGCCGTCTGAGAGAATTGGCGCGTGATCTCCCGAATCGATCTGCGCGGTGACGCCCTCCCCGAAGGGCCCGCCCTGCGCGACCTGCTGCCCCGAGCCGACTTCGACGTCTCGGCCGCCCTGGAGAAGGTGCGGCCGATCTGCGAGGCCGTGCATCATCGGGGCGACGCGGCGCTGATCGACTTCGCCGAGAAGTTCGACGGCGTGCGGCTGGAATCGGTACGGGTCCCGGCGCAGGCGCTCAGCGACGCGCTGGAGCAGCTCGACCCGGCGGTGCGCGCGGCCCTGGAGGAGTCCATCCGGCGCGCCCGGCTCGTCCACCGCGAGCAGCGCCGTACGACGCACACGACCCAGGTCGTGCCCGGCGGCACGGTCACCGAGAAGTGGGTGCCGGTGGACCGGGTGGGGCTGTACGCCCCGGGTGGTCGGTCCGTGTACCCGTCGTCCGTGATCATGAACGTCGTCCCGGCGCAAGAGGCCGGCGTCGGCTCCGTCGCGCTCGCCTCGCCGCCGCAGGCGGACTTCGACGGTCTGCCGCACCCGACGATCCTCGCCGCCTGCGCGCTGCTCGGCGTCGACGAGGTCTACGCCGTCGGCGGCGCCCAGGCCGTCGCGATGTTCGCCCACGGCACCGAGTCCTGCGCCCCGGCCAACATGGTCACCGGGCCCGGCAACATCTGGGTCGCCGCCGCCAAGCGCTACTTCACCGGCAAGATCGGCATCGACACCGAGGCCGGCCCGACCGAGATCGCGGTCCTCGCCGACGACAGCGCCGACCCCGTGCACGTCGCCGCCGACCTGATCAGCCAGGCCGAGCACGACCCGCTCGCCGCCGCCGTCCTGGTCACGGACTCCGTGACGCTCGCGGACGCCGTCGAGAAGGAACTGGAACCGCAGGTCGCGGCCACCAAGCACATCGAGGACCGGATCGCCCCGGCGCTGGCCGGCCGGCAGTCCGCGATCGTCCTCGTCGACGGCATCGACGAGGGCCTGCGGGTCGTCGATGCGTACGGCGCCGAGCACCTGGAGATCCAGACGGCGGATGCCGCCGCGGTCGCCGACCGGGTGCGGAACGCGGGCGCGATCTTCGTCGGACCCTGGGCGCCCGTGTCGTTGGGCGACTACGCGGCCGGCTCCAACCACGTGCTGCCGACCGGGGGTTGCGCCTGCCACTCCTCCGGGCTCTCCGTGCAGTCCTTCCTGCGCGGCATCCACATCGTCGACTACACGAAGGACGCGCTGGCGGACGTGGCGCATCACGTGGTCACGCTGGCGGAGGCGGAGGACCTGCCCGCGCACGGCGCGGCGGTCAAGGCAAGGTTCGGTTGGAAGGTGCCCGGCAAGTGAGCTTCGGAATCGACGATCTTCCCGTACGGGACGAGCTGCGCGGCAAGTCCCCTTATGGCGCGCCCCAGTTGGACGTCCCCGTACGGCTGAACACCAACGAGAACCCCTACCCGCTGCCCGAGGCGCTGGTCGAGCGCATCGCCGAGCGAGTCCGTGAGGCCGCCCGCGATCTCAACCGCTACCCGGACCGGGACGTGGTCGAGTTGCGCACCGAGCTGGCCAACTACCTCACGAAGACCGGGAGTTACCGGGTCGGCGTCGAGAACGTGTGGGCGGCCAACGGCTCCAACGAGGTCATCCAGCAACTGCTCCAGACCTTTGGCGGGCCCGGCCGTACGGCGATCGGCTTCGAGCCGTCGTACTCGATGCACGCGCTCATCGCGCGCGGCACGGGGACCGGCTGGATCTCCGGTCCGCGCAACGAGGACTTCACGATCGATCTCGCCGCCGCCGAGCGCTGGATCGCCGAGAACAAGCCCGACGTCGTGTTCATCACGACCCCCAACAACCCCACGGGCAACGCCGTTCCGCCCGAGACGGTGCTCGCGCTGTACGAGGCCGCGCAGGCCGCCAAGCCGTCGATGGTGATCGTCGACGAGGCGTACATCGAGTTCAGCCACGGCGACTCGCTGCTGCCGCTGCTCGAAGGTCGGCCGAATCTCGTCGTCTCGCGGACGATGTCGAAGGCGTTCGGCGCGGCGGGCCTGCGGCTCGGCTATCTCGCCGCGCACCCGGCGGTCGTCGACGCCGTCCAACTCGTACGGCTGCCTTACCACTTGTCCGCCGTCACCCAGGCGACCGCGCTGGCCGCCCTGGAGCACACCGACACGTTGCTGGGGTATGTCGAGCAGCTGAAGTCCGAACGGGACCGGCTGGTGGGCGAGTTGAAGGCCCTCGGGTGTGAAGTCGTCGAGTCCGACGCGAACTTCGTGCAGTTCGGGCGGTTCGCGGACTCGCACACCGCCTGGCAGAAGATCCTCGACCAGGGCGTCCTGGTCCGGGACAACGGCATCCCGGGGTGGCTGCGGGTCTCCGCCGGAACCCCCGAAGAGAACGACGCGTTCCTCGACGCGGTCCGTGAACTGAAGAAGGAGCAGAGCGCATGAACCGCGTAGGACGTGTGGAGCGGGCGACCAAGGAGACGTCGGTCCTCGTCGAGATCGATCTCGACGGGCACGGCAAGGTCGACGTGTCGACAGGAGTCGGCTTCTACGACCACATGCTGGACCAGCTCGGCCGGCACGGTCTGTTCGACCTCACCGTGAAGACCGAGGGCGATCTGCACATCGACTCGCACCACACCATCGAGGACACCGCCCTCGCCCTCGGCGCCGCCTTCAAGCAGGCGCTCGGCGACAAGGTGGGGATCTACCGGTTCGGCAACTGCACGGTGCCGCTCGACGAGTCCCTCGCGCAGGTGACCGTCGATCTCTCCGGCCGCCCGTACCTCGTGCACACCGAGCCCGAGAACATGGCGCCGATGATCGGCGAGTACGACACCACGATGACCCGGCACATCCTGGAGTCCTTCGTCGCACAGGCCCAGATCGCGCTTCATGTGCACGTGCCCTATGGGCGCAACGCACACCACATCGTGGAGTGCCAGTTCAAGGCGCTGGCCCGCGCGCTGCGCTACGCCTCCGAGCGCGACCCGCGCGCGGCCGGCATCCTCCCCTCCACGAAGGGCGCGCTGTGACCGGCCTCTCCAGCCTCCTGATCGTCGTCGGACTCTTCCTCCTCGGCGGGGTCTACTCCTTCGTCAAGCAGAAGATGCCGGCGAGCCTCATCGTGCTGGTCTCCATCGGCGCGGCGATGTGTCTGGTCGCGGGGGTCATGCGGTTGGCGGTGTGGAGTTGAGCGCGGCGAAGAACGCTTCCAAGAAGGTCGTCGTCTTCGACTACGGCTTCGGGAACGTCCGTTCCGCCGAGCGTGCCCTCGCGCGCACGGGTGCCGAGGTCGAGATAACGCGTGACTACGACAAGGCCATGAACGCGGACGGCCTGCTGGTGCCCGGTGTCGGCGCCTTCGCCGCCTGCATGCAGGGCCTCAAGGAGGCGCGCGGCGACTGGATCGTCGGCCGTCGGCTGGCCGGCGGGCGCCCGGTGATGGGCATCTGCGTGGGCATGCAGATCCTGTTCGCGCGCGGCATCGAGCACGGCGTGGAGACCGAGGGCCTGGACGAGTGGCCCGGCTCGGTCGAGCCGCTCCAGGCCGAGATCGTGCCCCACATGGGCTGGAACACCGTGGACACCCCGGCGGGCTCCCAGCTCTTCGCGGGCCTCGACGCGGACGCGCGCTTCTACTTCGTGCACTCCTACGCCGTCCACGACTGGTCCCTCGAAGTCGTGAACCCGGCGATGCGTGCCCCCCTGGTGACCTGGTCGACGCACGGCAAGCCCTTCGTGGCCGCCGTGGAGAACGGCGCCCTGTGGGCCACGCAGTTCCACCCCGAGAAGTCCGGCGACGCCGGAGCGCAGTTGTTGAACAATTGGATCGGAACCCTCTGATGCCTTCGAAGCTCGAACTCCTCCCCGCCGTCGATGTCCGCGACGGCCAGGCCGTCCGCCTGGTGCACGGCGAGTCCGGGACCGAGACCTCCTACGGCTCCCCCCTCGAGGCCGCCCTCGCCTGGCAGAGCTCCGGCGCCGAGTGGCTGCACCTCGTCGACCTGGACGCCGCGTTCGGCACCGGCGACAACCGCAAGCTCATCGCCGAGGTCGCCGGCGCCATGGACATCAAGGTCGAGCTGTCCGGCGGCATCCGCGACGACGACACCCTCGCCGCCGCCCTCGCCACCGGCTGCACCCGGGTGAACCTCGGCACCGCCGCGCTGGAGACCCCGGAGTGGGTCGCCAAGGTCATCGCCGAGCACGGCGACAAGATCGCGGTCGGCCTCGACGTACGCGGCACGACCCTGCGCGGACGCGGCTGGACCCGCGACGGCGGCGACCTCTACGAGACGCTGGACCGCCTCAACTCCGAGGGCTGCGCCCGGTACGTGGTCACCGACATCGCCAAGGACGGCACCCTCCAGGGCCCCAACCTGGAGCTGCTGCGCAACGTCTGCGCGGCGACCGACCGCCCCGTCGTGGCCTCCGGTGGCGTGTCCTCGCTGGACGACCTCCGCGCCATCTCCGAGCTGGTACCCGTCGGTGTCGAGGGCTCCATCGTCGGAAAGGCCCTGTACGCGAAGGCGTTCACCCTGGAAGAGGCCCTGGAGGCGGTGGCCCGGTGACCGAGCTACGACGCGTGTCGACCGGCGCGCCCTGGGAGGACGCCTTCGGCTACTCCCGCGCGGTGCAGCTGCCCAACGGCCTGGTGCTGGTCTCCGGGTGCACGTCGATAGTGGACGGCGAGATCGCCGGGGGCGGTCCCTACGAGCAGACGGTCAACGCGTTCAACGTCGCGTTCTCGGCGCTGGAGCAACTGGGTCTCGGCCCCGCCAATGTGGTGCGCACCCGTATGTACATCACCCACGCCCGGGACGTCGAGGACGTGGGCCGCGCACACAAGGAACTCTTCGACGCGATCCGCCCCGCCGCCTCGATGATCATCGTGTCCGGCTTCGTCGACCCGAGCCTGGTCGTCGAGGTCGAGGTGGAGGCGTACCGCTCCGGTACCGAGGGCGGAGGTTCGTCATGACGCTCGCCGTACGCGTGATCCCCTGCCTGGACGTGGACAACGGCCGGGTCGTCAAGGGCGTCAACTTCCAGAACCTGCGTGACGCGGGCGACCCCGTCGAGATGGCCAAGGTCTACGACGCCGAGGGCGCCGACGAGTTGACCTTCCTGGACATCACCGCGTCCTCCGGCAACCGCGAGACGACGTACGACGTGGTCCGCCGCACCGCCGAGCAGGTCTTCATCCCGCTCACGGTCGGCGGCGGCGTCCGCACGGCCGAGGACGTGGACAAGCTGCTGCGGGCGGGCGCGGACAAGGTCGGCGTCAACACGGCGGCGATCAACCGGCCGGAGCTGATCCGGGAGATCGCGGAGCGGTTCGGGCGGCAGGTGCTGGTGCTGTCCGTGGACGCGCGCCGTACGGAGTCGGGTTCCTTCGAGGTCACGACCCACGGCGGCCGCAAGGGCACCGGCCTCGACGCCGTCGAATGGGCGCACCGGGCCGCGGAGTTGGGGGCGGGGGAGATCCTGCTCAACTCGATGGACGCGGACGGTACGAAGGACGGCTACGACCTGGAGATGATCGCCGCGGTGCGCAAGCACGTGACCGTGCCGGTCATCGCCTCCGGGGGCGCGGGCAAGCTCGCGGACTTTCCGCCGGCGGTGGCGGCGGGGGCGGACGCGGTGCTGGCGGCTTCCGTCTTCCACTTCGGGGATCTGCGGATCGGTGAGGTGAAGCAGGCGTTGCGAGAGGCGGGTCACCCCGTGAGGTGATTTCCGGTCCGGTGACTCCGTAGAGGCGTTGTAAGCCCCGACTGCCTGGCGGTCGGGGCTTACTTGTGGGTGGATGCGAAAGGAAAGTTGCGCAAAATATATTGCGCAACTTTCCTTTCGCATCTACCGTCGGATGCATGACCTCGGACGAGACCCGCAACATCACCGATCTGGGGACGCTCAAGGCGTTCGCGCACCCGCTGCGCCTCAAGCTGTACCGGGCGCTGTACGTGGCCCGTACGGCGACTGCGTCGCAGCTCGCCGACCAGGTCGACGAGGCTGTTTCGCTGGTGAGCTACCACCTGCGCAAGCTCGCCGAGCACGGGCTGATCGAGGAGGCCGAGCAGCAGAGCGGTGACGGTCGGGAGCGCTGGTGGCGGACCGCCGCCGAAAGCCTGATCGTGCGGCACGAGGACGTGAAGGACGCCCCCGAGAAGCTCGCCACCCAGGGGGCGCTCGTGCGGGCGCTGCTGGAGCAGCGTGTCGACTTGTACCGGCGTCACCTCGACGAGTCCGAGTCCTGGAGCGACGAGTGGCGCTCGGCGGGTTTCGACGGCGAGTACCTCCCACGACTGAACGCGCCCGAACTCGCCGAACTGGGGCACGAGTTGGACGCCCTGATCAAGAAGTACCAGGCCAGGGGGCGAGTCGCCGAGCAGGTGGGCGACACCCAGGGCCGGGAGAACGTCGCGATCCACCTGTACGGCTTCCCGTTCCGCGCCTGAGCCTCGGAGAGGACGAACTCCCGTGCCCACCACGCTCACAGCCCCCGGCACAGCCACCGACAGACCCGCCCACCGCGACCCCAACGTCCTGCGCTGGCTAGGCGCCTACGCGTCGTCGATGGCCGGCGACGGCGTCTACTACGTAGCGCTGTCCTGGGCCGCCGTGCAGGCGGGGTCCCCGGCGCAGGCCGGCCTGGTGATGTCGGTCAGCGCGCTCCCGCGCGCGGTACTGATGCTGGGCGGCGGAGTGATCGCCGACCGCTTCGGTCCGCGCCGGGTCGTCATCGGCAGCGACGCGGTGCGTTGCGCGGCCGTGCTCGCGGTGGCGGCGCTGCTGTTCCTCACCGGCCCGGGGCTGTGGCCGCTCGCCGCGCTCGCCCTGGTCTTCGGCATCGTGGACGCCGTCTTCATACCCGCCGTGGGTGCGCTGCCCGCGCGCATCACCGGCAAGGGACAGCTCGCCCGGGTGCAGGGCATGCGGGGCCTCGCGTACCGGTTCGCCGTGATCTTCGGCGCCCCGCTCGGTGGCCTCGCCGTGGCGTTCGGGGGCGCGACGGCCGCGTTCGGGATCGCCGGGCTGCTGATCGCGGTGTCGGTGCCCCTACTGATCTCGGTACGGGTCCGGGAGCTGCCGCCGGGCGACACGGCCGCCGTCGGTACGACCACCGCGTGGCGCGACCTGGCCGTCGGGCTCCGCTACGTCCGCCGTCACCGTGTCCTCGCGCCCTTGATGCTGGCCATCGCCCTCGGTGACCTGGGGTTCGCCGGCCCGCTCAACGTGGGGCTGACCCTGCTCGCCGACCAGCGGGGCTGGGGGGCGTCCGGGATGGGGTGGGTGCTCGCCGGGTTCGGGGTCGGCGCGGGAACCGCCTCGACGGTGCTGACCGTGCGGGGCCGGCTTCCGCACGCCGGGCAGGTGGCCGGCTGGTCGCTCATCGCGGGCTCCGTCGCCATCGGCGCCCTCGCCTACGTCCCGAGCGTCCTCGCGGCGGTGGGCATCGCCCTGCTCATCGGACTGCTCGCCGGGCTCAGCGGCGTGATGTGCGGCGCCCTGCTGCAGACCCGGTCCGACCCCGCCTACCTCGGCCGCGTCACCGCCGTCTCCAGCCTGGCCAGCCTCGGCTTCGCCCCGCTGAGCATGCCGCTGTCGGCCGCGGCGATCGGCGCGTGGGGCACGGGCCCGGTGTTCGTGGTCAGCGCGGTGGTCTGCGGTCTTGGTGGAGTCATCGCGCTGTGCGTCCGAGACCTGCGGCGGGCCGAACTCCCCGACTGACCCGGCCTGTTCACAACCGCGGGCTCAGATCCCCAGCTGCTTGGCCTCCTGGAGCTTGGCGATCGCGTTCTCGTCGCCGTCCAGTTCCACCTTGGCGACGCTCTGCCGCCCGTGCGCGAACAGCAGCAGCTCCGAGGGCTCACCGGTCACCGTCACCACCGGCGCACCCTTGTGCGCGACCGCCGTCTGCCCGTCCGGGCGCCGCAGCACCAGCCCGGTCGGCGCACTGCGGCCCACCAGCCGGGCCATGCGCTCCAGCCGGGACCACAGGGCGTCCTGGAACACCGGGTCCAGCTCGCGCGGAGTCCACTCAGGCTGCGCCCGCCGTACGTCCTCGGTGTGGACGTAGAACTCGACCGTGTTGGACGCCTCGTCGAGCTGCTTGAGCTGGAACGGCGAGAAGCGCGGCGGGCCGGTACGGATGAGCTGGATCAGCTCCTCGTACGGCTTCGCCGCGAACTCCGTCATCACCCGGTCCAGGCGCGGCGCGAGCTGCTTGATCATGATGCCGCCGGCGGCATCGGCGCGGCGCTCGCGCACCACCACGTGTGCGGCCAGGTCCCGGGTCCGCCACCCCTCGCAGAGTGTCGGGGCGTCCGGGCCCGCGGTCTCCAGGAGATCGGCGAGCAGAAGTCGTTCACGCTTGGCGAAGGTCGACATACCGTCAGCCTACGACCGCGCGGAGGGTCCGCACAGTGGACACCCGGCCGGGACTGTCAGTGGGGCGCGGCACAATGGCCCCATGACCAGCACGCCCCAGCCCAGCAGCCTCGATCCCGATATCGCCGCCCGCCTCAAGCGCAGCGCCGACGGGCTCGTCCCCGCGATCGCCCAGCAGTACGACACCGGTGAGGTGCTCATGCTCGGCTGGATGGACGACGAGGCGCTGCATCGCACCCTGACTACGGGCCGCTGCACGTACTGGTCCCGCAGCCGCCAGGAGTACTGGGTGAAGGGCGACACCTCCGGCCACTTCCAGCACGTCAAGTCGGTCGCCCTGGACTGCGACGCCGACACAGTCCTTGTGAAGGTCGACCAGATCGGCGCGGCCTGCCACACCGGCGCCCGCACGTGCTTCGACGCGGACGTGCTCCTAAAAGAAGGCCCCGAAGAAGGCTTCAGAGAAGGCCTTCTTAAAGAAGGTGCTGATTCCGGCACCGCCGCCTCGGATCAGTAGGGTCAGCCGCCATGGACCTCGAGACGTTCCGCAAGCTGGCCACCGACCGTCGCGTCATTCCGGTCACCCGCAAGCTCCTCGCCGACGGCGACACCCCGGTCGCGCTCTACCGCAAACTCGCCGCGGAGCGCCCCGGCACCTTCCTCCTGGAGTCCGCGGAGAACGGCCGCTCCTGGTCCCGATATTCGTTCGTCGGCGTCCGCAGCGCCGCCACCCTGACCGCCCGCGACGGCCAGGCCCACTGGCTCGGCACCCCGCCCGTGGGCGTCCCGATCGACGGTGACCCGCTCGCCGCCCTGCGCGCCACCATCGAGACCCTGCACACCCCCCACCAGGAGGGCCTGCCGCCCTTCACCGGCGGCATGGTCGGTTATCTCGGCTACGACATCGTCCGCCGCCTGGAGAAGATCGGCCCGGGCGAGCGCGACGACCTCAAGCTGCCCGAGCTGACCATGCTCCTCACCAGCGACCTCGCCGTGATGGACCACTGGGAGGGCTCGGTCCTGCTGATCGCCAACGCGATCAACCACAACGACCTCGACACCGGTGTCGACGAGGCCTACGCGGACGCGATCGCCCGCCTCGACGCCATGGAGGCGGACCTCTCCCGCGCGGTGGCCCAGCCGCCCGCCCAGCTCCCGCCCTCCGAGCTCCCCGAGTACACCGCGCTGTGGGGCGGCCCCGACTTCAAGGAGGCCGTCGAGGACATCAAGGAGCGCATCCGCGCGGGCGAGGCCTTCCAGGTCGTCCCCTCCCAGCGCTTCGAAACACCGTGCACGGCAAGCGCGTTGGACGTGTACCGAGTCCTTCGGGCGACGAACCCGTCCCCGTACATGTACTTGTTCCGCTTCGACGGCTTCGATGTCGTGGGCTCGTCCCCGGAGGCCCTGGTCAAGGTCGAGGACGGCCGCGCGATGGTCCACCCGATCGCGGGCACCCGGCACCGCGGGGCCACCCCGCAGGAGGACCAGGCCCTCGCCGACGAACTCCTCGCCGACCCCAAGGAGCGCGCCGAACACCTCATGCTGGTCGACCTCGGGCGTAACGATTTGGGACGCGTCTGCGAGCCCGGCTCGGTCGAGGTCGTCGACTTCATGTCCGTCGAGCGGTACTCCCACGTAATGCACATCGTCTCGACGGTCACCGGCCGCGTGGCGCCCGGCCGTACCGCCTTCGACGTCCTCACGGCCTGCTTCCCGGCCGGCACCCTCTCGGGAGCGCCCAAGCCCCGCGCGATGCAGATCATCGACGAACTGGAGCCGTCCAGAAGGGGGTTGTACGGCGGCTGCGTCGGTTACCTCGACTTCGCGGGCGACTCCGACACCGCCATCGCCATCCGTACGGCCCTGCTCCGCGACGGCACGGCCTATGTCCAGGCGGGCGCCGGCATCGTCGCCGATTCCGACCCGGAGATGGAGGACCAGGAGTGCCGCAACAAGGCGGCGGCGGTCCTCCGCGCGGTACACACGGCGAACCGGCTCGGGCAATAGGACGAGGGTCATATGAACCCCGGGTGACGGTTCGCCCGGGGTTCGAGCGATAGTGGACTACGTGACTGCTGCTGTTCCACACCCCCGTTCCGAAGGCGAAGGCCCCGCGCGCGCCGGCCGCCGCAGCCTCGCCGTGGCTCTGCTGAGCGGTGCGCTCGGCGCGGCCGTGGCACTGCTGGCCACCCGTCAGCGCTGGTCGATGGGGACCGCGACGGTGGCCGGCGACGCGTTCCCGCTGTCCGTCAAGGGCAGCGACGTCACGGGTGTGCCCGCGGCGCTCGCCATAGTGGGTCTCGCCGCGCTCGTCGCCGTCTTCGCCGTCCGCAGGACGGGCCGCTTCGCGGTCTCCGCCCTCCTCGCGCTCTCCGGCGCGGGCATCGTCGCCGCGGCCCTCCTCGGTGCCACCGACAGCTCCGCGCTCGACGACAAGGCCGCGCAGGCCTCCGGCGACACCTCGTCCGTCGTGCACGCCTTCGACCACACGGCCTGGCCCTACGTCGCCGCGGTGGGCGGCGGCCTGATCCTGCTGGCCGGTCTCCTCGCCCTGTTCTACGGCCGCCGCTGGCCCGCGATGTCGGGCCGCTACGAACGCAACGGCGCGCCTCGCCCCCGGCGGGCTCCGGTGGTGGACCCGGACCGCCCCGAGGACATTTGGAAGGCCCTGGACCGCGGTGAGGACCCCACCAGCGCGTAGCGCTCCGCTGGAGAGGCGAGGAAGCGTCCGTCGTCGGTCGGCTGCGGCG